>JBBRQI010000049.1:0-4388 GCA_038226665.1 Lysobacterales bacterium | reverse complement strand
GGCCTGCGCCGCGGCGATCAGGCCTTGCCCCTTGTTGTAGAGCGGCAGCGGAATCGAGAGCGTCACACCGATGGCGCGGTTCACGCCCTGCGGCGGTGCGCCGGTGACGACTTGCTTGTCCTGCGAAAGCTCCAACCCGACGGTCCAATCCTCCCAGCGCGATGCCTTCGCCAGTCGCATCTCCGCCTCGGCGCGATCACTGGTCAGCAGCGCGCTGTGCAGATCAGGACGGGACTCGATGGCTTGGCGCTGGAGCTGTTCGAGAGGGTGTAACGCGTCCGCTGGCGTGACCGACACGTCGACGTCCAGCGCGGACGCCGATGCACGACCCAGCAGGGTGTTCAACGTCACGAGCTGCGCCTGCTGCTGGCTTTGCAGCAGACTGCGTTCTTGCACGACGCGCTGCAGGTCGAGCTGGGCAGTGTTGACGTCCAGTTCGGAGACCTCGGCGGCCTTGAAGCGGCTGCGCGTGGTCTTGACCAGTTGTTCGTCGATCGCAATCAGCGCAGCGCGCGCCTGGATCTGCCGGTCGAGCACGATCAGGCGATCGACAGCGACCGCGATGTCGTTCGCAAGGCGACGCGCCGCCTCCTGGACTTCGGCCTCGGCCAGCGCGATATCCACACGTGCCACGTCCTTCTCGCGCAGCAGGCGTCCGCTGATCGGGAACTGCTGGCTGAGTCCGATGGTTGTGGCGTACTCGCCTTCGTTGCGAAACAGGAAATCGCTGCGCGCCGAGACGTCCAGGCGAGGATTGGCGCGCAAGCCGGCTCCCAGCAGCCTGGCGCGCGCGGTGTCGATCGCATAGCACGCGGCCTGCAGATCCTTGTTGCCAGTGTTGGCGATGGCAATGAGATGCGGCAGGTCGAGCGGCGCTGTCGCCGACGGCCCGGGTGCTGCGATGGCGATGGTACTGACGGATGCAGCGAGCATCGCGGCTCGGGCCCAGGGGCACACGGCCGGACACCAGTCCTTGCTGAGACAAGACATGCACGATCTCCGATCGAACGTAACGCGATGCCGCGCAAACGGCATGACACCGCCCTGATGGGCGATGCATTGCGTGGTTCAGATCAGATGATCGGAGGTCGTAACGGTGTGCTGCCGCGCACGGCGGCAGGCTGTCGCTGGATGGCTGAGGCAATGGCCTCGGTCGTGCCGTTCCAGAGGAATGCCAAGGACTGGCCCAGAATCGCAGCGCACGGCGACGCGCAAGCACCCATGTCGCAGCCACAGGCGCAATGCTTGCAGTGCCCGTCATTGCAGCCGTCGTCGTCGCAGTCTGCATCGGCCTGATCGGCGACGGCGACCATCGCGGCGTGCTGGCCATTGTCGTGCAGGACGGTGTCCGACGCCCTATAGGGTGCAGCCGATTGCACAGCAGGGCGTGCATCGCGCACCGCTGCCCAACTCGCCACGGGAGCGAGCAGGCAGAGCAGCAGGATGAGCACCAGGCGCCAGCGGGACATGGCTTCAAGTATCGCCAACTCGCCCGGGCCAAACAACCTTGACGGTGAATCCACCGAGCCAAGGCGTTCAGAAACAGGCCTCGCGGGCTGGCCAGTGCGCCATTCGATGAAGGTCCGCAAATCTCGCTTATAGGGACCGACGGCAACCCACGAGATACAGGCACCGATAGCCTAAACCCCGCAATCGACCCGTGTCTGTATACTGTACCCACCTATTGTATATAGAGGCACGCCCCGTGGGTCACACCGTCCGGGAGAAAACCAAACTGCTCAGCCGCGTGCGCCGCATTCGCGGCCAGGTGGAAGCTCTGGAACGTGCACTCGAAGCCGAAAAAGGCTGCTCGGACATCCTTCATCAGATCGCTGCAGTACGTGGGGCCATCAATGGCCTGATGTCGAGCGTCCTTGAAGACCACATCCAGACGCATGTCGCGAACCCTGCCATCACCAACGCCGCCGAACGCGCGCAAGGCGCTGATGAATTGATCGACGTCATTCGCACCTACCTCAAATAATCAAGGGACTGCACGATGGGCCAGCAACACGATCACGCACACGCATCCGACTTAGCCGACCAAGCGCAAAAGCGAACCGACGTGCCTGCAGCGCATGAGCTTCATGACGATCACGAGCATGAGCACGCGCTCGAATGGCCCGAGATGGCCCGCATCGGCATCGTGGCTCTCGCCGGGGCGGCCGTATGGTTCCATCTTTGGGAGCCGCTACCGCGCCTGAGCGTGATTGGCGTCGTGGGCCTGTTGATCGGCGGTTGGCCGATCTTCAAGGAAGCCTTCGAGAACATCCTGGTCAAACGCATGACGATGGAGCTGTCGATGTCCATCGCGATCGTCGCGGCGGCTGCGATCTCCGAGTTCTTCACGGCGTTGGTGATCACCCTGTTCGTGCTGGTTGCTGAAGTGCTCGAAGGCATGACTGTCTCGCGTGGTCGCCGAGCCATCAAGGACCTGCTCGACTTCCTGCCACGTGCTGTCTCCGTGCGCCGCGCCGGCAGTGTGTCGGAAGTGGCTGCCGACACGTTGGCGGTGGGCGATGCGGTGCTGGTCAATCCCGGTGGGCGCATCCCGGTCGATGGCACGGTGATCTCCGGCGACTCCTTCGTCGATCAATCTCGCATTACCGGCGAGTCGATGCCGGTCGAGAAGACGGCCGGTGCATCCGTCTTCGCAGGTTCGATCAATCAATCCGGCGCCCTGGAAATCCGGGCCGAACGCATTGGCCGCGACACCAGTTACGGCAAGATCATTGAAGCTGTGGAACAAGCTGAGCGTTCCAAGGCGCCCGTGCAACGCCTGGCGGACCGACTTGCTGGCTATCTGGTCTATCTGGCACTGGGCGCAGCGGTGGTGACCTATCTACTGACCCGTGACATCCGCTCCACCATCTCGGTGGTGATCGTCGCAGGCGCCTGCGGTATCGCCGCAGGCACGCCCTTGGCGATCCTGGGCGCGATCGGCAGGGCGGCGCGTGCCGGCGCCATCGTCAAGGGCGGGTTGTTCCTTGAACAGCTTGGACACGTGGACACAGTGGTGTTGGACAAGACCGGCACGCTCACCTCTGGCGAGCCAGCAGTGCGCGAAGTGCTTCCTGCCGCTGGCATCGATCGGATGGCGCTGCTCGATGCCGCCGCGTCCGCCGAGATCCGCTCCGAACACCCACTGGGCAAGACGATTGTTGCCTATGCACGAGCGCAGGGCCGAGCTGTTCTTGAACCGGAGCAGTTCAGTTATGCGCCCGGCCGCGGCATCGACGCGACCGTGAACGGCGACGTGGTGTTGATTGGGAACCAGACCTTGATGCGGGATCACGGCATTGCCGTGCCCGCCGATCTTCTGGCCCAACATCCCGATGCATCCGAGGTGTTCGTGGCACGGGCCGGCACGTTGCTTGGTGCCATCGTGATTGCAGATACCGTGCGACCGGAAGCCCGCCAGGCGGTCGATGCCATCCACGCAATGGGGATCAAGACCATCCTGCTGACCGGCGATGCGCAGTCAGTAGCCGATGTGGTGGCCCGACAAATGGGGATCACCGACGTGGCCGCCGACCTGCTGCCCGAGGACAAGCTCGAGCGGATCAAACGCCTGATGGCGAGCGGTCGCAAGGTGGCGATGGTGGGTGATGGTGTCAACGATGCACCCGCACTCGCGCAGGCCACAGTCGGTGTCGCCATGGGTTCGGGCACCGATGTGGCGCGCGAGAGCGCGGACGTGGTGTTGCTCGGCAACGACCTGCTGAAATTCGTCGAGACCCTCGCCATCGCGCGCCGCACCCGCGGGATCATCTGGCAGAACTTTGCGGGCACGATTGCCGTGGATGTTCTGGGAATCGGGCTGGCCGCGTTCGGATTCCTCAATCCGCTGATTGCCGCGTTCATCCACGTCGCCTCGGAAATGACGTTCATCCTGAACTCGGCGCGCCTTCTTCCGCCGCGTTCAAACAGTGTCGAGAGTGCAGGCCAGCGCCTGTCGTCAGTAACATCTGCCATGCTTGCAGAGGTTGGAACCTGAGTCCTCGATCTCCGAGATCGAGACATGCCCGATCCATCGGACCGGTGGCTGGGAAGGAAAGACCAAGGCACTTATCCGTGATCACAACCGTATTGCCGTCATGGACTGCCAGATCTGCTGATCAAAGCTGCCGACACGTGCAGTGGCGACAGGCTCCAGGCAATTTCTATCAATTGTATTCCCAGCATAAATGACAAATTTGTCGATTTACGGTGGAATGACCAAGTTTGTGCACTTGGGTTGCGAGGTTGTGGGCCCACCAGGACTCGAACCTGGAACCAAAGGATTATGAGTCCTCTGCTCTAACCATTGAGCTATAGGCCCGTACGTTGCGGATGATAGCGTGCGGCGGTTCTTTGGCCGGATGCCATCAACGAAAACGGCCGCTTGC
>JBBRQI010000048.1:0-4459 GCA_038226665.1 Lysobacterales bacterium | reverse complement strand
GTCGCCGCTTGCGCGATCACGCCGTGGGATTTCTTCAGCGCGTGCTCGATCTGTTCACGATCGGGATCATGCTCGCCTGAACCGTGCGCCGATGGCAACGCGAGGTCGTCGATGTCGATGCGGTCGCCGTGCGCGAGCAGGTTGACGCGCTGGATCACGTTCTTGAGCTCGCGCACGTTGCCCGGCCAGCCGTGCTTGCGCAGTGCTTCGCGTGCGTCGGCGGTGAACTGTTTGCCTTTGCCGAGAAACGATTCGGCGAGTGGCAGGATATCGTCGGGACGATCGGCGAGCGCTGGCAGATTCAGCTCGATCAGGTTGATGCGGTAGTAGAGATCTTCGCGGAACGAGCCTTCGCGGATTTTCGTCGGCAGGTCGGCATTGGTCGCGCTGATCACGCGCACGCGCACCTGGCGTTCGCGGTTCGAGCCGAGCCGCGCGAAGCGTCCGGTTTCGAGCACGCGCAACAATTTCACTTGCCCGGCCATCGGCAGGTTCGCGATTTCGTCGAGGAACAAGGTGCCGCCATCAGCGGCTTCGAACTTTCCTTCACGCGATTTGCCGGCGCCGGTGTACGCGCCCGCGTCGGCGCCGAACAATTCCGCTTCGATCAGGTCGGCCGGAATCGCGCCGCAATCCAGCGTCACGAACGGACCGTCGCGCACCGCCGAATTGGCCTGGATGATTTTCGCGATGCGTTCCTTGCCGCTGCCGTTCGGGCCGGTGATCAGCACCGGAACATCGGCACGCGCGACTTGGCAGGCGAGTGCGACGGCGCGTTCGGTCGCGGGATCGGCAAACACCATGCCGCGCATGTCGAAACGCTCGCGCAATTCACTGTTGCGTTGCGCGTCCTTGCCGCGACGACGCTTCAGTTCGCGTCGGTTCGCGCCAAGTTCGAGCAGGTTGCCGATGGTCGCCATCAGCTTGTCGTCGTTCCACGGCTTGCCGAGGTAATCCGCAGCGCCTGCGCGCACGAGATCGACCGCCGATGCGAGATGCGTCCACGCGGTCAACAGGATCACCGGCAGATCCGGATGGCGCGTGCGGATCGCACGGAACAGGTCCTGGCCTTCGTCGCCCGAGGTGGTGTCGCCGGTGAAATTCATGTCCTGGATGACCAAGTCGATCGGCCGGCGCTCGAGCAATGCGAGCCCGGCCTCCGGCGATTGCGCGCTCAGCGTGTGCAGGTCGTGCAGCGAGAACAGCACCTCGAGCGCGGTGGCGACGGTCGGATTGTCATCGATGACGAGGATGGTGGGCATGGACGTCGGGAAGACAGATGGCTAGGAGTCGATGCGCATCATGATGACAGGGGATGCACTCATCCGCGTGGAGGTGCAGGTGGTTCTGGCGGAACTGGAGTCGCGGGAGGTGGAGGCGGTAGCGGTGGAAACGGCGGAGACAGGGCTTGGCATTCGGAATGCTTCCACGTCAGCGCGACCGCTGTGCCCGCGCGACGCACATGCAAGGTAGAGAAAATGCCGCACTGATTTTGGAGCGCCTTCAACAGCTCTTCAACGCGGGCGACCTTGTGATCGCCGATTGCCTCGATGACATCGCCAGTTTTCAGCCCATGGAACAGCGATGGCGTTGTGCGGCCGCCAGTCACGCCGGAGACGCTGGAAGAATGCAGGTTCAATTCACCGCCATCGCTGCTCAAGGTGAGATCGTCGTCGCTGCTGTGACTGTCATGGTCGCCAGCCAGAGCTGTCGCCGATGCCAGGGTGGGCAACACCGCCAAGATTATGCGATGGGTGCGCATGGTCGTACATTTCCCGGATGGAAGAATTTATCGTACCTGCTGGTGCGGGCGTGTATCGCATCGGACAGGATCGGAAATTGATCGCATCAGACGCTGCGGGTTGCGACCGCCGGCGGCACGCGCGCGGCGCGCCATGCGGGGCCGAGGACTGAGAGCAATCCCAGCGCCCACAGCGCGACCATGCCGAAGCCGAGGTATCCCAGTGGCAGGCGTTGCAGTTCCAACGTGCTGACCAGCAGTTGATTCAGGCCCAACGCAAGTGCGATGCCCCCGACGATGCCTCCGCTGGTCACGATCGCGTTCTCGGTCAGGAAGTAGCGCAGGATGTCGAAACGCCGCGCTCCAAGCGCGCGCCGCACGCCGATCTGCTTGCGGCGCTGGTTAACCCACAACGACGCCATGCCGACGATGCCGCTTGCGGTGACCAGCAGCAGCAGCACCACGACCGAAATCAGCATGCCGGCGAGGGCGCGGTCGGCGCGATAACGGCGTTCGCGCAATTGATCCATCGTGTATGTCGGCAGCAGTACGCGACCGTCCATGCGCGAGCTCAATATTTTTTCGGCGTCGGCAATCACGCGCGCGCGCTGGCCCGGCTCGGTGCGCACCAGGTATTGCGTGTAGGGGTTCAGATCGCGGATCGGATAAATCACCGAAAACTCGCCCTTGCCCTCGCCATCCCTGTCTTCGTTTGCTTGCGCATTCGGCGTTTGCAGGCGTTCGACGATGCCGACGATTGTCGATTCCTTTGCATCCGCGCCGGTGCCGTTCAGCAGCGGCTTGCCCAATGCCGAGCCGGCGTCCGGATACAGTTTCTTCGCCAACGCCTCGGTGATGATCGCCGTGTGCGGAATCGAGTTGGCAGCGGCGGTGTCCGGGCCAACATCGATCACATCGTCGGCGTTCAAATCGCGCCCTTCCACCAATTTGAGCCCGAGCGTCTTCACGAACGATCCGGCGCCGTCATACGTGGTTGCGACGACGGTCGAGTCCGGGCGCTGGTCGCGGCGGGTTGCGAAGCCGTTATTCGAGGACGACTGGCCGAGCGGCACCTGGTCGGTCCAGGTCACGGCCACGACGCCCGGAATCTTGCGCAGCGCGGCTTCGTCTTCCAGTTGCATGCCCTTGAGGTCGGCGACCTTGCGGAACGGCGACAGGCTCAGCTGGAAGACATCGTCCTCCATCGCGCCGCTGGGACGATTCGCGAGTTGCAGGCGATCGTTCACGATGTACAGCGCGTTGCACAGGATGCCGAGCGTGAGCGCGACCTGCGCCGCGATCAGGATCGCGCCGGTCTTGCTGCGCAACATGGCCGATAGGATCGGACGGATTTCCATGGCTGACTCCAATCAGGATTCGTTGACGACTTATTGCGACTTGAGTTGAACAGCGGGACGGATCTGACACGCACGCCATGTTGGAAGGAGTCCGGCGAGCACGCTGCATGCGATCGCCAGCGCGATCGTCGCCAGCAACATCGACATGCTCATGTGCGCCACCGCTTCCATGCTCCTGGACTGCCGTGCGATCAACCACAGTCCGCCGAAACTGAGCAGCAGGCCGAGTGCGCCACCGGCAATGCCGACCACGCCGGCCTCGATCAGGAACTGGCGAAAGATTTCGCGACGCGGCGCGCCCAGCGCACGCCGCACGCCGACTTCGCCAGCACGCGCGGTGAACTTCGCGAGCAGCAGGCCGATGGTATTGACCAGGCACACCAGCAGGAAGCCGAGCGCGAGCCAGGTTTGCAGCTTGCTGTCCTTGCGCACCACGCCTACGTGATCCAGCCACTCCATCACGTCGTAGAGCTTGTAGTTGACCGCACGCGGATAACGGCCGAGTTTTTTCTGCTCGCCGATATACGACGCAATGTAGTCGCCATAAGCCTGCCGATCCGATGCGGAATCGAGTTCGGCCCAGTACTGGATCCACACGCATTCCGAACGCAGGAACGCTGCGTAGCTATTTCCGGAATCGCTGCTGCAATCCGTCGATCCCATGTTCTGGAATTGCTGCCCGACGGCGGTGGAGAACGGGATCATTACGTCCTCGATGTCACCGTAGGTCGGGCCACCAGCGATCAGTCGGTAGTAGCGCGGCAGTGGTTTCCAGTCGCCAATCACACCGGTGATCTGGTAGTCGCGATCGTTGACGCGCAGCCGTTGTCCAACCGGATTGGTCTTGCCGAACAGTTTTTCGCTGAGCTTGGTCGTGATTACCGCGACGTCGCTCTTGTTCGCATCCGCGCTAGCGCCCCATGCGCCGCCGTAGCGGAACGGCACCTTGAAGATGTCGAAGAAATCGTGGGTCGGGGCGATACCATCGGCCTGGAATGGTGGCAGATCCTTGCGCCCACTCTCGACGTACGGCTGGAAGCCATAAATCGCGGTTTGCCGCTTGGCATGGTGTTGCGCCAGCAGGTTGGTCGCATCGGTATAGCTCATCTGATCGGGCGGCTTCGCGTCGGCCGCGAAATCCTTCGGATTGTTGTCGAGCAGTGGCACCAGCAACTGCGCGCTTTTGTCAGGAATCGGATTGCCCGACATGATCACGAGAACGGTCAGCGTCGACATGCTCGCGGCGATGCCGATGCCGAGCGTGAGCACCATCAGCGCGGTGAGTAAGGGATTCCGGCGCAGGCTGCGAAGTCCGAGGCGCAAGTAGTAAGCGAACATGGTGTTCTCCTCAGCCTGCCTG
>JBBRQI010000047.1:0-4701 GCA_038226665.1 Lysobacterales bacterium | reverse complement strand
CGTATCCGCGCCATGGATCATCACGCACGGCACCGCTTCCGCACCGCCTTCGGCCACGCGATACGCGGCTGGCGACAATCCTTGCGCATCGGAAATCAATGCAGCGCGCGCACCGAAATGCGCGGCGCTGCGCAGGATCGCACCGAGGTTGTGCGGGTTGCCGACGCCGTGCAGCCACAACAACAACGCGGGCTTGCCGACATCGATTCGTTTCAGAACGTCATCAAGCGTTGGCACCTGCATGCGCAGCAACGCGAAGCACACACCTTCATGATGGCTGCTCGCGGTCAGCTTCTCGATCTCGTCGGGTTCCACCACGCGATAACCGATGCGCCGCTTTACGCACCACGCCAACACCTGCTTGAACGCAGGAATGTTCGTTTCGGTCAACCAGACCTTGCGCAAGTCCTGCGGCCGATGCGCGAATGCGGCGAGACATGCGTTGATGCCGTGCAGCCGCATCTCGATATCGCGAGGCGACCGCAAAGACGTTAGTTGTGGATCACGGCGATCGTCATTCCTCTGCATCGAGCGTGTCCCTGGTGATCGCGTAGATGTGCATGTCGAGCAGCCGTTCGTGTTTCACCACCAACCGCCGCAACACCGCTTCGCGCACGAACCCGCAACGTTCCAGCACCTGCATCGACGCCGGATTGTCGGCGAACACGCGCGCCTGCAGACGATACAGTTTCAGCTCGCGCAGCGCATGCGGAACCAATGCGCGCACTGCCGCAGTCGCGATGCCCTCACCCCAGTACGCGCGCCCGAGCCAGTAACCGAGTTCGGCGCTGTGGCGTTCGACGCCCTCGCCCGGATGCACGCCGATGCCGCCGCTGGCGACGCCATTGACCTCGATCGCCCAGGTTTTTTCGTTCGACAGATGCAATGCGTGAGCGATGAAGAACTGCGCATCATCGAGCGCATACGGATGCGGAAAGCGTTCGCCGAGGCTGCGCACAACTTGCGGATCATTCGCGTGGAACACCAGGTCGTCCGCATCCGATTCGCGCCAAGGCCGCAGCGAAAAACCATCCCCTTCAATGCGATCCGGCCAACTCATGACGATGCAGTCCTGATGCGCATGCGTGCGATGGCAGTTCTATGCGTTATGCGTCGTCGGCACGCGGCGCGCGAACCTGTCCGCCGAACCGCACCTTGAGCGTCGAAAGTACACGCTCGGTCGTTTCCAGGTCGGGCAAATCGATGCCCGCGAAGACTTCCTCGCGCAGATCCGTGGCGATGCGATCGACCCCGGCCATCACCATCGCCGAGCCCGGCGCGAGGTGCAGCCGCCAGCAGCGGCGGTCCGCAGGGTCGGGGCGGCGTTCGATGAAGCCGGCTTTTTCGAGGCGGTCGATCACGCGACCGACCGCGATCGGCGCAAGCTCGAGGTCTTCGGCGAGCTTGATCTGGGTCATTCCCTCGATGCGTTCGATGCGGCGCAAGGCCCGCCACTGCACGCGGGTCAGGCCCAGGTGGGCCACGCGGCGGTCGAATTCACGACGATATAGCCGGGTCACGTCGCCGATCAGGAATCCGAGTCTTGAGGTGATGGATGCGTCCATAGCTTTCTATATAGCTGCCATGGATATCGATGACAAGTCCTGCACTTGAAACCGGTGGCGCGGTGCTCAGCCTTTACTTCGCAAGGAACCATCCCGGCGGGGTACGCCGGCCAGCACATCCCTATGCTAGCGTTCGCAGGGGCGAAGCGATGCTTCGCCATTCCCTGCTCACCCCTTCCACTTGCCCAATGCAGCCAACCCGTTGTCGCGGGCGCGGGCATGAACCATCTTCTGCGCCTCGGCCACGTTCGCGGCGGTGTCTGCGCCCCAAATTTTCAGCGCAGCCGACTGCATCGCACGGCCATAGCTAAAGGAGAGCGGCCACGGGTGGGGACCCAAGCGGTTCATCGCATCGAGGTGCGCGGTCGCATCGCGATCCGACTGGCCACCAGACAGGAACACGATGCCCGGCACCATCGCCGGCACCGTCGTCTTGAGGCAGCGCAGCGTTGCTTCCGCGACTTCCTCGACGCCGGCCTGATCCGGGCAATCCTTGCCGGACACGATCATGCTCGCCTTGAGGATCGTGCCTTCGAGCAACACGTTGTGCTCATATAACGCGCCAAACAGCGAGCGCAGGGTGATTTCGGTGACTTCGTAGCAAACCTCGATGTCGTGCTCGCCATCCATCAACACCTCGGGCTCGACCATCGGCACCAGGCCGGTTTCCTGGCATAGCGCCGCATAACGCGCGAGCGCCTGGCAATTCGATTCGATGCACGTACCGGACGGAATGTCGTCGCCGATGGTGATCACCGCACGCCATTTCGCGAATCGCGCGCCGAGCTTGGCGTATTCCTTCAGGCGATCGCGCAGACCGTCGAGGCCTTCGGTGATCAACTCGCCCGGAAATCCGGCCAGCGCCTGCGGGCCCTTGTCGACCTTGATGCCGGGGATGATGCCGGCCTTCGCCATCACCGTCGCGAACGGCACGCCGTCGCGGGTTTTCTGGCGCAGGGTTTCGTCGTACAGGATCGCGCCGGAAATGTGCTCGCCGAGTCCCGGCGTGGTCAGCAGCATCTCGCGATACGCGCGACGGTTTTCCTCGGTGTTCTCGACGCCCACGCCCTGGAAGCGCTTGGCGATGGTGTTGGTGGATTCGTCGATCGCGATGATGCCCTTGCCCGCGGCCACCATGGCCTCTGCGGTTTCGGCAAGCTGGTCGATGCTCATGTGTGGTTCCGGTGTTGGCTGCGGGAAGCAGGCGATTATACCGGACGCGTCACATCGGGGGATTCGGGTCGGAATCCGTTACGCCAGAAGCGTTGGAATGCTGCGCGTCGGATGGATCGCTTGGCGTATATCCAACCTGGCGATACTTGCGGATCATGCCGACCAGTCCGCGCGAACCGAACAGCAGGCCGATCCCGACCGCCAGCCTCAGGCCGTCCGCTGCGATCCATACATAGAAATCGTCCGGCAACGCGATGGGCGCACCGGAGTTCATTTCAAGATGCACGATGGCGAGTCTTACGACTCGGCTGATCAAGAAGACCAATCCATCGATCGCCTGCCACAGACCGATTGCGGAGAACCCGAGCGTCTGCCATTCAGACACCGACACATCACTTTCGAAGACAACTTGCTGGGGTCGCGCGAGGGCAAGTTTCGCGATCAGATCGGCAAATATCCAGAGCAGGGCCGCGACGGCGAAAGTAAAGACACTTCCGCCGTAAGCAATCTGCGCCGCATGGTCGAGCGTCGCGTATCGCTTCGCCGTTTCGTAGGCATATGGCAGTCCGATCACCGCGCTCGCAAACAGCCAGAGCGCGAACAGACGAACCAGAACGCACAGGATCGAGAACGCATTCGTCTTCGTCATCACAATTCTCCCAATCCATCCGCCACGCCATCCTTCCCCACCTCCAGCAACCGCAGCGTATTCGTCGCGCCGCGCAGTTCCATCGTGTCGCCGCTGGTGAAGATCAGCTTGTCGCCTTCGGCCAGCAAGCCGACCTTGTACAACACGCCGACTGCGGCGCGTGCCGCATCGCGCGGCGGCATGCCGCGGCTGTCGAACGCAATCGGGAACACGTCGCGCATCAGCGCCATGCGCCGGCGCGCGTCGGCGTGGCGCGAGAGTCCGTAGATCGGCACCGACGAGCGATAGCGCGACAGGAATCGCGCGGTGCCGCCTGATTCGGTCAGCACGATCACCGCGCGCACGTTGATGTGTTCGGTCAGGAACATCGTCGCCATCGCGATCGCCTGATCGGCCTGTTCCAGGTTGCGCGCCGCTTTCTCGAAATCGGTGTCGGCCTCGAACTGGCGTTCGGCGCCGAGGCAGATGCGCACCATCGCCTCGACCGCGCGCACCGGATGCAGGCCGGATGCCGACTCGGCCGACAGCATCACCGCGTCGGTGCCGTCGATCACCGAATTGGCGACATCGAGCACTTCGGCGCGGGTCGGAATCGGATGCTCGACCATCGATTGCAGCATCTGCGTCGCGGTGATCACCACGCGATTGCGCGCGAGCGATTCGCGGATGATCTTCTTCTGCAGGCCGGGCAATTCAGCGTCGCCGATCTCCACGCCCAAGTCCCCGCGCGCGACCATCACCACATCGGACGCGTCGATGATCTCGCCAAGATTCACGATCGCTTCGGCGCGTTCGATCTTCGCGACCATTGCAACCCGCGTGCCGCCCGCTTCACGCGCAAGCTTGCGGGCCTCGTGCATGTCCTGCGCCGAACGGCAGAACGAGATCGCCATGAAGTCCACGCCGATCTTCGCCGCGTGCACGATGTCGGCGCGATCCTTGTCGGACAACGCGCCCAGCGACAATCCTCCACCCAACCTGTTCAAACCCTTGCGATCCGACAGCACGCCGTCGGTCATCACCACGGTGCGGATATTCGCGCCGTCGATCGCGACGACGCGCAACGCGATCAATCCGTCGTCGAGCAGCAGCACATCGTCGGGATGCACATCGTTGACGAGTCCGAGATAACTCATCCCGACCTGCGTGGAATCGCCCAGCGGTGCATCCGCGCTGCAAACCAGCGTAAATGCAGAGCCTTCGCGCAGCTGCACCTTCCCTTCCACGAAACGTTCGACGCGGATTTTCGGCCCCTGGAAATCGGCAAGCACGCCGACTTCGCGATGCAATTCCTCCGCGATCGCGCGCACTTCG
>JBBRQI010000046.1:0-4817 GCA_038226665.1 Lysobacterales bacterium | reverse complement strand
GCGGTGACGCCCGACCAACCGACGCAATCGATTTCCGCCGAGGACACGTTTGCGAGCGACTTGCGCATCGACGACATCGAACCGCATATCCGCGAACTTGCCGCGAAAACATGGAAAGCCGCAGCGCGCGAACCGCAACGCGTCGGCCGCACCGTCGTGCTGAAACTCAAGACATCCGACTTCCGCATCCTCACCCGCAGCCACACGCCGCCGCATCCGCCCGCCGACGCCGATGAGCTGACGTCCATCGCGCTCGAGTTGCGCACGCGCGTGCGGATGCCGCCGGGCACTTTGTATCGATTGGTCGGCGTGGGCTTGGCCGGTTTTCGCGACGTCGAGAGCGGATTGCCGCAGTCCGGATTGTTCGATTGACGACGGAAAATCAGATGATTGCGCTCGATCGAAATTCCGCATTGACGCGCGGTTAAGCAAGCCGCGTCCAAGCTTCGATCAAACCTGCAACATTTCAGCAAGTCCAGATTCCAACAAACTCAGGAGCGCATATGAAACCCTTCCAGACAATCGCCCTTGCTTCATTGCTGCTGAGCATGGGCATGGCCGTCGGCGGCGAAGCGCTCGCCCACGAACATTGCCATGATGTCGTTGTGTATCGCGAACGCCATTCGGACGACCATAATCGTGTGGGCGGTACGGTGATCGGCGCGGTCGCTGGCGGGCTGATCGGCCATCAGATCGGCGGCGGCAACGGCAAGACGCTTGCCACTGTGGGTGGCGCGGTCGCCGGCGGTTATGCCGGCAATCAGATTCAGAAGCACCATCAGAACCGCAAATACCGCACGGTCGAACGGGTCTGCACGAAGGACTGATCCGCGAGCGTGGCATTTGTTGATACACGAAGGCCGGCGTCGTTGCCGGCCTTCTTCATGCGCGCAAGCTCGCGGTGTCGATGACGAAGCGGTAGCGCACGTCGCCGCGCAGCATGCGCTCGTAGGCATCGTTGATCTGATCCATGCGGATCACTTCGATATCCGATGCGACGCCGTGCTCAGCACAGAAATCGAGCATCTCCTGGGTTTCGGCGATGCCGCCGATCAAGGAGCCGGCCAGCTTGCGACGGCGCATGATCAGTGCACCCGCGGCAACCGCCGATGGCTGCTCGGGAACGCCGAGCAGGATCATGCAGCCATCCACTTTCAGCAGCCCCAGGTAGGCGTTGTAGTCGTGCGGCGCCGATACCGTGTCGACGATGAAATCGAAACTGCCGGCGAGTCGCTTGAACGTCTCCGCATCGCGCGTCACGGAAAAACCATGCGCACCCAATGCGAGCGCATCGACGCGCTTGGATTCCGAGGTGCTCAGGACGGTGACATTTGCGCCCAGCGCGTTGCCGAACTTCACCGCCATGTGGCCCAGACCGCCGAGCCCGACAACCGCAATCCTGTCGCCGGGTTTCATGCCGTAATGGCGCATCGGCGAATACGTGGTGATGCCCGCGCACAGCAGCGGCGCTGCGCGATCCAGCGGAATGCCTGGCGGAATCCGCAGCACATAGTCCTGGTCGACGACGATGCGCGTCGAGTAGCCGCCATAGGTCGGCGCGCCGTCCTTGTCGCGTGCGTTGTAGGTCGCGGTCATTCCGCGTTCGCAATACTGTTCCTCACCCGCGCGGCATTGTGCACAGTCGCGGCATGAGTCCACGAAACAACCGACGCCTACAGCGTCGCCGATTTTGAATTTGACCGCACCACTGCCGCGCGCAACCACACGACCGACGATCTCGTGCCCCGGCACCATCGGGAAAATGCCGCCGCCCCATTCGTCGCGTGCCTGGTGGATGTCGCTATGGCATACGCCGCAATACAGGATGTCGATAACGACTTCGTGCGCGCGCGGGTCGCGGCGTTCTATCGCAAATGGTGTCAGCGGCGCTTTGGCGGAATGGGCGGCATAAGCCGAAGTCGTGCTCACGGATTCGTCCTCAGGTTCGGAACCGGCATCGTAACCGATACGCACGTGCGGAGCCTCGACACATGCGCATGGGCACTGTGTTCGCTCGCGCACAGACGCCATCCACACACAGGCCGACAGTGGCAACGATGGATCGCCAGTGCCGCATGGAAGCGGCCTTGTGCACGACGTTGGTGACAGGAGCAGTCGTCACGCGGCACTTACACACACGAGCCCACATTTCAACCCTGCAACCGGCAATCGTTGCACTCTGACAAGGAGGTCAGTGATGAAAATCCCGATGATCGGCGGCTTATGAATGCTGCGCGGAACGAAGTTCTCGGCACTTTTTCTCGCGCTGGTTCTGGCCGGCTGCGGCGAGAAGGACGCCCGCCACAACATCGCCGATGTCGGCACCGACGGCCCCGCCGATCAAGGCATGCCGGTCATTGCGCCTCAAGGAAACGAGAGTGCATAACTTTGCACTGCTGCGAGCCGGCACATGCCTCGTCCTCGCAATCGCCATGCCTCGAAATTATCCGCCGAGGACCGGTGACGGCAATCTTCACAAAATCCTCAACAGCGCGGGAGCATTGTTGAAACATTGCTGAGGTTGGATGCGTGAAAGCAGGTATTCGCACTCCGCGTCCGCAATTCCACCGAAACCGCTCGCCAAAAGGATTCCAACCCAGCAGTCGTTCGCGACATCCGGCCGTTCGATCGCACGTCTCCGTGCACTCCATGTTCCCAAGGAAGAACCCTCATGAACCGCACTCCCCTCGCAGTCGCTATCGTCGGCCTGCTTCTTGCCGGCACCGCATTCTCCTCCAGCCATCGCGAAGCGCCGCTGATCAGCCAGACTCCCAAAGTCGATGGCACCGATTTCTACATGTTCCGCAGTTACGAGACCGGCCGCACCGGGTACGTGACCTTCCTCGCGAACTACTCGCCGCTTGAAGATGCCTACGGCGGTCCGAATTATTTCAGCCTCGACCCGAGCGCGGTCTACGAGATCAAGATCGATACCAACGGCGACGCATTGCCCGACATCACCTATCAGTTCCGCTTCCAGAACACCTACCAGAACCGCACGATCAGCGTGAATGGCACGCAGGTCGCGGTGCCGCTGAGCAATATTGGCCAGTTCGGCAGCACACCGACCGCAAACGACGGCGTGAAGAACCTGATCGAGCACTACACCGTCACCAGCATTCGCGGCAAGGGCGCGCCACCTGCTCTGGCGACCAACATCTCCGCCGGCGGCACCTCTTTCCGCAAACCCTTCGACAACATCGGCAACAAGTCCATTCCGGATTACGCGACCTACGCGAACAGCCATATCTACCGGATCGGCCTGGACGGCTGCGGTGAAGGCCGCGTATTCGTCGGCCAGCGCAAGGAAGGTTTTGCGGTTGCGCTCGGCCAGGTGTTCGACTTGCTCAACCTCAATCCGCTTGGGCCGGTCAACGGCAACAAGAATGTGCTCGCCGACAAGAACATCACCACCATCGCGCTCGAAGTGCCGATCGCCTGCGTGGCCACCGGTGGCAGCCCGATCATCGGCGCATGGACGACCGCGAGCGTGCCCAACTCGCCGACCAACCCTTCGTTTGTCCATCAGGTTTCGCGACTGGGCATGCCGCTCGTCAACGAACTCATCATCGGCCTGCCCGACAAGGACAAGTTCAACGCATCGCAGCCGCGCGACGATTCCCAGTTCGCCACCTATGTGACCAATCCGACGTTGCCGACCTTGATCGAGGCGTTGTTCCCGAGCGTGAAGGCCCCAACCAAGTTCCCGCGCACGGATCTGGTCGCGGCGTTCCTGACCGGTTTGAGTGGACTGAACCAGCCGGCCAATGTCGTTCCTGCGGAGATGTTGCGCCTGAACACATCAATCCCGGTAAAACTGGCTGCGTCGCAAAGCACTCTGGGGGCTCTCGCAGGCGACACCGCCGGCTTCCCGAACGGCCGCCGCCCTGGTGACGATGTGGTAGACATCGAATTGCGCGTTGCGATGGGTGCGCTGCTTTCTTCGGCGGATGCGCCGTCCGGGCAGTTACCCTACACCGATGGCGTTGCGCGCTCGGCGACCACATTCCTGCGCACTTTCCCGTACCTCAACACGCCGTTGCCTGGCGCGACCAGTGCAAGCGCGTCAACCGCACAGCGCTGAATACATCGCGTCAATCGACAGTGACCGACGGCGCTGAGGCGCCGTCGGTTTTTCTGAAAAGGTGATTGTCGATGCAGCCGCATTCTTGTGATGACCAAACGATCGCCGTGCAGTCATGACGATCCGAATCAGACATGGTTTCTCCTGGCTTTCGAAAAGCATCGCCGCATTGCTGCTCTTGCTTGTCTTGAGCACGACGGCCACGGCATCGAACGTGGACGATCCGTACATTCCCGGCAGCGACAACACAGTGCTGGAGCACCTGCCATCGACCGGCGATCCGCGCGTACGCCAGTTCGATGCGCTGAAGAAAAAAACCGTCGCCTATCCCGATGATGTGAAACTTGCGGTCGCGCTATCCCATGCCTATCTCGACTACGGGCGGGACACCGGCGACGCGCGTTATCTCGGTCGCGCGCAGGCAGTCATCGCGCCGTGGACGGCAAGGCATCCGGCGTCCGACGAAGCATTGCTGGTATTAGCCACCATTCTGCAAAGCCGCCATCAGTTCATCGAGTCGCGGCAACTCCTGCAAGCGATACTCCGGCGCGATCACGGCAACGCGCAGGCGTGGCTGACGCTCGCATCGGTTGCGCTGGTCCAGGGCGACATGGATGAAGCGCATCGGGATTGCGTGCATCTGCTCGGCAACTCGGACGGTCTGATCACGGCTGGCTGCATCGGTTCGTGGTCGGTCGTGAACGGCAACGCGCAGAGTGCCTTGCGGGTTGTC
>JBBRQI010000045.1:0-4969 GCA_038226665.1 Lysobacterales bacterium | reverse complement strand
GTTCGAGCGCATCGTGCGCCAGCGCTGGCGCTTGCGCGAATTGCGGCGCGAGTGCATCCAGACGTTGTGCCAGCAGTCGGGACAGCGGTGCGGGCAGCGCGTCGTTCATGCGCGCATTCTTTCATGCGCACGCAATTTGTTATGCATCTGGCCGCCATGGGTGCCGGGAATGCCGAAATACGAGAGTGTTTTTCGGTCGTTCCATCAGAGGCATCTGCGGTCTACCGGTGCTGCGCATGGATATGGCTGCGTTGCCTTCGATCACAAATTTCTTGCGTTTATGTGCGCCGCGCCGCTGCGTATCCATGCGATGTGCAGGGACGCACAAGTGTCGGGGGAGGCAGGATGCCGGAAGCGAACGCTCGCGGCATTTGCACATTCATGTGCGGCGCGCCGCTCCTGCGCATCCATGCGCTCGCGGCATTTGCACATCCATGTGCGGCAAAAACAAACCCGCAGCGGCATGGTTCCGCTGCGGGTTTGGATCCTCTCCCCTACCGTTTTCTTGCTGAGCCTTTGCCACGGCTCGTCCGAATACGCGCGCAGCATAGACACAGCCGATGCGGAAGGCGCGCTGCGTTGCAACAGAAACCGTGCGCCATGCGTCCGTCGATCAGATCAGCAACGTAGCCAATCCGAGGAACAGGCCCATGCTCAACACATCGGTGACGGTGCTCAGGAAAATGCCGGCTGCCGTCGCGGGATCGGCGCCGAAGCGACGCAGCATCAGCGGAATCGAGGCCCCGGCCATGCCCGCAAGCGTGCAACTCACGGTCATCGCGACGACGATCGCGCCGGCAAGACGCAGCGCCGCCGGTTCGTGCCTGGCGTGCGCGATCAGGTACATCGCCGCGCCCGCGAGCACGCCGGAGGCGAGTCCATTGAGAAATCCGAGCCAGCCTTCCTTCAGCACCATCGACGGCACGCCGTCGTCGTGCAGTTCCCCCAGCGTCACTCCGCGCAACACCACCGCAAGCGATTGCGAGCCGAGGTTGCCGCACTGACCCGACATCACCGGCAGGAAGATCGCGAGCACCACGATGCGGTTGATCGAATCCTGGAAAAACCCGACCACCGATGCAGAAATCGCGACGGTAAGCAGGTTCACCAGCAGCCACGGATTGCGGAAACGGAAACTGCGCAGCCATGGCGTTGCAAGGCGTTCCTCTTTCTCGACACCAACCATCGCGCCGGCCTGCGCGGAAATCGCGAATGCCTGCTGCTCGAACAAAGCCGCGCCCTTGACGAGGCCGAGCAGGCGGCCATCGGCTTCGCAGACCGGATAGATCGGATAGTGGCGGGTGACGACTTCGTGCATCGCATCGACGAGCTTCATCTCCGGCTTGAGAAAAAACGGATCGCGCACCATCACGTCGGCCATCGTCTGCGCGCGCGCACCGAACACGAGTTCGCGGAATGCAACCACGCCGCGCAGCACGCTTTTCTGGTCGGTCACCAACACATAGATCACCATGCGCTGCTTGACGACATCGCGCAGCGCCTCGACCACGTCGCCGACGGTCGCATCGAGCGGGAAAATCGCTGGCGCGGATTCCATCAGGCGGCCGACCGTGCCTTCGGCGTAGTCGTAACCGATCAGCAGGTCGTGGACGGCATCTGCGCGTTCGATCGCCTCGCGTCGCGCGGGATCGAAACGCTCGAGCACCTTGTGCGCCTGCTCCGGCGGCAACTGATGCAACGCCGATGCGATCTCCGCGTCGCTGTCGCCGCGAAGTTGGGCGGCGACACTACGGCTATCCAGTTCGCGCAGGTCGTGGTCGGCGTGCAGCCGCATCGCTAATGCTCCGGTGATCAGGGCGAACGATACAGCGATGTGCGGGGACGCACGAGTGTTGGCCGCATCCACGGCTATCATGTGCGACCGTTCCACTTCCGTGATGTGCATGCGTGCGCTGGTCTTGCTATTCCTGTGTTGTTGCATTCCAGCCGCGTGGAGCAAGGGTGCCGAGGTCGGCAAGCCTGCACCCGCGATCACCGCGACCTTGCTCGACGGCAGCTCCTTCGATCTCGCGGCGTTGACGGGAAAGGTCGTCATCGTGCATTTCTGGGCGACCTGGTGCGCACCGTGCCGCGTGGAAATGCCCGCGTTCGAGGCGTTCTACCGCGCGCACAAATCCGAAGGGCTGGCGGTCGTGGCGATCAGCCTGGATACGCGCGATGACCTCGCACAGGTCAAAGCCGTGATGCGCGATTTCAGCTATCCAGCCGCGCTGCTCGAGAACGCAAAGGCAACAGGCTATGGCCGCATCTGGCGCGTGCCACTCACATTCGTGATCGATCGCCATGGCATGTTGCGTCGCGATGGATTCGCGGCGACGCCCACGATCGATGCCGCAGTGCTCGATCGTGATGTATTACCGCTATTGCACGAAAAGTGACCGGCTACAGGCGATCCCGTCGCCTGCGTGTTGCCCACATCTGACCGCCATGGATGAAGGCCGCGCTTGCGCATCCTGCACTCGCGGCATTCGTCCATCAGAATGCCGATACTTGATCGCCATGGATGGCGGAATGCTGGAAACGCATGAGCGGTTACCAGCCAGTAACAATTTTTGGGTCTTGGGGTTCGCTAGAACGCGTAGCGAACTCCGACCGAAGCAGTCCAGTGCGGTGCCAGCTGGAATCCGTTCACGCGCTGGAACACCGGCACCTGCACGAATCCGTATGCATGCAGGCTGTGGCTGATTTGTGCCGTGATGCCAGGACTCAGGTCGATCAAGGTGCCGCCGCTGTTGTCCACGTCGGCCTGCGCGCCTGCATCGCGACGCGCGACGCGCGTATTGAGTTGCAGTTCGGGAGTGAACATCGGGTTTGCCATGAAGCGCACGCCCGCGTTGAGATTCAACGACGCGCCGGTGCGGAAATCGTCGCGCGAATCCAGCGCGACCTGTGCGATGCCTTGCGCGAACCAGTCGAAGTCCTGGTTGAGCGCGCCGAATTTGTACACGCCGAGCATCAGGTCGGTCGTTCCGCTGCCTGGCTGCAAGCCGCGATCGACAGGCTCCCCAATTTGCGGACCGCTCGCAAAGACATCGCCGTGGCGACCCGTCGGCAATTTCAGGCCGAACTGGATGCCGACATCGTGTTGTGGCGTGAAACCCTGATAGCGCGCGAGCACGCGTGCATCGCCGATGCCGCTCGACTGCGACGATGACACCGTGGTGTCGCCTTCGGCGATGGTCTGGTGCGTGCGGTCGATATACGGCATTTGCATATTCACGCCCCAATCCGCGCCTGGGCTGTAGTCCAGTCCCAGCGTGGCGTAGCGATTGATCGTGCCCTGTTCGATTTCGCGATCCGACGGAAGTGCGAGCCTGCCACCATCGACGCTGCCGGTGCCGCTGCGCAACTGCGATTGATCGATGACGTCGTAGCGCAGGTCGAGGCGGAAACCCGACGATGCACTCAAGCCTTGGCTGTCCCAGTCGGAACTGAGAGTGCAACCGCATGAAGAACACGCGGACGCAGGGGCTGGCAGCAGCGCAATTGCCGCAATGAAAATGGAGCGTTGTAGCTGCATGTAACCCTCGGTGCGCTCGTTGCGCGCAATCTCGTGCGCCAGCGGAAGACGAGGGGCGCGCACGTTATTGCGGTTGCGTAAATCGGCAGAATGTCTATCCGCATCTTTTGCACAATCTTTCGATGTCAAAAGGCATCATGATGGAGTGCCGCGTGCGAGCAGTTGCCAAGAATCATTTTACCGGATGCGTGGACGCACACCTGCATGAAGTGATTCAAACCGAGCATGCCGCCGGTGTTCCGTCAGGCTCCCGCCCGCACACAAAAGAAAACGCCTGCCGAAGCAGGCGTTTCGTGTTCGTGACATGCACGAATCGGATCAGTTGTGACCGTTACCGGCAGAGCCGCGGTTCTGGTTCTGGTTCGGATTCTGGCTCTGATTGTGGAAGTGCCCGCGATCCCAGCCACCGGGACCATCGTGGTCGTGGTCGCCCCCGCGCCAGTCGCCGCGCCCATCGTGGTCACGGTCGCCTCGCCAGTCGTCGCGATCCCAGCCGCGATTGTAGCCGCCACCGTAATAGCTCAGCCCATACGACACCGAGCCGTAGTACGCGCCTGGGGCGTAATAGCCAGCATTGTTGTAATACGATGACGGGTACGCATCGTAATAATACGGTGCTGGAGCGTAGCTGTAATACGCCGGGGCGTAATAGCGAGGTGCGTAATACCGGGGCCGGTAGTAGCCACCGTAATAGCCCGGCCCCACGCCGATCGAGAGACCGTAGTTCGAACGGCCGTGCCAGCCGCTGTGATAACCGATGCTGAAACTATCGGCTTGTGCAAATTGCGTCATGCCGAAACCGGCAGCGCAGACGCCCGCGAGAGCCGCGAGCTTGGCGAAACCCAGCTTGGTGTTCATGGATGTTCCTTGTCAGTCGGTTGGATCAGTCGGTTGGATATGAACCACGCATCCATGCTGTGGACGTTGCAAGGCCATGCTGAGCCTGCGGCGATGAACGAATGATTAGCAAGTTCGGAGTGGGCGAAAACTGTTCTTCTGGCGCTCAGTTTCGCGACCCATTGTTCAGCTTTGGATTGGGATGTTCCGAAGAACGGTTCACCTTCGTGACGCTTGCGAAAAGATTGGCACCACAAGCGAACTATCCGACGCAAACAAAAAAGCCCCGCCGAAGCGGGGCTTGAGAGGTGGCCTCAAGATACTGCCCAAAAACGAATCGCTACCTGG
Organism: Lysobacterales bacterium; assembly: GCA_038226665.1. Lineage (GTDB taxonomy): Bacteria > Pseudomonadota > Gammaproteobacteria > Xanthomonadales > Xanthomonadaceae > SZAS-103. Next base: position 243 of record JBBRQI010000045.1, on the reverse strand, counting down.
CGCAGGTCATCGGCACGACGATGATTGGGAATCAGGGAATGCGGTACTTCGCTTTCATGGTGCGTTGGATGAATGCGGCATCGAACGCCGTGCCGTTCGCAGGTCCTGATTAGCGTCGATCCTCAGTCAAGAAAGTTGCTCGCCAGGCGCAGAAGTGGCTCCGGGCAAGGCTTGCAGAGGACCATGGCACGCAGCAATCGTGGCACAAATTCTGGCAGCCGGAATCGGCGGTTGAATCGGTAG
>JBBRQI010000044.1:0-5014 GCA_038226665.1 Lysobacterales bacterium | reverse complement strand
TATGTCTAGAAGCTCGCCGAACAATGACGCCACGCGTCGCACAGATCCTCTATCGACAAGGAATGCTCGCGAGAACTTTACATAGTTGAGATCTATGCATAGTGGCCGCTATGTAAAGCTATACATAGCGGCCAGGAGCTGTCATCCGATCGTTCAAATGAACTGCCCAATTGCGGGCATTCAAGTTCCTTGGTTTAAGGTAATGCACTCGCCGTCGCTCAACGATGCGGAGCCTGCAGGTGGTGAGCCAAGGAAGTAGTCGACACGTCAGACTGGAGCAGTTCCGACAGTTACGTCGAAGCGGACTCTTCACATCATGACCACAGTGTCAGTGCGCCTTTGCTTGTGCGATCGGGTCCGCAGCGCCCAAGGAAGTTGTGCGCAACCGCAACGCATTGCTGATCACCGAGACCGAACTCAGGCTCATCGCCAGTGCGGCGATTGCCGGACTGAGCAGCCAGCCCGTCCACGGATACAACACGCCGGCGGCGATCGGGATGCCGATGGAGTTGTAGAAGAACGCGAAGAACAGGTTCTGGTGGATATTGCGCACCGTGGCTTGCGATAGCTCACGGGCGCGCACGATGCCGCGTAGATCGCCTTTGACCAGGGTCACCTTCGCACTTTCCATCGCGATGTCAGTGCCCGATCCCATCGCGATGCCGACATCGGCCGAGGCGAGTGCGGGCGCATCGTTGACGCCATCACCGGCCATCGCCACGCGGCGGCCCTGCGCCTTGAGTTCACCGACGATGCGGGCCTTGTCGGCCGGTTGCACGTCGGCCTCCACCCGTTCGATGCCAAGTTTGGCAGCGACCGACTTTGCGGTGGTGGCATTGTCGCCGGTGAGCATGATGACTTCGATCCCGGCAGCACGGATCGCCTGCAACGCCTCAACGGAAGTGGGTTTGATCGGGTCAGCCACCGCGACTAGCCCGGCCAGCACGCCGTTGGCGGCGACAAACATCACCGTCTTGCCATCGATACGCAGGACCTCGGCCTTTGAGGAGGCCGACCCTGTATCGACCTTCTCGACTTCCATCAGCGCGTGATTGCCCAGCGCCACCCGATGACCTTCCACCGTGCCGGTGACGCCGCGACCGGTTTGCGACTGGAAGCCTTCAACCTTCAGCTCCGCAGCGGTGCGTTCCTTCGCGCCGGCAAGAATTGCCGCTGCCAGCGGATGTTCACTGCCGCGCTCCAGTGCGGCGGCCAGTGCCAGCACTCGCCCTTCGTCGGCGCTGCCGAACGCGACGACATCGGTCAGCGCGGGCTTGCCCATGGTCAGGGTGCCGGTCTTGTCGACCACCAACACATCGACCTTCTCCAGCGTCTCGATGGCTTCGGCGTCGCGAAACAACACACCCATCTGCGCGCCGCGACCGGTCGCGACCATGATCGAGATCGGTGTGGCCAAGCCCAACGCGCACGGACACGCGATGATCAGCACGGCGACTGCGTTGATCAGCGCATACGCCAGTTTTGGATCCGGGCCCCACATTGCCCAGATACCGAACGTGATCAGCGAAGCGGCAACCACCGCCGGGACGAACCAACGGGCTACGCGATCGGCCAACCGTTGCAGCGGTGCACGCGTGCGCTGCGCATTAGCGACCAGTTGCACGATCTGTGCGAGCAGGGTTTCGGCACCGACCTTCTCGGCCTGCATCACCAAGCTGCCGGTCTGGTTGAGCGTGCCGGCGATCAGTTTCGCATCGGTCTGCTTTTCGACCGGGATCGGTTCACCACTGAGCATCGACTCGTCAATGCTGCTACGGCCTTCCAGCACGATGCCGTCGACGGGCACTTTCTCGCCGGGGCGGATGCGTAGGCGATCGCCCTTGACGACCAGTTCAAGCGGCACATCCTGTTCGCTGCCGTCCTCGGCGATCCTGCGTGCGGTTTTCGGAGCGAGACCCAATAAGGCGCGGACCGCGTCGCTGGTGCGATTGCGTGCACGCAGTTCCAGCCATTCACCCAACAGCACCAGGGTGATGATGACGGCCGCCGCTTCAAAATACAGACCGACCCGCCCATGGGCGTCGTGGAACGCCGCCGGAAATGCCGATGGCGCGAACAACGCGATGACGCTGTAAACCCATGACACCCCGACACCCAATCCGATCAACGTGTACATGTTCGGCGAACGATTGCGCAGCGACGTCCAGAACCGCTGGAAGAAGCTCGCACCGGCCCATAGCACCACGACCGATCCCAAAACGAACTCCAGCCATGCGGTCCAAGCCGGTGCGTGCCAGCCGGTCATGTGCGGCACCATCGCCACCAGAAAAACCGGTGTTGTCAGCGCGACGCTGATCCATAGCTTGCGTCGGACAGCGGCGATCTCGGCCTGGGCATGGCTGTCGTCGGCACTCGGCGCCATGGGTTCCAGCGCCATCCCGCAGATCGGGCACGCACCCGGCGCATCGCGCACGATCTGCGGATGCATCGGGCAGGTCCACTGCGTGTTTGATGCAGGCACGGCGGCTAGCGGCTTGGCAACGGGCTTGGCGGCAACCGCCCCAACGGGTGGCGCGGCGGGCGACGGCTTGATGTACTTGGCTGGCTCCGCGACAAAGCGATCGAGGCAGCGAGCGGAGCAGAAGTGGTAGTCCTTACCGTCGCGCTGCACATGATGCGACGTACCCGCGGGATCGACCTGCATGCCGCAGACCGGGTCGGTGACCGTATTCTTCGAGGCTGCGCCTTCGTTCTTGGGTTCAGTTATCGGGATGGGTGCGGTGACTTTGCTCAGGTCCACGACACCTGGACCATCGCTACCGGGCGATTGTGATTCAGCAGTTTCTTCAGTTTGCATGATGCTGGCACTCCGATCGAGCCGGCGACACGAGACCCATGCACCCGGCGACTGTGTCAGAAAGGCGTTACACGCGCGCCAATGGAAAGGGTAACTCCCGGCGGCTTAGTTCAAGCTGACCTGCGTCAACTCTTGCCGAGTACCCCGACGCATTGGAATTCCCAATGCGCAAGCCATCGTGGTCCTCACGGAAATGACGGACCGGATGTCTTCATTGGGCATTCCTGCGGGTGCCAAGATCAGAGATCTTTCAATCGTCGAATCTTCACCTCCTTGGCTGTTCCTGTCGGTGCGCCTGCGAACAGACGAGCCGGCCATTTGCGGCTCAATCTACGACGTGTCAACAGTCTCGACGTAGTGGGCTCACGGATTGCAAGGCAAGTGATGCCTACTCGTTTCACGCCAGGCTGACGACGCCAGATTCGATACGAAAGACCCAAGCGTATTTGCGCGGCAACCCGAAAGGAGCAAGACGATGACCGGCATGACAACAGATCCCGTTTGCGGCATGACAGTGAAAGGAACCGACCATGCGATCGAGCACAAGGGCGTGACCTACGCGTTCTGCTCGGCGCACTGCCAGCAAAAGTTTGCAGCGGAGCCAGACAAGTATCTGGCGGCAACAGCCCAGGGCCAGAAGAAAGCCGGTGGCAGTTGCTGCGGTTGAGCAGCGACGCAAACGCCCGCTTCAAACATCCGAAAAGCGCCGTGGCAACGGTCGATCCCGCAAGTCCCTGGGCAGTATCCTTGCGCATTGCGCCGCGTCGTGTTCGCCAGCCGAATCGTGCGCCTGGCGTGACGTGGATCAACGTGCACTTGAACAGGGGAGATAGCATTGGAAGCGAACAGAACCCGGATGCGAGGCGAGCGTCATGCAATTCGGGTTCGTCTCGCTGATTTTGGGCCTCTGTACAACTTCTTTGTCGTGTGTTGGATATAGGCTAGGCAGAGGCTTCGTGGTCGCAGCGATTCAGCCTGCAATTCGCAAGGGAAGCCGCGAGCGATCCGCCCGACACCGGCGTATCACGTCGAAAAGGAAGTCACTTCATGCAGGCATATTTTTGGCGTTTGGCCGGCCTCCCATTCGCGATTGCACTGGTTGTTTCGATACAGGTCGTCGGTGCCCATCCCGCAAGCACCCCCGCGCATGATGCCTCCAAGGCGTCAGAAGCATTCGGGAAGGCTGGGGACGCGAAAGCCGTCACACGCACTATCGCGATCCATTCTACGGATGCAATGCGTTTCGACCCGAATTCGTTGGCAATCAAGCAAGGCGAAACGGTGAGGTTGCGCATCACCAACGACGGCGCGCTTCCGCACGAGTTCGTGCTCGGCACAAGAGCGGAGATCGACGAGCACGCGAAAGCGATGCGGCAGATGCCGAACATGACACACACCGACCCCAACGCGGTGAGGATCGCGCCGGGCCAAACGGCGGAGTTGATCTGGACCTTCAGCCAAGCAGGCAGCTTCCTGTATGCCTGCCTGATTCCCGGCCACTGGGAAGCGGGTATGCAAGGCACCGTCACCGTTGCGGCTCCGGCGAAACGCTGAGCGGCGCTCAACAGCAAGGGACCCTTTCCGATCCCTTGCCGGCAAGGCCTACTTCGTATCGTCGGCGCGCAGGCTCTTGAGGACCGTTATCAATTTGTCGTAGTTGTCCTGAGTGCCCGCCTTGTCATTCGCATCGCCGCTGGCATCGAGGCGATCGGCAAGGGTGGCGACAAATTTCACGCCAGACTTGACCTTTGCCTGCTTGTCGGCCGGCAAGTCGGCGGCGTGGGCCGGCAGTGTCGCCACCAGGTCGCGGATTGCGAAGGCGATGTGGTGCACGTCGGCGAGCTTGCCTCCCTGGATCGTCTTGGCGAGTTCAGTCGTCTTGGCATCGATCGCCTGCCAGATGCCAGCCGAGGTGGTGGGTGCCGCAGCGGTCGCCGAGGTTGCCGATGTCGGAGCTGGGTGCGCCTGCGCAGCCGGACTCAACGCGGCAACACCGGCATTGAGAACGACCGCAGCGAGGACGACCCGGAACAGGTTCGACGGGAGATGCAGGTGGTTCATGGTGTGGACTCCTGGGGGGTGGAAAGAGTTACGGGGTGTTCTTCAGTTAGGCGCGCCGTCTGGCGGCGTTCGTGCCAGCGCTCGACGCGGTGATAGACGGTGGGCACGACCACCATGTTCAACAGGGTCGCGGTG
>JBBRQI010000043.1:0-6273 GCA_038226665.1 Lysobacterales bacterium | reverse complement strand
GGCGTCCGCACAAGTATCCTGCGCACACTGTCAAAGATCCGCCGCTCACGACTTCCGTCGCGAACCGCTTCATCCACAACGCCTTCCGGCATCGCAGCGGCTGGGGCCTTTCGCTCCAGCGAGCCGCACATCATACAGCCTAAGACACGAAGGTCAACACCTCTGATCGAGGTTTTTTGAATCCGGTGGTCAGATGACGAAAGGAGCCCGCAAATCGTCCTGCGGGCTTGACAGCCCGCATGGTCTGACCGAACTTCACGACAGGGCCATCAGCTGAGGAGCCGCATGCTGCGACCGACCCGCTTGCCGGCCAACCTCCTGTTGCTTGCCTTGCTGATACTGCCGGCATGGGCACATGGCGCGTCCGATGCCTATGCGATCACGCCCATGGCGACATCGTGGGTCGAGCTGCATGGCCACCGCTACAACGTCGAGATCGCGCAAACCGAGGCGCAACGCGCGCGTGGACTGATGTTCCGCGACCACATGACGCGCGCCCACGGCATGTTGTTTATCCACGACGTTGAAGAACCGCTTGCCTACTGGATGAAGAACACGTTGATCGCGCTGGACATCTTCTACTTCAATGCCGATCGCCGGCTCGTTTCGGTAGCGCAACGCACGCCGCCATGCACACTCGGCGATGCGTGCCCGCCCTATCGCAGCGAAGGCCGGGCACTGTATGTGCTTGAACTCAACTCGGGCGCTGCCGATCGTCTGCACGCGAAGAAAGGCGATCGATTGACCTTCGGCCCCAACATCCCGACCACTCCAACGCCCACGCAACCCTGATCGAACCGACACTGATCGAACCAGCCTTGATCGAACCACCGCGCGGACCCATCTCTGCCGACATGGACATGCAACGCAACACCACCGACCTGCCTGCATGGGATGCGCTCGCCCGCATGGACGACGACGCGCTGCCATTGCTGGGCACCGCGTTGCTGATCGCACGCGACGAATATCCCGAACTGCAGCCCGCGCATTACGACGCGCTGGTGCAAGGTTATGCGGACGCGTTGCGCGAGGAAGTGCTGGCGCAGGATGCGGCGCCCGCGCGGATGGCGGTGATCAATCGCTACCTGTTTGACGAACTCGGTTTCGGCGGCAACAACGACGCCTATAGCGACCCGCGCAACAGCTACCTCAACGACGTGTTCGACCGCAAGCTCGGAATCCCGATTTCGCTCGCTGTCGTGCAAATGGAAATCGCGCACCGACTCGGCGTACCGCTCGATGGTATTTCGTTCCCGGGACATTTCCTGGTGCGCCTTCCGGTCGACGACGGCATCCTGGTGATGGATCCGTACAACAAGGGCCGCTCGTTGAGCGCCGACGAATTGCGCGACCGCGTCAGCGTGCACTTCGGCGGGCAATCGCCGGACGACGCCGAACTGCTGCACATCCTCGCGCCGGCAAGCCACCGCGCGATCCTGCTGCGCATGCTGCGCAACCTCAAGGCGCTATACGTCGATCAGGACGACTGGGAGCGTGTCGCGCGTTCGGCCGACCGATTGCTGAAACTTGCGCCCAGTCTTGGCGAAGAGATACGCGACCGCGGCTTGGCCTACCTCAAGCTTGGACATGTCGCCGGCGCGCGCCACGACCTGGCTCGCTACCTGGCCGTGCAACCCGAAGCACCGGACGTCGACGCGATTCGCGGATTGCTGATTGAAGCCACTGGCAAGACGCAGCGATTGAACTGAGTCCATCGCGTTCGCGATCGTTCGTTCAGCGCCATTCTTCTTGCCGCGACAATCGTCGCCGCACTCGATCAGCCCAAAGGCATCATCTCGAAATCGTCCTTGGTCACGCCGCAATCCGGGCAGACCCAGGTATCGGGTACATCTTCCCAGCGCGTGCCAGCGGAAATACCTTCTTCCGGTATCCCCAACGCTTCGTCGTACATGAAGCCGCAGACGACGCACATCCAGGTGCGGTAGGCGGCGGTGGAAACGGACAAGGCCATTGCAGTGGGTTCGCTTGCGACACAGACTATGATTTTCGCACTTCGCGCAACCGGGGGGAAGCGAACATGCGTAATGGATGGCCGCGGCGCGGCCTGTATGCGATCACGCCCGACGAATCGGACACGCACGAGCTGCTATGGCGTGCCGAGGCGGTTCTCGACCAGGGCATTGCCTTGATGCAATACCGCAACAAGGGCGCGAATGCGAACTTGCGGCTCGAACAGGCGCTTGGACTGAAGCTGTTGTGCCTGCCCTATGGCGTGCCTCTGCTCGTCAACGACGACATCGAACTCGCCCGCGCGATGCAGGCCGATGGCGTGCACCTTGGCGAAACCGATGGCGATCCCGCTGCCGTGCGCGAGGAGCTCGGAAGCGACGCGCTGATTGGTGTCTCGTGCTACGCGAGCATCGACCGCGCACGCGTCGCGAAATCGCAGGGTGCGGATTACCTTGCGTTCGGCGCATTCTTCGACAGTCCCAGCAAGCCGCAGGCCGTGCGTGCAGAACCAGGCCTGTTGCGAGAGGCACGGCAACTTGGGCTTCCAGTGGCCGCCATCGGTGGTATTCGGCCGGACAATGTGCACACGCTGCGCGATGCTGGCGCCGATCTGATCGCGGTGATTTCCGGCCTGTGGGGCGTACGCGACCCCACCAACGCAGCGCGTGCGTATATCGCAGCGTTCGATCTATCCTCCTGACAATCTTTTTGAGACAACGGGCGCAAACGATGCGGAGCAACCACGATCCCAGCAATCACGATTTATTCCAGCGCGCCCTGCAGTTGATGCCGGGCGGCGTGAACTCACCGGTACGCGCATTCAAGTCGGTCGGCGGCGAGCCGTTCTTCGCGCAGCGCGCGCAAGGCGCGTATCTGTGGGATGTCGAAGGCAAACGCTACATCGACTACGTGGGTTCGTGGGGCCCGATGATCGCCGGGCATGCGCATCCACACGTGCTCGAAGCGGTCGCACGCACGATGCGCGATGGATTGTCGTTCGGCGTGCCGAACGCACTCGAAGTGACGATGGCCGAGACCATCACGCGCTTGATTCCATCGGTCGAGATGGTGCGCATGGTGAACTCCGGTACCGAAGCCACGCTGTCGGCGATCCGCCTCGCACGCGGCGCAACCGGGCGCACGCGCATCGTGAAATTCGAGGGCTGCTATCACGGCCATGGCGATAGCTTCCTGGTGAAGGCCGGTTCGGGCGCGCTCACCTTCGGCGTGCCCGATTCGCCGGGCGTGCCGAAAGCACTCGCAGACCTTACGCTTACGCTGCCCTACAACGATTTCGATGCCGCGACCGCGCTGTTCGAAACGCACGGCGACAGCATCGCTGCGCTGATCATCGAACCGATCGCCGGCAACATGAATTGCATCCTCCCGCGCGATGATTACCTGCAACATCTGCGAACGCTCTGCACGCAACACGGCACATTGCTGATCTTCGACGAAGTGATGACCGGCTTCCGCGTCGCACGTGGAGGCGCACAGGCGCTGTATGGCATCACTCCGGACCTGACCACGTTCGGCAAGATCATCGGCGGCGGCATGCCGGTCGGTGCGTATGGTGGCCGTCGCGATCTGATGCACCAGATCGCGCCGAGCGGCCCGATCTACCAGGCCGGTACGCTCAGCGGCAATCCGGTCGCGATGGCGGCGGGATTGGCGACACTTGAACTGATCCAGCAATCGGGCTTCTACGAGGAACTCGATAGACGCACGCGCCTGCTCACCGATTCGCTGCAATCGATTGCAATCGAGGCCGACGTGCCGTTCAGCACCAATCGCGTCTGTGGAATGTTCGGCCTGTTCTTCAGCGCCACGAAAGTGGAAACCTATGCGCAGGCCATAGCCTGCGATGTCGCGATGTTCAGGCGTTTCTTCCACGGCATGTTGAAACGCGGCGTGTATTTCGCACCATCGGCGTTCGAAGCCGGCTTCCTGTCGTCCGCACACACGGAAGAAGACATCGCCGCGACCTTTATCGCCGCGCGCGAAACCTTTGCGGAGATTCGCGGTGACTGAGTTGAAGACTACAGCCGGGAAATTGCATCTCGAAACGCTGGCCGTGCACGCCGGCGCCGAACCCGATGCGCAGACCGGCGCCATGTCGCCGCCGATCCATCTCGCGACGACATTCAAACACGGTGCCGATGGCGAACGCATTGCCGGCTACGAATACCAACGCGAAGGAAATCCCACGCAGGACCGGCTGGAAGCCGCGATGGCCGCGCTCGAAGGCGGGGAGGCCGCACTCGCATTCGCATCCGGCATGGCAGCGATCACGGCACTGCTCGAATCGTTGCCCAACGGATCGCGCGTGCTGATTCCGGACGATTGCTATTCCGGCCTGCGGATTCTTGCGAATGAATTTCTTCCTGAGCGCGGCATCACCGCAACGATGGTCGACATGGCGGATTTCGATGCGGTGCGCGTGGCTTGCGTGGGTGCCGCATTGATCTGGGCGGAGACGCCGTCGAATCCGCGCATGCAGGTCTGCGATCTCGCCGCGCTTGCGGAGATCGCCCACGACGCTGACGCGGCGCTGGTCTGCGACAGCACCTTCGCGACGCCGATCCTGCAGCAACCACTCGCGCTGGGTGCGGACATCGTGATGCATTCGACGACCAAGTACTTCGGCGGGCATAGCGATGTGCTCGGCGGCGCTCTCGTTTTCGCGCAGCGCGATGGCTTCTTCGAGCGCGTCGCGCACCGACGTCATCTCACCGGCGCGATTCTTGCGCCGTTCAGTGCGTGGCTCACGCTACGCGGCTGTCGCTCGTTGCCTGCACGCATGGCGACGCATTGCGCGAATGCGCGTCGCGTCGCCGAGTTCCTGGCGAGCCATCCGGCGATCGAACGCGTGAATTATCCCGGTCTGGCATCGCATGCGGGCCATGCAATCGCAGCTCGCCAGATGCGCGATTTCGGCGGCATGCTCAGCATCGAACTGCGCGGCGGCCGGGAAGCGGCGCTGGCGATGGCATCGCGACTGCGCATCTTCACCAACGCCACCTCGCTCGGCGGTTGCGAATCGCTGATCGAGCACCGCGCGTCTGTCGAAGGCGTAACCCCGCTCTCGCCGCAGAACCTGCTGCGGATTTCGGTTGGGCTTGAAAACGCGGACGATCTGGTAGCGGATCTCGCACAGTCTTTCTGGAACTGACTACAGACCCCGACACTCGGCATCGACATCCACTGCTTTACCGGCAATAGCGGATCGCCTTTCTGCAACAGCTCGATCGAAATCAGATCCGGCGAGCGCACGAAAGCCATGTGTCCGTCGCGTGGCGGGCGGTTGATCGTCACCCCCATCGTTTGCAAATGCGCGCAGATTGCGTAAATGTCGTCAACGCGGAATGCGAGGTGCCCGAAATTCCGCGCAGTCCCCAGCGAAGCCATGCCGTGGTTATCCTCTTCCGAGCCCCAGTTGTGGGTGAGTTCGATTTCCGCTTCGGGACTATCTGCTGCCGATAGAAACACCAAAGTGAACTTGCCTTGCGCGTTGTCCATCCGTCGTACCTCGCGCAAGCCGAGCCCTTCGCAATAGAACCGTAGCGACGCATCGAGGTCGCGTACGCGAACCATGCTGTGCAGGTATTTCATCGTCGGTTTTCCTTCGGGCTTCAATCCAGAAACAAATCGGCCAGCAACGGTTGCGATGCATCCACCGCGTACCGTGAAAAATCCTTGGTGCCGCGTTCACGCAGAATGTCCTCGTCGATCACGAAGCGACCATTGATGTCGCTCGACGGGGTGACAAGGATCGCGTGCGCGGCGTCGGCGACGATCTCGGGCCTGCGGCATTGCGCAACGGACACGCCGGGAATCATGTTGATCGCATCGGTCGCGATCACTGTGCGCGGCCACAACGCGTTGACCGCGACGCCTATTGGACCGAACTCCGCTGCCAGGCCAAGTGTCACCATGCTCATGCCCATCTTGGCGAGCGTGTAGCCGGTGTGCGGTCCCCACCACTTCGGATCGAGTGTCGGCGGCGGCGCGAGGGTGAGGATGTGCGGGTTCGCGGTCTTCAACAATTCGGGAAGGCAAGCCTGCGAGCACAGGAAAGTGCCGCGCGCGTTCACTTGCTGCATCAGGTCGAACCGCCTCATCGGCGTGTCGAGCGCGCCGCGCAGCCAGATCGCGCTGGCGTTGTTGACCAGGATATCGATGCCGCCGAACACGTCGACCGTCGCAGCGACTGCAGCACGTACCTGGTCTTCCTCGCGGATATCGCACTGAACCGCCAATGCGCGTCCACCCGCTTCCACGATCGCGAGCGCGGCGGTATGG
>JBBRQI010000042.1:0-7199 GCA_038226665.1 Lysobacterales bacterium | reverse complement strand
CCTACCGATTCAACCGCCGATTCCGGCTGCCAGAATTTGTGCCACGATTGCTGCGTGCCATGGTCCTCTGCAAGCCTTGCCCGGAGCCACTTCTGCGCCTGGCGAGCAACTTTCTTGACTGAGGATCGACGCTAATCAGGTGCTGCTTTGATCATCGGCGGCGCGATGATGACCAGGGTTCATTCCAGCGTGATGCTCTGGGGGTATCCAGCGGTCGCGTTCGTTCTGTTCCTGATCGGCGCAGGGCTTGGCATCGCCCTCGTGCTGCAATCGATGCTGCGCGACCGCAAGACGAAGCCACCCATGCAGCACGGACCGAACTAACGGCATCGTTGCGGAAGGATGCGAGTCCTGCATTTTGCGCGCTCGGATGTTGGTATCCAGATGCGACTGCAGCGAAAGTAGCGCCCCGTGGAAGCACTGCCTATGGATGCAGGGTGCATCTTCGGGGGTCATGCTGTTATTCGCGTCAGCCCCACGCTGGCATGTGGTTCTATGTAGAACAAGACCGTGATCGGATCACCTTAGGCGAGATATTGAAATAGCGGAATGGATTGGCCCTCCGCCGTGACTCTGCCGCTCGCAATCTGTTGGCAATTCCAGTCCGCAATGCCCGATCGCTCTCCACGATAACCAATGGAAACTCTCGCCAGCTGAAATACGGCGCGGACAATGTCGAAGCAATTTCCTCGTCCTGAAGTTGATTTGACGCTGCCGCTCACTGACGGCGTAACCATCCGCGTTGGCGGCCGACGATCAGGGCCACAGCACTGATCGCAAGCATGCCGATGACAATCGCCGCAAATCCGAAGTTGGTTGACCCGAAAAAAGCGGGCTGTACGTTCATGCCGAAAATTCCGGCAATCAGCGCCAGAATCCCGAGCAATACAGTGTAAAAGGTCAATATGCGCATCGTGTCGTTGGTGCGCTGGGAAAGGCCAGCCGAGAAAAGCTCATACGATCCCATGGCCATGCTGCGCGTTGTTTCCACGGTGGCGACGGCGCGTTCGAATCGCTCCGCAAGTAATTTGAAATGGGAGGGCGCTGCGATTTCGGCGGCCTTGGAAAAATCGGGTCGAGCCAACGCATGAAACATATCCCGATGCGCCACCAGCCACCGACGCAAGCTCGTCACCTCTTGCCGGATGACGGAGAGTTTGGCAAGGAACGAATGGTCGTAGTTGGATCCCAGCGCGCGCAAGTCCAGTTCATCGAGATGCTCCTCAAGGGACTCGGCCGCAGTAAAATATCTTGCCAGCAGCCAGTCGAGCAAAGTCGAGAAGAACGTTGCCGCACTCAATTCTCCAAGCCGGGTATGAAACTTGTTTTGAGTCACGAAATCATTGAATACGTGCATCGATTGAGGATGCCCGGAGATCACATAATTGCTGCCGACCAGGAAAATCACCGGTTCCACCGCGAGCTTCTCACTCTCGGAGTTGATGCTTAGGGCGCGAACGCAGAAGTATTTGGCGGAGTGCTCCAGGGATACGCGGCTCTTCTCCTCTGCCGCCAGTGCAAGATCTTCGATATCGAACATCTTGAGCAGGGGCCCAACTTCAGGGCTGGACATATCGTCAAGGTCGACCCATAGCAGGCGCGAATCGTTGAGTACAGCCGGCAAGTCGTCCGTCAGCTTTACTTCCTTGTCGCGTCCTTCAGCATCGTAGAGGATGGCTCTGACTGTCATGATTTCGTTCCAAAGTCCGCAGGATCTGAATGCTCACTCAGCGCATTCTGTTTTTCGAACCAGCATTTGCGCGACCGACTGCAACGCCGCGATTAAAACTACTGCTAACAACGATAATGTCAGACTAACATTCACTCGACGGCCCGTGGCGCGAAGCCATGGCGAATGACCAATCCATTCTGTTACGACAACAACGCGCTCGTGGTGATCCGGTCTGCGGTGATCGGACGGCGCTCCGAGCACGCCGAAAGGATCAGGGATGGGTGATGGGCGCGGCGAATCCCTCGGCCTTGCGGGTCCGGTATTCGTGCCAGATCAGATACACCACGATCGCGTCGAGCACGGACAGCACCAGCAGCGCCACCGAGTGCGTGGATGCGTAGCGGTAGAGCTGGTACGCGATGAAGCCGCTGATGACCCAAATCGACCATGGGTAGGCCCACATCTTTTTGCGCAGCATCGCCCAGATCAGCCCGAGCTTGATGATGCCGTGCGAGAGCAGGTAGATGGCCACGAACGTGCGCGACCCGGAGCCCAGATCAGCGACGCCGTGCAGGGCCCAGTTGGCGATGAGGCTGTTCGGTTCTTCGGCGAGTTCCGGATTGGTCCAGCGCGTCACCATCGCGGCGAGCGATGCCTGGCTCACCAGCAGCACGGCGAAGCCGGCGATGGTCTGCAACGCTCCGATCGCGAACTTGAACCAGATGCCGATCAGAAAGCTGTCGTGGAAAACCCTTTCCTTGGGTGCGGTAGTCATCATGTACTCCCTGGTCGATGCGCGATCCTGCGGGGATGGTTGAGCGGTATTAGATCGGCGCGGGGAAAGGGCAAAGTGTATATGCGATTGAAGCTTCGATCGGAAATTCAACCTAACCCTTTCTGTGGCCCTGAGTTAACGCCTATTCCGCTTCCCTGCCAGCCGTATGTAAACCGTGAATTTCCGGGCTGATTGCGCGACTTGCATCTGGATCGCATTGAAGTTCCCCCGCTCGCACGCGAGAAGGTGGACGCGGACCGAATGGCACGGTTTCTCCACCCTCGATGACCCACGCCTCCAGTAGTTCGGCGGAAAAAAAGAACACGATGGCCGAGTAGTACGTCCATACCAGCAGCACCACGATCGATCCGGCCGGGCCGTACACGCCACCGATGTTTTCGCGAGCAAGAGCCACGCCAATGACCCACTTCCCGATGGCGAACATGACGGCCGCCATTGCCCCACCCCCCCAAGCGTGACGCCAATGCAGGCGCGCATCGGGCAAGTAACGGAACAGCACGGCGAACAGGCCGCTGAAGATCGCTAAGCTGAAGAGCTGATTGAAGATGGCCCATGTCAGTCCAGTCTGCGTGAGGGCCAGTCCCATCGCCGTTCCCATCAATGTCGAGACGATCAGGACGAAGCCGATCGCGAGCAGCACGCCCGCCGAGACGACGCGTCTGCGCATCCATCCCCAGACCGCGTTGGACGAGCGCGGCGGAATGTCCCAGATAAGATTGAGAGTCGACTGCAGCTGCGCGAACACCAGGGTCGAGCCGTAGATCACGACAACGATGCCGAACACCCGCGCGCCCATCCCGATCGGCGCGTGGTGTTGCACGCTGTCGATCACCGCCTGCGCCGCGATCCGCGCATCGTTCCCGCCGACCGCAGCGACCTCGTTGAGCAGCACGTCCCTGGTAGCCCAGCCGAATGTCGATGTTGACCACAAGACGATCACGATCAGCGGTGCAAACGACAGCAGCGTATAGAACGCCAGCGCGGCGGCCATGGCGAACACGTCGTGAACCAGAAAGACCCGCATCGCGCGCCGCACCACGCGCACAATCCGCCTAGCCATCAATCACACTCCCTGTGCCCTGCTCCTGATGCGTTGTAGGCAGTTTTCCCTGTCTGGCCGGTGAATGATGTGCGCGAAGATGCTTCGTCATCGCGTTGTTATTCGCACCCGTAGTCGCACACGCAAGCTTTGTCCGAAAGGATCGGGATGCGTGATGGGCGCGGCAAATCCGACGGCCTTGCGCGTCCGGTATTCGTGGACGGGATCGTCATGTCTGTAAGCAACAATTCGCCGGGATGCGAGATGGTTGGTCGGCATCGCGCATTTGGTCAGGCAGAAGCGGTGCTAGCTGACTGATTCTTCTTTCTCATCGTCGCCGTCATCACGATGCACACGTGGCTCCTCGCCATGCTTGTACATCTCGCTGGCGACGCTGTTGCTCGGTCCGGTGTCGGCGTCGATCAGGTGCGGCTTCTTGCCCGGTTGCGGCACGGTTGCCGCGTTCTCGACCACGGCTTGCCCGTGGGCTTTCTTGTCGTGTGCGACTTTCTTGTCGTGTGCAATATTGCGTTCGTCGGTCATGTTCCACTCCATGGAATCGAGGCTGCGTCCCACTATACGTGAGCGCCCGGTAGTCCCTGAACGAACGTCGTACGCAGCCTGAACGGCCTCCATCAAGTTTCGTCTGACCGATCCGTTTCTCGCGAAACAATGCCAAGCGTGTGGCGATGACGTCCCATATCGTTCGTTCGGCACCAAAGTTATGCGGAAAAGTGTGATTCCGTAGAAAACCAGGCGATGCTGCTGGATAAGCCGTCATGACATCGGTTGTGCTCGTCCAGATCGTGAGTGCGATTGACCTGCATCGCTGCAGGACGGTTCCTGAATCGATTGCAGAGATCCAAGTACTGACCAGTCCTGCGTAGGCTAGCGCACGGTGGAAGCAGGCGTCTCCTGCCATAATCAACTCTTCGGATAGGTCGCGGCGCGGCAACTGCAGGCGATGCCTGCCGTTCATTCGATTGCCCTGTCTTATCCCCGAGCGTTCTTTCCGATGGCGACTGTCGTCCCCACGCTGTTCCGCAGCGCCCGCAAGGAATATGCGCCTCATTCGCCAGGTCGTTCCGGTGCGGGGAACCAGCATCGGTCACTGCCGCCTCGCGATGGGAAGCGTCGGCGTTTCTATCTTCCCGTAGTGATGAAGTTCAGCATCGCGTGCACTCTGGCGATCGCATGGTGTGCTTTCAGCGTGTGGTTGTCGCAGCCCTGGCTGCGCGATTTCGCACGCGTTACCGATTGGCCGCTGGCGATCTTCGTGATCACTTTCATCGCGTACGTGCCGGGTTTCATGAATACCTTCATGATTGCCACGATCCTGATGGATCAGCGACCCCGGCGCAGATCATTCGACAGCTATCCGGATATCACCGTCCTGGTTGCCTGCTACAACGAGGCCGCCAACGTATCCAATACGATCCGCAGCCTGGTGTCACAACATTATCCGGGACGCATGGATCTCCTCATCCTCGATGACGGTTCGACCGACGACACCATCAACATCGCGATAGCCGCAATTGCGGCAGCGGATCTGCAATCCGGACACGCCATACGTGTCGTTACCGGTGGCACCAACATCGGCAAGGCCGGCGTACTGAACCGCGGCCTGGATCTGACGGTTTCCGACATCGTGATCACCGTCGACGGCGATTGCTGGGTGCATCACGATGCGATCCAGCAATTGGTCGAGCGCTATCTCAGTGATCCCGCGTCCACCCGCGCGGTGGCTGGCGCAGTGATCGTCTCGAATTCGCGCAGCAACTGGCTGACCAAGGCGCAGGAGTGGGACTACTTCCACGGCATTGCGGCTGTCAAACGCATGCAAAGCATGTACCACGGCACCCTGGTGGCACAGGGAGCATTTTCCCTGTACGACCGCGAAGCACTGCTCGAGGTCGGCGGCTGGCCCGCCTGTGTCGGAGAAGACATCGTGGTGACCTGGGCGCTGCTGAAACGCGGTTACCGCGTCGGCTATTGCGATGATGCGATCGCGTTCACCAATGTTCCTGATCGACTTCGGCAGTTTGCGCTGCAACGCAAGCGCTGGTCGCGGGGCTTGATGGAAGCATTCAAGTTGCACGGCGGACTGTTGTTCAAGCCGCGAATGACCACGTTGTTCATCTGGTGGAACCTGTTGTTTGTGCCGCTCGACCTTGTCTACACCTTTGCGTTCATTCCCGGAGTCGTCATGGCGCTGTTCGGTTACTACTACCTTGCCGGTCTTGTCACACTGCTGGTCTTGCCACTGGCGGCGATCTGGAATTTCTTCATCTTTCGCGTCCAGCAACGGATGTTCAAACGCCAGGACCTGAAGGTCCGACGCAATGTGGCCGGATTCATGTTTTACGTGCTGGGCTATTCCATGTTGATGCAGCCCGTCTGCGTCTGGGGATATGCGGCCGAGCTGCTGGGGATGAGCAAGCGCTGGGGTACGAAATGAGGCGGCTTGCGAGAGTCGTTGCCGTTGCAGCGGCATGGCTGGCGTTATCGCAATCGGCCGATGCGGCCCGGTACGTCGGGGTCGAAGGGTTTTACTCCAGCGACGCGGACGGCACACAGATCGCAAAGACCGGACTGGACCTGGACTACAGCCATACCGACAGCGAACACTACTTTGGATTGTCGCTTGAGAAGGCGCGCTTCGAGCCATTCGGCCAGAGTTGGGTCGAAAACGACCGGGCCTATTTCCGCTTCGCTGACAGTGACGCGTCATGGAAATGGAATGGCCGGATCGGCAGTGATGGACATACTGTCCTCGGATCGGCGGATATATTCAAAGATGTCGCGCATCGACAGGAATACTTCATCGAACGCGAGATCGTCGAGACGCCAGTGGGGCTTGAAAAAGGCATCTATTCGACGTTCGTCGGCACCGCGTACGACATGCCGATCAATGATCGCAACAGCCTTGCCACCGTTGTCGGCGTGCAGGATTTCACCGGGCGAAACGTACGTCTGCAATACCGCGAAAACTTCGTCCATGTGCTTGTTCCGGACTGGGGAATAAGCGTGCAGTTGCGGTTGCGCGCGTTCCACGACAGCGTTCCGCATGAATACGACTACTTCTCGCCGCGTTGGTATGCCGAAGCGATTCCGTCAGTGCAGTTGCGCCGCTTCGTGAGCGGATGGCGCTACGCAATCGCCGCCGGATACGGCCAGCAGCGCACCGATGTCACCGGCTGGCGCGCGGCGAGACGCCTGGAAGCCTCGGTGACCGGTCCGAAGGACGGGCACGTCTGGTCTTTCCAGACGGCCTTCACCTACACCAATACGCCGATCAACAGCGGCCTGACCTACGACTACAAGCAGCTCACGTTGACGCTCGGCCGCTCGTTCTGAAGAGATCACAGGGTCCGGTTGACCTACTCCAGATTTCTCGGACAGGTTGATTAGGTTAATTAAAGGACATCAGTCATCGCTTCAAATATCTCGGGCGAGAGATGGCCCAACGTGCCATGCAGCCGTTGCCGGTTGTAGAACTGGACTGCTACGACTTCAAAAGGTCGGGTGGGGGCGCCCATTTTCATGGACGCCCCCCCCCTAAGAACCGTACGTGCGGGTTTCCCCGCATACGGCTCAAGCCTGTCAAAAACTCCCGTCAGGGAGCCGGCTTCACAACCTTCAAACCAAGCTGATGGACACGAACGTGACATATCGGGTGCAAGAGGATGCGG
>JBBRQI010000041.1:0-8966 GCA_038226665.1 Lysobacterales bacterium | reverse complement strand
GGCGTAGCGGGCTCGCCAGCTTCGCCACCTTCGACAATCAAGCACACCCCAAAGCCACAGCCATCGCGGCCGCATTGACGCACGAGGTCGAGATAGCGCGGCTCGAAGATCCGCAGTTGCAGTCGCGCGCCGGGAATCAGCACGGCGTGCAGCGGAAACAATGGCAGGGAAACCGGCAGCGTGATTGCCGGCGGCGCGTCGTGACCTTCAGTCGTTGTTGCGACCATGCGGTGAGTCTAGCAATGCTTGAACATCGCTTGCATCAGGCTTGAAGCGCAGCAAAAAACCGCCGCGGTGCGCCTTCGAAACCGCCGTTGGACATGAACACCACATGGTCGCCATCGTGCGTGATCGCTGCGAGGCGCGCGATCAAGCCATCAACATCCGCAATAGTGGTGCCTTCGCCGCGCAATGCGGAAATCACCGCAGCCGCATCCCATGGCAGTTCCGCGCGTTGCAGGAACACGACCGCATCGGCGACATCAAGCGATGGTGCGAGTTCGGCCGCGTGTGCGCCGAGACGCATCGAATTGCTGCGTGGTTCCATCGCGACCACGATCCGCGCCTTGCCGACGCGCGCACGCAACCCTGCGAGCGTGGTGCGGATTGCGGTCGGATGGTGGGCGAAATCGTCGTACACGGTGATGCCTTTCGCGCGGCCCAGCACTTCGAGGCGACGCTTCACGCTGCGGAACTCCGACAGCTTCGGAATCACCTGCGCGAGATCGACGCCGACCGCATGCGCGGCCGCGAGCGCCGCGAGCGCATTCATCACGTTGTGGCGGCCAAGCAACTCCCAGCGCACGATGCCGACTTCGACACCGCGATGCAGCACCGCGAATTCGGAACCATCGTCGGCGATCATTCGCGTCGTCCATTCGACATCGCCTTCCAGCGCGAAGCGCTCGACCGGCGTCCAGCAACCCATCGCCAGGACTTCGGCGATGCGCGCGTCTTCGCCGTTGACGATCAATCGTCCATTGCCTGGAACGGTACGCACGAGGTGATGGAACTGGCGCTGGATCGCGGCGATGTCGGGAAAGATGTCGGCGTGGTCGTATTCGAGATTGTTGAGGATCGCGACGCGAGGCCGGTAGTGCACGAACTTGCTGCGCTTGTCGAAGAACGCGGTGTCGTATTCGTCGGCTTCGACGACGAATTCCTTGCCGGTTCCAAGCCGAGCGGAGACGCGGAAATTCTCCGGAACGCCGCCGACGAGAAATCCAGGATCGCGGCCTGCGGATTCGAGAATCCACGCGAGGATCGAGGTCGTCGTGGTCTTGCCATGCGTGCCCGCAACGGCGAGCGTGGTGCGCCCCGGCAGCACATTCTCTCGCAGCCATTCGGCGCCAGAGGTGTAGTTCATCTGCGCCTCGAGCACGTGTTCGACGGCAGCGTTGCCGCGCGAGAGCGCATTGCCGATCACCACGAAATCGGTGTCGGCCGCGATGCTTGCCGGCGCATAACCCTGCGACAGCGCGATGCCGAGCGCTTCGAGCTGGGTGCTCATCGGCGGATAGATGTTCTGGTCTTGGCCGGCGAGGTCGTGGCCAAGTTCGCGCGCGAGCGCGGCAACGCCGCCCATGAAGGTTCCGGCGATGCCGAGGATATGCAGTTTCAAGGGATGTCCCAGATTGTCGATGCAAGATTTATCGCTGCAAGATTGACTGTTGCAGGATTAGTCGAAGCACTCACGCGTAACGACTATCCAGTGCCTCGACGATCCGCTCGAACACGTCTTCCATCGAGCCCACGCCGTCC
Source organism: Lysobacterales bacterium (assembly GCA_038226665.1). Taxonomy (GTDB): domain Bacteria; phylum Pseudomonadota; class Gammaproteobacteria; order Xanthomonadales; family Xanthomonadaceae; genus SZAS-103. The sequence goes on along the minus strand of JBBRQI010000041.1, from coordinate 7,205 downwards.
ACTGCGGTGAGTTTCTGCTGGTGGCGATAGAACTCGATCACCGGTGCGGTCTGCTCTTCGTAAACCTGCAGGCGCTTACGCACGGATTCGGGATTGTCGTCGGCGCGGCCTTCGGCCTTGGCGCGGCCGGCGAGGCGCGCGACCAGCAGTTCGGTGTCAACGTCGAGCTGGATTGCGCGTTCCATCGGCTGGGCGAGACGCGCAAGCAACCCGTCGAGCGCATTGGCTTGCGCAAGGTTACGCGGGTAGCCGTCGAGGATGTAGCCGCCGCCGGTGTCGCCCTGCGACAACCGTTCCTCCAGCATTCCAAGGACGATCTCGTCGGGCACGAGAGCACCCGATTTCATGATCGGCCCGGCCTTCAGGCCCAGCGGTGTTCCCGCATCGACAGCCGCGCGCAGCAGCTCTCCGGTGGAAATGTGCGGGACGCGGTAATGGTCGCACAGGCGGGTAGCCTGCGTGCCCTTGCCGGAACCCGGCGCGCCCAGTAGTACCAATCGCATGTCTGGATTCCTGAAAAAAATATCGCTGATCGCGAACTGGGTGTGCGTCCGAGGCGCGCATCCGGCGCCGCGAGTGGCGCGCCGCATTGCTACACTCGATGCAGGCTACAGTCGCGCCACCTGTGCGGACGGCTTCACGCTAACCGCTGCCGGCCAAGCAAGTCAAATCAAGCCTTCGAGGGTTCGGAAATGGGCAAAGGCAACTTGCTGTACGCGCAATCCGGCGGCGTGACTGCGGTGATCAACGCGACCGCCTCGGCGGTGATCCAGGCCGCGCGCAAGCACAAGGTCAAGGTGCTGGCTGCGCGCAACGGCATTCTTGGCGTATTGCGCGAAGAGTTGATCGATACCTCGAAGGAATCCATCAAGGCGATCCGCGCGCTCGCACACACACCAGGCGGAGCGTTCGGGTCATGTCGCTACAAGCTGAAATCCCTCGAAACCGATCGCGCGCAATACCAGCGGTTGATCGACGTGCTGCGAGCGCACGACGTGCGCTGGTTTCTCTATAACGGCGGCAACGATTCGGCCGATACCGCGTACAAGCTCTCGCAGATCGCGGCCGAATTCGACTACCCGCTGGCGTGCATCGGCGTGCCGAAAACCGTGGACAACGATCTTGCGGTGACCGATTGCTGCCCTGGTTTTGGCTCGGCTGCGAAATACACGGCGGTATCGGTGCGCGAAGCCGCGCTGGATGTCGCCGCGATGGCCGACACTTCGACCAAGGTGTTCGTGTACGAAGTCATGGGCCGCCATGCGGGCTGGCTCGCGGCGGCGTCGGGCATGGCCGGCGTCGGGCCGGACGATGCGCCGCAGATCGTCTTGTTCCCCGAGCGTGCGTTCGACGAAACCGCATTCCTGGCAAAGGTGAAGGCGACCGTCGTACGGGTGGGCTGGTGCGTCGTGGTCGCGTCCGAAGGCGTGCGCCATGCGGACGAACATTTCCTCGCCGAAGCCGGCAGCACCGACGCGTTCGGCCACGCGCAACTCGGCGGCGTCGCGCCTTGCCTAGCCGGTCTCGTCAAACGCGCGCTCGGCATGAAAGTGCATTGGACGGTGCCCGATTACCTGCAACGTTCCGCGCGGCATCTCGCATCGGCGACCGATCTCGCACACGCGATGGCGGTCGGCGAAGCCGCCGTCGATTACGCGATGAAAGGAATGAACGCGGTGATGCCGGTGATCGTGCGCACATCCGACGCGCCGTATCGCTGGAAGATCGAAGCCGCGCCACTGGTATCGCTCGCCAATCGCGAAAAGAAATTGCCGAAGAATTTCGTCCGCCGCGACGGCTACGGCATCACCGAAGTCGCGCGCCGCTACCTTTCCCCGCTGATGCGCGGGGAAGCGCCCCCACCTTATCGGGCTGATGGTCTTCCGGACTATGTCGCCCTCAAGAACATCGCGCTGACGAAAAAGCTGCCCCCGGCAGACGTATGAGAACTGTCGAGCATCGAGGCTGCCAGACATCCTGACCCAATCATCCCACGGGCCCAATACCGAAAGACCTCAAATTCGGCTAACATTTACCTCTCAGCACGCGTCTTGTCGTGCGGCGCTGGTGTCCGGGGATTGACCATGAAAACCACTTTGGCAACGCTGATGGCGTTGGCGTACCTCGGCTGCGCGTGCGCGCAAACGCCTCCGGGCCTCGAGCTGACCCATGCATCCATCGTGCAGGCAACCCAATCGTCTGCGTCGGCTGCTGCATTCGCCACGCCCCCTGCGCCAAATGACTCGACTGAATCGACGTCGAGACACTGTTGTCGCATCCTGGTCGACACGCGGGTTGTCGTCGAGATTGCCGAACCCCTCGATACGGCCAAGCTGCACACCGGAGATTTCTTCGCCGTGCGCCTGGCCGAACCCGTCCACGTCGAAGATGGCGAGGTAATTCCAATGGGGACGCCCGGAGTCGGTCAAGTGGTAGACGTTGCCGCTCCTCGCGCCGGCGGCGCCCCAGCAAAACTCGTGCTTGCCGCGCGCCACCTTGACTACGCAGGGCAGCAGCTGAAGTTACATGCCCTCAAGATCGGCACGACCGGGAAGGACAGGACCACGCTTGCCATGGGGCTGTCGATCGGTATCGGCGCATTGGCAATGTTCATTCACGGTGGCCAAATCCTGATTCCTGCCGGTACACATGCCGACGCCAAGCTCGCTCCGAACTATCCGCTGGCGCAAGTCCCGGACGCAGCCTCATCGATCGGGCCGCTCGCTCAGCCGTCCTCACTTCCTCAACCCGCCATTCCCCATCAGGAGCATTGACGCCATGCACTCAGTTCTTCGCAAAACCTTGCTCTGCGCTGCCCTGTTGCTGCCCGCCTTCGCGTCGGCCCAGAGTACGGATTCCACCACGCCCGCCACAACTCCAGCCACTTCGGCAACGCAGGCTGCGGCACAGCCGGCAACGACACCGGAAGCACCCGCTGCCACAACATCTGCTGCCGACAACGCATCGCCCGCCGCTCCCGTCGGCACGGGCAAGATCGTACCGCCCCCCGCAGGCAAGGGACAGGTGGTCTTTTTCCGCGAGAAAAAATTCGCCGGGTCGGCGATCCGGTACATGGTTCGTGAAGGAACCACAGAGCTCGGCAAGATCAGCAGCGGCGTGTATTTCGTGCTGGCGGCCGACCCCGGCAAGCACACGTATAGCGTGCATTCGGAAGCCAAGGACGATCTGACCTTGGAAGTGGAAGCCGGCGAGACGTATTACGTGATCAGCGGCGTCACCATGGGGTTCATGGCTGGCCACCCACACCTAACGCCGTCCGACCAAGCGACTTTCGACGGCATGGCGGACAAGCTCAGGACCTCTACTCCCTGAAGCATCCTGCGCGGCTCGCGGCTCGCAGGTCGTTCGCGGCCTGCGTATGCCTCAACCGCAACCTTTCAGTGGCTGCAACACGGCCGTAAACAGCGGCACCGCGCTGGCCTGTTGCGGCTTATCCAGGTACAGCCGTGAGCGGCCCTGGGGATCCAATGCTGGCGGCGCGGCATCGCCTACGCGACGCCAGACTTCGATCACCGCGATGCACGTCGGAGCATCCGCAAGCGGCACGCTGATCCGGTCGTTGAGGATCCAGCCCGCCTTGGCGGTGGGCGCGGTCTTCAAGGTCGACGCATCGACCCAGGCCGCACGCTGGGCGCAGCGCTCGCGCGAGGCGGCCTCGAACGTGTAAGGCTTCGCGGCATCGCCGGTGAACTGGCCCTGCAAACGCACGCAGGCTTCGGGAATGTTGCGCAAGGTATGCAATTGGCCGACCGGCTGCGGGCTGGCGAGCTCGCGCTGGATTTCGGGCTGGGCGCTGTCGGCGCCGCGGGCGATGGGCGCGAGCGCGAGGGCGGCAGCGAGCAAAACGGGTGCGTTGCGCATGGCGATTCCTTGACCAGACCAGTGGCGAGGCTGACATATCGGCACTGAACCATACCCGAGAACACGATCCGGGCTGGCCGCGCCAGGGCCATATCTGCATGCTTTAGTTGGCTCGGGCGGCGGCCTTTGCCATACTCTCGGGGTTCAGTCGTCCTCGTGGCGGCCCGGACTATCGAAACATCGTCCGATCCAAACCCGTTCAAACCGACAATCGACCGGTTCAAACCGGCCTTTCAGACTGGGAGTGCGTTTCATGCTTGAGCTACATGGTTTAGAGCTGGCGCTGGGTTGTGCAGCGCTCGCAATCCTCTACGGCATCGTGTCGGCACGCTGGATCATCGCCCAGCCCGCCGGCAACGAGCGCATGCAGCAGATCGCCGCGGCCATCCAGGAAGGCGCACAGGCCTACCTCAACCGTCAGTACATCACGATCGGCATCGCTGGCGTCGTGCTGGGCGTTCTGATCGGAGTCTTCCTCGGCTGGCCGACTGCGATCGGATTCGCGATCGGCGCGATCCTGTCGGGCGCGGCCGGCTATATCGGCATGAATGTTTCGGTTCGCGCCAACGTGCGCACCGCCGAAGCAGCGCGTCGCGGCATCGGCCCGGCGATGGACGTCGCATTCCGCGGCGGCGCGATCACCGGCATGCTCGTCGTCGGCCTCGGCCTGCTCGGCGTTGCCGGTTACTACGTCGTGCTCGGAAAGATGGGCATCACCGGCGAACCTGCGCTGCATGCAATGGTCGGCCTCGCGTTCGGCTCGTCGCTGATCTCGATCTTCGCGCGCCTTGGGGGCGGCATCTTCACCAAGGGCGCCGACGTCGGCGCGGACCTGGTCGGCAAGGTAGAAGCGGGAATCCCGGAAGATGACCCGCGCAACCCGGCCGTGATCGCGGACAACGTCGGCGACAATGTCGGCGACTGTGCCGGCATGGCGGCCGATTTGTTTGAAACTTACGCAGTGACCATCATCGCCACGATGCTGCTGGCCGGACTGACGTTCGCGAACAACCCGAACGCCGTGCTGTATCCGCTGGTCCTCGGCGCGGTGTCGATCGTCGCCTCGATCATCGCGACTTTCGTCGTCAAGGTAAAGGAAGGCGGCTCGATCATGGGCGCGCTGTACAAGGGCGTGATCGTGTCGGCGGTGCTGTCGGCGATCGCGTTCTGGTTCGTCACCGGCGACCTGCTGCCGCAGGGCCTGACCACCGGCGATGGCTTGGCGATCTCCAAGATGGCGCTGTTCGAGTGCTCGCTAATCGGCCTCGTGCTGACCGGCCTGATCGTGTGGATCACCGAGTTCTACACCGGCACGCAATACAGTCCGGTGCAGCACATCGCCGCCGCATCGACGACAGGCCACGGCACCAACATCATCGCGGGCCTCGGCATCTCGATGAAGTCGACCGCGCTGCCAGTGATCGTGATCTGCGCCGCGATCTGGGGTTCGTTCCACCTCGGCGGCCTGTACGGCATCGCGATCGCAGCGACTGCCATGCTGTCGATGGCCGGCATGATCGTCGCCCTCGACGCCTACGGCCCGATCACCGACAACGCGGGTGGCATCGCGGAAATGTCGGATCTGCCGCCAGAAGTGCGAGGCGTCACCGATCCGCTCGACGCGGTCGGCAACACCACCAAGGCTGTGACCAAGGGTTATGCAATTGGTTCGGCAGCGCTCGCGGCACTCGTGCTGTTCGCCGACTACACCCACAACCTCGACACGCACTTCGGCCACGCGACCGCGTTTGACCTGTCGAATGTCTACGTGATCATCGGCCTGCTGATCGGCGGACTCATCCCGTACCTGTTCGGCGCGATGGCGATGGAAGCCGTCGGCCGCGCGGCCGGTGCGGTCGTCGAGGAAGTACGTCGCCAGTTCCGCGATATCCCCGGCATCATGGCAGGCACCGCCAAGCCGGACTACTCGCGCGCCGTGGACATGCTGACCAAGTCGGCGATCAAGGAAATGATCGTGCCGTCGTTGCTGCCAGTACTGGTTCCCGTCGTGGTCGCGTTCGGCTTCAAGTGGCTTGCGGGCAACTCCGAAGCCGGCGCGCAGGCGCTCGGCGGCGTGCTGATCGGCACCATCGTCACCGGATTGTTCGTTGCCATTTCGATGACGACCGGCGGCGGCGCGTGGGACAACGCCAAGAAGTACATTGAAGACGGCCACCACGGCGGCAAGGGTTCCGAGGCGCACAAGGCAGCGGTCACCGGCGACACAGTCGGCGATCCGTACAAGGATACCGCCGGGCCAGCCGTGAACCCGCTGATCAAGATCATCAACATCGTGGCGCTGCTGTTGGTCCCGCTCCTTTAATCGGATCATCAACACAGAAATCAAAAGCCCCGCCATGTGCGGGGCTTTTTTTATGTCAGATATAGCCACTATTCCCGTGCAGAAATTGCACGGGTTGGATTGAATCTAGGGTTTAGCCCAAATGTGACTGTTCCACCGCCGATAGAAACGTGCATAATTTGCACGTTAGACTGTCTTGTAGTACTTTAGTGCAAATGACGAACGTTTTTGCTATCGGTGGGACGCTCAATAGTTCACTGGCTAAGGAAAGCCAGCCAGAACCCGCGTGCGCACGAAGCCTGGGGTTCCTCAGCGGCGATCGGCATGCCTATGCCACCAATCTGATCCGCGACTGGGAGGCGCAGATGCGCCACCTCGACGGCCTCAAAGCCAAGAGCTGCAAAGCCCACGCTGACAACCTGGCACGCTTTCTCAATCACGCCCAGGTCGCGCCCTGGGAGTTAAAGAAGGAACACGTCACGCGCTTCCTCGAATCGCGCGTCGACAAGCGGACCGGTGAGTCGCTGGCGCCGGCCACTGTTGCGGTCTATTGCTCCGCATGGCGCTCGTTCCAGGCATTCATGCTGGAGCTGGACCGGGTCAACGAAATCGTTAGCCGTTTCAAGACCCGCCCCGAAAAGTTCATCACCGATGAAAACGGAATCGCGGTCAAGAAACACAAGTCGAATTGGGTGCCGAAAGGATGGTCTTTGGGTCCGGCCGAAATCGACGCCATCGATGCTCAGTTCGCATCGGAAATTCAGCAAGCCCACGCCCGGCGGAGCAAGTCGCTGCTGCCCTTGCAGCGTGACCGAGTGATGTTCCATATCGCTATCCACTATGCACTTCGGGTATCCGAGCTGGTGACTGTCCAAACAATCGACTTTCGACCGAGTCACGACCCCAATCTCGCCCACTTTGGGGACCTGGGCGTGTTGACGGTGACCGGCAAGAACGACGTCACCGGCAGCATTCCGTTGCGTGAGCCCCAGGTGCGCAACCTCCTGAAGTGGTACCTGAG
>JBBRQI010000040.1:0-10448 GCA_038226665.1 Lysobacterales bacterium | reverse complement strand
GCGCTTTCATGCGCAGCGCGGTTCCCGCAGCCTGCACGATCGCGCGGTGCGGCGATTTGCTGTCGCCGGTGATGACCGGCATGCCCACGACGCCGTCGTCGCCAACGATCGCAACTTCAGCCATGGAGCCGTTATCGAGCATGTACAGCAGCGAAACGACGCTGTCGATCGGAAAATACACATAGGTCTGCGCTGCGCCGGATTCGTGGATGACCTCGCCGAGGTTCATCTTCACCGGTTCCAGGTTCACCAGCAGGCGCTCGCGCTCCACCGCTGGCAGTGCGGCCAGAATATGGTTGGATTTCCTGCCGTGTATGAGCACCAAAACACCCCGCTGTAGAGTCGCGCGAGAGGTTGAAACCTGCCTGAGCCGCATAGCGACTCTATAAGCGGATTTCAACCAGCTCTGTACGTTAGCGCACATAGCGTAAGATTTCGTTGCGCGTTTCTCTCTTGCATCGCCAAGAGTCCCTCAGTGTGGGGCAGCGCACCGACACCGTCCGCCACCGCGCCCATGCTGGATGCGCCGCCCATATCGGCAGCGCAGCTCCCAGGGGTTCATCGTGACCATGCGATTCGGCAAGAAGGGCGACATCCATCGTTACCAGGCTGCGGAGGACGCATTTACGTCCGAGGGCGGTTATCTGGCGATCGAGAACGAGGCGCTGGAGAACCCTGCGGACGCAGACCGGCAACCATCGAGACCGCAACCATCGCGCAATCTCGGGAAGATGGTGAAGCGTTGTGCTGCAAGTGTGGGCATTGTGATGGCGACTTTCCACATTGGCGGGCCAAGCCAGGCAGTGCGACCGGCGAATCCATCGGTTCCATAGCGCTACGCGCATACCAGCTACATCGAAGCATCCAAGTTCGACACGCGTGGGCCAGCACTTCGGCGCACGGGAAATCAGCACACACGGAGGTGTCATGGATCATCAATTTCCCGTCTTCGCGCCGCTGGGCCGGCTCTATGATCCGCTGCTGCAACTGGCCGAACGCGTCCATCGCGCCTTGGCAACCAAGCAGAAAACTGTATGGACGGACGCCAACGGCTACGTCTTCGCGACGCCGACGGATCAGCTCCGGTCCATCGCACCGCACGCGACCGTCGGCATCCACGACACCAGCACGCCGTTGCACGTGATCGAGTGGGAGTTGCGCCTTGCACTCCGCGAACGCGCGAGCAGCTGGATCACCGACTGGAAGACACAGCCGCTAAATACGGAATGTGCGAGCCGCAGGACCCTGCACCTGATGCCACCACGCAAACGCAGGCGCAAAGCCAAGGACGGGGCGACTCCCATGGCGATGCCATTCACGTTCCCAAATCTACAACCTGGCTTGTAAGCGGAACGCGTAGTCGATCAACGTCAATCTTAGGGACAGCGAACTTCAGCGAGTCCAGAGTCTTACCGGAGTACGGATGCGTGGATAGCAATCCCAATGCGACCGATGGCGCGTGCGCGCCGTTTGCAACGCGCAGCATGAAACAGGCCCCGCTCGCGATGCTTGCCTGGCTCGCGTTATGTTCCGCGACCGCGCTGGCGGAGCCTTCGTATGCGCCCATCAGCGAGCACCACGGCATCGTTTCGCAGGCAACCTATGCAGGAATCAGGGCAATCTCCGGCTGGGCGAATGTCGGGTTGCGGTGCGCGCAGATTCGCCGGCAAGAGGCGCGGCCGGACGCTGAACAACAATCCATCCCTGACAGACGTGTTCCATATCGCGTCCGCATGCCCATATCCCTGCATGGCGCCCGATATTGCGGACGCACTGGCTGCGCCGATCTTGTTCAGCGGTCTCGGCGGACAGGTCATGGACGCAACCACACATCGCTGATGCGCGGGCAGTTGCTCGTCAAGTAATCACCGCTGAAGCCGCAGTCGATTTCCCACTCGGTCACGTCACTCGCAGCTATTGCTGAGCACGCCATGCGAGGTTGGAGCATCCGTGCAGTGTGACGCCATGATTCGAAGCAGTCGCGCTGTCGCTCATGCTGGAGCCGTTGCGAGCGGCTTCCATTCCCAGTTGCGGATCTCCGGCAGATCTTCTCCGTGCATGTCGATGTAGCGCTTGTGCTCGATAAGCTTATCGGTGAGCTGCTGCTTCAGATAGACACCCTTGCCGCCGGTCTGTGGCACGCGATCAATGGTGTCCATCACCAGGTGCCAGCGGTCGATGTCGTTGAGCACGGTCATGTCGAACGGCGTGGTGATCGTGCCTTCTTCCTTGTAGCCGCGGACGTGGAAGTTGTCGTGGTTGGTGCGGCGGTAGGTGAGCCGGTGGATTAGCCACGGGTAGGCATGAAACGCGAAGATGACCGGCTTGTCGCGGGTGAACAGGGTGTCGAAATCGACATCGCTCAAGCCGTGCGGATGCTCGGCCTGCGGCTGCAGCTTCATCAGGTCGACAACGTTGACGACCCGGACCTTCAGATCGGGCAGATGCTCGCGCAGGATCGATACGGCGGCGAGGGTCTCCAGCGTTGGCACGTCGCCGCAGCAGGCCATCACCACATCCGGCGCGGCGTCCTGGTCGTTGCTGGCCCACTGCCAGATGCCGATGCCTTCCGCGCAGTGCGTGGCAGCTGCGTCCATCGTCAGCCATTGCGGCGCCGGATGTTTGCCCGCGATCACCACGTTGACGTAGTGGCGGCTGCGCAGACAATGGTCCATCACCGACAGCAGGCAGTTGGCATCCGGCGGCAGGTACACGCGCACGATTTCCGCCTTCTTGTTCAGCACGTGGTCGATGAAGCCCGGATCCTGGTGGGTGAAGCCGTTGTGGTCCTGCCGCCACACATGCGAAGTCAGCAGGTAGTTGAGCGAAGCGATCTTGCGACGCCACGGCAGGCGCGCGGAAATCTTCAGCCACTTGGCGTGCTGGTTGAACATCGAATCGACGATGTGGATGAACGCCTCGTAGCAGTTGAACAATCCATGCCGCCCGGTGAGCAGATAGCCTTCGAGCCAACCCTCGCACTGGTGCTCGCTCAGCATCTCCATCACGCGTCCTTCGGGCGCGAGGAATTCGTCGTTCGGCAACGTCGCGGCATTCCATTGACGCCTCGTCGCATCGAATAGCGCCTCCAGACCATTGGAGAGCGTTTCATCCGGCCCGAAGACCCGGAAGTTGCGCTGCTCGCTGTTGCGCTTCGCGACATCGCGCAGGAACGGGCCCAGCACATGGGTATCGCCGACGCCACGTTTGCCCGGTGTCTGCACGTCGACCGCGTAGTCGCGGAAGTCAGGCATGCGCAGGTCGCGCAGCAGGATGCCGCCGTTCGCATGCGGATTGGAGCCCATGCGGCGTTCGCCCTTTGGCGCGAGCTCGGCCAGTTCGGGTATCAGGCGGCCTTGCGCATCGAACAGTTCCTCCGGCTTGTAGCTCTTCATCCAGCTTTCAAGCTGAGCAAGATGCTCCGGATGTGCGGGACCGATGGACAGCGGCACCTGGTGCGCGCGGAACGTGCCCTCGTTCTGCACGCCATCAACGGACTTTGGTCCGGTCCAGCCCTTGGGTGAATCGAGCACGATCATCGGCCAGCGCGGACGCGCCGTGTCGCCGTGCACGCGCGCATTCTGCCGGATGCTCCTGATCTGCTCCACAGCCTCGTCGAGTGCTGCCGCCATTGCCTGATGCATGGGCTCGGGCTCATGTCCTTCGACAAAGATTGGGTTCCATCCGTAGCCACGCATCAATTGTTCGAGCTCTTCGCGGGTGATGCGCGCGAGGATCGTCGGATTGGAAATCTTGTAGCCATTCAGATGCAGGATCGGCAGCACCGCGCCATCGGTTGCCGGATCGAGGAACTTGTTCGAATGCCAGGCGGTGGCAAGCGGACCCGTCTCCGCCTCGCCGTCGCCGATCACGCAGGCAACCATCAGATCCGGGTTGTCGAACACGGCCCCGAACGAATGGCTGAGTGAATAACCGAGTTCTCCGCCCTCGTGGATCGAACCCGGCGTTTCAGGCGAGGCATGGCTGGGAATGCCACCGGGAAACGAGAACTGCCGGAAGAGTTTTTGCAGGCCGGCTTCGTCCTGACTGATGTCCGGGTAGATCTCGCTGTAGGTGCCTTCCAGATAGGTGTTGCCGACAACCGCAGGGCCGCCGTGTCCGGGGCCGGAGACATAGATCATGTCGAGGTCGTATTTCCTGATGACCCGATTCAGATGCACGTAGATGAAGTTCTGCCCCGGTGTCGTGCCCCAATGACCGAGCAGCATGCGTTTCACATCCGCGAGCACCAGCGGCCGCTTCAGCAGCGGATTGTCGTAAAGATAGATCTGCCCGACCGACAGGTAGTTCGCAGCGCGCCAGTAGGCGTGCATCCTGCGCAACAGATCCGGGTTGAGTGTGTCGACTGCTGCAGTCATGTCTGTGTTGCCTTGGTTGCTGTGGCGAGGCCGAGAACGCGACAGACCGATCTTGCGATCATCACTTCCTCGTCCGTCCTGATGACGCGAACCGTCGTCTTGCTGGCATCGGTGGAGATCACATCCGCGGCGGCCGCGTTGCGCGAATCATCCAGTTCGATGCCGAGAAAGCCCAGCCCTTCGCAGATGCGTGCGCGAACGGGCGCGGCGTTTTCACCGATGCCCCCTGCGAAGACCAGGGTGTCCAGCCCTCCCAGCGCCGCGGCGTAAGCCCCGATTCCCTTCTTGGCCTGGTAGCAGAACAGCGCCACGGCCTCGGCTGCGCGGATGTCCTGCGTTTCGCTCCCGAGCAAGTCGCGCATGTCGGAACTGGTCTCCGATACGCCGAGCAGCCCCGACTCGTGATGCATCATGCGGTCGAATTGCGCTGCGCTGACCTGCTCGCTGCGTGCGAGGAACGAAACCAGCCCCGGGTCCACATCGCCTGATCGCGTGCTCATCACCAGCCCGGAGTTCGGCGTGAATGCCATCGTGGTATCGATGCTGCTTCCTTCGCGCACTGCCGCCAGACTCGCGCCGTTGCCCAGATGCGCGAGGATCACGCGTCCACGCGCCGCCTTGACGCCGGCCAAGCGTTCAAGCTCCTGCATCAGGTAGGCATACGACAGCCCGTGAAAGCCGTAACGTCGCAGGCCCTTCGCCTCGTAGCGTCGGGGGATCGGCAGCATTTGCGCGACGCGCGGCATGTGGTGATGGAAGGCGGTGTCGAAGCACGCAACCTGCGGAAGGTGCGGAAACCGGCGATGGAAAGCCTCGGTCAGCAGGATTTCTTCCGGCAGATGTTCCGGATCGAATGGGCTGAGACGGCGCAAGTCGGCGATCATCTCCGCAGAGATCCGTTGCGGCTCCGAGTAACGGGGCCCGCCATGCACGACGCGATGGCCTACGGCAGTCAGTGCGCCTGAACCGACGTGTTCGGCAAGCCAATCCACCAGCACGACCACCGCGGCCGAGTAGTCGGGTGCGTCGACCGCGCGCGAGAGGTTGTCTCTCGCGTTGCTGCCGGTCGCGACCAACGTGGCGTCGGCCAGTCCGATCCGTTCGATTCGACCGGCAAGCGTCCGTCGCAGCGATCCGTCGACCTCGAACAGGGCGAACTTGATGCTCGAGGAACCGCCATTGATCGTCAGGACGCACGGCATGTCTGACTTCATGGAGTGGCGTTCCCGCAATCGGCAAGTTTGAATCGAGGCGCAACTATCCTTCGAACCAGCTGCGGAATCATTACAGTGCACCGCGTCGGGCAATTTGTATGTTCGGCAACGCACGCGCCGCAAACCACGGGTAATCCCCCAGGTTCCGGTTGCGCCCATCGACCGGGAAAGTGTGCGCGTGAGAAGGAACGCAAGGAGCAATTCGAGCAAGTCCCACGGAGCGATCACTGTGCGCTGCGCGGCTGCGCCGCTACAAGGTCTTGGCCAGCAGATCGGTGGCGCGAGTCACCGGCAGCCGCACGGAAAATTCGCTGCCCTTCCCCGGTCCTCCGCTGCGCGCCGTCACCGTGCCGCCGTGGGCTTGAACCAGGCCCTTCACCAGTGACAGTCCGATGCCGATGCCGCCCTGGGATTTTTCCTGGGACTCGTCCACCTGCGTGAACAGGTCGAAGACCTTGTCGAGCATGTGGACCGGGATCCCCAAGCCGGTGTCCGACACCCGAACGACGGCATCGGCATCGGCTTGTTCGGAATGCACGGTGAGCGTGCCTCCATGGTCGGTGTACTTGGCAGCATTGTTGAGCAGGTTGACGAACACTTGCGTCAGCCTGATCTTGTCGGCCTCCACCCAGATCGGATTGGCCGGGATCTGCATCAGCAGGCGGTGTCCGGCGGCATCGATTCGCGGTCGGCACGATTCGACGGAAGCCCTGAGGACGTCGTTGAGGTCCAGGACTTCCTTGCGCAGGTCAACCTTGCCCTGCCCGATCCGGCTGACGTCCATCAGGTCTTCGACAAGCCGAACCATGTGCCCGACCTGCCGCTCCATCATCGAACGCGCCTGCTCCATGATCTGCGGGTCGCCCTGGGCCATCTTCATGATTTGCAGGCCCGAGGAAATCGGCGCGAGCGGGTTGCGCATCTCGTGCGCGAGTGTCGCGAGGAATTCGTTCTTGCGGCGGTCCGTCTCCAGGAGCATGCGCTCCTTGCGACGCAGGGTCTCCTCGATCTCGCAACGCTGGATGAAATCGGTGGCCTGGCGTGCGTACAGGGCCAGGCGTCGCAGTTCTGCCTCGATCGGTTGATGCACGGTTGCGAAATACACATTCAGCACGCCGACCGCCTTGCCATCGCCCGCCAGCAGCGGCGCTGAAACCACCGTGCGATAACCCGCATCGCGTGCGGCTGGAAGATCCGGCGCATACAGCGGATCAGCCTCCACATGGATGATCTCGACCACCCGTGAGCGCATCGCCCGGCCGCAACCGCTTGCGTCGCCAAGGGCGACCGCATCGCAGACATCAATGCAGCTTTGGTCAAAACCTCGATGCGCCGCGATCCGCAACCCCTCGCCTTCACGCAGTAGGATATTGCCCTTGTCCGCGCCCAGCATGTGGATCACGCCCTCGAGGATCTGCTCCAGTCCCTGCTGCAGGGATTCGCAACGCCACAACCGCGTACTCCATTCGTTGAGCGCGACCAGGCCCATGGCTTCCTGCGCAAGCTGTCGTTTGGCCTGCGCCACGGCCTCATCGGCGCGGCGGCGTTCCGACACATCGCGGGCGATCTTGGACGCGCCGATGATTTCGCCCTTGCCGTCGCGGACCGGGGAAACCGATAGCGAGACGAAAACCCGCTGTCCGTCCCTGGCGACGCGCTCGGTCTCGAAATGCTCGATCTGCTCACCGCTGCGCACCTTGCCGAGGATGAGCCGTTCCTCGTCGCGCAACTCCTCTGGAATAATCAGCGTGATGGGCTGTCCGATGGCCTCTGCGGCGGTGTAACCGAAGATACGTTCGGCACCGACATTCCAGGAACGGATGGTGCCATCGAGCGACTTGCTGACGATCGCGTCATCGGACGAAGCCACGATCGCCGCCAGATGCGCGAGATCGGCTTCGATGTGCTGTTGCGCATGCATCTGCTGGTCGAGCGCGAATGCTTTCTGCTGGAGCAGCGCGATGACCCGTAGCGGATCTTCCGAGTAGAACCGCACTGAGCTTTCGGCGGGTATGACGCGCGAATGCCTGGAACAAACCGCCTCGAATGGAGCCGCGTGGTGGGATGTCGAGGAGCCGTGCAGGTGGTAAGCGCACAACAACGTCAGGTTGTGCCGGCTCGCAAGGTCGTTCCAGCAATCCTCCAGTGCGATGGCCGCGTCGAGCTGGCCGTCGCTCCACAACAAGTTGACCATCTCGCCGAACGCCACCACCCGCGGATAACGCGTTGTTGCAGCCGCAACGATCGATTCCACCGTCTCGCCAAAGCGCGCTGGATCGGGCCTGCCGTCGCGCATCAAGGCGTCCAGCACTTGCTTTGCCTCGAGCAGGATCAACTGTCCGCGCCTTATCGCTGCTTCGACATCCAGCTTCTCGCCGGCCCAACGGTGCCGCAACTGATCCAGATGTCCTCCGGTCGCGATCACGATCGCGGCCGCGCCCGCTGCCATGCCCGACTGGATGTAGTTGGCGACGGATTCGACGAGAAAATCGTCGCTTTCGTAGATCTGCGCGAGATGTTCGCGCTCGCCAGCGTCTCGCCAGCTGGGCGCGGGGGCACGGCGTGCCAAAAGGCTTTGTGCGGAAGGCATCCTTGGTTCCTCCGACTGGCGCTGGACGCGATTACCCCGGACGTTCCATGCATCCCCGAATCCGCGAAATATTACAACGGACTTGCGGCAAGAGAGCCGAGAGCGATGGCTGCGAAGGTCGTTCAGCGTAAACCTTCCCGAAAGCGAGGTCTAGCTTTCGCCGGAGCGATGTCTGGGCCCGGCTTAGTGCAGGTGCGCGAACAGCAGTGCGATGTAGGCGCTGAAACCGATCGCGGAGAACACCGCGAGGAACTTGTGGTACGACTCGTTGCTGGTGAAGATCGCGACCGCGCACGTCGTCATGAAAACAAGCTGACTCGCCAGGTTCGATGTCCCGGGCAGGGCGCCGCTGAGCACGAGATCCTTGGAGATGCTGACGACGCCCGACGCGACCGCAAACCCGAAGAACCAGCGCGTGTGGTCGAAATAGTGCTCGCGCAGATCGACCGCGCGGTCGTCGCGGATATCGGGAAGCACCAAGCCCGCGCTCAGGTACAGCAGCACCGTCTGCATCAGCACCACAGCGAACGCGATGAAGTTCCAGCTGGCATGGTCGCGCAGGCCGTACATCGCCCACCACGCCTGCACGTCGATCACCAGCAGCAGCACCGCCCACAGCACGCACGGCCAATACATCCGCACCGTCGCGCGGGTCAGGATCAAGCCGCGAAAGCCTTTCAGCACCTGCGTCATCGCCAGGCCGAGCACGATCGACAGCAGCACCGAGAGATAGCCGAAGGCGTCCATGGCGCAGAGCGTGCGGTTTCAGGCGACTGCGGTCAATCGGATCGGTAGCGGCTCACGCGAACGTGAGTGGCTCTCTGAACTGGATCACCGGCTGCACGTCGGTGTAGTTGGCGATGTCGCTGCCGAGCGTTTCGCCATGCAATGCCCTTGCGGCGAGGAAGGCGTCGAGCGATTTGAATTGCATGTGGCAGCACACGATGTACGCAGCCGGCGCACCGGGCGTCGCGCCCGCGATGCCGCGCTCGATCGCGATGGACTTGCACGCATCGCCGAGCAGGCGCGTAGACAGCGGTCTGGGTGCTTATGTCGTGTTACAGGTCGAAACGACTGCGGGAATGTTGGGTAGAGAATATTGAGGTGGAAAAGGGAGATCAATGAAGCCTATGTTTATCAGGCCATTTTCGTGGCTGGTTTGATCGAATGCTGGCCAGACTATGATGGTCACCGAGCTCTTCAATCCGCGACGACTAGATGAATCCACTTAGCGCCTCTTGTCGATCGGTTTATCCTCAGGACAGGTGTAGTCCTTCCCGTCGTCCATCGTGTCCAAGCGTCCAATGTCTTCGACCAGTCTATAGACCACCATCGGAAGCGGAATCCGGCCTTTCTTGGAGTTTTTCCTATAGATCAGATAGGGCGATTTGCAGTCCAGGTTGAACTTGGCCGAATATCCTTCCAGAAAATTCGTCACATATTTCACGTAGTGTCGATTTCCGCTCTTCTGTTCTGTCAGGCCGTCCCAGTCGACGGTCTCCACGACCAGCCTGTGATCGGCAAAGTCGAACGTAATGTTCGTCGTATTCGCCTGTCCGGTGTCCATTCTTCTCCATGTCGTCAACAGGAAGGCGGAGCCTTCGCGCGATAGGCTGGAGCCTGACGCCTGATCCTCGTTGATCCAGTCAAGGAGGCGGTGCATCCCCAGCTCTGGATGTCCTGACGGATAACAGACCAGCTCCTCGACCTGATCCAGACCAACTTTCTTCTTATCGATCGCAATGCGACACACGCCGTGCACATTCCGCACTGGACCATGATTCGCCTTGTGCGGCCAGTTATTACCACTGCGATCCGGCAAGGAAGACGTGTTGAAACTTGCCGCCATTAAGGCCACCACTGTCAGCACGACTTGATCCATGGCAGATGGCGATATTGTGGGATTGCCGAAAAAGCGCTACGCCATACCGCGCCACAAGGCCGTTTCAGCGTGGTTGGCACCTTGCATTTCTACACCGGGGCACCCAGAAGCTGCTAGTTCCTTCTCGGCGGGCACCCAGAAGCTGCTTGAATCTCGCGTGGGTGTATGATGCGCGCGCTGCACAGCACTGATCGCAGTTCCGGCAACCCACGATCACCGCGCTGGTGGTGACCGCCGCTTTCGACCCACTGCGGACATTCGATCAGGCCGTTTCAAGCCTGGCTGTCTTTGGACTGCCCAAGGCTCAGTGAGTACTTCCAGTCTATGATTGGGCTCTCCCAAGTGCAGTGATAGGAATCATGAGCTACGTTCCCAAGACCGTC
>JBBRQI010000039.1:0-11266 GCA_038226665.1 Lysobacterales bacterium | reverse complement strand
GTCCGACGTGTTCCACTACATCGAGATGTTTTACAACACCCGTCGCCAGCACGGACGCAACGACGGGCTATCTCCGGTAGAGTTCGAAAAGCAGTTCTCAAAACGAGGCTTCTAAGTGTCTACAGAAGCCGGGGCGATTCAAGGCTGCGACGCCTTGGCGTCGCATGGCAATTCGATTCAGTCGATCACGGTCAAGCGCAACTCTTTCGGCAGCGCGAACACCATGTCCTCGGGTTCGCCCTGCAGGCTGCTGACGTTGTCCGCGCCAAGTTCGCGCAATCGCGCCTGTACTCCTTCGACAAGCACTTCGGGCGCGGATGCGCCAGCGGTGACGCCGATCCGCCGCTTGCCATCAAGCCACTTCGGATCGATGTGCTCGGCGCCGTCGATCAGATGCGCCTCGATCCCCTGCTTCTCGGCAAGTTCGCGAAGGCGGTTGGAATTGGAGCTGTTGACCGATCCGACCACCAGAACCAGGTCGCATTCCCGCGCGAGCAGGCGAACCGCGTCCTGACGGTTCTGCGTCGCATAGCAAATGTCGTCGTGTTTCGGACCCTGGATCGCAGGATATTTCCCCTGCAACGCCGCGATCACTGCACGAGTGTCGTCCACCGACAACGTGGTCTGCGTCGTGTAGGCAAGATTGCCGGGCTGCACAACATGCAATCGCGCGACATCATCGACATCCTCGACGAGATAGATCGTCCCGCCGCCGCCCTCTGCGTCCCACTGACCCATCGTTCCTTCGACTTCGGGATGGCCTTCGTGGCCGATCAGCACCACGTCGCGGCCGGCGCGGCAATGCCGCGCGACTTCGATATGCACCTTGGTGACGAGCGGACATGTCGCATCGAATATCTTGAGCCCGCGCTGCGTGGCCTCGCGACGCACTTCCTGCGACACGCCGTGAGCGGAGAAGATCACCGTCGCGCCATCGGGCACTTCGTCGAGTTCCTCGACGAACACCGCACCGCGCTGCTTCAAGTCGTCGACGACGAAACGGTTATGCACGACTTCGTGGCGCACGTAGATCGGCGCGCCGAGCGTTTCGATCGCGCGCTTGACGATCTCGATCGCGCGATCGACACCTGCACAGAAACCACGGGGATTGGCTAGAACGACGTCCATGGCATCAGCTTACTGCCGCGCGCGGCTTATTGCGCATGCCGAACAGTAGCAACGCAACCGCGCCGCAGACGATCGACGAATCGGCGACGTTGAACGTCGGCCAATAATGATCGTGCCAATACCACTGGATGAAATCGATGACGTGTCCGAGACGAATGCGATCGATCACGTTGCCGAGCGCCCCGCCGATCACCAGGGAGAACGGCAATGCCGTGCGCCAATCGCCGCGCGGCGTGCGCGCGAGCCAGATCGTCATTCCCGTGCTCACGCCGATCGCGAGCGCCGCGAACATCCAGCGTTGCCAACCCGTAGCGTTGCCGAGGAAGCTGAAAGCCGCACCTTCGTTGTAGGCGAGCATCCAGTTCCAGAATCCGGCGATGAACGCGACCGGCTGGTGCAGCGTGAGCGTCGCCAGCACGATGTGCTTGGTCCACTGGTCGAGGCCGATGATGGCTGCGGACAGCAGTAGCCAGAGTAATGCGCTAGGTTTCGCCTGCGTCGATTGCATTAGAACCACTTCCGGTTTTCGCCGGGGCCATCGACGTTGCTCACGCAGCGCAGGCAAATTTCGGGGTGCTCGGGATGAGAGCCGACGTCTGAGCGATGGTGCCAGCAACGGACGCACTTGGGATTCTCAGTGCGTCGCCCAGTCATCCAAGCGGATCCGCTCCACTGTCCTAAAGACAGCGGTATGGCCGTTGCCGGCTTCTCAGAAAGTGGCCGCACTCTTAGTTCTGACGTGATGAAGAAGAATCTCAGCTCCTCAGACAAGTCTTGCAAAGCACTTTCGCCATGCTCATCGACAAAAAGATCTACTTCCGCCTGCAGTGATGCTCCGATTGCCCCGGAATCCCGCATCGGCTCAAGTTGCCCTGTGACAGCGCGCCTTAAATCGGCCAACTGATCAAAACGCTCAACGGAAAGTGCCGCGCCATCGGGAAGCACTTCGAGTCCTTCATACCAAGTCGTGAACAGTACATTTCCCTTGCGCTGTCCTGGCAGGTAGCCCCACATCTCATCGGCAGTAAAGCTCAGGATCGGTGCGATCCAGCGCACCATTGCTTCGGCGATGTGAAACATAGCAGTCTGCGCTGAGCGTCGGCCGCGACTGTCCTCACGCATCGTGTAAAGGCGATCTTTGTTAATATCAAGAAAAAGCCCCCCGAGGTCGTTCGTGCAGTAATTCTGGATCAGCTGTACCACTGCACTAAAGTCATAATTTTCGTACGCGTGCTTGATGCGATCCTGCATATGGTTCGCGCAGTCCACTGCCCATTGATCAAGCAGCAGCATGTCAACGTGCGCGACGAAGTGTCTTTCCGGATCGAATCCATGCAAGTTACCAAGCAGGAAGCGCGCGGTATTGCGGATGCGGCGATAACTGTCGGCGCTGCGCTTGAGGATGTCGTCGGACACCGACATCTCGTTGCGATAATCCGCGCCGGCAATCCACAGCCGCAAAACATCAGCGCCAAGCGCGTCCATCACCTGCTGCGGCGCGACCACGTTGCCGAGCGACTTGGACTGCTTGCGGCCCTGCGCATCGACCGTGAAACCATGAGTCAGGCACTGCCGGTACGGCGCGGTGCGGTCCATGCCGACGCCGGTGAGCAGCGCGCTCTGAAACCAGCCGCGATGCTGGTCGGAACCTTCGAGGTACAGGTCGGCAGGCTTGCGCAAACCATCTTCCGGCCGTGCGGCAAGCACCGCTTCGTGGCTCACCCCCGAATCGAACCACACGTCAAGGATGTCGTTAATCTTGTCGTAGTGCTGCGCATCGTCGCCAATGAGTTCGGCCGGATCGAGCGCATACCATGCGTCGCTGCCAGCCGTGTCCATCCTGTCGGCGACAATGTGCATCAGTTCCACCGTGCGCGGATGCGGCTCGCCGGTTTCCTTGTTCGCGAACAGCGCGATGGGCACGCCCCACGTGCGCTGGCGCGAGATGCACCAGTCCGGGCGGTCGGCAATCATGCCGGTGATGCGCGCCTCGCCCCATTCGGGCACCCAGCGCACGTGCTTGATCGCTTCGAGCGCATCAGCGCGCAGGCCGGCCTGGTTCATGCCGATGAACCATTGCGGCGTGACGCGGAAGATCACCGGCGACTTGTGCCGCCAGCAATGCGGATAACTATGGGTGATGGTTTCGTGCGCCAGCAACACGCGGCGTTCGCGCAGCAATTCGACGATGGCATCGTTCGCCTTCCAGATGTATAGCCCGGCGAACTGTTCGGTGCTCGGCAGATACACGCCGTTGCCGCCGACCGGATTGAGCACGTCGAGGCCATATTTCTGGCCGACCACGAAATCTTCCTGGCCGTGTCCCGGCGCGGTGTGCACGGCGCCGGTGCCATCTTCGGCAGAGACATGTTCGCCGAGGATGATCGGCACGGTGCGGTCGTAGAACGGATGACGCAGCCGCAGGTGCTCAAGCGCTGCTCCGGAAACACTTCCGAGCACGCGTACTTCGTCCACGCGATAGCGATGCAGCGCGCGCTCTACGAGTGCTGTTGCAATGACCAGCAATTGACGCCGACCGTGATACGACGGGCCTTCGACCAGCGAATACTCCAGTTCGGCGCCCAGCGTCACCGCGAGCGAAGCCGGCAGCGTCCACGGCGTGGTCGTCCAGATCGGCACCGACACAATCGCATCGCCTGCATCGACGCCGAACTTGTGCGCGAGAATCTGAGGGTCGACGGCGTGATACGCGACATCAATCGCCTGCGATTGCTTGTCGGCGTATTCGATCTCGGCCTCGGCCAACGCCGACCCGCAATCGAAACACCAATGCACCGGCTTTACGCCGCGCGCGAGATGGCCGTTCGCAACGATCTTCGCGAGCGACCGCAGCGTATCCGCTTCGTAGCGGAAATCCATCGTGCGATAGGGATTTTCCCATGCGCCGAGCACGCCGAGACGCTTGAAGTCGCGGCGCTGTCCGTCGATCTGCTCGTTCGCGTACTCGCGACATTTCGCGCGGAACTCGGCGGTGTTGAGCTTGGTGCCGACCTTGCCGAATTTCTTCTCGACCGCGAGTTCGATCGGCAATCCGTGACAATCCCAGCCCGGCACATAGGGCGCATCGAAGCCTGCCATCAGCTTTGACTTCACCACGATGTCCTTGAGGATCTTGTTGACTGCGTGGCCGATGTGGATCGGGCCATTCGCGTACGGCGGGCCATCGTGCAGCACGAAAGTGTCGCGGCCTTTCGCGTGCACGCGAATTTGCGCGTACAGGCCTTCGGATTCCCACCGCGCCAGCGTGCCCGGTTCGCGCTTCGGCAAATCGCCACGCATCGGAAACTCGGTTTCCGGCAAGTGAATCGTGTGTTTGTAGCGGTTGCCTTCCGCCCCGCTCTTCTCCAAATCGCTCACGCCATCGCTCCACGTCGTTGTTGCTGCATGCCAAGAATTGCGCGCGCCCGCTCGGCATCGCGATGCATCTGTTCTCTCAATGCGTCCAGATTGTCGAATCGCAATTCGTCGCGCAATTTGGCGACGAATTCCACTTTAATGCGCTGGCCGTACAAGTCGCCGTCAAAGTCGAACAGATGCGCTTCGAGCAGACGCTCGGTGCCATGGACGGTCGGGCGCGTGCCGAGGCTGGAAGCGCTTGGCCAACCTTCAACACCAACGCCGTGCACGCGCGTCGCAAAGACTCCGCCAAGTGCCGGGACCTTTCCACCAAGCCTCAGGTTCGCGGTCGGATAACCGAGCGTGCGCCCAAGTTGCTGCCCGCGCACCACCTTGCCGGAAATCGCATACGGACGACCGAGCAAACGCGCGGTCGCATCCAGATCGCCGGCTGCCAGCAAGGCCCGGATGGCCGTGCTGGAAACGCGCTCGCCATCGACCAGCACCGGCGCAAGTTCATGCGCTACGAAGCCGTGTTGCTCACCCATCTCGCCGAGCAATGCGAAATCTCCCGCGCGTCGGTGTCCAAAGCGGAACTCCGGCCCGACCCAGACTTCGCGCGCATGCAATCGATGCACCAGCACGCGTTCCACGAATTCGCGCGGCGACATCGCCACCATCCGCGCGTCGAAGCGCAACAGGCCGACGCGATCCACGCCGAGCGCGCGCAAGCCTTCGAACTTCGCGCGCGGCAACGACAGTCGCGATGGAGGCAGTTGCGGTGGCTGCTGTGCGCCTGCGAAAAACTCGCGTGGCAGCGGCTCGAAACTCAGTGCGACCGCTTCCACACCCAATTCGCGCGCGCGCGCGACGGCATGGCCGACCAGCGCGCGATGACCGAGATGCAGGCCATCGAACGCGCCGATGCAGACCACGCTGCCGTGCGGGCACAGAAGTCCGCCGTCAATGTCGCGGAATAGGGTGTTCATTGTTTTGACGGTCCGGCCACGGATGGCCGAGTTCTTCAACAGGGACGTTGGATTGATTATAGCTGCGACCCAGCATTTCCCGACCGCGCTCAGTTGGCGTGCAGCTCGCGCGGACGAAAGCCCATCGCCAGCATCGCAATGCTGTACGCGCCAATGCCGGCAACGACCAGCACTCCGAGCCAGAGGACCCTCGAAAGCACGGCTGTCCTGGTGAAATCCGGCGCCATGTGCAATCCCAGCAAGAGCACCGCGACCATCGCACCACAGGCAATCAGCAAACGCAGCAGGAAGCGGCTCCAACCCGGTTGGCGCTGATAGACACCGGCCTGCTTCAACCAGCGCCACAGCAACGCAAGATTCAGATAGCTCGCAATGGCGCTCGCTAAACCCAGTGCGAAATGCAGGCCTGGGACCTTCGACAGCGCGACCCATACCGACCCCTGCTGCAATTCCGCCGGCACCCAGATCTTGTAGAGAATCGCGAGGATCAAAACATTGAACACCATGTTGGCGATTAGCGATGCGACACCGGCCTTGACTGGCGTGCGCGTGTCCTGACGCGCGTAAAACGCGGGCAGTACCACTTTGACCAACGCAAAAGCCGGCAGTCCAAAGCTCAGGCCGAACACCGACAACGCTGCCATGCGCGTATCGAACGGTGTGAAGCGACCGTGCTGGAACAGCGTCGCTACCAGCGGCACCGACAGCAGCATCAGGCCGAGCATGGCCGGCACCGCGATCATCAACGTCGTTCGCAATCCCCAATCCAGCGCCTTCGAGAAACCCTCGCGGTCGGTCTTGACGTAATGCCGCGACAAGGTCGGCAGGATCACCGTGCCGAGCGCGATCCCGAACACGCCCAGCGGCAATTCGAGGAAACGATCGGCCTGCGACAGCCAGGTTTGCGAACCGGCAACGAGCAGCGACGCAATCACGGTGTCGAGCAACAGGTTCACCTGTGCGACGGACGAACCGAATAGTGTCGGCACCATCAGGCGCATGATCTTGCGCACGTCCGGATGCGACCATCCCCAGCGTGGCCAATCCAGTACGCCAAGCCCGCGTATCGCCGGCAGTTGCACCAGCAATTGCAGGATGCCCGCCGCCAGGATCGCCCAGCCCATCGCGAGGATCGGGGTATGCAGCAACGGCGACAACCACAAAGCGCCGGCGATCATGCACAGGTTGAGGATCACCGGCGTCAGCGCCGGCAGGCCGAAGCGGTGGTAACTGTTGAGGACACCGCCAGCCAATGCGGTCAACGAGACAAACAACAGAAACGGGAAGGTCAGCCGCAACAGGTCGACGGTCAAGCTGATCTTTTCCGGTTGCTGGACTGCGCCCGGCGAAAACAGCAGTGTGACCTGCGGCGCGAAGATCACGCCGATCGCGACGATCAACAGCAGGACGGCGCCAAGCGTGCCGGCGGTGCGCGAGACCAGGGCGCGCACATCATCGATGCTGCGGGTTTCCTTGACCTCGGTGAGCACCGGCACGAAGGCAGTCGAGAACGATCCTTCCGCGAACAGGCGGCGCATGAAGTTCGGGATGCGAAACGCGACCCAGAACGCGTCGGTGCGCCAGTCGGCGCCGAACGCGGAGTTGATCGCCATGTCGCGCACCAGCCCGAACACGCGCGAAATCATCGTCATGCCACTGAAGGATGCCAGCGAGCGCAGCATTGTCGGCCGCTTCCGCGAGGGATTGCCCGACAGGGAGGGCGCGCCTTCGGAGCCAGGTCCTTCGGTTTGACTCAAGCCCATGATTCCACCATAATTCGCAGTCTTTTCACGCTGTCGTCTTCATTCCAGCACCCAATCCAACGCATTCTTCAGGAGTTTTACCTTGGCCAACATCAAGTCCGCCAAAAAGCGCGCCAAACAGGCCGAGGTGCATCGAGCCCGCAACGCCAGCGCGCGTTCGATGCTGCGCACCGCCGTCAAGAAGGTTCTCAAGGCGCTCGACGCCAAGGATCATGTTGCAGCCAAAGCGGCATTCGACGGCGCCCAGCCGATCCTGGACCGCTTCTCCAGCCGTGGCCTGATCCACAAGAACAAGGCCGCGCGACACAAGAGCCGCCTGACCGCGCGCATCAAGGCGCTGCAAGCCGCCTGATTCGCTGCGAGTCACATGGTTTTGCTCAAGCCGGCGCAAGCCGGCTTTTGCATTTCTGGAAACAGACATCCGACGCAAACCGGCTTCTGTTTTTGCAGGCCGCGCTAGCCGACGCAAGCTGATGTGCGCGGCATGAACGTCTGCAGGTCGCAGCAACTCAGCTCGCATCGTTTGCGGCGGAATCGTCGGTAACATTCTCGATTGCAGCGGTGGCTTGGGACGCTTTTTCGCGCGCAACCTTCTCGCGCATCGCCTGCGAACGCGCATCGAGCTCGGCGGCATCCTGCATCGCCTTGTATTTCTGTTCGTCGAAAAACTGCTGCACCTTCAGGCAGACCTCGCGCGTGCCCTCGCGACCAATCGCCGACACCATGAACCAGGGTTGTTTCCAGTCAAGCGCCGCGACCACCGCTTCGGCACGCTCGCGCGCTTCGTCGGGCAGCAGCAGGTCGGTCTTGTTCATCACCAGCCAGCGCGGTTTTTCCAGCAGGGCCGGATCGTACTTGCCGAGCTCGCGCTCGATCGCGCGCACCTGTTCGGCCGGATTGGAATCGTCCAGCGGCATCAGGTCCACAAGATGCAGCAGTATGCGTGTGCGTTGCAGATGCCGCAGGAACTGGATGCCGAGTCCCGCGCCATCGGCCGCGCCTTCGATCAACCCTGGAATATCCGCGATCACGAAGCTGCGATGCGCCTCGACGCTGACGACACCGAGGTTCGGATGCAGCGTGGTGAACGGATAGTCCGCGACGCGCGGGGTCGCCGCCGATACCGCACGAATGAAAGTGGATTTGCCCGCGTTCGGAAAACCGAGCAAGCCGACGTCGGCGAGCAGGCGCAGCTCCAGCCGGACCTCGCGCTCCTCGCCTTCGCTGCCCGGCACCGCGCGGCGTGGCGCGCGCGTGACCGAACTTTTGAAATGCACGTTGCCCTGCCCGCCGTGGCCGCCTTGCGCGACCAGCATTTTCTGGCCGTGCTCGGTGAGGTCACCGATCAATTCGTCGGTCGCAACATTGGTCACGGCCGTGCCGACCGGTACATGGATCACGGTGTCCTCGCCAGCCTTGCCGAACATCTGCCGGCCGCGGCCGTTCTCACCGCGCGGTGCCTTGTAGCGGCGCTCGTGGCGGAAATCGATCAGGGTGTTGAGGTTCTCGTCGGCCATCATCCAGATGCTGCCGCCATCGCCGCCATCGCCGCCGTCCGGCCCGCCCAGCGGAATGAATTTCTCGCGACGGAAGCTCACGCAGCCGTTGCCACCTGCACCTGCTTGTACGTGGATTTGCGCTTCGTCGACGAATTTCATTGAGTGCCTGAATTGGGCAACGCGGAGCAAAGGAGGAAGCATCGCATGGTACGGGAACACGTTCTGCTAGGCCTGAAACACGAAACCCCGCCGAGGCGGGGCTTCGATTCGACATCACGAAGAAAATTACTCCGCGGTGACGACGCTGACCGTGCGGCGGCTCTTCGGGCCTTTGATCGAGAAATCGACCTTGCCGTTCTTGAGCGCGAACAGGGTGTGATCGCGACCCATGCCGACGCCGAGGCCCGCGTGGAACTCGGTGCCGCGCTGGCGGATGATGATATTGCCGGCTTCGATCGCCTGGCCGCCATACACCTTCACGCCGAGATATTTCGGATTCGAGTCGCGACCGTTGCGGCTGGAACCTACGCCCTTTTTATGTGCCATGACTGATTACTCCTGGCCGCCGGCTTTGGCGCCAGCGTCTTTCTTGGAATGATGGATGCCGGTGATCTCGATCTCGGTGTAGCTCTGCCGGTGGCCCATCTGCTTGCGATGGTGCTTGCGGCGGCGGAACTTGACGATGCGGATCTTGTCGGCGCGGCCGTGCGACTTGATGGTCGCCGCGATCGAGCTGCCCTTGAGCGCGTCGCCGAGGTGGATGTTGTCGGCATTGGCAAGCATCAGCACCTGCTCGTTCTCGAACTTCAGCGCCGAGCCTACATCGCCCTCGAGCTTCTCCACACGCAGGGTCTCGCCCTGCATCACGCGGTATTGCTTACCGCCAGTCAATAAAACTGCGTACATGATGGTGTCCTGGATTGGTTATCTGTAGTTATTCTGGCAACGCTGCCGCGCATCGAGACGCGACAGAAGTGGAATTGTAGCCGGGAATCTCCTTTCGGGTCAAACCGTTGGCCGGAAGTCGGCCCAGCCTTCACTCACTGTAATCGCGCGCACCGAACGTGCCGGCCGCGTTTGGATTCGCCAAGCGGGCTGTGCAGCGCGTCGGCGTGCTCGCAGGTCTTGCTCCAGTTGCGAACGCCGCGTCGACTTGCTGCCATGGACGACGTGGTGATCGCGTAGCACCACTGCATGGGGCACGACACGGGATGGATCGAGGCCGAAGACGCCGGCCTTGGTTCGTCGCGCAGGCGAAAAGCGAAATGGGGCGAAAAGGGGACGAGAACAGTTATTTCGAGTTAATTGTTCTCGTCCCCTTTTCCGGGATTGTTCTTCAAATACTCTGGTCGTGAAGTCGGATTAACTGTTCTCGTCCCCTTTTCCGTCCTAAATTATTGCAAATGTTCCTTCGTACAAGTGACCACCACATCGGCATCCTTATACATGGGGTCTACTGGTCTTGTGACTAATCGCATCCCAAGCTCAAGCACTTTTCTTTTAGCCCAGTTTTTCTTGAGAAGCTGAGCATCAAGTGCATTTTGCCCAGCCGCAACAGAGTATCCAGGATTGTCCGAGGACAAAAATTGGCCCCGGTCAAATTTCACATAAATAATCTTGCCGTCAAATTTCCACGAGCCTTCAAGCGAAGATTTAATTCTTATTTGATCGCCATTAACGGTTGTTATTAGTGCGTCCGAAACCTCGCCATACCCTCCCCCTGCATAGTAGATGGGGTGATCAACAACAGTCATTATTGAACCGTTTCCTTTCATTGAATAAGGGCCGCATACCCATGATGCAGTCAGATAATCAGTCCTTGACGCAGACGATGAACAAGAAACCATTAAGATGGTTCCGAAAACATACGAGGAGATCGAAATTTTATTGGCGTGCATCTAAATAACGTACCTTTTGTACCATCTTCGATGGGATCTGAGACGGCACTGTCTGTGGTGTTTTGGGACTATTGTTGGGCTTCAGTTCTGAAGGTGCCTTCGTATGCTCCACTGCATTTGGAATCTTTGTAACATCTTTTATAATACCCTTGATTGCATCCGCTGCCGTATCACTTTTACTGATGTTGTCGACAACGTCGGCATATAGAAGTTTGGCTACCTGCCGGGTCGTGGGATCTTTGAGCATCTGTCCTGTTGCCACACCTTGAGCTGCATTGCTATTACCCACACTTTTTTCTGCTTTTGCGACGAGGGCGGCATCATGTTTGTTTAGCACCAAGCCATTCGCAACACCATAAAATGCGTCTGGATCACGCCCATCCGGATCAGTAAACTTGTAGGGATTATTGTTGGCGTACCAGTAGCGATTTAAGTTCGCCCCGTTGTCGCTGGCCTGCACTGGATCGGGACCCAAGAACCTTCCAATGACCGGATCATAATAGCGCTGAACAATGCGACCCGCCGCGGCTTTTCGGCGCCGACGGTGCGCACTCTTGATGCGGCGCGGGGTGGCATGGGCGAGCACCGCTGACACGTGTTTTCGGTTCCTAAAAAAGTCCCTTGATGCACTT
>JBBRQI010000038.1:0-13263 GCA_038226665.1 Lysobacterales bacterium | reverse complement strand
CGCGCCAAATTGGGTCCATGAACCAATTCATGTGGAGATCAATGGCTTATGAACAGGCCGACATTTATTTGTGCTGGATATGTTGCACTGCAGCAAATACCCTGCTAGGCTACTCCTCACACTGGGCATCCCGCCCGAGAGGAGCAGGTCCATGTACGAGCAAATCCAGAGCCAGATGATGAACATGAGCAAGCAGTTCGCGAACGCCGCGCTGCAGGCCAACACCCTCGCCTTGCAGAACGCCCAGAATTTGATCGGTCTGCAGTTCAAGACGCTCGAAGAGCGCTTGAATGCGAACGTCGCATTTTTCGGCCAGGCTTCCGAGGCCCGCGATATTGAAGACCTCAAGACGATCATGCCGAAGGGCATGGAGTTGGCGAAGGAAACCGCCGAGCGTTTCGCCGCCGTCGGCCAGGAAATGATCGCCGCGCAGGTCAAGACCAACCAGGCGATCGCCGAACTGGTCAAGGGCCAGGTCGAAGCCGCCAACGACGAGATCCGCAACGTCGCGACGCAGGCCGCCGACATCGCCACCAAGAACGTGGACAAGGTCGTCAAGGCCGCTGCCCGCAAGTAAGTCTTCAAGCTCCAACGTGGATGGCGCGCGCCGGTAACCCCCGGCGCGCCGCCCCCTTCAAGCCGGCCTCGTGCCGGCTTTTTTCTTTGGAGCGGGTGAGATGAGACGCCGCTTGGCCGCATTGCGCGCAGGATGCGCCAAGATCGGGACGGTTCAAGCGGTGACGGGTTCACCCGAGTCTTCCTGCGTGTGCCTGCGCGTGCGTGCCAGCAACAAATATGCCACCGGCACCACGAACAACGTGAGCATGGTGCCGAAGCTCATGCCTCCGACGATCACCCAGCCGATCTGGTGACGGGCCTCAGCCCCCGCGCCTGCGGCCAGCGCGAGCGGAATCGAGCCCAGCACCATCGCGCCGGTCGTCATCAGGATCGGGCGCAGGCGCAGCGCCGCCGATTGCATCACCGCATCGCGCTTGCTGCGGCCCTGTTCCTGCAATTGGTTCGCGAACTCCACGATCAAGATGCCGTGCTTGGAAATCAACCCGACCAGGGTGATCACGCCGATTTGCGTGTAGATGTTCCATGAGCCCGTCGTGTTCCAGAAATGCATGCCGCTGCCGAGATTCAACAGCACCAGGCACGCGAACGCGCCAAACACCGCGAGCGGCACCGACAGCAGGATCACGAACGGGTCCACGAAACTCTCGAACTGCGCCGCCAGCACCAGATAGATGAAGACCAACGCCAGACCCAGCAGCCCGATCGCGCTCGATCCGGATTCGCTAAATTCGCGCGATTGCCCGGACAGATCGTACTGCGTGCCCTTGGCGACCTGGTCGAGCCCTTTCTGCATCCAGTCGAGTGCCTTGCCCATCGAGTAGTCCGGTGCGAGCCCGGCGGTGATCGTCGCCGCGCGCAGCTTGTTGAAGTGGTTGAGCTCCTTGGCCGCGACGGTTTCGGTCACGCTTGCGAGGTTGCCGAGTTGCACCATGCTGCCGTCCCCAGCGCGCACGAAGATGTTGCCGAGATCGCCCGGCGTGCGGCGCGCGTTGTCCGCGACCTGCACCAGCACGTCGTACTGCTCGGTGCCTTTCTTGAAACGCGTGACCTTGCGTCCCCCGAGCAAGGTTTCCAGCGTGTGGCCGACCACATCGACGCTGCTGCCGACTGCGGCGACTTTTTCGCGATCGACGTCGATCTTCAATTCCGGCTTGTTGAGCTTGAGGTCGGAATCCGGATTGGTGAGCTTCGGGTTCTCGTGCATCTTCGTGAGCATCTTGTTGACCAGCGCGTTCAAGTCCTCCCAGCTGCCGGAGCTCTCGACGACGAAACTCACCGGCTGGCCGAAGCCGTTCTGGCCGAGCGGCGGCGGGGTCACCGGGAACGCCATCAGGCCCGCGATGCCCATGAACTGCGGGAACAACCCGCCCGCGATCTGCTGCGCGGTTTGGCTGCGCTGCGACCAGTCCTTGAGTCCGACGAAACCAATCGCCGAGGTGACATCGCCGAAACCGACGATCTCGAAGAAACGATTCTGATCCGGCAACTTCGCGAACATCGCTTCCATCTGCTTCGCGTAATTGTCGGTGTAGTCGATCGTCGAACCTTCCGGCGCCGTCGCGAAACCGATCACCAGGCCTTGGTCTTCCTGCGGGGCGAGCTCGGTCGGCAACATCGCCTTCAATCCGAAGATCCCGAGCATGATCGCCACCCAGAACACGACGACCACGATCCGCACTCTCAACGCGGTGCGCAGCGCCGAGCCGTATCCGCGATCGATCCCACGCAACACGCGCTCGCCGAATTCATAGAAGCGGCCGTGCTTCTTCTCGTGGTGCAGCAGCTTGGACGCCATCATCGGCGACAGCGTCAACGCGGTGAAACCCGACACCAGCACCGCACCCGCGAGGGTCAGCGCGAACTCGATGAACAGCTTGCCGGTGCGACCGGTCGAGAACACGAACGGCATGTACACGGCGGACAGTGTCAGCGTCATCGCGATGATCGCGAAGCCGATTTCCTTGCTGCCCTTGAGCGCCGCCGCGAACGGCGGCATGCCTTCCTCGACATGGCGGAAGATGTTCTCCAGCATCACGATCGCATCGTCAACCACGAGCCCGATCGCGAGCACCATCGCGAGCAACGATAGCGTGTTGATGGTGAAACCGAACAGGTACATCAGTGCGAATGCGCCGATCAGCGACACTGGAATCGTCACGATCGGAATCAACACCGCGCGCCAGCTGCGCAGGAACAGGAAGATCACCAGCACCACCAGCAGCACCGCTTCGCCGACGGTCTTGTAAACCTCGTCGATGGATTTCTGGATGAACACGGTCGAGTCGTAGGCGATCTCCACCTTCATTCCCGCCGGCAAGGTGCGGGTGATTTCCGGCAACATCTTGTTCAACGCACGCGAGATATCCAGTGGATTCGCGACCGCCTGCTTGACGATGCCCAGCGGCACCGCGTTCTTGCCGTTGTAACGCGCGCGGAAACGGCTCGAATCGGCGCCGATCTCCACGCGCGCGACATCGCCAAGGCGCACCGGATAACCGTTTGAGGTCTTCAGGATGATCGCGGAGAATTGTTCGGGCGTCTTGAGGTCGGTTTCCGACAACACGGTGAATTCGCGCTGCTGGCTCTCGACACGGCCTGCGGGAATCTCGACGTTCTGCGCGAGCAATGCGTTTTCGACATCGACCGTGGTCAGGCCGACGCTCGCGAGTTTTTCCGGATCGAGCCACACGCGCATCGCGTAGCGGTTGCCATACACCTGCGCCTGGGCAACGCCGGGAATCGTCTGCACGCGATCCTTGACCAGCCGCGTGGCGACATCGGCGATGTCGGTCAGCGACGCGCGATCCGACGAAAACGCGAGATAGATGATCGGTTGCGCATCGGCCTCCTGCTTCTGCACGATCGGTTCCTGCGCCGTGAGCGGCAGCGTGCCACGCGCCTGCGCGACGCGATCGCGCACGTCCGACGCGGCCGCGTCGGCATTGCGGTCAAGCCGGAAACGCACGGTGACTTGGCTCGATTCGGCGCGGCTCACCGACTGGATGTAGTCGATGCCCTCGATGCCCGACAACGCATCTTCGATCGGCTTGGTAATCTGCGATTCGATCACCTGCGCGTTCGCGCCCGGATACGTCGTGGCGACGGTGACCACCGGTACGTCGACGTTCGGGATCAACCGCACCGCGAGTCGGTCGTAGCAGATCAGGCCGACCAGCAACACCACCAGGTTCAGCACCGTGGCGAGCACCGGCCTGCGGATCGAGATGTCGGACAGGATCATGCGGATTTCCCTCGGCTCAGCCGCCGCTGGAGGTTGACGCTGCGGGTTTCGCTATGGGCGCGACAGTACCGGACGATGCGCCATCGGAACCATTAGCCGACGGCAGCGACATCACGCCCATGCCATCGTGCAATTTCATTTGTCCTGCGGTGACGATCTCATCGCCGGCCTTGAGTCCGTCCATCACTTGCACCATGCCCGGCTGGCGCATGCCGAGCGTGACCGGCACGAGCTTGACCTTGCCTTTGTCCACGCGGAACACTTTCTTCTGGTCGCCGTCGGGCCAGATCGCCTGCTCGGGAATCATCAACGCGGACGGATTCGTGCCATACACGATGCGCAGCCGCGCGAACAATCCAGGCCGCAGCATCGTATCGGGATTCGGCACGCGCGCACGCACCAGCGCGCTGCGACCTGCCGTGTCGATCACTGGATCAATCGCGAGCACGGTGCCGTCGAACGTCTTGCCAGGATACGCATCGACTTCGAGCTTCACGTTCTGCCCGACCGCGACGCGCGACAACTGCTGTTCCGGAATCCGGAAATCCACCTGCAACGGATCGAGCTTCACCAGATCCACCAGCGCCTCGCCGACGGTGATGTAATCGCCGACGCTGACTTGTCGCAAGCCGGTCGTGCCCGCGAACGGCGCGGTGATCACGGTCTTGTCGAGCATCGTGCGCGCCGTTGCCGCGCGTGCCTGATTCACGCCCAGGGTTGCCTTGCTGGTATCCAGATCGGCGCGCGCGATCAATTGCTTGTCGGCCAGTCCATTGGCCCGATCGAACGCACGATGGCTGTTGTCCAGATTCGCATTCGCTTCGT
The DNA here is from genome assembly GCA_038226665.1 of Lysobacterales bacterium. Taxonomy (GTDB): domain Bacteria; phylum Pseudomonadota; class Gammaproteobacteria; order Xanthomonadales; family Xanthomonadaceae; genus SZAS-103. The sequence goes on along the minus strand of JBBRQI010000038.1, from coordinate 8,618 downwards.
TGAGCGCGGCGCGCGCAAGCGCCGGATCGAGCGAGAACAGCGGCGCGCCATCGGCCACATGCTGGCCTTCCTGGAAATGGATCGCCACGATCTTGCCCGCGACTTCCGGGCGCACCGTCACCGACGCATCCGCGCGCAGGCTGCCGACGGTTTCGAATTCGGAGGGCAGCGACACCATCGCCACCTTCGCAGTTTCCACTGGCAACTTCATCTCCCCGCCCGGCCCACCGGGGCCGCCGCCGGGGCCGCCCTGTCCGCCGCCCTTGCAAGCGACCGCACCGCCGAGGACGAGCAGGATGAGTAAAGGGGCGGTGGCGATGCGGCGCATGGTGCGTCCTTGACGTTGCGATCGGCGTTGTTGCGATCGGCGCGCGATGCGCTGGGCAGCGGCCGATCCATGGCGAAGCATGAATGACAATTTGATTGCTGTACTGCCAAGTCTAGCTTATCTGCGCAAGCGGCTACCCATGCCGGAAGTCAGCAAACCGCGCAGCCGCATCGGCCAACGCAGAATGCACTGTTGCATCCATCGCCTCGGCGCGATGCGGCAACAGTCCCAGGCGGGGCGCACCAAAACCCAGCTCGCGATCGAGGATCGCGATGGTTTCTTCGCTGCGATGGAAGTCCGCATCGACCGCGTTGCCGATCCAGCCGAGCAAGCGCAATCCATCACTGCGAATCGCGCGGGCAGTCAGTCGCGCGTGGTTGATGCAGCCCAGCCGCAAGCCGACCACGAGGAGTATCGGGATTCCCAACTCACGCGAGAGCTCGCATTGGTCGAGCTGCGCAGACAACGGCGCAGCCCATCCGCCGACGCCTTCGACAACAACGACATCCGACGATGCAGCAAGCGCATCGAACGCGACGCGCAGCGATGGCATCGCGACTTCGACCCCAACATCGCGAGCTGCGAGTTCCGGTGCGGTCGGGTCGGGCAATGCATACGGATTGACCAGCGCGTAATCCGGTTGCGGTTCGCTCGCCGCAAGCAATCGCAATGCATCGTCGTTGCGCCATCCATCCGGTGTGCGCTCGCAACCGCTTGCGACGGGTTTCATCCCGACCGCACGCAATCCGCGCGCACGCAACGCATGCAACAACGCGCAGGAAACCGTGGTCTTGCCGATGCCGGTGTCGGTGCCGGTGACGTAGATGCCGCGCGTCATGCTTTGTATGCCACGCGCAACCGCATGACTTCGCCGCCGCGTTCGCGGAAGCCGTCCGGGCGCAGGTGTGCAATGTCATTCATGCCGCAAAGCTTACCAGCGCGTGCGCTGCTAGACTTCGGCCATGCACGAAGTCCACGACCTCGCCGGAAGCAAGCCCGAGCAATACGCGCAGCTGTTGCAGCAGGCGCGCGGGCTGCTGTCGGGCGAACGCGACCGCATCGCGAACGCGGCGAACCTGAGCGCGCTGGTGTATCACGCGCTGCCGTCGTTGAACTGGGTCGGTTTCTATTTCTTCGATGGCAACGAACTCGTGGTCGGGCCATTCCAGGGCAAGCCGGCCTGCGTGCGCATCGCGCTTGGTCGTGGCGTTTGCGGCACGGCTGCGGTGACGCGGCAAACGCAGCGCATCGCCGATGTCGATGCATTCCCCGGGCACATCCCTTGCGATGGCGCGTCGCGTTCGGAACTCGTGGTGCCATTGTTTCGTGGCGATGAATTGATCGGAGTATTCGATCTCGACAGCCCGGAAGCCGACCGCTTCGATGCGGAAGATCAACGCGGCCTTGAAGCGATAGCGCATGCATGGCTGGAGGCAAGCACATGAGCGAACCCGAGAAGCTGATCAACATCGGCCCGAAGTCATCGGCATGGCTGCGCCAGGTCGGCATCCGTTCGCGCGAACAACTGGTCGCCGCGGGCGCGATCGGCGCCTTCATCAAGATCAAACGTGCCGGATTCCGTCCGGGATTGAATTTGTTGTATGCACTCGAAGGCGCGATCCACGAATGCCATTGGCGCGATCTGCCAGAAGGTCGCCGCGGCACGTTGTTGCTCGAAGCCGAGGCCGCCAGCGTCGGCCTGCCGCCCGCGCGCGGCAAGGCGATGCCGCCGGCCGAACCGGTGCGGATGATTTACTCCGACGAAGACCCGCGGGTGGCAAGCGATGGCCCGCTCGACGCGCATCGCGACAAGGATTGAAGGTTTTATTATCGAATCACGGGTTGAGGCATAGCCCATGTTCCGGTGTACCAACGAACAGAATCCAGATCGAGTGAACCCAAGACTCCACCCATCGGATCGTAGTAGCCGAGGACAATGACCTTGCCGCCGACCAATTTCTCGCGAATCCTCGGATCAGTGATGGCTTCGTCATGGATCGCCGTGATCTTGATAGCGATCGGATCGCCGGAATCAGCGGAGCGAAGATCCCGATAGAAGTAGTAGCTTGACCCCTTGCGCTTCAGCACACCGGGGATCACGACGATCGCCGAGTAAGGACTTACACGCGGACAGCGTGAAAACGCCAACAATTCGTCGAATTTATAGGCGCAAGCCAAGCCGACACCCCCAAAGTTTTGGCAGTTGTGAGGACTCAAGACGATGTTGTGACAGACAGCGTCAGCTTCTGTGCGTTGGTCGTGACACGCGCAAAGAAAGGTAAGACACAGAACCACAAGCGGAATGGCTTTCATCGAACGCACCTTTGGATGCTGAAGCGGCTCTGATTGAAGCGACGATATCAACGCGGCCGCACCACCGCGTAATCGCGCGCCTCCTCGTTCCACTCCGGCGCATTCGCGATCGCAGGCAAGACATCCGCCACGCTATCGACCACCGCCCACATCGTCTCGTGACCGGGATTCATCAGGCGTTCGTCGATGACTTGCCGTTGCATGAACTCCGCCCATGGCGTCCAGTACCCGCGCGTGTTCAGCAGGACGATCGGCTTGTGGTAGATGCCCAGCCGCTTGAGGGTGATCGCCTCGAATAATTCCTCGAGCGTGCCGCAGCCTCCCGGCAAGGCGATCACCGCGTCGCTATCGGTCAGAAGTTGGTGCTTGCGCTCGCGCATGTCCTCGACGAACTGCATCGTGAATCCACCAGTGCGGCCAGCGACCGTCCCTGGTGGTTGGCGCCAGCCCGGGCCATCCGTGGCCGGGCGTTGGCCGGGTTGACCCTCCACTGGAGGCTCGACATTTCGCGGCCAACCCCACTCCAGTTCGACCATGAAGTGCGGGATGATCCCGATCACTTCGCCGCCCGCATCCAATGCGCCATCAGCCAATGCGCCCATCGAACCGACCGCGCCGCCCCCATACACAAGCGTGTGTCCCGCGCGCGCAAGCGTTTCGCCGAGCAGGCGGGCATCGGTGCGGTATTGCGGATCGCAATGCTGGCTGGAAGCGGCGTAGATGCAGATGCGCATGCGGTTCACTCATTCGACGGGTTGATGAAAGTCGATGGGTCGGGATCCTCCGGCTCCGCAGTCATCCGTTGCCGCAAGTCCATCGCTACACTCCCAGCATAGCCGCCTTGCGGACCGTTCCTTGAACACGATGGCGGCGTGCGGGCTGTTCCAGCAAGCGTCTGTTGTTCATACCATCACGCTTTGCAATGCGACTTGACACGACCGGCTTCCGAGCGGCGGCTAGCGATCGCGCAGCGCATCCATCTCGCGTCGCAAAGCATCCATCTCCGCCTCCAGCGCCTCCAGCCGTGCCTCGAAGCCGCCGCGTTTCGACGGTGCGGATGCATCGGTAGCGGCAACGGCGAAATCGGCCGCCGACACCGGGCCGCACAGCAGGTGCATGTAACGATCCTCGCGCTGGCCTGCAGCGCGGCCGAGTTTGACGACCAGCGCCGGCACGCGCTGCGCCAACCGCTCGAGCGTCAAACGGACATCTTCGAGATCGGCCGGCACGGCCAGGCGCTCGCTGCGCGCGTGCAGCTCGGCGACGGTCTGCGGGCCGCGCAACAGCATCACCGCCAGCAGGGCTTGCTGGCGCACGGTAACCGACCAGTACTGGGCGAAACGGTGTTCGTAGCGCTGCGCACGTGCGCTGTGCACGGCGCGGACCAGATTCTTGTCGGTCATCTCGCGCAGCGCATGCCCGACTTCGCCGGACTCGAGTTCCAGCACCGGTTCGCGGTTGTTCTTCTGGTTGCAGGCCACGACCACGGCATTCGCAGTCAGTGGATAGGCTTCCGGCGTCGTTGCCTCTTTTTCGATGAGGCAGCCGAGGATGCGCGCCTCGATGGCGCTCACGGTCGCGAAGGCGTTTTCGCCCGCGGTTTGGTCGAATGACATACAGGGCTCCCGCTTCGGATCAGCCGGCATTATGTCGGAGGGAGCCAAGTGGCAGACGTACGGGGAAAGAACTTTCTTCCGGTAGCAGCAAAGGCGATGCGCGCCATAGCTATTCAACCGTCACGGATTTGGCGAGATTCCGCGGCTGATCCACATCCGTGCCACGTTGCACGGCGACGTGATAGGACAACAATTGCAGCGGAATCGTCGAGACCACCGGTGCGGCAATCTCGCCGCACTCGGGCATCACCAGGGTGTGGCCGAGGTCGGCGTGCACCTTAACGCCGGCATCGACGAACAGGTACAACTCGCCGCCGCGCGCGCGCACTTCCTCCATGTTCGACATCAGCTTGTCGACGAGGTGGTCGTTCGGCGCGATCGCGATCACCGGCATGTCGGCATCCACCAGCGCGAGCGGGCCGTGCTTGAGTTCGCCGGCCGCGTACGCCTCGGCGTGAATGTAGGAAATTTCCTTGAGCTTGAGCGCGCCTTCCATCGCCACCGGCCAATGCGTGCCGCGACCGAGAAACAACGCGTGCTGTTTGCCGACGAAACGGTCGGCGAGCGCGCGGATCTGCGGATCGAGCTTCAAGGTCTCTGCGACGAGGCCGGGCAATTGTTCGAGCTGGCGCACGCCATCGAGATAGCGTGCGTCTTCGAGTCCTTTCGCGCGCGCGAGTTCGAGCGCGAACATCGCCAGCGCGACGAGTTGTGTGGTGAACGCCTTGGTCGAGGCGACCCCGATTTCCGGACCGGCGCGGGTCATCAGCACGAGTTCGGATTCGCGCACGATCGACGACTCGGGTACGTTGCAGATCGCCATCCGCGTGAGGTAGTTTCGCCCGCGCGCCATCTTGATCGCCGCCAGCGTGTCGGCGGTTTCGCCGGACTGCGAGATGCTCAGGAACAGCGTGCCCGCCTGCACGACGGGACTGCGGTATCGATATTCGCTGGCGATCTCGGCGGTGCATGGAATGCCGGCCAGTGATTCGATCCAGTAACGCGCGACGAGGCCTGCGTGGTAGCTCGTGCCGCAGGCGATGATGTGCACGGCCTGCGTTTTCGCGAGCAGCTCGGCCGCATCGATGCCGAAGATCTGGGTGAGGATGCGCCCGCCGGCGATGCGGCCTTCCAGCGTGTCGGCCAACGCCTGCGGCTGCTCGTGGATTTCCTTGAGCATGTAGTGCGGGTAGTTGCCGCGCTCGATCGCCCCGGAGACGAAGTGCGATTCCTTGACCTCGCGCTCGACGCGATCACCATCAAGGTCGAACACGCGCAACCCATCCTCGGTGATCTCGGCGATATCGCCTTCATTGAGGTAGACGAACTTACGCGTGAGCGGCAAAAGCGCGTGGATGTCGGACGCGAGATAATGCTCGCCTTCGCCGATGCCGGCGACCAATGGCGAACCCAGGCGCGCGCCGAGCAAACGACCGGGCTCGCGCGCCGACATGACCGCAAGCGCATACGCGCCATGCAGGCGCGGCAGCACGATCCGCAACGCGGCCAGCAGGTCTTTCCCTTGGCTCTGCTGGTACTCGATCAGATGCGCGACGACTTCGGTGTCGGTCTGCGATGCGAATGCGTAACCCTGCGCGATCAATTCCGCGCGCAGCTCGGCGTGGTTCTCGATGATGCCGTTGTGCACGACCGACACATCGCCAGACACGTGCGGGTGCGCGTTGTCGGTGTTCGGCGCGCCGTGCGTGGCCCAGCGCGTGTGCGCAATACCCGAATGCCCGGCGATCGGATGCGCGCGTTGCAGGAGTTCAAGTTCGACCACCTTGCCCTTGGCGCGCAGGCGTTCGACGCCGGTGCTGGTCAGTACGGCGATGCCGGCCGAATCGTAGCCGCGGTATTCGAGCGCCTTGAGCCCGGCGATGAGATGGCCGACGACATCGCGACGCGCACTGATACCAACGATTCCGCACATGGGCTGCAACCTCGTTCGACGACGCCACGCGGGCGATCACATTGGGAGCGCGCGACTGTTCTGCATGAACCGCGCGCATGGCAAAGCCTAGTTTAGCCGTTTCATGGTGAACGCCGTTTGCCATCGCCCCATGCCCGCGCAGCGGACACCGGGCGGACAGATCGGACAGTCGCTGCCGCCTTCCGACTCCATTGGGTCAAGAGTTTGCGATTGGCACGCTTGGTGCAATCCATTCCCGAAACCACCTAGCAAAGCAGCATGATCCCCGATACCTCAGGCCAGGATGTTCGCCGCACCCCAGACAAGCGACCCGCCGCGCGTCGGCGCTGGGGTTTGATCGTCGCCGGTGGCGCACTCGCGCTGCTGCTCGGCACGGGCATCGTTGGCTGGCTGTCGAGCAGTCGTTCGGTGGATGCGACGCGTCTGCGCATCGCCACGGTTTCGCGCGGCACGCTGGTGCGCGACGCGAGCGCGAACGGTCGCGTCGTCGCGGCCGTCAGTCCGACCTTGTACGCGCCGGCCGCTGCAACGGTTAACCTGAAAGTGCATGCGGGCGACAAGGTGCAGAAAGACAAGGTGCTCGCCACACTGGAATCGCCGGAACTCAGCAGCGCCTATGCCAGCGAATCGGCGACGCTCGCGCAACTCGAGAACGAAGTCGCGCGGCAACGCATCCTCGCCGAGAAGCAGCAATTGCTCGCGCAACGCGACGCCGACGAAGCACGCCTGACGATGACCGCCGCGACGCGCGATCGCGATCGCGTCGGGAAAGCCTGCTCGAGCCAGGCGATCGCGAAAGTCGATTGCCTGAAAGCCGACGATGCCGTCGACGCGGCGAACATCCGCAGCCGCCACGCCGCAGCCGATTCGGTGCTCGAACGCCGCAACGCCCAGCTCGAACTCGACACCAAGATCAGCGAGCTCGAGCGCCAGCGCGTCGTCGTCGCCGAGGCCAGGCGCAAGGTCGACGGACTGCAGTTGCACGCGCCGGTCAGCGGCGTGATTGGCAGCATCGCCGTCACCGATCGCCAAGTCGTGCCTGCCAACGCGGCGTTGATGACGGTTGTCGATTTGTCCAGGCTGGAAGTCGAACTTGAAGTGCCGGAAACATTCGCGCAGGACATCGGCATCGGCATGGCCGTCGATATCGAAGAAAACAACGCAACGCTGCACGGTACGGTGTCGGCGGTATCGCCGGAAGTCGTCGACCACCAGGTGCAGGCGCGCGTGCGTTTCAGCGGCGGACAACCTGAAGGCGTGCGCCAGAACCAGCGCGTCAGCGCGCGCATCCTGATCGAGAACAAACCCGATGTGTTGCTGGTCGAGCGCGGTCAGTTCGTCGATCAGTTCGGCGGCCGCTTCGCCTACGTCGTTCGTGGCGGCGTCGCCGAGAAACAGCCGATCAGGATCGGCGCGACCAGCATCGAATCGGTCGAAATTCTTGACGGACTCAAGCCCGGCGACCAGGTCGTGATCGCCGGCAGCGACACCTTCGCCGATGCGCCGCGCGTGCGCATCAACAACTGACCCAACGCATTCGATCGCCAGCAGGAGAGCAACAATGTTGAAGATGACCAACCTCAGCAAGGTCTATCGCACCGAGATGATCGAGACACACGCCCTGCGCGGCTTCGACATCCATGTGCGCGAAGGCGAGTTCGTGGCGGTTACCGGCCCGTCGGGTTCCGGGAAGACGACGTTTCTCAATATCGCCGGACTGCTCGAGGAATTCACCGACGGCGAGTTTCTGCTCGACGGCGTGAGCGTGCGCGGCATGAACGACAACCAGCGCTCGCGCCTGCGCAACGAAAAGATCGGTTTCGTGTTCCAGGGCTTCAACCTGATTCCGGATTTGAACCTGTTCGACAACGTCGACGTTCCGCTGCGTTATCGCGGCTTCAACGCGGCCGATCGCAAGCGCCGCATCGAGCAGGCGTTGGAGCAAGTCGGATTGCTGTCGCGCATGAAGCATTATCCGGCGGAACTCTCGGGTGGACAGCAGCAGCGGGTCGCGATCGCGCGCGCGCTCGCTGGCGAACCGAAACTCCTGCTCGCCGACGAACCGACCGGCAACCTCGACTCGCAGATGGCGCGCGGCGTGCTGGAACTGATCGAGCAAGTCAACGCCCGCGGCACCACGATCATCATGGTCACCCACGATCCGGAACTCGCCGCGCGCGCGCAACGCAACGTGCACATCGTCGATGGCCAGGTCACCGACCTGCTCGCGGAACCCGTACTGCGCGCCGCCGAGCACGCCGCCGAACGCGCCGCGCGCAATCCCGTGCAGGCAGGCTGAGGAGAACACCATGTTCGCTTACTACTTGCGCCTCGGACTTCGCAGCCTGCGCCGGAATCCCTTACTCACCGCGCTGATGGTGCTCACGCTCGGCATCGGCATCGCCGCGAGCATGTCGACGCTGACCGT
>JBBRQI010000037.1:0-14656 GCA_038226665.1 Lysobacterales bacterium | reverse complement strand
TGCTCGATAACGGCTCCATGGCTGAAGTTGCGATCGTTGGCGACGACGGCGTCGTGGGCATGCCGGTCATCACCGGCGACAGCAAATCGCCGCACCGCGCGATCGTGCAGGCTGCGGGAACCGCGCTGCGCATGAAAGCGCAGGACTTGCGCAGGGAATTCGAACGCGCCGGCCCCGCGCAGCAGATCCTGTTGCGCTACAGCCAGGCCTTGACGATCCAGATCGGCCAGACGGCGGTCTGCAATCGTCACCACAACCTCGAGCAGCAGTTGTGCCGCTGGCTGTTGATCAGCATCGACCGTTTGCCGACCGACGATCTGAACATGACCCAGGAACTCATCGCCAACATGCTCGGCGTGCGCCGCGAAGGCGTGACCGAGGCGGCGGGCAGACTGCAACAGATCGGCGCGATTCGTTACCAGCGCGGTCGCATTGCCGTGCTCGATCGGGCGCAGTTGGAAGAGCTGTGCTGCGAATGCTACGAGGTGGTGAAGAAGGAATACAAGCGTCTGCTACCGTGGGATAAGTCCGCGTCCACGGACTTCCATAGTACTGACACGCATACGCACGCGCACGCGCACATCTAAGCCGCCTGAATCCCCCGGCGGAGTTGGCTACGCGCGGCGAGGTGAAGCTCCAAAGCAATGTTCGGATTTTCGAGGCTACGCTTCAAGCGTCTCGCGTCGATTCCCTGACGAAGCGTCCACGCTCCCTATGTTGGCTAGCGTACTGTGCGCGCAGACCAGTTGGCGCACGCTGCGCGTATCCGACATCTGGAATCCTCCTTGTGCCGGCCGTTGGATTCTCCAACGCCACCACGGGACAACTTTCATGCCATCTCGCGCCAAAGCAGCGCCAGTCGCCGCCAATCGCCTGCTCGCCTGCCTGCCGCGCACCGACCAGAAACGCCTGATCGCACAATGCGAGGAAGTCGATCTCATCGAATCGGGTGTGCTGTGCGAGCCCGGCGATCGCCTGCGCCACGTGTATTTTCCGATCTGCGGTTTCATCTCTATGATCACGCCGATCGACCGGCGGGCAGGTTTCGAGGTCGGTTTGGTCGGTTCCGAAGGCGTACAAGGGGTTTCGCTTGTGCTTGGCGTCGATATCGCGCCGCAGCGTGCATTGGTGCAGGGCGCGGGCTCGGCATTGCGCATGAAAGTCGCTGCGTTCCGACACGGGCTTGCGCAGAGTGCGTCGCTGCGCCGACTGCTCGATCGCTATCTGTATGTGCTGATGTCGCAGTTGGCGCAAACTGCCGCATGCACCCGCTTCCACCTGCTCGAAGCGCGGCTGGCCCGCTGGCTGCTGATGACCCACGATCGCGCGTGCAGCGACGAATTCCATCTGACCCATGAATTTCTCGCATTCATGCTCGGCATGCGCCGTGTCGGCATCACCAAGGCAGCGGGCGCATTGCAGAAAAGGAATTTGATCAGCTATTCGCGCGGCACCATCAAGGTCCTGAATCGTGCGGGCCTGGAAGCGGCTGCTTGCACCTGCTATCGCATCGATCGCGACATTTATAAAAGTGTGCTCGATTGCTGAAGCCGCAGCGCCTATGCGCGCGGCAGCTTGAGCGCGATTGCCGAATGATCCATGCAGGTCTCAATGCCTGGCGGCTGCAGAAAAAACGCCGGCCCGATGGGCACGGCGTTTCATTTCAACGATGGCGCCGCACCGGTGTACATCCATCCGTGCATCATCCGGCTTCGGTCGCTGCTTTCCGCCAAACGGCAGACTCGCACTTCACCGCGAATCCATTCTCGCGAACGATGGAGCCGCGATTTACAGCGACTTCTTCATCATGTGGTCGTCGTCGTGCATCATCTTCATACCCGCGTCCATCTCGGCCTTGCTGACCATGCCGTCGTGGTTGGCGTCCATCTTGTCGAACATCATCTTCGAATGCGCCATGTTCTCGTCGGCCGAAACCATACCGTCGTGATTGGTGTCCATCATCATCATGTCGTCGGACATCATCATGTCGCCATGCATCATCTTCATGCCGGCCTTCATTTCGGCCTTGCTGACCATGCCGTCGTGGTTCGTGTCCATCTTGTCCATCATCATCTTCGAATGAGCCATGTGCTCGTCAGCGGAGATCATGCCGTCGTGGTTGGTGTCGCACATTTTCATCATGTCGTCGGACATCATCATCTTGTCGCTTGCAAATGCTGCGGATGCAGACATTCCGGCGACGACGATACACGCTGCGATACCGCTGTACATTCGGGTTTTCGATTGGGTTTTCATGCGAGTCCCTTCATTTGGAGTTGTTGTGAATCACGATCGCTTGCGGGTTGTTCCCGCAGCTTTTCAACTTTAGGCCGATCTTTGGACGGGGATGTAAGCGCTGCGTGAAATGCATTGAACACGTTCATTCGCGGCTGCGGCATGGAGATGACGGTTGTGGACGTGTGTATCTTTTCGAGAGAAACCGTTGCTGTAGCGGCTTCGGCGGCAAAGACACCGGCTTGCGCCCTTGCCGGGCTTTCACGCACGACGCGCTTTGGCCGTTTTCCAAGCGCAGTCGGCGGCATCATCCGGTAGTCGTTGAAACTCGGCGGGTTGTCGCGCCAATCGGTGATCCAGTTGCATGCGCGCTTGCGCAAGGCCAGCCGCAGGGCGCACTCGATCGCATGCGTCGGTGTCCGCTCATCGAAAATGCCGATCGCCTCGAACGACGGCCAATTCGCGTTCTGGTCGCCCGGACCGATCGCAAAGATGCGGCCCTTGTCGTCGGCCCACACCATTTTCTCCGCATGCGCCAACGCGCGGTGGATGCGTTTGGACAAGTGCTTCAGCGGATCGTGAAGGGATCCGAACGCAATGGATCCGGAAAATCGTATGCTCATCGCACTCCCCAATGATCCGCTGCAATTTGCGGCAACTCCACGGTATTCGAGATGTCGGAAGCGGTCGGTGTGTTAGCCAACATTGCCATGCGCAAGTTCGATCGCAGCCCCGCTCGACATGAAATTCTGCGATCTTCCGATCTATGTGTGCTAGCAGACAGACCGCGGCTGTTGCAGAGCGCACTGTCGCATGCAGGGACTTGATTCATGGGCTGCACGGATGCGGCCAACCAAAAGAGATCTCACGGACGTGCCGCACGGATGCGGCCAAATATGCAAAGAAGTCAGCTACTGTGCCGCATGGACGCGGCCACCTTGGGTGCAGGCAATGCGCTCTGTCGTCGGGGAGTGGTCATGGAAGCGAAATGGATTTTCAGCTCGACGTTCCTTCCCTACACGGGCGAACCGATCGAGTTCATGCTTGAAGAACGCGAGCAACCGATCCATGGAACCTTCGCCAACGGCGTCTTCCATTCGCGTTGGGCCGACTACGAGACTGATCGCGTGCAATCGTGGCGCGAATCCGAGGGCGAGCCGTCCGTCGCCCTGATGGCGACTCCACAAACTGTTCGTACTAGCTTGTTCATCACGACATTGAAGCGGTTGAGCAGCATGTTGTCGCGGGGCCGCCCCGCCGCCCCGATTGTTCCGTCGCGCAGCCACGCCAGGACGACTACAGTCCACATGCCCATCGTAGCGATGCCTCCGGCAGTCGCCATCAAGCGCCACATCGACAGCAACCAGATTTCATCGTAGCAGCCAACAGCAAAGATGCCTTGGTCAACAAGCAAGCATTGAAGCATCGAACCCAGCGCTGATCGGCCCACGACGCACCGTGCTTGCACGAGTTGAACGTCGCGGAAATGGCTCGACGCGCGCGCAGCCTCAGGCCACTGCAACGCCAGGTCCGACGGCAGCCGGCACCGCAGTTGCGGTCAATGCGAAGCGCAAATCCGTCTTGCCGGGAAAAATGCCTACGACGCCCACGTGCCGATTCGAAATGAACCAGGTCTGGTCCTTGTCATTGGCGAGGATGTAGTAGGCCTCGCTGGTTTCGGAAGCCGAATGCAGGCCGAGCACGCGATAAGCCACGTCATTGGAAAAGCCGCTCTTCAGGGGCAGCGGATGTGAAGCATCCAGGAATTGCCGGATGCGCACGTAAAGATCCTTTTCGATGCAGATCGACATGGGAGCTCCTTGTCCTGAGTGTCGCCGGGAGCCGTGCGAGTCGGGAGCAAGCCGATTCGCACGGCTCCGAGCATCTGGTGCTTGCGTGCGCTGTCACGGATCGGCAGTACATGCGCGAGTGATACACGCGATGTGGCTGGATCCAGGCCAGCCATCCAAAGCTGCCGCGAGCAGGCCAATCAGGCTGGAGGCGAAGACGATCCACATCGCCATCGCCGTGTACGTGGCCAATTGATCCGCTGCTGCCTCCCGTTGGTTGCGCAATCCGCCCAACTGCTGCTCCGCGATGCGGACGAAATGTAGCACGCACTTTTGCGTGCAATTCACCCGCGAGCCGGCCGGAAAAATGCTCGTACAGCTGCCGTTGAGAAACGGCGAATGGCAGCCAAATATGTCAGGAAATTGTGCTTGCTTTGTCCAAAGTTTTCGCATGCGACAGAAAGAATTTCAGCATGGCCGCGGTAGCGTCCGGTCCCGATGCGTCAGTGTAGGAACCTCCTGCCCGCCCACCTGACCAGGCATGGCCTGCACCATGGACGATCCAGTGCTCACACACGATGTTGCCGCTTGCGTCGTGATGGAGCGTGCGGGTGTATTCGCGACCGTTGAGAGCGCGCTTGCGTTCTTGTTGCATGGTCGTTGTCGTCGCGGTCGCGATGCGCTCGATGATCTGCCGACCGTTGGCGCGATGGACTGTGGTGTCTCGATCGCCGTGAAAGACAATCGTGGGAACAGCTACAGCAGGGGTGCTGACGCGGCCGGTTGCGGCGGGCGTATGTCGAGCGTGCGCTTGAAGCTTCGCGGGCCCCTGCATCGCCGCGAACGCGCTCGGCATATCGTGGGCCGTCCCTGTCGGTAGACCCGAATGCACGCCGATGGCGGCAAACAGGTCCGGATAGGTTTCGCCGAGGATCGCCGCCATCGCGCCACCGGCAGACAAGCCGGCCACGTAGACGCGCCGAACGTCGATGCCGAATTGCGAGATCACTTCACGGGTCATGCCCGCGATCAAGGCAGGTTCTCCATGCCCGCGTTGCTGATGGCTCGGCTCGAACCAGTTCCAGCATCGGTTGGGATTGGCACTGGCGGGCTGTGCCGGATAGAGCACAAAGAACCCACTCTCCATGGCCGCTTGATTCATCCCAGTCCCGGTCGCGAAGGAAACCGGATCCTGGGTGCATCCGTGCAGCATCACGATCAGAGGCAGCGCCTTGCCCTCATGCTGGGGTGGGGCGAACAAGCGGTAGTGGAGCGTGCCTTCCGCTGCAGCATAGGTGCGATGAAGAAAGCGACCTTGCGGTGTATCCGTGGTCCGGGCGGGCTCCCGCCGAGGCCGCCGAACGATCGTTTCTGGTCCGGGCAGCAAGCCTTGGCGCATTGTCGGCGCTGGCGAACCGACAGGATCGAGGATGACGGCCGATACGGCACTCGTCTCAGTAAACCGTCCATGCGGCCGTGCTCTGCCGTGGAGCGCTTCCTGGATGGATTGCGTGGCGGCGTGTAGGTGACCGGCGCGGGTCAAGCCGGTTGCATGCTGGAGCTTTGCCAACAGGGAATTCATGGGTTTTCCTGATTGAAGGATCAACGGATGCGATTGGCCAGCGCTGCCTTGACCTGAGCGCTGGCCTGCAGCGTCCCAAGCACGCTGATGGACTCGATCGTGGCCAGCGCCAACGCTGGCGTAACGTCCGCAGCGATGGTCGCCAAACCGAGCACACGGATATGGAGTTTCTGATGGGCCGCCTTCACTGCACGCAGTTGATCGGCCGTGACATGCTGAATTCCCAGGACCAGCATGCGTCGCGCCACGGCTTGGCGCATGGCCTCGGCGTGGACGGCGAGCTGGTTGCGGATGGCTGTTCGGATCAGATCGGTACGGTTGCCGTAAAAGCCTTCCTGCACCAGCAGATCGATCTGCCCCAGATCGACGACTCCGAGATTGATCGTGATCTTCTCGTCGACGGGCTTGGACTCAGCGGACGAATGGAGCGTAGGCATGGATCCATCCTAACACCATCCAAGTGGATGTCTAGTGCCATCCAAGCCGGTTACGCACAGGCAGGAAAATGAACATGCCGATCCCCTGCCGAACATCAGCAACGCGGTCACGGTGCGTCCGCGTCATTTCCGCCGTTGATATCTTCAGGTCTTTGAGATGGACACGACTACGCACGAACTCGCGCGAGGCGACGCTGGCGAATTCGGCCCGTTCGCGATGCCCATGCCCCCGATCAAAATCGTGTACGGCGATTGGGCACAACAAACCCGCGCAAAAGGCGGGTTTTCGAGCATAACATGCTGATTTACAAGGCTAAAATGGTGGCTATAGGTGGCATTATGAGTGCGCAAACGAATGTATGCTTCCTTAGACATTAAGGTGTACAACGTATTTACAATACCTATTACAGGCTGTTTTCATGCGAACACTCGTGGCCTGGCCATGGCGGTTCAGGTTCATTTCTGTACAACAAAAGCGGCACAACTGCTGGCGCTATGGATGACCCCAGCATAAGCTGGGCACTGGTGGACTCGGTGAACCTCAGTGTCAACAGTCGCGGACCCGGAGTGGGCAGACGCTCTCGATAGCTTTGGGCCGGGAATCGCCGCTCGCAGCGAGGCGATCCTGTCGCTTCGGACAACAGTTTCCATCCCGAGCGTCCTGGCGCTCCGGACTTTGGTCGCCAGCCTACGCAGGCTGGTTCAGTCCATCGACTGGCTTTCCGCCGCAACAAGCGTTCCATGGCTCCAGCTCGCTTGGCTGCTGGAAACTGAAGCATTGCTTGCCGCGTCCGAACTGACGGGAGGTCCGGCATGGCTTCCCGAGGCGATTGGCCTCCTTGAGGGGGTGCTCGACGCTTACCCCATCTATACAGCCATCGTCGACGCCAGCCGGATTCAAACGAAAGGACTGGAACAACTCCGGGCCGCCGTGGTCGTCTGCCGTATCCACTGGCAGGCCCAAGGGGTCTCGAAAAAGACCGCCATCAGCCGATTTTGTTCGGCGGTGCGCGAGGCTCAACGAAATCCAATGGGGGCCATTCCAGCGACGTTCGCCGTCTACGAGGATGCTCGCTCGCCTGAAGAACTGGCCGATTTGGGGGAAGTGCTAGCGCGCGTGGCGCACGGCGGCATGGCCCGCACCTGGACCCGGGACGTGGCCCCGACACTGAAGGGAATCAAGCTGCCACAGGGCATGCCCGAAGGCGAGAGCGAGCCTCAGCTTCCTTCCCCACCAGAGCCAACCGAACACAACCCACATGATTCGAAAGACGACACGGAGGTACGGACACCCAGAGTTCGCTCGGGTTCCGTTCGGCTGCGTCAAAGCCTCGAGCGTGACCCCGCCCCGGACCCCGCCGAAAACGATCTTACTGTCGATGCGCTGGAGATCCCCGGCACGCAGCGCGGCGTCGCTTCCACCCGACTGGCGATCTTCCGCGCGCAGCAAGTCGCGTGGAGCGAAAATTCGCTTCTGCTACCGGGCCATGGCCGAGTCATGCCCGAACAGGACCTTCGCCGCCTCTGCCGATTCCTGTCGGACGAGCTTCATCGGGATTGGGATACGTCAAATGCCGACTTGGTGACCGGGCTGCTGGGACTCTGCCTGCACGCGGTCACCGGCCAAACGGCCAGTGGGCTGGTCGCGCTTCGGCAAACGTCATCGACTCAGGGCGCACCGGCGCGATGGACCATCGATTTGCAGGCGGGCTCGCTACAGGTGCCTGCCCTTCAACTTGAGGACTCCTTCGTTCCGACGGATGAGCAGAAGCCCTGGTTGGAAGAGATCTCCGACAGTTTCGAGCTTCCGCTTCCGACACATTTGGCCGCCGGCATTCGCAAACAGTGCGAAGCCGGATTCCCGCTCGTCGTTCAACGTGCAGAAACGCAGGAAGATCTGGTCCGCAGGGCAGCCACATATGCCGCAGAGCGACTTGGCTTTCGCGTCCCCTATGGCGAAGTACGAAACGCTTTTCCCTGCCATCTCTACGAGCCAACCCGCGACATCGCCACCACAATGCAAATATGCGGTGACGCGTTCGGGCATTCCACAGCGCCCGCTTACTATTACCCGCCCAAGCGGTCTGACGCAGCACGGCACTACCTGAAGGTCGTATGTGGGCTCTTCGACGAACCGGTGCCGGCCGAGCGCGTGGAGCCCTCAGTCGAGCGCGCTGGCCCGAAGCTACTCGTCACCCTGGAAGCGGCCAAGCAGCTTGCATCCGCCTTCGGCGGACACGTCCATCGTGGTCATCCTGACAGCAACGACACCGCGAAGATCGCGACGATCCACATGGACGTGATGAATCGGCTCGCCGCGATGCTCCTGGCGATCGTCGGGCATCGGCCCGCCGAAGCTCTGTTCCGACTGCTACTGGACGACTTCAATCTCGTGCGCGGATGCGCCCTGTTCGCTGACAAGAAGGTCGATCTGGCTCATATGCTCAGAATCGCGGCAGTACCGCCGACGGTCGTCCGCCAGATTCGTGCCTATATCTCCCATCTTGCTGCACTTGTCGAAATCCTCCCCGTCGGTTCGCCACTGCGGGCTCGTGCAGGGCACGCCATGTCCGGATCCGGGTCCCTGCTGTTTGCCATCGGCCCGACAGGTCAGCCCTTCGAGCTGACAATCGCGTCATGGAAGGAACAGCTTCCGGAATCATGGCGCGTTCTGCCATTGAACTGGGGCCGCACACACGTGCGCACGCGCTGTGGCGACATGGGTGCCCGTGCAGAGCTCCTGTGCGTGCAACTGGGCCATCTCGAAGCCGTCGGATTCCCGTTTTCGCGCGCCAGCCCGACGGTGCCACTTGCGGTCGTCGAGGCGCTCAACCCGTACCTGGAGAGGTTAGCGAGGGACGCCGGTTGGCGCGTTCGCGGTGGGCTGCAGCCGGCGGTTGCGCCTCCGAGCCCGACGCCACGCTTTCGCCGCTGGACGTCAGTTTTGACTGCGCATCGCGCACTCGTTCGCGAGAAGCAACGCGAAGCGAGCAAGCACCTGCGTGCGGCCTCTCGTCAGTATCGGGAGGCAGGTGCCGCCAAGGCACTGCAGGTACTCAAGCAGGTCGCGCCAGTCGTCGGCGATGCGGCGGAATTGCTTGCCACGCTCCCTCGCGACCAATGGCCCAAGAAGTCGGCTGGCACGCTTCCGGAATTCACCCAGAAAGATCTTGAGGAAGTGCAGTCTCTCATTGAGTCCGAAGCGGGAGAAGACTTTGCCCTCTGGGTCGCCAGCGCAAATGCGTTGGCCAGAACTCTGCGACGCCTGAAGCACCGGTACGACCTCACCGGCGAAATGCCGCCGCGGTGGAGGCTGGCGCATCGGCTCATGGAATGCCCATTCGTACCCGGAGCCCTGGTGGCGACCGGACAGATCGACACGATCCGGCAACATCTGATCGATACGGTAGGAAAGCCGCGCAGGCAGACCGATCCGCGAAAGGATGCATTCGCCAAGGTCGCCTTGATCCTCGCCGTGTTCGGCTACTGTGAACAGCCGGAGGAAATCCGCGCGCTCCTTGCCGCAAGGTCCAAAGCTCAGCGGAGTGCACGACTGACCGACCTCGCCTTGGTGCCCTGGGACAACGGGTCCCGACAGGTTGCAGGCCTGCGCGGCTTGGCATCGATCGCTCTGCTGTGGTTGCGGGAGAACTTTCCCGATGGAGACATCCCCGACGTCGAATCCCTCGATAGCGTGTTATTGGAGTTCCTTCCCGAGGGCCTGGCGCGAAACTCGAAAGACCTGCTGGTCGTGCTCTGCGAAACGGTGGGCGTCTCCAATCGCATCGAACTCTCACCGGCCGCGCGCATGGCACTCGATCCGGTGGGGGGCTGCTGCAGCGCCTCGGTCGCCGATCAGTTGGCCATGCTCGATGGCGATCCGGTAGGAACGATCATCCACCAGGCCAGTGCGGTCGCTGAGCCAACGGTCCAGAAGGTTGGCGCACCGGATGCGGAGAGGGTTGCAACGCGGGCACTTCGCGCTGACTACCTTTCACTGTTCCCGCTCCTTCCCGATGGCAAGACGATCACCCAACTTCCCAGAACGCAGGCTTTAATCCCCTCGGCACAGGCCAATACAAAACCGGCCCGGCATCAGGTCACGGCCGAACTGGATCTTTTCCTGAGCGACACCCGGATCCACCCAACGGCACGCATGCTCGGCTTCTGGACCCACGACATGCTCGTCAACGGGACGCCACAGTCTCCGAATCCGGCCAATGCGACCGTCCGAACGTATCTCAGCCAAGTCGGAAGCTTCCTCTCGGTGGCGACGAACAGTTCGTTGGCTGATCTGGATGACGTCGAGTTGGAGCAGTTGTACGACGACCTCGTGGAGTCCAAGGGTGACGCCACGGCCAAGGCGCGGGCGGCGCGCGAGGTGCTGCACTTCCATTACGTGGTTACGCCGGTTTTCGGGCTACCGTCCATCGACGACGCGGCGCTTCGCGCTTGGTTGCCGATGGCGGAAAGATCGGCGGACGCGCAATTGATTGTGCCGCAAGAGCGTGACCAAGCCGTACTGAAGGCGATCGAACGAGCAGGAGCCGCTGCGCCACACGCCGACGGATCCTCGATCGCCGATCAACGCTTGTATCGGCAAGCCACGGCGTTGCTGACGATAACGGCGTACACCGGTGTGCGTGCGGGGGAGCCGCTCGGTTGTCTCAATCGCGACCTGCGGCTAAGCCCCGATACGGCACGCTTTCGTGTCGTCGGGAACCGGAATCGCCGGCTCAAGACCACCTTCAGTCGCCGATACGTCGATTTCTCTCCCGCAATGCCCGAGCCGGCGCGTGACTTCCTGCAGTCGTGGCATGCAGCCGAATCGGGACGCCATGCTCCCCATCTGCAAAGGCGTTCTTATGCGTTCGCGACGGTCGAATCACACAACGACATGGAGGCCAAACAACTCGTTCGTGCCTTGGGCGGCGACTTGCTCGCACAGGTAACGGGTCGCGGCAGCGAGAAGATCCATCGCCTGCGCCACCTGGCCGGTTTCGAGGCGCTCGTGCGTGGGGGACTGTTGTCGCCAAACGACAGCCAGGCTCTGGTGGACTTGTGCGGAGCCGTAAGAGAGCCGCCCGACGGTGTCATCCTGCCGCGCGATTTGCATCGATGCACCGATGGGCTCGGCCATGTTGATCCGTCGCGAACCGTTCGGAGCTACTTCCACATGCCCTGGTTGGCGAGGTCGCGGTCTGACGCTCGTTTGGGGTCGTTCGTGGATCGCCATGGTGCCGCGATGGCTCTGGGTATCTCGGACAGCGGTGCTGACCGCATCTCACAGCGGGGCAAGCCTCGGTCCGACGTGGACGCATGGATGAGCCGCCTCGTCGTGCCCCGGATTCCGCCGGCAGCACCAGAAGCCCAAGCCGAGCCCGTACGCCGGGGTTTGAGCGTGCTGCGCGTGAAAGACATCGCGACGATTTGCGGACTCATTGATCGGACGCAGTCCCGGGAGAAGGCGGCGATGGCCGTGGGCGGGACCATCGACGACGTCCAGATGCTTGAGCGCGCATCGAGGCAGTTTTCGCTTCGTGCCGGCAGGTCGACATGGCGCCTGCGGGATGAACCTCGCGCCGACACGCCTCCTCACAGGCTTCGGAAGCTGCGTTCAATGGACTGTCTGGAAGTCCTCTGGCATGCCATCGATACCGACCAAGACGGTGCCACGGCGCAAACGATTCTTGCGATCACGCACGCCTGCTTCGCCTACATGAAGCCCACGCACGGGAAAGATATCGTGCTGCCGGAGGACGAAGCCGACATGCTCCGCGGCCTGCTCGAATCGCTGAAACTGCGATGCGTCCCGACCGACACACCGCCGCCATCCACGACGCTGCAGATCCTGCGCGTAGCGAGGCCGGGGGAACGCACCACGCCTCGCTATGCCGGGTGGGCGCTTAAGCGTGTCCTTGGCATTGTCTTTCTTTGGACGAGGCATCGAACCGCACGTATTGCAGCGCAGGGGCGCCGTTGACCCGGATTGCCCCGGGCTTCCCGGGCACCTGAAGGTTTCGAGAACCCACGTCCGGACCACGAATTGCGACACCACGAAGGCGCGGCCATCCTTCAGCGCGGTCGTTAATTCTCCCTGTCCCCGTTGCACGGCATTCACTTCGCACTCAATCTGGTGGGCGGGCCTGGCGAGGCGCGGGCAACATGGAGGGCATTCCCCCACGCAGAGAAATCGTCATGGTAAACACCCAAATTATTGACATACGCGGGCAGAAGCCGATCGAAGAACTGAACCAATATCTGCTTGTGACCGGTAATTTCTTTCCATTGGTCAGGTGGGACTCTTTCCTGTTGATGCTCGACGAGGTTAGGGCCCAGTTGGACAGGCTCGGAGTGCTGCTGGAGTCGTTCAGTGAAGACTGGCGGCTCTCACAGCACGCTGTAGTTGTCAAAGGGCAATTGGTCGCTGCCGTTGTCCGCGCGCAGCAGGCTATGTTGTTTGGAGGTGAATGCTTCCCCCACAAAGACTTTCACGAGCATGCGACTCGGGTTTCGGCCTATCTGGGCAGTCTGGCCGACTTGAGCGAACACCCAAAGTGTCCAGAGCGTCAGCTGCGGCATCACGACTCGAAGCGCCGGGCATTTCCCGTAGAACCCGACAGCCGAACCGTGCGCCGACTAAAATCGCTTGCGCGAGCCAAGGCAGGCAGCATGTCGGTTGAGACCGGGGACGGTCAAAAATCTGACATCACGCTTCCCGCTCGTGGCCGACTGGCCCGCGACCCGAATTCAGGTGAGGCTGCCGGCGATCGCATGCCACGGCTGCGAATCTCGAAGATTGAAAGCGTGAGCCTGGTTCACCTCGCAGATGGGTCGATCGCAACCACTTCTCCGCTGTCTCCGCAGGCCATCGACGGGGCGATGTACCTCGAGCACGATGCCGGACTGATGCCATCGCGCAAAGTTGTTTGGGAAGGCAAATCCATGCGGTTTCTGAAGAGCGATCAGATGCCTCTCGCCCTTGAGCCGCACCGAAAAGAGGACGTCGGGGCAAACTAAAACGCTGGCGGGTCAATAGCGTCATTTTCGCGTGCGCAAGATTTCAAGTCTCAATCAGCGCGAGACGAAAACCCGGCAATCCCCTCTTTTCAGGGGGGAGCTATAGGTGGACTCAGGTTAAATTTCGCAACGTCGCGAAAATAGTTCCCGACTACACCGTTTGACCACACTCAGGAACTGATTCGCAGGCATCCGGGCGGGCTTCAGGGACGGCTGGGAAACCTCAACTGAAGACGGCATAAGCCGATCGTCATCAACTCAACTCTTGCAAGCAAAACTACCAAAGGAAAATCACATGACAACACTCGCGAACCTGACAATCATTTGCGGCAATTGCGGTACCGCCAACAACACGGCCGTTGTAATAAGCACGAACAGTTTCGGCTCACTTGATCTCGATCTGCGTCCACCACCCATGGAACGCGACACGCTCGCGCACGAGATCCAGCATTGCATCACATGCGGATACTGCAGTCGCGATCTGGAGGATCAGATTGCCCCCGCGGATTCGTTGAAGTCCATGACTTACCGGTCGATTCTTGATAACACCGGGCTTCCGGAGCTGGCCCGCAAGTTCGCTGCATTTGGGCATCTTTCCGAACAAGCTAGCGATCCCCACAATGCAGCTTGGGCCAGCCTCCGAGCGGCATGGACATGCGACGATACTCTCGGTTTTGAAGAATCGGCACGACAGATGCGATGCACCGTTTTGCGGCTGATCCAACAAATCCATGAACTCCAGCAGACGTTTGCTGATGATCACGATACTGATTCGATCCTGGAACTGGATCTGCTTCGCCGCAGTGGTCAGTTGGATGAAGTTCGAATCCGCTCCGAACAGCTATCCCACACGGATCTGCCAGAAATCCTCAGGAGGATTTGCACCTTCGAAACGGTCTTGGCAGCTCAAGGGGATACTGCGTGTTATCAGGTCGACGAGGCGTTGCTGCCCGAGGGTTGACGCAGGACATTGCGCTTTCGTGTAACGCTTTCCCTTGGGGTTCGAAGAAAAAGCCGTGGTTCACCATTGGCTTTCAAAGGAAGTCTCGCGTTCTGGGCTGCAGCACCGCTAGCAGCGATCTGTAGTCCTCCAAGCGCCGGAATACGCCATTCGGATTCGGATCGTTGATCGTGGGTGCTGGCACGGGCTAATCCGGTTCTTTTGCCGTAGATCAATTGATTTCTTGATGTCGCCTCCCGGCCACTATGCGTAGATCTCAACTATGCGTAGTTCCGCGTGCTGGAGTGGCGCCTGCCCTTTGGCGCTGGGCAGTTGGGCCGGCATGCACTTTACATAGTTACAGCGTTTTCAAGAATCGCATGAGCGAGTCCGGAGCATGAAAACGGCGCAGCTGGGTGTCTGGCGCTTCCAGCCGGGCAAGTGCTTTCTCCTTCATCGTGAGGTCGGCCTCGACATAGCGATGGGTGGTGTTGGTGCTCTCATGCCCAAGCCACAACGCGATGACGTTGAATGGCACGCCGGACTGCAGCAAGTGCATGGCCGTGGTGTGTCGCAGCGTATGCGGAGAGACCTGTTTGTTGGCAAGGCTGGCCAGTCCTACAGTCGCACGTGACACGGCCAGATCCAGACG
>JBBRQI010000036.1:0-14725 GCA_038226665.1 Lysobacterales bacterium | reverse complement strand
TCGATTAGTGCCGTTTTGAATTTCCAACAGTTCGGTTTTCACCAAATGAAACAGGTCGATTGCAGGTGGCCTGCAAAGCGCTCAGCGCTGCTTTGGCGTCATCGTTTACAGCGCAAATGCGTTTTCACACAGCCTGGACCCTAACCGGTCACTCGCGACCGGCCGCTTTGGATCATCCTATTTGAAGCGACTCTCACCCAAGGCTGCCAGGTAGCAATGGGGCTTGCGCTCGCTGCCATGTCGCGACCGCAGGTACTCAGACGTCGATCTGCTCGGCAATCTAAAGGCATCCTCCAACTCGAGGCGAAGGTGCAACATCCTTCGTTGTCAAACGTCATTGCACCATGTGCGGTAGCGGACAGACAGAAGTTGCGCCATGACGTATCCATCACGCTGCGAAGCGGGCATCAGCCCAGGGGAACCAGTGGCCGTGCCAACAACCAATTCAGACACCATCCACGCCGACACTGATTCGGGTAACGTCGCCGCGCAACCCTTGACGCCGCAAGATCCTGATTTGTCACGCTGGTGGCTGCGGTCGATGCTCGTCGTGATGGTGCTGGGCTTTGCCGGGCTGATCACGATCACCTTGCTCGCGTATCGGAACGCTCCGCCGATTCCGACCCACGTAGTCGACGCCCAAGGCGTGGGCCTGTTCACCGGCGAAGACATCGGCCAGGGCCAAGCGGTCTTCCTCAAGTACGGCCTGATGGACAACGGCAGCATCTGGGGACATGGCGCATATCTCGGCCCGGACTATTCGGCGGAGGCGTTGCATAAGATCGGTGAGGATTCCGCCGCAGCGATCGCACAACAGCGATTCCAGCAGCCGTTGTCTGCACTAACGCCCGGCCAGCAGGCGGCAGTGCATGCGGAAACAGCCGTCGAACTGAAGACCAATCGCTACGACGCGGCGAGCGGCACCTTGTCGCTGACGGCTTCGGAAACCGTAGCCTATCGCCTGCAGATCGCTTACTGGACAAGCTATTTCCTTGACCCGACACGCAACGGCGGACTCAAACGCGGGTTAATTACTGACCCGACCGAATTGCGCCAGTTCACTGCATTCGTGACGTGGGCGGCGTGGGCTTCGGTCGCCAATCGACCTAGCGAAAACTATTCCTATACCAATAACTTTCCCTTCGATCCCAGCGTCGGCAACACGCCGATACCCGGCGCGCTGCTGTGGAGTGCGTTGAGCCTGCTGGTGCTGCTTGCGGGCATTGCTTCGGTGCTGCTGGTGTTCGGCAAGTTCGACTATCTGGGCTGGATCAGTCGCGGTCAGCACATCCACCCACACCTGTTGCCCGGCCAGGCGAGCCCTGGTCAGCGCGCCCTCGTCAAGTTCTTCGTGGTCGTGGCGTTATTGTTTCTCGCGCAAACATTGGTGGGTGGCGCTGTCGCGCACTACCGAGCTGATCCGGGAAGTTTTTACGGCTTCGAACTGGAGCGCATCTTCCCCAGCAACCTGATGCGTATCTGGCATCTGCAGACGGCGATCTTCTGGATCGCGACGGCGTACATTGCGGCCGCCTTGTATCTTGGCCGCTCCCTGCGCAGCGACGAGCCACGCTGGTTTGCGGGCTGGGTGCATGTGTTGTTCGGCGCGTTCGCGGTCGTCATTTGCGGCAGCTTGTTGGGCGAATGGCTGGGCCTCTCACAACTGCTGGGCAAGTGGTGGTTCTGGCTTGGCAACCAGGGCTGGGAATATCTGGAGCTGGGCCGGATCTGGCAGTACCTGCTCATCGTCGGCCTGCTGGCGTGGTTTGTGATGTTGTGGAAGCTGCTGCGCCCACGCGCGCTGGCCGAGCAAGCCGCCAAACCGCTGGTGAACATGTTCCTGTTCGCGGCGGTGGCGATTCCGGTCTTCTACTTGCCAGCGGTGTTCTATGGCGCGGAAACCAACTACACCGTGGTCGATACCTGGCGCTTCTGGATCATCCACTTGTGGGTCGAAGGGTTCTTCGAGTTCTTCGCAACCACCGTCGTCGCGTTGACGTTCTATCAACTCGGGCTAACCCAGCGCAACACCGCGCTGCGAGTCATCTACCTCGATGGCATCCTGTATTTCGCTGGCGGCCTGATCGGCACCGGCCATCACTGGTATTTCACCGGGCAGACCAATCTCAACATGTCATTGTCTGCACTGTTCTCGGTGCTTGAAGTGGTTCCGCTGACGTTGTTGACGCTCGACGCTTGGGATTTCATCCGCACCACCCGCGGCGACTGCGACGTCTGCGGCAAGGCGATGGTGATACCGCACAAGTGGACGTTCTACTTCCTGATGTCCGTCGGGTTCTGGAACTTCGTTGGCGCCGGCATGTTCGGATTCCTGATCAACCTGCCGATCGTCAGCTACTACGAGGTAGGCACCCAACTCACCGCCAATCATGGGCATGCCGCGATGATGGGTGTATTCGGAATGCTTGCGCTGGCGCTCATGGTGTTCGTACTGCGCCAGACCAGCACGGATGCTGCCTGGAGCAGCATGGAGAAGTACATCAAGGTCGGATTTTGGGGTACCAACATCGGCCTGGCATTGATGTTGGTGCTGAGTCTGTTTCCGAGCGGCATATTGCAAGTGTGGGACGTGGTGCAGCACGGCTACTGGCACGCACGCGGGCTGGATTATCTCGCCAGCGATCGTTCGCGGATGATCGAATGGATGCGTCTTCCCGGCGATCTGGTCTTCATCTTCGCGGGAGCGTTGCCGTTGGCGATCGCGGCGATCAAGGGCTGGCTCGGTGTCCGTCGCGAGCCGGCGGACTGATGGACGCAGGTTCTTGGCAAAGGATTCATCATGACCACTCACTTCAAGATCGGCGACCACGTCGGTTGGAATTCCGAAGCCGGCCATGTCCGGGGCCGGATCATCAAGGTCCACACCCGAGACTTCGACTACAAAGGTCACACCCACCGCGCGGACGCTGACGATCCGCAGTACGAGATCAAGAGCGACGTCTCCGACCATATCGCCGCGCACAAGGACGCTGCGCTGCACAAGGTCAAATAACCGTGTTTCCCGACACGATGTTGCGCTCGGGCGCACGCGCAGCCAGGCATCGACAACAAGCGTGACTTCTGAACTGACCATTTGGACGATCGGTCACTCGACGCGTCCGCTGGATGAATTTCTTGGCTTGCTCGAGGAACACCGCATTCAGGCGCTCGCCGATGTGCGAAGCCACCCCGGCTCCCGGCACTGTCCGCAATATGGACAGGCGGCGTTGTCTGAGTCACTGATTGGACACGGACTGCACTATCGCTGGATCCCGGCATTGGGCGGACGTCGCAGGGCCCGCGCCGACTCCGTCAATACGGCATGGCGCAATGCCTCGTTTCGCGGCTATGCCGATTACATGCAAACCGAGGGCTTCGCCGCCGGACTGGATGAATTGCTCGGACTGGCGCAAGACACACGCACCGCCATGATGTGCGCCGAAGCCGTCTGGTGGCGGTGTCACCGTTCGATGGTCGCCGACGCCTTGAAAGCACGCGGTGTGCGCGTGTTGCATATCATGGGTGCGGACAGCGTGGTCGAACATCCGTGGACTGCTCCGGCACGCATCGTGGACGGCATGTTGACCTACGTGGCGAACGATTGAAAGTCCACGCGAAATGACGTACTGAATCCAGCGACGTCCGCCGAAAACTCGCTGGATGCATCGCGAGGCACTCGATCGCAGTGGTGCCATGGGAGCGGGTTGCCACGATTGTGTCTTCCCAAGTTTGCAATTCCAGCGGGATCGTTTTGAAAAATACGGTGAGCGTCGATCGAAACCGGATCCAGGGAGAAGCCCTTTGCCTTGATCCGTGTCAAGGCGCGGCGCGGTCTGCGTGCCTACGCTCCCAGCATGTCCTCGATTCCTCCTTTCGACGCAAGCCTCCTGCGCCGTTATGACGCGCCGGGGCCCCGCTATACGTCCTATCCGACCGCGCCTCAGTTCGGCGATGCCTTCGGGCAAGAGGCGTTTCGCGATGCCGCGCGACGCAGCAACGGCGACCCGATCCCACGCCGACTGTCGCTGTACGCACACATCCCGTTCTGTTTCAGCCCGTGCTTCTACTGCGGCTGCAACCGCATCATCACGCGTGATCACTCGCGCACCGCGGCGTATCTGACGCGGCTGGTACGCGAGGTAGGATTGGTAGCGCCGCTGTTCGACCGCGATCGCGACGTGATCCAGTTCCATCTCGGCGGCGGAACGCCGAACTTCCTCAGCGTAGAGGGACTCGGGGAATTGGTAGGCAGCCTCGGCCGGCACTTCCATTTCAGTGCGTCGCCGAAACGCGACTTCTCGATCGAACTCGATCCGCGCTGCGTTGGCGCCGACGACATCGCTTCGCTCGCAGGCATGGGCTTCACGCGCGCGAGTCTCGGCGTGCAGGATTTCGACCCGGCGGTACAGGAAGCGGTCAATCGTGTGCAGTCGGTCGAGGAAACCCTCGCGGTCATCGACGCCTGCCGCAGGCACGGCTTCCGGTCGGTGAACGTGGACCTGATCTATGGCCTGCCGGGTCAGAATCGCGCGGGCTTCGGCCGCACCCTCGACATTCTGATGGAAGCGTGTCCGGACCGTCTTGCGATCTACAGCTATGCGCATCTGCCGCACATGTTCCGCGCGCAACGGCAGATCGACGAAGCCCTGCTGCCCAGTCCTGAGGACAAGCTCGGCCTGTTGCAACTCGCCATCGAAAAACTATCGGAGGCCGGTTACCGGTATATCGGTATGGACCATTTCGCGCTCCCCGACGACGACCTCGCGCAGGCGCAGCAGAATGGCAGCTTGCACCGCAACTTCATGGGTTACACGACGCACGCCGAATCGGATCTGGTCGGGCTTGGCGTCAGTGCGATCAGCCACATCGGCGATACCTACAGCCAGAATCCGCGCGACCTTCCATCGTGGGAGCGCGCGATCGACGCAGGGTGCCTGCCGGTCTGGCGCGGCATGATGCTCGACGCCGACGATGTGGTGCGCGCCGATGCGATCCAGCAGCTGATGTGTCGCGGTACGATCGACATCGCGGCGATCGAAGCGCGCCACGCCATCGAGTTCGGCAGCTATTTCAGAAGGTCGCTCGACCGGCTCGCTCCATTGGTCGCCGACGGACTGGTTGAAGCCGGCGCGACCGAGATCCGCGCCACGTCGCGCGGCCGCCTGCTGCTGCGTATCATTGCGGCATGCTTCGATCGCTACTTCCAGCAATCCTCATCGGAACTCGTGCGTTTCTCGAAAGCGATCTGATCGTATACACGCGAGGTCGATGCCACGGACGGATCGCATGAGCGAGATCGCGCAGCGCGCCTCGTCGATGGCCGACGACGGCGATGCACTACGCTTTTGCAGCACTTGCGCATTTTCGTCGGCCTGTCTTTCGCACGGCTACGACAAGTCGGCGCTCGCGGATTTGCATGTGTTGGTCGAACACATTGGCCCGTTCGGCGAAGGTCAGCATGTCTTCCGCGAAGGAGATCCGTTCACCGCGATCGCTGCGGTGCGTGCGGGCACGGTGAAAACCTACGTCGTCGATGCGGCGGGCCACGAACAAGTGCTTGGTTTCCATCTGCCGGGCGAACTGATTGGCCTGAGCGCGATCTCGAACGGACGCTATCCATGCAACGCAGTTGCGCTCGACACCGTGATGCTGTGCCGCTTCTCGTTCACGCAACTTGCCCTGCTGGCCACGCGCATGCCCGGCCTGCAGCAACAATTGTTCCGGCTGCTGTCGCAGGACATCGGCAAGGCCGCGCTGCTGGCCGGCGATTACAGCGCCGACGAGCGCATGGCCGCGTTCCTGATGTCGCTGTCGCGCCGCCATGCTGCGCGCGGTTTTTCGCCGACGCGATTCCACCTGACCATGGGCCGCACCGACATCGCCAACTACCTGCGGCTTGCCGCCGAGACCGTCAGCCGCGTGCTGCGGCGGTTCCAGGATGATGGGCTCGTACAAGTGGATCGGCGTGAGCTGGAGATTCGCGACATGGAGCGCTTGCAGGAACTTGCGAAGTCTGTGCTGCGCGATTGATCGTTGATTCTGGGGCACTGGAACGATCTCAGATGCGTGTTTCGCAAGAGGCGCCGATCATCCAGCGCCAAACAGGGTGCCGATCGCGCTGGTCACGCCCATCGCCAGCGCGCCCCACAGCAGGGTGCGCAATGCTCCTTTCAGGATCGGTGCACCGCCGGAACGCGCCGCAAACGCTCCGAGTACGCCGAGAATCAGAAACGAAGCGGTCGCGATCGAAGGGCCCGTCGTGCCCTTCGGGGAGACGATCGCCGCCAACAGCGGAATGCTTCCGCCTGTTGCGAAACTGATCGACGACGCGACCGCGGCCTGAAGCGGCTTTGCCGACAACGCATCAGTGATGCCGATGTCGTCGCGTGCGTGGGCTCCGAGGGCATCGTGCTGCATGAGCTGGCGAGCAACCTCTGTGGCAAGTTCGTGATCGAGGCCGCGTTGGATGTAGATGTCGCGCAGCTCCACATGCTCGGCATCGTAGTCGTTGCGCAATGCCTCGCGTTCGATGTCCAGGTCGGCGCGTTCGATGTCGGCCTGGGAGCTGACCGAAACATATTCGCCAGCCGCCATCGACAACGCACCTGCGACGAGTCCGGCGCAACCGGAAACGATCAGGGTTGCAGTGCTCGCGTGCGCCGCAGCAACGCCCAGCATCAGGCCCGATATCGACAAGACGCCGTCGTTCGCGCCAAGCACGCTTGCGCGCAGCCATCCGGATCGATGCGTTCGGTGTTCGTGCGCTGGCATGTTCGTTCCACAGTCAAGCGGTGATGGACTGGTCTCAGTGAGCGAGTGTACGGCCTGGCATCCGTTGCCCAGTTGACAGGCATCAGGAAAATCACCCGCCATCGGCCACAGCGTGACGCCCAATCTTCAAGGAGAGTTGCGTAGTGATCCCATGACCTGCATCAAGGCCGTATCGGGACGTGCCAGCCATAATCACGCCATGAACGCGAACCCGCTCGCCTTGCCCGCAACGCTGTCGAAACAACTCGCCGCCGCACCGCATCGCTTGCTGTTCTGCATCGGCGCGGCCAACATTTTGTTGGCGATGGCATGGTGGGCGCTGTGGTTGGTGAACATGCGCTGGAATCTGTTCGTGATGCCGCAACCGGTGGTGTACGCCGGCTGGATGCATGCGATCGTGATGCAGTACCAAGTGCTGCCGCCTTTCATGTTCGGCTTCCTGCTGACGGTGTTCCCACGCTGGATGGGTTTGCCGTCGTTGACGAAACGTCACTACGTACCAGTCGGCCTGGGGTTGTTCGGTGGCCAGTTGATGACCTTGGTTGGCCTGTGCGGGCACGATCGTGCGTTGCACATCGGCATCGTGCTGACGATCCTCGGCTGGTCGTATGGTTTGTTCCTGCTGGTGCGATTGTTGTGGCGTGAATCGGGTCGTACTTGGCACGCGGTGAGTTGCGCGTTCGCCTTGCTGATGGGCTTGACCGGGCTGATCGCGTTCGCGGTGTACCTGCATCATCCCGATCCGTTGCTGGCCTTCGTCGCCATCAAGTTCGGCGGCTTCGGTCTGTTGCTGCCGATCTTCTTTACCGTCTGCCACCGGATGATTCCGTTCTTCGCATCGGTGGTAGTGCCCGGCTACAAGGTGTGGAAACCGTTGTGGGTACTCGGCGTGTTCTGGGTGCTGGCGCTCGCGCATCTTGCAATGGAACTGCTGCATGGCTACGCATGGCTGTGGATTGCCGATCTGCCGCTGGCAGCGATGGGCATCATGCTGTTGTGGCAGTGGCGCGTCCTTGGCCCCGCGCCGGCGATCCTGCGGGTGTTGTTCGTCGCGTTCGCATGGTTGCCGATCGCGATGCTGCTGTATTCTTGGCAGAGCTTGTGGTTCGCCACCACCGACGTGTACGCGCTCGGCCGTGCGCCAGCGCATGCGTTGTTCATCGGCTTCTTTGGCAGTCTGCTGGTGGCGATGGTGACGCGGGTGACGCAGGGCCATGCCGGACGGCCGATGCAGCTGGGTTTCGTTCCAGGCTTTACCTTCGTACTACTGCAAATAGTCGCGATCCTTCGCGTGGTCGCCGAAGTGATGCCTGATGCGATGGCATGGGATGCAGTCGCGGCGATTGGCTGGCTGGTGGCGTTCATGCCGTGGGTACTGCGCTCGGCGTGGATCTATCTCACGCCGCGCAGCGATGCCAAGCCCGGGTGAGCGATGGGGGAGTTCTACCTCCAGATCAAATGGGTGCATATCGCCGCGGTGATCGCGAGCGGGGCGCTGTTCCTGATGCGCGGTATCGCGGTGCAGGCAGGCGCGCGCTGGGCGATGACGCCGCCGCTGCGCTACCTGAGTTACACCGTCGATACCGTGCTGCTCGCGGCGGCTGTGATACTGGTGATGATCCTGCATCAATACCCGTTCGTGCAGTCGTGGTTGACGGTAAAGGTCTGCCTGCTCGTCGTCTATGTGGCGCTCGGTACGTTCGCGCTCAAACGCGGGCGCACGCAGCGTGTCCGCTTGTCCTGCTTCGTCGCAGCACTGGCCGTGTATGCCTTTATCATCAGTGTTGCAGTCACCCATGATCCACTCGGCGTCCTGCCGGCATTGAGTCGTCTCGCATGAACACTATCGAAGATCGCGCGTGGCTACGCCAATCCTTGCTGACGCTGCAGCGCGAAGCCGCGCGCTCCGCCGACACCCATCTGCTGAGACTGGATTTTCCTGCATTTCCCGGCATCGATTTCTACTTCAAGGACGAAGCCGCGCATCCCTCAGGTAGCCTCAAACATCGACTGGCTCGCTCGCTGTATTTGTATGCGCTGTGCAACGGCCGGCTGCGCGAAGGGCAGGAGGTGGTGGATGCATCGTCGGGCAGCACCGCGATCTCCGAAGCGTGGTTTGCACGTTTGCTAGGGATTCGATTCACCGCGGTGATGCCAGCCTGCACGGCGGCTGGCAAGATCCGCGATGTACGCGCGCTCGGCGGCCAATGCGACCTCGTGGATGACGCTTCCGAAACCCAGTCGCGCGCGGCTGAACACGCAGCGCGCGGCGCCTGCCATCTCGACCAGTTCGGCCTCGCCGAACGCGCGACCGACTGGCGCGGTAACAACAACATCGCCGAATCGATTCTCGCCCAACTCGCGCGCGAACAGCATCCGGAGCCCGCGTGGATCGTTTGTGGCGCCGGCACCGGCGGCACCTCGGCGACGATTGGCCGCTACCTGCGTTTTTGTGGACTCGACACTCGGTTGTGCGTAGCCGAACCGCAAGGCGGTGCATTCGCCGTGGGCTGGCGCACGCGTGCGATGGATGCGCAGGCGGCACAATCGACTTTGATCGAAGGCATCGGCCGTCCGCGCGTCGAACCGAGTTTTTTGTTCGGCGTAGTCGATGACGTGATCGAAGTAGACGACACCACTTCGATTGCCGCCGCCTGGCTGTTGCAGGAGGTGTTCGGCTTCCGCTACGGCGGCTCGTCCGGCACCAACTTGGCCGCCTGCCTGCAACTGGCCACGCGGATGCGCGAGCGCGGTGAGCGGGGCAGCATCGTCAGCCTGCTCTGCGATCGTGGCGAGCGCTATGACGAGACCCTGTTCGATCCGGTGTGGCTGGCGGCGCATGACGTCGACCTCCGGCCATCGCTGGATGGGTTGCGTCAAAGCCTGCACGACCGCTCGTTGGCTCCGGCACTGACCGATGAGGATTGAGTCGCCGGACGCATCGTCGCCACACTTCGGCATCCGTCCGATGCGACGAGCTTGACCTGGATCAGGGATTCCCTTCGTCCAATGCAATACGCTGGCGGAGTGCAAATCCAACGCCTAACCTCTGAGGCCACCGATGGAATTCCATGTCCGCCTGGATCGTCCGATCCTCGACCCCGATGCGATCGAAGCCGCTTTCCGGGAGGTCGATGCAGCCGCAACCGTGGCGATCGATCCGCTTGATGGCTGGTTACGCGTGTCGAGCTGGATCAGCGTGGGCGATCTGCTAGATGTGCTGCGTGGCAATGGACGCGCGGTTGAAGCCTCACAGGTGGATCAGCTTCCGTCGGTGTGCTGCGGCGGCTGCAGCGGATGAGCCGTATTGGTGGACGTAGCAATTGCTCCAATGCGCCGGATGAGGCCATGCTACCGCCCAAGCTAGCCCGTTCACGAATTGATTAGGATCAATGCACGCGCAGCGCATCCGACGCAGATTGAATAACAGGCCATCAAGGGATCACCATGAACCGCTACTCGCTACCGTTTGCAATCGTCTTGGCCATGACACTCGCATCTGCGACGGCGCTTGCCAAAAACGATGCCGCAGATCTTGGTGCGCCCATCGAAGCGGTGCTCACCAGCCCACCAAATGTGCCGCCACCGACTGGACGCCACAAGCCGGCCAAGGTCATCGTGCACCTGGAAGTGATCGAAAAGGAAATGCCGATCGCAGACGGCACGACCTACACGTTCTGGACATTCGGTGGCACGGTTCCAGGCAGTTTCATCCGCGTGCGTCAAGGCGATACCGTCGAGTTCCATCTGGAGAACAGCCCGAACAACAAGATGCCGCACAACATCGACATGCACGGAGTGACCGGGCCGGGTGGCGGCGCCGCGTCGAGCTTCACCGCGCCAGGCCACCAGTCGCAATTCACCTTCAAGGCGCTCAACCAAGGGATCTTCGTCTATCACTGTGCGACCGCACCGGTAGGCATGCACATCGCCAACGGCATGTACGGATTGATGCTGGTGGAGCCACCGGAAGGGATGAAGAAAGTCGATCACGAGTACTACGTGATGCAGGGCGATTTCTACACCGTCGGCAAGTACCGCGAGAAGGGTCACCAGGCGTTCGACATGCAGGCCGCGATCGATGAAAAGCCGACCTATGTGTTGTTCAATGGTAGCGACGGCGCACTCACTGGCGATCATGCGTTGACGGCGAAAACCGACCAGAACGTTCGCCTGTTCGTAGGTAACGGCGGTCCGAATCTTGTATCGAGTTTCCACGTGATCGGCGAGATCTTCGACACCGTGCGGCAGGAGGGCGGCACGGTTGAACAGCACAATGTGCAGACCACGCTGATTCCATCCGGCGGCGCTGCGATGGTGGAATTCCATACCCAGGTTCCAGGCAGCTACATCCTTGTCGATCACTCGATCTTTCGCGCTTTCAACAAGGGGGCGCTGGCGATCCTGAAAGTCATTGGCCCCGAGGACAAGTCGATCTATTCGGGCAAGGAAATCGATTCGAGTTACCTCGGCGACAACGCGGTGAGCATGCAACCGGTCGCAACGGCGGCCAAGGCTGCAGCAGCCGGAACCTTGACGGTTGCCGAACAGTCGGCAGCGGGCAAGGCGTTGTTCAACGGTACGTGCTCGGCCTGCCACCAGAGCGAAGGCGGCGGCATCGAAGGTGTGTTTCCGCCGCTGGCGAAATCCGATTTCCTCGCCAAGCTCACGCCCGAAGACTTGATCGCGATCCCGCTCAATGGCCACTCCGGCAAGCTCACTGTCAACGGTAAGGACTACGACTCGGTGATGCCGCCGATGAGCCAGATGACCGACGATGAGATCGCCAACATCCTCACATTTGTGCTCAATTCGTGGGGCAACGCTGGAGGCAAGATCACCAAGGAACAAGTCGCCAAGGTGCGCGCCAGCACACCGCGTCCGGCAGGCGCCGCGCACTGACTTCGATGAAGCGCATCGCCTTGCTCATTGCGTTGCTGCCGGCCGTCGCCCATGCGGGTGGCGACTACGTGTCGATTCCTGCGGGCCAATACCGTTCGGTCCTCAACTACGAGGATACGAAAGGCAACAACATGGTCGCGCAGTTCGCGATGATGAAGACGCCGGTGACGAATGCCGAGTTCCTCACTTTTGTCCAATCGCATCCACAGTGGCGACGCGGCCAGGTACCGGGTGTGTATGCCGAACAGGCTGGCTACCTCAAGCAGTGGCAAGCAGCGGTGCAACTGGGTGATGCCGCTGGACCCGAGCAGCCGGTGACGAATGTCAGCTGGTTCGCGGCTTCGGCGTATTGCGAGGCGCAGCACGCGAGGTTGCCGACGTGGGCCGAGTGGGAATACTTGGCCGCTGCCGATGCCACGCGCCGCGATGCGCGCGGCGATCCGGCGTGGCGCGAAAGCATCCTGGGTTGGTATTCCAAGCCCTCGACAGCCGCGTTGGCGAAGGTCGGTCAGTCGCCGCCGAACGCCTATGGCGTGCAGGATTTGAACGGATTGATCTGGGAATGGACCGAGGACTTCGCTTCGATGCTGGTATCGAGCGACGATCGTAGTCAGTCCGATGCTAATCGCCTGAAGTTCTGCGGCGCGGCCGCGTTAACCACGCAGGATCGTGAAAACTACGCCGTGCTGATGCGGGTGGCGATGCTGTCGTCGCTCGAAGCGGTCAACAGCACATCCAGCCTCGGTTTCCGCTGTGCGCGAAGCCTGCCAGACAAGGAGTCGCCATGAAAGGAGTTGTCATGAAAGGAGCCGCCATGAAGCGCTTGCTGCTTGCAATATTGTTGTCGTTCACCACGGTCACTGTCTGCGCCGCTGCTGCGCTTTTGCCAGCCGACTCGGTGCTCCAGCAGGCCGGCACGTTCACCGACCAGTCCGGCAGGAATTTCCAGTTGGCCGACCGGCGCGGGCACGTCGAACTCGTCAGCATGTTTTACACATCGTGCACCTACACCTGCCCGCTGATGATCGATAGCGGCCTGGGTGTGCAGCACGCCCTCACGCCCGCAGAACGCGAGCGACTGCAGATCCTGCTGGTGAGCTTCGATCCGAAGCGCGACACGCCAGCCGTCCTCGCTGCCATGGCGACCAAGCGCAAGCTCGATCCATCGCACTGGACGCTCGCGCGTACTGACACGGATCACGTGCGCAAGCTGGCTGCATTGCTCGATGTGCGCTATCGCGAACTTGCCAGCGGCGATTTCAACCACACCAGTGGATTGATCCTGCTGGACGCCGATGGGCGCATCCTGGCCAAGACAGACAAGCTGGGTACAGTGCCGGATGCGATATTTCTGAAGGCCGTGAAGAAGGCGTTGGCAGCGGGATAGGTGAGGAAGAGGAGCCACATCGAAAAAGGCGTCTCCGAATTGCACGCGCGGAGATGACCGCCTTACTCCGTTCGACCTTGCGTGCAGGCAAGACTGAATCGCATGATGCTTCGAAACCACAACACCGGCAGCTGATTGGATCGCATAGTGCGGCTTGAATTGCGAACCCCACGCAGCAGTGCTCAACCCCGATGATTACAGGAGATAGAAATCATGACCGAGTCGAATCCATCCCGTCGTCGCTTCCTCATCCATGCAGCAGTGGCAGCAACCACCTTGCCGCTGTTGGCGCGCTCCATCGGTTCTGCCCATGCCACAGCGTTGCCCAAACTGCCTCTCGACAATCCCCAAGCCAAAGCGCTTGGCTACGTCGAAGACGCCACCAAAACAAAGGCGCCGAATTACAAGCCGGGCAGCATGTGTTCTGGCTGCCAATTGTTCACGGCTGCTACGGGAGCTTGCGCCCTGTTCAAAGGCTTCAGCGTGTCGCCCAAGGGATGGTGTTCGGCATGGGCCAAGAAGGCAGGCTGAGCGCTGCCGAACGGCGACAAAAGAAGACGCATGATCGCGACGATCAATACGTGTATTCCACGCTGATCCACCCCTTCGTGACATCCGCGCCGACATTCCCGGCATGGAAATCAGCAACCTTCGCCAGCGCATTCCAGTGTTTCGCAAACGCCCACTGTAGTGATGCATCCAACTCGCGGCCGTAGTGGATGGAACCGTTGTCGGAATTGAAGTCGTGGCCGACGGCGGTGGCAATGACGGGACCGAATGCGCGGCTCCATGACAGGTAGCCATCCTGTAGACCGTTGACGGGTGTCGTCAGGAATCGGTCGGCCCATCCGTCGAATGCGTGCAAGGTCGCGAAAGGCGTCTGAAATGCATAGAGGCCGTTGCCCCCGAGATTTTCCCAGCCGGCCTTGAAGGTGTTTCCGCGCCAGATGAGTCCACCTTCCAGCAACACGTAGTCGGCATCGATGAGGTGGCTTCCGTCGGCATACCGGTGCTGGGTCGCGTACTCGGCGTTCGCCAGCCAGCCGAGGCCGTCCTTCGCATCTTGCCTGACCGTGTAGCGCAGGCCGAGATCGCGGTGCGAGGTCAGTGGCAGGGTATGGTTATCGATGAAGTAGGCGTAGCCATTGAGCGTGCCTGGGCCGATGGGTATCGCGGCGTGCAGCAAATGCGCGTCGAGCATGAAGCGCGCCAATGAAGGTGTCGGGTTGTCGTCGCCGAATACCCGTTGCACCCGGTTGATGTAGCTATAGCGCAACGCAAGGCCGTTGCCGAAATGGTGCTCCATGTCCAGCGCATCAAAGGTCTGTTCGTTCTGGCGCCAGCCGACATTTCCGAAAAAGCGTTGGTTGTCGTAGAGCAGAACCTGGCGACCGAGCGTCGCGCGTGTCGCAGCTGATGGCGCGTATTGCACGAACACCTGATCGAGTGCGGTGTTGTCGGGGTCAGCGATCGTCGGGAACGCGGTGTGGCCATTTGCGGTGCTGTTGAAGTTGCCGTCCGCAAAGTGGCTGGTGTTCTCGACTATAACCAACGCGCTCCATCCCGAATGCACCGCCGTGCGATAGCCGGCGCGCAGGCGGAGGGTCGTGGCGTCGGCCGACCTCGCGAAGAAGTCATCATCAACCAATTCGTAGCGCAGCCTAG
>JBBRQI010000035.1:0-15823 GCA_038226665.1 Lysobacterales bacterium | reverse complement strand
GACCACGGATCAAGGCGAGGTTCGACGGGCGACCTGCCGCAGAAATCGTCCCACATGGTCAATCGGGTGGGCGGGCGACCACAGTGAGAGCCGCATCAGATGCGGGAGGACGCCCGGTTAGGCCAACGCTGCAACAACCGCTAGTATAGCCGTGGACCCACGACCCACGATCCGTCGCCGACCTTGGAACAGCCGCTGCCCGTCGATCCATCTACCCTCGTTGTGCCGCGCGCACGGCGCCTGCCTGCCGGTCGCCTGAAGCTCGATCGCATCCTCAACCTGCTCGTCGAGGACGGCATGGTCGCGGCCGCCGATGCCGCGCGCGCCGCATCGACGTCGCGGGAAACGCGCAACGTCGTCGATGTGCACCCGCTCGTCTTGCTCGCGAACCTCAAGGTTCCGGGCCTGCGCCCGGCTGGCGTCGAGTTGAGCCTGGAGCGGCTGAGCGAATGGCTGGCGCTGGAAACCGGATATTCGTTCCTGCGCATCGATCCGACCAAGGTGGATGTCGCTGCGGTCACCGGCATCGTGTCGCAGGCGTACGCGCAGCGTTATCGCTTCCTGCCGCTCGACGTGAACCAGGATCGCGTGCTGATCGGCACCAGCGAGCCGACCGACATCGACTGGCTCGGCGACCTGACCAACCTGCTGCGCAAGGACATCGAGCTGGTCGTCGTCAATCCGCTCGACCTCAGTCGTTACACGATGGAGTTTTTCGGCGTCACCAAGTCGGTGCGCGGTGCGCGCGACGGCCGCGACCAAACCAACGACATGCCGAGTTTCGAGGCGCTGGTCGAACTGGGCCGTGCAGGCGAAGTCGGCGCAGACGACCGCCACATCGTGCACATCGTCGACTGGTTGCTGCAGTACGCGTATGAGCAACGCGCGTCCGACATCCACCTCGAGCCGCGCCGCGACATCAGCCGCATGCGTTTCCGCATCGACGGCCTGCTGCACAAGGTATTCGAATTGCCGACGCCGGTGATGATCGGCGTGGTCAGCCGGATCAAGGTGCTCGGACGCATGGACCTGGCCGAACGCCGGCGTCCGCAGGACGGGCGCATCAAGACGCGTTCGCCGGGCGGTCGCGAATTCGAGATGCGCATCTCGACAATGCCGACCGCGTTCGGCGAGAAATGCGTGCTGCGCATCTTCGATCCGGATACGGCGTTCAAGTCGCTCGAACAACTCGGTTTCGATGCGGGCGAAGCCGCGCTCTGGAACGAACTCGTGCAGCGTCCGCACGGCATCGTGCTGGTCACCGGCCCGACCGGTTCGGGCAAGACCACGACCCTGTATTCGGCCTTGCGCAGGCTCGCGACCGGCGACGTGAACGTGTGCACGGTCGAGGATCCGATCGAGATGATCGCAACCGAATTCAACCAGATGCAGGTGCATCCGGCGATCGACCTCACGTTCGCATCCGGCGTGCGCACTCTGCTGCGGCAGGATCCGGACATCATCATGATCGGCGAGATCCGCGACCTCGAAACCGCGCAGATGGCGGTGCAGGCCGCGCTGACCGGGCACCTGGTGCTGTCGACCCTGCACACCAACGACGCGGCGTCGGCGATCACTCGTCTGCTCGATCTCGGCGTACCGCATTACCTCGTCGCCTCCACGCTCAATGGCGTGCTCGCGCAGCGGCTGGTGCGCACGTTGTGTCCGCACTGCAAGCAGCCGGCGCCGATTGCGGAAGCGGCCTGGCATGCCTTGCTCGATCGCCACCATCCAATGCCGCTGCCGGAACACGGCTATGGCCCGAACGGTTGCCTTGAATGCCGCCGTACCGGGTATTTCGGACGCGTGGGCTTGTACGAAATGCTCGCGATCACGCCGTTGCTGCGCAGCATGATCCGTTCCGACATGGAACTGGCCGGCTTCACCCGCGCCGCAGTCGGCGAAGGGATGCGTACGTTGCGCGCCGCCGGTGCCGAGAAGGTTGCGCAGGGCGTGACCACGATCGAGGAAATCCTCGCAACCTTGCCGTATCAGGAATGATGCATTGATGAAAACTTCGCGAACCACGAGCGCTCCCTTTCTGATCATCGAAACAGGGGAGCCCGCGCCATCGCTGCGCCGCTATGGCAGTTTCGCGCACTGGATCCGCGTCGCCGCGGGATTGCGTCGCGACCAGGCAGTCGCGTACCGCGTGATCGACGGCGCAGCGCTGCCGCGCCGCGAAGGGTTTGCGGGCGCATTGATCACCGGGTCGGGTTCGATGGTCACCGAGCGGCTCGACTGGAGCGAACGCAGCGCGGAGTGGCTGCGCGAAGCCGCGCACGCGGGCATGCCGTTGTTCGGCATCTGCTATGGCCATCAACTGCTCGCGCATGCGCTCGGCGGCGAAGTCGGTTACAACCCGGTCGGGCGCGAGATGGGTACAGTGAAGATCGAACGCATGGACGGCGCTGCCGACGATCCGCTGTTCGGCCAGCATCCACCGGCATTCGACGCGCACGCGACGCACCTGCAGACGATCACCCGGCTGCCGGAAGGCGCGGTCAAACTCGCACGCTCTGACAAGGACGGATGCCATGCATTCCGCTGGGGCCGCTCGGCCTGGGGCGTGCAATTCCATCCCGAGTTCAGCACGGTGATGATGCGCGGCTACATCGCGGCGCGGCGCGAAAAGCTGTTGAACGAAGGCATCAATGCGCAGGCGCTGCATCATGGGGTCAAGGCAGCGCCGCGTGCCCGCAATGTGCTGCGCGGTTTCGTGCGGCACGCACGCATGCAGCAATCGTCATGAAGGAGTTGCACTGAATGGATTTTCGCTCCGCACCCGCTGGCCGCGGGCTGGCGTGGTTCCAGGGCGCGCTGCGCATGCTCGACAAGAACCCGCGCGGGCTGCTCGCAGTCACCCTGTTTTTCGTCTTGATCCAGCAGGTGCCGAACCTGCTCGCAGCAGTGCTTCCCTCGTTGTCGTATGCATTGCTGGGAGCCTTGCTGTTGCTCGGGCCGACTATGCTTGCTGGCGTGCTGCATGCGATCGGCGAAGCGGATGCGGGCCGGCCGGTCGCACCCTGGCAGCTGTTCGAAGGATTGCGCCGCCCGGGCGTGCGCGCGCAGCTGCTGCTGCTGGGCGTGTTGCAGATGCTCGCATTGCTCTTGGTCCTGCTGGCGGCGCAGCGCTTGTTCGGCCCGGACAAGCTCGCGATCCTGATGAAGGTCGCCGAACAGAAGATCGCGCCTGACAGTGCCGAAGCGCAGAAGATCGCCGCGCCCTTGCTGCGGACATTGATGGTCGCGGTGGTGATCGTGTTCGTGTTGCTCTCGGGCATGTTCTTCGCCATTCCGCGCGTGTTGTTCGATGGCCGCAAGGCGCTCGGCGCATTCGGCGAGAGCATCGCCGCGTGCGCAGCGAACGTGCTGTCGCTGACCGTGTATGGACTGGTACTGGTCGGCGTGGTGATGGTGGTGTGCATCGCGCTGATGATCGTCGCCGCGATTTTCGGATTGTTCGGCAAGGTCGGCGCGGTGTTGCTGATGGGCGTCGTGATCGCGGTGTCGGTGGTCGGGCTGCTGGTCAACACCGCGGGCAACTATCTCGCATGGCGCGAAGTGTTCGGGCATGCAGATGTGGCGCCGCAGGCCGGCATCATCGTGTAGTCAATACGGCTCAGCGACGGGATGGAGGATCGACGCAACGAAGAGCGCGACGGCAAGAATCGCGAGCGCGAACACCAGCGCATGCACGGCGACAACCAGCCACCCCCAGAGCGGCATTTGCGGACGGGACGGGTCGGCATTTTCCACGCGCGTTCCGGCCAGATAATCGTGCAACGCACGACGTTCGGGTGGCCACCCGGCCATCGCGTGACCGATATTCAAGCTCAACCAGGACACGCCGGCCGCAAAAAAACGGCCCAGCGCGCGAGCAATGCCGATGCGCATCCCGTCGACATCCACCACCTTGATCCCAAGCAGGCGTTTGCCGAGCGTGGCCTGCGAGATGGACGATTCGCACAATGCGAAATACGCGCCCGCGATCACGACGTAGGCGAAGCTGGAAAACACCAGCATGCCCCACAACGAATCGGCGGTATGCGCGAGTTGCGTGGTCTGCTCGCCGGACATGGCTTGTTGATCCGGCAACGCCGACAGCATCGCCTGGAGCTGGACCAATGCAGTTGCATCCTGCCCCGAAAAAAACAGGCGCGTCACCAACTCGACGGCAATGTACACCAGCACGATGTCGATGAAATACGCGACATAGCGCTTCCAGAAACCCGCCGGAGAACGCATCGCGGCGATCACGCTCATTGATGTTCGGCAACGGCCGCGGGTTTGACGATGATCTTCGCTGCGAACAATCCCACCTCGTAAAGCAGGCACAACGGAATCGCCAGCAACAGCATCGACACTGCGTCCGGTGGCGTGATCAAGGCAGCGATCACGGAGTTGCCGAGGATCGCGTAAGGCCGCGCCTTGGCGAGCTGCACGGGAGTGACCCAGCCGAGCAGGACCAGGATCACCACCGCGACCGGCAACTCGAAACTCGCGCCGAACGCGATGAACATCACCCCGACGAAATCGAGGTAATGGCTGATGTCGGTCATCATCGACACGCCGGCCGGCGTCACCGCCACCAAGAACTTGAAGGCCATCGGCAGCACCACGAAATAGGCGAAGGCGCAGCCGGTGTAGAACAACGCGGTGGCCGAAACCAGCAACGGCATTGCCAGCCGTTTCTCGTGCTTGTACAAGCCCGGCGCAACGAAGGCCCAGAGCTGGTAGATCACCACCGGCATGGCAATGGTCAGCGCCGCGAAGAAGCAGGTCTTGACCGGGACGAGGAACGGCGAGGACACGTCGATCGCGACCAGGTGCGCGCCGGGCGGCAGCCGCGACAGCAGGGGCAGCGCCAGCCAGCTGTAGAGGTTCTTCGCAAAGGGCAACAGCACGACGAAAACCAATAGCACCGCGCCGATCGCGAGCAACAGCCGCGCCCGCAGTTCGATCAGATGCGAGATGAGCCCTTGATCCTGCTGAGCGCCTTGATCGTGCTGCGCAGCATCGGCGTCATCCGCCGCCGGGGAATGTTCCTTCCCGGACGTGCCGTGATTAGCCATCGGAAGAGGGTCGAAGGGTGACCGACGTAATCGTCGATGCATCGAGGTCCGCAGCAAGCAGGCTCATCTGCGCGGGATCGACAGGCGCGGCCGGCATATTTTGTTCAGCGGATTCAAGCTGCGGATCGTGCGCGGCAACGGATACCGGAGGCGGAGTCGAAATCCGCGTCATCTGTTCCATGGGCGATGCGATGTCGTCGCGCCAAGCATGCAGTTGCGTCGTGCTGTCGCGCAGCACGTCGGAGGCCTCGCGCAGGCTGCGCCGCAGTTCCTCGTCGGCGAGTTCGTTCTCCAGTTCGGCCTTCACCGAGTTCCACTGCGCGCGCGCCTTGCGTATCCACAGGCCGGCAAGCCGCGCGGCGACCGGCAGGCGCTCGGGGCCGAGCACCACCAGCGCAATGATCGCGAGCAACAACAGTTCACCGAACCCGAAGTCGAACATGGTTGCTTGAGCGCGCGAACTCAGTCGCGCGGACGCTGATCGTCACCGGGTGCGACCACCGGAGGCGGGCGTTGCACGCGCGTGATGTCGGCAGGCAGCTGTACCGGATCCACGGCCTGTTGCACCGGGTCGGTGACTTTCGGCCCGGTCGGCTTGGCGTCGTCGTCGCGGACCGCTTTCTTGAATTCCTTCACGGCATCAGCGACATCTTTCGCGCCGCCGGTCAATCGCTTGGTCCCGAAGATCACCAACACGATGACCAGCAAAATCAGCAGGTGCCAGATGCTAAAACTGCCCATGTCCTCTGTTCACTCCGGCTTGTCATCCTGCAAATCATAACGCAGCGCCCTGCGCG
This sequence comes from Lysobacterales bacterium, assembly GCA_038226665.1. Lineage (GTDB taxonomy): Bacteria > Pseudomonadota > Gammaproteobacteria > Xanthomonadales > Xanthomonadaceae > SZAS-103. The sequence goes on along the minus strand of JBBRQI010000035.1, from coordinate 9,951 downwards.
GCGCGCGTTCATCCGCCCTGGAGGGGAACGGTCTGGGCGGGTTGCGGTTGACCTTGGCCGTTATCGTTGTAATGCGCGGGTTGTCCCTGCGGCGGAGCCATATTGGATCGGTTCGGACCGGATTGATTCGGGTTGGACGAATTCGGGTCGTGGTCACGCGGTTGGTAGCGCTTGCTCGCGCTGTACTCCTCGAGGCGATCGCGGAAATCCACGACCGGTGCCGGCGGCGCATTCACGCGCCCTTCGAAGATCGCGCGCGGCGTGGTATCGCGGCCGTAGATCGCCTCATTCGAACGGTCGTCGATCTGCAGCGCCGCGCCATCCAGCGCGACGCCTGCGAACAGGCCGCGTGCGCGCGAATACGAATAGATCTCGGCCTTGAGTTGCTCATCGGTCGATGCCTCAGCGGTGCGTCCGACCGGGCCGGCTGCAACCGAGGCATCCACGCCGAGGGTGAACTTGCCGTGCACGATCGAATCGACGCCGCGCGAGCTGCTGAAAATCAGCACGACATCGGTGCTCTGCAAGCCAGCCTGGAAACCGACGCTGCCGCCAGCGATGGTGACGAAGCTCGGATTGCTCCAGACACCATTTTCGCCGCGCACCGAAACCAGCCCGCGGCCGAAGCGGCCGCCAACCACGAAGCCGGCCTTGACCACGCCGGGAATGACCGCGATTGCATGCGCGTTGTCGAGCATCGACTGCGGCACCGATTGCTCGGGGATGCGCATGATCTTGTCCAGTACTTCCACCGCATCGCGCGCGCGATTTTCCTCGGGCGCTCCGGCAAAAGCGGTACTGCTTGCCAGCAGCAAGGTGGCGGCAAGGGCCATCATTCGGCGCATGGGGAACTCCGTGGGGGATAACTTCAGGTGCCAGTATCGCGCGAACCGATGAATCCGGTGTGAGTCGGCAACGCTGCGGGCGCGCACTGCGGGCGATACTATCGCCTGATTTTCCGGAGTCCGCATGACCGCACCCATCGACATGAAGTCGCGAAGCGACGCCACAGTCCCTCTCTCGCCACTAGCGCGAGAGGGGGGAGCCACCGACGGAGACGGTGGTGGGGTGAGGGAGATCATGCTGCAGCAAGCGCATCGGTTCGAGGATCACGCGGCATGATCGAGCTTGCCGTCGAGCCACGCAACGCGGAGGCGCGCACCGCCGTGCTGCTGGTCAACCTCGGCACGCCCGATGCGCCGACGGCGGCGGCGGTGCGGCGCTACCTCGCCGAATTCCTGCACGACCATCGCGTCGTCGACATGAGCCGCTGGCTGTGGTGCCCGATCCTGCACGGCGCGATCCTGCCTTGGCGCTCGCCGCGCGTCGCGAAGAATTACGCGAAGGTGTGGATCGCCGGTCGCGGCTCGCCATTGCGCGTGCACACGCAGGATTTGGCAGATGCGGTGCAGGCGCGGTTGCCGGAATCGCGCGTGCGCATGGCGATGCGCTACGGCAATCCGCACCTGCGGGATGTCTTGCGCACACTGCGCGACGAGGGGTTGCGGCGCGTACTGGTCGTGCCGCTGTATCCGCAATATTCGGCGACGACGACGGCATCCGTATTCGATGCGCTCGCGGCCGAACTCGCGCGCTGGAGCGACCTGCCGGAAGTGCGGATCGTGCGCGATTACCATGACGACGACGGCTGGATCGACGCGCTCGCCACGAAGATCCGCGCCCAGCGCGCCGATGCCCCCGGCGAGAAATTGCTGCTGTCGTTCCACGGCATTCCCGAGCGGTACGTGCGCAACGGCGATCCGTATCCGAGCGAATGCGAGGCAAGTGGGGCCGCGCTCGCACAGCGGCTCGGACTCACTGCGGATCAGTGGAAGCTCGGTTACCAGTCGCGCTTCGGCCGCGAACCGTGGCTCGGCCCATCGACGGCGAATGTCTTGCGCGATTGGGCGCGGCAAGGCGTCGCGCGCGTGGATGTCTCGTGCCCGGGCTTCGCAGTCGATTGCCTGGAAACGCTCGAGGAAATCGCGATGGAGAATGCGGAATTGTTCGTCGGCAACGGCGGCGTTGGGTTGCGTTATCTGCCCGCATTGAATGCCGATGCCGCGCACGCCGACGCGCTGGCCGCACTCGTGCGTCGCCACACCGCAGGATGGAACGGCTGATGGAAATGGAGCGAGTCGAAGAATTCTTCATCGACAGCCCGCGCGGCCGCATCGCCGCGTTGCGCGGCGGCAACCGGGATGGCGCGCCGCTGCTCGCGATGCATGGCTGGCTCGACAACGCGGCGAGCTTCGTGCCGCTGTTGCCTTACTTGCGCGAATTCGATGTGGTCGCGCTCGATCTTCCTGGGCATGGTGCGTCGTCGCATCGTGCGTCGGGTTACGACTATGCATTCGTGGACTGGATCCATGACGCGCTGGATGCGCTCGACGCACTTGGGTGGCAGCGCGCGCGCCTGCTCGGCCATTCGATGGGCGCGGCGATCGCGACGCTGGTTGCTGCATCAGCGCCCGAACGCGTGGAGAAAATGGCGCTGATCGAAGCGCTTGGTCCGATCGCTGGCGCGGCGACGACCGCAGGCGAGCGCCTGCGCGAAGCGGTGACCGCGCGGCGCACGGCATCGCATCGCCCGCGCCGGGTGATTCCGAATCTCGAAACCGCCGTCAAGGCGCGCCGCGCCGTGGGCGACATGAGCGAAGCCGCCGCGCGTCTGATCGTGGCGCGCAACCTCGAAGCGGTCGAAGGGGGCTGGCGCTGGCGCAGCGATGCGCGCCTGGTCTTGCCATCGCATCTGCGCATCACCGAGGAAGCCGCGTTGAGTATCGTGCGCGCGGTCGAGGCACCGACCTTGCTGATCGCCGCCGATCCGCCGCCGCAGTATTTCACGGTGGCGATGCGCGACGCGCGCGTGGCGCAATTGCGCGACGGCCGCCTTGCGGTATTGCGCGGCGGCCATCACCTGCACATGGAGCAGCCCGAGGTCGTCGCCCCGCTGCTGCTGGAGTTCCTGCGCTGACCAATCTTTTCGCCGAAACGGCGGGTTATTTCTGCACCGCGTGCTGCAAAGTGACATCGGTGCCGCCCGGCGAAGACTCCATCGAGATCGACACCACGCGGTCGTCCTTCTGGAAGCTCAGTGCCGATGTCGACTGCGACGATTGCACCGCCATGACTTCCTTCCAGCCGCTCGCCTTCATCGCGCTGTCGTATTCGGCGAACAACGCAGCGGCCGCCGCGGACGAGTGCAGAGTGATCACGGTCGACGGTCCCATCTGCATCACATTGGTGACCGTGTAGGCGGACGACGGCAGGTGCACGTCGGACGGGAAGTCTTTCGGCATTCCGAGGCTGCCGCCGGAGGTCACGGTGGCGACGCCCTGGTCGGTCTTGATCGTCACCTGCGAATTGTCGCCGTTGCCGGATGAAGTGATATCGACCTTGCCGCTGCTCGCGGCCTTGATCGCCATTTCGGCGGCGCTCTGCGACAGGGATTTGCCGCAGCCCGCCAGCGCGAGCAAGACCGTCGAGGAAACGATGGCGGCGAGGAATGGGCGCGAGGTCATGCTGGATCTCCGGGATCTGGATTGGGTGAGCCGAACGGACGGAAGATGGGCTGCGTGCGGATCGTCGCGGCCATCCACTCGCAGGATATCAACGCGGATTGCGTGGCGCAGCGGACATGATCCAGGCGCGGTTACTCCTGTGCAAGCATGTGCCGCAGGCTCGTCTTCAGCGCCGCGCCTTCGCCGTGCAGGTAATCGCGCTGCGCGCGCCAATCCGCGCCGCGCGCTTCGACCTCGCGCCAGAACATGCGCTTGTGGTTGCGATGGATGAGATGACACAGCTCATGCACGAGCACGTATTCGAACGCGGCGGGCTTGCCGAGTACCAGCGCGAGATCCAACGACAACGCGTCGCGCGCGCTCAGAGAACCCCATAGCGACGACAGCGGCCGCACCCGGATCGAGGTCGGCGCGCGCGGAAATGTCGGCAGGTAATGCGGCAGCCAGCGGCCGATATCGGCGCGCGCCTCGGCGAGGTAGAACTCCTTCAACGCGCGCCGTGCGGATGCATCGCTCGCAGACGCAAGCAACGCGATCACGATGCCGTCGCCGTCGCGTCGCGCGCGTGCGTAGCGACCGGTTTCCCAGCGCAACGCAACATGCTCACCGCGCAGCGGCAGCGTCGTGCTGTCGCGTCCGAATGGTGCGGAATTGTTGGAGATCCAGCGCGGCAATTGCGCGGCGATCCAGTCGCGATGCTCGTGCATGAACGCATCGGCCGCACGCAACGACGCGCGCATCGGCAAGGTCAGCCGCACGCCGCGTTCGCTGACCGAGATCTTGATCCGCCGCGCGCGTGGATGGCGGACGCGCAGTACCGAAATCTCGGAGCCGTCGGGCAGGCGCAACGCGATGGTTTCGTTGGTGATGACGGGAGCCGCGCGAGTTGGAGCGATCAGACGGCGCAGGAAGGACGGCATGGGCACAGCATGCGGGCGTGTGGCGTGCAGTCAAGTGTCTGTATTGGAAAGCCTTGAAGCCACTTTGAAAGAACCCATCGTCAGCTACACACGTTGTACGCTTTGACGCGCCGGGCAACGGGTGAGTACTCGAAGACTATCGTGACGCCTTCGGCATCTCCGTCTCTTCCCCAGACTGAGAACCCAATGTTCGCGGGAGGTGGAACAACAATTACAACTTCGGCTGGCTGCTCGAGTGGGAGGTTCTCAAACTCTCTAGCGAAGTCATGCCAAGTTCTTTTCTCTGGATCAACTGGAGCCAAGGGAATGTAGGGCAAATAATCCGGATATGACACATATGGCCAATCTTCGTTTGAAGTAATTGGCTCGATTTCCGCTACATCGATAGCGCTCTCGTTGAATCCATAAGCGATCTCGCATCCGCTGAAGCACAATCCATAAAGCAATGGTATTTCCGACACGGCGCCACCGGGAAACGGCAATTGGAGGTGCCGCATCGACAACAGCGCGATTTGGTGAAGAGGCCTTGGTCCCCATGTAGCGCCACTGACTCGCCATTCCAGCGGGCCGCCAAATTGCGATCGAGAATGGACGTATCCCCGCACAAAGGGAACGACCATCCCTGAGTGAAAAACGCTAAGGAGAGCGCCGGATTGAGTCATGTTGGGTCGGTGCAAGTCGGACGGAATCCATTGTATCGATATCGAACATAATCACTCAGGGTCGCAAGAGAAAGGCCGGCGTAGTTCATTTGGCGCTCACGCCTCCGCACAACTCAGCTTGAACGCCGTCTCCATCATCACAAACAATCGCTTGAGTTCCGCCGACATCAGCGCAAAACGTGCATCGAGTTCGGCGTGCACCGATTCGCGCTCGGTGTTCTCCAGCTGACCGATCGCGCCGTCGAGGAACTTGAGCTTGCGCACGATGAGGTCTTCGCCGATCACGAAGGACACGTGGTCGTCGAGCATCAATGCGAGGCGGGTGACCTGCTTGCCGGATTCGAGGTGCTTGCCGATTTCCTCGCCCTGCAAGTCCTGGCGCTGGCACTTCACGATGGCGCCGCGGTCTGCCGCATCCTTGAGTTCGCATTCATCGCCGAGCACGACGTTGTCGGGCAGTGATTCACCAGCGATCCATCCGGTCAGCACCGCGCGCAGGCTGGTTTCGGCGTTGAGCGGCAGCGCCGGAAAACTGCCAAGTGCGCGCCGCACTTCGCTGACGACGTTCTCAGCCTGCTTGCGCGAACTCGTATCCACGGCGATGAAGCCGTGTTCTAGGTCGAGATAGGCATCCGTACGCAAGGGCCGCACGAAGGCGCGCGGCAGCAAGTCGATGACGATCTCGTCCTTGATCCGCTTGCGCGCGCGGCCGCCGAGCTTGCGGCCTTCGCGTTGCTCGGCTTCGGCGATCTTCTTCGCTGCCATGTCGTTGACGACGACGGCCGGCAACAGGCGTTCCTCGCCGCCGACGGTCAGCCAGATGCAATCGCCCGTGCGATGCATGAGCGCGGTATCGCGCGGGTCTTCCGATTGCGACAGGGCGCGACCGAACGGCGAGACGAAACCACGCGACGACATTTCGAGCGGGCCGGCGGGCTTGAGTGCGCACTCGCCGAGGTGGGATTCGAGTTGGGAAAGGTCGAGCGATGTCGGGAAGCGGAACAGGGTGAGGTTGCGAAAGAACATTGAAACTCCATCGGTCGTGCTGCATGAAACCAGCCATCAATCTCGCCGGGCGAGACGATGGATTCGGTAGTGGTGTGAAAGGAACGGAAAACCGCGCGGTCAATCGCTGTCGGGAACTCCAGCAAGCCACGCATGCGCATCCGGCAACGGTGCATCGCTCCGCCGCGCGAGTGCAACAAAATCAAACAACGCCGGATCGGCGAGCTGCGCGACGCTCACGTTGCCGAGCGAACGCGCGATCTGTTCGGTGCGACCCGGCGATTCGCGTTCCCATGCGTTGAGCATGTTGCCGATCTGCTTGCGCTGCAGGTTTTCCTGCGAACCGCAGAGCGTGCACGGGATGATCGGGAACTGCTTCCAGTCCGCGTAGGCCGAGATATCGTTTTCGCTCGTGCGCGCGAGTGGGCGGATCACGACGTGCTTGCCGTCGTCGCTGCGCAGCTTCGGCGGCATCGTGGCGAGCTTGGCGTGGTGGAACAGGTTGAGAAAGAAGGTCGCGACCAGGTCGTCGCGATGATGGCCGAGCGCGATCTTGGTGAAGCCCTCGCGCTCGGCATGCGCGTACAGTGCGCCGCGCCGTAGCCGCGAACACAGCGAGCACATCGTCTTGCCTTCCGGGATGACACGTTTCACCACCGAATACGTGTCCTGCTCGATGATCGTGAATGGCACGCCGAGCGACTTCAGGTAATCCGGCAGCACATGCTCGGGAAAACCCGGCTGCTTCTGGTCGAGATTCACCGCAACCACTTCGAAACGCACCGGTGCCTTCGCCTGCAATTGCAGCAGCACGTCGAGCATCGTGTAGCTGTCCTTGCCGCCGGACAGGCAGACCATCACCTTGTCGCCGTCCTCGATCATTCCGAAATCGGCGATCGTGCGACCGACCTGGTGGCGCAGGCGCTTGGCGAGCTTGTGCTGCTCGTGCTCGGCGCACGGATCGATGACGGTGGATTGGCTGGCGGAAAGGTTCATCGAATGGACATCGGAACGGGCGTGCATTCTACCGCGCGCGCGCCATGTGCCCGGTGTAAGCTCGGGCGGTCTGGCGCAAATCGCGAAAACCGCATGCAGTCCTACGACCCCGGCGACATCCTCGCCCAGCTCAATCAGCTCAAGCTTGAACACCGCGACCTCGACACCGCGATCGACCGGCTGGTTGCCGACCTGCGCATGGACGAGCTGCAACTGCGACGGCTGAAGAAGCGCAAGCTGCTGATCAAGGACGCGATCACAAGGCTGGAAAGCCGCCTGATTCCCGATCTGGATGCGTGAGCACCGCGCGCCCCGCGCTTGTCTGGATCCGAGCGCGGCCAGCCGCCCCCGAATTGAGGACAGTGGCGCTTCGGCCCGGGCAAATTGCCTGATGCCCAAACGCGCCTGACTAGGTGTATTTTAGCTTCGTGGGCGGCCGGCTCGATCCGGGCACCGCGATTCGGCCAGCCAGGGGCATGGCTGGCCATGGTTGACCTGTGGATTGGGGCCATGTCCTGATTCGCCCTGCTTTTCGCGTTCGTCTTTCTGGGGGAAGGCATGCGAACCAGAACAATTCAAAATCATATTGGCATGTCGCGGCGCGGTACGAAGACAACCATCTTCGCGGGCATTGCGATCGCGCGCCTTGTCATTGGCCGCGCCCGACGGTGCCGTCATGCGTTCTTCTTTCCGTTGCCTGTTGCCGCACGCGGTGCACACCACACTAGGAGCAAGTCATGAAACCGTTCAAAAGCCCGCGCACCGCGTATCTGACGTTGTGCATCCTGTTCGGCATGGCCGCGACGGCCGAGGTCAGCGCACAGTCTGCAGGCATCACGGCCTGCAACGGCACTGGCGCTGGTACTACCGCGTACGGAAGCCAGGCGGTCGCGTGCGGCTACTTCGACAGTTCCTACGGCACATCCAACAGCTCGTTCGGCGGACATAACATTGCTGGCGTGGCCGTCTACAACGTCACCTACGGTGGTTACTATTCCGCCCAAAAGGCCAGCGCCGTCGGCTATGGCAACAAGGCTTATGGCAACAACAGCACCGCCTTCGGCTATGGCAACACCGCCGGACGCACCTATCTCAACGGCACCGCGCAGGCATTCACGAATGGCGACAGTGCGGTCGGTTACAGGAACAGCGCGATCGGCGGCAATAGCAGCGCGTTCGGCGCCAACAACAGCGCCAGCTATTTAAATGCCAGCGCGATCGGCTCCGGCAACAGCGCGAGTTCCATCGGTGCCAGTGCTGTCGGCAGGTCCAACAGGGCGTACGGCAATTCCAGCAGTGCGATCGGTTACAACAATTACGTCCGCTATACCAAAAGCAATGCGATCGGCGCCAGCAACACTGCGTACAGCATCTACGGCAATTCCATCGGCACCGGAAACTACTCGGGCAACGACAGCTCCACGACCTATCGCGCCAACGCTGTCGGCAGTTACAACAAAGCCACCCAAAGTTACAGCAGCGCGTTCGGCGCCAACAATACGGCTTCGGCTGACTACAGCAGCGCGTTCGGTTACGGGAACACCGCTTCCGGCGTCAACAGCAGCGCGTTTGGTTACAAGAACACCGCTTCCGGCGCTAACAGCAGCGCGTTTGGTTACAAGAACACCGCTTCCGGCGCTAACAGCAGCACGTTCGGATACAGCAACATTGTGAGCTCGATTGGCGGTGTTGCGGTGGGCACGTCCAACAAGACCTACGGCAACAACAGCAGCGCATTCGGCAACACCAACACGGTCTACAACACCGCCTTGAACAGCAACGCGCTGGGCAACAACAACAAGGTCGGGACCGCCGTCGGCGCGGCCGGGTTCAAATCCGAAAACGCAGTCGGCAGCACCAACACCGCAAGCGCTGCCAACGCCAGTGCATTCGGTGACATCAACAATGCCACCAACATCAGCGCCAGCGCATTCGGTTACAACAATGCAGCCTCAGGCCAGGACGCCAGCGCATTCGGCGACGGCAATATCGCATCCGGCGGAGCGTCGAGCGCATTCGGCCTCAGCAATACCGCCTCGGGTTTCGACAGCAGCGCGTTCGGCCGCTTCAGCGCCGCTACCGGCCAGGGTGCTACCGCAGTCGGAGACTTTGACCACGCCTATGCCCTGGGCGCTACCGCAGTCGGTTACCTCAACAGTGCATTGGGCTCTGAAAGCACGGCGATCGGTGCCAATAGCTACACCGCCGCAGCGGCGACCAATGCCAGCGCTGTTGGTTTCAACGATACCGCCAGGGGCGTGGGCGGTGCTGCGTTCGGCTACAAGAACAACTCCCTGGGCACCCGCAGCAGCGCGTTTGGCGACTTAAACAGCGCGCTCGCCGGCTACAGCACGGCCATCGGCTTTGGGAACACCGCCAACAATACCAATGCCAGCGGCGTCGGCGTGAGCAACACCGCTTCTGGCCTCGACAGCAGCGCCTTGGGTTTCACCAATACGGCCAGCGGCATTTACAGCAGTGCAGTCGGCTACAAGAACGCGGCTTCGGCGACCCGAAGCAACGCGGTCGGCAGCGGCAACAAGGCCTCCGGTGTCGGCAGCAGCGCATTCGGCAGCACCAACACCGCATCCGGTACCGACAGCAGTGCGTTTGGTTACAAAAGCACCGCTAGCGGCACCGGGAGCGTGGCGATCGGCAATGTTGCATCCGCAGCCGGAGCGCGTGCTGTAGCGGTCGGCAGCGGCGCCTCGGCTGGCTTCGCGGACACCGCCGCATTTGGCGAGGGCGCGACGACGGCTGCAATTGATCAGACCGCGATCGGCGGGGGCGCCAGCGTGAGTGCGGCCGCGACCAACTCGGTATCGCTCGGCTTCGGCTCGACCG
>JBBRQI010000034.1:0-16628 GCA_038226665.1 Lysobacterales bacterium | reverse complement strand
TGGAGATGGTGATGCCGGGCGACAACGTGAAGATGGTGGTGACGTTGATCAATCCGATCGCGATGGAAGAGGGCCTGCGTTTCGCGATCCGCGAAGGCGGCCGCACCGTCGGCGCCGGCGTGGTGGCGAAGATCATCAAGTGATTCCCGGCTTCGCTTGCATGATGCGTTGAAGCGCATCGTGCAAGACGGGAATCGGTTCGGCATGGATGCCGAACGTAGGCGCTCCATGGATGGATCAACTAGGAAATATGAAATCGGCGGTCCGAAACCTCGGTCCGCCTTTGCCAAATAAAGAGATTCGAAAAAAACCACACGCCAGTAGCTCAATTGGCAGAGCAGCGGTCTCCAAAACCGCAGGTTGGGGGTTCAAGTCCCTCCTGGCGTGCCAACGTCGAAGTTTCAATGCAGTACCCGGCGCCTGGAGGCGTCGATGCGGCAAACATGAAGTACTTGTTGCAACAAACGTGGCGCGGCCAACCGCGACGGTTTGATTGCAAATCGCGGCAGGAGCCCCGATTTGCAACTCATGAGAGAACCATATGAACGCAAAAATGGTCAAGACTGCCAAGCCTGCACCGACGGTTTCCGGTACGGATATCGCCAAATACGTCGTCGCCGGACTGTTGCTGGTGGCCGGCGTGTTCGGTTTTTACTGGTTCGGCACGTGGGCAACGCCGTTGCGCGGACTACTGGTCGTTGCGGGTCTGGTCGCGGGTCTCGCGGTGTTTTCGCAAACCGCGGCGGGGCACCAAGCGCTCGAATTTTTCGGCGAGGCGCGGTTCGAATTGCGCAAGGTGGTGTGGCCGACGCGCGAAGCGTCGATCCGCACAACTGGTGTGATCATCCTCGTGATCGTGATCATGAGCATCCTGCTGGCGCTGATCGATCTCCTGATCGGCACCGGAATCGGCTGGTTGTTGAGATAAGGGAGCAACACGCAACATGTCCAAGCGCTGGTATGTGGTTCACGCCTATTCGGGCTTCGAGAAGCAGGTTGCGCAGGCGCTGCGCGAGCGGATCGTGCGCGCGGAAATGAGCGACCGTTTTGGCGACGTGATGGTGCCGACCGAGGAAATCATCGAAATGCGCGCGGGGCAGAAGCGCAAGTCCGAGCGCAAGTTCTTCCCCGGCTACGTGCTGGTGCAGATCGCGACGACCGACGACAGCGGCATCCCGCGCATCGACAACGAGAGCTGGCACCTGATCAAGGAAACCTCGAAGGTGATGGGTTTCATCGGCGGAACCGCCGAGCGCCCGTTGCCGATCAAGGACGAGGAAGCCGACGTGATCCTGCGCCGTGTGCAGGACGGGACAGAGAAACCGCGCCCGAAGGTGCTGTTCGAACCAGGCCAACTGGTACGCGTCACCGAGGGGCCGTTCAACGATTTCAACGGCACCGTCGAGGAAGTGAATTACGACAAGAGCAGGGTGCGTGTGGCGGTGTCGATTTTCGGACGCTCCACGCCGGTCGAGCTTGAGTTCGGACAGGTAGAGAAAGCGTAACAAGGACGGATTCCGCATCCCGGATTCCGAATCAGGGCGAAAGCGAGGAGTCCCGCAGTCGCAAGACGTGCAGACGTTTGAACTCCAGGAGTAATTTGAAATGGCAAAGAAAGTCGTCGGTTACATCAAGTTGCAGGTCAAGGCCGGGCAGGCCAATCCCAGCCCGCCAGTCGGGCCTGCATTGGGCCAGCGCGGGCTGAACATCATGGAATTCTGCAAGGCCTTCAATGCGGCGACGCAGAAGATGGAGCCGGGCATTCCGATTCCCTGCATCATCACCGCGTATTCGGATCGCACGTTCACCTTCATCACCAAGACGCCGCCGGCGTCGATCCTGCTGAAGAAGGCCGCGGGCATTACCTCCGGCAGCAAGAAGCCGAATACCGACAAGGTCGGCAAGGTGACCCGCAAGCAGCTCGAGGACATCGCCAAGGCGAAAGAACCCGATCTGACCGCGGCGTCGCTGGATGCGGCAGTGCGCACGATTGCAGGCAGCGCCCGCAGCATGGGCCTGGTGACGGAGCTCTGACATGACCAAGATCAGCAAGAAGTACAAGGCAATGAGCACTGCGGTCGTGGCTGGCAAGGCTTACGCGATCGATGATGCATTGAAGCTCGTCAAGGACAATTCCAAGCGCAAGTTCGTCGAGTCCGTCGACGTCGCCGTGCGTCTGGGCGTGGACGCCAAGAAGTCCGACCAGCAGGTGCGCGGTTCGACCGTGTTGCCTGCAGGTACCGGCAAGTCGGTACGCGTCGCGGTGTTCTGCCCCCCAGGCGAAAAAGCCGAGGCTGCAAAGGCAGCCGGCGCCGAAGTCGTGGGCATGGACGATCTCGCCGAGAAGATGCTCGCTGGCGACCTGAACTACGACGTCGTGATTGCGACGCCGGACGCGATGCGCGTGGTCGGCAAGCTCGGTCAGGTGCTTGGCCCGCGCGGTCTGATGCCGAACCCGAAAGTCGGCACCGTCTCCGTCGATGCGGCTGGCGCGGTGAAGAACGCGAAGGCCGGACAGGTGCGTTACCGCACTGACAAGGCCGGCATCATCCACTGCACGATTGGCAAGGCCAGCTTCGAAACCGAGGCGCTCAAGGGCAACCTCCACGCGCTGCTGCTCGACCTGATCAAGGCCAAGCCGGCGTCGTCGAAGGGTCACTTCCTGCAGAAAATCTCGCTGTCTTCGACCATGGGTGTCGGCGTGCTCGTCGACCAAGCCTCGCTGACGCTGAAATGACCGATTCGCCAGCGTGCTGAAAAGTGCAGGTGGTACAGGATGTAACAACACGGTGATCGCGCAAGTGATCGGAGTGGAAAACGAGGCGCGGCTTTGCCGCGACCGTTTTCGCGCAACCGGTGGCAAGAGCCCCGTGTTGCGCTTGAACAAAGGAATTTGAGGGCACCCGCGCAAGCGGGCTGCCATCAAAGACCGCAGGCGCGATTTACGCACCAACGACGACGGGCATGGATGCTCGCTTGGCAAGGATTCGCCGTCGCTGGAAGCGGGATCGCTCAATCGTCTCGCAAGAGATAGCCTGCGTAGATGGTCGCCGACCCTCCAAAGGATTTTGGAACGGCCACCAGGGGAGATCGCAAGGTCTCCAGCCGTATCAAGACATCGATGCGGCGTTGCACCGCCAGCGGGAAATTCCGTTGGCGGAATAGTGTGCATTTTGATGTATTGGAGGAATGCAATGGCTCTGAATCTTTCACAGAAACAAGCAGTCGTTGCCGAACTGGCGGACGTGGCCGGAAAGGCGCTGTCCCTGGTTGCCGCCGAGTATGCGGGTCTCACGGTGGGTCAGTTGACCGACCTGCGGAAAAAGGCGCGCGCCAACGGGGTCTTCGTGAAAGTCGCGAAGAACACCCTGGTGTCGCGTGCAGTGGAAGGAACCGATTACCAGTGCGTCCAAAGCGCTCTGACTGGTCCGCTGCTGTATGCCTTTTCCAAGGACGACCCGGGTGCTGCAGGCCGGTTGATCAAGGATTTCGTCAAGGCCAACGAAAAGCTCAAGCCGAGGCTGGTTGCGATCGGCGGCAAGGCCTACCCGGGGTCCCACGTGGACGTCCTGGCCTCGCTGCCCACCCGTGAACAGGCTCTGTCGATGCTGCTCAATGTCATGTCTCAGCCCGCCACCATGCTGGTCCGCGTCCTTGCCGAGCCCGCCTCGCAAGTCGCCCGGGTCACCATGCGTGTTGCGGAAGCCAAGCAGGCAGCCTGACGCCAACCGTTCGGCAATATCCAAACCTTTAGCCGTTTTCCAGGAGTTACGAAATGTCTTTGACCAATGAGCAAATCATCGAAGCGATCTCCAGCAAGTCCCTCGTCGAGGTGATGGAGCTGGTGCATGCGATGGAAGAGAAGTTCGGCGTGTCCGCCGCCGCCCCGGTCGCCATGGCCTCTGGCCCGGCTGCAGGCCCGGCCGCTGCCGTAGAGGAGCAGACCGAGTTCACCGTGGTGCTGAAGGCCACGGGCGAGAAGAAGGTCGAGGTCATCAAGGTCGTCCGTGCGATCACCGCATTGGGCCTCAAGGAAGCCAAGGACCTCGTCGAAGGCGCCCCGCAGAACGTCAAGGAAGGCGTCAGCAAGGCTGATGCCGAGAAGTTCAAGAAGGATCTCGAAGCAGCTGGCGCGCAGGTCGAAGTCAAGTAACGCAACGACGCGCCTGCGTCCGCAGGTGCGTTTTGGCGTTGTCCCCGCGCAGGCGGGGATCCGATGTTTCGGATTTGATCTTGTGGAGATTTCTTGAAGAAAAGTTCACTGAATTCGCGCCTCGGCGGGAATGACGGAACACCCGAGGCTGGGAGCGCAAGCTCCCGGCCTTTGGCTGTTGTGATCACGTATTCGCAAATGCATCAAAGAGTCGGCAGTTGGAAGTAGCGGGAGAGGGCGTGCTGGTGCCGGCAATACCAGCGATTCCCAACTGACACATCCTTTCCATTGAATCGCGCGCACGCGCGGTTCGCAAGATGACCAAGGGCAAACACACCATGACGACGACGTACTCATTCACCGAAAAGAAGCGCATCCGCAAGGACTTCGGCAAGCGCCGGACGATCCTCGAGGTGCCGTTCCTGCTCGCCATCCAGGTGGATTCGTATCGCGAGTTCCTGCAAGTCAAGGACGCCGCCGGCAAGGACATCGCCGCCAACAAGCGCGAAGACAAGGGTCTGCACGCCGCGCTGAAATCCGTTTTCCCGATCACCAGTTACTCGGGCAACGCCGCACTCGAATACGTGAGCTACCGCCTCGGCGAGCCCGCATTCGATGAGCGCGAATGCCGCAACCGCGGCCTGTCCTACGGCGCGCCGCTGCGCGTGACCGTGCGCCTGGTCATCTACGATCGCGAGTCGTCGACCAAGGCCATCAAGTACGTCAAGGAGCAGGAAGTCTACATGGGCGAATTGCCGCTCATGACTGACAACGGCACTTTCATCGTCAACGGCACCGAGCGCGTGATTGTTTCCCAACTTCATCGCTCCCCCGGCGTGTTCTTCGACCACGACCGCGGCAAGACGCACAGCTCCGGCAAGCTGCTGTATTCGGCGCGCATCATTCCATATCGCGGCTCGTGGCTCGACTTCGAGTTCGATCCGAAGGACGGCCTGTTCACACGTATCGACCGCCGCCGCAAATTGCCGGCAACGATCCTGCTGCGCGCGCTCGGCTACAACAACGAGGAAATGCTGCGCGCATTCTTCGAGATCAACACCTTCCACATCCTCAAGAAAGAGGGCGTGGAACTCGAGCTCGTGCCCGAGCGCCTGCGCGGCGAAACTCTGAATTTCGACCTCGTCGCTGCCGGCAAGACCATCGTCGAGGCCGGCAAGCGCATCACTGCGCGCCATGTGAAGCAACTCGAACAGGCTAAGATCGCCGCGCTCGAAGTGCCCGACGAATATCTGCTGGGCCGCATCCTCTCGCACGACGTCGTCGACACCAAGACCGGCGAGCTGATCGCTTCGGCGAACGACGAGATCAACGAAACCCATCTCGAGAAGCTGCGCAAAGCCGACATCAGCCACGTCGGCACGCTTTGGGTGAACGATCTCGATCGCGGCGCCTACATCTCCAACACCTTGCGCATCGATCCGAGCAAGACCCAGCTCGATGCGCTGGTCGAAATCTACCGGATGATGCGTCCGGGCGAGCCGCCGACCAAGGATGCCGCGCAGAACCTGTTCTACAACCTGTTCTTCACCTTCGAGCGCTACGACCTGTCAGGCGTTGGCCGGATGAAGTTCAACCGCCGCGTCGGCCGCAAGGAAGTCATCGGCTCGAACGTGCTGTACGACGCCAAGTATTTCGGCGAGCGCACCGACGAGAACTCGAAGAACCTGGTGAAAACCTACGGCAACACGTCGGACATTCTCGATGTCATGAATGTGCTGTGCGAAATCCGTAACGGTCGCGGCACGGTCGATGACATCGACCACCTCGGCAACCGTCGCGTACGGTCGGTCGGCGAGATGGCCGAGAACGTGTTCCGCGTCGGCGTCGTGCGCGTCGAGCGCGCGGTGAAGGAGCGCCTGTCGATGGCCGAGGCCGACGACCTGACCCCGCAGGAACTCATCAACGCCAAGCCTGTTGCGGCCGCGGTGAAGGAGTTCTTCGGCTCGTCGCAGCTCTCGCAGTTCATGGACCAGAACAATCCGCTGTCGGAAGTCACCCACAAACGTCGCGTATCGGCGCTCGGCCCGGGCGGTTTGACACGCGAACGCGCCGGCTTCGAAGTGCGCGACGTGCATCCAACCCATTACGGTCGCGTCTGCACGATCGAAACGCCGGAAGGCCCGAACATCGGCCTGATCAATTCGCTCGCGGTGTTTGCGCGCACGAATCGCTACGGCTTCCTCGAGACGCCGTACCGCAAGGTGATCAACGGTCGCGTGACCGACGACGTCGAGTACCTGTCGGCGATCGAGGAGAACGATTACGTCATCGCCCAGGCAAATTCGGACATCGACGCCAAGCACAACCTGACCGCGCACTTCGTGACTTGCCGCTACCAGGGCGAGTCGCTGCTCAAGCCGCCGTCGGAAGTGCACTTCATGGACGTCTCGCCGATGCAGACCGTGTCGGTCGCGGCAGCGCTGGTTCCGTTCCTCGAGCATGACGACGCGAACCGCGCGCTGATGGGCGCGAACATGCAGCGCCAGGCCGTTCCGACCTTGCGTTCGGAAAAACCGCTTGTCGGCACCGGCATCGAACGCGCCGTGGCGCGCGATTCCGGCGTGAACACCACCGCGTTGCGCGGCGGCGTGATCGACCAGGTCGATGCAGGCCGCATCGTGGTGCGTGCGAACGAAAGCGAAGTCAGCGACCACGATGCTGGCGTCGACATCTACACGATGGTCAAGTACACGCGCTCGAACCAGAACACCTGCATCAACCAGATCCCGCTGGTGCGCGTGGGCGATCGCGTGTCGAAGGGCGACGTGCTCGCGGATGGTCCGTCCACCGACCTCGGCGAGCTCGCGCTCGGCCAGAACATGCTGGTCGCGTTCATGCCGTGGAACGGCTACAACTTCGAAGATTCGATCCTGCTCTCCGAACGCGTCGTCCAGGAAGATCGCTACACCACGATCCACATCGAGGAACTGACCTGCATCGCGCGCGACACTAAGCTCGGGCCGGAGGAAATCACCGCCGACATTCCGAACGTGTCGGAAATGGCGCTCGGCCGTCTTGACGAATCCGGTGTCGTCTACATCGGCGCGGAAGTGCGCGCAGGCGACATCATGGTCGGCAAGGTCACGCCGAAAGGCGAGTCGCAGCTGACGCCGGAAGAGAAGCTGCTCCGCGCGATCTTCGGCGAGAAGGCGTCCGACGTGAAGGACAGTTCGTTGCGCGTGCCGCCAGGAATGGACGGCACCGTGATCGACGTGCAGGTCTTCACCCGCGACGGGATCGAGAAGGACAAACGTGCGCGCCAGATCGAGGAAACCGAGATCAAGCGCGTCAAGAAGGACTTCGACGACCAGTTCCGGATCCTCGAGGGCGCGATCTACTCGCGTCTGCGTGGCCAACTGATCGGAAAGATCGCCAATGGCGGCCCCGCTGGCTTGAAGAAGGGCACGCCGATCACTGCCGAATACTTCGACAGCCTCAAGAAGTCCGAGGTGTTCACACTGCGCATGAAGGACGAGGACGTTGCCGAGCAACTTGATCGTGCGCAGAAGCAGATCGAAGCGCACCAGAAAGAATTCGACAAGCGCTTCACCGACAAGCGCGCCAAGATCACCGCGGGTGACGACCTCGCCCCCGGCGTGCTCAAGATGGTCAAGGTGTACCTGGCCGTGAAGCGACGCATCCAGCCGGGCGACAAGATGGCCGGCCGCCATGGCAACAAGGGCGTCGTGTCGACGATCGTTCCGGTCGAGGACATGCCGCACATGGCCGACGGCACCACCGTCGACATCGTGCTGAATCCGCTCGGCGTGCCGAGCCGCATGAACATCGGCCAGGTGCTGGAAGTGCATCTGGGTTGGGCGGCGAAAGGTCTTGGCCACAAGATCCAGCGCATGCTCGAGGCGCAGTCCAAGGTTGCCGACCTGCGCAAGTTCCTCGACCAGATCTACAACCACGACCAGAAGATGCACGCCCAGCGCGTCGATCTCGCTGCATTCAGCGATGCCGAGTTGCTCGAGCTCGCGCGCAACCTGACCGCGGGCGTGCCGATGGCAACGCCGGTGTTCGATGGTGCGGACGAAGCCGAAATCAAGGCGATGCTGACGTTGGCCGATTTGCCGACATCCGGACAGACGCAATTGTTCGACGGTCGCACCGGCGAGGCGTTTGAGCGCGAAGTGACCGTTGGTTACATGCACATGCTCAAGCTCAACCATCTCGTTGACGACAAGATGCATGCGCGTTCGACCGGTCCGTACTCGCTCGTCACCCAGCAACCGCTGGGCGGCAAGGCGCAGTTCGGTGGCCAGCGCTTCGGCGAGATGGAGGTCTGGGCGCTCGAGGCCTACGGTGCTTCGTACACGTTGCAGGAAATGCTCACCGTCAAGTCCGACGACGTGCAGGGCCGCAACCAGATGTACAAGAACATCGTCGACGGCGAGCACGAGATCACCGCGGGCATGCCCGAATCGTTCAACGTCCTGGTCAAGGAAATCCGCTCGCTCGCGATCGACATGGATCTCGAGTTGCACCGCTGACCAACGACGTCGCCAACGGCCAATGACATCCTGGGTCGCGCACTGACGCGACCCGAACAGGAATCCCAGGGACGGGATTCCCGAAATCGGAGAACAAAATGAAAGACCTTCTGAACCTGTTCAACCAGCAGCGCCAGCCGCTCGATTTCGACGGCATCAAGATCGCGCTCGCTTCGCCGGAACTGATCCGTTCGTGGTCATTCGGTGAAGTGAAGAAGCCCGAAACGATCAACTACCGTACCTTCAAGCCCGAGCGCGACGGCCTGTTCTGCGCGGCGATCTTTGGGCCGATCAAGGACTACGAGTGCCTGTGCGGCAAGTACAAGCGTATGAAGCACCGCGGCGTGGTCTGCGAGAAATGCGGAACCGAAGTGACGCTTGCGAAAGTGCGCCGCGAGCGCATGGGTCATATCGAACTGGCCAGCCCGACCGCGCACATCTGGTTCCTCAAGTCGCTGCCTTCGCGCATCGGCCTGATGCTGGACATGACCCTGCGCGACATCGAACGCATCCTGTACTTCGAGGCCTATGTCGTCATAGAGCCGGGTCTGACCCCGCTCGATCGTGGCCAGTTGCTGACCGAAGAGCAGTACATGACCGCGCGCCAGGAACACGGCGATGATTTCGAGGCGACAATGGGCGCCGAAGCCGTGCTCGAGTTGCTGCGCACGATCGACCTTCCAGCCGAGCAGATCCGCCTGCGCGAGGAAATCGGTTCGACCAACTCCGAGACCAAGCTCAAGCGCCTGTCCAAGCGCATCAAGCTCGTCGAGGCGTTCCTTTATTCGGGCAACAAGCCTGAGTGGATGGTGCTGACCGTGCTTCCCGTGCTGCCGCCGGATCTGCGTCCGCTGGTGCCGCTGGATGGCGGCCGCTTCGCGACCTCCGACCTCAACGACCTGTATCGCCGCGTGATCAATCGCAACAACCGCCTCAAGCGTCTGCTCGAACTCAACGCGCCGGACATCATCGTGCGCAACGAGAAACGCATGCTGCAGGAATCGGTCGATGCGCTGATGGACAATGGCCGTCGCGGCCGCGCGATCACCGGCACCAACAAGCGCCCGCTCAAGTCGCTCGCCGACATGATCAAGGGCAAGCAGGGTCGCTTCCGCCAGAATCTGCTCGGCAAGCGCGTGGACTACTCAGGCCGTTCGGTCATCGTGGTCGGCCCGACCCTGCGCCTGCACGAGTGCGGCCTGCCGAAAAAGATGGCGCTGGAATTGTTCAAACCTTTCATCTTCTCGAAGCTGCAACGTCGCGGCATGGCGACCACGATCAAGGCTGCCAAGAAGCTCGTCGAGCGCGAGTCGGCCGAGGTGTGGGACATCCTCGAGGAAGTGATCCGCGAGCATCCGGTGCTGCTCAACCGCGCACCGACCCTGCATCGCCTCGGCATCCAGGCGTTCGAGCCGGTGCTGATCGAAGGCAAGGCGATCCAGCTGCATCCGCTGGTCTGCACCGCGTTCAACGCCGACTTCGACGGCGATCAGATGGCCGTGCACGTGCCGCTGTCGCTGGAAGCCCAGCTCGAAGCGCGCGCGTTGATGATGTCCACGAATAACATCCTGTCGCCCGCGAACGGCGAGCCGATCATCGTGCCGACCCAGGACGTCGTGCTCGGCCTGTACTACATGACCCGCGCGCTCGAGAACAAGATGGGTGAGGGCATGGTGTTCGCCAACATCGCCGAAGTGAAGCGCGCGTACGACAATCGGGTGGTACAGATCCACGCCAAGGTCAAGGTGCGCCTGCGCGAAGTGCATATCGACGAAGACAAGCAGCGCCACGAGAAGACCTCGATCATTGAAACAACCATCGGCCGTGCGTTGCTTGCCGAGATCCTGCCCGAGGGCATGCCGTTCTCGCTGATCAACACCGAGCTGACCAAGAAGGCGATCAGCCGCCTGATCAACTCGTGCTACCGTATCCTCGGCCTCAAGCACGCGGTCATCTTCGCCGACCAGCTGATGTACACCGGTTTCACCTACGCGACGCGCGCAGGCGTGTCGATCGGCATCAACGACATGATCATTCCCGACGAGAAGAAGGGGATTCTTGCCGAGGCCGAAAAGGAAGTGCTGGAAATCCAGGAGCAGTACCAGTCGGGCTTGGTCACCGCCGGCGAGCGCTACAACAAGGTCGTCGACATCTGGTCGCGCACGAACGAGCGCGTGGCCAAGGCGATGATGGATGCGATCGGCACCGAGAAGGTGACGAACGCGAAGGGCGAGATCATCGACCAGAAGTCGATGAACTCGATCTACATCATGGCGGACTCCGGCGCGCGCGGTTCGCAGGCGCAGATCCGCCAGCTCGCCGGCATGCGCGGCCTGATGGCCAAGCCGGACGGCTCGATCATCGAGACGCCGATCACCGCGAACTTCCGCGAAGGACTGAACGTCCTGCAGTACTTCATCTCGACCCATGGCGCCCGCAAAGGCCTGGCCGATACCGCGTTGAAGACCGCGAACTCGGGTTACCTGACGCGTCGCCTCGTCGACGTCGCCCAGGACGTGGTCATCACGTCCGTGGATTGCGGCACCATCCACGGCCTGACGATGACGCCGATCGTGGAAGGCGGCGACGTGGTCGAGCCGCTGCGCGATCGCGTGCTCGGCCGCATGGTCGCCGAGGACGTGTACCTGCCCGGCAACGACGAGGATGCATTCGTCACCCGCAACACGCTGCTCGACGAGAAGTGGGTCGAGAAGCTCGAAGCCGCCAGCGTGCAGATGATCAAGGTGCGTTCGACGATCACCTGCGCCGCGCATTTCGGCGTGTGCTCGTATTGCTACGGACGCGATCTTGCGCGCGGGCACATCGTCAACATCGGCGAAGCGGTCGGCGTGATCGCCGCGCAGTCGATCGGCGAGCCCGGGACGCAGCTGACCATGCGCACGTTCCACATCGGCGGAGCGGCTTCGCGTGCGGCGGCGGTGGACAACGTGCAGGTCAAGACCACCGGCAGCGTGAAGTTCAACAACCTCAAGACCGTCGCGCACACCAATGGTCATCTGGTCGCGGTGTCGCGCTCGGGCGAGTTGTCGGTGCTCGACCAGTCCGGCCGCGAGCGCGAACGCTACAAGCTGCCTTACGGCTCCGTCATCAATGTCAAGGACGGCGCTTCGATCAAGGCCGGGCAGGTGCTGGCGACCTGGGATCCGCATAACCATCCGATCGTGTCGGAAGTCGCGGGTTCGGTTCGCTTCGTCGACTTCGTGGAAGGCGTCACCACGATCGAGAAGACCGACGAACTCACCGGCCTTGCGAGCGTCGAGATCACCGATCCGAAACGTCGCGGCGCGACCGGCAAGGAACTGCGTCCGATCGTCCGCATCATCGATGCCAAGGGCAAGGACCTGAACATCCCGGGCACCGACCTGCCGGCGCAGTACCTGCTGCCGTCGCGCTCGTTGGTGAACCTGCAGAACGGCGCGCCGGTCGGCGTGGGCGACGTGGTCGCGCGCATCCCGCGCGAGGCCTCGAAGACCCGCGACATCACCGGCGGCCTGCCGCGCGTGGCCGACCTGTTCGAAGCGCGCAAGCCGAAGGATCCCGCGATCCTGGCCGAACGCTCGGGCATCATCAGCTTCGGCAAGGAAACCAAGGGCAAGCAGCGCCTGATCATCAAGGACACGGACGGCAACGAGCACGAGGAGTTGATCCCGAAATACCGCGAGATCATCGTGTTCGAAGGCGAGCACGTCGAGAAGGGCGAGACCGTGGTGGATGGCGAGCCGAATCCGCAGGACATCCTGCGCCTGCTTGGCGTCGAGCCGCTGGCCGCGTATCTGGTCAAGGAAATCCAGGACGTCTACCGCCTGCAGGGCGTGAAGATCAACGACAAGCACATCGAAACGATTATCCGGCAGATGCTGCGCAAGGTGGAGATCACCGCGCCGGGCGACGCGAACTACCTGATGGGCGAGCAGTCCGAGCGCATCCGCGTGCTGGACGAGAACGTCCGCGTCGAGGCCCGCAACGGGCAGGCCGCGAAGTACGATCCGGTCCTGCTGGGCATCACCAAGGCCTCGCTGGCGACCGAATCGTTCATTTCGGCCGCGTCCTTCCAGGAAACCACGCGCGTCCTGACCGAGGCCGCAGTGCGCGGTACCCGCGATGGCTTGCGTGGCCTCAAGGAGAATGTTATCGTTGGCCGCTTGATTCCTGCCGGCACGGGCCTCGCGTACCACAACGAGCGCCGCCGCCGCGATGCAGGTGGGTTGACGGACTCGGAAATGGAGATCCTCAACGCCGCAACGGTCGACGCAGATTCCGTGGTCGCCGAGGCAGGTACCCTCGAATAAGCTCCATCCGGATCGAATCCGGAAGTTCCAACCCAGTACGATTGCGCCGTCCCCATGGACGGCCCACATACGAAATGAGGGGCAGGACGCCCCTCGTGTTCGAGATCAGGATGATCGCCGCCAGACCTGTCATTGACAGGCCGTAATGGCGCACGCTATAGTTATCTGCTTGGCAGGCCGGGTCACTCGGCCTGCCTTCGTTTTCACCCACTGATTTGCCCTGCAAACAGTACGCATCGACAGGTTCATGGATACATGACAACGATCAACCAGCTCGTCCGCAAGCCGCGTCGCTCCATCACCGAGAAGAGCACGTCGCCGGCGCTCGCCAACTGCCCGCAACGCCGCGGCGTCTGCACGCGCGTGTACACGACCACCCCGAAGAAGCCGAATTCGGCCCTTCGCAAGGTCGCCAAGGTGCGCCTGACGAACGGCTTCGAGGTCATCAGCTACATCGGCGGCGAAGGCCACAACCTGCAGGAACACTCGGTCGTGCTGATCCGCGGCGGCCGCGTCAAGGATCTGCCGGGCGTGCGCTACCACACGGTGCGCGGTTCGCTCGACGCCGCCGGCGTGACCAAGCGTCGCCAGTCGCGTTCGAAGTACGGTGCCAAGCGCCCGAAGGCGAAGTGATCGATTTCTGCATTTGATCCGCGCTGCAAGTCATCCGCTGCAAACGTTCAGTCCGATTTCCAAACGTTCTTTTTAAAACCAGGCTCGCATCATGTCCCGTAAAGGCTCACCCGGTATCCGTTCCGTTTTGCCCGACCCGAAGCACGGTAGCGAGATGGTCGCGCGCTTCATCAACATGGTGATGAAGAGCGGCAAGAAGTCGGTCGCGGAAAAAATCGTCTACGGCGCGATGGATGTCATCAGCATCAAGAATCCTGCGACGCTCGAGCTGGTCGAGAAGGCGCTGGGCAATGTCGCGCCGTCGGTTGAAGTCAAATCGCGTCGCGTCGGCGGTGCCACCTACCAGGTACCGGTCGAGGTTCGCTCGTCGCGCCGTACCGCGCTCGCAATGCGCTGGCTGATCGACTCCGCGCGCAAGCGTGGCGAAAACACCATGCCGCGCAAGCTCGCGGCCGAATTGCTGGATGCCTCCGAGAACCGCGGCGGCGCCGTCAAGAAGCGCGAAGAAACGCACCGCATGGCGGAAGCCAACAAGGCGTTCTCGCACTTCCGCTGGTAATGGTCGAACGATCGATTGCGCGCATTTCTGCTGCGCATATCCAGAATAAAACAGAGAGAAATTTGTGGCCCGTACAACTCCAATCGACCGTTATCGCAACTTCGGCATCATGGCCCACATCGATGCCGGCAAGACGACGACGACCGAACGCATCCTTTTCTATACCGGCGTCAATCACAAGATTGGCGAAGTGCATGATGGCGCGGCCACCATGGACTGGATGGAGCAGGAGCAGGAGCGCGGCATCACGATCACGTCCGCTGCGACCACGTGCTTCTGGTCGGGGATGGACAAGTCGTTCGAGCAGCATCGCTTCAACATCATCGACACCCCGGGGCACGTCGACTTCACCATCGAAGTCGAGCGTTCGCTGCGCGTGCTCGATGGCGCGGTGTTCGTGCTGTGCGCGGTCGGTGGCGTGCAGCCGCAGTCCGAGACCGTGTGGCGCCAGGCCACCAAATATTCCGTGCCGCGGCTTGCGTTCGTCAACAAGATGGACCGCACCGGTGCGAACTTCGACAAAGTCGTCGGCCAGCTGAAGTCGCGCCTCGGCGCGTCGCCGGTTCCGATGCAGGTGCCGATTGGCGCCGAAGAACATTTTGAAGGCGTCGTCGATCTCGTGTTGATGAAGGCGATTCACTGGGACAACGCCGCGCAAGGCACGCAGTTCGAGTTGCGCGAGATCCCGGCGGAGTTGCTGGACGAGTGCGTTTCCGCGCGCAGCTTCATGGTGGAAGCCGCTGCCGAAACCTCCGAAGAACTGATGAACAAGTACCTCGAGGGCGGCGACCTTACGGTCGAGGAAATCATTTCCGGGATCCGCGCCGGCACGCTGAATTGCTCGATCATTCCGGTTTTCTGCGGCACTGCGTTCAAGAACAAGGGCGTGCAGGCGATGCTGGATGCGGTGATCCGCTACCTGCCGTCGCCGTCCGATCGTCCGCCGGTCACCGGCCTGGATGAAGACGACAATCCGGATACCCGCAAGGCGTTGGACAGCGATCCGTTCTCGGCGCTCGCATTCAAGATCATGACCGACCCGTTCGTAGGCTCGCTCACGTTCTTCCGCGTCTATTCGGGCGTACTGAAGTCGGGCGACACCATTTTCAATCCGATCAAGTCGCGCAAGGAACGCATCGGCCGCATCCTGCAGATGCACGCCAACCAGCGCGAAGAGATCAAGGAAGTTTGCGCTGGCGACATCGCCGCGGCGGTTGGCCTGAAAGACGTCACCACGGGCGAAACCTTGTGTGCGCTGGACCACGTCATCACGCTCGAGCGCATGATCTTCCCGGAGCCCGTCATCGCGATGGCGGTCGAGCCGAAGACCAAGTCCGACCAGGAAAAGATGGGCATCGCGCTGTCGCGCCTCGCCCAGGAAGATCCGTCTTTCCGCGTGCGCACCGACGAAGAGTCCGGCCAGACGATCATCTCCGGCATGGGCGAACTGCACCTGGAAATCCTCGTCGACCGCATGAAGCGCGAGTTCAACGTCGAGGCCAATGTCGGCAAGCCGCAGGTCGCGTACCGCGAAACCATCCGCAAATCCGACGTCAAGTCGGATTACAAGCACGCGAAGCAATCGGGCGGCAAGGGACAGTACGGCCATGTCGTGATCGAACTGTCGCCGATGACCGAGAAGGATCGCGCCGATCCGGACGTCGAGAACGATTTCCTGTTCATCAACGACATCAGCGGCGGCACGATTCCGAAGGAATTCATCCCGGCGATCGAGAAGGGCTTGCGCGAAACGATCACCAGCGGCCCGCTGGCCGGCTTCCCGGTCGTGGGCGTCAAGGTCAAGCTCGTGTTTGGTTCGTACCACGATGTCGACTCGTCCGAAATGGCGTTCAAACTCGCTTCCTCGATGGCCTTCAAGGAAGGTTTCCGCAAGGCCGATCCGGTCCTGCTGGAGCCGATCATGAAGATCGAAGTAGTGACGCCGGAGGATTACGTCGGCGACGTCATGGGCGACCTGAGTCGTCGCCGTGGCTTGTTGCAGGGCCAGGACGACACGCCTTCCGGCAAGACCATCCTTGCGATGGTGCCACTGGGCGAGATGTTCGGTTATGCGACGACGATCCGCTCCCTGTCGCAGGGTCGCGCCACGTTCACGATGGAGTTCGACCATTACGCCGAAGCACCGAACAACATCGCCGAACAAGTCATCAAGAAGAGTGCGTGATGCGCCTGGCGCATCACGCCTGATTCGAACAAGAACGATACGAACCAACAACATCAGATTCCAAAGGTAGAAGATCATGGCCAAGAGCAAATTCGAGCGCAAGAAGCCGCACGTGAACGTGGGGACGATTGGACACGTTGACCACGGGAAGACGACGCTGACGGCGGCGCTGACGAAGGTAGGCGCGGAGCTGTTTGGCGGCGAGTTCAAGGCGTACGACCAGATCGACGCGGCGCCGGAAGAGAAGGCGCGCGGGATCACGATTTCGACC
>JBBRQI010000033.1:0-17281 GCA_038226665.1 Lysobacterales bacterium | reverse complement strand
GGTCGAAATCGTGATCCCGCGCGCCTTCTCTTCCGGCGCCGCGTCGATCTGGTCGTACGCCTTGAACTCGCCGCCAAACAGCTCCGCGCCTACCTTCGTCAGCGCCGCCGTCAGCGTCGTCTTCCCGTGGTCAACGTGTCCGATCGTCCCCACGTTCACGTGCGGCTTCTTGCGCTCGAATTTGCTCTTGGCCATGATCAGCGTCCGATGTCTGTTGTGATGGATGGTGTGTTGCGCGTGTTGCGGTGGTGCTCATGACAGGAATCGAACCTGTGACCTCTTCCTTACCAAGGAAGTGCTCTACCGACTGAGCTACATGAGCCTCGTTTTAGAAGCACGAGATCGGGCTCCTGCCCGACTCTTGCGTCGCGACGGAGGCAAAGCCTCCGCCCGGTTCCGCGCACCACTTTCGTGGCGTGCGACCGGCGCGTCCTGCGCCGTTTCGAATTCTTGCCGCATCTGACTTTCACTTGTCGCAGCAGAGTTCAATGGAGCGGATGGCGGGAATCGAACCCGCGTAATCAGTTTGGAAAACTGATGTTCTACCATTGAACTACACCCGCACTGGTGAACCTGCTGCTTGGGTTTTGAAGCAAAAAAGACAATCAGCATTTCTGAAGCTTTGGTGGAGGGAGGTGGATTCGAACCACCGAAGGCGTGAGCCAGCAGATTTACAGTCTGCCCCCGTTGGCCGCTTGGGTATCCCTCCAAAAATTCAGTTCGTCAAAAGTGGAGGTGAATGATTGTGGGCATCCTGCCTTTTGCCCTTCGGGTCGCGCCGCTCGCGCGTCGCGTGCAAGATCGTTGCAGACGATCTTGCCGTCCCAGCCAAAGCGCAAACTACAGGCTGAACCCTGACCGCTTGGGTATTCCTCCGGCAAACAGCCGTGAATTGTGGGCTTCGCGCGCTGCAAAGTCAACGGGACGGCTGGTCACTGGCGGCAGCGGGGGCAAGCCAGCAGGCACGCTTGGCCTCGGTCTGCTTCGATTGCGCCTGCATGTCCTCGGCGTAATCGGCCAGCAGGCGGTCCTCGTCGGTCTCCGGCACCCACGCCGGCACCGGATGTGGCTTCCCGGCCTCGTCGACGGCTACGAACACGATCAGGCAATGGGTCGTGCGCGCCCAATCGGTTTCGCGCAGGCCACGGCTGTAGACATCCACCGCGATGTGCATGCTGCTGCTGCCGGTCAGCACGACCTGCGCGCGCACCTCGACCAGGCTGCCGATCATGATCGGCCGCTCGAAACCGATGCCGCCAACGTACGCAGTGACGCAATAGCTGCCGCTCCAGCCGCTCGCGCACGCATAGCCGGCGAGGTCGATCCACTTCATCACCGCGCCGCCGAACATCTTGCCGCCGAAATTGACGTCGCTCGGCTCGGCGAGGAAACGCAAGGTCACTTCACGGCGGTTGGCGGGCATTACAGTTCCCTTCGGAGCGTGCGATTCAGGAATTGCGCTTCAGACGTTGAACCGGAAGTGCAGCACGTCGCCTTCGCGAACGCGGTATTCCTTGCCTTCCAAGCGCAGCCGGCCTGCGTCGCGCGCACCGGATTCGCCTTTGTATTTGACGAAATCATCGTAGGCGATGGTTTCGGCGCGAATGAAGCCGCGCTCGAAATCGGTGTGGATCACTGCGGCGGCCTGCGGCGCGGTCGATCCCGCGAGCACGGTCCATGCGCGAACTTCCTTCACGCCTGCGGTGAAATATGTCTGCAATCCGAGCAGCGCGTACGCCGCGCGGATCACCCGATTCAGGCCCGGCTCGTCCAGGCCCATGTCCGCGAGGAACTCGCCCTTGTCGGCATCGTCCATCTGCGCGAGTTCTTCCTCGATCGCCGCGCACACCGGCACGACATGCGCGCCCTCGGCCGCCGCGCGTTCGCGCACGCGATCGAGGAACGGATTGTTGGTGAACCCATCTTCCTTGACGTTTGCGACGTACATGACTGGCTTCAGCGTGAGCAGGAACAGGTCGCGCACCAGTGCCTTGTCATCGACGCTGAGATCCAGCGCGCGCGCGGGTTTAGCCTGGTCGAGTCCATCGCGCAGGCGGGTCAGCACATCCTTCTTCGCGATCGCTTCCTTGTCGCCGGTCTTCGCCGTGCGCTCGGCCTTGTTCAGCGCTTTCTCGACCGAATCCAGATCGGCAAGCGCGAGCTCGGTGTCGATGGTTTCGATGTCGGAGAGTGGATCGATCTTGCCCGCGACATGCACGATGTCGCCGTTCTCGAAGCAGCGCACGACGTGGGCGATCGCATCGACCTCACGGATGTGCGCGAGGAACTTGTTGCCGAGGCCTTCGCCCTTGCTCGCGCCAGCGACAAGGCCGGCGATGTCGACGAACTCCATCGCGGTCGGGATCACTTTCTGCGGCTTCACGATCGCGGCCAGTTCGCCGAGGCGCGGATCAGGCACAGGCACCACGCCCGTGTTCGGATCGATCGTGCAGAACGGGAAATTCGCCGCAGCGATGCCGGCCTTGGTCAGCGCGTTGAAGAGCGTGGATTTGCCGACGTTCGGCAAACCGACGATGCCGCATCTAATTGCCATTTTTTTGGGAGCCGTGAAGAGTGAATGGGAAATCGTGAATCATCTGGTGCAGAGCGGGTTCTACGATTGCTCGCGCAAGTCCGCGAACTGGAGATGGGAAGGCGACATCGAAGAAGCAGCGAACCCGCTTCGGCACTTCACGGTTCACGATCCGCCGCCTTCGTATGCAACTGCTTCATCGCCTCGTTAAAGTCACCCTTCACCGCGAGCGGCAACACCGCCAATGCATCGTCAATCGCGCGCAGCAACGCGGCTTCATCGTTGCGCCCGGGCCTGCCCAGCACCCATGGCGTGACCTTGTCCTTGTGGCCTGGATGGCCGATGCCCAGCCGCAGCCGATGAAATCGTGCATGTCCGAGCAATGCAGTGATATCGCGCAATCCGTTCTGCCCGCCGTGGCCGCCGTCGAACTTCAATCGCGCGGTGCCGGGAGGAAGATCGAGCTCATCGTGCGCGACCAGCATCTGTTCCGGTTCGATCTTCCAGTAGCGCAACGCCGCAGTGACCGCGCGGCCGCTGTGGTTCATGAAGGTCATCGGGCGCAGCAGCACGACCTGTTCGCCACCGATCAATACCTTCGCGCTTTCGGCCTGCAACTTGCTCTCGACGCCGAAACGTGCGCCGGTTGTTTCTGCGAGCGCATCGATCCACCAGAACCCGGCGTTGTGCCGGGTGCGGGCGTAATCCGGCCCGGGATTGCCCAGGCCGACGATCAGACGCAGTGCTGGCATGACCCGAGACCGCACGCCGACACCCGCATCAGCAGGCGCCGGCGCAACGGATTACTTCTTGTCCTTGTCCTTGCCCTTATCCGCTTCCGGAGCAGCCTGTTGCGATGCAGGTACTTCGGCCGTGGGCTCGACCACCTCTTCGACTTCTTCCACGACGTGCTTGGCGATGACGATGGCGACATCGTGTTCCTTGCCTAGCTTCAGCTCCGGGATTTCCACGCCGTTAGGCAGCTTGAGCTCCGAGAGATGGATGATGTCGCCGACGGTCAACTCGGCCAGATCCACCTCGATGAACTCCGGCAGATCGCGCGGCAGGCAGCTGATTTCGACTTCGTTGAGCTCATGGGTCACGACCACGCCTGCGGTCTTGCCGGCCGGCGATGTTTCCTGGTTGAGGAAGTGCAGCGGCACGCTGATGCGCACGGCCTCGTTCTCGCTCACGCGCAGGAAATCCATGTGCATGATCAACGCCTGGTACGGATGCCGCTGCATGTCACGCAACAGCACTTTCTCGACCTTGCCATCGATGTCCAGCGACAGGATGCTCGAGTAGAACGATTCGTGCTGCGACAGCAGCCAGATCGGGTTGTGCGCGAACTGCACGGACTTGGGTTCGGCGTGTCCGCCGTAAACGATGGCCGGAATGAAACCAGCGGTACGCAGGCGGCGGCTCGCACCTTTGCTCCCCAGCGTCTCGCGGCTCGTGGCCTGGATGTTGTGATTGTCTGCCATTTTACTTACTCACTCTTCACTACTGCATGACCCACCTTGCGGTGGAAGATGCTCTCCCGCGACCAGGAGAGCGGTTTGGGGCGGATGCCCCGGTTTGCTGCGCGGCGGACGGATCCGCTTTCCTAGGTTCCGTCGAAGATTGCCTGCTTGATTGCCTCTGCATCGGAAAATCCGAAACCCTTCAGAGTCAGGATTCGCCGGGGTGCCACGAGCAAGGTTTCAAACTCGAGGACGGCATTGTCGTTGCGCAGAAGAACCAGTTTCTTTCCGACGTTGTCACGCATGGCCTTGCCGAGAGCCGCCTCGTCTTTCGGCGCAATGGATATCTTGACCGATCCGACTTTCCATTTGTCTTCATGGGTATCGATCGCTGCCACTGTGATGTCGATCCGGGTATCCCGCACGATGCAAAGGTCGCCAGCATCCCTGGGTTCGACATCCCGGCCAATCATGGACGGCGCGATCGGAACCTCGATCCTGCTGGATTGCTGGGTATCGTCGGCGCACAACTGCGCCAGCCCGATCATGATTTGACCCTTGTCGGCTTCACTCGCGCCGACCTCACTCATGTCCTGCGGCGCGGCCATCGCCGACGCGCACAACAGCATGCATGCGGCAGCGGACCCGGTTTTAGTCCACATACAACGAACTCACCGATTCGCCGAACGCAATCCGGCGGATCGTTTCGGCCAGCAATTCGGCAACGCTGAGCTGGCGGATCTTCGCGCAGTTGCGCGCCGCGTCGCTGAGCGGGATCGTGTCGGTGACCACCAGTTCGTCGAGTTGCGATTTGGTGATGTTGTCGATTGCCGCGCCCGACAGCACCGGATGGGTGCAGTACGCGAGCACCTTGCGCGCGCCCTGCTCCTTCAACGCGGCCGACGCCGCGCAAAGAGTGCCGGCGGTATCGACGATGTCGTCGACCAGGACGCAGGTGCGATCGCGCACGTCGCCGATGATGTTCATCACCGTGGCCACGTTTGCGCGCGGGCGACGCTTGTCGATGATCGCGAGGTCGGCATCGTCGAGGCGCTTGGCGATCGCGCGCGCGCGCACCACGCCGCCAACGTCGGGGCTGACCACGACGATGTTGTCGGTGCCCTGCGTGCGCCAGATGTCCGCGAGCAGCAGCGGCGAGGCGTACACGTTGTCGACCGGCATGTCGAAGAAACCCTGGATCTGGTCGGCGTGCAGGTCGACCGTCAGCACGCGATCCGCGCCGATCGCGCCGAACATCTTCGCCGCGACCTTTGCGGTGATCGGCACACGCGCCGAACGCGGACGGCGATCCTGCCGCGCGTAACCGAAATACGGAATCACGGCGGTCACGCTCGCGGCCGATGCGCGCTTGAGTGCGTCGATCAGCACCAGCACTTCGAACAGGTTTTCCGCGCTCGGCGCGGACGTGGACTGGATCACGAACACTTCCTGCCGGCGCACGTTCTCCTCGATCTCGACCTGCACCTCGCCATCGGAGAACGTGCCGACGAGCGCCTTGCCGAGACGGATTCCCAACTCGCGGCACACGGCTTGCGCGAGCGGCCGGTTCGCATTGCCGGTGAACAGCATCAGGTTTTCGTCGTTCATCGCGATCCGCCTGCGCCTGCGTAGGAGAAGCTGCCCGTGTGTCAGTGCCGCTCGAAATATCTTGTAGCGTGCTTGTTGCAACAATCCGATCGCCACCGAGGTGGCTGGGGCGGCAGGATTCGAACCTGCGGATGCCGGGATCAAAACCCGGTGCCTTACCACTTGGCGACGCCCCACCGATTTAGTAGCTGCGCGAATGATCGAACACCCTGCCCGCGTCGCAGAAAACGGTCGCAGCAAAGCTGCGCCGCGTTTTCCGACTCAGTTCGCTATCGCGACCTTCGCGTCGGCAGGTCATCCTGTGCCGATGACGGCACAGGTTAGAACATTCGTGCATTCGTGAATCTGCCACGCACTTTCAATCATTCATTCAGTGCATCTGCTCCAGCCGATCCAGCAACGGCGAACGCAATGCCCCCGCAGCTATCCAGGCTTTCCAGCCTTTCGGCAGGCCGGCAAGTGCGGAGTCGGCTTGTTCGCGCGTATCGAACGCGACGAAGCAGCCGCCACCACTACCCGTCACGCAGGCCGTGCCGAATTGCGCCAACGCATCCAGCGCGGCCGCGATCTTCGGCTCGCGCCGACGCAGCACCGGCTCGAAGGCATTGCCGAGCTCAGCAGCAGACGCGAAGCCGCGTATTGTCGCCGGGGCCGCATTCCGGGTCAAATCAGGCGCTTGGAACAGGTCAGCGGTCGGAACATGAACGCCCGGATCGACGATCAGGTACCAGCGCGGCGGCAATTCGATCGGCGTGAGGCGCTCGCCGAGCCCTTCGGCCCAGGCATTGCGGCCGCGAATGAACACTGGAACATCGGCACCGAGCCTGAGTCCCAGTGCGGCCAAGCGATCGACTCCGAGGTCGGTTTTCCAGAGCCGGTCGAGGGCCGCCAGCACCGTCGCGGCATCCGATGAGCCGCCGCCAAAGCCACCACCGAGCGGAATGCGTTTCTCGACTCCGATCTCGCAGCCAAACGCGCAATCGGACTCGGCTTTCAGCAGCTTGGCAGCGCGCACCATCAAGTCGTCGGCTTCGGCCACGCCGTAATCGCCCGTCGTTTCATCCGCCGCAACCCGCCGGATGACGCCATCTTGGCGCAGCCGCAAGCGCACGCTGTCGCCCC
Organism: Lysobacterales bacterium; assembly: GCA_038226665.1. Classification (GTDB taxonomy): domain Bacteria; phylum Pseudomonadota; class Gammaproteobacteria; order Xanthomonadales; family Xanthomonadaceae; genus SZAS-103. The sequence continues at coordinate 10,555 of JBBRQI010000033.1, read as the reverse complement.
ACTCCAGCAACTGGAACACGGTCTGCAACTCGTGATAACCGTCAGCACGCCGGCCGACGATCTGCAGGAACAGATTCAACTTTGCGGGGGCCGGCCACTCCTCCCAGCCAGCATCGGCAGGCATCCCAGCCATGGATTACGGTGTGCCCCAGCTATCCACGGACAGACGTACCTTGGAGTCGCCTTGGCTTGCGAAGACTTTCTTCGGACGTGGCGGATCGCTGCCCGTGTCCCAGGCGCGATAGTCCACCGACCAATCGTCTTCGGTCAGCAGCGACGGCAGCCCGTCGGCTCCGAATTGCAGTTGCGCCGCATTGTTGCTTGCGCGCGCACCGCGCGCCCACGCCGCGAGCGAATCGACCGGCACCATCCAGCCCAGCGCCTGATACAGCAGGGCCTGCGCGTCGGTGCCTTCGAGCGTGCCGCCTTCGAGCCCTTCCAGGCGCACATGCTCGCCTTCGCGCACGAGTCGCCAGCTCTGCCGGGTCACCGGCGCGCTCAAGCGGATATCGAAATCTTGGCCGTGCTGTTTCCAGTCGATGCGCCCACTGCCGCCATCCTTGCTGTTGGAAATCGCGATGCGGCCCGACAGCGACCAATCCGGATGCGTCGTGAGCGTGGCCTCGCGCGCGGCCTGCGCCTGCAGCAGCGCTGCATCCGGCGCGCGACGCACGGGCGGCGGCACGCAGGCGGCCAGCGCGAGAACAAACAACAGGAACAGGCTTCGCACTGCAGTGATGGATGATGTCTTCATGGATGGTAGGTCTGCAGCATGCGGTGCAATGCGCCGTTGTCCTTGTCGATCGCCAACCCCTGCTTCCATATCGCGCGCGCCCCATCCTTGTCGCCGCCCAGCCACATCACTTCGCCGAGATGCGCTGCGATCTCGGCATCCTTCTGCAACGCGAATGCGCGACGCAGGTTGTGCAGCGCTTCGATGTTCCGGCCCAATCGATGTTCCACCCAACCGAGGCTGTCGAGGAATGCGGGCGAATCAGGCTGCAGGCGCAACGCCTTCTCGATCAGCGCCCGCGCCTCGGCATAACGATCGGTGCGGTCTGCGAGCGTGTAACCGAGCGCATTGAGCGCCTCGGCATTGTCCGGATCCTGGGCGACGATATTGCGCAGGTCGGCTTCGGCATCGGCAACGCGATCCATTGCTTCGAGCAGAACCGCGCGGCCGTACAACAAAGCTTGGTCGTCATCGAAGAACGCGAGGGCGCGACCGTACACCGCCAGCGCTTCGTCCTTGCGTCCGTGGCTGGCGAGCAGTTCGGCTTCGGTCTGGAAACTGTCGCGTTGTTCTTCCTCATCGGCGCCGCTGTCGTGCTGTTGCGCGTGCAGTACGCCGAGAGCGCCATCAAGGTCGCCGCGATGATCGAGCACGACCGCGATCCGGTTCTGCGCCTGGTTGGCTGCAACGCCGTACGGAATGCCGCGATACCACGCGAGCGCCTCGTCGTCGTGCTGGAGGTATTCGGCAAGTTGGCCGAGCAACAAGCGGCGTTCCGGGTCGGGCGTTGGCGCGATCGACTTGACCTCGGCATACAACGCGGCAAGTCCGGCGTTGTCGTCGGCCCGCGCGAGATAGGCCGCACGCGCGATATAGCTCGTGTCGTCCTGCGGCCCCGTGGACAGCGCATCCGCTGCGGCTTTTGGATCGCCAAGGGACGTGAGCTCGACGGCTGCCGCCGTGCGCACCTGCGCATCGACCGTGACGAGCGCCAGCGCATGTTCGATCGCATGCCGCGCAGTGGTGACTTCGCCCTGCTCGCGCAATCGTGCCGATTCGAGCAGCCACGCGCGCGGCTCATTGGGGAAACGCCGCAGGACGTCGCCGACGATGTCCCGCGTCAGCACCGGATCGCCCAGCCGCCGAGAGAGCTCGCCGAACGCGAGCCATGCGTCGATGTCTTGCGGCCAGTGCCCTTGCTTGTACAGGTCATTCGCAACTTGTGCGGAAATCGCGCTATCGGTCGCGAGCGCGAGCACGCGGATCGCGCGCTTGCTGCCTTCGCTGCCGGAATCGAGCATCGCGCGCAACACGCGACTCGCGTTCGCGCGATCGCCCTTGCGCAACGCGATCAAGGCATCCGCGCCAGCAACATCTTCCGATTTCGGATCAAGCTGCCGCCAGCGCGCGAGCGCATGCGCCGCGAGCGCATCCTGATGTGCAAGCAATGCGACTTCAGTCGCACGCCGGGCGAGTGCCGGATCCGTGTTTCTCTGCGCGGCCTCGAGATAATTCCGCGCGGCCGTCGTGCCGTCGCCGGCCTGCAGCGCGAACTCGCCCCGCAATGCGGGCGCAAGTGCATCTTCGGTCGCCGCACACGCTTGCGTGCCGTACAGCAGCAACGCCATCACACAGGAAGCAGCACGGCAATACGTTGCCAACGAACGCAGACTCATCGATTCGAACACTGAGCGACGCCGCCGCATGCGCAGGCGCGGCGATCGCGCCACGCCCGAAGGCCGTACAAGTTACAATTGGCGGCAACAAATCCATCCATTCCATAAGCTTATCGCATCGTCTTGCGCACCATGGCACTGCTGGCCCTAGGCCTGAACCACCAGACCGCCCCGATCGCGCTGCGCGAGAAGGTCGCGTTCGCCGAAGAAGCGCTGCCCGACGCGCTGGCTTCGCTGCGCGCAGTCGCCGGCGTTCACGAGGCCGCGTTGCTTTCGACCTGCAATCGCACCGAGTTGTATGCGCGAATCGAGCCGCAGGCCGAACCGGACGTCGTGCGCTGGCTCGCGAAACACCATGAGCTTGGCGTCACCGACCTCGATGCGTACTTGTATCGGCATACCGATGCGGCCGCCGTGCGACATCTGTTCCGCGTTGCGACCGGGCTGGATTCACTGATTCTCGGCGAGCCGCAAATCCTCGGCCAGGTCAAGCACGCGTGGCAGACCGCACGCGGAGCGCATGCGCTCAAGACCGGTCTCGACCGGTTGTTCCAGCATTGTTTCGCCGTCGCCAAGCGCGTGCGCACCGACACCCGCATCGGCGCGCATCCGGTGTCCGTCGCGTATGCGGCGGTGCGGCTCGCGCAGCAGGTCTTCGCGAGGCTCGACCAAGCGACCGTGCTGCTCGTCGGCGCCGGCGAAACCATCGAACTCGCCGCGCGCCACCTGCTCGATGCAAAGGCAAAACGCATCCTCGTCGCCAATCGCACCCTCGAACACGCGCAACAACTTGCGCACCGTTTCGGCGGCGTCGCGTTGCCGATGGAAGACCTTGAACGGCATCTCGCCGAAGCCGACATCGTGATCTGCGCGACCGCCAGTCGCGAACACGTGCTTTCGCGGCGTGCGGTTGAACGCGCAGTCCACATGCGCCGCCACGCGCCGATGTTCCTGCTCGACCTAGCGGTGCCCCGCGATATCGAACCCGAGACCGCGACCCTCGATGATGTCTATCTCTACACGGTGGACGATCTCGAACAGGTGATCGGCGAAAACCGTCGTTCGCGCCAGCAGGCCGCAGGCGAAGCGGAAACGCTGATCGACCTGCAAGTCGAACAATTCATGGCGTGGTGGCGCGGCAGCACGCGGCAGGACACGCTCAAGAACCTGCGGGCGCGCAGCGAAGCGACGCGCGATGCGTTGCTCATGCGTGCGAAGGAACAACTCGCTGCCGGCCGCGATCCGCATCACGTGCTCGACCAGCTCGCACACGGCTTGACCAACAAGTTGCTGCACGCGCCGACCGCCGGCCTGCGCCGCGCAGCGCACGATGGCGACGCGCAACTGCTGAGCGCCGCCGCGCGCCTGTTCGACAGCGCATCCGACGACAACTCAGACGATATCAGCACGGAAAGCCTCGATGACGCCGAGCCTCCTGCGCAAACTTGAGGTGCTCGCCGAGCGCCGCGAAGAAGTCGCGCGCCTGCTCGCCGAGCCGGACGCACTCGCCGACCAGAAACGCTTTCGCGACCTGTCGCGCGAATTCGCGCAGCTCGAACCGGTCGCCAACGCGCTGGGCGACTACAACAATGCCAGCGCCGATCTCACTTCCGCACTTGCCATGCGCGACGATCCCGAATTGCGCGAACTGGCCGAGGCGGAAATACCAGATATCGAGAATCGGCTTGCGTCGCTTGAGCAAGCGCTTGGCCTGCTGCTGATCCCGGTCGACCCGCGCGACGACGCAAACCTGTTCCTCGAAGTCCGCGCTGGCACCGGCGGCGATGAAGCCGCGATCTTCGCGGGCGATCTGTTCCGCATGTACGCGCGCTACGCCGAACGCAATCGCTGGAAGGTCGAGATCGAATCTTCCAGTCCGGGCGAGCATGGCGGCTACAAGGAAATCGTCGCGCGCATCGAAGGTCGCGGCGCGTATTCCAAGCTCAAGTTCGAATCCGGGACGCATCGCGTGCAGCGCGTGCCCGACACCGAGACCCAGGGACGCATCCACACCTCGGCTGCGACCGTGGCGATCCTTCCGGACGACGATGAAGTCGGCGACGTGCAGATCAATCCGGCCGATCTGAAAGTCGACACTTTCCGCAGCTCTGGCGCCGGCGGCCAGCACGTCAACAAGACCGAATCGGCGATCCGCATCACCCATGTGCCGTCCGGCGTCGTGGTCGAAAACCAGACCGAGCGTTCGCAGCACGCGAATCGGGAAAAGGCCATGCAGCGGTTGAAGGCGATGCTGCTGGAAGCCGAACGATCGCGTGCAGCGGCGGTGACGGCCGCATCGCGCCGCCTGCAGGTCGGCAGCGGCGACCGCAGCCAGCGCATCCGCACCTACAATTTCGCGCAGGGGCGGATCACCGATCATCGTGTCGAAGGATTGACGTTGTATCGCTTGCCGGAAATCCTCGAAGGCGACCTCGACGACCTGGTCGATCGCCTGACGCACGAGCACCAGGCCGACGAACTCAAGCTGCTGACGGAGGCTGCATGAACATCGCAGTGCGCCGCGCCGATGCGAACGATCTGGATGCGCTTGCCGGATTGTTCGATGCGTATCGACAGTTCTACAAGCAGCCGGGCGATGTTGCCGCAGCGCGTGTATTTCTCGCCGAGCGCATTGCTGGCGATGAATCGGTCGTATTGATCGCCGAACACGACGTAGTGTCGATCAACGCAAAGGCGATCGGATTTACCCAGTTGTATCCGCTGTTCTCGTCGGTGCGTCTCGGGCGTACGTGGCTGCTCAACGATCTGTATGTCGCGCCGCATGCGCGCCGGCTTGGCGCCGCTCGCGCTCTGCTCGATGCGGCCTGCGCGTTCGCGTGCGAACGCGGCGCGCTCGGCATCGAACTCGAAACAGGCCACGACAACGTCAACGCGCAGGCGCTGTATCGCAACGCTGGTTGGGAAGTTGGCGGGAACCTGCATTTCCACATCGACTTCGCACACAAGAAAGGCGGGGATAACGCATGAGCAAAGGCACGACATCGCTAAGCCTGTGCGTGCTCACAGTATCCGACACGCGCACGTCGGCGAACGACAGTTCGGGTGATTATCTGGTCGAGTCGCTTACGACGGCCGGCCATCGCCTGCACGAGCGCGCGATCCTGCCAGACGATCGCTACAAAATGCGCGCATTGGTCTCGCGCTGGATTGCCGACGACAACGTCGATGGCATCCTCGTCACCGGCGGCACCGGATTCACCGGTCGCGATTCCTCGCCAGAAGCCTTGCTGCCGCTGCTCGACAAGACGATGCCAGGCTTCGGCGAGATCTTCCGCGCGATCAGTTTCGCGGAAATCGGCACGAGCTCGCTGCAGTCGCGTGCGTTCGCCGGCCTGGCGAATGGCACTTTCGTGTTCTGCCTGCCCGGTTCGACGTCGGCCTGCCGCACCGCCTGGGAGCAACTCATTTGCGCGCAACTCGACATGCGCACAAAACCCTGCAATCTTGCCGCATTGCGCCCGCGATTATTGGAAAGTCCGCACATGGATGTGCGGGTTCCTGATCAGGGACGATCAACAGAGGAGTGACATGGCTCTCGGCACGACCCTGCGAATGCTGGCCAAGGCACGCGGCCTCAGCGTGACCGACCTCGCGACGGCGATCCCGCGCGCCGGGGTTTCCACGGTATCGGCATGGATGCGCGGCGACAAGATGCCGGGGCGCGAACAACTCGATGCGCTTGCGAAGGCCTTCGGCGTTCCAGCGGGCGCGCTGCTTGGCGAGATCGCGAGCACGCTCGATCCCGCGCGCACCAAGGGCGAACACGCGCTGCTCGCGGCCTATCGCGAATTGACCACGAAGCAACAAGGCGCTTTGCTGGAAGTCGCGCGCGGCATGGCCGTCGTACACAAGGACAAGCAATGACGCACAAGCTCAAGCGCAAGAAATACGAAAAACTGTTCGAGCCGATGCAGGGCCAATTGCTGCAGATGGCGCGCTGGATCGAGCAGACCGGGCAGCGTTTGCTGATCCTGTTCGAAGGCCGCGACACCGCAGGCAAGGGCGGCGTGATCGGCGACATCGCCGGCACGCTCAATCCCCGGCAGTGCAGCACGATCGCGCTGGCGAAGCCGAGCGATCGCGAACAGACGCAGTGGTATTTCCAGCGCTACATCGAGCATCTGCCCGCCGCCGGCGAGATCGTGCTGTTCGACCGCAGCTGGTACAACCGCGCGGGCGTCGAGAAGGTGATGGGTTACTGCACCGACGCGCAATACAAGACGTTCCTCGAGCAGACGCCGGCATTCGAGCGCATGTTGACCGACGACGGCATCCTGCTGTTCAAGTACTGGCTGTGCGTCGACCAGGAACAGCAGGAGCACCGCTTCGCCGATCGTGCCGACGACCCGCTCAAGCGCTGGAAGCTCTCGCCGATCGACCTCAAGGCGCGTTCGCATTACGCCGAATACGGCGATGCGCGCGACGCGATGCTCAAGGCGACGCACACCGCGAATGCGCCATGGGCGTTGGTGGATTTCAACGACCAGAAACGTGGCCGACTGACGCTGATCCGCCACCTGCTCGACACGATTCCCGACACGCAGGTACCGGAAACGCCGATCGAATTGCCGCGACTGAAGCGCGCGCCCCTGGACGAGAGCTTTGGTGGCCCGCTCAAGCCGTTGCCTGATTTCGATACCCACTCGCACCACGATTGACGCGCAACATATCGGCCGATTCGATCGAAATCGTTAGGCGGACTCAACCAAGGTCGAAAGACAGCCTGCCTTCGATCGCCGCGGGCAATCGCTGCACACTGGCGACGCTTGCGAACCGCGGCCCGCGTTGCAGCCATTGCGCGAATGCTTCGATGGCTGCTGGATCGCCTTGCGCCAATGCTTCCACGCGCCCATCGGCCAGATTGCGCACGTAACCGCTGAGTGCAAGTTCAAGCGCACGATGACGCGCGGATGCGCGAAAGCCGACGCCCTGCACGCGACCGCTCACGAAAAAGCGCGCAGCTTCCATCTCAACCTGGGGGTTTGCCGGCGTGTTCGATCTGCTGCTCGATTTCCTTGACCGTGATCGGGCCGAGGAACTTGTGCACGACCGCGCCATCGGGACCGATCAGGTACGAAGTCGGCAATGCACGCGGGGCGTCGAAATCCTGCGGAGGGTGATAGGTATCGACGAGTGCGATCGGATAACCGGGCTTGTGTTCCTTGAGGAAGGATTCCAGTGCGGGCTTCTCGATTTCCTCGAAGTCCAGGCCGATCGCGGCCACATCCTTGCGTTTTTGAATGAAAGCCGTCAGTGCGGGCATCTCCTGCAGGCAAGGGCCGCACCACGTCGCCCAGAAATTCACCAGCACCCAATGCCCGCGCTGCGATGCAAGGTCGTAGGGCTTGCCATCGAACGTGGTGACCTTGAGCGTTGGATGATCCTTGTCCGCTGGCGTTGCAGGTGCGGCTGGCGCGGGCTTCGCAGCTTGCGGTTCCGTTGCTGGTGCAGGCGCAGTTGTTGCCGTCGGCGTGGCCGCGCGCTGGCATGCGCCCAACCCGAGCGCCACGACGATGGAGACTGCAAATACGTGCGCACGGAGCGTCGGTGTCATTCGTGGGGTTCCGGGAAGGGGGCATCGGTCGCGGCTGAGCGGTAGATACTACCGACACTGCATTGCATGCGTTCGCGCAATGGCAACCGCAACGCGTCGATGGCGAGTTGCGCGCGGATGCCGAGTGCATCGTCATGGCAGGGCATCGCTGCATCGGTGACCGGGATGCGCAGCGCCGCGGCTTCGTACAACTCGCCGATGCCGACCTCGTCGAGGTCGCGAGCAAGCACCCATGCGCCCGACTCGGTACGGCGCAGCACCGCGATGTCGCACAGGATGCCGAGCATGCGTTGCAGCAGGTCGTCGGTGAGGATCGGTTCGAGCGCATGCAGGTCGACGGTGTGCAAACCCCGGCGCTGCGCGCGCGCTTCGTCGAAGCGACCGAGCAGGCGCAACAGGCCGTATAACTCGAAACCTTTCGGCAACCGCACCTCGACGGGTTGGTAACGGAATGCCGACAGCGCTGCGGCGAAGGTCGCGCCCAGCAACACCACCAGCCACGACACCCATATCCACAACAGGAAGATCGGGATCACCGCGAGCGCGCCGTAGATCTGCTGGTACGAGGCGCGGGTCAGGTAATAGGCGATCGCGTATTTGGCGCATTCGAACAAGACCGTCGCCAGCACGCCGCCCATGAGCGCGTGCCGCAGCTGCACGCTGCGATTCGGAATCACCTGGTAGGCCGCGCTGAATGCGATCCATTCCAGCAACGCCGGAACCAGCCGTAGGCCGAACTTCGACAACGCGGATTGCTCGGCGGCGGCGACCAACGGCAGCGAAAACAGATACGACGAAATCGCCAGGCTCGCCACTGCCAGCAATGGCCCGAGCGTGAGTGCAGCCCAGTAGATCAGGAAGCGCGCCAGCGGGCGCCGCGGCGTGGGCACCCGCCAGATACGATTGAACGCGTCCTCGATGCTCGACATCGTCAACAGCGAACTCACCAGCAAGCCTGCCGCGCCGAACCCAGTCATGCCGCGCGCGCTGCTCGCAAAACTGCGGATGTAGTCGGCGACGTTGGCAGCCGCCTTCGGCACGAAATTGGTGAACAGGAAGATCGTCAGCGCGTCGCCCCAGCGCTGGTAGACCGGGAACATCGCGATGACGCCGAGCACCATCGCGGTCAATGGCACCAGCGCGAGCAGGGTCGTGTAACTCAATGCGCTCGCAGTGAGGAAGCAGTTGTCGTCGAGGAATCGCCGAAGCAGGAAACGCAGGAACGACCGCGTGCGTTCGCGATCGATGCGCTGCGCCCAGCCTTGGATGGTGTCGATCGGATGCACGACGCAAGGATAGCCCATGAATAAACGTGGCAGTCTGGCTATCGCTCGCACGTTGCCCGGCCACGCAATGTCACTTCATCGGCGTCATGCCGAACTTGTTGCAGAGTTTCCAAGGCTCGGTATATGCAGATATAGGCTGGATTAAATGAACTGACCTTCGTTTCCGAGCATCTGTACCAGCCTTGCAATAGCCGGTCGTTCGGGACGTAGCGGAATTTTTTCTGTGTAGGTCGCGCCTCGGCTGCGCGATGAGGTTGCCTTACAGATCCAAGCGGTATTGTTTGTTCTACAGAGGCAGGTGGCAACGCCCGAGAGAAAATTAACTACCTCCGTCCCCTATACCGTCGTTCATGGCGATCCAGCAAGCCTCGAAGAACTGGAAGAGCATCCACCACTGGAAGCCGGCTCTGCAGAGCTTCCAGCTGATGTTCGGCGAAGAGCGCGTGCCGCTGACGGCGCTGTGATGAACTCAGTTACACAGTTGGTTTGACAGACTCGGCGCTACGCGAACAACTGGATTTGCCGGCATGAATTTGTGGGGATACCTCAGTGTCTATTCTTATTTTTCTGATTTCGAGTAGAAGCGAAAAGTTCGCATGATCTGCGCGGCAACATGTTCGTATTTTTTTTCGTCCGAAATCGGCGTCGAAAGAGAGACCCACAACATTTGCTCTCTTTCAGGGGTCGAGTTAGTGTCATGTTTGATTGCCACAAATAAGTCGCTTACCCATCCAATTTGGTGAGCATTAATTTCTCGACATTCGGAGACCCGCAGACGGGAAGCAAAATAATGAGTGTGCTTTACGATTCCGTTCGTGCACAACGCGCGCGCGGCCGTTGTTGCATTCCTCCATTCGAGCGTGTTGTCGTATATTCCTACTGCGATTCTGGGCTCGTTTAACCCTTCGCATTTTTTCACATTCGCATGAAAAATAATTTGTGCCCCATGTCTTCCTCCCGGATTGTCGGGAATACAAACCGTTGTATCCTTTTTATTTGGAAACTGCACCGAATAATTAAAGTCCTCATTACGGTATGGACAGTTAACTGTCCCACAAACAATAAATACAACAGCAGAGGATATTAACTGTAACATTAATGGCCACCTCTCTGTTGAAGATAAAGAGGAATGTCTTTCTGCATCTGACTACCTGATTAGCGTCGATCCTCAGTCAAGAAAGTTGCTCGCCAGGCGCAGAAGTGGCTCCGGGCAAGGCTTGCAGAGGACCATGGCACGCAGCAATCGTGGCACAAATTCTGGCAGCCGGAATCGGCGGTTGAATCG
>JBBRQI010000032.1:0-18084 GCA_038226665.1 Lysobacterales bacterium | reverse complement strand
GTGGGGACCTTCAATGGACTCGCCCGCCAAAACTATGTCTAGAAGCTCGCCGAACAATGACGCCACGCGTCGCACAGATCCTCTATCGACAAGGAATGCTCGCGAGAACTTTACATAGTTGAGATCTATGCATAGTGGCCGGTAGCCGACCATCGAAGTTCCCGAAGAGTCATCTTATTTGCATGGTTGTCCATGCTAGACGGTGGAAGCATGCCGCCGGAACGAAAGCCAATCTTCAGCGTCCATCCGGGACTGTGGGGGCCGGACACGCGCGGGTGTCGATGAAGCAGTGCGCGCGAACGACCACAGGTGAAGCCCATCGTCCATGGCGGACGGTGGCGAAGTTTCTTTCGTGCGGAGTATGCGTCTCGGCCGAGCGGCGTAGTGCTGGTTGTCCATGATGGACGGTGACGGTGTTTCTACTGCCGCCGAGTTGCGCTTCCGATGAAATCGCCTATCCGCAGCGTCCATCGTGGACAAGGCGTTTGGCGCGTAGCTACCAGATCAAGGAGGTAGCGTTCGTCATCGAGCACGAGATTGGAAGTCGAAGAAAGGGGAGTACGAACCTGAAACCGGCGAAATTGCACCGTTGATCGTGGCACGCAGTTTCTACATTTCTTGTTGGACAGCCCCAAAATTCGGCAATCGTTAGATCGCCTAAGTAGTATTCGATCGGTGTGTGGGGAATGCGGTATTGGCGCACCCAACCGGAAATATCGATCTCAAATCTTGGCCATTGGATGCCATCTGATTGCACTTATTCCGACACCCGCTCCAACCCCAGCTCCCGCATCATCGACGCAGCGTTGCGCACGTTCTGGTCTTCGTAGTTGTTATTGTTGATCACCTGCACCAGCTCCACGCGCTGCGCGATTTCGCGCACTTTCACCGCGAGCTCGGCGATCTCGGCATTGGAGTAGTCGTAATCGAAGCGATCACTCGCCGCGGTCAATCCCTTTGCATCCCAGGTCGTTTCATTGCGCCCGTGCAGGCGCAGGATCACCGGCTTCGGCGATGCCACCGCCCACACCTGCGGGATTGACTTGGATCCGCTCTGCGGCTCGTCAACGACGAGGTGCGCAACGCCCAAGTCGCGTTCGAACGCGATCGTCTCCTCGTCGCGCTTGCCATCGAACCACGCACGGTTCCGAAACTCGACCGCGATCAAATATCCCGGCAAGCGGCCAGCGCATTCCTCGATGTGGCGAAACGCCTGGTCGCCGGGGATCATCCATGGTGCGAACTGGAAGTGCAGCGCGGTGAGCTTACCGGCGTCCTTCAGTGGTTTCACCGCCGACTCGAAGCGCGCCCACAACACATCGCGGATGCTGTCCGGCACGTCTTTGTAGTAGATGTTTTTCTTGCCTGCGAAGTGCGGCGCCAGTTCCTCGGCGATGTCCTTCGGCAATGCGATTTGCGGCGTCTGGTGCCCGGTAAAGAGCCGAAACGCCTTTACATTAAATCTGAAATTGTCGGGCGTGCGATCGGCCCATAGCTGCGAGTTCTTGGCGCTCGGCATCGCGTAGTACGAGCTGTCCACTTCAACCATCGGGAAGCAGCTGGCATAAAAGCGCAGGCGATCCTCGGCCGTGCTGCAGCCACGCGGATAAAACCGCTTGCTCTGGATCAGCGACTTGTCCGTCCAACTCGCCGTGCCTACTTGAATCGTCATTGCCGATCCTCCGTCGCTGGGCTCGCCTTTCATGGGCATCCGCAACATGCCGCGCGACGCCAGCATGCAATGGGTGCGAACGCGCAAGTAATCGCTTTCGTTGTCGGCGCGGGCGTCGTCGGTTTCGCAACGGGGTCATGATCGCCCCCCCGTCTGGGAATTAGCATACGGACACGGGATGAACGCCACAGCTATTCGGGGGTGCCGGTCTTCGGACCTCAACGGTTTCTGGCGCGCAAACTGCTGGTTCCGACTGCCGCGGCTGCAATACTGCAGCGTAGGATGGCGCCACGATTAAAATGTCACGCCTCCTCACGGAAAAGCAGAAGCGTACGGCGTGTGTTGCCGAATTGATCACGTGTCTTGCGGAAATCACCCGAGGTGTAGCGACGGAGGATGTCAGCCCGCGAACATGGATCAAGGCGTGGTTGGCTTACCACACCCGGCGTTGGGCAACCGTGTACCGGACGCGTTTCTCGATAACGAGCCAGGCCGCAGGCGCGTGATGGCCCTCTTGCGGCAGATGGAAGCGGGTGCTTACGCTTGATAGTGGGTAATCCATTGCTCGCTCTGTGACCGGACAAAGTCCTTGGCACCTGCCGAATCCCACGGCAATTTTGGCCGGGGAGGATGTGGCCAGTCAGCATCTTGGGGTGGCCTGCATTCGCTACGTGCTGCGACCGAAAGCTGCCATCAACGCAGACCGGATCGCGCTATTTGTGTTGTTCCTTCGTCCGATCCGTGCCGTTCAAAGGATGGAGCACGTCGGCCACGGTACTCGCCGGCGCCGACGTGGACGTGGACGCAGAGGTTTGTGCGATATCGGGCTCCACCACCACGTAGCCTTCATCCATCATCCATGCGATCTGGCGAGCCGGTTTGAAGATGTACTGGACGGGCGCGGTTGTGAAGACGACAGGGTACTTGGCGACGGCCGTGTTGAATGCAGCCAGCCACGCCTTGCGCTCTTCCTGTTCGCGGTTCAATCCTTGTTGCTCGGCGACCGCATCCGCAGTGAGCGTTGACCAGCATGCATGCAGGAGCGTGTGCGTGCTCAAGTAGGTCTTCATCGTGGGGACATCCCCAACGGCCCACGCCGCGGCAAGGGTACGCGCGGAATCGGGCACACCGTTGATGCCGCCAAGGATGGTTTGGAAGCAGGCGAGATCGGCTTGCGGACTGGGTTCGAACGCATGTGCAGCCGCAGTCGGATCCTTGACAATCCAGTGGAACTGGGCGTCGATCACCTTGATGCCGCGCTTGTCGGCATCGCTTTTGATCAGGTCACCGATGGACGAATCGACCGCCACGCCGGAGTGCTTGAGTACGGCTTCGTAGAGCTTCCAGCCCGCATACATGGGTCGCATGTGCTCGACCTTCCCGCCGGAGGGCAGGTACTGGGCTTTTAGTGCGTTCCATTGCCGCAGGTCCGATGGGGACAGAACATCCGATAGCTGCTTGCCGTCCGGCAGATACTTGACCCCACTGGCTACGTGCCATACCGAGAGTATGTTGAAGACGTTGACGTTTGCGCCGAAATGGAACCACGGTGGCCCGATGACGGCACCTGACTGGGCGATCGCGCGATTGATGCTGACGGGGATGAAGGTGAGCCCCACGGGCTCCGGGTACACCGTGCCCAACACCAGCACTTTTCTGTTCCCTTTCTGGAACGTCCAGATGTAAGGCTTTGGAACCGTCACCGCGACCGGCGCCAGCGTCACGACATTCGAAGCCGGTGCCGTCGGCGTTGCGGTGGTGCTGGCTGGCACGGCGTCTTGCGGCGCGTTGGCGCTAGGAACTGATGCACTCGTGGCGGCAAAGCCCTGCAAGGGTATGGCGAGCACGGTAACGGCGGTGAGTGCGGCGATCATCTTGGACATCAGGTACCTCGTGTGGACGAGCGGCTTGGATGCGCACTATGGCGATCCGAATGTGCGGCTTTTGGATGCGGAATCTTGGCGTGGAAAATCGGCATCGCCAACTCCTCTGAGGGATCCTCGGCGAGCGATGCGATCGACGATGGCCCGTGCGTCGGCATGACGGTGTTCGAGGAACGCGCGCAGCAGTTGCTTCCCAAGTTCTTTGTGGCCACCTTCGAGAACAATAAGTTCGGGCTTTGGCTTTCGAATTGAATGCATGAACGATACCCGCCGTTATGGTGCAATGTGCAGACAGTGAACACCCAGACCCACAGCTAGTCGATCCAGGAAGAGCCACCACCAACGAAAGAATGATGGACGGAGTACAGATCCATGAAGTCCGACGCGTGCAAGTCACTCGACAGGTCCTGCTCGAAGCAAAAATCCGACTGATGATGCATGCCCAGCATGGTCTGGTCAGAGACGTCATGGTGCAGATCAAACCCATAGGGATTGCCGGCCACATCGATGGCGCTGTCGAGCATGGGTAGCCCAGTCGCCGGGTTAATTCCACTATGGTCGCCTAGGTTGTTCACGTCATCGAAAAGCCCCTCGCCCCCGAGCAACCATCCATTGGAATCGTCATCACTGACGCCCCTGAAAAGTTGCTCGTCCACACCGGCGGATTCCACGGTCGAACTTGTCCCCGAGGCCGATCTGCCGGTGCCAGCCATGGCGTCCCAGATATCCTGATGGGCATTCCGCCGTTGGTCCAGTGCGTTCCTTTGATCCAGACGTTGACGAATCAGACTCCACCAGGCGACGGCCGGTAGGCTCGCGACCATGGCTATCAGCAGCATAGCGATTGCTTCCATGTCGTACTCCTTTACCTGGGTCCGGCCTACGCCACTGCAGCGGCACGCTCGCGTGGCTGCCCGGCCGGGCCGCGCCGCTTCTGGTGGAAGTCGTGGTCTCGTTTCAGCAAATCAACAATCTTTGACCGTTCCACGGGATCAAGCACCGGGGCATTCTTCAAAAGGGTCTTCTCAAGATTCCAGTGGGCCAATACGACGGGGAAGACCGTGGGATTTGACACCGACTGGATGGCAGCTTTTGGATGGGATAGCACCACCAGCCGCTGGCAGCTGATGTGCGGCAGCGTCTTGTGCAGGAACTCGACCATTTTGTCGGCGGACTCGTTGATCTGGCGGCTGGGTGAACGCCCGCCATTGTCAGTGATGGACTTGCCGGTCTCGACCACGTTGCCGTAGTTGTCGTATTTGTCGGACGTCCATTGGTCGCCAACAATGTGAACGCGGCCGTTGATGTGTTTCACCTCGATCGCGAACAATCCGTTCGGGCCAATCAACACCTGGTCGATTTCGCCGCCCCTGTTTCGATAACCGCAAACCAGGATCCAGTCATCACTGAGCTTGCGCGCGAGGGAATGCATCACGTCGGCTTCACCTGCATGACCGGCACGCCAGATCTGCTCGTCCCGAGTCGGGGTAGTCACGTCCTTGGGACGGCGCGGCCACCCGAACAGCGCGCGCCACTGCAACCGCAAGGCGTGGCCAATCGCTGCAAACAGCTTTCGGCGACCCCACGCATCGCGCATTTGCACTTTGGCTTCGTCAACGGTGCGCTGCTTCTTCTCGCGCTCCAGCTCGTAGGCCTTCACGCGCTCGGCATTCTTGTCTTCGCGCTGCTGGCCGGCCTGTTGCACTTTGTCTGCGGTGTGGTCGGATAGGGTGATTTGTCGCATGAGCTGTCTCCTTGGGTATGGAAGTTAAAGGTAGTCTATCTGTGAGTCTGTAGAGCTTAAAGTCGCGAGTTCGCAGGATGATGGCCATGGATCCCATCTTTCTCGAACACCTCGGCCGCGCCCTGCGCAAGCGCCGCGAAGCGCTGGGCTACAGCCAGGAAAGCTTCGCCGACGAAATCGAAATGCACCGGACCTACTACAGCGCGATCGAGCGGGGCGAGAAGAACCTCCAGCTCGACACGCTGCACAAGGTGTGGCCCGTGGCTTGAAGACGCCCGTTTGGGAACTGATGCGCGAGGCCGAGACATCGCGCTAATCCGGGAGACGAGACCCGTAACGCGGGCGGGCCATTGGGAGCCGGCATCACAAGGCGACCAACGCACGTTCGTACGCGCGGTGAATGCGGCGTTGCCCGTTCGGCACCAAGAAGGCGCTCCGAGGCCATAACTGGCAGATGACGGGGGCACGTAGCATGGCCGGTGAATCGCTCAGCTTTCCTCTGGCCATCCGAGCCGGGTCGAGTAGCACAGTGGGCCGTATCGGCCCAACTCGGTTTCGGCGGGAATATCCTTAGGAGAACTCAGCATGGGGCCCAAGAAGGCCGCATGCGGCGCCAGCGCCATTGATGAAATTTCCTCGATCGTCGGGAAGTGGCGAGCAATCACGACAGCCTGCCTTCGTACATCCAGAGGCAAGTTCCTGTCCCGTGCGACTTCGATCAAGAAGCCTCCAGCCCACAGCAGTGCGCGGGTTCTCTCCACTGGTGTAGTCACTGTTGAATCTCCTTCCCCGCCAGCTCCACCCGCAGACGGGACAGGAACCCGCGCTCGATGGTGATGCTCTGGCAGATGATCCGGCGCGGAAGGGACCGGCCCTTGGGGCCGACGTTGCGCTCGAGGATCTGGGTAATGGGTTGTTCGATGGGATCCACAGGGCTTGCTCCTTGGTTTGGGTGAACAGTTGGCCGACCGAACGACCGCCGACGCGTTATCAAAGTGGCGAGCCAGCACGCGGCCTGAAGTTGTGCAGGGTTTTGCGCGGCCTCAGATGGGCTGATAGACCTTGGGCATCCAGCTGCGTCCCGGCCGCGTCGACGGCCCGCCACTGCGCTCACAACTGCGCTGGTCACACGCGCGAATGCGCGCCACCAAGGCCGAGGGCATCGAGCCATCCGAGCGCAACCGGCCGCAACCGCCGAGCAACACGCTCATGGCATAAGCGCCGTCGGCCCAGTGGTCGCGCAGTTCCCGCAACTGGGGTGACAGGCGCGTCAGGCCCGTCAGTTCATGCCCCATGGCCATCCCTTCATTGCTCATGAACGTGTCAGCCGTGTACGCCCAGACCTTGCCGATGTCGTGCAGCAACCCGCCCGCGATCCCGAGGTCACGTTCGAGGTCGGTCAGCCTGCCCTGCGTCGCCACGTCCTGCGCGACCTCGACGCTGTGCTGCGCCAGTCCACCGGGATACGCATGGTGATGGCGCATCGAGGCGGGCATCGTCCAGAAGTGGTTGCAGACGAAGCGATCCTCGAACACGGCGTGCACGAAGCGGCGCAGCGGGTCGGTGGCGATGCTATGGATCAGTTCTTTGGCATCGGCCACCACGCCGCCGATCGGACAATAGTCCGGCGGGAGGTAATGCGTACCAAACCCCTCATGCAGTGGGCGGACGTCATGAAGGATCGGGGCATCGACCCGCCCATCCTCCCGACACCAGCGGATGAGGTCGAACCGCTGCGGCTGCAGGTCTTTCACGATCAGGTTGTGCGACATGTCGCTCAACGGCACCACGATATCGAGGCGACCTTCGGCCGTGCCGATCTGCCAGATGGCGAAGCGTTCGTCCGGAATCCACTGCGCCAGCGATCCCAGCAAGATGCCGCGGACGTCCATGGCCTGCATACCACTATCGAAATACTCAGGAAACATGGCTGTCCTCCTTGGACGAATTGCCCATGCCACGCACCATGGCTTCGAGCTGGGCGCGGCTGAGCTTGGAAAGGTCAGAAGGCTTCTTGGCCGTCACAGTCGGCGCTTTCGCACCGGCGCGGCTGTTGAGCAGCCCGGTGATCGCGTGACCGTCCTGCCGCGTCAGGTTGGGAACAAAGCGCGAGTAAACGGTAAAGAGCATCTGCGTGTTCGCATGCCCCATCAGCTTGGCGATCCACTCGGGGTTTTCGCCCGAGGCCAGCATCAGCGTCGCAGTGGTGTGCCGGGTCTGATACGGGCGCCGCTTGTCGAGTTCCACGTAGCGCAGCAGCGGATACCAGATGCGGTTCGCGAAGTTGTGCGCATCGATCGGCTCGCCGGTGCGCGAACAGAACACGTACTCGCTGTCCGGATGGCGGTTGGCACGATGATTCTCCAGCGCTTCACGAACGATCGGGAGCATCGGAATATCGCGCAGCGAGGTTTCGTTTTTCGCGTTCTCTTCTGCCTCGCCCGCCGAGAATGTTTCTCGGACGAGAATCAAACCGCGCTCAAAGTCGACGTACTTCCATTTCAGTCCATTGATCTCGCCGGTGCGCATGCCGGTGAAGAAGCGGACCGTCGTGTAGTTTCGGTAGTCCGGGCGGATCGACTTACGAATCCGATCGACCTCTTCCAGCGAGAACGGATGCACATCCGACTTGCGTGCTTTGAGGCGTTTGACGCCCTTGAAGCAATCCGCGAGACCGTACCGCTCAGCGGCGGCGTTGAGCATTTGCCGCACGATGCACAGGATCTTGTTAATCCGACTTGCCGAGAGATTCGTACTGGCGCGGCCAGGCAACTGCGCCAATGCCGCTCGAAAGCTCAACATATCTGCCTTGGTCAGACTTGCCAGCGTCCTGTCGCCGAAGGTGGCCAGAAAACGCCCGTCGATGATGTCGTCGACGCCCACGCGGTGCTGACGGCGCCATTGGGGAGCCATTTCTTCTCGCCAAGTAACGGAGAACTCGCGGGCGGTCGGCGTTGAAGGAACTACTACTGCGGGCACGGTGGTAGGGCCAGCCGGACGGGCGGGCGCTGCCACTCCATCGCTACCGCTTTCGGCCAACTTTCCGATGCGCGGGCTGCTCGGAAACGTAGCTGCGTAGTCAAAGCTGCCCTGGGCGATTTCCTTCAGCACTCGATTGAGCAAAGTCTGGACCTTGCGGCGGTTCTCGGCCGTGTCAGTCAGCGTCGTCTGTTCACGGCAGCGCAAGCCCCGGTAGAAGAAGTCCAGATAAAGCGTGCCAGTTTCCTGGCGAGCACGGATCTTAGCCATGAGCGTGCCTCCCGCCAGCCATCGGAATCGGGGACTCGTGACGAACGACCGGGCCAGGCGCCTCGGAATTGTCCGGAGCATGTCGCGCCGAAGCGACACCGATATCGCGCTGGATCACCTCCCAGATGAAGAGCAGCTTGCGGCCACCGAACGGACGGATGTAGTGCACGCCTTCCAACAGCACGGCATCCTTGAGGCGGGTGCGGATCGTCCGAGCGTCGTAGTGGATCCGCTCGGCGAGCTGATCGGTGGTGAGGTAGGTTTCGGCCATGACAGAGCTCCATGTTGTGATAGATGGGCGAATGCACATAAATATGTGCATTCAAGTGCATTTCTACCACATCATTTGCATTTGTCAAATTTTTTGTGCGAAATATACGAATTCGCAACATCAGGCCGAGCCATGCTTCGGTACAAACTGAAGGAAAGAATCGCCGACAAGGAGTTCCGGGAACGGCGCCGAGTCACGATCCAGGAGGTCGCTCAGGCGACCGGCATCACCCGAAACACCCTCTCAAAGATGCTCAACCAGCACGGCGCGAGCGTGCGATCCGATAACCTTGATCGGCTTTGCGCCTACTTCGATTGCCGCCTCGAAGAGATTGCTGAGTACGTGGCTAACACTGCGCAGAATTCCGAGAAATAGCACTGCGTGTGCGGCTATAGTTTTTGGCCCGGAGTTTCAACGAACTGCATCGTGAGGTGCGCCGGTAAGGTCTCCCCGGCGATATCGCAGCAAGCTGATTCTTCACACGGAGGCTGCCCGCTGCGGTCGTTACGATGCGCACCAGCTTCCCGTGAAGCGGGCGATCCAGACCTGAACACGCATACCTACCGAAGCCTCTCAGCGCGTGATGGAAATTGCTCGCGATCGATTGGATGCGGCTGCTGATCCGCCAACTGCGGGACCGCGCTTTTTTAGGGGCGTGCTGTGGTCTGCGCACGGAGCTGGCGAATTGCATCGCTGGCGGGGCCGTCACAGTGTGTGTGCTGGTGTCGTTTTCAGGGTTAACGCGGAGTCGGTGACAGTCGTACATGTCACAGAACCTGTCACAACATGTCACAGACATCGGATGGCCGATAGGATTGACCATCGAAAACTAGGGCTTAGGTTAGCCAAGTCATTGATTCGTTAAAGGAAATAACGATAGATTGGATGGTGGCTATAGGTGGACTCGAACCACCGACCTCGGCATTATGAGTGCCACGCTCTAACCAGCTGAGCTACATAGCCAAATTGTGTGTTCCCGACCTGCGACTCCAGCATCCTGAGTGCCACGCTCTAACCAGCTGAGCTACATAGCCAAATTGTGTGTTCCCGACCTGCGACTCCAGCATCCTGAGTGCCACGCTATATCCAAGCGAGCTAAGTAGCCGATCCTGACTGGCACGATGCGTGCCGTGCTCCAGACGGCTGAGCGACGTAGGCATTGGTGAGCCGCGCATTGTCCACGCCGCGGCGACGCGCGTCAATTCGCCAGCGCTTGGCTTGTGGCGCATCGGCAGGGTGTGGCAGAGTCGGGGCATTGATATTTCGGAGTCCGTACCGTGATCGATCCGGACGGTTACCGGCCCAACGTCGGCATCGTGCTGATGCGCGACGACGGACAGGTGTTTTGGGCCAGGCGCGTGCATCGTGACGGCTGGCAGTTCCCGCAGGGCGGGATGAATACCGACGAGACCCCGCTCGAGGCGATGTTTCGCGAGTTGCGCGAGGAAACCGGGCTATTGCCGGAACACGTCGAGGTACTTGGCGCGACGCCGGGCTGGTTGCGCTATCGGTTGCCCTACCGCAGCACGCGCCGCGACGAACGCCCGCAATGCATCGGCCAGAAGCAGGTGTGGTTCCTGTTGCGGTTGCTGGCGAGCGATGAGGACGTCAAACTCGATCTGACCGAAAAACCCGAATTCGACAGTTGGCGCTGGGTCGACTTCTGGTATCCGGTGGAACATGTGGTGACCTTCAAGCGTCGTGTTTACGCGCGTGCGCTCGTGCATCTCGCCCCGCAGGCGCAGGCGACGGCGGCTGGGGTCACGATCCTGGGCCTGCAGCCGGTCATGCAGTTCGACTACGAGCAGTCGCCACGCAGAGTTGTCGGGCGCTGACGTCAGTAATGCCGCCTCGCTCGAGGCACCGATGCGCGGCGATTTGTTCTGTTCCATGAATAATGCGCATGCCGCGCATGTCCGGACGTGTGTTCCGCAGATCGACGACTGCGCGTTTGTCTGTAGCACGTAGGGTCTTTAGTGCAGCAGCGTGCGCAACTCGATTTCCGCACGCCGGAACTCGCGGCTCAGCAAGGACACTGCCTCCTTGGGGTCGGCCAGTGTGCGGTCGCGGGCCCCATGCTCGATGTGTTTGGCCGCGGCGGAAACCTGCATCGCACCGAGATTGGCGCTTGAAGACTTGAGGGCGTGCGCGGGTCCAGCCATGCCGGCGATGTCGCCGACCACGGCGGCGGCTTCGAGCTTGGCCAGGTGGCCAGGCGCGTCCTCGAGGAAGACATCAACCAGTTCCTTGAACCCATCGCCCATTGCACTCCATAGCTCCTCGATGATTTCCGAATCCAGAGCCGGCCCTCTGGGGCTTGCTGCTGGCGGGAGATTCGCGGGAGGCGTGGCAACGGGCGGTGCAACAGTGTGTGGCGCCACAGTCGGCATGGGGGCAACGACGGGTTTAGCGGAAGCCCTTTCGAAGGAACTGGCGGCTTGAACTGACCTGGTTTGAGCAACCGTTGTCTGGGGAAACGCAGCTTGAATGGCGGCCGGGGACGCGAAGATCGTTGCCGGCGTCGCAGCTGCTTCGAGCGCTGGAGCTGGCTGCCGGAGTCGCGATGGCATATCGAGCCAGCGACGCAGCGTGTTCTCGAGGTGTTCGCGCGAAACCGGCTTGGACAGGTAATCGTCCATCCCGGCATCGAGGCATTTCTGGCGGTCGCCAGCCATCGCATTGGCCGTCATTGCGATGATCGGCAATGGCTGCAGCT
This sequence comes from Lysobacterales bacterium, assembly GCA_038226665.1. Taxonomy (GTDB): domain Bacteria; phylum Pseudomonadota; class Gammaproteobacteria; order Xanthomonadales; family Xanthomonadaceae; genus SZAS-103. Next base: position 6,549 of record JBBRQI010000032.1, on the reverse strand, counting down.
TGTTGTCGGCTTCGTGTACACGCCACTGGCGGGTTGCGGTGTAGCCATCCATGACCGGCATCTGGCAATCCATCAGCACGATGTCGTAATGGCCACGGCCCATTTTTTCCAGCGCCTGTTCGCCATTTTCGGCGGTATCGCATTGCATCCCGGCCAGCGAGATCAGCCGTTGCGCGACGAGCAGATTGACGGGATTGTCTTCGACCAGCAGCAAGCGACCCTTGATCGGGACGAAGATCGGCGCAGGGGATGCATCTGCTGTCAAGCCATCGGCCTGCGTTCCGCGGCGTTCCTGCGCGGGCGCGAGGCTGACCGCAGCGCGCGAATCGCGCCCCGAAGTACTGATGGCCTCGCCCGCGAGCAGTTCCGCGAGCTTGGGCCGCAGGTCGTTTTCCGCAAGCGTGCGCGGAACCACGACCGCGTTCGACAACGCGCGCACTTCGTCGGGCACCGGATCGCCACTCTCCAGGAACAGCATGCGCATCCGCTCCAGGCCATCCATGCTGGCCAGATTGCGATGCAGGGCGACGACGGTGTGCTTGATCGATGCCAGGTCGACGATGAACACGTCGAAACCACGGGTCAATGTGGCTGAAGAACTGCGCAACTGGTTCAACGCATCCTGGGTGGTCTCGACATAGGTCGGGTTGACGCCGCTCAGCGACAGGATCGTGGTCAGCCGGCGATTCAACACGGCGTCCGAGGTCAGGACCAGCGCGCGCGCGCCCTGCAATCCGATCCGCGGGCCGTCGATCTCGCCCATCGTCTTGAGCATCGGGATTTCGAACCAGAACTCCGAGCCGCGTCCAACTTCAGAATTGACACCAATCCTGCCGCCCATCAGGTCGACGATGCGCTTGCAGATCGCCAGCCCCAGGCCAGTACCGCCATACACCCGGGTCGTGGATGCATCGGCCTGCGAGAAGGCGCTGAACAACTTGCTCGCCGCTTCCGGTGAAATGCCGACGCCGGTGTCGCGTACCTCGAAGCGTAATTGGTGGTGGGTGCGCGTCTCGCGCAGGCGACTCACGTTCACGGTGATCGAGCCGCGCTCGGTGAACTTCAGCGCGTTGCTGATCAGGTTGCTGATGATCTGCCGCAGCCGCAGGGGATCGCCACGGAATGTCGTGCGCACTTCCGGGTCGATGTGCAGCGTCATGCGCAGGCCCTTCGCCTGCGCCTGGCGCTCGAGCAGGCGGATGATCGAATCGAGCAATTCGCGCAGGTTCATGCTGACGTTTTCGAGTTGCAGCGCATTCGCCTCGAGCTTGGAATAGTCGAGGATGTCGTCGACGATCCGCAGCAACTGGCGCGCCGACTGCAACGCGGTATTGAGCATCTCGCGCTGGTCGAGCGCGAGCTTGGACGATTGCAGCAGGTCGAGCATCGGGATGATGCCGTTCAACGGCGTGCGTACCTCATGGCTCATCGTCGCGAGGAACTCGCCCTTGGCCAGCGTCGCTTGTTCGGCAGCCTGCTTGGCTGCGGTCAACTCGGCTTGCAGGCGGCGATGTTCATCGAGTTCGCTGCGCAGCGCAGTGAATTCGGCGTCGTGGCCGCCGGACGTGCTTTCTGCCGCCTGCGCCTGCCGCATCGCCTGCGCCGCCGCGCCTGATGCGGCATGCAATTGCTGGCGGACGAGGCGAAGCACCATCACCAACGAAATCAACGAAGACGCCGCCAAGGTCAGCGCGGTCCAGACCCACAGACGATCCACGTCGGCCAACGCGAAGCAGAGCACCGCCACGGCAGCGCTGAGCGTGACGGTCGTGATCCAGCGTAGTGTGTTGAGCCACGGATACGATTCGGGCATGGGCGATCAGAGCACTGCGGCGTTGAAGTCGAAGTCGAGCGCTCCGGCGGCGCTTTGCACGAGGTTGCCCTGGATGAAATCGATGCCGCTCATCCACAGCGTCGCCGCCGATTGCGCGTCCTCGACGCGGTGGCCGATCACCTGGATGCCGAGCTCGTGCGCGCGCTCGATGATCGCCCGCAGTTCGTCGCGCAATTCCTGCGGGGCATGTGCGGCGGCGTATTTGGGCGCGAGCTTGATGAAACCCAGCGGGATTTGCTCGAGCAGGCGTTTTGCATCCGTGGTGTGCTCGTATTGGCCAAGGCACAGCTGCACGCCATCGCTGCGCAACGCGTTCACGAACGAGGTCAGCGCCGGCGGATTGAGCAACGCGTCCTCGAGCCGGCTTTCGAGCACCAGCACCGATCCGGACAGTTCGTTCGCGGCCAGTTCGGCCTTCAGCCATCCGGCCTGGTCCATCGCGGCGAAAGTCGTCATTGCCTGCGGCACGAACAGATGCACGCTGCGCCCGCTGTCGCGTTGCTGGCGCGCGACGCTCATCGCGCGAGTCAGCACCCAGCGATCGATGTCGATCATGAGCTTGGCGCGCTCGGCCACCGGCAGGATTTCGGCTGCCGAACGCAGCCGTCCATTCGCGTCGCGCAAGCGCAGCAGGGTCTGGTATTGCGCATGCTGGCCGCCTTGCACGGCGACGATGGGTTGGTAGATCAACCCGAAACCGTCATGGGTGATCGCTTCGCGCATGTGCTCGACCAGTGCAGCTTCCTGGTCGACCTCGGCCGACCTGGGCGGTTCGTAACGCTTGATTCCCTGGTCGTTGATGCGCGCTTCGCGGCAGGCGCGCTCGGCGCTGTTGAGCAACGCGCTGGCGTCGCCGAAGCCGAAGCGCAACGAACAGATGCCGACCGATGCGCGCAGCCGCATTGCCTTGCCGCCGATCTCGAACGGATGCTGCATGATCTTGTCGCGCAGACGCCGCGCTAGAGCATCGAGCGCGTTGTCGTCGAGGTCGAGCGCGAGGATCAGGAAAGCGTTGTCGTTGATGCGCGCGGCCGCATGCTGTTCGAGTAATTCATCAGCGAGGACGCGGCCGGCGGCGGTCAGCAGCTGTTCGAGCGCAGCCAACCCGAGGCGTTCGCGCAGGGTCGCGGCGCCGTCGATTTCGAGGAACAAGGCGCCGCCGTCGGTGATGCGTTGTTCGGAACTCGCTCCGAGCGCATCGTTGACGCGATCGAGCACGAACGCGCGTCGATACAGGCCGGTTGCTTCGTCGCGGGCAACAAGTGCCGGACCCTGCTGCTGGAGCATGCGCATCCGGCGGACGCGATTCTGCACGGCGGCGATCAGGTATTTCGGGCGGATCGGCTTGGTAAGGAAATCGTCGCCGCCCGCGTTGATCGCTTCGTAGCGCGCGTCCGGATCGTTTTCGCCGGACAGGAACACGATCGGCGTGCGCATGAAAGCTGGATGTTCGCGGATCATCGCGGTCAGCTCGGTGCCGTTGGCGTGCGGCATGTGCAGATCCATCAGCACCAGATCCGGGTGCAGCGCTTCGAGTGCTTCGAGCACGTGCATCGGATCCTGCTCGACCTGCGCCTGCATCCCCGCGTTGGTCAGTACGCTTTGCGCGAACAAGGCCTGCGCGCGGTCGTCCTCGACGATCAGCACGCGCACCTTTTCCTCGGCTGCCGGTGCGAGCAGGACTTGCAGCTGGTGCGCCACATCGGAGGCCACGAATGGTGGAAACAGCAACGCATCGACGCCGGCGCGGCGCGCGTCGAGGCGCGATTGCAGGTTGTCCTGCGCGGCCATCGCGACCAGCTGGATGCGCTGGTTCTGCGTGCGTTGCTGCGCTTCGCGGCGGGCGGCACCGATGGCCGCCAGACTGGCCATGTGCGACGCGTCCACCAGCACGAGCTGCGGCGACAGGCTCATCAGCAGTTCGGATAATTCTTCGACAGTCTCGACCGGCTCGACCTCGTAACCTTCACCTTCGAGACGTTGCCCGAGTTCGAACGCGAGTGCATTCCCGTCGCTGAGATGGTAGATGCGGCGCGAGGTGGTGGAGGCGGTTGCACCAAGTGCGCCCGCTTCGCCGGTTGCCGCTGCGGCCGGTGCCGGGCCCTGCGCGGGCATCGCGCCCGCTGCCTGCGCATCGGGAACCCAGCGCCGCCAGTACGCCTCGGGCGCGACTTCGCTGTGCACCGACAGCTGCCGCGCATCCGGGCGTGCGATCAGCGATGCAGTGACCGCGGCGGTCAGGCTGAGCATGCGATCGGCCTGCTGCGGATCGGGCAGGCTGCGGTGTGCAATGTGCTCGCCGAGCATCTGTTCGAGGGTCAGCAGATGTTGGCTGGGCTCGATCAGGTCGTAACGACCGCTCGCGCCCGCAAGCCGCTGCACGTCATCGTTGAGCAGCGACATCCCGCCCGCGTCCCAGCCTTCGCGCCGGTAGCGCTGGATGCGTTGCTCGACGGCCTCGATGCGCTTTGGCAGATGGCGCAGGAACGCCAGCCGGTATTCGTCTTGTTGGGACGATGTGGTCTTGATCATGTCCAGTTCCCCCGAAACGCATTATGCGCCGTCCGCAAGCGCGTGCACCTGTCCTCAAGCTCTGCTGCCCTTGCAGCCTTGCTGCTCTGGAGCCTTGCCTGATCAAAACGGCTTGACCACCACCAGGCAGACGATGCCGATCAGCAATACCGCCGGAATCTCGTTGAACCAGCGCAACCAGCGCGACGTCGGTGCTGGCCGATCGCGGCGGAAGTCCATCGTCAGTTTCGTGCACCAACCGTGATAGCCCACCAGCAACGCGACCAATCCAAGCTTGGCATGCAGCCAGGTTTGTTGCATGAATCCCGGCTCCCGCATCAGCAGTGCGACGCCGAAGGACAGGGCCAGAATCGCGCCGACATGGGTGATCGCCAGCAAGCGGCGTTCCATCGTCACGAAGCGCGCACGCGATACCGCATCGCCAGCTTCGCGGTGGTAGATGAACAGGCGTGGCAGGTAAAACAGCCCGGCGAACCATGTCACCACGAACACGATGTGGAATGCCTTGATCCAGAGCGTAGCTTCCGGCCCGAACATCAGGCGACAGCCTCATTGCGACGACGCAGCATGCGCAGCAACGCACGAAATGTCCACAGCACGGCCAGCGCACCCAGCAGCAATGCGCCAACCGCGACCGACAGCGCTAGCCATGGATGCGCGATCAACAACACGAGAGCGGTCAGCGTCAGTGCGTCCTCGCCCAGCGATGCTGTCCAGTTGCTCAACGGTTCGGGAGAGGTGTTGATCAACGCGCGCGTTGCGCTCTTGATCGCATGGCTGCCCAAGGCGAGCGAGCCGCCAGCGAGCAACGCACCGCCGCCCAGGCGACCATCCGGGGACAACGTCGCGGCCGCGAGGAATGCGCCGACGGGGACGCGCAGCAGGGTGTGCAACAGATCCCAGCCGCTGTCCACGCCCGGGATCTTGTCGGCCAGGAATTCGATCACCGCAAGAACGCCGCAAATGCCGATCACCCAAGGCGACGACGCCACCTGCAATGCCGGCGGCAAGTCCATCCAGCCCATCGTTCCGGCGAGACCGATGCCGAACACGGTGAGGTACACGCGGACGCCGGCCAGCCAGGCAAGGGTCAGGCCGATGGCGAAGACGGATGGGTCGCCGATTGCGCTGCCGAACATGGCCGTCGATCTGCAGTCAGGGACTTTGAAGTATAGCGGCAGCGCGGCTTGACGCTCGCGTGTCGCGACGGCTATACCGGGCCATGGAAGGATCCCAGCCACACTCCCAGGCCCGCTCGCCCTCGCCGCAGCGCCCGATCCGGCGCTGGCTGCTGATCGCGGTGGCAGTGATCTGGGCCGGCAGCATCGTTTTGGCCGGCTGGGGCGCCGCGCACTGGGCGACGCCGCACCTGGCTGCCATCCATCGCGAGAACGCAAGCCTGCGGGCGCAGTTGCAAGAACTCGAAGAGTTGCGCCAGCGCGTGACCACGCTCAAGAGCTCGGACGACATCAGTCGTGCAGCGAACCAGGAATTGCAGACCAGCCTGTCCGAACGCGACGAGGAAGTCTCCGCGCTGCGTGCCGATGTCGCGTTCTACGAGCGCCTGGTCGGCACCAGCGGCCAGCGGCGCGGGCTGTCGGTGCACAGCGTGAAGATGGATCAGAACGCCAATGCCACCTGGCACTTCGCGACCACGCTGACGCAGAACCTCAACCGCGGCAAGATCAGCCAGGGCGACCTGACCCTGCAGATCGAAGGCGCGACCGCAGGCAAGCTGCAGACCCTGCAATGGGACGACCTGCTGCAGAAACCATCTTCGCCGGCACAGGCGTTCCAGTTCCGCTATTTCCAGAAAGTCGAGGGCAATGTGATGCTTCCGCCGGGTTTCACCCCGCATCGCGTGCGCGTGTCCCTGCGTTCGGAAGGCACCACGATCCAGCAAGCCTTTCCGTGGAGCGATGCACTGACCGGCGAACCCGCTGCGCCCGGCGGCGGCAAGGCGAACGCCGAATAAGGCACGTTTTGCCCGCCGTCGTCGTCGCGACACTTGAACGCGCGCGCGCAACGCCCCATCCTGATTGCATGTGTGCGACACGAAGAGCTCGTGTTCGCGTTCTGCTTGAATGGGAGCGACCCATTCAGACCTCCGGACAGGCTTCGCGCCCGTCCATATCAACCTAGCGAGTGAAGTCGGGAACGCGCTTTCGGACTTCACCGCAATG
>JBBRQI010000031.1:0-19047 GCA_038226665.1 Lysobacterales bacterium | reverse complement strand
GCGTTGCGGTTCGCGCGCTGCGGCTTTCCATGTTTTCGCGGCAAGTTCGCGGATATGCGGTTCGATGTCGTCGATGCGCAAGTCGCTCGCAAACGTGTCCTCGGCGGAAATCGATTGCGTCGGTTGGTCGGGCGTCACCGCGCGATGGTCGATGCCACGCGCGAGTTCGTGCAGGCGGCGGCCATGACGACCGAAGTGATGTTCGAGTTCCGCAAGTGCAATTTCACGCAGCGACCCAACAGTCGCGACGCCCAGTGCCGCGAGCCGTCCCTCCATCACCTTGCCGACGCCGGGAATGCGCCCGACCGGCAGTGGCTGCAAAAACTCGGCGATATCGTTCGGGCGGATCACGAACAAGCCATCGGGCTTGCGCCAGTCGGATGCGATTTTGGCGAGGAACTTGTTCGGCGCGATGCCGGCCGATGCAGTCAATGCGGTTTCCTCGCGGATCGACGCGCGGATCGACTGCGCGACTTCGGTGGCCGACTCGAATCCTAACTTGTTCGCGGTGACATCGAGATAGGCCTCGTCGAGCGAGAGCGGTTCCATGAGATCGGTGTGGCGCAGGAAAATTTCGCGGACGTGTTTCGACGCCGCGCGATAGCGCGTGAAATCCGGGGCGACGAACACCGCATCAGGACATAGCCGTTCCGCGCGCATCGCCGGCATGGCCGAACGAATCCCGAAACGCCGCGCTTCATAGCTCGCCGCGCACACCACCGAACGGGCGCCCCGCCACGCAACCACCACGGGCCGTCCACGCAACGCTGGATCGTCGCGCTGCTCGACCGACGCGTAGAACGCATCCATGTCGATGTGGACGATCTTGCGCATGGCCTATCGTAGCGTTCGCCGCGTCGCTACAGTGCGTCGATGTGCCTGATCGCTTTCGCATGGCAAGCGCATCCGCGCTGGCCGCTGGTGCTGATCGCCAATCGTGACGAGTTCCACGCGCGACCCGCTGCACCGGCGGATTTCCTGCAAGACGCACCGGATGTGTTCGGCGGCATCGACCTGCGCGCGGGCGGTAGCTGGCTGCTGGTATCGAAGCGACGACGGCTCGCGGCGATCACCAATGTGCGTGTCGGTCTCGCAGCGGATGTCGCACCGCGCTCGCGCGGCGAACTGGTCAAGGCGTTTGCCGTATCGGACGCAAGCGTCGTGGACTTCATCGCCGACATCGCGCCGCGTTTACACGAATACGGACGCTTCAATCTGCTGTTGTGGGACGGCGCGTCGCTGCAATGCGTCGGCAACTATCCCCTGTTCCACACGGAGGAAGTCGCGTCGGGCGTGCACGCGCTGTCGAACGCGAACCTGGATGCTGATTGGCCCAAGGCGCGCCGCGCGAAGAAGGCCTTGTCGGATTGGTTGTGCCTGCAACCGGAGACCGGGCCTACGACCGCAGTCTCACGGCCCGATACGGAAGCATTGTTCACCGCGCTTGCCGATACCACGCTGGCGGCCGACGCCGAACTGCCCGACACCGGCGTCGGGATCGAACTCGAACGCAGATTGTCGGCGCCGTTCGTGCTGGGCGATACCTATGGCACGCGCTGCAGCACGCTGCTGCTGGCAGGTTACGCAGGGATCGAAATGGCCGAGCGCCGTTTCGGGATAAACCAGATCTTCGATGGCAATAGGGGGTACACGTAATGCGAACTTTGAATGGTGTGGTGTTGTTCTTGTTGTTGCTGCTGGGCGCGGTCGGATTCGCGCATGCAGCGCCCTCGGATGGACATGCTGATGCGACGATCGGAACCCCGATCACGCGCGATTTCCCGCCAGGCCTGCAGATTCCCGATGCGGCGCGGCCCGGTCCGAACTTCAATGCCGACAAGGCGACCGAGGCGTACCTCGCGTTGCTGTCGCCCGAGCAACGCAAATCATCCGACGACTATTTCGAGGGCGGCTACTGGCTGCAGTTGTGGGAGTTCCTGTTCGGCATCGCGACCGGCGCATTCCTGCTGCTGAGCGGTATCTCGGTGAAGATGCGCAATGCGGCGCGCAGCATCGGCAAATGGCGCTGGCTGTCCACGGCGCTGTTCGCGGCGTTCTGGCTGGTGATCGATTTCGTGATGGACGTGCCGTTGAGTTACTACACCGACTTCGTCCGCGAGCATCAGTACGGCTTGTCCAACCTCAGCGCAGGTGGATGGCTGACGGAATCGTTGAAGAGCCTGATGATCGGCCTGGTCATCGCACCGCTGGTGATCAGTGGATTGTATGCAGTGATCCGCAAGCTCGGCGCTCGCTGGTGGATCTGGGCGACCATGGGCAGTTTCGTGCTTTCCGTGCTGCTGTCGATGATCGTGCCGGTGTTCCTGTCGCCGGTTTTCAACGACTACAAGCCGCTGCCCGATGGGCCGGTGCGGACGGCGGTGTTGTCGCTGGCGCGCGCGAACCGGATTCCCACCGAGCACGTGGTGTGGTTCGACGCATCGAAGCAGACCACGCGGGTCAGCGCGAACGTATCGGGCTTCATGAACACCACCCAGGTCAGCCTCAACGACAATCTGGTCAACAACACTTCGTTGCCGGAAATCAAGGCAGTGCTGGGCCACGAAATGGGCCACTACGTGCTCAACCATGTACTGCGGCTGCCGATCTATTTCACGCTCGTGATCGGGCTGGGCCTGTTTTGCGTGCACCGTGTGCTGGACTGGTCACTGGCGCGCTGGGGCGGGCGACTCAAGTTGGAAGGGCGCGACGATCCAGCCGCGCTGCCGTTGGCGGTGATCATCCTCTCGACGTTCTTCTTCCTGATGACGCCGCTGATGAACTCGATTACCCGCCAGGCCGAGGCCGAGGCCGACGCGTTCGGACTGAACGCGGCACGTGAGCCGAATGGGTTCGCGATGTCGGCGATGCGGCTGTCCACCTACCGCAAATTGAGGCCGGGTCCACTGGAGGAAATCGTGTTCTACGACCATCCCAGCGGTTACACGCGCGTCCACAATTCGATGCTGTGGCTGGCCGAGAACCAGGACAATCCGACCGCGAATGCGCCGATTGCGCCGCCGATGCCGCCGCTGAAGTTCGCTGACAAGCTGAACGAGCCAAAGCCAGGCCATTGATTCACTGAACTTTCCAATCAACGATCCGGTCGCAATACCGGTGATGGCGCCGATTGGCAAACCGTTTCAACCTTTGGGCCGGTCGGCGCATCTACACCTAGGAAGCCCGGCCCGCGAGCGCCGGTCTTTGAATGGGCTTATGCGCACGGGCCTTGTGCCCTCCCGCCGGATCGCACGTCCGCCGGTGATTCGCTACCCCCGACCCTTCCCCAACCCGGAAGGGTTTTTTTTGGGCAGGATGCCCGAATGCCGCGAGCGCAAGGATGCGCGGGAGCGGCTCTGCAAACTAGCGTGGCGCCACGCATGGTCATCGACGCTTAGGCCAGCCACAATAGGCGCAGGCGCATGGGCGGACGAGGTGGGCGATGGGCACGGTCAATGAAGCGCGCGTTCCCGACATCGGTGGTTACGACGATGTGCCGGTGATCGAAGTCCTGGTTGCGGTCGGCGACACCGTGAAGAAGGACCAGGGCCTGGTGACTCTCGAGTCCGACAAGGCGACGATGGAGGTTCCGTCGCCATTCGCGGGCGTGGTGAAGGAGTTGAAGGTCAAGCTCGGCGATACATTGTCGGAGGGTGCGGTCGTCGCGCTGATCGAAGCAAGCGAGCCAGCAGCGAAACCTGCATCTGCGTCTGTCGCGGCGAGCAAGCCTGCCGACCTGCCAGCTCCAGCAAGCGCCGCTGCACCCGTTTCGGCTCCGGCCCCGCAGGTTGCGCCGCAGCAAGCAATCGACATCGCGCCCGATGCGAACCTCGATCCTGAAATGGCCGGTCCGCGCACGTCGCCGGTCGTGTTCGATGCGTCGGCAGTTGCGCCAGAGAAGGTCGCGCATGCTTCGCCCGCGGTGCGTGTGTTCGCGCGCGAGCTCGGCGTGGATCTGGCGAAAGTCAAAGGCAGCGAACGCGGCGGCCGGATATCGAAGGATGACGTGCAGGCGTTCGTGAAAGCGGCGATGCAAGGCGGCGGTGGGAGCGCGATCGCGTCGAGCGTAGGGGCTGCTGGGCAGGGGTCGGGGCTGAGCCTTATCCCATGGCCGAAAGTCGACTTCGCGAAATTCGGCGCGATCGAAAGCCAGCCGCTGTCGCGCATCAAGAAATTGTCCGGGGCAAACCTCGCGCGCAACTGGGCGATGATCCCGCACGTCACCCAGTTCGACGATGCCGACATCACCGAGATGGAGGCATTCCGCAGGAAACTCGGCGAGGAGCCGGCCCTGATCAAGGGTGCAGACGTGAAAGTCACGCCGCTGGTCTTCCTGATCAAGGCGGTGGTCGCGGCGCTGAAGAAATATCCGAATTTCAACGCCTCGCTTGATGGCGAGAATCTCATACTGAAGAAATATTTCCACATCGGCATCGCGGTGGACACACCCGATGGTCTGGTCGTGCCAGTGATTCGCGACGCCGACCGCAAGGGCCTGCTGGAGTTGTCACACGAGCTCGGCGAGCTGTCGCAGAAAGCGCGCGACAAGAAGCTTGGGCCGGCGGAGATGGCCGGAGGTTGTTTTTCGATTTCCTCGCTCGGCGGCATCGGCGGCACCGCGTTCACGCCGATCATCAATGCGCCCGAGGTCGCGATCCTCGGCGTGTCGCGCAGTGCGATGAAGCCGGTCTGGAATGGCAAGGAGTTCGCTCCGCGCCTGCTGCTGCCGCTATCGCTGAGCTACGACCACCGGGTGATCGATGGTGCCGCCGCCGCGCGTTTCACCGCATATCTGGCGCAGGTCCTGGGCGATTTGCGCCGGCTGTTGCTCTGACCGCCATGGATGGCGGAAATGCCATAGGGGCAGCGACAGTGATCGGCGCAGCCGCACCGGCCACCGCGCATCCGCAGATGCGCATGCTGCCAAACGCCGTGGACTCCGTGTTCACCCACATCAACGCTTTGCTGGCCTATCACTTCGACCTGGGAGATTTTCGACTACAGATCGGCGGCGTGGCCGCTGCCGCATTCACGCTGCTGGTTGTCTGGTTGTCTATTTGGGTCGTGCAGCGCGGTTTCAAGCGCTACGCGGAGCAGCGCGATCTCCGCACACGCGCGGCGATATACACCGTGTCGCGCATCGCACGTTACACCTTGATCGCATTCGGCGTGATGGTCGCGCTCGGCGCCTTGGGGATTCCGATCAGCCGTTTTGCCGTATTCGCCGGAGCGATCGGCGTCGGGCTTGGTTTCGGCCTGCAGGCGATCTTCAGCAACTTCATCTCGGGGCTGATCCTGCTGTTCGATCGTTCGCTCAAGGTCGGCGATTTCGTTGAACTTGCGTCCGGGCTGCACGGCGAAGTGCGGGACATCAATATCCGGGCGACCCGTATCACCACCAATGACAACATCGTGATCCTCGTGCCGAATTCGGAATTCGTCACTGGCCGGGTGGTGAATTGGACCTGGAACGACGCATTGCGGCGCACCCGGATTCCATTCGGAGTCGCCTACGGCACCGACAAGGAACTGGTTAAAAAAGCCGCTCTGGAGGCCGCCGCCGAAGTGCCCTTCACGCTGAGCCAGGATGGGCCGCGCGGGGTCAAGGTCTGGCTGGTGGCGTTTGCCGAGAGCAGCCTGAATTTCGAGCTTGTGGTCTGGCTGACCGCCGAGGCGACCAAGCGGCCGGCGGCCGTGAAAGCCGCCTACAACTGGGCACTGGACACAGCGATGCGCAGGCACGGCATCGAAATGCCGTTTCCGCAACACGAGGTGCGCTTGCGCAGTTTGTTCGGCCTGGAGGGCGACGCGGCCTTGGCGTCTTTGCGCGGCGAACGCCGCGTTTCCCCTTCCGGCCAAGGGGACGTTTCGGACAGCAACGCCAGCAACGACGCGGTTGAGGACGTGCTGCAACCAGCCAAACCGGCACCGGAGCCCGAGTGCAGCGAATGAACGCCTGCACAAGCAATTGACGCAACTTTTACCCGGATTGACCGGTCACAGGTTAGGATGCGCCCCCCAGCCACCCCGCTGTAGTCCCCATTGGAGTAATGAATGCGACTGCTCAACCTTTCCGCGCTGGCCTTACTGCTGGCCACCCCGCTGGCCTTCGCGCAAGCCCCGGCGAACCCCGCGAAAATGCAGCTGGCCCAGAAGATGTTCGACATCAGCGAAGCCGGCTCGGTGTTCCAGGCGCTCGAATACAACGTCGTCGGCGGCATCATGGGCGGCATCGGCCAGGGCCTCGGCGACAAGGCTTCGTGTCCGGCGCTGCAACCGGAAGCGCAGTCCTTCAAGAGCAAGATGGACGCAACGTTCAATGGCATGAACGATGCCAGCTTCCGCCAGCAGGCCGCGCAGGTCTATGCCGACACCTTCAGCGACGACGAGATGCGGCAGATCATCGCCTTCATGCAGTCGCCCGCCGGCGTCAAGATGAAGCACGTGCAGCCGGATCTGGTCAAGCGCATCGGCGGCATCGCCGAAGCCCGCGCCAAGACGCACGAGTCGGACATCCGCGCTGCTGCGGGCACGTTCGCTAGCAACATCCAGAAGATCGCCGCGACGTGTCCGGCCGCTCCGGCACAGTCGGCGAAGCAGCCTGCCAAGAAGTAAGTTTTCCTGAACCATCGCGTCAAACGATGCCGGGCTTGTCCCGGCATCGTCGTTTCTGCAATCCACGCGGCATGCAATCTTGGCGTCCGCATGCGAACACGGCCACAATGGCACGACGAGCACAACGAGGTGGCAGATGGCCGCAAGCATCCAGGAAGCGCGCGTTCCCGACATCGGCGGTTACGAGGACGTGCCGGTGATCGAGGTGCTGGTCGCGGTCGGCGACACGGTGAAAAAGGATCAGGGCCTGGTGACGCTGGAATCCGACAAGGCCACGATGGAAGTGCCGTCGCCGTTCGTAGGTGTCGTCAGGGAATTGAAGGTGAAGCTCGGCGATGCATTGTCGGAAGGAGCCGTGGTCGCGTTGATCGAAACAGGCGAATCCGCAGCGAAGCCAACTGTTGCGGCGCCCGCCGCAATCAAGCCAACATCCGCAAGCACATCGGCACCAAGCGCGGTGCCCGTCGCTGCAAAAGCCATCGCGTCCGCAGCGCCGTCAGGTCGCAAGGCCGATATCGAATGCCGCATCGCGGTGCTCGGCGCGGGACCGGGTGGTTATACGGCCGCATTCCGTGCCGCCGATCTCGGCCTCGACACCGTCCTGATCGAACGTTATCCATCGCTCGGCGGGGTCTGCCTCAATGTCGGTTGCATTCCGTCGAAGGCGTTGCTGCACGCGGCAGCGGTGATCGACGAAGCGGCGCATGCGAAGGATTTCGGGATCGATTTTGGAGTGCCGAAGATCGCGCTCGATGCGCTGCGCGGCTACAAGGAAAGGGTCGTCGGTCAGTTGACCAAGGGCCTGGCCGGCATGAGCAAGCAACGCAAGGTGCGCGTCGTGACCGGCGTCGGCAAGTTCCTGTCGGCGAACGAGATCGAAGTCACGGGCAGCGATGGCAGCAAGCTCGTGCGCTTCGAGCAGTGCGTCATCGCCGCCGGGTCGCAGGCGTTGAAGTTGCCGGGCTTCCCCTGGGACGACCCGCGCATGATGGATTCCACCGACGCGCTGGAGCTAGTCGACATCCCGAAGAAATTGCTGGTCGTCGGCGGCGGCATCATCGGCCTGGAAATGGCGACGGTGTACCACGCGCTCGGCAGCGAAGTGACCGTCGTCGAATTGATGGATCAACTGATGCCGGGCACCGATGTGGATCTGGTGAAACCGCTGGCCGAACGTTTGAGGAAGCAGGGCGTCGCGATCCACCTGAAAACGAAAGTCGCGAAGGTCGATGCGTCGAAGAAAGGATTGACCGCGACATTCGAAGGCATCGACTCCAAAGCAGTCGAGTCGCCGGCATCGACTCTCTTCGATCGCGTGCTGGTCGCAGTCGGTCGCGCGCCGAACGGCGGCAAGCTCGATGCCGACAAGGCCGGCGTGCAGGTCAGCGAGCGCGGTTTCATCGCGGTGGATCGGCAGATGCGCACGAACGTGCCGCACATCTTCGCGATCGGCGATCTGGTCGGCAATCCGATGCTTGCGCACAAGGCCACCCACGAGGCTCGGCTCGCAGCCGAAGTCGCGGCGTTCGAGGGAGCGCCTGACAAGAGCCCCGAATGGACCGCGCGGGTGATTCCGTCGGTCGCCTATACCGATCCGGAAATCGCGTGGGTCGGCGTGACCGAAACCGAAGCGAAGGCCAAAGGACTGAAGGTAGGGATTGGCAAGTTCCCGTGGGCTGCGTCGGGGCGCGCGATTGGCATCGGCCGTACGGAAGGTTTCACCAAACTGATTTTCGACGAGGCAAGCCATCGCGTGATCGGCGCCGGCATTGTCGGCGTGCACGCGGGCGACCTGATCGCCGAACTCGCGCTCGCGATCGAGATGGGTTGCGAAGCGGCGGACATCGCCCACACGATCCATCCGCATCCGACCCTGAGCGAATCGGTCGGCATGGCTGTCGAAGTCTTTGAAGGCACGATTACCGATCTGTACCTGCCGAAACGCGGTTGACCGGGATCCCGGAGCAGGATTTGTGCCGTTCGTTGTCGGCTACGGACGTTCCAGGCCCGGGTGCACTCACCACATCCGACCGCCATGGATGGTGGCCGCTTTTGCGCATCCTGCGCCTGCGACGTTTGTCCATCCATGGATATCAGAATGCCGAAAATGCAGAAATGGTTTTCGGCAGAGTGGTTCGGGGTTGCCGCCCAAATTGCCCCCCTGCTATACTTTTGCGGCTAGGCGGAGTCGATTTCGTTCGCCGCATCCACTTGACGGGCGCCAGCGTGCTCAATTCCGTGGCAACGGGGCGGCGTCTTGCGCTCCGTATCGTGATGATCCAGATGCTGGTGGCTTTGGCGGTTGCGCTGGTGTTCCTGACGCAGGACGTGCGTTCTGCGCTGGCGGCGGGGATGGGTGGTGTCGCGGTGGTGTTCGGGAGCCTAGTACTGGCCTTGCGCTCGTTCGGGCGCGCGCCGATGTCGGCGAACGCCGCGTTGCTGCGGATGCTGAGCGGCATGGCGCTGAAGTGGATCGTGTTCCTGGCGACGCTGTACATCGCCTTGGTGCGGTTCGCGCTGCCGCCGGTTCCTTTACTGGTGGGCGCGGTCGTTACAACCTTGTCGTTCCTGTTCGCTGCAAGACTGAAAGCATGAAGGTGGATTCGTGAGTCCAGAACCCGGCAATTCCGGCGGCTTGTCCGAATACATCGGCCATCACCTGACCCACAACACGGGCATGGTGCTCGGCGGTTCGTTTCATTGGGACTCGTGGCTGGTCTCGATCGGCCTCGGCCTGCTGTTCGTCCTCTGGTTCGGGCTCATGTCGCGGCGCGCCACGTCCGGCGTACCGGGCAAGGGTCAGGCGTTCGTCGAGATCGTCGTCGAGTTCGTCGACGGCCAGGTCAAGGACGTCTTCCACGGCGATCGCCGTTTCATCGCGCCGCTCGCACTCACGATCTTCATGTGGGTGGTCCTCATGAACACGATGGACCTGTTGCCGCTGGATATCGGCAATGCCTTGGTGACGCTGTTTGGCGGGCACGAGGTTGCAGAACACACCTACTTCCGCATGGTGCCGACCGCCGACCTGAACACCACGGTCGCGATGTCGTTGAGCATCTTCTTCCTGACGCTGTTCTACTCGTTCAAGGCCAAGGGCGCGATCGGCTTCGGCAAGGAGCTGCTGACCTCGCCGTTCCACACCGAAGGCACGTTCGGCAAAGTCCTGATGGTGATCCCGAACGTGATCCTGAACCTCGTCGAGTACCTGTCCAAACCGGTGTCGCTGTCGATGCGACTGTTTGGCAACATGTACGCGGGCGAGCTCGTGTTCATGCTGATCGCAGGGCTGCTCACGTCGTGGATCACCTTCCCGTTCGGCGTGATCGCCGGGCTTCTGTGGGGCGGCTTCCACATCCTGATCATCCTGTTGCAGGCCTTCATCTTCATGGTGCTGTCCGTCGTCTACATCGCGATGACGCACGAGCACCACTGATTTTCACGTTCCATCTATCCCTTAACCGCTTCCACTACCCGCTCCCACTAACTGATCTGAAGAAGGAAAATTCATGGACATGCATCAGTTCATCGCACTCATCCAGGCCAACACCGCCATCGGCATCGGCCTGATGATCGGCCTCGGCGCACTCGGCGCCTGTATCGGCATCGGCATCATGGGTTCGAAGTTCCTCGAAGCCGCCGCACGCCAGCCTGAGCTCGTTCCGATGCTGCAGGGCCGCATGTTCCTGTTGGTGGGCCTGATCGACGCCTCGTTCATCATCGGCCTCGCCATGGCGCTGTTCTTCGCGTTCGCGAACCCGTTGCTGAAGCAGTTCGGCTGATCAACGGTCGCCGCGATGCCCGCCAATGCGGGCATCGGTACCGCGACGCGCATGGTGCGCGTCCGGCTGATCCACACGTGCAGCAGTATTGAGGAAGGGATGTCATGGATATTGGCATGACGTTGTTGGGTCAGGCGCTGTCGTTCGCGATCCTGATTCTGCTCTCCGCCAAGTTCATCTGGCCGGGGTTGATGGCGGCGATCGAGGATCGCCAGAAGAAGATTGCCGATGGCCTTGCCGCGGCCGACCGTAGTCAGCGCGATCTTGCGCAGGCCGAGGAGCAGGTCAACGCAGTGGTGCGCGAAGCGCGGACCAAGGCGAACGAGATCATCGAGCAGGCCCACACCCGCGCGAACCAGATCATCGACGCGGCCAAGACCGAAGCGATCGCCGAAGGCGGCCGCCAGAAGGCGCTTGCCGTCGCCGAGATCGACGTCGAAGCCAATCGCGCCCGCGAGGACCTGCGCAAGCAGGTGTCAGCACTGGCCGTGGCGGGCGCATCGCGGCTGATCAAGCGCGAGATCGATCCGGACGCGCACAAAGCGCTGCTCGACGAACTGGCGGCTGAGATCGGATGAGCAGCGCGCTGACACTCGCCCGTCCGTATGCGCGTGCCGCGTTCGCGCTGGCCCGCGATAACGACCAGTTGTTGCAGTGGTCGATGCGGCTCGGTTTTTCGGCGCAGATCGCGCTGGATTCGCGCGTGCAGGCGTTGCTGAACCACCCGAAACTCGAAGCCGAGGAAGCGGTTGCATTGCTACTGCCGCCCGGCGCGCCGGATCCGCTGTTTTCGCAGTTCCTCGCGGTGCTCACTGATAATGGCCGGCTGTCGTTGCTTCCGGAGATCGCTGCGCTATACGCGCAGCAGCGTGCCGAGGCCGAGCATGTGGTCAAGGCCACGATCACCTCGGCGACGGCGCTCGACGCGCTCGAACTCGCGAAGCTGCACGATGCACTGAAGCGGCGTTTCGGCCAGGAAGTCGAGATCGCGACGGCAGTCGACCCGGAACTGATCGGCGGCGCGGTGATCGATGCCGGCGACGTGGTCATCGATGGCTCGCTGCGCAACAAGCTCGCCCGTCTGGAATCCGCGCTGGCGCATTGAGCGTCGCCGGCTTCAATCACGGCCGGCTTCAGGGAAAGAACGTCAAACAATTGAATTCATCCGCGCGCCGCGAAACGGTGCACGACCAAGGAAACAGAAATGGCAACCACGCAGCTCAACCCATCCGAAATCAGTGAACTGATCAAGAGCCGCATCGAGAAGGTCAAGCTGGCCTCCGAAGCGCGCAACGAAGGCACCGTCACCTCGGTGTCCGACGGCATCGTGCGCATCCACGGCCTTGCCGATGCGATGCAGGGCGAGATGATCGAACTGCCGAACAATACGTTCGCACTTGCGCTGAACCTCGAGCGCGACTCGGTCGGCGCGGTGGTGCTCGGCGACTACCAGCACTTGCGCGAAGGCGACAACGCCAAGACCACCGGCCGCATCCTCGAAGTGCCGATCGGGCCCGAGCTGCTCGGCCGCGTCGTCAACGCGCTCGGCGAGCCGATCGACGCCAAGGGCGCGATCGACGCCAAGCTCAGCGCTCCGGTCGAGAAGGTCGCGCCGGGCGTGATCTGGCGCAAGTCGGTGTCGCAACCCGTGCAGACCGGTTACAAGTCGGTCGACGCGATGATTCCCGTCGGCCGCGGCCAGCGCGAGCTGATCATCGGCGACCGCCAAACCGGCAAGACCGCGATGGCGATCGACACGATCATCAACCAGAAATCCACCGGCGTGAAATGCGTGTACGTCGCCATCGGCCAGAAGGCCAGCTCGATCGCGAATGTCGTGCGCAAGCTCGAGGAAAACGACGCGATGGCGCATACCATCGTGGTCGCCGCCGGCGCTTCCGAATCGGCCGCGATGCAGTACGTCGCCGCGTATTCGGGTTGCACGATGGGCGAATACTGGCGCGACCGCGGCGAAGACGCGTTGATCATCTACGACGATCTGTCCAAGCAGGCCGTCGCCTACCGCCAGATCTCGCTGCTGCTGCGCCGCCCGCCGGGCCGCGAAGCGTATCCGGGCGACGTGTTCTATCTCCATTCGCGTTTGCTCGAGCGCGCCGCGCGCGTCAACGAGGAATACGTCGAGAAGTTCACCGACGGCGCCATCAAGGGCAAGACCGGTTCGCTGACCGCGCTGCCGATCATCGAGACCCAGGCCGGCGACGTGTCCGCGTTCGTTCCGACGAACGTCATTTCAATCACGGATGGTCAGATCTTCCTCGAGACCGACCTGTTCAACGCCGGCATCCGTCCGGCGGTGAACGCCGGCATCTCGGTGTCGCGCGTCGGTGGCGCTGCGCAGACCAAGATCATGAAGAAGCTGTCGGGCGGCATCCGCATTTCGCTCGCGCAGTACCGCGAGCTCGCGGCGTTCGCACAGTTCGCGTCCGACCTCGACGAAGCCACGCGCAAGCAGCTCGAGCGCGGCCAGCGCGTGACCGAACTCATGAAGCAGAAGCAGTATGCGCCGATGTCGATTGCCGAGATGTCGCTATCGATCTATGCGGTCGATAAGGGCTTCATGGACGACGTGCCGATGAACAAGATCCTCGCGTTCGAGGAAGGCCTGCACGCGCACTTCGCGAACACCCAGGGCGCGCTGATGGACAAGATCGTGGCCAGCGGCGACTGGAACGACGAGATCGAAGGCACATTCAAGCAGGGCATCGCCGAGTTCAAGGCGACCGGCAGCTACTGATCTCCACGCAAACTGACTTTCGGGAAACACGATGGCTGGCGGCCGCGAAATCAAAACCAAGATCAAGAGCGTGCAGAACACCCGCAAGGTGACACGTGCGCTCGAAATGGTCTCGGCATCGAAAATACGCAAGGCGCAGGAGCGCATGAAGGCATCGCGTCCGTATGCGCGGCTGATGAAGCAGATGATCGGCCACATCGCGCAGGCGAACACCGAATTTCGGCATCCGTTTCTGGTCGAACGCGCCGACATCAAGCGCGTCGGCTACATCGTGGTGTCGACCGATCGCGGCCTCGCAGGCGCGCTGAACTCGGGGATGTTCCGCAAGATGCTCGCCGACATCCGCCAGTGGAACGAGAAAGGCGTCGAAGTCGATGTCGTCTGCATTGGCCAGAAAGCGACCGCGTTCTTCCGCCGGCTGAAGGTCAACATGGTCGGCTCGGTGACGCACCTCGGCGAAAAGCCGCAGGTCGCGCAATTGATCGGCGTGATCAAGGTGATGCTCGATGCCTACAGCGAAGGCCGCATCGACCGCGTCGACCTGTGCTACAGCGACTTCGTCAATACCATGACGCAGAAATCCACGATCGAGCAGCTACTGCCGTTGCCGCCGTCGGAATCGCTGCAGAACCGCCACGACTGGGACTACATCTACGAACCCGAAGCGGACGTTGTGCTGAACCAGGTGATGACGCGCTACGTCGAGTCGTTGGTGTATCAAGCGGTGCTCGAGAACCTCGCGTCCGAACACGCCGCGCGCATGGTCGCGATGAAGTCGGCATCGGACAACGCGAGCAAGCTCATCGACACGCTGAACCTGATCTACAACAAGGCGCGCCAGGCCGCAATCACCCAGGAAATCAGCGAGATCGTCGGCGGCGCCGCGGCGGTTTGACCACACCACAAATTCACGCGGGCGCGATCACCGGCGCGTTCGCATTGCAAATTGCAGATAAGAGGATCGACATATGAACCAGGGCAAGATCGTCCAGATCATCGGCGCCGTCGTCGACGTCGAGTTCGCGCGCGAGAGCGTGCCGAAGATTTACGACGCACTCACCGTCGACGGCACCGACATCACGCTGGAAGTGCAGCAGCAGCTCGGCGACGGGATCGTGCGCACGATCGCGCTCGGTTCCACCGATGGCCTGCGTCGCAACCTGATCGCGAACAACACCGGCAAGGCGATCTCGGTGCCGGTCGGCATCGGCACGCTCGGCCGCATCATGGACGTGCTCGGTCGCCCGATCGACGAAGTGGGCCCGATCGATTGCACCGAGCGCTGGGAAATCCATCGCGAGGCGCCGGCCTACGCCGAGCAGGCCGCGGCAAATGATCTGTTGGAAACCGGCATCAAGGTCATCGACCTGATGTGTCCATTTGCCAAGGGCGGCAAGGTCGGCCTGTTCGGCGGCGCAGGCGTCGGCAAGACCGTGAACATGCTGGAACTGATCAACAACATCGCGACCCAGCACGCCGGCCTGTCGGTCTTCGCCGGCGTCGGCGAGCGCACCCGCGAAGGCAACGACTTCTACCACGAGATGGCCGAAGCGGGCGTCATCAAGCTCGACAACATGAAAGAGTCTAAGGTCGCGATGGTGTACGGCCAGATGAACGAGCCGCCGGGCAACCGCCTGCGCGTCGCGCTGACCGGCCTGACCATGGCCGAGTACTTCCGCGACGAGAAGGACGCCGACGGCAAGGGCCGCGACGTGCTGTTCTTCGTCGACAACATCTACCGCTACACGCTGGCCGGCACCGAAGTGTCCGCGCTGCTCGGGCGCATGCCATCCGCCGTCGGATACCAGCCGACCCTGGCCGCCGAAATGGGCGCGCTGCAGGAACGCATCACCTCGACGAAGACCGGCTCGATCACGTCGATCCAAGCCGTGTACGTGCCCGCCGATGACTTGACCGACCCGTCGCCGGCAACGACCTTCGCGCATCTGGATGCGACCGTCGTGCTCTCGCGAAATATTGCATCACTCGGCATTTATCCGGCGGTCGATCCGCTCGACTCCACATCGCGCCAGCTCGATCCGAACGTGATCGGCAACGAACACTACGACACCGCACGCCGCGTCCAGCAGACCTTGCAAAAGTACAAGGAACTCAAGGACATCATCGCGATCCTCGGCATGGATGAACTGTCTGAAGAGGACAAACAGGCCGTGTACCGCGCGCGCAAGTGCGAGCGCTTCTTCTCCCAGCCGTTCCACGTCGCCGAAGTGTTCACCGGTTCGCCGGGCAAGTACGTGTCGCTGAAGGACACCATCCGTGGCTTCAAGATGATCTGCGACGGCGAGTGCGACCACATGCCGGAGCAGGCCTTCTACATGGTTGGCGGCATCGAGGAAGCGCAGGAAAAAGCCAAGAAGCTCGCAGAGAAGGCATAACACCATGGCAGCCACGATCCGTTGCGACATCGTCAGCGCCGAGGAAGCGATCTTCCACGGAGTGGTGACGATGGTGATCGCCTCCGGCGAGATGGGCGAGCTCGGCATCGCGCCGCGCCACGCGCCGTTGATCACCAGGCTCAAGCCGGGCCAGGTGCGGGTGATCCTAGAGGACGGCGAAGAGCAGATGTTCTATGTCTCAGGCGGCATCCTCGAGGTGCAGCCGCAGGTCGTGACCGTGCTCGCCGACACGGCGATCCGTGCGAAGGACCTCGACGAGGCCGCAGCGAAGCAGGCGAAGGACGAAGCCGAACGCGCGCTGGCCAACCGCGGCGACGCGATGGAAATCGCCGAAGCGCAGGTCAAGCTCGTGCAGGCCACGGCGCAATTGCAGGCGCTTGAGCGCTTGCGCAAGAACATGAAGCATTGAGTCTTTGCATCGGCTTCAAATGAAGAGCGCCGGCCTTGTGCCGGCGTTTTCATTTCCGCGATCGCATAGAATGCACGCGTTACATGGGAGCCTCGCGCATGAGCAAGCCGCTGCACGTCGTCATTCTCGCCGCCGGCGAAGGCAAGCGCATGAAGTCTGCTTGGCCAAAGGTGCTGCAGCCGATCGCCGGGCGACCGATGCTCGGCCACGTGATCGATGTCGCGCGCGCGCTTGGCGCTGCGGGAATCCATATCGTCTACGGGCATAGGGGAACGCAGGTGCGAGCGGCATTCGCCGACCAAGCCGATTTGGTCTGGGCCGAGCAGGCGCAACAACTCGGCACCGGCCATGCGGTGCAGCAAGCGATGCCGAACGTGCCAGACGCAGCGCGCGTGCTCGTGCTGTACGCCGACGTTCCATTGATCGCGACCGACACTTTGCATGCGCTGCTCGCGGCGAACGGCGCACTCGCGGTGCTGGTCGCCGAACTCGACGATCCGTCCGGCTATGGCCGCGTGTTGTGCGATGCCGACGGTCGCGTCGCCGCGATCATCGAGCACAAGGATGCAAGTGCGGAGCAGCGCACCGTGCGCACGATCAATTCCGGGATCATCGTTGCGGACGCTGCGCCGCTGCGGCGCTGGCTGGACGCTTTGCGCAACGACAACGCGCAGGGCGAGTTCTATCTCACCGACGTGTTCGCACAGGCGGCGTCGGAACGCATTCCGGCGGCGATCGCAACCTGCGCGGATCCGATCGAGGTCGAGGGCGCGAACGATCCCTGGCAACTCGCGCGGCTCGAACGCGCATTCCAGTTGCGCGCCGCGAAAGCGCTCGCGCTGGCCGGCGTGCGCTTCGCCGATCCGGCGCGCTTCGACCAGCGCGGCACCGTGTTCGCGGGCCGCGATGTGTCGCTCGATGTCGACGTGATCCTCGAAGGCGAGGTCGTGCTCGGCGATAACGTGCGTATCGGTCCGTTCTGCCGGTTGCGCAACGTGAGCATCGGTACGGGCACCGAAGTGCGTGCGCATTGCGATATCGAAGGTGCACGCATCGGCGACGATTGCGCGATCGGCCCGTACGCGCGCCTGCGTCCCGGTACCGAGCTTGCGTCCGGCGCGCAGATCGGCAATTTCGTCGAGACCAAGATGACGCGCCTCGGCAAGGATTCCAAGGCCAACCACCTCACGTATCTTGGCGATGCGCAGATCGGCGATCGTGTGAACATCGGCGCGGGCATGATCACCTGCAACTACGATGGGGTGAACAAGCACCAGACCCGCATCGACGACGATGCATTCATTGGCTCGAATTCGTCACTGGTCGCGCCGGTCACGATTGGTGCGGGAGCGACAGTCGGTGCAGGATCGGCGATTACGGACGACGTGCCTGCGGGTGAACTCGGCGTCGCGCGTGGCAAGCAGACCTCGATCAAGGGCTGGCAGCGCCCGAAAAAAACGAGTTGACCAGCGACGTTTCCCGATGCACGTGGCGTGCGAGTACCTCGAGCGCTGGATGCACAAGAGCGGCCTTTCCTCGCTATTCCGGAATCACCAGCGTCACGCTGAGGCCGCCACCGACGCGATTGGACAATGCGATGCGCCCGCCGTGCGCTTCGGCGATTTCGCGCGCGAGGGCGAGGCCCAGACCGGTTCCTTGGCGCTTGGTCGAATAGAACGGCACCAATGCGTTCGCGAGTACCGCCTCATTCATGCCTTGGCCGCGGTCGTTGACTTCGATGCGCAATGCACCGGACAAGCGGCGCACGCGCATTCCGACATGTTCGGGCGCCGAGCCGGATTCGTGCGCGTTCTTGAGCAGGTTCAACAGGGCTTGTTCGAGTTGCGCGGCGTCGAGGCGCGCGGCTTTCTCCGGCAACCGACCGTCGAGTGCGAAACCGATCTGGCTGTGCAGGCGCTCGCAGAATGCAGGCCACACGATCGCCTCGAGCCGCGGCGCGGGCAATTTCGCGAAGCGCGCGTAGTCGCGAATGAAGCCTTCGAGGTGGCGCGCGCGTTCCTCGATCGTGCCGAAGATTTCCTCGAGCCTCTGGTACTGTTCGCGGCGCACGAGTTCGCTGCCCGAATGCGCGAGCGATGCGATCGGCGCGAGCGAGTTGTTGAGTTCGTGGCTGATGATGCGGATGACTTTCTTCCAGGTCTGCACTTCCTGGCGGCGCAATTCGGCGGTGAGATGGCGCAGCAGGAACAACTCATGGCGACGGCCGTTGAGGCGAAAACCGCGTCGCGCGAGGTGGAAGATCTGCTCGTCGTCGTCGTGGCCAACCGCGAACAAACCGTCGCCGCCGCGCTCGATCGCTTCGCGCAACGGTTCCGGCGCGGTTTGCAACAGGGTTTCCAGCGCTTCGCCCTCGAGCCTGCGTCCATCGTTGAGCAATTTGCGCGAGGCGAGATTGGAATACACGATGCGGCCCGCATCATCGGCGAGCAGCATCGCAACCGGCGTGTTCTGCACCATCGTGTCGAGCAACAATTCGCGTTGGACAAGAGCAACGCGCTGTTCGCGCAGCGCATCGCCGAGTGCATTGTGCGCAGCGACCAGATCGCCGAGCTCGTCGTTGCGCTTCCAGGCGAGTCCGAAACTGTAATCGCCATCGCGATAACTGGTGACCGTGCCCGACAGCGCACGGAACATCGACAGTACCGGTGCGAGCATCCGGAGCGCAAGCCATACCGCTAGCGGAACCAGCCCCAACAGGCTCATGATTCCGGCGAGCCAGGGGTCGTCGAACAAGCGCTGGAGCGCGAGGGCCAGCGCAACTGCAGCCGTGGTGAATGCGCAAAGCGCGAAGGCAAGTCTTCCGGCCAGCGAAAAGTGTCGCTTGCTTGCATGCCGCGCTTTCATTGCCGATCGATGCCCAGCCGCTCCATCCGCCGATACAGCGATTGCCGGCTTAGACCGAGCAGCGTCGCCGCTTGCGCGATCACGCCGTGGGATTTCTTCAGCGCGTGCTCGATCTGTTCACGATCGGGATCATGCTCGCCTGAACCGTGCGCCGATGGCAACGCGAGGTCGTCGATGTCGATGCGGTCGCCGTGCGCGAGCAGG
>JBBRQI010000030.1:0-19882 GCA_038226665.1 Lysobacterales bacterium | reverse complement strand
GCGATCCTGCGCAGCGCCGCGCATTTCGGTGCGCGCGCTGCATTGATTTCCGATGCGCAAGGATTGTCGCCAGCCGCGTATCGCGTGGCCGAAGGCGGTGCGGAAGCGGTGCCGTGCGTGATGATCCATGGCGCGGATACGGCATTTGCACAGCTGCGTCGCGCAGGTTTCAAGCTCGCCGCGACCACGGTGCGCGGCGGAGCATCGCTGTATGCCGAACCGCTTCCGCCGCGCGTTGCATTGTTGCTCGGCGCGGAAACGACAGGCCTGCCGCAAGCGTTGCTCGATGGCGCGGATGTGCGCGTGCGCATTCCGGGAACGGGTGCAGTCGAGAGCCTCAATGTTTCGGTCGCGAGCGCGCTGCTGATCGCCGAATGGGCGCGCGTGCACAAGGTCGGTGCGTGAGTCGCGCCGACGTGTAGCCGCCTGCCGGATTATTTCTCCGGTTTCGGCAACGGCATCTCGCCCGAGCCCATGCTGCCTTCGGCTTCCGCAGCGAGATACGCAAGCACTGCATACGCCGCCGCCTGCTGGTCGAGCGCTTTCGGATCGATCTTGTCGAGGGTGTCGTTCGCGGTGTGGTGCCAGTCGAAATAATCGGTGCCGTCCTGCGCGAGTTGCGCCCACGCCATGCCTTTCTCGGCGAACTTGCCGGTGTCGGGGCCGGCATCGCCTGCGCCTTTTTCGGTAACGATGCCGAGCGGTGCAAGCACGTGGCCGATCTGTTCGATCACCGGCCACGCCGCATCCTTCACGCCGGCGCGCAACGCATAAACGCGACCAGCGCCGAAATCGCTTTCCGCGCCGATCTGGTGCTGCTTGAGTTGCGCGAGATGCGCGTCCGCATACGCCTGGCCGCCGAACGATCCCGATTCCTCGTCCATGTACGCGATCACGCGCACGCTGCGTTGCGGATGCAGGTGCGCCTTCGCGATCAGCGCGCCGGCCGCCATCGTGATCGCAACGCCGGCACCATCATCGATCGCGCCGGTGCCGAGATCCCATGAATCGAGGTGGCCACCGATGGTGACGACTTC
The DNA here is from genome assembly GCA_038226665.1 of Lysobacterales bacterium. Classification (GTDB taxonomy): domain Bacteria; phylum Pseudomonadota; class Gammaproteobacteria; order Xanthomonadales; family Xanthomonadaceae; genus SZAS-103. Next base: position 18,845 of record JBBRQI010000030.1, on the reverse strand, counting down.
ATCGGGCTTGCTGCGACCGGTGATTTCGCCGATCACGTTGTACGAGGTTGCCATGCCGTGTTCTTCCGCGCCGAGGCTGAGGCGAACGCGCACGGGCTGGCCGCGACGGATCATGTTCGACAACAGGTCGGCATCGGAATTCGACAGCGCGGCTGCGGGAATCTTTGGGGCATCGGCGGTGTAATCGAGCACGCCGGTATGCGGCATGCGCTCGTGGTCGGTGCCGATCGAGCGAATGAGCAACGCCTTCGCGCCGAGCTTGCCGGCAATCGACGGACCGTGTACGCGCGCGGCGACCGCGGGGCCATAGCCGCGACCGTCCTTGAAACGCTGCATGCGATTGCTGATGTAGACAAACTTGCCGGTGAGCGATCCGGGCCCGGCGGCCTTGAGTGCATCGAGCGTCGCGAATTCGACGACATCGGCTTCGATCAGTCCTCCGGTGCCGACACTGTGGCCGAGCGCCGTGATCGCGAGATGCTGAGGGTACGGCGCAACGACGCTGGCTTCCTCGGCGCCGCGGGTCCACAGCGGGAACGTCACCGGCTCGACATACACCTTGTCGTAGCCGAATTTCCTGAACTTCGCTTTCGCCCAATCGACCGCGCGCTCGGCAGGCGGCGTCCCGGCGAGCCGTTCGCCGATCTCGGTGGTCAGGGATTCGACGATGTCGTAGGCGCGGCTGCCATCGGCCGCGTTGCCGGCCATGCCCGCGTCGCGCAGTTGGTCCGCTGCTGCGATCGCTTGCGCAGGCAACGGGACATCTGCTGCCGTGGCTATGGCTGGAAGCGCGAAACAGGCCGTCGCGATGGCAACAACAAAGAGCGGACGATCGGACATGGCAAACCCCGGCAGCGCATCGGAACGTGGAGTGGATCATACCGTGGTGAAAAAATGCTTCACCTGTCCGGCGCTGCGTTCTCGTGTTGCAATTCAGTTCAACCAGTTGAACCAGTCAGCGACTCCTGAGGCTGTCGCGGATCTCGCGCAGCAGAAGCACGTCTTCCGGAGTCGGCGGCGGCGCAGGTGCGGCTTCCGGCTTCCTGGTCATCCTGTTGATGGCCTTGACGACCATGAAGATCGCGATTGCGATGATCGCGAACTGGATCAACGTATTCAGGAAGGCGCCGTAGCCGATCGCCACTTCGGCTACCTTGTGGGCCGGATCGGAAACGTCGGCGGGCTTGAGCACCCATTTGAGCTGGGAAAAGTCGGCACCGCCGGTCAGCAGACCGATCGGCGGCATGATGATCAGGTCGACCAATGACGTGACGATCTTGCCGAACGCACCGCCGATCACCACACCGACGGCGAGGTCGACCACGTTGCCGCGCATTGCGAAATCCTTGAACTCCGACATCATGCCCATGTGTCTGCCTCCGGTGGCGTGCTGAGGGTTTCAGCCGGTTGAGCATACGCCGCAGTGTTCGCGAACAAGCACGATCCGGGCATGCAATGCACTGTCAACGGATCAAACTGTGCGGCATTGTCATGGTGCGATGCCGCCGTGCAATTGGACAAGCTCCTCGACCTTTGCCACGTAGCGGTCGCCCGGCTGCAACGGGCCGACTCCCGCGGGCGTGCCCATGAACACCAGGTCGCCAGCGCGCAGGTCGTAGAGTTTCGACAATTCGTGCAGCGTTTCGGCCACGCTGAAAATCATTTCCGACAACGGCGCGCTTTGCACGATGCGATCGTTGAGCGTCAGCGAAAGCAAGGCGTCGGTCGGATGGCCGCAGGCGGACAACGGCACGATCGGCGCGACCGGCGCTGAGCGGTCGAACCCCTTGGCGACATCCCAAGGCAGGCCATTCGCCTTGGCATGCGCCTGCAGGTCGCGGCGCGTGAGGTCGAGCCCGACGCTGTAACCGAAAACGAGTTCGAGAGCATCCGCGACATCAACAATGCCATCGCTGCCTGCGCCCAGGGCGACGACCAGTTCCACTTCGTGATGGAGTTCATGGGTGCCACGCGGATACGGAATCAGGGCGCCATCGGCAACCACGGCGTCCGCAGGCTTCATGAAAAATACCGGCGGCGCGCGTTCCGTCGTTGCGGAAGAGGCCGGGGGCGCGTAACCCATTTCCTTCACATGATCGGCGAAATTGCGGCCGATGCAATAAATGCGATGCACCGCAAACGGCTCGCTGCGGCCAAGAATCGGGACAGTTGCGGTCGCGACGATGGGAAGCGGCATCTCCTGCATCGAATCCACGGAGACAGGTTCCGCGATCAACGACCGGCGACGTGCGGTTCGGACTTGCGCAGCACGCTGTATTCGCCGTCGATGACATCGCCATCGTTCGACACAGGCGCGACGTGTTTACGCGGTGCGAATACGACCGGACGCGACGGACGGCTTTGCGCCAGCGGTCGCAGGGCGCGCAGCAACAGTCCGGCGGCCATCACGACGGCGGCGATCGCGGCGCCAACCACCAGCAGTACCACGAAGGCACATGCCGCGAACAAGCCGAACAGGACGCGCACGAGCGGATGGCGCGGACGGCGCGACTGCAGCGATGACCAGACGAACTGTGGACGGAACATGCGGCGAAACCTTGCGTGGCACAATCAGGATTGCAGTATGGGTACGCCATCGGGGCCGGACAAGTGGCAGGCATGAACATGAATGGGGAAGGGCATTCGGCGCATGCTGCGCGACTGATGGCGGTCGCGGACATCCCGGACGGTGGTGCGCGCGAAACCGAAGCGCTGGTCGATGGCATCGAGGAATCGCTGATCCTCGTGCGCGAGGGCGTGCGCGTGGCCGCTTTCCTCAATGTGTGCCCACACGCCGGCCGCCGACTCGACTGGTCGCCAGGACAGTTCCTGATCGACCAGGGCAAGCTCGTCTGCGCCGTGCATGGCGCGAGTTTCGAGCGCATGACCGGCGTCTGCGTGGCTGGCCCATGTCGGGGCAGTGCGCTGCGTTCGGTTGCGGTGGTCGCATGCGACGGCGTGTTGTCGCTCGCCACTGCGGTCAATACAGCAGATTGACCATCACCAGGATCACCACGAGGTAGAGCGCGGTCAGCGGGCCGCCGACGCGCACCAGGTCGATGGGTTTGTAGCCGCCGGGGCCGACGACCATGCCGATCACCGGGTTGGACGCGCTCAGGAAGTTGTTCGAGGCCGCCAGCGCGACGATGAGTGCGAACGCGGTCGGGTTGCCGTTCGATGCGATCGCGATGTTGATCGCCATGGGCACCATCACCACGGTCGCGCCGACCTGGCTGATGACCAGGGTGAATGCGACGGTGATCAGTGCGACGACCGCTTGCAACAGATGGATCGACGCGTCCTGCGGCAGGCGGTTGAGCAATTCGCGCGCGAGCCAGTCGGCCGCGCCGGTGTTGTCCATTGCCGCACCGACCGGGATCAGACAGGCCATCAGGAACACGGTTTTCCAGTTGATCGCCGCGTAGGCTTCGTCCATGTTGATCACGCCGCTGAGCAGCATGCCTGCCGCGCCGGCCATCAACGCAAGCGGGGTGGGGATCTCGCCAGTCAACGCAAGTACGAGCGCGATCGCGAAGATCGCCAGTGCGACCCACAACTTGTGCGGGCGCTGTTCTTCCTTCGGATAGTCGGTGACGACAATGAAATTGCGGCTGCGCGCGGTTTGCGTGAGGTTGGTCCAGATGCTGTGCAACACCAGCATGTCGCCGCTCTTGAGCACGGCCGCGCGAATGTCCTCGCGCAGAATGTGGTTGTCGCGATTGATCGCGAGCACGCTGATGCCGTGCGTTGTGCGCAGACCCAACTCTGAAAGCTTCTTGCCGATGAAGCTCGAGTTCGGTGGAATCACGACTTCCGAAATTCCAGCGAGGCTCGGATTGAACAAGTCGCGGAACTGGCGCAATCGCGATGACACACGCAGCAGGTTCGCCTGCGCATAATCCTCGACATACTGGCGCGAACCCATCACCCCGATCACGCTGCCGACCCAGAGCATCTGGTCGGCTGGTGGCGCGAGCCGCGAATCCTCGCCGGTTCGCAGCGCGAGCAGGAGCGGCGCGCCTTTCTGCGCTTCGGCTTCGCCCACCGACATCCCGACGATCGGGCTTTCCGAGGTCACCGTCAGCTCGAACACATCGCCATCGATGCCGTATTCCTGCGCGAAATAACTCTCGGTGCGCGCAGGCGTGACGTTCTTGTCGGCGCCGTGTCCGAGCCAGCGGCGCGCAACGAATCGGTAATAAAGGAGGCTCGTCGCCAACAGCGCCAAGCCGATCGAAAATGGCGCAAACATCTTCAATGGCTGCAGGATGCCGACGCCGGACGGGATGTTGCGGTTTGCCGAAACCAGCAGGTCGTTGAGCAGGATCAGCGGCGAGTTGCCGACCATCGTCAGGCTGCCGCCCATGATGATCGCGCTGACGATCGGTAACAGCAGTCGCGACGGCGCCACGCCCGTGCGTGCGGAAAGACGCGAAGCCACCGGCAGGAACAGCGACACGACCGACGGATTCTGCATGCCACCGGAGATCGCGCCAGCGACAGCCGACGTCAAGGTGATCATGCGTTCTTCGAGGCCATGCGACCTTCTCAACAGCCAAGCCGCAAGCCGGTTGAGCACGCCTGTACGATCGAGCCCCGCGCTGAGCATCATCGTCGCTATCACGCAGATGACGGCGTTGCCGGAGAACCCGTCAAACAGGCGATCGATCGGCGTCACCCGGCTCAAACCCAGCGCGACAAGCACGGTCAGCGCAACCAGATCCGCGCGGATGCGGTCGATCATGAACATCAACATCGTGAACGTCACCAGGCACAACACCACCACCATGTCGGTCGTGAGTGGGTGGTAGGCGGCGGCGTCCATGGATGCGGTGGATGGCTCGGCGCGTGCTCAGCGGCGCTCGTAGATCATGTCGACGACACCGTGGCCGAGCTTGATGCCGCGATTCTCGAAGCGCGTCTGCGGTCGCCAGTCCGAACATGCCACCGCGCCGCGCGCGCCGGCGCGATTGCGCAGCGCCGGTTCGGCGTCCAGCACGTCCCACATGTGGTCGGCATACGGTTGCCAATCAGTCGCCAGGTGCAGCAATCCGCCGACGCGCAGGCGATCGGCGATCAGCGTGCAAGTTTCAGCATTGACCAAGCGGCGCTTGTGATGGCGTTTCTTGTGCCATGGATCGGGAAAGTAGATGCGTACTTCATCGAGCGCGCCGCTGGCGATCTCGTGCCGCAACACTTCCAGCGCATCGTGGCGATAGACGCGCACGTTGTGCAGTTGTGCGTGCTCGATGCCGGTCAACGCGTGGCCGACTCCGGGAGCGTGCACTTCGATGCCGATGTAATTGCGTGCCGGATCGTTGGCTGCGGCGTGCAACAACGCGTCGCCGTTGCCGAAGCCGATCTCGAGCACGATGGGCGCGGTGCGACCAAACAAGTCTCGCAGGTCGCGCGGCGTGCCCAGGTAGTGCACGCCATGTTTCGGCCACAGATCGTGCATCGCACGCTCTTGCGAGGGAGTAAGGCGGCCTTCGCGCAACACGAAGCTGCGGATTTCCCTGCGTCCTTCGACGGCCGTGAACGGCTTGCGGTTCGCGTCGCGTTCGCTGCGCGCAATCATCAGAAGAACAATCCTTCGATCGGCGACGATGCGCTCGCATTGCGCTTCTTCGGGATGCGCCCGGCGAGGAAGGCATCGCGTCCGGCTTCAACGCCCAGCCGCATCGCGCGCGCCATCCGCACCGGATCGCGTGCGCCGGCGATCGCGGTGTTCATCAACACGCCATCGCAACCGAGTTCCATCGCGATCGCCGCATCCGAAGCGGTACCGACGCCGGCATCGACGAGGATCGGCACCTTCGCGTTTTCGACGATGGTCAGGATGTTGTAGGGATTGCGGATTCCGAGGCCCGAGCCGATCGGCGCGGCCAGCGGCATCACCGCCACGCAGCCCATCTGTTCGAAGCGCTTGGCCATGATCGGATCGTCGCTGGTGTAGACCATCACCTGGAAGCCTTCGGCGATGAGAGTCTTCGCAGCTTCGAGCGTCGCCGGAATGTCAGGGTGCAGGGTCTGCTGGTCGCCGAGCACCTCGAGCTTCACCAGCGCTTGGCCGTCGAGCAGCTCGCGGCCGAGGCGCGCGGTGCGTACTGCGTCGTCGGCGGTGTAACAGCCGGCGGTGTTGGGCAGGATGGTGTAGCGATCGGGCGGCAATACGTCGAGCAGGTTAGGCGCATTCCGGTCTTGGCCGATATTCGTGCGCCGGATCGCGACGGTGACGATTTGCGCGCCGGAAGCTTCGGTCGCGAGGCGCGTCTGTTCGAGATCGGCGAACTTGCCGGTACCGGTCAACAGGCGCGAGCGGTAGGCAATGCCGGCGATGATCAGCGGATCGGAAATGAATTCTGCTGTGTCCATCTGGCGATTATCGCCCAATGACTTGCGGCGTGGTGCAGTGTTGTTGCAAATGTGCGCGGCATTCTTGATGAAGGGGTAGTCGACGCCCGCTGTGCGGGGCGGACGCGTTTGCTGCATTCGGGCGGGTGGCTTCGCGCGTAATGCGTTTACTCACGCCCTCAATCGCGCTCGCCCTTCGGGCCGGCTGCGGCGCGCGCAGTCATCGCATCGCGGATTCAGCCGCCCCCAATCGCGTGGACTATTTCGATCTGGTCGCCTTCGCTCAGGACGCGGGAGGCATGTTCGCTGCGCGGGACAATCGCGTGATTGATCTCGACCGCAACGCGGCGCCCACCAAAACCGTTGCGTTCAAGAAATTCGGCGATCGTCGGCGCATCCGGCAGTGCCTGCAATTGTCCATTGAGATAAACCTGCATGGTCGGGAATGGTACCTGTCGCGCCGACGACGCGTTGCGGGTATTGCAGCCGCTCGGCATAATCGTTTGGCGAGGCGGGTGTAGCTCAATGGTAGAGCTGTTGCTTCCCAAGCAACTGACGAGGGTTCGATTCCCTTCACCCGCTCCATTCATGCCAGTGCTGGCCGAACCGCTCCGGGCTGGAAACTGCTCCTGCGTTTCCAGCATTCCCGCCATCCATGGCGGTCACATTCGCCACACACGACCCACGCAGCAAGGAGGCAGCATGGTCGAGCGGGGCAAGCTGTTGAAACCGGTATTGGGCTGGCGCGAATGGCTGGCTCTGCCGGATCTTGGAATCCACGCGATCCGCGCGAAGCTCGATTCCGGCGCGCGCTCGTCCGCTTTGCATGTGGACAGTCTGGAGACGTTTCAATCCAGCGGTCGGGAGTGGGTGCGCTTCACGATCGCACCTGGATCGGCGCATGCCAAACCCGTCCTCGTTGAATCCACGGTGCACGATCGCCGCCCGGTCACCGATTCCGGCGGCCACGTCAGCGAACGCATCTTCCTGCGCACGACGCTATCGCTTGCCGGGCAGACGTATCCTGTTGAAATAAACCTGACTTCCCGACGCAATATGCTGTTTCCGATGTTGCTCGGGCGCACCGCGCTGGCGCGGCATTTCCTGATCGATCCGGGGCGCTCGTTTCGTGCCGGCCGCAATCCTCCCGAACCGGCCGCACGCCCATGAAGCTCGCCATCCTCTCGCGCAACAGCAAGCTCTATTCGACGCAGCGGTTGATCGAGGCTGCGCGCGAACGCGGCCACAGCGTACGCGTGCTCGATCCGTTGCGTTGCTACATGAAGATCGCTCCGGACGGCTTCGACATGCACTACAAGGGTCGCGTGCTGACCGACTACGACGCGGTGCTGCCGCGCATCGGCGCTTCGATCACGCGCTATGGAACCGCAGTGCTTCGCCAGTTCGAGATGATGAACGTGTACACGCCGAACGGCTCGGACGCGATCCTGCGCGCGCGCGACAAGTTGCGTTGCCATCAATTGCTCGCGAAGCAGGACATCGGCCTGCCGACCACGGTGTTCGGCGACAATCCGGACGACACCAGCGATTTGCTGGCGATGTTGGGCAAACCGCCGCATGTGATCAAGCTCAACGAAGGCACTCAAGGTGCGGGCGTGATCCTGACCGAACGGCTGTCGTCGTCGCGCAGTGTCATCGAGGCGTTGCGCGGCCTGTACGCGACCTTCCTCGTGCAGGAGTTCATTGCCGAATCGAACGGCAGCGACGTGCGCTGTTTCGTGGTCGGCGGAAAGGTCGTCGCGGCGATGCGGCGCAAGGCGCGCGCCGGCGAATTCCGTTCGAACCTGCATCGTGGCGGCACCGCGACCAAAGTCACCTTGAGCGCCGCCGAAATCGATACCGCGATCCGTGCCGCGAAAGTGATGGGACTGAATGTCGCGGGCGTGGATCTGTTGCGATCCAAGCGCGGACCGCTGGTGCTTGAAGTCAATTCTTCGCCGGGGCTGGAAGGAATCGAAACCACGACGGGCGTGGACGTGGCCGGAGAAATTGTCGATTACATGGGCCAGCGGGTCGCCCGCAAGCGCCGTGACGCCATGCGCGCGATGCCCAAGTCATTGAATTGAAAGAGATTCAGAAATCTTTGGCGTTGCTTAACCGCCGATTAACCCAGACGGTCGTAACCTGCCCGGACTGTACCTCTGCCTCGTCGTTCAGTTGGTTGACTCGCAGAATACGGTAATCGGGGCTTTACCTTGAGTCCAGGCGAGATGGGCCGTCATGCGGCCGTCTTCCTGGACTTTTTTATCTGAAGCGGCTCTTTCGTTGCTGATGCGAATCAACGGGCGGTTGCCCTCGTTCGTGCATTGGACGAATGGCATGTGCCCAAGGTCGTTGGCTCTGGCAGAATGAAGATTCCTTAACCTTAAGTCGGGAGATGCATCAATGTTCATTCGTTTGATGACGGCGGCGATCCTGTCACTGGCGGTCGGAACGGCCGTGGCCGAAGAGGCGCAAATGCATACGCTGGACAAACAGCAGTTCGCTGCGTACGACACGCAAGTCAAGGCGGATTTGCAAACCAGCCACTATAAGGAAATTTCCCCGACCGACCAGGAAACTGTCCTGAAGACCCTGGACAGAATGGAAAATCGCTGGCAAAAGGCCGATGCCGACGGCAAATTGAACGCCAACGACAGCGTCGAGATGGCCAACGACCAAGAGGTCGTCAGCACAATCCTGCATCATGCCGCTGCGGACAGTCGTGTCATCTGTGATCGCGAACAGCCCATGGGCAGCTTGATCTCGAAAAATGTCTGTCGGATTGTTGCGCAGATGAAGCGCGAGCAGAACGAGTCCTATGAAGCGCTGAGGACGGAGCAGAAAGCGCCGCAGAACCGTCGAGGCAATTGACGGTTCCTTGAGGGACAACGCCTAACTGGCAGAACGAAATCCATGCGTATCCTCGTGATCGAAGACAACAGCGACATCGCCGCGAACCTCGGGGATTTTCTCGAAGAACGCGGCCACACCGTGGATTTCGCGGCCGACGGCGTGACCGGGCTGCACCTCGCCGTGGTCAACGATTTCGATGCGATCGTGCTCGACCTGAACTTGCCCGGCATGGACGGGCTCGAGGTCTGCCGCAAGCTCCGCCAGGACGCGCGCAAGCAGACCCCGGTGCTGATGCTGACCGCGCGCGATGCGCTGGAAAGCAAGCTTGATGGCTTCGAGGCGGGAGCCGACGATTACCTCGTGAAACCTTTCGCGTTGCAGGAAGTCGATGCGCGCCTCGCGGTGCTGTTGCGCCGTGGCAAGGGTCCGCAGTCGCGGATCCTCAATGTCGCGGATCTCGAATACAACCTTGACACGCTGGAAGTACGTCGCGAAGGCAGGCTGCTTCAACTCAATCCGACCGCATTGAAGATCCTGCAATCTTTGATGGAGTCCTCGCCGTCGGTGGTCACCCGGCAGGAACTTGAAACCCGCGTGTGGGGCGAGGAACTGCCCGATTCCGACAGCTTGCGCGTGCACATCCACGGTTTGCGGGCGGCGGTCGACAAGCCGTTTCCCAAGCCACTGATCCAGACGCGCCACGGCATCGGCTACCGGATCGCCGATCCCGATGCTGTACCGACGTAGGCTCCGCACCAGGATCATCCTGTCGTTTTTGCTGCTCGGTACCGGGCTCACGAGCTTGTTCGTGATCTCCACGCTGCTGTTGCGCAGCCGGATCGAGAACCAGCTGGTCGAGACTTGGTTGCAGAAGGAAGTCCGCAATTTCGTGGACTTCAAGCGGCAGCATCCGGAGCCGCAAGCGCAATACGAACTCTCCGCGCGCCGCATCGAGCTGTTCGTCTATCGACCGGATAGCCCCAAGATGCCGCCCGAATGGCGCAGCCTGGCCACGGGGGTGCACGATCTGACCGACCCGGCAATCGGCGCCAACCTGGGGCGCATCAAGGTCGTGGTGGATCGCGAGCCGGATATCGTCGGCTTCCTCAAATACAGTTATGGCAACGAGTCGCTGAACCTGCAGCAGTTGCTGATCCTGATGGCGATCGCGATGGCGCTCTGCTCGCTGCTTGCGTGGCTCATCGGAGTCTGGTCATCGCGACGCGTCATGCAACCTGTCACCGAGCTGGTTCGCCGAGTTCGCGGGTTGTCGATTGAAGGGCATCCGGAGATGCTCGCACCGCATTTCCTCGACGATGAGGTCGGCCAGCTCGCCGCCGCGCTCGACGACTACGCCGAAAGGCTCACCCATCTCGTGCGCCGCGACCGCGAATTCAATGCCGATGTCAGCCATGAATTGCGCACCCCGCTCGCGGTGATCCACGGCGCGACCGAACTCATGCTCGCGAGCGCCGAACCTTCGGACAAGATGCGCCAGCGGCTGCAGCGGATCGACCGAGCGGCGCAGCAGAGCACGTACCTGATCACCGCGCTGCTGATGCTGTCGCGCAACGAACGCGGCACCGGCAATACCAACCTGCTGCAACTCGTGAATCAATTGCTCGAATCCAATCGCGCACAACTCGCAGGCAAGCCCGTGCAATTGCGCGCCGAAGGCGATGCCGAGGCCAGCATCGATGTTCCCGAGGCGATCCTGTCGGTCGCCATCGGCAACCTGATCGGCAACGCATGCAAGTACACCGCAACGGGCGACGTACTGGTCATGGTCGCGCGCGACCGCGTGCAGGTGATCGACAGCGGCCCCGGCATCAGCGTCGAGGACGCAGCGCATCTGTTCGAGCGCGGTTTCCGCGGCGAGAGTTCGTCCGGTACGAAAGGGGCCGGCATCGGCCTGTCGATTGTCGGTCGATTGTGCGAACTCTACGGCTGGAAGGTCGCGATCGCGCCGCGACAGGACGCGCGCGGTGCAGTCGCGTCGCTATCGTTCGATTCATCGAGGCCGGCCCCAGCCGTTCGCTGAGCGCGTCTTGTCCGGTCCCTGCATGCAGTGGCGTTGAAACGGGATAACGCATCCATCTTCACGATCACCTGCTAAAATTGAGTCATGCGTCCTTGTTGTCCTCATTGTGCCGGTTATGTCCCGAATGCGGCCTTGCTGCAGTCGGTGAGTGGCATTGGCCGCTATTTCCACTGCAAGGGCTGCCGCCGGCGCTTGAGCTTCAGCAATGGCAGAAAAGCGGCCTTCGTCGGTGTGGTGCTGTTGGGGTTGGCATTGTGCTGCGTTATCAGCGTCAAGGAGAACAGTTGGCTACCGTATCTGGGCTTGCCGATCGTCGCCATGCTGGCGGCCCTGCTGGTGTGCTGGCGCGCACGCCTGCGCATCGTCGATTTCGGGGCGCATTGGTTTTCGGTGCTGAACTTCGGACTGCTGGGGCTGGTTGTCGGCATGCTGGGCTACGCGGTTCTTCCGTAACGATGCGAAGATCGCCGCGCAATCAGGCTTTTTCCAGCCAGCCCCATTGATCCTCGGTGCGGCCGTCGAACAGGCCGAAGAACAAGTCCTGAATCTGCCCGGTGACCGGGCCGGGCTTGCCGTTGCCGACCGGCTTGCCATCGACAGAACGGATCGGCGTGATCTCGGCGGCGGTGCCGCACATGAAAAGCTCGTCGCACAGGTAGAGGTATTCGCGCGGAATGTCGCGCTCGACGATTTCGATGCCGTTCTTGCGCGCAAGCGTGATGATGGTGTTGCGGGTGATGCCGTTAAGCAGTGCAGCGCTGATCGGTGTGGTGTGCAATGCGCCCTCGAACACGAGGAACAGGTTTTCGCCTGCGCCTTCGGACAACAGTCCGGTCGATGCCATCGCGATGCCTTCGCCGAAACCGAGTCGACGCGCCTCGCGCGCAATCAATTGGCCGGACAGATAATTGCCGCCGGCTTTCGCGCCGGCCGGAATCGTGTTCGGCGCGAACCGCTGCCAACTCGACACGCAGGCGTCGATGCCTGCTTCCAGCACGCCGGCGCCGAGATATGGACCCATGTGCCAGGCCGCGACCGACACTTCGGTCGGGCAATCGGCCGACAATCCGAATCCGCCGAGCCCGCGGAATGCGAGCGGACGCAGGTAGGCTTTTTCGAGTTTGTTCGCGGCGATCACATGCCGGCACGCCATCGAAAGTTCTTCAATCGTGTACGGAATCACCATGTCGTAGATCTTCGCCGATGCATACAGGCGCTTGAGGTGATCGGTTAGGCGGAAGATGCGCTGGCCGTGCGGCGTGGGATAGCTGCGGATGCCCTCGAACACCGACGAGCCGTAATGCAACGCGTGCGACATGACGTGCGTGGTCGCTTCGGCCCATGGCTTGATCTCGCCGTTTTGCCAGATGTGCGAAGGATAGTGCTGGCTCATGCGATGGCTCCATGCGATTCAGGGTCATATTCTGCGCCAGTGGCACAACGCTGAACACCCCGATGACCGGAGCAGGCTTGCGCAGAATCGGGCCGCGCAGAATCGTTCCGGTCAGAAATGAATCCACCAGCAGCCCATGTAACGGCTGAGCGCGAATCCGGTGCGTGCCGGAGTGGGATCGTTCGCGGAGCGCGTCTGCACGAGTTCGATCGCGCTGGCTTCGGAAGGCTGGGCGGAAGCGACGGTCTCGTAGCCGTTCTCATCGACGGGTTGATGCGAACGGATCAGGTTCACCGCAGCCAGCGGGCGATCCGTGATCGCCTGCAGGCGCTTGAGGATGGAAGCCGACTCGTCGCTGCTGATGCCGGCCCATTGATAGAACCCCGCGACGCGATTCACGTCGCGCGCCGCAAGTGCCGCTTCCAGTCCACTCTGCAAATCGTCGGTGCTGCGCGCGCAATCGCGCACATGCACGTGCACGCGTTGGGCGCCGCCGGCAGTACCGAATGCAGGGGATGGCGCGGGAACCGGGCGCACGACCGCGCCGACATCCTCGCAAGACTTGTCGGTGAAAACCGAATGGCCATCGGGATCGATGCAGCGATTCAGACCCGCCGCATGCGCTGGCAAGGCGATGGCTGCAAACAACACGAAAGCCGCGATGGCGATCAGGCGCATCGGCGCAGCATACGCCCGCGACAGGCATTCCCGACGCCTGTGTGCACTTCGCACATCCGTGCGGGTCGTGCGCTGATGTCAGTTCAGTCGATCGAGCACGGCCAGCGTGGGCTTCGCAAGATTGAGGGTGTAGAAATGCAGCCCTGGCGCGCCGCCATCAGCCAGTCGCTTGCACAAGCCCACAACGAGGTCGGTCGCGAAGTCGCGCACTGCACCGGCATCGTCGCCGAATGCGCGCATGCGTTTTTCGACCCAGCGCGGGATTTCCGCACCGCAGGATTCCGAGAAGCGACGCAGCTGGGTGAAGTTCGCGATCGGCATGATGCCGGCAGTGATCGGGATCGTCACGCCCGCGCGCCGTGCATCCTCGACGAAGCGGAAATACGCATCGGCGTTGTAGAAATACTGCGTGATCGCGCCGTCCGCGCCCGCGTCCGCCTTGGCCTTGAAGTGGCGCAGGTCGATCAACGCATCGTCGGCCTGCGGATGGGTTTCCGGATAGCACGCGACTTCGATGTGGAAACGGCCAGCGAAGGTTTCGCGCACATAACGCACGAGTTCGGCCGCATAGCGGAACTCGCCGGCGCGCGCCATCCCGGACGGCAAGTCGCCGCGCAAAGCGACGATGCGGCGTACGCCGATCTGCGCGTAAGTGTCGAGCAACGAATGGATTTCCGCGCGCGTTCCGCCGACGCACGAGATGTGCGGCGCGACCTCGATTGCATGCGCCTCGCGCAGGCCGCGCACGGTTTCCGGCGTGTAGCTCAGCGTCGAGCCGCCCGCGCCGAACGTCACTGAAACGTAATCCGGTGCATGCGGTTTCAGGCGCGTCGCGGTCTTGTGCAATTGCGTGCGCTGCTCGTCGGTCTTCGGCGGATAGAACTCGAAGGAAATCGGGATTTTCATGCGTGGATCACTCTCGTCCAAGGTGTTCGTTTGCGCGCGCGGCGCTTTCGATCGGCGCTTGCGCATAACCGACCAGCATCAGTTGCAGCAGATAGTCGTGCACGAAACGGTCGTACCCGAGCATCTCGAACTGCGCGACATGCGTCAATTCGTGCGCAAGCATCCAGCGTTTGTCCGCATATTTCGGTTGTATATAGATTGCGTGACCCATGGTCAGGGCGCGGTTGGTTCCCGTGCCGACGCCGAAGCGCTTTTTCAACCCGGTTGCGAGAACGGCATTGGACGCCTCGGGAAATTCGGCTGTGACGACGACCCTGACTTGATCCGCATGCGCCACACCCACTTTCGTGGCGAGGCTGCGTTCGGCGGCAGTCAACGGTCGTCCGCGGCGCAGCCCGGATTGTTCGGCAGCGCGGATGTCCTTGACGACGCCTGGCTGCAACCGATCGACATCGGCAACAATCGTTGCCGGTGGATGCTCCAATTGAAGTCGCTGGGCTCGCGTCAATGGATCGTTGATCGCGCAACCCGTCGCCGCGAGCACCAACTCAAAAAGGAGGAACAGGCGAACGCGTGCCGCACATGCATGGTCGCTGTTCATGGCAATCCCTTGTACGGGGCGGCTGCTGCGTTGGCTTCGGTTTCCAGCGGTGCGTTTGCGTAGCCGACGACGAGCAATTCGGTGGTGTAGCGGCGCGCGAAGCCTTCGAGTCCCAGGCGCTCGTATTGGGCGACGTGGCGCAGTTCGTGTGCGAGCAGGTATTGCGTCGGACGGGACTTGAGCACGATCCCGTAACGCGTGGTGAGTCCCCATCGGCGCGGGTTGTAGGCGCCCAGTTTGCGAATCAGGATCGCGAGCGCCGGTTCATCGGCATTTGTCGTTGAGGATTCCTCGAGTATGCGCACGCGCTCCGGCGATGTGACGCCGACACTGCGCGCGATCGCGGTTTCATCTGTAGTCAACGGGCGTCCATGCGCCAGGGCATTTGCTTCGGTCGACAGGATCAACGCGAGCACGCCTGGCATCAGCTTGTCGATTTGCGCGACGACCTCAGCGGATGGATGTTCAAGACTGTCATGCGCATTCGCCTGCAAAGGCTGCGCCGCCGAAACGGCGCAGCCCGCGCACAGCATCAAGATCAGCGCGACGATCGCGCGCATCAGCATCTTGCTCAGTAGCGGTAGTGATCGGGCTTGTATGGCCCGTTCACGTCGACGCCGAGGTACGCAGCCTGCTCGGTGGTCAACGTGGTCAGCTTCACGCCGATCTTTTCAAGGTGCAGGCGCGCGACTTCCTCGTCGAGCTTTTTCGGCAGGATGTAGACCTTGGTCTCGTATTTGTCCTTGTTCGCCCACAGGTCGATCTGCGCGAGGGTCTGGTTCGAGAACGAGTTCGACATCACGAAGCTCGGATGGCCGGTCGCGCAGCCGAGGTTCACGAGGCGGCCCTCGGCGAGCAGGAAGATCGCGCGACCATCCTTGAACGTGTACTTGTCGACCTGCGGCTTGATGTTGAGCTTGGTCACGCCCGGGAAGTTGTTCAGCGCATCGACCTGGATCTCGTTGTCGAAATGGCCGATGTTGCAGACGATCGCCTGGTCCTTCATCTGGGTCAGGTGCGCGATCGTCAGCACGTCCTTGTTGCCGGTCGTGGTGACGTAGATGTCGCCGCGGCCGAGGGTCGACTCGACAGTGTTGACCTCGAAGCCTTCCATCGCCGCCTGCAACGCATTGATCGGATCGATCTCGGTGACCACGACGCGCGCGCCGTACGCCCGCAGCGAATGTGCGCAGCCCTTGCCGACATCGCCATAACCGCACACGACGGTCAGCTTGCCGGCGAGCATCACGTCCATCGCGCGCTTGAGGCCATCGGCGAGAGACTCACGGCAGCCGTACAGGTTGTCGAACTTCGACTTGGTGACCGAATCGTTGACGTTGATCGCCGGCACCAAAAGCTTGCCGGCCTCGACCATCTGGTACAGGCGATGCACGCCGGTGGTGGTTTCCTCGGAAACGCCCTTCCAGTCGCGCACGACGACAGTCCAGAAACCGGGACGCTCTTTCGCGACGCGCTTGAGCAGGTTCTTGATGATCTGCTCCTCGTGCGAGGACGCCGGCTCATCGACCCACTTCGAACCCTTTTCCAGCTCATAGCCCTTGTGGATCAGCAGGGTGACGTCGCCGCCGTCATCGACGACGAGCTGCGGGCCGAGGTGCTTGTCAGCGCCGTGGCCGGGAAAGGTCACCGCGTCGAGCGTGCAATCCCAATACTCTTCCAGCGACTCGCCTTTCCACGCGAACACCGGGGTGCCGGTCACCGCAATCGCGGCAGCCGCATGATCCTGCGTCGAGAAGATGTTGCACGACGCCCAGCGCACTTCGGCACCGATGTCCTTCAACGTCTCGATCAGCACGGCGGTCTGAATCGTCATGTGCAGCGAGCCGGTCACGCGCACGCCGGCGAGCGGCTTGGCGGCGGCGTATTTCTTGCGGATCGACATCAGGCCCGGCATCTCGTGCTCGGCGATATCAAGTTCCTTGCGGCCCCACTCGGCGAGGGTGAGGTCGGCGACCTTGTAGTCGTGGGTCAGGTGGCTTTTGGCGACAGCGTTCATGGTTTCTTCTCCGGTTGGTCTCCCTCATCGCACACAGATGAGGGTAGAGGTGAGGGCATGCCTGCGAGGCGTGCCAACCGGGCGCGGTTGAATGGGGATGAAGCCTCGCCGAGCCTGTTCCCTTGCTCGCATTGCGCGAACCGGGTTTGCAGCGCCCCTCGGCGGGGTTGGCGGCCATGATATCGCATGATCGCGATGAAAGGATGAAGCTTGAAAAGTGATGCGTGATGCGTGATGCTGTCTGCACATGCACATGCACATGCACATGCACATGCACATGCACATGCACATGCATCAAAGATCAAAGGAATCCGACATGCGCACTACCCTCGCCATCGACGACGACGTCCTCGCCGCCGCCCGTGCGTTAGCCGATCAACAGGACAAGACCATTGGCGAAGTGATTTCCGAACTCGCACGCAAAGCCTTGACGCCCATCGAGCCCGCGCCGACCTACCGCAACGGCATTCGACTCATGCCGATACAGCCGGGCGCTGGCAGGGCAACTCTTGAATTGGTGAATCGCCTGCGCGACGAGTTGCCGTAATGCCGGCCCCAAAGCGCAAACCACCCAATGGCGTCAACGAATCAGCCCGCGAGTACGGAACGATCCCAGCGACGTACTTGCTGGACGTCAACGTCCTGATCGCAATACTCGATCCGTTGCATGTGCATCACGCGCGCGCGCATGCATGGTTCGACAATGAATCCTCTGCGTGGTCGACTTGCGCCTTGACCCAGAACGGCTTGTTGCGGCTCATGGCGCATCCGCGTTATTCCAATCCGGTGACATCGGTCGCCGAGGCTGCGCCGCTGCTCGCCAAATTGTGCGGCTTGCCAGGCCACCGCTTTTGGCCGTGCGACTACAGCCTGCTCGACGCATCGCTTGTAGACGCCCATCGTCTATTGAACTCGTCGCAGATCACCGACACCTACCTGCTCGCGCTCGCCGTCAAGCACGGCGGCAAGCTCGCCACCTTCGACAAGCGCCTCGTCGCCGACGCCGTGCATGGCGGCAAGGCGGCGTTGCATGTGATTACGTGACGAAATCCTCGCCGTCTACAGCGTATCGAGAAACGCCGCCGGCCCGAGCACTGCGCATCGCAACTGACCTGCAAGCACCAGTAAATCGCGATCGCCGCAGACCAGCACTGCAGCCTTGCCGACAACCGCGAGTAGCAGGAACGGCAGATCGGATGGATCGCGACAATCCGGAACAATCGGTGGCTGCTGCGGAATCCGCACGCTTGTCGCGTACGGCAGATAGTCGGCCAGCAGTTCGTGTTGCTCGTTCGCCGTGAGCCGGAACTTCGGATACGCCAGCACGCGGATCAATTCCTGCGCCGTCGCGGTGCTCACCAAGGGTCGAAATTTCCCGCGCTGCCACGCGTCGCGCAACTGCCCAGCCACGCCGCTCCGGAACAGCAGCGCCGACAACACGACATTCGTGTCCAGCACCACCCGGGGCGCGCGTCTCACGGCTTGCGTTTGCCGGCCTTGCGCGGCTTCTTCGCGACGCCAAGCGCCGCCTGTTTGGTGGCGTAGCCAGCCGGCGACTCGGCCACCCGCCGCCGCGTCCACGCGACAGCTTCATCGAGGTCGGCTTGCGTCAAGGCCAGCTCGGCCAGCTTCGCGCGCACTGCATCGCCGCGCTGGATGCGCACCGGCGTGAGGATGATCGCGCCGTCGCGCGTTTCCACATCGAAATACTCCACCGGCCCGATTGCGGCCGTGGCGGCCTTGGGCAGGGTGAGCTGGTTCTTGGACGTGAGTTTGGCGAGCATGACAATTGGCTAGGTAAGGATTCCTTACTTTACTCCATCGAACTCCGCATATGAATCAACCGTCGCAGATGGCGAGACGACGCCACGCAAGAATCTTGAACGTCCTTCTTGAACCGGGTCGACAATCGTGCATGATGCACGCTATCAGTCCCAGCGGAAATTATGGCCATGAGTGCTGTCGTTGCCCTTGAAACCTTGCGTCAGGCCCGCGCCCG
>JBBRQI010000029.1:0-20549 GCA_038226665.1 Lysobacterales bacterium | reverse complement strand
TGGAGATGGTGATGCCGGGCGACAACGTGAAGATGGTGGTGACGTTGATCAATCCGATCGCGATGGAAGAGGGCCTGCGTTTCGCGATCCGCGAAGGCGGCCGCACCGTCGGCGCCGGCGTGGTGGCGAAGATCATCAAGTAAGAATTGACTCGGCATTCGTGATGCGGTGAATCGCATCGCGAGAGGCAATTCTTGGCGAGGCAGGATGCCGAACGTTGCACTGATCCATGGATGGACGTTTCGTGTAATTAAATGGGGGGCGGAGCATCCGTTTCCGTCCCCGTCGCTCTTTCAAGTTTCAAGGGATTCGGCCATGGCTGACCAGAAAATCCGCATTCGGTTGAAGGCATACGACTATCGCCTGATCGACCGTTCCGCCAGCGAGATCGTGGAAACGGCGAAGCGTACCGGCGCGCAAGTGCGCGGTCCGATTCCGCTGCCGACCAAGATCGAGCGCTACACCATCCTGGTGTCCCCGCACGTCGACAAGGACGCGCGCGACCAGTATGAAACCCGTACGCACAAGCGCGTGCTCGACATCATCGACCCAAACGACAAGACCGTCGACGCGTTGATGAAGCTCGAGCTCGCCGCTGGTGTCGACGTCCAGATCAAACTGTACTGAGGCCTAGAACATGAGCATCGGTATCGTAGGCCGCAAGTGCGGCATGAGCAGGCTCTTCACCGAGGATGGTCGTTCCATCCCGGTCACCCTGATCGAAGCCAGCCCGAACCGCATCACCCAGGTGAAGACGGTCGAGAGCGATGGCTACACCGCCGTGCAGGTCACCGCCGGCAACAAGCGCGCAGCGCTGATCAACAAGCCGTTGGCTGGCCACTACGCGAATGCGAAAGTGGAAGCTGGGCGTGGCTTGTGGGAGTTCCGCGTGGAAGCCGGCAAGATCGGCGACTACCAGGTGGGCGGCGAGATCAAGGCCGACATTTTCGCGGTCGGGCAGATCGTCGACGTGCAGGGCGTGACCAAGGGCAAGGGCTTCCAGGGCACGATCAAGCGCTGGAATTTCAGCATGGGCGACGCGACGCACGGTAACTCGTTGTCGCATCGTTCGCCGGGCTCGATCGGCCAGCGGCAGACGCCGGGTCGCGTGTTCCCGGGCAAGAAGATGTCCGGTCAGATGGGCAACGTGCGCCAGAGCGCGATGAATCTGGAAGTGGTGAAAGTGGATCTCGAACGTGGCCTGATCGCCATCAAGGGTTCCGTTCCGGGCGCTCCGGGCGGCAACGTCATCGTCCGTCCAGCGTCCAAGGGTTGAGGAGTCAGATCATGGAACTCGCCGTCATCGGCAGCGCCAAGCACAAGCATCTCGTGGTTTCCGACGAGATCTTCGGGCGCGCCTTCAGCCAGGATCTCGTGCATCAGGTCGTGGTTGCGTATCGCAATGCCGGTCGCTCCGGAACCAAGGCGCAGAAAACGCGCGCCGAAGTCAACGGCACGACCAAGAAGTCGAAGAAACAGAAGGGCGGCGGTGCGCGCCACGGTGCGTTGACTGCGCCGATCTTCGTCGGCGGTGGCGTCACATTTGCCGCCAAGCCGCGCAGCTTCGAGCAGAAGGTCAACCGCAAGATGTATCGCGCCGCGATGAGCGCGATCCTGTCCGAGTTGAATCGCCAGGGCCGCCTGACCATCGTCGAGAACTTCGAGATCGCCGAGCCGAAGACCAAGGATTTGATCGCGAAGCTCAAGTCGATGGAGATCGCACGTCCGCTGATCGTGACCGAAACCGGTAGCGAGGCCCTGTATCTTGCCGCGCGCAACATTCCCTACGTGGAAGTGCGCGACGTGCAGGGCATGGATCCGGCGTCGCTGGTCGGGGCGCACAACGTGATCATGACCTCCGATGCGGTGAAGAAGATCGAGGAGTGGCTGGCATGAGCGACCTGAAATATCTTTCGGTGATCCGCGCTCCGCGCGTGTCCGAAAAAACCGCGCGGCTGCAGGAAGTCTCGAACCAGTACGTGTTCGAGGTCGCTACCAACGCCACCAAGGCCGATGTGAAGTCGGCGGTGGAGCAGCTGTTCAACGTCAAGGTCGAGGCAGTCAACGTGTTGAACGTCAAGGGCAAGATCAAGTCCTTCCGTTCGCGCGAAGGCCGTCGCGGCGACTGGCGTAAAGCATATGTTCGACTGGCCGAAGGCCAGACGATCGACGTGATGGCCAAGGCCTGAGGCAGGAACGACCCATGGCACTGATGACATTCAAACCGACATCGCCTGGCCGCCGCGCCATGGTGCGGGTGAGTACGGATACCCTGCACAAGGGCGAACCGTACCAGCCGTTGCTCGAGAAGCAGAACCGCAATGGTGGCCGCAACCACCATGGCCGGATCACCACGCGCCACATCGGCGGCGGACACAAGCAGCATTACCGCATCATCGACTTCAAGCGCGACAAGGTCGGCATTCCGGCGCGCATCGAAACGGTGGAATACGACCCCAACCGCACCGCGAACATCGCGTTGCTGTGCTACGCCGACGGCGAGCGCCGCTACATCATCGCGCCGCGTGGCGTGGTGGTCGGCGACCAGGTGATCGCGGGACATGACGCTCCGATCAAGGTGGGCAACACGCTGCCGCTGCGCAACATCCCGGTCGGTTCGACCGTGCATTGCGTCGAGATGAAGCCAGGCAAGGGCGCGCAGATCGCCCGCAGCGCCGGCGCATCGGTGCAACTGGTTGCGCGCGAACAGGGTTACGCGACATTGCGCCTGCGTTCGGGCGAAATGCGCCGCGTGCCTGGCGAATGCTGCGCAACCATCGGCGAGGTCGGCAACGGCGAGCACAGCCTGCGCAAGATCGGCAAGGCCGGCGCCAAGCGCTGGCTGGGCGTGCGTCCGACCGTTCGCGGCGCGGCCATGAACCCGGTCGACCATCCGCACGGCGGCGGTGAAGCACGCGCCGGACAGGGCAATCCGCATCCGGTCTCGCCGTGGGGCACGCCGGCCAAGGGTTACAAGACGCGCAACAACAAGCGCACCCAGAAGTTCATCGTGCGCGATCGTCGGAGCTGATGTCGCGTCTCGACGCGACATCCAAATAGGGTAATAAGACATGGCACGTTCTCTCAAGAAAGGTCCGTTTGTCGACCACCACCTCCTGAAAAAGGTGGAAGCGGCCAGCGGCAGCAAGAAGCCGATCAAGACCTGGTCGCGGCGTTCGATGATCCTTCCGGAAATGGTTGGCATGACGATCGCCATCCACAACGGCAAGGCGCACATCCCGGTGCTGGTCAACGAGAACATGGTCGGGCACAAGCTCGGCGAGTTCGCGATGACCCGCGTTTTCAAAAGCCATGGCGGCGACAAGAAAGCCGCGGCGGCAGCCAAGTGAGTACGGCCATGGAAGCGAAAGCAATCCTGCGCAGCGCGCGCATCTCGCCGCAGAAGGCCCGCCTCGTCGCGGATCAGGTGCGCGGTTTGCAAGTGGCGCGCGCCAGCAACCTGCTGCAGTTCAGCGACAAGAAAGCCGCGCATCTGATCCGCAAGGTGCTGATGTCGGCGATCTCCAACGCCGAGAACAACCAGGGCGCGGATGTCGACGAACTGAAGGTCGCGAGCATCTTCGTCGATGAAGGCCCGATGCTGAAGCGCTTCATGGCGCGCGCAAAGGGTCGCGGCAACCGCATCCTGAAGCGCACCAGTCACATCACCGTTGTCGTTGGCGCGGGGAAAAACTAATGGGTCACAAAGTCCATCCAACCGGCATCCGCCTGGGCATTTCCAAGGACTGGAATTCCAAGTGGTTCGCCAACAAGCGTCTGTACGCCGAATACCTCACCGCTGACCTCAAGGTCCGCGAGATGCTGCGCAAGCGCTTGGCGCAGGCAGGTATCAGCAAGATCCTGATCGAGCGGCCAGCCAAGACCGCGCGCGTCACCATCCATAGCGCCCGTCCGGGCGTGGTGATCGGCAAGCGCGGCGAAGACATCGAGAAGCTGCGCAAGGACGTCTCCGACGTGATGGGCGTTCCGGCGCACATCAATGTCGCCGAAGTGCGCAAGCCCGAACTCGACGCACAGCTGGTTGCGGAATCCATCGCGCAGCAGCTCGAGCGCCGCATCATGTTCCGCCGCGCGATGAAGCGCGCCGTCGGCAACGCGATGCGCCTCGGCGCGCTGGGCATCAAGGTGAACGTTGGTGGCCGCTTGAATGGCGCCGAGATCGCGCGTTCGGAGTGGTACCGCGAAGGTCGCGTGCCGCTGCATACGCTGCGCGCCGACATCGACTACGGTTTCGCCGAGGCCAAGACGACCTACGGCATCATCGGCGTGAAAGTGTGGGTGTATCGCGGCGAGATTTTTGACTTCTCGGCAGTCGGCCAGGAGAAGGCGAGCGACGAGCAGTCGCCACGTCCGCCGCGCCGCGACGACCAGCCGCGTCCGCCGCGTCGTGACGATCAACCGCGCGGCCCACGTGGCGCGGGCAAGAGGGAATAAGCCATGTTGCAACCAAAACGCACCAAGTACCGCAAGATGTTTAAGGGACGCAACGACGGCCTGAGCTGGAGCGGCGCGGCAGTGAGCTTCGGCGAGTACGGCCTTAAGGCCACCTCGCACGGCCAGTTGACTGCGCGCCAGGTCGAGGCGGCACGCCGCAGCATCAGCCGCTACGTGAAGCGCGGTGGCAAGCTGTGGATCCGCATCTTCCCGGACAAGCCGATTACCAAAAAGCCCATTGAAGTTCGCATGGGCGCCGGCAAGGGCAACGTGGAGTACTGGGTCGCGCAGATCAAGCCCGGCCGCGTGTTGTACGAAATGGAAGGCGTTGACGAAGCCACGGCGCGCGAAGCGTTCCGCCTGGCATCGGCCAAACTTTCCGTCAAAACCACCTTCGTAACCCGCACGGTGCGCTGATGGAACTCAAGGAACTGCGTCAGAAATCCGCGGCCGAGCTCACCACCCACTTGACCGACCTGCACAAGGAGCAATTCTCGCTCCGCATGCAGAAGGCAACCGGACAGTTGACCCCGACCCACCAGATCCGCCGCGTGCGTCGCGAGATTGCTCGCGTCAACACCGTGCTGGTTGGCAAGAAATAAACAAGGCTCGAGCCATGAACGAAGTCGCTGCAACTCCTCAAGTCACTGAAACAGCGGACACGAAGCTGCGCACCGTCCAGGGACGCGTGACCAGCAACAAGATGGACAAGACGGTGACGATCATCATCGAGCGCCTGGTCAAGCATGCGTTGTACGGCAAGTACATCCGTCGTTCGACCAAGCTGCATGCGCACGATGCCGACAACGCCTGCAAGGAAGGCGACATCGTCCGCGTGGCTGAGTGCCGTCCGTTGTCCAAGACCAAGAACTGGCGCGTCGTCGAAATCGTCGCCCGCGCAGCCGAATAAGGAGACTGACTCATGATCCAGATGCAGTCGTACCTGCAGGCCGCCGATAATTCCGGTGCGCGCGAAATGATGTGCATCAAGGTGCTCGGCGGCTCGCATCGCCGTTACGCGCATATTGGCGACGTCATCAAGGTGTCGATCCGCGAAGCGATTCCGCGCGGCAAGGTCAAGAAGGGCGAGGTTTACGATGCCGTGGTCGTGCGCACCCGCAAGGGCGTGCGTCGTGCCGATGGCTCGCTGATCCGCTTCGACGGCAATGCAGCGGTGCTGTTGAACAACAAGCTCGAGCCGATCGGCACGCGCATCTTCGGGCCAGTGACCCGCGAGCTGCGCACCGAGAAGTTCATGAAGATCGTATCGCTCGCTCCCGAAGTGCTCTGAGCGAAGAGGACCAGACAATGAACCGTATCCGCAAGGGCGATCGCGTGCTCGTGATCGCCGGCAAGAACAAGGGCCAGAAGGGTGAAGTCCTGCGTGTCGGCGCCGATCGCGTCGTCGTGCAGAACATCAACATCATCAAGCGCCACACGAAAGCGAACCCGCAGGCGAACCAGCCCGGTGGCGTTATCGAGCGCGAGGCCCCGATCCATATTTCCAACGTGATGCTGCTCAATGCCGCGACCGGCAAGGGCGAACGCGTTGGCTTCAAGGTGCTCGCGGACGGACACAAGGTGCGCGTGTTCCGCTCGAGCGGCGAGGCGATCGACGCCTGATCAGGAAGCTCGGCGCTGCGTGGCCGGTTCCGATAAGCAAGATTCCCAAGGAAATGAAATGACGACGCGTCTTGAAAAGATATATAAAGAAGAAGTTGTGCCTAAGCTGATGGAGAAGTTCGGTTACACGAACCCCATGCAGGTGCCGCGCCTGACCAAGATCACGCTCAACATGGGCGTGGGCGAGGCGGTGGGCAACAAGAAGATCCTCGAGAACGCAGTCGGCGACATGGTCAAGATCGGCGGACAGAAGCCGATCGTCACCAATGCGCGCGTCTCGGTCGCGAGCTTCAAGATCCGCGACGGTTGGCCGATCGGCTGCAAGGTCACCTTGCGCCGCGCCCGCATGTACGAGTTCTTCGATCGCCTGGTCAATGTCGCATTGCCACGCGTGCGCGACTTCCGCGGCATGTCGGGTCGTTCGTTCGACGGCCGTGGCAACTACAACATGGGCGTGAAGGAACAGATCATCTTCCCGGAAATCGATTACGACCAAGTCGATGCGATGCGCGGCATGGACATTGCCATCACGACCACAGCCAAGACCAACGAGGAAGCGCGTGCGCTGCTCGAGGCCTTCAGCTTCCCGTTCCGCAACTGATTCGCTAGGACTCAAGACATGGCAAAGACCAGCATGGTGAACCGCGATCTCAAGCGCGCGAAACTGGCGAAGAAGTACGCGACGAAGCGCAACGCGCTGAAGAAGACCATCAGCAGCGTCACTGCGTCGTACGAGGAAAAAGCCGAGGCAGTGATCAAGCTCCAGAAGCTGCCGCGCGATTCGAGTCCGAGCCGCGAGCGCAATCGTTGCGCGCTGTCCGGCCGTCCGCGCGGCACGTATGCGAAGTTCGGCCTCGGCCGCAACAAGCTGCGTGAAGCCACCATGCGTGGCGACGTCCCCGGCCTGCGCAAGGCTTCGTGGTAATGATTTGTAGCAAGGCCTGATTCGCCCATTCGTGGGATGAATCAGGCATCGCGGGTCCGGCACCGCCGTACTCGCTCCCGCGAATCAAGTGGGTTGATTCGCGGTTGGCACATCCCTGTGCCAAAACGTTTCGCAGGATTCTCTGCGGATATCGGTGCCTAAAGGAACGAAACAATGAGCATGACTGATCCCATCGCCGACATGCTGGTGCGCATCAAGAACGCACTTGCAGTTGGCAAGCCGACGGTGAAGATGCCGTCCTCGAAAACCAAGCTCGCGCTCGCGGGCGTGCTCAAGACGGAAGGCTATATTGCCGATTCGCGCGTGACCGAAGCCGGCAAGGGCAAGCTGCAGCTCGAGATCGTGCTGAAGTATTACGAGGGCAAGCCGGTGATCGAGCGCCTCGAGCGCGTGTCGCGTTCGGGCCTGCGCCAGTATCGCGGCAAGGACGAACTGCCGAAGATCCTCAACGGCATGGGCGTGTCCATCATCTCGACTTCGAAAGGCATCATGACCGATCGCCAAGCCCGCGCCGAAGGCGTCGGCGGCGAAATCATCTGCCTGGTCTGCTGAGGAGAACCCCATGTCACGCGTAGCAAAGAAACCAATCGCACTGCCGAAAGGCGTGGAATGCACCATCGGTGCCGACAAGGTCAGCGTGAAGGGTCCGAAAGGCACCCTGAACCTGGCGCGGCCGCATGGCATTGACGTCGCGATGGAAAACGGCCATGTGCAATTCTCCACTGCCGATGCCGATCGCATCCCGATGGCCGGTACGGCGCGCGCACTGCTCGCCAACATGATCACCGGCGTGTCCGAGGGTTATGTGCGCAAGCTGGAACTCGTAGGCGTCGGTTACCGCGCCGCGATGGCCGGCAAGGATTTGAACCTGAGCCTCGGCTTTTCGCATCCGGTCGTGTTCAAGACCCCGGAAGGCATCACGATCACGACGCCGACGCAGACCGAAATCCTGATCAGCGGCGCAGACAAACAGTGCGTTGGCCAGGCTGCTGCGAAGATTCGCGGCTACCGTCCGCCGGAACCGTACAAGGGCAAGGGCGTCCGCTATAGCGGCGAGAAGATCAACATGAAAGAGGCGAAGAAAGCCTAAGGCTCTCTTTCTCTTTAGAGGACAACACCATGGAAAAGAAAATCGCTCGTCTCCGTCGCGCCAAGACCACCCGCTCGCACATTCGCGTGCTCGGCGTGCCTCGCTTGTCGGTGCTGCGTTCCGGCCAGCACATCTACGCGCAGCTGTTCACCGCCGACGGGTCGAAAGTCCTGGCCGCCGCGTCGACGCTGCATGCCGATGTGAAGGAAGGCCTGAAAGGCACGAAGAACCTCGCAGCTGCCGCCAAGGTCGGTCGCTCGATCGCCGAGAAGGCGCTCGCTGCGGGCGTCAACAAGATCGCATTCGATCGTTCCGGCTATCGCTATCACGGCCGCATCAAGGCTTTGGCCGATGCAGCGCGCGAAGGCGGCCTGCAATTCTGAATCGTGTTTGTTCAAGCGTCGGGTTTTTCAAAGCGCAACTTGAGTTTCACAACGAAGCAACCACAACGATAAGCGGCTCTGCCGTAAGTAACCAGGAAACGACATGGCAAATTTTGAACGCAACGACAACAGCGACGGCTTCATCGAGAAGCTGGTCGCGGTCAACCGCGTCTCCAAGACCGTCAAGGGCGGCCGCCAGTTCACCTTCACCGCTTTGACGGTGGTCGGCGACGGCAACGGCAAGGTCGGCTTCGGCTACGGCAAGGCGCGCGAAGTGCCGGTCGCGATCCAGAAGTCGATGGAAGGCGCGCGCAAGACGATGGTCAACGTGGACCTCAACAACGGCACGCTCTGGCATTCGGTCAAGGCCGGCCACGGCGCGGCGCGCGTGTTCATGATGCCCGCCTCCGAAGGTACCGGTGTCATTGCCGGAGGCGCGATGCGCGCCGTGCTTGAAGCGGTCGGCGTGAAGAACGTGCTGGCGAAGGCCGTGGGTTCGCGCAACCCGATCAACCTGGTGCGCGCAACCGTCAAGGGCCTGACCGCGATGCATTCGCCGGCGCAGATCGCTGCCAAGCGCGGCAAGACCGTCGAGGAAATCAGCCATGTCTGACCCTAAGAAAAAAGCCCAGGAACAAGAAGCGGGCAAGACCGTCACCGTGCGCCTGGTCAAGGGCATGCGCGGCTGCCGCGAACGCCACCGCCAGTCGGTGCGCGCGCTCGGCCTGAACAAGATCAACGACGTCCGTACCTTGGTAGACAACCCCAGCGTGCGCGGCCTGATCAACACCGTGCACTACCTCGTTCGCGTTGAGGAATAAATCATGAAGATGAACACACTCAAGCCAGCCGATGGTGCGCGCCAGGAGCGCAAGCGCGTCGGTCGCGGCATCGGTTCCGGCCTCGGCAAGACCTGCGGCCGTGGCCACAAGGGTTCGTTCGCGCGCTCCGGCAAGGGCAAGATCAAGCCGGGCTTCGAAGGCGGACAGATGCCGATGCAGCGTCGCCTGCCGAAGATCGGTTTCCGTTCCAAGCTCAAGAACCATACCGCCGAAGTGCTGCTGTACAAGCTCGCACTGGTCAAGGACGAAGTGATCGATTTCGCCGTGCTGCGCGCCGCCAAGCTGGTGCCGAGCAATGCGAAGCAGGCGAAGATCGTCAACAAGGGCGAGATCGCCCGCAAGGTGACGATCAAGGGCTTGCTCATGACCGCTGGCGCCAAGGCCGCGATCATCGCTGCCGGCGGCAGCGTGGAGTAACTGGTGTCGAGAGATCCGAAATCGATCGCGGGCATGGCGTCGGCCGGCAAGTTCACCGAACTGCGCCAGCGTTTGATGTTCGTGGTCGGCGCGTTGATCGTGTATCGGCTCGGCACCTATATCCCGGTGCCGGGAGTGAATCCTGCGGCGATGCTCAAGCTGATCGAGCAGCAGAAAGGCACCATCTTGGACATGTTCAACATGTTCTCGGGCGGCGCACTCAAGCGCATGAGCATCCTCGCGCTCAGCGTGACCCCTTACATCACCGCCTCGATCATCATCCAGTTGCTCGCGCAGATCCTTCCGGGCATGCAGGGCTACAAGAAGGAAGGCGAGAGCGGTCGTCGCAAGATCACCCAGATCACGCGCTACTCAACGGTCTTCCTTGCCGTGTTCCAGTCATTCGGAATCGCAATCGGGCTGCAATCGCAAGGCGTGGTGTTCAGTCCCGGCCCGGGTTTCATCATGACAGCCGTGGTTTCGCTGACCGCCGGCACGATGTTCCTGATGTGGCTGGGCGAGCAGATCACCGAGCGCGGCATTGGCAATGGCGTGTCGCTGCTGATCTTCTCCGGCATCGTCGCCGGCTTGCCGGGCGCGGTGATCTCGACCGCGCAGCAAGTGAGCAATGGCGAGATCGGCCCGCTGTCGGTCCTCTTCATCTTCGCGCTGGTGCTTGCCGTCGTGTGGTTCGTGGTCTTCGTCGAAAGCGGCCAGCGCCGCATCACGGTGAACTACGCGCGTCGCCAGGGTGGCCGCCAAGCGTACATGAACCAGACATCGCATCTCCCGCTCAAGCTCAACATGTCGGGCGTGATCCCGCCGATTTTCGCATCCAGCCTGATCGTGTTTCCGGCTACCGCAGCGGCGATGTTCAGCAAGAACAACAATTTCTCGTGGCTGCGTCGCGTCTCCGATGCGCTGGCTCCGGGCGAGCCGTTGCACATGTTGATCTATGCGGGACTGATCATCGGCTTCGCATTCTTCTATACCGCGCTGACGTTCAACTCGCAGGAAACCGCCGACAACCTCAAGAAATCGGGCGCGCTGATTCCGGGCATCCGCCCGGGCAAGGCGACCGCTGATTACGTCGATGCGGTACTGACGCGTTTGACGCTGGCCGGTGCGCTGTACTTGACGCTGGTCTGCCTGCTGCCGGAATTGTTGCGGTCGTGGGCCGGGGTATCGTTTTATTTCGGCGGCACGTCGCTGCTGATCGTGGTCGTGGTGGTCATGGATTTCACTTCGCAAATCCAGGCCCACCTGATGTCGCACCAGTACGAAAGTTTGCTGAAGAAAGCCAATCTGAAGGGCGGTTCGCGCGGCGGATTCACGCGCGGATAAGTCGGTTGCAGTGCCTGCGCTTGAGTAGCGCGGGTCGGCGGGTTCCAGTGCACCGGACGCCGCCTCGACCGGTTTTTCGCCGGAGCATGGGCACGCTCCCCATGCCGGGTTCCAAGGTTTTACGCTTGGGGCTTCACTACAACCTGAAGCCCTGCTATCATTTCGAGTTCACCGCGCCCGGCTTTATCGCTGGGCAGCCAAAATCACAGTTGGAGATCGCCTGATGGCGCGCATTGCCGGTGTCAATCTTCCTGTCCAGAAACATGCCTGGGTGGGTTTGCAAAGCATCTTTGGAATCGGCCGCACCCGGTCGAAGAAAGTCTGCGAGGCGGCGGGTGTCAACCCGGCTGTCAAGATTCGCGACCTGACCGAAGTCGACGTGGAGCGCCTGCGCGCTGCCGTTGCGAAGTTCACCGTCGAGGGCGACCTGCGACGCGAGGTCGGCATGTCGATCAAGCGCCTGATGGACCTGAGCTGCTACCGCGGCCTGCGCCATCGTCGCGGCTTGCCGCTGCGTGGCCAGCGCACGCGCACCAATGCACGCACCCGCAAGGGCCCGCGCAAGGCGATCAAGAGAAACTGATCGCAACTTTTCATTCGACGAAGCTTTCAGAGAAATCAGGATCAAACAATGGCAAAGCCAGCAGCAGCGGCCAAGACGAAGAAGAAGATCAAGCGCGTCGTCACCGACGGCATCGCGCACGTCCAGGCTTCGTTCAACAACACGATCATCACCATCACCGACCGCCAGGGCAACGCACTGTCGTGGGCGACTTCGGGCGGCGCGGGCTTCCGCGGTTCGCGCAAGTCCACGCCGTTCGCTGCGCAGGTTGCAGCCGAGAAGGCCGGCAAGGCTGCGCTCGACTACGGCGTGAAGACGCTGGAAGTGCGCATCAAGGGCCCAGGCCCGGGTCGTGAATCCGCTGTCCGCTCGCTCAACAACGTCGGCTACAAGGTGATGAACATCATCGACGTGACGCCGATCCCGCACAACGGCTGCCGGCCGCCCAAAAAGCGCCGGGTGTAATTGGTATCGCGGTCGTTTCGATCGCGGACATCCTGAACAGGCGAGCGAACGCCTGACCGTCCAGAACAGAGAAGAATCCAATGGCACGTTACATCGGACCCACCTGCAAGCTCGCGCGTCGTGAAGGCGCTGACCTCGGCCTTAAAAGCCCGGCGCGCGCGATCGATTCCAAGTGCAAGCTCGAACAGAAGCCCGGCCAGCACGGCGCCAGCGGCGCGCGCAAGGGCAAGCTCTCCGACTACGCCACCCAGCTGCGCGAGAAGCAGAAGCTCAAGCGCACCTACGGCATGCTCGAGCGCCAGTTCCGTGGCTATTACGCGAAGGCTTCGCGTCGCAAGGGCAATACCGGCGATACGTTGCTGCAGCTGCTTGAAATGCGCCTCGACAATGTCGTCTATCGCATGGGCTTTGCGGTCACCCGCCCGCAGGCGCGCCAGATGGTGTCGCATTGCGCGGTGCTGGTGAACGGCAAGTCGGTGAACCTCGCGTCATACCAGGTGAAGGCCGGCGACGTGATTTCACTGACCGAGCGCGCGTCGCGCCAATTGTCGGTGCAGGAAGCGTTGACCATCTCCGCGCAGATGGATCTGGTGCCGGCCTGGATCGATGTCGATGCGAAGAAATTCAGCGGCGTGTTCAAGTCCGTACCGGAGCGCTCCGATCTGCCTTCCGACATCAATGAAGCGCTGATCGTCGAGCTGTATTCGAAGTAATCGTCGTGCCGGCGTAGCTCCCGAGGGTTTCGCCGAGGCAACACACACATTCAGGAGTACTCGCAAACATGTCCGTTTCCGCCCATCAGGTGCTGCGTCCGCGCGGCCCGAATATCGAACGCATCACCACGCACCGCGCCAAGGTCGTGATCGAGCCGCTCGAGCGCGGCTATGGCCACACCCTCGGCAACGCGCTGCGTCGCGTGCTGCTGTCGTCGATCCCCGGGTACGCCATCACCGAAGTCGAGATCGACGGCGTGCTGCACGAGTACACGACCGTTGAAGGCCTGCAGGAGGACGTCATTGAAATCCTGCTGAACCTCAAGGACGTCGCGATCCGCATGCACAACGTCGACCACAGCATGTTGACCCTGTCCAAGCAGGGCAAGGGCGTGGTCACCGCGGGCGACATCAAGACCGATCACAACGTCGAGATCCTCAACACCGACCACGTGATCTGCCACCTGACCAAAGACACCTCGATCAACATGCGACTCAAGGTTGAGCGCGGCTTCGGCTACCAGCCTGCGACCGCCCGTCGCAAGCCGGACGAAGAAACCCGCACGATCGGTCGCCTGATGCTCGACGCCTCGTTCTGCCCGGTTACCCGCGTCGCCTACGCGGTGGAAGCCGCGCGCGTCGAGCAGCGTACCGATTTGGACAAACTCGTCATCGACATCGAAACCAACGGCACGATCGATGCCGAAGAAGCGATGCGAACGGCGGCCGACATCCTCACCGACCAGCTCTCCGTGTTCGGCGATTTCACCCGCCACAGCCCGGCGCCGAAGCCGGTAACCGGTGGCGTCGACCCGGTGCTGCTGCGCCCGATCGACGACCTCGAGCTCACCGTGCGTTCGGCGAACTGCCTGAAGGCCGAGAACATCTACTACATCGGCGACCTGATCCAGAAAACCGAAGTCGAACTGCTCAAGACCCCGAACCTCGGCAAGAAGTCGCTGACCGAGATCAAGGAAGTCCTCGCGCAGCGCGGCCTCTCGCTCGGCATGAAGCTCGAGAACTGGCCGCCGGCAGGTTTGCAGCAAGGAATGATGGGGTGAGGCAAGGGGATTGCGAACCATTGGTTCGCACCTTGCCGAACGCCCGACCGAAAGGTCGGGCCGGGGGAAATTCCCGACCCTAGTTTATCGAAGCAAGAGAAATTGTAAGACCGGGCCGGGGAATCCCCGACCCAGTTGATCGAAGCAGTCGCAAGACCGGGCCGGGAAAACGCTCAGTCAGATGACAGGGCCGGAAAACCAGAAGCTGATGAAGTTGCGCCACGACGGCAGCAATCAAGTCTGATAGTCAACAGAGCGCCGATTGGCGCCGACACCAGGAAGCGAGACCATGCGCCACCGGAAAGCCGGACGTAAATTCAGCCGCACCAGTTCGCATCGCCAGGCGATGTTCAGCAACATGGCCGCGTCCCTGATCAAGCACGAATTGATCCGCACCACGTTACCCAAGGCCAAGGAATTGCGCCGGGTCGCCGAGCCATTGATCACGATGGCCAAGGTCGATGGCGTCGCCAATCGCCGCCTCGCGTTCTCGCGCTTGCGCGACAAGGAAGCGGTCGGCACCCTGTTCACCGTCCTCGGCCCGCGTTACACATCGCGCCCGGGCGGCTACCTGCGCATCCTCAAGTGCGGCTACCGCGCCGGCGACAATGCGCCGATGGCCTACGTCGAGTTGGTGGATCGCCCACGCGCGGATGCGGTCGCCGAATAAGCAGAACACAACCGAATAGCTCGAACCAGAACCCCGGCGCGTCCGGGGTTTCGCGTCTTTGGATCGCATGTTTCTCGCGTACACTTCGCTGCCGCATGCGATCGGCGGGGACATCGGATGCGGGAGTCGCGGGGACTGCGACGAAAGTCGTTGAACATCTGTCGCGCATCCACGCGACATCACTCGGGGAAGCAAGACATGCTGTTCAAACGTGTTTGCGTAGCGATGCTATTGTGCGCATCTCCTTTGCTGGCCCGCGCCGACGGCGTCTTTCCCTACGATGAATACGCGGTGCATCTGCGCGCAGCGCAGGAAGTCGCGCCGCTGACATCCAGTGAATTCGGCGACAGCATTAGCCTGTACAACGGTGCCACGGAATTCAACGTGGTCGATATCGACGTGCCGGGCAACAATGCGCTGCCCGTGCAGTTGCGCCGGCGCTTCGACATATCCGATCGGCGTGCGCAAGGAGGCCACCTCGACGGTTTTGGCGAGTGGGATTTGGATGTGCCCTATCTGGAGGGCGTCTTCGCCCAGGAGTTCGGCTGGCAGGTCAATACGACCGACCCGGCCCTGCGGAACAATCGCTGCACCAATCCGGTGCAGCCCTACACACTTCCACCCATTAAGGCTGAGAATTACGGCAACCCCGACACAATCTGGGACGGATACCAGATGCATATGCCCGGCGGCGGATTCCAGGATCTGCTGGTCAATAGGGACATGGGCGCCACGCCACAAACGCAGTTGCCGGCAGTCACCGACAACAAGGTCTATCCCTGGGTTACCAAGGACTACACCCGCGTCACCTGCTTGCCAGCGCTGAAGAACGCTTCGCAAGGCTATCCCGGCGAGGGGTTCCAAGCGGTGTCTGCCGACGGCACGAAGACCAATTTCGACTGGGCCGTCGTCAAGAGCTATCCGCACGTCGTTGTCGCCGTGGAGTCCTCCGGGTCGGACTTTGGCAACAAGCCCATAAAAATCTATGCCGAACGCAGCAAGGTCTTCATGCTCGCTTCGCGCGTGGAGGATCGCTTCGGTAACTGGGTCAACTACAACTATGCAACCGATTCAGCTGGCAATACGTACCTCGCCAGCATAGCCTCCAGCGACGGGCGGACGATCACGCCGACCTACACCAACGGCGCGATCACCGGCGCGACCAGCAACATCGGCAACTGGTCGTACGGTTACATCACCGATCCGACGAATTCGGGCTATACGGGGCAGCTGTCCCTGCACACGGTCACCCGTCCCGACCTTTCGTCCTGGACGTATGCGGCCAGCGGCTCCCTGCGTAGTGTCCGGACGTTTGATGATTACATCCCGCCCAGCGACCAATGCCAGCATGAGCCGGATATCGCCACCGGTGCCTACACCTATGCCGTGACCGCGCCTTTTGGTGCCACCGCCACCTATCAGTTCGCGTTCAACCGGCACGGTCGCAGCTACGTGCCGTGGAGTTGCCTCGCCCCCCAGGATCAAACCCATCGATATCCCCAAATCTACGATTTCATCGACAACTACACGATCCATTCCAAGCAGGTCGCCGGCCCGGGTCTGACGCCGCAGGTCTGGATCTACGGGTACAGCGATGATGCGATCGGGGAAAATGGCTACTTCACCGCCAATTATCCCGGCAGTGCGCTTCCCTGGTTCAGCCAGACCTATGTGCCCCAGGGCGACTGCCCTTCGTGCTCGCTGTCCAAGCAGGTCGTCGTGACCAGCCCCACCGAGGTCACCAAATACACCTTCGGCGTGCAATACGCGCGCAACGAAGGACGGCTGATGGGAACCGAGGTCGATGGCCTCGACGGCACGCCGCTGCGCACGACCACCAACACTTACGTCGCCGACAGCGAGGTGGGGAGCGCGGGCCTTCCGTTCCCGAATTACGTGGGCACCAACCTGTCGTCGGCCTACAAGAACCCGATGGCGGCCTGGCTGCGCCCGCAAAGGCAAAGCGCGATCGTGCAGGACGGCGTGACCTTCATCAACCAGACCAATGCCTGGGACGTTTTCGCACGGCCGACGAGCGTGACGCGTTCGAGTTCGCTGGGTTACAGCAAGACCGACGACACCACCTACGCGCATAACACCGCGAAATGGGTGATCGGCCAAGTCGGCACTGTGGCCGATCATGCCAGCGGCCAGCTCATGGTCGAGAACGCCTACGATCCGAGCTTTGCCGTGCTGAACAGCACCAAGGCTTTCGGTCTGCTGCAAAAAATTTATGCGTACAACATCCTGGGCCCGATCACCGACGGCACGCTGAAGAGCGTCGCCGATGGCATGGGCCACACAACCACGTTATCCAACTGGTTCCGCGGGATTCCGCAAACCGTCCGGTTCGCCGATGGCACGACCGAGACCGCTGTCGTCAATGACGCCGGCTGGATCACCTCGCTGACCGATCCGATCGGCGCAATGCCCACGGATACGGCGAGCACCACCATGATCGCGTACGGTTACGATCCGATGGGCCGGGTGAACCTCATTACCTATCCGGCTAACGACAGCGTGGCCTGGACGGCGACCACAGTGAGCTTCGCGCCGGTGAGCACCGCCGAGTACGGGCTGCCGGCCGGCCACTGGAAACACGTCATCAGCACAGGCGCTGCACGCAAGACGGTGTACTACGACGCCATGCTGCGCCCATTGTTGCAGCGCGAGGAGGATGCCTCGAACGCGGCGACGATCCGCTACACCGAGCAGGCATTCGATGCCGCGAACCGGGCGACCTTCGCTTCCTATCCGGCAGCCACGGCTAGCGCCTACAACGACCTCAACCTCGGCACCCACACGAGCTACGACGGCCTCGGCCGCCCGACCAGCAGCGCGCAGGATTCCGAACTGGGCGCGCTCGCTACGCGCTACGCCTATTTGACGGGCTTCCAGACCAAGGTCACCAGCCCACGCGGAGCGAGTGCGCCCGGCTTCACGACGACGACTAGCTACCAAGTCTTCGACAGCCCGGACACGAGCCATCCGCTAACGATCGCATCACCGATGGGCGTAACCACCGCGATCGTGCGCGATGTGTTCGGCAAGCCGCAGAGCATCACCCGCAGCGGGACAGTGGACAGCACGCTGAACGGAACGCTGATCCACGAAACACGCAGCTACGTCTACGACACCCACCAGCGCATTTGCAAACGCGTGGAGCCCGAGACGGGCGCGACGCTGATGGACTACGACAGCGCGAACAACATCGCGTGGACGGCAACCGGCAGCACGCAGACAGGAACCACGACATGCGACAACGGCACCGCGCCTGCGAATGCGATCGTGCACACCTACGATGCGCGAAACCGCCCGCTCACCGAAACCGTTCCAGGTTCCACCAATATCGGCTACAGCTACTTCAACGACGGCGCGCTGCAAACACTAACCAGCGGCAGCAACGCGTGGACTTACACCTACAACCTGCGCCGCCTGCCGGTGACCGAAACCTTGGCCATCGACGGCCGCAACAAAACCATCACGCACAGCTACGATGTGCGCGGCCACGTGCTCGGCTTGACCTATCCGGACGGCCTGGTCGTGAACGCCGCGCCCAATGCGCTAGGCCAGCCCACCCAGGCGGGCGTGTCCGGTGCCTTGTATGCGAGCGGCGTTGCCTACTTCCCGAACGGCGGGATGAGCGGCTTCACCTACGGCAACGGCATCGTCCACACGCTGACCCAGAACGCGCGCCAGTTGCCGCTCGAGAGCAGGGACGCCAACGCCACCACCGCGATCCTCGACGACACCTACACATACGACCCGGACGGCGATGTCACCAGCATCGCCGACGGCACGTCCAACAATCCGAACAGCCGGACGATGACCTACGACGGCCTGGATCGACTCAAGACGACCAGCGCGCCGCACCAGTGGTGGATCAACGCGACCACGACCTACGACGGGCTCGACAACATCCGCAGCAACCAGGTCGGCAACACCGCCACGTACAAGAACACCTACAGCTACGATCCCGTGAGCTGGCGGCTGAGCGCATTGAGCGGCCACAAGCCGATGGCCTTGAACTACGACGCCAACGGCAACATCACCGGCAAGGGCGCGGGCAACGACAGCTACACGTTCGATGCGGCGAACCGCATGCAGTCGGTGAACGGCAAGGAAAGCTACCAGTACGACGGAAACGGACGTCGGGTGAAGGTCACCAGCCTTGGCACCATGAACAACGGAAAGGTCGACTACCCGATCTACGACAGCACCGGCCAGCTGATTACCGAGGACGACCAGCGCAACAACACGACCACCGACTACGTGAGCCTCAACGGCTCGCTGGTCGGCAAGCGCAGCGCGACCATCGGCAACACGAACTGGACCAAGACCTACGAGCACACCGACGCATTGCACAGCCCGGTTGGCGAGACCGATGGCAGCGGCACCCTCACGCGGGCGCAGCTCTATACTCCGTACGGCGAACCATCGGGCGGCACATACAGCCAAGGCCCAGGCTTCACTGGGCATGTGACGGATGCGTCAACGGGGCTGACGTATGCGCAGCAGCGCTATTACGATCCCCAGATCGGACGGTTCCTGAGCGTTGATCCGGTGCAGGCCAATGCGAACACCGGCGCATCTTTCAACCGGTATGCATACGCCAATAACAACCCGTACAAGTTCACCGATCCGGACGGGAGAGATGGGCAACTATTTTGGACGGCTCCCGGCCAGGTTACCTTCACAGTTACTTGGACGATGACCGGTGTGCCGACATCCAATTTCACTCCT
The DNA here is from genome assembly GCA_038226665.1 of Lysobacterales bacterium. Lineage (GTDB taxonomy): Bacteria > Pseudomonadota > Gammaproteobacteria > Xanthomonadales > Xanthomonadaceae > SZAS-103. The sequence goes on along the minus strand of JBBRQI010000029.1, from coordinate 1,235 downwards.
GCAACGGTCAACGCGCAGATCGCTCAAGATTTCTCAGGCGCTGCCACAATAAATGGCGCCAACGTCAATGTGACCGCGCAAGGTGTCTATCAAACAACAGGGGGCGCACACGTCAATACCGTGAATGTGGTGCCCGATACAGCTGGCGTAACCAAAAGCGGACGCTCTGAAACCAATGCCATTGGTGGAAACAAAGTGACCGTTGGGGCTGGTGGAGCACAACCGGCAACAAAAGAAACAATGTCACACGAACTCGGAGGCCATGGCGGCGGCGCCGGTGATCAATATTCAGGCGGGCTTGGAGCTAATGGGAAGACACTTTCTGCCGACGTTCCCGGTCCGGCCAACGTGATGAAGGACCTCTCTGGTCAGCCAGCAAATGCTCAGAGCCGTGGGGAAATCATTAATGCTAAGAGCAATATAAACACCTGCGCGAAAGGCGTGAGTGCGGGAAACGGAGGGTGCTGATGAAATTTCTACTACTCATTGCAAGCGCAATTTGTGTTCTTGGAAATGGCTGTGCGGTCGCATCGCCACCAAGTGGTTCAGCTTCTGCGCCTCCACTGAGGTGTGAAATCCGTTTATCTGCTTGGTGTATTGAAGAGGGTGCTTACGAGATCACCCGGCAATTAGCCAACGACTCTGTTCATGACCGAGTCTGGTCGATGCGCGGGAGATTCAGACCTGCATCGAAACTGGTAATTCTTGAACCCAACGGCTGCAAAAGTGGGTTCTCCAATGCGCTAGAGCTATTGAAATTTGAACGTGGTGTGCAGTGGGAAAATGGTTCTTGGGATCGAATGCAAGTCAGGCTCAAATCGGATGGTACCTGTGACCTTGCGATCATGCTGTCTCCCTATGATGGCGATCCAATGGAATGGGCGTTCTCAAGTGGTCTGCCACTGATACGGCCTTGCAAAGATGCTGCGTGCGAGAGCGCGGGCCTTGGGCAGTTAAGACCGCAGTTTGAACAGAGGTATCGCAAGGGATCAAAGGGGAAGAGTTCGTAGATGCAGCGACGGGAGCAAGCGGGACGGAGGCAGTTAAGCCAACCCGAAGGAGTTCATCAAAGGGGGTGGGATTAAGCCGATCCCGCACAGCACAAGGCCCGCATTCGCGGGCCTTGTCGTTTGTGGGGTCCGTGATCGTCACGATTGGCAGTTTGTTCAAGCCGAATAGCATCAGAGAAATTTACTGCAAGATAAAAGTGTGTGTAGTTGAGGGTGCTGAGAGCT
>JBBRQI010000028.1:0-20776 GCA_038226665.1 Lysobacterales bacterium | reverse complement strand
CCGCATCCTCTTGCACCCGATATGTCACGTTCGTGTCCATCAGCTTGGTTTGAAGGTTGTGAAGCCGGCTCCCTGACGGGAGTTTTTGACAGGCTTGAGCCGTATGCGGGGAAACCCGCACGTACGGTTCTTAGGGGGGGGCGTCCATGAAAATGGGCGCCCCCACCCGACCCAACCCGCTTGCCATGCATCCATCCGCTGCGCAGTCGCAATCTGCGGGGAAAAGCTATCAGCAACTCGACGCGCCGCTGGCGTTCACCAGCGCGGCAGCGCGCAAGGTCGCCGAGCTGATCCGCGAGGAAGGCAACGACACGCTCAAGCTGCGCGTTTACATCAGCGGCGGCGGCTGTTCGGGTTTCCAGTACGGTTTCAGCTTCGACGAGGAACAGGCCGAGGACGACCTCGCCGTGCAGAAGGATGGCGTGACCCTGCTCGTCGATCCGCTCAGCCTGCAATACCTGATGGGCGCGGAAGTCGACTACAGCGAAAGCCTGCACGGCGCGCAATTCTCGGTTCGCAATCCGAATGCGAAGACGACCTGCGGCTGCGGCAGTTCGTTCTCGGCTTGATGATGCACAGGGACGTGCGAATGTCGCGGGCGCGGGATGCGCAGGAGCGACTGCCGAGCGCCACTTGTGCATCCATGCACATCGCATTTACCGGTTGCCGGCTCGATCGCGCCGAACACATGCGCAACGACCGCGAACGCCTTTCCGCGTCGTGGCCAAGTGCGCGCGTTGTGTGCCTGGATCGCAACACCGATGCCGAAGTGAACGCCGAACGCGATGCGCTCATCCTGCGGCGTGGCGATTCCTTTTCGATGGATGCGCTGGACGATGCGCTATTCCTCGGCATCGATGACGATGGAGCATGGTTCGCGCGCACTACTGACAGGCTGACGAACTCGCTCGACCTGCGCAGCGCGGCAACGCGGTTGTCCGTATTCGAAGCCGGTCTGTTCGCGTATGCGCGCGCATTGCTGATCTGGCATCAACGCACGCGATTCTGCGTTCACTGCGGCGCGGCATTGCGATTCACCCATGCAGGCCACGCCGCACGCTGCGATGCCTGCGCGAGCGACCACTACCCGCGCATCGACGCGGCGGTGATCATGCTGGTCAGCGATGGCGAACGCCTGCTGCTCGGTCGGCAGGCCAGCTGGCCGCTGGGCCGCTATTCGCTGCTCGCGGGTTTCGTCGAACCCGGCGAACGGCTGGAAGACACTGTCGTCCGCGAAGTGATGGAGGAAGCCGGTGTGCGCGTGCTGCGCGCGGATTACGTCGCCTCGCAGCCGTGGCCTTTTCCATCCGGGATGATGCTGGGCTTTTCCGCACTGGCCGAACCCGACGAGCCGCGCTGCAACGACGAACTCGAGGACGCGCGCTGGTGGACGCGCGACGAACTGCTTGCCGATGTCGCCAATGGCGTGCTCGGCTTGTCGCGTCCGGAATCGATTTCACGCTGGTTGATCGATCGCTGGCTTGCCGGCGAGGCTTGAACGCCGCTTCCGGAATCGCTCCTGCGCATCCTGCGATGTGCAAGGATGCACGAGTGTCGTGGAAGGCGGGATGCCAGTAGCGGCCGCTCGCGACGGTTCCAGGAGTGCGGCGCCCTTCGGACATCCCTGTCCAGCGCGTTAGAATCGGCACGCACGTACAGACGGATTCCGAGCGCCCATGTCCGCAACCCTGATCGCCGTCATCGTCGTCCTGGTCGCAGGGCATGCGGTGCAGTCGCTCGCCGCATTGCGGCGTTTCGACTGGCTCGTCGAATGGCGGCGCTACATCGGCGGCCAGTCCGAGGCCGATGGCGCATTGAATGGGCGCGTTGGCTTGCTGCTGGTGATTGGCTTGCCGGTGTTGTTGATCGGCCTGCTGCAACTCGCGTTGCGGCAGTCGCTATGGGGCGTGCCGTGGTTCGTGTTTGCGGTGTTGCTGTTGTTTTATTGCTGGGGGCCGCGCGATCTCGATCTCGATGTCGAATCGATCGTCGATGCGCCCGACGCCGCGCACAAACGCGATGCCGCCGCGAGCCTGCTGCAGATAGATACGGCATCCGCAACCGATAGCTCCTGCTTGAACGGACATGCCCTCGTCGAGGCCGTGTTCAACGGTGCGTTGCGGCGCTGGTTCGGGCCGCTGCTGTGGTTCCTCCTGCTCGGGCCCGCCGGCGCGTTCCTGTACCGCATCATCGCCTTGCTTGCCATCGATGCCGCGCACGCCGATGCGCCGCATGCGCAACGCGCTGATGCGCGCTGGTTGCTTGCGGTACTCGACTGGCCGGTCGCGCAATTGATGACGTTCGCGCTCGCACTCGCCGCCAATTTCGATGCGGTGTTCGGCGCATGGCGCGACTGGCATGCCGGCGGCATGCGCCTCGACATCGGATTCCTCGCCGCCGCCGCGCGCGCAAGCGTGGACATCGAGATCGCCGACGACGATACCGACGTGCCCGACGGCAACGCAATGACAGCGACGCCCGCACTGCTTGAACTGCGCGACGCGATGAGCCTCGTATGGCGCATGCTGCTGTTGTGGCTGGCCGTGATTGCGCTGTTCGTGATCGCGCATTTTCTCTGATCGTCCTCGCAAGCGGCCATGCTGCGCAAACTGAAGCGCACGACGCGATTACGGGTTGTCCCCGCGCAAGCCCTTCACGAGCGTTTCCAGTGATTCGGCTGTCGCCTCGACGCCCGCAACGGGCGCGCCAACGATCAATTCGATCTGCGCGCGAAACCGCCGCGGCATGCGCAACTGGCGCATGCGACTGCTGCGAGCACTCCACATGCTGACCCACATCCCGCGCAATGCCATCGGCACGACCGGTACGGCGCGCTTCGCAAGAATGCGTTCGACTCCGGCCTTGAACGACGCGATCTCGCCGTCCTTCGTCAGCGCACCTTCGGGAAAGATGCAGACCAGTTCGCCTGCGGCCAGCGTGGCATCGACATCGGCGAACGCCTTTTCCATCAGCGCCGGATCCTCGCGCGCGCCCGCGATCGGGATCGCGCGCGCGGCGCGGAAAATCCAGCCCGCGCCAGGCGTGTCGAAGATCCGGTAATACATCACGAAGCGCGCCGGTCGCGGCACCGAGCCGCCGATCAGCAATGCGTCGAGATAACTCACGTGATTACAGACCAGCAACGCCGCGCCTTCATCGGGGATATTCTCCACGCCTTGCACGCGCAACCGGTACAGCGCCTTCATCAGCGCCCAACTCAGGAAGCGCATCAGAAATTCGGGCACGAGGCTGAAGATGTAGATCGCAACCACCGCGTTGAGCAACGCGATCGCGAGGAAGAACTGCGGGATGCTCCAGTGCAGCAGTTTGTCGGCGGCGATGCTCGATGCCGCGGCGGCGACGATGAACAACGCGTTGAGGATGTTGTTGCCAGCGATCACGCGCGACAGCTCGCTGCGCGGCGTGCGGCTTTGCACCAGCGCGAACAGCGGAACCAGGAAGAATCCGCCGAACACGCCGATCAGATTGAGATCGAGCAGGATTCGCCAGCTTCCCTGCGCCCGCACGAAGTCCATGATGTGCAAGCCGCTGGCCGGCGCCAATCCCGAGCGAGCGAAGTACAGGTCGATCGTGAATGCACTGATGCCGAACGCACCCAATGGCACGAGGCCTATTTCCACCGAACGCCTCGACAGCTTTTCGCACAACAGCGAGCCGATGCCCGTGCCGACCGAGAACACGCCCAGCACCAGCAGGTAGATATCGTTGCTCGTGCCACCAAGATTCACCTTGGCGTAGGGCTCGAGCTGCGTGGTGAGCGCAGTGCCGAAGAACCAGAACCAGGAAATCCCAAGCACGGAGTTGAATACCGCACGTTGCTTCATGCAGAGGCGGACGATGCGCCAGCTTTCGACGAACGGATTCCATTCGATCTTCAACTGCGGCGACGTAGCCGGTGCGGCAGGGATCGCATGCGATGCCGCGTAGCCGACCAGCGCGATCGCAATCACCGCAATCGAGGCGTATGTCGGCCCCATGCCGGGATCGAGCATCAACCCGCCACCGAGGATCATGCCGAACAGGATCGCAAGCGCGGTTCCGGTTTCGACCAGGCCATTACCGCCCACGAGTTCCTGCGGATGCAGCGCCTGCGGCAGGATCGAATACTTGATCGGCCCGAACACCGTCGAATGCAGACCCATCAGGAACAGCACCACCAGCAGCAGGACCGCGTGGTGCGCGTAGAAGCCGTAGGCGGCGATCGCCATCACCCCGATCTCGAAGACCTTGACCGCGCGGATGATGCGCGTCTTCTCGTATTTCTCCGCGAGCTGTCCTGCGGTAGCCGAGAAAAAGAAGAACGGCAGGATGAACAGCGCAGGCGCAAGGCTGGTGTACAGCTTCTGCAATTCCATGCTGACCTGCGAGGTGATCAACACCACCGTCGCATTGCGAAACACATTGTCGTTGAACGCCCCCAGCGACTGGGTCACGAAGAACGGCGCGAAGCGGCGCTTGCCCAGCAGCGCGAACTGGTTGTGACCTGACATGCGCGCTCCTCGCGACGATGCAAGAGCCTAGCAAAGTCGGATCGAAAATGGTTTTCGCGGGCGTGGCTCTTAAGTCACTCCCACGTCCGTTACTTGTCCGCGATCGCGCCCAATTGCTGATCGCGCACGCTGCGGCCTTGCCGTACATTTTCTGCGCCACCAAGATTCGCTATCGCAACGCAAGGAGATGCGGCACTACTTCAAGCACAACGTCGAGTAGTTCACGGAGCAGTGGCTGCTGTTTCATGGCGAACTGAGGCCGTTGACCTGATGATGCGCCAAGCCGCACTTCACGCTGCGTTCGAAGCGGAACTCGGTGATCTGGAAGCACTGCTCATGGCGTTGCAGCCGCGCGAAGAGAACGCTGCGTCCTAGCCCGCGCCGCGCTCGCGCTCGATCGCACGCCAACCGATGTCGGTGCGGTGGAATTCGCCATCCCAGGAGATCTTCGCGACCGCGTCGTAAGCCTTGCGCTGCGCATCGGCTACGGTGTCGCCGAGAGCGCAGACGCACAGCACGCGACCGCCGGAAGTGACGATGTCGCCGGTCGAATCGAGCTTCGTACCAGCCTGGAAAATCTTGGCGTCAGATGGTTGTGCCGCATCGAGCCCGTGGATGGCATCGCCGGTTTTCGGCGTGTCCGGGTAGTTCGCGGCAGCCATCACGACGCCGAGCGACGGATGTGGATTCCACTTCGCTTCGGTTTCGTGCAACTTCCCGTCGATCGCGGCATCGATCAGGTCGAGCAGATCGGACTGCAGGCGCATCATCACCGGCTGCGTTTCCGGATCGCCAAAACGCACGTTGAATTCGATCACCTTCGGCATGCCGGCCTTGTCGATCATCAGTCCGGCGTAGAGGAAGCCGGTGAACGGCACGCCGTCGGCGATCATGCCGCGCACGGTCGGCTCGACGATCTCGTGCATCACGCGCGCATGCACGTCGGGCATGACCACCGGCGCTGGCGAATACGCGCCCATGCCGCCGGTGTTCGGTCCGGTGTCGTCGTCAAACACGCGCTTGTGGTCCTGCGACGTCGCCATCGGCAATGCGGTGACGCCATCGACCATCGAGATGAAACTTGCTTCCTCGCCGTCGAGGAACTCCTCGATTACCACCCGCGATCCGGCCGCGCCGAACGCATTGCCGGCGAGCATGTCGCGCACCGCAGCTTCGGCTTCGGCGAGCGTCATCGCGACGATCACGCCCTTGCCGGCGGCGAGGCCGTCGGCTTTCACCACGATCGGCGCACCGACCTTTTGCAGGTACGCGAGTGCGGCATCGAGTTCGGTGAACACCGCGTAGTGCCCGGTCGGGATGCCGTGGCGCGCGAGGAAATCCTTCGCGAACGCCTTGCTGCCTTCGAGCTGCGCAGCTTTCGCGGACGGCCCGAAGATGCGCAGGCCTTCTGCGCGAAAGCGATCGACGATGCCCGCCACCAACGGGCCTTCGGGACCGACGACAGTGACTGCGACACCTTCGGATTTCGCCAGCGCGAGCAGTCCGTCGATGTCGTTCGCAGCGATCGCGATATTGCGGCATTTTGCCTCGGTCGCGGTGCCTGCATTGCCGGGCGCAACGAGGATTTCGTCGATGCGCGGCGATTGCGCGAGTTTCCATGCGAGTGCGTGTTCGCGACCGCCGGAACCGATGACGAGGATCTTCATGGTTCGGATCTCAATGCCTGAAGTGCCGCCGCGCGGTGAACACCATTGCGATGTCGTGCTCATCCGCGGCGGCGATCACTTCGGCATCCCGCATCGAGCCACCGGGCTGGATCACGCTGCGGATGCCTGTGGCGCCTGCGGCGTCGAGGCCATCACGGAACGGGAAGAACGCATCGCTCGCCATCGCCGAACCGTGCACGACCAGTCCGGCTTCCTCGGCCTTGAGCGCGGCGATCTTCGCGCTGACCACCCGGCTCATCTGGCCGGCACCGATGCCGATGGTGCGTGAATCCTTCGCATAGACGATCGCATTGGACTTGACGTGCATTGCGACCTTCCATGCGAACAACAGATCGGCGAAGTCGTTCGCGTCGGGCGCGCGCTTCGTCACGACCTTCAAGTCAGCGATGGTCAACGCATCGCTGTCGGCGTCCTGCACCAGCAAGCCGCCGGCGATGCGCTTGAAATCCTGGCCGCCTTCGGGCGATGCAAGTGCGCCGCAGGCCAGCACGCGCACGTTCGGTTTCTTCGCGAACGCGGCGAGCGCATCGGCATCGATTACCGGCGCGATCACGACTTCGACGAACTGGCGCTTCGCGATGTCCTTAGCGGTCTTCGCGTCGAGACGGCGGTTGAACGCGATGATGCCGCCGAACGCCGAAGTCGGATCGGTTGCATAGGCGTGGTTGTAAGCGTCGAAGATGTTCGCGGCGACGGCGACGCCGCAGGGATTGGCGTGCTTGACGATCACGCAGGCCGGCGCGTCGAAGGCCTTGACGCATTCGAGCGCGGCATCGGCATCGGCGAGGTTGTTGTAGCTGAGTTCCTTGCCTTGCAGGAATTTCGCGGTCGCGACGATGCCGGTTTGCGGTGCGTCTTTTTCAAGGTAGAGCGCGCCGGACTGGTGCGGGTTTTCGCCATAACGCAGCGCCGAGGACAAGTTCAACGAAAGATGCATCGTGCGCGGCCACGCTTCCGGTTGCGATGGTGCCGCTGCGCGCGGCGACAACCACTGCGCAATGCGTCCATCGTAGTGCGCGGTGTGCGCGTAGGCTTTCGCCGCGAATGCACGGCGTTGCGCATCATCGGTACCACCATGCGCGACGGCCTCGAGCAAAGCGGCGTAGTCCGCCGGATCGACCACGACTGCGACACGCGCATGGTTCTTCGCTGCCGCGCGCAGCATAGCGGGGCCGCCGATGTCGATGTTCTCGACCGCGTCGTCGTACGTGCTGTCCGCTTTAGCGATCGTCGCCTCGAACGGATACAGGTTCACCACCAGCAGGTCGATCGGCGCGATGCCGTGTTCAGCCATCACCGCGTCGTCGGTGCCATCGCGGCCGAGCAGGCCGCCGTGGATCGCCGGATGCAGGGTCTTGACGCGGCCGTCCATGATCTCGGGGAAGCCGGTCACGTCGCTGACATCGCGCACGGCGATGCCCGCGTCGCGCAAGACTTTCGCGGTGCCGCCAGTGGAGAGCAGTTCAATGCCGTTGGCGACCAGTGCATCGGCGAGTTCGAGCACGCCGGTCTTGTCGGAAACAGACAGCAGCGCGCGGCACAATGGCTGGCGCGCGGAAGGATCGGAAGCAGTCATGGCAACCCCGCTTCAGCCCAGGTCGTATTGCTTCAGCTTCTTGCGCAACGTGCTGCGATTGATGCCGAGCGCAGCGGCGGCGCGGCTCTGGTTGCCGTCGCAATGGCGCAGCAGTTCGGCGAACAGCGGCGCTTCGACTTCATGCAAAACCAGCGCGTGCAAGTCTTCAGCTGGATGGTCGCCGAGATCGCGCAGGTAGCGTCGTACGACCTGCGTGACGCATTCACGCAGCGATGGCTGGACCGAGGCGGAGGCGGAAGAACCGCTATCGCGCAATGCATGGACGGCGTTCACGTGGTGCAGCACTCCGGGATGGCACGGGTTTCGATGGAACGGATGTCTTCGCTGCTGGCATCCGTGCCGGTCCCGTCGTTGAGCGCAATTGCATTGCATGCGATGGGGGTGCGAGTTTACTCCTGTTCGCCAATGCGCATGCAAGCGATTTCCGTGTGCCGCATATCACACATCGTGGAGCGCAGTGTTCAGCGGAATTCGAAGTTGTACGCGACCGCATCGCGACCCGGATCGACCACTTCCAGTGTTGCATTCGCGGATTGTCCGGCCGCGATCTGCGGTGTTTTCGGTGCGCTGCCGAGATATTCCTGCACGCGGAAGCGGCGCATGCCGATCTCGCGGCCGTTGAGGTCGGACATCGACAGTTCCAGCATCGGCCAATCCTGTGCGAACTGCGCGTTGTTGCGGAAGCTGACCGTGATCAGCAGCGCGCCTTTCGCCGATGGGTGCGGACGCACGTCGCGCGCAGTGACTTCGAACGCGGTGGCGTCGCTCCACGACGGCAGCGTGCAACCGAGCGTGTTGCACAGGCTCTGCAAGGTCGGACGCCAGGCCGGGTCGCGTGCCAGGCGCTGGCGATCGGCGACCGGATAGATCGCGAGCAGCATCACGAGCAGAACGAAACCCGCAAGCCACCAGCGCCACTGCGGCGGCCGCGCAATATGGAGACGCGTACGCGCGAAACGTGGAGCGTGCGCATGGCGCGGACGACCGAACAATTCGCCTTGGTCATCCGCGGGTTTCGCGGGAGCGCTGGTCGTGGAGACAGTCGGGGCCGCGCCGGGTGCAGCCTCGGTCAGGTGCGCGTAGGCATCGAACGTCGCCCCGCAGGACGCGCAGGCGAAAGCAGCGACGTCGCCCTTGGGGCGGTCGGCTTCGAGGGGGAAAACGGTCTGGCACTGCGGGCAGCGGGTTTGCATGCAGGCAGTTTACGTGAGCCGCCGAGTCAATCGAATCATTCAATGAGTAGCTTGATCGGTTGGGCTCAATTGCGACGCACGCCGTCGATACGCAGCCAATCCTCGCGCTTGCTCACGCGCAGGTTGTCGAACCACGACGCGTAGCGCGCGAGCAGTTCGTCGTGCTGGCCGTCGAGGATGCCCGACAGCGCGAGCAGGCCGCCGGGTTTGACGCGCGCGGCGATGCTGTCGGCCAATGCGTCGAGCGCCGAGGCCAGGATATTGGCGACGACAATGTCGTACTGCGAGGCGGGCGCTGTGTCGGGCATGACCACGGACAGGCGCTCGACGACTTCGTTGCGCTCGGCATTGTCGAGGCTGGCGATCAAGGCCTGCGGATCGTTGTCGATGCCGACCGCGCGCGCTGCGCCGAGCTTCAATGCGGCAATCGCAAGAATCCCCGAACCGCAACCGACGTCGAGCACCGACTTGCCGCGAAGCCCCGTGCCTTGCCGAGCAAGCGACTCCAGCCATTTCAGGCACAGCGCCGTCGTCGCATGCGTGCCGGAACCGAAGGCAAGCCCGGGGTCGAGGCGCACGATGGTCGCTTCACGATGCTTGCCGTCATCCAGAGCATCGTCAGGAGCTTGGTGGGACGCCTCATCAGGAATTTCGCAATTCCATGGCACGATCCATAGCGATTCGCCGAAGCGCAGCGGCGGATAGTCGTCCATCCATGCGCGCACCCAATCCTGGTCGGCGACTTCTTGGAATGTGGCCGTGGTGAGGTCAGCCTCGGGAACGATGGCTTCGAGTGCATGCAGCAGCGCGTCGCGATTCGCATCCGCGTCGAACAACGCGGTCAGCGACAGAGCCGCCCACAACGGCATCGCACCGACGCCGGGTTCGAGGATCGCGCGCTCGTCGGGCGTCGCCGCATCCGCGTCCATCAGAGTCACCGACAGCGCGCCGAGCTCTTCGAGCGCGGCTTCGATGCGCGGGTGGTCGGACTGGGTGCAGTGCAGGGTCAGTTCGAGGAAGGGCATCGAAGATCAGAGTTTCGGGATGCGGATGGTCTTGCTGATCATCAGCGAGCCGGAGAGCGCGAACAGCAACACCAGCGGGTGCAACTGCCAGGAACCGAGTTGCCAGTGGCCGAACCAGATCGCTTCGCCGATCCGGCCCTGCCATGCGGCGAAGGCGAGCAGCGCGACCAGCAGCACACTGCTCGGGATCGGCGTGCCTTCGAAATATTTCACCTTGCCCGCTGCATCAGCCGACAGCGCTTCGGCGGTGATGTTGTAGCGGGCGAGGCGACTGACCCCGCAGGCTACGAAGTAGACCAGCACGACGCAATCCCAGAATCCGTTGAGGCCGGCTGCGAAACCCATCGCTGCGGGTGCGACGCCGAACGAGATCGCATCGGCCAGCGAATCGAGTTCACGCCCGAGCGCGGACTGCGTCTGCCGCCAGCGCGCGATGCGCCCATCGCAGACATCGAACACGAACGCCGCCGGAACCAGCGCCGCCGCCCATAGCAGCCCATGCGGCTGTGCCCCGGTCAGGAACGCCATCACCGCCAGCACCGCGCCCATCCCGCAGAACGCATTGGCGATCGTGAACCAGTCGGCGAGATGGAAGTCGCGGATCATGGAGAAGTGCGGGGGTTTGGTCATGGGTTCTACCTGCACTCGCTGTCTAGAAATGTTTCGGCAAACCCGCCTGGCGCAGCACGGCATTGGCCGTGTGACGCGATTTGATCTTGCCATCGACGACAAAGTGCACGCCGGTGATCGGCGATCGCCAGATGTCGTGGTCGCCCTTGTCGTGGCGAACGAACTCGCAGCCAGCATGCCGCAACAGGCGGATCACCGAATCGGTATAGCTGTCGACCATCAGGCCGCCGGACGCACGCGATCGAAGCGTCGGGCCAGCAGTTCGAAGGTGACGTTCGAATCGACGGCGGTTCCGTTCGCGGCAAGCAGTTCCGGGATCATGGACTCGAGCTTGGCAATCAACGCCTCGACCGTCTCCGCCTCGGTCGCGAGGCCAGGCACATCGTTGGATGTCGCCACCCAGACGCCAGCTTCGGCATCCCAGTCGGCGTGCACATACAGGGGATTATCCATGGCGATCCTCGGTGGAAACATTCAATGTCGCAAACATGGTAGCCCGGATGGGGCGCAGCGCAAACGATGTTGAACAGCGCAGCTGGTCATCCGGGAATGCGCACATCACCCCGGATTACAGCGCCGTGCGCTTTCATCCGGGCCGCTTGCTGACGTTAATCCGATTCGAGCTCTTTGAGAGTCTTGCCTTGATCGTTCTTCCACGCAGTCAGTCCGTTCGCCGAACCGCCATGAACTACAGCAGCGGCGGCGCTTGGGCTTGAGAAATCGACATCTCTAGTGAATCTCAGATGATCGTTCAAGCGCTGCAAAGCGCCGTCTGCTTCAAGTTGTGCACGTAGATTCTTGGCCCAAGGGTATCGCTGTGTTGAGTCACGCTCCTTAAGCACGGCTTGGCTACCGGCGAGAACAACGAAGCCGGTTGGTGACAAATGACCCGATGCTTCAACATTGTGGATCCGGCAATAGAACTGCTGCCTTTCTGTTGCCGATGTTGGCGGCGAGCCTGCGGGGACAAGGAATTCGACGCCCAGCACCGGCAGGAGTTGATGAATCTTTTCAAGAAAAACTTCCATGTCCTCTCGATCAGATTCTGGCAGCTTCGATCCGCTGTTCTGGCTGTTCTTGACGATGGCACGGCCCGCCTTGATGGCTTGCTCGATCAATCGTCCTTCCAAATATCGAATGTGCGCCTTCGTTAGATTCTCGTCCTTACTGACGAAGAATGAGATTTGGTTCCAATAGTCTTTGTTGAGATGGGATTTGACTCTATCGCGAATGGATTCTGCCTCCCCAATGTAGACAGCACTGCGTCCCGACTCAGGATCTATGCCAGTCAGAAAGTAAACGCCGGATTTCTGACATTCTTCCCTCGAAAGAACTCCATCAAATTCGCTCCTCGGACCAGCCACAGCTTTGCCATTCCAGTTCGATAACTCGGCAATCCGAAGTCGCTTCGGATCACCATGAACAAGAAATATTTTGATGGTTGCGCTAGGCATCGGAGTTCCGGTGAACGAGGTCGGAGAAAGTTTTCCGGAGTCGTTCATCCCAACCCGATATTCTTCTCTTTCCGCTCCGCCAGCCGCTTCTCAAGATAATGAATATTCGTGCCGCCAGTCTGGAATCCCTGGTCGGCCATGATGCGTTGCTGCAGCGGGACATTCGTCTTGATGCCATCGACGATCATTTCGTTCAGCGCGACGCGCATGCGGCAGATCGCGATGTCGCGGTCGTTGCCGTGGACGATGAGCTTGCCGATCATCGAGTCATAATTCGGCGGCACACGGTAGCCTTCGTAGATGTGGCTGTCCACGCGCACGCCGGGGCCGCCGGGGGCGTGGAAGTGCTGGATCAGGCCGGGGCAGGGCAGGAACGTGTCGGGGTCTTCGGCGTTGATGCGGCACTCGATCGCATGGCCGCGGATGACAATGTCTTCCTGCTTCAGCGATAGCGGGCGGCCGGCGGCGATCAGCAGTTGTTCGCGCACGAGGTCCACGCCGGTAATCAGTTCGGTCACCGGATGCTCGACCTGGATGCGGGTATTCATCTCGATGAAGTAGAAGTGGCCGTCTTCGTAGAGGAATTCGAAGGTGCCGGCGCCGCGATAACCGATGCGGATGCAGGCTTCGACGCAGACTGCGCCGATCTTGGCGCGCTGCTTGGGCGTGATGCCGGGCGCGGGCGCTTCCTCGACGACTTTCTGGTGGCGGCGCTGCATGGAGCAGTCGCGCTCGCCGAGGTGGATCGCGTTGCCCTGCCCATCCGCAAGCACCTGGATCTCGATGTGGCGCGGGTTTTCGAGGAACTTCTCCATGTAGACCTGCGCGTTGCCGAACGCCGCCTTGGCTTCCTGCTGGGTGGTCGCGATGGAATTCAGCAGCGCGGCTTCGGTGTGGACGACGCGCATGCCGCGTCCGCCGCCGCCGCCGGCCGCCTTCACGATGATCGGATAGCCGATGCGCTTGGCGATCGCCATGGCCTCGGCAGGTTCTTCGGGAACAGGGCCGTCGGAGCCCGGCACGCAGGGAACGCCCGCCGCCTTCATCGCCTTAATCGCCTCGACCTTGTCACCCATCAGGCGAATCGTCTCGGCGCGCGGGCCGATGAAAATGAAACCGGACTGCTCGACGCGCTCGGCGAAGTCGGCGTTCTCGGATAAAAACCCGTAACCCGGATGGATCGCCTGCGCGTCGGTGACTTCAGCCGCAGCGATCAGCGCGGGGATATTGAGATAGCTTTCGGACGATGGCGCCGGACCGATGCACACCGATTCGTCAGCCATCGCGACGTGCTTGAGGTTGCGGTCCACGGTCGAATGCACCGCGACCGTGCGGATGCCGAGCGCATGGCAAGCGCGCAGGATGCGCAGCGCGATTTCGCCACGGTTTGCGATGACGACCTTGTCGAGCATGGGCATGCCGCTCAACTGATCACGAACAGCGGTTCGTCGAACTCGATCGGCTGGCCGCTGCTCGCGAGGATCGCGGTCACGGTGCCGGAAACGTCGGCTTCGATCGGGTTGAACATCTTCATCGCCTCGATGATCGCCAGCGTTTCGCCGGCCTTGACCGCTTGCCCGACTTTCACGAACGGCGGCGAATCCGGATTCGGCGATGCGTAGAACGTCCCGACCATTGGCGAGCGCAACACGTGGCCGTCGGGCAGCTCGCGGCCGCCCTTGCCGATGTGCGCGGTGTCGGCGTGCGGTGGCGCGCTCGGCGCTGCGGTGTGGCTTGCGGGGCGCTGCGTTTCGACGTGGGCTGGAGCGGAAGTCAATGCCGGGGCTGCGGCGTAAGTCACCTGTTGCATAGGCATGTTCTTGGGCATGCGCGAGAGGCGCACCGACTCTTCGCCCTCTTTGATCTCTATTTCCGCCAGATTGGATTCATCCAGCAGGTCGATGAGTTTCTTGATCTTGCGAAGATCCATGCGGTTACCTTTCGGGTGTTGCGAATATGGGGAATCAGAGTCGCGCGAGCGCGGCGTCGAGTGCGTAGCGATAACTGTCCGCGCCGAAACCGGCGACCACACCGACTGCGAGGTCGCTGAAGTACGACTCCTTTCGAAATGGCTCGCGCGCGTGCGGGTTCGAGAGGTGGACTTCGATGAACGGGATGCGCACCGCCGCGAGCGCGTCGCGGATCGCTACAGACGTGTGGGTGAATGCGGCGGGGTTGATCAGGATGAAAGCGGTGCCGTCGTGGCGCGCGGCCTGGATGCGTTCAACCAGTGCGTGTTCGGCGTTGGACTGCAGGGATTCGAGCGCGTGGCCGGTTGCTTGGGCTTTCTCAAGCAGCGAACCGTCGATTTCGGCCAGCGTCGTCGACCCATAGACCGCCGGCTCGCGTTCGCCGAGCAGGTTGAGGTTGGGGCCGTGGAGGATGAGGATCTTGGGCACTGTTCCGGAGCGACGGTCACAAGACCGCCACAAAAGCGTGGGGTGCGCAGTGTCGCGTGATAGGGGTTGCATGTCCAGCGGATGAGTCCCGTATCGACGACGTTTACGGAAATTGAACGAATGTTGCCAGCCGGCTAGAGTTTCTACTCAGCCGAGGCACCCTCCCCCACAGCCGTGACTCAGTCGCGTCTACTTCTAGTGAGTGAGGCTACTTCTACTCAACGTGTTTCAGGGCGCTGAAACCCACATCGCGAGCGCCTCCGCGCTGTCAAATGGCCCGTACTTGCGGCGTAGCAGGCGGCCATCCACTTCAATCAGGGCGCTGTAAGGCAATGTGCCGAGTCGATTGCCCAATCGTACGCCTGCGCGGCCCTGCACATCGTCGAGCAGGATCGAATAATTGACCGGAGTTCGCAGAAGATAGCTGTGTACGGACACCAAATCGTCCTCTGCGATCCCGACGATGAGCGTCCCATTCGCGTCTTGGGTCTTGTCGAATCCGGCTAGCAGCGGCATTTCGTCGCGGCATGGGCCACACCAGGTCGCCCAGACATTCACCAGCAGACGATGACCGCGTGTTGCAGGAAGTTGCTGCGGGTGGCCTTGCAGATCGGTCAAAGAGAGCGATCCTACGACCTCGCCCTCACTTGCTGCGCGGATGCCCGTCGGGCCTAGGGAGGCTGCCATATGTTCGACCAGCCAGCGGCCTGCCGATGTGCCGAGCAGGGAGCCGGGGCCGTTGAGGCGGATCGACAGCACCAATCCGGCGGCGCCGGCCAGCAGCGCAGCGACGAGGGTGAGCAGGGTCGTGCGCCACTTCAACGCAGGAAGCTCATCTTGCCGAGGCGCGGGCCAGCGCATCCCCGACAATGCTCTGGGTCAGGATGTTCGGCAGTTCCTCGGCTTCGCCGCCGCTGCGTGGATACACCACATACAAGGGCACGCCGACCGCATGGTGCGCGTCGAGGAAGGCGGTGATCGCCGGATCGACGCTGGTGTAGTCGCCGACCATGTACACCGCGTTCGCGGCAGTCATAGCATCGTGAAAGGCGGGCCGCGACAGCACCGCGGCTTCATTGGCCTTGCAGCTCACGCACCAATCGGCGGTCATGTCGATGAACACCACGCGGTGCTGCGCGCGCAGTTCCGCGAGTTTGCCTGCTGAATACGCGACCGTTCCGGTTTCGGCGGCCTGTTTGGCGATCGGCGGCAGGCGTTCGATTGCGAGTAGCGGCAGCAATGCGACCAGCAACACGAGTCCTGCCAGCGGTCGTACGATCCGGTGCCGGCTGTAGCGTCCGCGTTCCCACCACCACAAACCGAACGCGAGCAGCACCGCGCCGCCAAGCAAATACAGCACGCCGCTCGAACCGCGCTGCGCTGCGATCACCGACACCAGCCACGCGACGGTGAGGTACATCGGGAAGGCGAGGAATTGCTTGAGGGTTTCCATCCACGCGCCAGGTTTCGGCAGGCGCGATGCGAGCGCGGGCACGAAGGCGATCAGCAGGAACGGCAGTGCGAGGCCAAGTCCAAGCGCGAGGAACACTGCTATTCCCACCGCAGTTGGGGCAGCGAATGCATACGCGAGCGCGGTGCCCATGAAGGGCGCGGTGCATGGGCTGGCGACCACGACTGCGAGCACGCCGGTGAAGAAATCGCCGGCTGGCCCGGATTTTTCGGTGAGTTTCTGGCCGACGCCCGCCACGCCCGCGCCGAATTGATACACGCCAGACAGGCTCAGCCCGATCGCGAGCATCAGGTACGCGAGCGCCGCGACCACCAGTGGCTGCTGCAACTGGAATCCCCAGCCCAGCGAGAGACCAGCCTGGCGCAACCCGATCGCGAGCGCGCCGAGTGCGGCAAAGCTGGCCAGCACGCCTGCGGTATACCAGAGCGCATGGCTGCGGGCCCGCGCGTGGCTTTCTCCCGATTGCACCAGCGACAGCGCTTTGAGCGACAGTACCGGCAATACGCACGGCATCAGGTTGAGGATCAGGCCGCCACCGAGCGCGAGCAGCAGTGCGGTGATCAGCGAAACCGAAGTGATTGCGACCGGTTTGGGCGGAAGGATCTGTGGTGCGGAAACCTGACCTCCAGCGGGCAGATCGAGCGACACGCTGCGCTGCATCGGCGGATAGCAGATGCCGTCGGTCTGGCAACCCTGCAAGACGACATTGAGGGCGATGTGTTGTGCGTCGGCGTTCTGCCGGATCAACGGCAGCGGCACTTCGACGAGATCCGTGTACGCCGCTACATCGCCGAAATGTTCGTCGTGGCGCTGTTGCGCAGGCGGCCATTGCGGCGTGCCCGGTTGCACGGAGGAGGCTCCACCGATCGCGAACGAGGTCTTGTCGCGATACAGGTAATAGCCCTTCGCCGGGGTGAAGCGCAGTAGCAGCCGGTTCGGCGTATCGACGATCGCCTCGAAGCCGAAGGCTTGCTCGGGTGGCAATGGCAGCGTATCGGTGCCGGCGAGTTTGGCGCCGCTCTTGCCGGTCAGCGCGGCCAGCGCTCCGGGATGCGCGCTCGGATTGCCGTTGGCGACGCCCATGTCAGGAACCGAAGCGACTGCGCTCATTCCTTGCGCTGGCAGCGCGAGATGCAGCGTGCGTTTCTGCGGCGGATAGCACACGCCCGCATCCGCGCAACCCTGGTATTTCAGATTGAAATCAGCCGCGCCCGCGCCGCTCGCGGCTGTGCCGGTGAGCGTTGCAGTGGCATGGTCGTGGTAGATCTGCACGTTGCCGAAGAACTGGTCGTGCTTGTGGATGCCTTCGGGCAATTGCAGCGGATCGGCCTTGAACGCGTTATCGGCCGGCGCTGCACCCATGCGCTCGCGATACAGGTAATAGCCTTTCGCGATCGTCCAAGTGAACTCGATCCTGCCGCGATCGACGACCTTGCTGCTCAGGGCGAAAGCCTGATCAACCGGCAGCAGGTCGGATTCGTCGACGGCACGTGCGGATGGCGTCGCAAGCAGGGCGCACAGGCCGAATGCCGCGATCCATGCGTGCACGAACCTCGAAACCAAGCCGCTCATGCCGATGTTCCCGCAGGCATGGTTTCGGCACGCACCCAGTCCAGATAGCGATCCAGTCCGGCGACGATGTCCAGCCCGATGATTTCGGGCATTGCGTACGGATGCACGGACACGATGGTTTCGTTGACCGCATCAAATCGGTCGGTAGTGGTCTTGATCAACAAAAGGATTTCCTGCGCGCGTTCGACGCGGTTTTCCCAACGGAAGGTCGACCGTATGTCCGGCAGGACGTTCACGCACGCGGCCAGCCGCTGCCCGACCAGCGCGGCGGCCAGGGCTTCAGCGGCGACAGCGTCGGGATGCAAACAAAGAACCCGCAGGACGGACATCGGAATGATCGAAACCAATCAGTAGCACAGCGTAGCTGGCGTGCCCATCGCTGTCATGTGAAGGCTGTCCTAGCCTTGAAATGGTGAACGTTGGCTCCATTAGGTGGGAGTCGCGACTTCCTTGTGTCACCGTTCGCGCGTAAACTTGGCACTCAAGGGTGTCGAGTGCTAACAACTCCATTCAATTGCTTCAATTTCAACCACCTACGTTCAACCACTGTGAGGTTCCCCATGAAGCTGCAACCGCTGTTCGACCGCGTCGTCATCAAGCGTATGGAAGAAGAGAAGCTCTCCGCTGGCGGCATCGTCATCCCCGATTCGGCCACCGAGAAGCCGATCAAGGGCGAAGTCATCGCTGTCGGCCCGGGCAAGGCCCTCGACAACGGCAGCCACCGCGCCCCGGGCGTGAAGGTCGGCGACAAGGTGCTGTTCGGCAAATATTCGGGCACCGAAGTGAAGCTCGATGGCACCGAATACCTGGTCGTGAAGGAAGACGACATCTTTGCAGTGCTGAGTTAAGCGCACGCGCTGAGTCGTCAAAACTGATTCTGTCAAACCTACCCCGTCGATGCGCGCTCGCCGCGTTATCGACCTTCAAGAAAATCATTAGAGGATTCATCCAATGGCAGCCAAAGAAGTTCGTTTCGGTGAAGACGCGCGTGCGCGCATGGTCAAGGGCGTCAACGTCCTCGCCAACGCAGTGAAAGTCACCCTCGGCCCGAAGGGCCGCAATGTCGTGCTCGAGAAGAGCTACGGCGCGCCCACGATCACCAAGGACGGCGTGTCCGTCGCCAAGGAGATCGAGCTGGCCGACAAGTTCGAGAACATGGGCGCGCAGATGGTCAAGGAAGTCGCTTCCAAGACTTCCGACGCCGCCGGCGACGGCACCACCACCGCCACCGTGCTGGCGCAGGCGATGATCCGCGAGGGCATGAAGGCGGTGGCCGCCGGCATGAACCCGATGGACCTCAAGCGCGGCATCGACAAGGCCGTGATCGGCGCGGTCGCGCAGCTCAAGGCGATCAGCAAGCCGTGCAGCACCTCCAAGGAAATCGCCCAGGTCGGTTCGATCTCGGCCAACTCCGACGAGAACATTGGCGAGCTGATCGCCAAGGCGATGGACAAGGTCGGCAAGGAAGGCGTGATCACGGTTGAGGAAGGCTCGGGCCTGGACAATGAACTCGACGTCGTCGAGGGCATGCAGTTCGACCGCGGCTACCTGTCGCCCTACTTCATCAACAACCAGCAGTCGATGTCGTCCGAGCTCGAAGACCCGTACATCCTGCTGCACGACAAGAAGATCTCGAACGTGCGCGAGCTGCTGCCGCTGCTCGAAGGCGTCGCAAAGTCCGGCAAGCCGCTGCTGATCGTCGCCGAGGAAGTCGAGGGCGAAGCTCTCGCGACGCTGGTGGTGAACACCATCCGCGGCATCGTCAAGGTCTGCGCCGTGAAGGCACCGGGCTTCGGCGACCGTCGCAAGGCGATGCTCGAAGACATGGCGATCCTGACCGGCGGTACGGTCATCTCCGAGGAAGTGGGCCTGCAGCTCGAAAAGGCCACGATCAAGGATCTGGGCCGCGCCAAGAAGATCCAGGTCACCAAGGAAAACACCACGATCATCGACGGCGCTGGCCAGGCCGACGGCATCCAGTCGCGCATCAAGCAGATCAAGGCGCAGATCGAAGAGACCTCGTCCGACTACGACAAGGAAAAGCTGCAGGAGCGCGTAGCCAAGCTGGCCGGGGGCGTTGCGGTGATCAAGGTCGGCGCGAGCACCGAGATCGAGATGAAGGAAAAGAAGGCGCGCGTCGAAGACGCACTGCACGCAACCCGTGCGGCCGTTGAAGAAGGCGTGGTCCCGGGCGGCGGCGTGGCTCTGATCCGCGCGGTGAAGGCGCTGGGCGACCTGAAGGGCATCAACGAAGACCAGAACCACGGCATCCTGATCGCCAAGCGTGCGATGGAAGCGCCGTTGCGCGAAATCGTCACCAACTGCGGCGAAGAGCCGAGCGTGGTGTTGAACCAGATCGCCGCGGGCACCGGCAGTTACGGCTACAACGCGGCAACCGGCGAATTCGGCGACATGCTCGCGATGGGCATTCTCGACCCGACCAAGGTCACCCGTTCGGCGTTGCAGAACGCAGCCTCGATCGCCGGCCTGATGATCACCACCGAAGCGATGGTCGCCGAGTCCCCCAAGAAGGAAGATGCGCACGGCCACGGTGGCGGTGGCGGCGGCGGTGGAATGGGCGGCATGGGCGGCATGGATTTCTGATCCAGTCGAACCGTTGCTCAACAGCGACATGTATTACGAGAAACCCCGCAGCGATGCGGGGTTTTTTCTTGGTGACAGGCGGCCTCAGCGTTCGGCGATTTGCTTTTCATTGACGGCGAGTCCGTCGCAGTACAACATCGGTCAGCCGCAAGGGGTTACGGCAACGCTGAGCAATTCGGAAGCCTGCGTAATTTGCGACTTGGTCGGTGCAAGTCTGCGAATTCTCTCACACCAGAATCGTGCTTCGTATCAACACAGGGGAGAGTTCCATGCAACGAGTAGTGATCGTCGCGGCTGTGGCCGCAATTTGTCTGTTGTCGGGTTGCGCGTCCATTGTGAGCGGCGTCAATCAGGTTTCGCCATGAAACTTGCTATCGTGTTTCTTTTGCTCGCCCTGACCGCCTGCGCTACAACCTATCAAGCTGAGGGCTTTACGGGCGGCTTTTCTGAGACGGCGCTCGCACCGGACACTTACAAAATCCTGTTTCGCGGGACCTGATTAGCGTCGATCCTCAGCCAACTTTCGCATGATCTGAGACGGCCAAAGCCGATGGTACCTCCACTGTCGAGGTGGAGGTGGGTCATGGCGATGAACATGGTGCAGTTCCAGGCGGGTCTGTCGATGCCGGAGT
>JBBRQI010000027.1:0-21221 GCA_038226665.1 Lysobacterales bacterium | reverse complement strand
GCAAACGCGTGCATGCAGGTCGCGATACGTGATGTATCGCGGCGCGACCGCCGGATCGTCGGCTTCCCAGAGCAACGCGGTCTTGTCGCCGCGCGTCGTAAGGTGGCGGTCGAGGCAATTCACGCTCGCGTTGAGCTCGCCGTCGGCGAACCAGCGGATGTGCAGGTCGGCGGCATCAAAGCTGACGTCGCGGATACGGGTCGGTGCGCGATACCAGTCCAGGTGCCTGGCGACATCGGCCCAGAACGCATCGGGATCGGCGATCGAGCGCGCGTAATCGCGGCGGTAGTCGTCGGGCTTGATCGCGGCGCGTTCGATGAAGTCTGGCGACGCGGCGTGGATCGTGGACGGATGCTGCGGATGATCGGACATGGGCTGCCCTCGACTGCGGATAGCGGATTCTAGAACGCCCTTGACATTGCCGCCCGCAGACGTCGCAGCGGTCCGGCCAAGGCGCTTGGGATTTGCTCGGAACGGCGATTCGGAAAAGTATGTTCGTCACCGCACGGACGCGTTCTGGACGCCGATGCACGATCGACACTCCAACTCTTCCGCACCATCGCTTGGACTGCGGTCCTTGCTGCCGCAGCCTTTCTGGACGAAGCTGCCTTGCAGTAGGCGCTGCCGTGGACTCAGGCGCCTGCTGATCCATACCCGACGCGCAAGGGAATGACATGAGCAATGCCGCACCCATCGATGGCTCGGCCGACAAGCGGCCCGATCCGGACGGCGTACGCGAAACCCGGCGCCAAAAGACGCTGCTCAAGACCGGCGCCTTGCAGGACGCGATTTTCAACAGCGCGTACTTCTCCAGCATCGCCACCGATGAGAAAGGCGTCATCCAGATCTTCAACGTCGGCGCCGAGCGCATGCTTGGTTACACCGCAGCCGACGTCGTCAACAAGATCACCCCGGCCGACATTTCCGATCCGCAGGAATTGATCATCCGTGCCGCGGCGCTGAGCCTGGAACTCGACACGCCGATCACGCCCGGCTTCGAGGCGCTGGTGTTCAAGGCCTCGCGCGGGATCGAGGACATCTACGAACTGACCTACTTCCGCAAGGACGGCAGCCGCTTTCCGGCGATCGTCTCGGTCACCGCGCTGCGCGACGCGCAGGAAGACATCATCGGCTACCTGCTGATCGGCACCGACAACACCGCGCGCAAGCAGGCCGAGGAGGCGCTGCTGAAGGCCGGTGCGCTGCAGAGCGCGATCTTCAACAGCGCCAATTTCTCGAGCATCGCCACCGACGCGAAGGGCGTCATCCAGATCTTCAACGTCGGCGCCGAGCGGATGCTCGGCTACACCGCCGCCGACGTGACGGACAAGATCACGCCGGCCGATATCTCCGATCCGCAGGAACTGCTCGCGCGCGCAGCGGCCCTGAGCCGGGAACTGGACACGCCGATCACACCGGGCTTCGAGGCGCTGGTGTTCAAGGCCTCGCGCGGGATCGAGGACATCTACGAGCTGACCTACATCCGCAAGGATGGCAGCCGCTTTCCGGCGATCGTCTCGGTCACCGCGTTGCGCGACGCCCAGGAAAACATCATCGGCTACCTGCTGATCGGCACCGACAATGCGGCGCGCAAGCAGGTCGAGGAGGCCCGGACCCTGCTCGACCAGCGGCTGCGCGACCAGCAGTTCTACACGCGCTCGCTGATCGAATCGAACATCGATGCGCTGATGACGACCGACCCGCAAGGCATCATCTCGGACGTGAACCAGCAGATGATCGCGCTCACCGGACGCACGCGCGACGAGTTGATCGGCGCACCCTGCAGGAATTTCTTCACCGATCCGATCCGCGCCGACGACGCGATCAGGCGCGTGCTGACCGAGAACAAGGTGAGCAACTACGAACTGACCGTGCGCGCGCAGAACGGGGAGGAAACCGTGGTGTCGTACAACGCCGCGACCTTCCACGACCGCGATCGCAAGTTGCAGGGCGTGTTCGCCGCCGCGCGCGACGTCACCGAACGCAAGCGCTTCGACCGCACCCTGCTGGAAAAGAACATCGAGCTCGAGCACGCCAGCCGCATGAAGTCCGAATTCCTCGCGACGATGTCGCACGAACTGCGCACGCCGCTGAACGCGATCATCGGTTTCTCCGAGGCGCTCAAGGATGGCCTGATGGGCCCGATGAGCGACAGCCAGAACGAAAGCATCGGCGACATCTTCACCAGCGGGCAGCACCTGCTGTCGCTGATCAACGACATCCTGGACCTGTCGAAGGTCGAGGCGGGCATGATGACGCTCGAACTGGAGACGGCCGACCTCAACAACCTGCTGTCGCACAGCCTTTCGATCGTCAGGGAAAAGGCCGCAGCCCAGCGCATCCGCCTCGAACTCGAAACCGGCGACGGCCTCGGCGCGCTCCAGCTGGACCTGCGCAAGACCAAGCAGATCGTCTACAACCTGCTCTCCAATGCGGTAAAGTTCAGCGCCAACGGCGGGCGCGTGACCCTGAGCGCGCGGCGCGTCCCGCGCAATACCGTCGGCACCTTGTCCGGAGCCTGGCCGGAGCACGGCTTTCCATTGTGCGACAGCGAGCACGAGGAATTCCTGGAGCTCTCTGTCAGCGACAGCGGCATCGGGATTTCCAGGGAAAACATGGCGAAATTGTTCCAGGCCTTCACCCAGATCGACAGTAGCCTGGCGCGCAAGTTCGAAGGCACCGGACTGGGCCTGGCGATGGTCAAACAGTTGGCCGAGTTGCACGGAGGCGCCGTCGCTGTCGCCAGCGCTGAGGGCGAAGGCGCGCGCTTCGCCGCCTGGTTGCCGATTCGCACGCCGACGCGGGTGACCGCCGCCGGGCGTACCTTGACCCAGGATCAGGAGGCACGGCATGGCCACGGTCTTGATCATTGAAGATAACCCGGCAAACATGAAATTGACTTCGTTGCTGATGCGCAACGCCGATCACACGGTGCTGTGCGCGGTCGATGCCGAGACCGGCTTGACCCTTGCGCGCGGCGCGCAGCCGGACCTGATCCTGATGGACATCCAGCTTCCCGGGATGGACGGCTTCGCCGCGACCGCGCTGCTGAAAAAGGATCCGGCGACGGCCGCCATTCCAGTCATCGCGCTGACCTCGATGGCCATGAAAACGGATCAGGAAAAGAGCCTGACCGCCGGCTGCGATGCCTACATTGCCAAGCCGCTGCGCTACCGGGAACTGTATGCGGCGATTGATGCGCTTTTGCGCAAGGCCGAGCCGCATGCGGCCAGTGAAGCAGCCCCTCCTCAGGAGTCGACATGACCAGCCAGACTGCAACGATCCTCATCGTCGATGACGAGCCCCAGAACCGCAAGCTGCTCGAGGCCCTGTTGCGGCCTGAAGGCTACCTCACCCAGAGCGCCGCCAATGGCGAAGAGGCCCTGGCCCTGATCGCGGAGCGCCCGCCGGACCTGATCCTGCTCGACGTCATGATGCCTGGCATGGACGGATTCGAGGTCGCCACCCGGCTCAAGGCCAACCCGGCGACCGCGAGCATCCCGATCATCATGGTGTCGGCGCAGGATGGCCGCGGCGCGCGCATGATCGGGCTCAATTCGGGGGCGGAAGAGTATCTGACCAAACCCGTCGATCGAGCCGAACTGTGGCTGCGGGTCCGCAACCTGTTGCGCCTCTCGGGTTCAACGACGCCTCGCGATACTCCGGGTTCGGAAGACGTCGCTCAAACCTGAACCTGCACTGCGGTTCGGGCGCGCGAGGGGCGCACTGCAGGCGTCAGCGTGGCGGAGCGGCCAGTTCGCGCGCGTCGAGGAAACCGTTGCGGTTGCTATCTTGGCGCGCGAATGCGACAGCGAGCGACGCATCGTAATCGGCGCGGGTCACGCGATGCGCGCCGGACGGCAATTCGTCGCCTTCGAGCACGCCA
The DNA here is from genome assembly GCA_038226665.1 of Lysobacterales bacterium. GTDB lineage: Bacteria > Pseudomonadota > Gammaproteobacteria > Xanthomonadales > Xanthomonadaceae > SZAS-103. The sequence continues at coordinate 17,335 of JBBRQI010000027.1, read as the reverse complement.
TTGCCGTCGGTATCGACCCGATCGAAACCGCGGCCCATGTAGGCGATGTATTCGGCACGCGACACGCGCCCGTCGCCGTCGGTGTCCATGCGTTGCAGGTACTCCTGCGGCGTGCGCGGCGCGTCTTGCGCTGACGCAAGCGCGCCCAATGCAATGCCGGCGAATAAAACAAACGCGCGCCGTGCGGATCGTTCATTGCCTCGGCGTTGCTTCGACATTGCGTGGCGATCGCCTCAATGCGCGGCGATCGCGTAGCCTTTCATGCGCGTCGAGAAGTCCTGCAATGCGCGTATGCCGGTCGCTTCGGCTTCGGCGCACCAAGCCTGCAGGCGCTGCAAGGTCGCGTTCGCATCGTTCGAACGTTCCTCAAGCACCATCGCGAGGCGCGCGCGGAAGTCGACCAGCGTCGCCAATTGCGGACGGCGCGACACGAAGGCCTGCAGTTTTTCGCGGGCGTTCGCATCGAGCCAGCGACCGCCATCGGCCAGGCCCTTGCGCAGGTTGCGCGGCAGCTTCGGCTGGTCAGCCGCGACCGCGCGTTCGGCACGCAAAGCGGGCCGCATGACGTGACGGTAGTAGTCGGTCATCGCCTGGAAGCGATGGGTCAGCAGTGCCTTCAAGGTTTCGCTGTCGGGCATCGGAATGTTCGGTCGCACGTCGAGCGAGGGCGCGACGCGCAGTACTTTCGCGAGCTTCAGCGCTTCGAGCAGCTTGATCGCCGCCCAGCCGATATCGAACTCGAATTTGCGCAGCGCGAACTTCGCCGAACTCGGGAACGCGTGGTGGTTGTTGTGCAGCTCTTCGCCGCCGATCCAGAAGCCCCACGGCGTGAGATTGGTCGCGGTGTCGGTGGTCTCGAAATTGCGATAACCCCACCAATGGCCGACGCCGTTGACGATGCCTGCGGCCCAGAATGGAATCCACAACATCTGGATCGCCCAGATCGCAACGCCGAGCACGCCGAACAGGGCGATGCTGATGAACAACATGACGGTCGGGCCAAGCGTCGGATATTTCGCGTACAGATGACGCTCGATCCAGTCGTCCGGGCAGCCCTTGCCATACTTCTCGATCGACTCGCGATCGGCGCGCGCTTCGCGATACAGTTCGACGCCCTGCCACATCACCTTGCGGATGCCGCGGACCTGCGGGCTGTGCGGATCGTCCTCGGTCTCGCATTTGGCGTGATGCTTGCGGTGGATCGCAGCCCATTCCTTGGTGACCATCGAAGTAGTCAGCCACGACCAGAAGCGGAAAAAATGCGCGAGCACCGGATGGAAATCGACCGCGCGGTGCGCCTGGCTGCGATGCAGGTACAAGGTCACGGCGAAGATCGTCAGCTGGGTGACGATCAGGAAATAGACGCTGATGCCGACCCAGCCGAAGTGGCTCAGGCCTTCGGTCAGCCAGCTATACAATGCGGTTGGCATGGTGGGCTCCGGGAGATGTGCGCATGATGGGGCCTGTCGGCTGGCCTTTCCACTATGCGCCGGGGTATGGCATCGGGTTGTTCAGTATGCTGGTCGATTCCTCGGCCTGTAGCGTGACGGCACGCGCGTATGCCTGAATTGCCTGAAGTCGAAACCACGCGGCGCGGACTTGCCCCGCACCTGATTGGATGTCGCGTGCTCGATGCGACCCTGCGTCGGCCCGACCTGCGTTGGCCGATCGCGCCAGAGATCAAGGCCGACCTGCCTGGCCAGCGCATCGCCAGTGTCAGTCGCCGTGCGAAATACCTTCTTGTCGAGGCCGAAACAGGTAGCGCGCTATTGCATCTGGGCATGTCGGGCAGCTTGCGCGTACTGCCCATCGCGATCCCGCCCGGCACACATGATCATGTCGATATCGCCCTCGACTCCGGCAAGGTGCTGCGTTTCAATGATCCACGCCGCTTCGGCTGCCTGCTTTGGCAGCCATTGGGAGCGATCCATCCACTCCTGGCCGGGCTCGGGCCGGAACCGCTGGAAGAGGAATTCGATGGCGATCACCTGTGGCGGCTCAGTCGCGGCCGCAGTGCGCCGGTGAAACCCTTCCTGATGGATCAATCGATCGTGGTCGGCGTCGGCAACATCTATGCGGCCGAGGCGTTGTTCCACGCCGGCATCGCGCCGCGCCGCGTGGCTGGACGCGTCAGCCGGGAACGCTACGCTACGCTCGCCGAGGCGGTGAAGCGGGTTCTCGGGCATGCGATCCAGCGCGGCGGCACCACCCTGCGCGATTTCATCGCACCCGACGGAGCGCCTGGGTATTTCGAGCAGGAATTGTTCGTTTATGGCCGCGCCGGCCAAGCCTGCAAGGTTTGCCGGACGCCATTGCGCGACGAGATGATCGGTCAACGCGCGAGCGTGTGGTGTCCGCATTGCCAGCGGTGAGAGCCATCAAACGTAAAACGCGGGGTCGATCGGCCGCCGAACGGCTATAGTTCCGCTTCGGGAGGTGGCATGACGGACGCGGACATCACGACTTTGCTCATCGCCGCACGCGGCGGTGATCGCGCGGCGCTCGACAACGTGCTCGCGACCCTCTACCGCGAGCTGCATGCGATGGCGCGCCGCCAACTCAATGGCCAGAAGGGCGGCACCCTCGACACCACCGCCCTCGTCCACGAATCCTACTTCAAGCTGATCCGCAGCCAGCATGCCGAGTTTGCGGATCGAGCGCACTTCTTCGCGTATGCCGCGACCGCGATGCGCAGCGTCGTCGTCGACTACGCGCGCCAGCGATTGAGCCAGAAACGCGGCGGCGACCAGCAACGCGTCACCGAGTTCCCCGAAGACGGCAGCGCCGGCTTGAGCATCGGCGAGGACATGCTGCATCTGGACAATGCCTTGCAGAAATTGTCGGCAGTCGACAAGCGGCTCGCCCAGGTCGTCGAGTTGCGTTATTTCGCCGGCCTGTCGGAAGCCAGTATCGGCGAGTTGCTCCAATGCTCGGAGCGGACCGTCCGACGCGACTGGCAGAAGGCGCGGATGTTCCTGCTCGCGGAACTGCAGCCGGGGTGATATCCAATGCAAATGATTGAACATCCTGTTCAACATTTGCGCGCCGAGTCCGGCACCTGTCCGTACCCGGCTCCGCCACGCCGGCGCGACCGCCCGCGAGGCGCATGGCCCATCCTGGGGCCATCGTCGCGCTCTGGCGGCCGCTCCATCTGCATATTCGCGGCTCGCCGCGCGTGAACCCGGAATTGTGGTCCCTCGTGGAACCCTTGCTCGACGAGCTGCTTGAACTCGCGCCCGGCGAGCGCGCGCCGCGGCTCGACGCGATCGATCGCGAACAACCCGATGTCGCGGCGGAGTTGCGGCGCTTGCTCGCGCACGAATCGACGCAACCTGACTTCCTGGCGACACCCGTCTCGCAGGCATCGATCCATGCCTCGTTGCCGGGCATGCGCGTTGGTCCCTATCGTTTGCTGGAAATGATCGGCGAGGGCGGCATGGGCCAGGTCTGGCTCGCCGAACGCGCTGACGGACTGTTCGAGCGCCGCGTTGCGCTGAAGTTGCTGCATCCAGGATTCGCCGGCGCGGGCGCAGGCCTGCGGGTGCGCTTCGACCGCGAGCGGCAAATTCTTGCGAGCCTTGGCCACGAACACGTCGCGCGCCTGCTCGACGCGGGCATCGCCGCCGATGGCCAACCCTATCTCGCGCTCGAATACGTCGAAGGCCAGAACATCACCGAATACGCGACCCAGCGCAAGCTGAGCGTCGTGCAGAAACTCAGCCTGTTCCTGCAGGTCTGCAGCGCGGTGAGCCATGCGCATGCGAGCCTGGTCGTGCACCGCGACCTCAAGCCGTCGAACATCATGGTCACCCCGGGCGGGGCGGTGCGACTGCTGGATTTCGGCATCGCCAAGCTGCTCGACGCGCCGGGCCGCGACACCACCAACGAAACCACGCGTACCGGCACGCGCGCGTTCACCCTGCACTACGCAGCGCCCGAACAGATCCGCGGCGAACAGGTGACCACCGGTACCGACGTGTATTCGCTCGGCGTGGTGCTGTACGAGTTGTTGACCGGACGCAAGCCCTACCGGATCCGGCGCGATACCGACGCCGAATGGGAAGAGGCGATCCTCGGGGCCGAACCAATGCGTCCCTCGGCGATGACGCGCGGACGCGCCGACCTGATCAGCCGATCCGAACGCCGCCTCTCGCGCATGCTCAGCGGCGATCTCGACAACATCGCACTCAAGGCGCTGCACAAGCGCCCCGAGGAACGCTACCTCTCGGTCGAGGCATTGGCCGCCGATATCCGGCGTCATCTCAACGGTCGTCCGGTGGAAGCGCATGCGCGCAACATCGGATACCGGCTTGGCAAATACATGGGTCGCAACGCGGTCCAGATCGCACTCGTGTCCGGGGTGATCGCGCTGCTCGGCATCGCACTTTACGTCGTCTCCTGGCAGGCGAACGAAGCGCGCGCAGAAGCGCGCCGCGCGCAGGCCATGCACGATTTCGTGATCGGCCTGTTCGAGCAAGCCGAAAAAGAAGCCGGTCCGTCGAACGCGGTCGACATTCGCCGCCTGCTCGAGGCCGGCGTGCGCCGCACCAACACCCAATTCGCACAACAACCGATCACCCGCGCCGAGTTGCTGACCATGATCGCGCGCATCCACTTGCGACTGGGCGATTACGCTGCCGCGATCGCGGTGCTCGATCAGCAGAAATCGGCGCTGTTGCTGGCTCCGTCGGGTGTGCAGATCGAAGCGTTGCAATTGCGCGGGGATGCCTTGCGCCAACTCGGCAATCCGGGCGAATGCCGCGACTTGTTGATCGCGCACGAGGATCAACTCGACGAACGCGGCGAAGCAGCGCGCCGCGAAGCCGCCGCCTACCAGTCGGTGCTGGGACGTTGCGAACGCGGCCTGCAGAACATCTCGGCCGCACGGACGCATTTCAAGCGCGCGCTCGCCCTGCGCGAAGCGCTCGGCGATGCCGGCGAAGCGCAGGCCGAAAGCCTGGTCGACCTGGCCGCGCTGGAAGGCGATGCCGGCCACAGCAAGGTCGCGATGACGGGCATGCTCGATGCATTGCAACGACTGCGCGTGGCGCACGATGAACAGGGTCCGCTCGCGATTTCGATCTGGCTCAACCTCGGCAGCCTGTACCGCGAATCCAGCAATGGCGTAGCCGCCGAGAACGCTTATCGCATGGCGGAGCGGCTCGCCGTGAGCCTGTACGGCAACGGCCATCCGAACACCATCGATGCCGAACGCGGCCTCGCGGCGATCTATGTCGACCAAGGCAAGCTCGACCAGGCCGAAGCCCTGTTCAAGCAGGCGGAGATCCAACTCACGCGCCTGCTCGGCCCCAACCATCCGGACCTTGGTTCGATGAGCAATTCGCTGGGCATCATTGCTTGGGAGCGCGGCGACGTGGCGACCGCCGAAACTCGGTTGCGCCGCGCGATCGTGTTGTGGGCGACGTCGCCGCGTCTGCAAGGCGGCGTGTTCAACCTCGCCATGGTGCTGCATAGCGCGGGCCGCGATGCCGAAGCCGATCCGCTCGCGCAGCGCGCGCTCGCTATGCGCGAGCAACAGTTCGGCGCGGGCAACGGCTTGGTCGGCGTGAGCCTGCGGCAGCTCGGCGAGATCCGTCTTGCGGAAAACAATCCCGCCGCCGCCGAGCCTTTGTTGCTGCGCGCAGTCGCGATCCTCGATGCGGATTACGGTCCAACCCACACAGCGACCGGGTGGGCGCAACTTGCGCTCGCGAAATTGCGCACGGCGCAGCAGCGGCCCGATGCCGCGCAAGCTTTGATCGCGGGGATCGAACGGCAGTTCAAGCCGGTCGACACCGAACATCGCCGCCTGCTGTGGGCAGCGCGTACGCTGGCCGCGCAACTGCAATGCGCGCAACCGCATGGCGCGGCGCAGGGTCGGCATGCGTTGCAGCTGATTCGCGGTGAAGTCGTCGCCGAACTTCCGGTCAGCGTGATTGCACGCGATACCGATGCGGCGTTGCGCGGTTGCCAGCTCTAGCCAAAATCGGACTAATCAATGGCACTGACCAAAAGCGAACCGGAATGCCGCGCCGCGCGATGGGCGTCTACGACTTGACTTCGGCCAACGACGCTACGCGCTGCAGCAGCGGGATCGCGGCATCGCCTGCCATCACCTTCTTGAACTCGGCACGGCTGACCGATACGTAGCGCTCGTTGCCGCCGATTTCGACCTGGGGACCTTGCGTGATGGCGCGTCCGTTTTCATCCACGCGTACGACCATCGTCGCTTTCTTGCCGCTGTGGCAGATCGTCTTGAGCTCGATCAGTTCGTCGGCCCACGCGAGCAGGGACTGGCTGCCCTCGAATAACTCACCACGAAAATCGGTGCGCAGCCCATAGGCCAGCACCGGAATCCGCAACGCATCGACGATCTCACCCAGCTGCCACGCCTGCGCCTTCGCCAGGAATTGCGCTTCGTCCACAAGCACGCAATGCAGCGCACCGTGCGCGGCGATGTCGGCGCCCACCATCGCGTGCAGGTCGTCCTCGCGGTCGAAGATGCGGCCTTCGGCTTTCAGCCCGATCCGCGACGCGACCACGCCGACGCCATGTCGGTTGTCCAGCCGCGGAACGAGGATCAGCGTGCGCATGCCGCGCTCGCGGTAGTTGTGCGCGCTCTGCAGCAAGGCCGTGGTCTTGCCGGCGTTCATCGCTGAATAGTAGAAGTACAGCTTGGCCATGCCTGGATACGTGCTCGTCGACCGCTCTATGCCGATCATAGCAATCGCCATGGGCGCATCGATCGGTTGCCGGTCGCTACACTATGCAGCCCTTCCTCTTGCCAGATCGCATGCGCGGACTCAATCCCGACCAGCTCGCCGCCGTGCGCCATTGCGACGGCCCGTTGCTGGTGCTTGCCGGCGCAGGCAGCGGCAAGACCCGCGTGATCACCGAAAAAATCGCGCACCTCGTGCGCAACCACGGCGTCTCGCCAGCGCACATCGCCGCGATCACCTTCACCAACAAGGCTGCGCGCGAGATGCGCGAGCGCGTTGCGAAGTTGTTGCCGGGCGACGCGGGCGAAGGACTCACCGTCTGCACCTTCCACGCGCTCGGTCTGCGCTTCCTGCATATCGAACACGAACGCGCGGGACTGCGTCGCGGTTTTTCGGTATTCGATTCCGACGATTCGCATGCGCAGATACGCGAGCTCGCTGGAACCGGCGCAAAACCCGATGCAGTCGACGCATTGCGCCAGCTCGTGTCGCGCGCGAAGAACGAAGGCCTGTCGCCCGAACAGGCCGAGGCCGCCGCGCGCAGCCCGCGCGAGCGCGAAGCCGCCGGCGTGTACGCGCGCTACCAGCAGCGCCTGCATGCGTTCAACGCGGTGGATTTCGACGACTTGATCCGCTTGCCGTTGCAGCTGCTCGAAGCCGATCCCGATCTTGCTGGCGCATGGCGCGAACGCATCCGCTACCTGCTCGTCGACGAATGCCAGGACACCAACGGCGCGCAGTATCGCCTGCTGAAACTGCTGGCCGGGCCCCGCGGGCAACTGACCTGCGTCGGCGACGACGACCAGAGCATCTACGCGTGGCGCGGCGCGAATCCGGAAAACCTCAACGAACTCGGGCGCGACTATCCCGAACTGCGCGTGATCAAGCTCGAACAGAACTACCGTTGCAGCGCGCGCATCCTGCGCACGGCGAACGCGCTAATCGCGAACAATCCGCACGCGCATCCGAAGAAACTGTGGAGCCAGCACGACGATGGCGCGGCGATCCGCGTGTGGGCGTGCAAGGACGCCGAAGCGGAGGCGCAGCGCGTCGCGGGCGAGATCGCATTCCTGCGCGAGTCCCTCAAGGTCGAGCCGCGGGAGTTCGCGATGCTGTTCCGCGGCAACCACCAATCGCGTCCGCTGGAAAAGGCGATGCAGTTGCTGCGCATCCCGTACCACCTCACCGGTGGCACTGCGTTCCTGGATCGCGGCGAAGTGAAGGACTTGCTCGCGTGGTTGCGCGTGCTCGCGAACCCCGAGGACGATGCAGGTTTCCTGCGCGCCATCGCCGCGCCGAAGCGCGAAGTCGGCGCGACCACGCTCACGAAGCTCGCCGAACTCGCACGCCACGCCAACCTGCCGCTTGCCCGCGCTGCGATGCAGATGTCGCTGCTGAAAAGCCTGCCTGCGCGCGGTGCGGCCGGTCTTGCGGAATTCACCAGCATCCTCGCGCGCCTGCGCGATGACGCGGAGCGGCTTGCTCCTGCCGATCTGTGCAAGCAAGTCGCCGAACGCAGCGGTTTGCTGGCGGCGCTCCGAGCGCAATGCCGCGACGATGCGAGTTACAGGCGCCGCCAAGCACACCTCGATGAACTCGCCGAATGGTTTCGCGATGCGCCGCCATCGGCAGGATCGCTCGCCGCACAACTCGCGTTGCTCGCGCACGCCGATCGCGGCGAGCCCGGCAATGCGGTGCGCCTGATGAGCATGCATGCGGCGAAAGGCCTCGAATTTCGCTACGTGTTCATCGTCGGCTGCGAAGACGGCACGCTGCCGCACGAGGCCAGCATCGAGGAAGGCAGCATCGAGGAAGAGCGTCGCCTGCTGTATGTCGGCATCACCCGCGCGAAGGAAGCTTTGTGGCTGTCGCACAGCCGCGAGACAAAGCGCTGGGGCAGCGTCGAGCAGCGCAGGCCAAGCCGTTTTCTCGACGAATTGCCAGCCGCCGACCTGCACCGCGATGGCGAAGATCCCGAGCGCGACGCAGCTCATCGCAAGGATCGCGCCAGCGCGCAATTCAGCGCGATCGCGGCACTGCTTGGGGATTGATCCGCGCAGCCGCACGACGATCCATACGAATCAAGCAGTTATAACGGCCCGGTGCGCGGCAATGGAGCAGCACGACTGCGGTCAAAATGGCGTCCGTCCTTGTTTCCAACCCCCGCACGCACTACATTGCGCGGACACTCAGGGAGTTCTACATGAAACGTCTCAAATTGCTGGCCGTCGTCGGCTTCAGCCTGCTGGCGTTATCCGCCTGCAAAATGAACAAGAACGAGGCCTCCAAGGATCCGGTGACCGCCGCGACCGACCTCGCCGCCTCGATCCGTGACAACGATTTCGACCGCCTTAGCCACATCATGGTGCCGCCGGACCTGTATGCGAAGCTCGAAGCCCGCTACAAGGACGAGGCCGCGAAGCGTCCCGCGCCGACAGCCGAAGAGAGCAAGCAGTTCGACGATCAGGTCCAGAAGCTCACCGCCGCGGATGCCGAAGACAAGCTGTTCGCGCAGATCCAGCCGCAACTTGCGCAGATGGGCCCGCAGATCCCGATGGGCGTGGCAATGATGAGTGGCATGGCCGGCCAAAGCATCGAGCAGAACGCGAAGATGAGTCCCGCCGAGAAGACCCAGGCGAAGGCCGTCCTGACCGCAATCACCAAGTGGGCGAGCACCGCACCGCTGGCCGATCCGGAGAAAGCCAAGCAGGCCATCAAGGTCATCTGTGGCACCGCGCGCGACCTCAAGCTCACCACGCTTGCCGATGCGCAGAAGCTCGGCTTCTCCGAGATGACGCAGAAGGCCGGCGTTGCTGTCGGCGGCTTGCGCAAGGCGCTGGCAGTCTACGGTTTCGACACCGACAAGATGCTCGACAGCGTCAAGGCCGTGAAGAAATCCGGCGACGACAACAGCGCGTTGGTCACGGTCAGCTATACGCTGCTCGACGCGCCGGTCAGCGCCGACATCAACATGATCCAGCGCGATGGCCGCTGGTACAGCGCTGATCTGGTCAAGAGCGTGGAGGACTCGCTGGCCAACAAGCCGGCCGAAGCCGCGCCGCCGATGGCAGCCCCCACCGCAATGCCTGCTCCAGACGCTACTGCGCCCGCGCCGGATGCACCCGCGATGACCGCCCCGTCGTCCGACGTACAGTCTGCCCCGGCCAACGACATGTCGTCGCCAGCCAGCGATGCGTCCAACGGCGGCGGTTGAGCAGCCACCGACGCATTTTTCCGAGTCTTCCGGCGGCGCGTCACGGCGCGTCGCTAGAAGCATGCTGATGTCGGAGTCCGCCGCTCCTGCGATGCCATCCCCGCGCCGCGCCCCGCTGTGGGCGTCGCTGCTTGGCAAGCTGCTTGCGCCATGGATCCGGTTGCGCATCGAGCCGCTCGATGACGTGGCAAGACTCGCCACCGATACGCGCCCCATCTGCTATGTCCTCGAACGCTACGGCCTCTCGAACGCGCTGATCCTCGAACGCGCCTGCCGCGAATCAGGTCTGCCATCGCCATTGACGCCGCTCGCCGGCGATCCGCTCGGCCACAAGCGCGCCTACATTGCATTGTCCCGGCGCCGAGGCGCGTGGTTCGGGCGACCGCGCACGCGCACCCATTCCGAAGGACTGGAGAAGCTGCTCGATCTGCAACGCAGCCACGCCGATCTCGATATCCAGTTGGTGCCGGTCTCAATTTTCGTCGGCCGCGCGCCGGATCGCCAGTCCGGTTGGTTCTCGGTGCTGTTCTCGGAAAACTGGGAGCTCGTTGGCCGCTTCCGCCGCTTGCTTGCGGTGCTGCTCAACGGCCGCAATACCATCGTCCAGTTCGCCACGCCGGTGCCGTTGCGCACCGCGGTCGCCGAGGATCTGTCGCCCGAACGCACCGTACGCAAGCTCTCGCGCGTGCTGCGTGTGCATTTCGCGCGCATCCGCGCGGCGGTGATCGGGCCGGATCTCTCGCATCGCCGGCTGCTGGTCGACAAGGTGCTCGCTTCCGACCCGGTCAAGCAGGCGATCGCCGACCAGGCGCGCAAGGACAACAAGCCGGTCGCCGACTCATGGCGGAAGGCGCATGCGATCGCGTGGGAAATCGCGGCCGATTATTCGCATCCAGTGGTGCGCTCGCTGTCGTTCATGCTCACGCCGTTCTGGAACCGCATCTACGACGGCGTCGAGGTCCACCACCTCGAAACGCTCAAGGACATCGCCCCCGGCAACGAAGTCGTTTACGTACCCTCACACCGCAGCCACATCGATTACCTGCTGCTGTCGTACCTGCTCTACACGCACGGAATCGTGCCGCCGCACATCGTCGCCGGTGTCAATCTCAACATGCCGGTGATCGGTCCGTTGCTGCGCAAGGGCGGCGCGTTTTTCATCCGTCGCAGCATCCGTGGCAGCGCGCTGTATTCGACCGTGCTCAGCGAATACGTGGCGATGCTCGTCAGCGAAGGTTTCTCGCTCGAATATTTCATCGAAGGCGGGCGTTCGCGCACTGGCCGGCTGCTGCAACCGCAGGGCGGAATGCTCGCGATGACCGTGCGCGGTTACCTGCGCCAGCCGCGCCGCCCGATCGTGTTCCAGCCGGTGTACATCGGCTATGAGAAGCTGATGGAGGGCAAGACCTACCTCGACGAACTCGCCGGCCGCCCGAAACAGAAGGAAACCACCTGGGCCTTGCTGCGCGGCGCATTCGGCGTGATGCGAAAGCGCTATGGCCGGGTTGCGGTGAGTTTCGGCGAACCGATCCAGCTCGACGACCTCCTGCAACAGCACGTGCCTGACTGGCGCGAGCGCGCCGTCGCAGATGGCGAGCGTCCGAAGTGGCTGAAGGAAACGATCGACGATCTTGCCCAGCGCATACAGGTCAACACCAACCGCTGCGCCGACGTGAATCCGGTCAACCTGCTCGCGCTCACGCTCCTGTCGATGCCCAAGCACGCGATGAACGAGAGCGACTTGCTCGAGCAACTCGCGCTCGCAAAACGCCTGCTCGTCGCGATTCCGTATTCGGATCGGGTGACCTTGACGCACATGGAACCGTTCCAGATCGTCGAATACGGCGAGAGCATCGGCATCCTGCAACGCACCGCGCATCCGCTCGGCGACGTGCTGTGGATGGACGACGAAACCGCGGTGCTGCAGACCTATTTCCGCAACAACGTGCTGCACCTGTTCACCGCGCCGGCGTGGGTCGCGTGCTGCTTCCAGAACAACCGCCGCATGAGCCACGCGGGCGTGCTGCGGCTCGGTCGCAACCTGTATCCATTCCTGCAGAACGAGTTGTTCCTGCCATGGACGCAGGACGAATTCGGCGAATGCCTCGAAGCGACCATCGTGCAGTTCGTCACCGAAGGCCTGCTGACATTCGATGCCGCAGCCGACATGCTCAGCCGCGGTCCGGGCCAGACCGACGAGGTGTTCCAGCTGCGTTCTGTAGCGCACAGCCTGCAGCAGGCGTTTGAGCGCTACTTCATCGCGATCGCGGTGCTGGTGAAAAACGGCCCGCACACCTTGTCGGCGGGCGAGCTCGAAAACCTCTGCCAGATGACTGCGCAACGCTTGAGCCTGCTGTACGCACCGGCTGCTCCGGAGTTCTTCGACCGCACGCTGTTCCGCAGTTTCATCCAGAAGATGCGCGAGACCGGCATGGTCAAGGGCGATGCCGAAGGCAAGCTCGACTACGGCGATCAACTCGACGCATGGGCCAAGGACGCCAAGCTGATCCTCGGCCGCGAACTGCGCCACACGATCCTGAAGATCACCCCCGAGACGGCTCGCGCCGCGACGCCTGGCGATACGCTTCCGGCAGCGCCCTGATGGTTCGCGCGCCGTGATCCTTCCACGGCGCACGACGGACAATCATCGGATCACAAATCCACGCCGAAACCGATGCCGGCAGAACTCTCGCCATTGCTGAATGCGCCGCCAAGACTGAAGGACGCATGTTCGCCGATCGGCTTACCCCAACCGATCGACAGCGCGCTCTGGCCACCTTGGAAACCGGCGCCGATCGACAATCTTCCATTCGCACTGTGCGAGCCGACCGAGTTGATGCCGGCCTGCACCATCGCCGCACTCATCGCGCCCATCTTGCTGATGCGCTTGTCTTGGATGTCGAGTTGCTGGTTGATGTGGTTCTGGAAATTGGTGAACGAATCGTTGAGCGCGGTCACCGCATTCGTGGTGAACGAGTTCGCCGCCGCCAGCGTGGTCGCATCACCCGCATCGGCGTGCGCGTTGGCCTTGGTCAACGTTGTGGCATCGCCCGCATCCGAATGCGCATTGGCCGCGACCAGGGTTTGCGCATCGCCTGCGTCCACTGCGTTCGCGCTTGCCGAACCAGCCAGCGCGGTGACCTGCGCGCTGCTCTCGGCCAATGCATTGTTGGCGGTGCTCAACGCCGTGGTTGCGGTGGATTGCGCCTTCACTGCCAGCGTCGCCACGTTGTTCAACTGGTTCACGTTCACTGCATCCGTGCCGGCGGTCCCGTCAGCGACATTCGTGATCTGGCGTTCATGGCCCGCGCTGCCCACCGACACCGTATTGGCGCGATCGGCGATCGAACCCGCGCCGAGTGCGACTGCATTGCTGACCGTCACGGTCGCTCCGCCGCCTAGCGCAATATCGTTGATGCCGACCGTCGAACTGTTTTCGCCGAACGCATTGTCGTTCGTGCCGCTCGCGGTTGCTCCGTTGCCGATGGCGACGCTGTTGGTGCCGGCGGCGCTCGCGATCTCGCCCGGATCGATCACGCCGTTGCTGTTCTTGTCGTTCCAGCTGCCGATCGCGATGCTGCGAAGACCGCCGGCATTGGCACCGACGCCCATCGCGAAGCTCATGCTGCCGCTGGCCGTGTTCTTGAAGCCGAACGCGCTGGCGTCAAGCCCGGTGGCGAAGTTCAGCACGCCGAACGCGCTGCTGCGGATCCCGCTGGCGGTGTTCTGGAAGCCGACCGCGGTGCTGTTGGCCATCGTGGCCTTGTTGCCGTCACCGAACGCACTGCTGCCGGTGCCGGAGGCGTTGTTGCCGTCGCCGATCGCGCTGCTGTCGACGCCGGTGGCGCTGTTTGAAAAGCCAATCGCACTGCTGTCGACGGCCGACGCATTGTCGCGGGAACCGATCGCACTGGCGAACGAGGCCGAGGCGACGTCGTTGAATCCGACCGCGTTGCTGCTGCCGCCGATCGCGGTGTTCAACGCGCCGATGGCGCTATCGTTCTTCGCACCGCCGCCGACGATGCCGGCGACGTTGTGGCTGCCGAGCGCATTGCTGTAGGTGCCGTTGGCGGTGTTGGTGTTGCCGATCGCCATGCTGTTGTTGCCAACCGCGCTGTTGGAAAGCCCGATCGCGCTGCTGCTGGTTCCGCTCGCCGAATTACCGTCGCCGATGGCGCTGCCGAAAGCGCCGCTGGCAGTGTTGTACGCACCCTCGGCACTGCTTCCGGTTCCGGACGCAGTGTTCTTCAGGCCGAGCGCATTGCTGCTGGCCCCGGAGGCCGTGCCCTTGTAGCCGATGGCGCTGCTGCCCTTGCCCGATGCAGTGTTCTTGTAGCCAGACGCGCTGCTGTAATCGCCGTTCGCATAGTTTGTTCCGCCGACGGCACTGCTCTTCATGCCAGTGGCGTGATTCGCCCAGCCAATGGCACTGCTACGAACGCCATCCGCGTGGTTGAAATCCCCGATCGCGTTGCTACGGTCGTTCGTCGCGTAATTTTGCAACCCAGCCGCACTGCTGAGATTGCCGGAAGCGAGATTGTTGGTGCCGATCGCACTGCTTTGGAAGTTACTCGCCGTGTTGCCATCGCCGATCGCGCTGCTGTAATTGCCCTGGGCAATGTTGACATTGCCGAATGCCGTGCTATCCAGGCCCGATGCGGTGTTCTTGAAACCGACCGCGTTGCTGAAATCGCCGGTCGCCTGGTTCTTGACGCCGAACGCACTCGCTTGCCCTTGGGTGGTGCCGGATGCTGTGTTGAGATAACCGAACGCACTATCGCCGGCCAGGCTCGCCACGTTTTTGGAGCCGACCGCGCTAGCGAACTGGCCTGTAGCGGCGTTGGCGTAACCCACTGCATCGCTGTGGGCGCCAAAAGATTGATTGTAATAACCAATCGCGCTGCTTCCGACTCCGTTCGCATTATTGCCTCGGCCGATGGCACTGCTGCCAGTTGCAGTAGCGGATGTAGTGTTGTTGTATCCGACTGCACTCGAATACGTACCATTGGCCGCGTTCTTAGCGCCAAATGCGCTGGAGTACCTCGCGGACGCCGTGTTGTTGTAGCCGACCGCGTTGGCGAGGACACCGGAGGCGCTGTTGGACAAGCCGATCGCATTGGCGTCGGCACCGATGGCGCGGTTGTTCAATCCGATCGCGCTGCTGTCCAGGCCCGAGGCGGTGTTGTAGTTGCCGATCGCGCTGCTGTCGAGATTCGAGGCAATGTTGCTGTATCCGACCGCGCTGCTGTGCAGGCCTGAAGCGGTGTTGCGGAAGCCAACCGCGCTGCTGTCGGTTGCGGTAACGGCTGTGGTGTTGTTGTAACCGACCGTGCTCGAATAGTCTCCTTTGGCGCTGTTGTTGGTGCCGATGGCGTTGCTGTACAGGCCCGCCGCCGTGTTGTTGTTGCCGATCGCGTTGGTGTTGCCACCCGTGGCGTGGTTGTAGAAGCCGATCGCGTTGCTCGTGCTTGTGTTGGCGGTGTTGTTGAAACCGATCGCACTGGATTCGAAAGCATTGGCGTAATTGCTCTGCCCGATCGCGCTGCTGTTGCCGCCGTTGGCGAAGTTCTGGAATCCGACCGCGACGCTGGCGTTGCCCGATGTCTTGTTTTCAAAGCCAAGCGCACTGCTGTTGTTGCCGACGGCATTGTTATAGAAACCCATCGCGCTGCTGTCGCTGCCGGCGGTGCTGTTGCGGTTGCCGAATGCAACGCTTCCCGACGCTGTCGCTGCGGCGCTGTTGTTGAATCCGATCGCGCTGCTATAGGTCGAAAGAACCTTGTTGTCGCTACCGACGGCGACGCCGCCGAGGGCGGTGGAGTTCTGGTAACCGATCGCGGCGCCGCCTTGGCCGGTTGCCGTGTTCCTGAAGCCGATCGCGCTGCTGAGGTCGCTGTTGGCGCTGTTGTAAAAGCCGATGGCGCTGCTGTTGGCGCCGAACGTGCTGTTCTGGATGCCGAAAGCACTGCTCCTGGTCGCGGTGGCCGCGACGTAGTTGAGTCGGCCGACCGCACTGCTGTAGGTGGCGAGCGCGTTGTTGCCGGCACCGATCACCGCGCTGCCGCCGCTTGCGGTGTTCTTGTAGCCGAACGCGACGGCACCCTGGCCACTTGCGGTGTTCTTGTAGCCGACTGCGCTGGAGAGGTCTCCATTGGCGCGGTTGTAGTAGCCGACGGCAGCGCTTTTCAGGCCGAACGCACTGTTGCTGTGACCGAACGCGACGCTGCCGATTGCGGCGGCAGACGTGTAATTGTCGTGGCCGAACGCGCTGCTGTTGTCGCCCAAAGCCCTGTCGCCATTGCCGAACGCCATCGAGTCACCGCCGCTGGCTGTGTTGCCATTGCCGATGGCGCTGGCGTAAACACCCGATGCATTGTTATTGAAGCCGACTGCGCTGGCATCGGTATTGGTCGCTTTGCTTTGAGATCCGATTGCGTTGCTGAGGTTGCCCGAAGCTGTGTTCCCGTAACCCACGGCCGTCGCGAAGGTGTTGTAAGCGTGGTTCCTGTCGCCGAAGGCATTGCTGTTCGCAAAGGTCGCCTTGTTCTGGAATCCAACCGCACTGCTGAGTTGGCCCGATGCGGTGTTGCGCTCGCCGACCGCGGTCGTGTTGTTATTCGTTGCGTAATTTGACTCGCCAAAGGCGCTGCTGTCTGTAGCTGTCGCAGAATTGTTGAGGCCGACAGCGCTGCTGTAAGCCCCGGAAGCGGTATTGTTGGAACCGAATGCACTGCTCAGGTTCTTGGTTGCCTTGTTCTTGAACCCGAACGCGCTGCTGTCAAGGCCGGATGCGGTATCGCTGGCGCCGATGGCGCTGCTGAAGATGCCCGAAGCGGTGCTCTTGTAACCGAACGCATCGCTCTGCGCGCCGGTCGCCTTGTCGGTGAAGCCGACCGCGGTGCTCCTGAGGCCCGATGCCGTGTCCGCATTGCCGAATGCATTGCTGCTGGTACCGCTGGCAGTGTTCGCGTTGCCGAATGCGCTGCTGCCGACGCCGGAAGCATTGTTACCGCTGCCGACCGCGTTGCTTCTGGTAGCCGAAGCCGTGTTGTTGTAGCCGAGTGCACTGCTGTTGGTGCCGCTGGCGGTGTCGTTGTAGCCGCAAGCGATCGCTTTCGCTCCGGTGGCCGTGGTGCCGGCCTTGATGCATCCGCCGCCGCCAGCCGTGGCGGCATTGAGCTGGGTAAGGTTGACCGCGTCGGTGCCGAGGGTACCGGCGGCGACGTTGATGATCTGGCGGTTGGTCACGCCGTTGCCGACTGATACGGTATTGGCACGCGTATCGGTCGAGCCGAAGCCGAGCGATACCGAGTTGGTCGCGGCCGCACTCACGCTGGCGCCCCCGCCGATCGCGGTCTGATCAATTGCAGCCGTCGTCGCGCCCTCGCCAAATGCGGCGGTG
>JBBRQI010000026.1:0-22966 GCA_038226665.1 Lysobacterales bacterium | reverse complement strand
CATTGCGGTGAAGTCCGAAAGCGCGTTCCCGACTTCACTCGCTAGGTTGATATGGACGGGCGCGAAGCCTGTCCGGAGGTCTGAATGGGTCGCTCCCATTCAAGCAGAACGCGAACACGAGCTCTTCGTGTCGCACACATGTAGTCAGGATACAGATTGACGCGTTGATACTTCGGACAATCGGGGCCATTTTTCGCCCCCCTTCTTTTCTGAGATCGTTTGAGGGCACGCATGCGAGCGTTATCGCTGATCCAGCTCATGGTGGATCAACACAACGCATTGCGAGGCAAACAGCATTGTCGATCCCAGCGTGATTTTCTTCGCACCCAAGCGCTGGAGAGTGTGGAAGGTCTTGTTCGGCATCGGGATATGGTCGGTCAGCAAGAAGCAGGAGTTGCCTTCGAATACCTGGTCCCGCATCGATGTGCCTTTTAGGTCCATCACGTACAGCTGATGCTCATCGGCCAGCTCCTGCACCAGCCGCTCGAAGCTCGACGTACGCACCGTGATGCCCGATTCCACCGGGCGCGTCTCTTGCTTGCCCATGCCCCTGGAAGCGTCCAGCGCCTTCGCGACCTTGCCCAGCAGCGTCTGCTCGTCGAAGCCGCCGATGTCGCGCATTGCGTTGGCATCGAATCGGATCGCGCGGGAGTAATCCTGGGTGCTTTCCAACACAAGATAGACCACCACATCCGCGCGATGCGACTGAGCCACGAAAATCGCGTTCATCAGCGTATGCGCCAGGATTTCTGCATGGGCCTCTTTGCCAACAGAAGCCAACAGTTTCTGGCTGTCCGTGGATGCCGCCCGCGCTCTGAGTACAAAGGTTCGCATGTGTGTCCTGGCCGATAAGTCTTCGATCAAACCCTTGCTACTGCACCTGTGGACGTCTTCGGCTTGTCTTGTCGCAATTCCGCCTCGATCTGCGCAGCATCGGCCGCGGAGATTCCCAGCGACTCCTGCAGGCGGCGGAGCAGTGCGCGTTACTTTTCGCTGATGCAGCCCGGCAGCGCGTCGGTAACGGTGGCCTGGTAGACCTGGAATTTGCGAAATGCGGCGTGCTCCAGCGTGTTGTGCGTGTTCGGCATTGCCGCTTCCGCACACGTTCGGCGAATCGCTGCAGCGTCGCGAGGAAGAACACGATGATCGCCGCGGCGAGCAGGCCCGCCACGTTGCCGAGTTCGTGCGACGACAACTGCCCCGCGCCTTCCGACACGACGTGCACGAGCGCGACCACCGCGGCCACCAGCGTCGCTTGCCGGATCGTCCAGCGGATGCGCAGGTCGATGTCGAACAATTGCGTGCGCAGGATGCCGTAGGCGATCAACGGCACGGCGATGAACGTTCCGAGCGGATAGACGAAGAACCAACTCGGACTTTCCGCGAAGACTGCGTTGTAATCGCCGCGCCATAGCTCCAGACCATCATGGCGCAGAGTAAGCCCCAGCATAGATCGCTCATGCCGAACGCGATGGCGAAGATCGGCGCACGCTGGAGTTCCTGCGGGTCGGCGTGAAGCATGGCTCATCATAGCGAACAACGTTTGGACGCCTCGTGCGCGAGCATTTCCGGTTCGAGGCGCAGCCGTTTGGGCTGGCGTTGATGCTGCTTTGCCACGGCAGTAAAACAGTTCAAAACGCAGTCGCGCCTTCCAACTGGACGACTATTGCGACAGCGTTTCCAGCCGATTGCGCGCCTCGCGCTTTCCCAGCGATCGCAACTCGGCCAAGACGCCCAGCTGCGGTTTTCCGGGAACGGTTTTCTTCTGCTCCCAGTTGTAAATCGTCTGTGCGCTGACGGACAGGAGCCGTGCCAACTCGGGCGCTGACAGGCCGAGCCGTGCACGCAGCGAGACCAGGCCCTTCGCCACGAAACGCAGCGGTGTCGTCGGGCCATGGCTTTCGCGGGCTGTCCGCGACTTCGCCTGTTTCGCAACGGCACCGAGGCTGCGCTGGAGATCCTGGACCTGGCGCTTCAGCGCGGCGATGGCATGACGCTGGGCGACCGAAGCTTTCCGGAGCGCCTCGGTCTCCTTGCGGATCTCCTTGCGGCTGATGCGCGATATTTCGGTTTTCAGCATCGTTGCGAAATTGGGCATTTCGGTCTCCTGCGAAGGTGGCGGGAACAAGCGGGACCTATTATCCACGCTTGCGCGCAACGTTTGGGCGGGGCGCTCGCGAGACCTCGCCGAATCATCACACAAGCTCTGTCCCTCGAGGAGTCAGCGGCTATATCACGCTGGTTGCCCCGCCCCGCATGAAGTTAACCGTTATACCGTCTGGGTAGCATGTGCACGACAATGCTCAATCCAATGCCGCAACGTCCCAAGCTCTTCCGGAGCAATCAGGAATCGGGTTGGGGCCAGGCCTTAGTGAAGCTGCGAACCTGCGGCCATTTCTTTATCCGACTTCGTCTGCGACAGATGAAATGCCAGCCGCGACGCTTTGATTTCTCGATCGATTCGACCGAAAATCCATCTGTGGATTCATTGCAACCAGATGGTGTCGTCCGAGATTCGAACTCGGAACCAACAGATTAAAAGTTACCTTTTAAATCAATAACCTATTGATGCGTAAGGCTATCTCCTGTTAGCGGACATTAGCCTGTTTTACTTTGTGATCGATAGCTCGCAGGTGCTCTTGCCATCGCGTTCTGCGGCGTTCTGCGGCGTGCAGCTGCGCGCTGATGCGTTGCGATGATCGTGTTCGGTTGATCGTCGAACAGACATACCCAACACGGTCCGGAACAAGAATAACAGCGCAGAGAGGACCTGGTTCTGGATGCTGGCTGACACGTTACCAATCGTTGCAAACCGCGACAGGAAGAGTTTTACGACCGGGCCGCCGAGATCGCACAGGTCGCGCAAGCCACCGAACTTCATCCAACAAGCGTAGAGTTAGTTGAATTCGCAAACTCCTTGTTTCGCGCCGCACTTTGTATGGCGCGCACTGCTTCCACTGCGTGAGCAGGGCGCCCGCCTTCATCTTGCTCGCCGGAATACGCCATTCGGCCAAGTCGAAATTGAATTCGGCCCATTCCGCGCGCCGAAGTTCTCCGGGGCGAACGAACAATAGGGGTGCTAGCCTCAGGGCGCATCGAGTGATTGTCGATCCGTTGTAAGCGTGGATGGCGCGTAGCAGCTCTCCTACCGCGCGTGGATCGGTCAGGGTTGCATGATGCTCCCGGATTGGAGGTGGGATGGCGCCCTTCAAATCGGCTGCTGGGTCGCGATGGGCGCGCCCTGTTGCGACTGCGTACCGAAAGACCTGGCCACAATATTGCAACACTCTATGCGTGGTATCGACAGCGCCCCGCTCTTCGATCCTCCGCATGACCTGGAGTAAGTCGGGGGCACTTATCTGAGCGATAGGCCGGCTTCCCAGCCAAGGAAACACGTTCAATTCGAGACGACGGATGACCTTGTCGGAATGCGTTTTTGCCCAACCCGGCTCGTGACGCAAGAACCATTCTCGTGCCACCGCCTCGAACGTATTCGATGAAGCTGCCCGCTCCGCTCGGCGACTCGCGCTAGGGTCAATGCCATCTGCCAGCAGCTTCTTGGTAGCGTCGCGTTTGCCGCGTGCGTCCTTCAGAGAGACTGCTGGATACGTGCCCAAAGACAGCCTCTTCTCCTTCCTGTCGAACCTGTACTTCAGTCGCCACCACTTGCCGCCCGATGGGGCTACCTCCAAGTACAAACCGCCTGCATCGAACAAGCGGAATGGCTTCGTACCCGGTTTAGCACCGCGTACAGCAATATCGGTGAGAGGCATGGGGGCAACCCTTGGAGAGCGTAGTGAGTGGCCCCCGATATTGCCCCCACCTGATGTTGGATAGCAACCGTTTTCTCTGGAGCCTCCAGGACTCCGAAACGTTGCTACATCTAGCTCTTACGGCATTCGATGGAGTTCGATGGATGCCGCTGGATTGCGAAATGGTGGGTCGTCCGAGATTCGAACTCGGGACCAGCGGATTAAAAGTCCGATGCTCTACCGACTGAGCTAACGACCCACAGGTTGGACGGTTGCCGCGCCGCTTGGGCGGACGCGCATTCTAACGGACTGAGCTTATCCGCGATACCGCGTCGGGTCGGGCACGCCGGCCTTGGCGAACCCTTCCGCGCGCAGGCGGCACGCATCGCAGCGACCGCAGGCTTGGCCGTCGGCGTCGGCTTGGTAGCACGACACGGTCTGTGCGAAGTCCACATCAAGGCGCACGCCCTCACGCACGATCGCATCCTTGCCCATCCGCATCAACGGCGCGTGCACGCGGATGCCGGCACCTTCAACGCCGGTCTTGGTGGCGAGATTGGCAAGCATCTCGAACGCGGCAATGAACTCGGGACGGCAGTCGGGATAACCGGAATAGTCAACAGCATTGACGCCGCAGAAGATGTCCGCCGCACCCAGTACTTCGGCCCAGCCGAGGGCGATCGACAGCATGATGGTGTTGCGCGCGGGCACGTAGGTGACCGGAATTCCTGTTTCGAGCGCTTCGCCGAAATCGTGTTCCGGCACCGCAATGTCGGCCGTCAGCGCCGAGCCGCCGATGCTGCGCAGGCCCACCGCGACGACCTTGTGTTCGATCGCACCGAGTGACCGCGCGTTGAGCGCGGCAGCGGCGAGCTCGGATGTGTGGCGCTGGCCATAGGCGACGCTGAGGGCGTAGGTCGAGAAACCCTGTTCACGCGCGAGTGCGAGCACCACCGCCGAATCCATGCCGCCTGAGACGAGTACGACGGCGCGCTTCATTCGATCATGCTCATCGCCCGATCTCCTCGCCCCAGAGGATCTTGTGCAACTGCAACTGGAAGCGCGCCGGAACGCGGTCCGCGAGCATCCATTCTGCAAGTTCGCGCGGCTGCAATTGTCCGTAGCTCGGCGAGAACAGCACATCGCAGCGTGCAGGCAGATCGTGTTCGCGCAACATCACCTGCGCCCAATCGTAGTCGGCGCGGTCGCAGAGCACGAACTTGACCTGATCGCGCGATGTCAGTAGCGATATGTTTTCAAGGCGGTTGCGTGCCTGCTCCAACGAGCCCGGCGTCTTCAGGTCCACCACGCGGGAGACGCGCGCATCGACGGCACCGATATCAAGCGCGCCTGAGGTTTCCAACGACACCTCGTAACCGGCATCGCACAGACGCGCGAGCAGATCGATGCAGCGTTTCTGCGCGAGCGGTTCGCCGCCGGTCACGCAGACGTGGCGCGCGCCATGTTTGGCGACTTCATTGAGGATCGCGTCGATCTCCCACCATGCCCCGCCGTGGAACGCATACGCGGTGTCGCAATAACCGCAACGCAGCGGGCAGCCGGTGAGGCGCACGAACACCGTCGGCCAGCCGACGCTGCGCGCTTCGCCCTGCAGCGAATGGAAAATCTCGGTGAGCCGCAGTCGGTCGGGCGTGGTATCCGTCATGCGTCGCCCTCACCCGTCGCGCCATGCGCGCGGACCTCTCCCTTTTGCGGGAGAGGCGTGCGTGTATTGATCATTTTTTAATGCCCGGCATCCATGTCCATCGCGCGCAGGCGGCTCTGCGCCTGGCCGGCTTCGTCGGAGTTCGGATATTTCTGGATCACGTCATGCAGCGTCGCCTGGGCCGCATCGCGCTGCTTGAGTCCATCCTGACTGTAGCCAAGCTTCAACAGCGCGCCCGGCGACTTTGAAGCATCCGGATAGCGGGTGACGACCGTCTTGAACGCGTCCAGTGCGAGCTGGTAATTCTGGGTAACGTAGTACGACTCGCCCATCCAGTAATACGCATTGGCCGCGAGCGGGCTGTCGGGATATTGCTGCACGAACGCGTTGAAACGTTGCGCGGAATCGGCGTACTGATCCGCGCGCACGGCAGCGAGCGCGGCGGCGTAGGCGGCCTGCTCGTTCGTCGGGTTCGCCGGCGCTGCCGCGGTGGTGGGCGGCGTAGTTGAGGATGCTGCGGCTGGTTTCGGCGGCAGTGCGGCAGGGTGCGTTGGCGCATGCGGTGCGGCCAGTGGTTTCGGCGCTGACGCAGGCGCTGCCGACGCGTTCTCAAGCCGACCCAGGCGGCTGTCGAGATCGATGTATTGGGCCTTGCTGCGCTCCATGCCCTGTTCATTCTCGTTCTGCAGCTGCTCGACGAGCGCGCGCAGGGCCTTGACGTCGGATTCGAGTTGCGCGATCCGGTTGAGTTGCTCGACCGATTGCTCGGTCTGGTTCTGCTGCGTCCGCGCTTCAAGCGCCGCGACACGATCGGCAAGGCTCTGCCGCGATTGCGCGGATGCGTCGGCGGCGACCAATGCAGTCGCCGCAATGCAGATTATCGTCCCGGCCTTCATCAGGAACGGACGCAGGCGCATCGTGATTGCAGGCAGCGTCGTCATTTCGTTGTGTAAACGATCTCGACGCGACGGTTCTTCGACCAGCAGTCCTCGTTGGACTCGGTGCAGACCGGGCGTTCTTCGCCGTAACTGACGACATTCATCTGGTTCGCCGATGCACCGCCGCCGCGCACGGCCGACTGCACCGCATTGCCGCGGCGCTCGCCGAGACCCACGTTGTATTCGCGGCTGCCGCGCTCGTCGGCGTTGCCTTCGAGGTTGACTTGCGCCATCGGGCGATCCATCAGGTATTTCGCGTGGCAGGCAACGATGGCCTGGAATTCAGGCTTCAGCGTATCTTGATCGAGGTCGAAATAGACCACGCGCTGGCGCAGGCAGCTGTCGGTTTCGAGGTCGGCAGGCGTGTACTTGCCGCCCATCGACCCATTCATACCATTGCCCATCCCGTTGGTCGTCGCCGATGGCGGCGGCTGCGACATTCCGCTACCCGCATTGTCTTCCTTGACGTTCTTCTTCGTGCACCCGGCCAGTGCGATGCATGTCACGGCCATGAACAGAAGGGTTTTGTTGGTCTTCATCGTTGTCATCCTTTTCGTGGTTCGGGTATTTGGAGATGCATTGCGGTCGATCAGCGCTGGCGGTAAGGCGACCACGCGGGTTCGCGTACGTCGCCATCGGCCAGGACGAGACGCTGCCTCACCCGACCGTCGGCCGACACGGCGTAGAGGACGCCACGGCCGCCTTCTTTCGCGGCGTAAAGCACCATGCTGGCGTTGGGAGCAAAGCTCGGGGATTCATCGAGGTTGCCGGGAGAAAGCATCTGCCAGCGTCCCGAGCCACCAAGGCTGCGATCCAGCAAGGCAATACGATAGACGTTCCCGCTACCCTGCGCCATAGCGAACTTCTTGCCGTCGTACGACACGGTGACGCGTGCGTTGTACTGGCCCTGGAAACTCAACCGCGACGGTTCACCGCCAGTCGGCAACACTTGGTAAATCTGCGGCTTGCCACCACGATCCGACGTGAACGCGATGTTGCCGTCGGGCATCCATGCCGGCTCGGTATCGATGCTGTAGTGGTTTGTGACCTGGGTGAGCTGCTTGGTCGCCAGATCCATCACGTAGATTTCGGGGTTGCCGGACTTCGAAAGCGTCATCGCCAGCCGCTTGCCGTCGGCCGAGAACGCCGGCGCGCCATTGATGCCCTTGAAGCTGGCGATCAAGTCGCGATGGCCAGTAGCGATTTCCTGCACGTAGATCGTCGAACTGCCGCGCTCGAAACTGACGTAAGCAAGGCTGCGCCCATCCGGACTCCAGGCCGGGGAAAGCAGCGGCTCGGCCGAGTGCACGACGCTCAGCGGATTGAAGCCATCGGAATCAGCGACCATCAATGCGTACTTCGCGCCATTGCCTACGCCGGTGGACGTGATGTATGCGATGCGCGTCCAGAACGCGCCGCGCACGCCGATGACCTTCTCGTACACCTGGTCGGCGATCTGGTGCGCGACATCGCGCATCGCCTGCGGTCGGCCGGTCATCGCGAGGCCAAGGATGCGCTGCTGTTTGGCGATGTCGAACAGCTCGAACTCGACGCGATAACCGCCGTCGCTGCTGTCGAGCACGCGCCCGACCAGCACGTAATCCTGCTTGAGCAGGCGCCAGGTCGGGTACTTCATGTCGGCGCCGCTTTGCGGGTGTTCGACGATGTCCTTGTCGGGCAACGAGCGGAACTGCCCGGAACGATCGAGGTCCGCACGGATCACCGCAGCGACATCGGTATCGGGCTTGGCGCTGCTTCCCTGGTATTCCATCGGCACCACCGCGATCGGAAGCGCGGCGTCGTTGCCGCTCACGAGGCCGACATCGAGACCCTGCGCGAATACGGGCGCGGCGATGCAGGCGAGTGCGAGCAGCAGGCCAGCAAGATATTTCTTCATTTGCATGCTTCCTCCGGATAACACATGTCGATCTTACCCTGCGACTGGAACACGGACTCGAATCCTGCGTAAGGCAGCGGCGTCCGTTTCAGCGCAGCTTCAACCGAGGCGCGGGCGTCGGCATCGAACGGGCAGTCGCCGAAGTCCACCTGGAACACCTCGCCGCCGGGCAATTGCCTGAATTGCACGGGGCAATGCGTGCGTTCGGGAACCTTGTCGCTGTCGTGACGCCAGTTCTGCTGGACGACTTTGTTGATCGCATTGAGATACCGCGCCCGCAAACTCGTGTTCGCGCCCGCGCTGCCGGCCGGCGGGTGAACCGGGCCAAGTGGCGCGATAGTCGGCGGTGCATCGTTCTGCGCGACGCGTGCGGCCGCATCCTGCAACTGTTTCATCTTTTGTTCTTCGAGCTTGACCTGACGTTCGGCATCCGCTCGCTGCTTGCGGATGTCGGCCAGTTGCTGCTGCGCGAGGCGCTGGCGGTCCTGCGCTTGCTGTTGCTGTTGTAGTTGGTTGGTCAGGTCGACCTGCGCCTGCTTGCGGCGTTCTTCCTGTTCCTGCTTCTGCTGCTCGGCGGCGAGATCGGCGGCGCGGCGCACTTCGTCCTGGTTCACCGTGTCGGGCTTTGGCAACGGCGCCTGCGGCGCAGGCTGCGGCGGTTGCGGCGCATCCTCGGGTTTCGGCGAAGGAGCGGGTTGCGGCGGTGGTTTCGCGTCCTGCACGGCGGTCTTGATCGCTTTCGCCGCGATCGCCGATTGCTGCGGCGAACTCACCAGTGTCGCCTCGATCATCGGCCCTTCCGCCTCCGCTGCCGCGGGTACCGGTTGCCACCACAACCCGACGAACAACAGCGCCAGCGCGAACGCGTGCACACCCAACGCGAACAACACCGCACGCAACTTGTCCCATGTGGTTTCCATTGCCCTCAGCGTTGACCGGTTTTCGCGGTGTCGGCATGCGCTGGCTGGCTCATCAGCGCGACTTTCGGAACGCCGGCATCCTGCAACTTGACCATCAAGTCCATCACCTGCTGGTACGTCAGTTGTCCATTGGCGGCGATATACACGGCCACATCGGGATTTTGATCGTGGAACGCGCCGACTTTCGTCGCGAGTTCGTCCTCGCTGCCGACTGGCTCCATCTTGCCCTCTGCCAGTTTCAACATGTAATGGCCGTCGCTGGTGATCACGGCGATCACCGGATCTTTCTTCTGGTCGAGCGTGTGCGCCTTCGACTTCGGCAGGTCCACGTCCACGCCGAGGTTCAGCAACGGCGCGGTGACCATGAAAATGATCAGGAGCACGAGCATCACGTCGATGTAAGGGACGACATTGATGTCGGCCTTGAGCTTGCGGCGCTGGTGGCGGCGGGTCATGCGGTGCGTCCTCGTGGCGCGATGCAGTTGCGCAACGTCATGGTTGTGAACGCACTCGACATGCGAACGGGGTTGCGACGGGCATCCTCATTCCTCGACATGCGCCTGCCGCTGCAGAATCGAGGAAAACTCTTCGGCGAACGCTTCATAGCGCACGTTGAGGCGCTCGACCTTGGTTGCGAAACGGTTGTACGCCCAGACCGCCGGGATCGCGGCGAACAAGCCCATCGCGGTCGCGATAAGCGCTTCGGAAATGCCGGGCGCAACGGTGGCGATCGTCGCTTGCTTCATGCTCGCCAGGCCCTGGAAGGAAATCATGATGCCCCAGACCGTGCCGAACAGGCCGACATAAGGGCTGATCGAACCGACGTTGGCGAGGAACTCGAGGTTCTGTTCCAGCGCATCCACTTCGCGCGCGAGTTGCGCACGCATGCCGCGCTGTGCGCCTTCGAGCTGCGTGCGCGGATCCACGCCCTTGCGCTGGCGCAGGCGCGAGAATTCGCGGAACCCGGCTTCAAAGATCGCCTCGAGTCCTGCGGCAATGCGATTGCGATCCGTCGCAGCGCTGTACAACTGGGTGAGGTCGGAACCCGACCAGAACTTTTCCTCGAAACTCTCGGCGGATTTTTCCGCGCCACCGAGGATGCGCTGCTTGCGGAAGATGATCACCCACGATGCGATCGAAGCGATCAGCAACATCACCATCACGAACTGCACCGGCAGGCTCGCGTGCCACACCAGCGTCAACAGGTTCAGCCCGCTGCCGGGTGGCGTCGATGCGGTGGATGCAAGCGCCTGCACCGCCGCGGGCGACGCGTCCGGCAAGGCTTGCACGGGCGCGGCATCCTGCATCGCGGCGACCAGGTGGATCAGTGGATTCATTGCGTCACTCCGGTTCTGTCATGTCGCGTTCGATCCGCGCGCTAAATTAATGCAGCGACCAGCGCTTCGGGTACTGCGCGCAGGCGAAAATCCGTGGCGGACACGCAGGCCACCTTTACTTCGGCATCCAGTAACGCTGTGTCGCCACGGCGGATCGATTGCCGCATCAGCAAGCTCGCGCGACGCCGCTCGACCAACGCGACCGTGACGATCAATTCATCGTCAAGCCGCGCCGGCCGCAGGAACTCCAGCCGCATCGCGCGCACCACGAACACCACGTTCTCGCGTTCACGCAACGCATCCTGCGCGAATCCGAGCGCACGCAACCATTCGCTGCGCGCGCGTTCGAGGAAACGCAGGTAACTTGCGTGATACACCACACCGCCCGCGTCGGTATCTTCCCAATACACCCTTATCGGCCAGATGAACGCCGGCGCGGCCGGCATGCAACCTTTCGACAGCGACGTGTTAGGCGAGTTCATGCGCGAAAAGGGGTCAGAGTGAAGTCGACCAGCTGCGCTGTTGGAAGCCGCGTGTCAAACGCACGCGCGAACCGACGATTGTCGAAAGCGAAATTCACTCTGACCCCTTTTTGTTCGTTTCGGCTTCAAACAGTCCCGCATCCGGCGCATTGCGCGGACTCAGCCCGAACAGCCGCCACGTCTTCGCACTGACCATGCGGCCGCGCGCGGTGCGCAGCAGGTAACCCTGCTGGATCAGGTAAGGTTCGATCACATCCTCGATGGTGCCGCGTTCCTCGCTGAGCGCAGCAGCGAGCGATTCCACGCCGACCGGGCCGCCGTCGAAACTGTCCATGATCGTGCGCAATAGCCGGCGATCGATCTGGTCGAAACCATCCGGATCGATTTTCAGCATCGCCATCGCGCCATCGGCGACGTCGCGGGTGATGACGCCGTCCGCGCGTACCTGCGCGAAATCGCGTGCGCGCCGCAGCAAGCGGTTGGCGATGCGCGGGGTTCCACGCGAACGCCGCGCGATTTCCACCGCGCCGTCCGCATCGCAAGCGATGCCCAGGATCTGCGCCGAGCGCCGCACGATCCGGGTGAGTTCTTCCGGCGAATAGAATTCCAGACGTTGGACAATCCCGAACCGGTCGCGCAGCGGGCCGGTGAGCAAACCAGCGCGCGTCGTTGCGCCGATGAGCGTGAACGGCGGCAGGTCGAGCTTGATCGAGCGCGCGGCCGGGCCTTCGCCGATCATCAGGTCGATCTGGAAATCCTCCATCGCCGGATACAGCACTTCCTCGACGACGGGCGACAGGCGATGGATTTCGTCGATGAACAGTACGTCGTGCGGCTGCAGGTTGGTGAGCAACGCGGCGAGATCCCCGGCGCGCTCGATCACCGGCCCGGACGTGGAGCGCAGGTTGACCCCGAGTTCGTTCGCGATCACATGGCTCAGCGTGGTCTTGCCGAGCCCGGGCGGGCCGAAGATCAGCACGTGGTCCATCGCCTCGCCGCGCGCGCGCGCCGCTTCGATCGCCACCTTCAACTGTTCGCGAACCGGCTGCTGGCCGAGGTAGTCGTCGAGCCGTTTCGGACGGATCGTGGCCTCGATGGCTGCTTCGTCGCGGCTCTCGGTCGGATCGATGATGCGCTCTTCGCTCACGCGCGATTCCTGAAACGCGGGTAAGCGTCATTTTGCCTCATCGACGTGTTTCGCGCCGAATTGTCGCTAACCACGTCGAGAATTGTTGCTGCATTCTCGGCATTTCTGCTGTCCATGGATGGATAAATACCGCGAGCGCAGGATGCGCTGGAGCGGCCGCCATCCATGGCGGTCAAATTTCAATCTGCGCGCCCAACTCCACAATCCTGTTGCGCGGAATGCGGAAGAAGTCGGTCACCGGGCTGGCGTTGCGCGACATGAAGGCGAACAGTTTGTCGCGCCAGGTCGCCATGCCGGGTTGCCGCGATGCGACGACGCGCTCCTGGCTCAGGAAATAGGTCGTGTCCATCGGATCCATGCCCAGGCCCTGCCAGCGGCAATCGGTGAGCGCGGCCGGGATGTGCGGTTGTTCGGCGAATCCGTAGCGCAGCCACATCCGGTAGAACCCGTGGCCGAGCGGTTCGAGTTTCAGGCGTTTGCCGGGCTCGACTTGCGGTGTGTCTTCGGTGAGCACGGTGAGGATCACGTTGACCTCGTGCAGCACCTTGTTGTGCTTGAGGTTGTGCAGCAGCGCATTGGGCACGCCCTCGCGCGCGGCGCTGAGGAATACCGCAGTGCCCTGCACGCGCACTGGCGGATGCTCGGCGAGGCTGTCGATGAACATGCGCAGGTTCAATCCGCTTTCGAGTCGCGCGATCAACAATTCGCGGCCGCGTCGCCACGTCGTCATCACCACGAACACGATGGCGCCGATCACCAGCGGGAACCAGCCGCCGTGCAGGAATTTCAATGCGTTCGCGCCGAAGAACGACAGGTCCACCGTCAGCGCCAGAATGCCGGCGATCGCGACCAGCATGCGCGACCAATGCCACAAACGGCGCGCGACGATCAGCGCGAGCACGCTGGTGATCGCCATCGTGCCGGTCACCGCGATGCCGTAGGCTGCGGCCAGATGGCTTGACGTCTGGAAGCCCAGCACCGCCGCGAGCACTGCGATCATCAGTCCCCAGTTCACCGAAGGCATGTAGATCTGGCCGGATCGCTCGTCGGATGTGTGGATCACCGGGCTGCGCGGGCTCAGGCCGAGCTGGATCGCTTCGCGCGTCATCGAGAATGCGCCCGAGATCACCGCCTGCGACGCGATCACCGTCGCCACCGTGGCCAATGCGATCATCGGCATCAAAGCCCAGTTCGGCAGCAGCAGGTAGAAAGGATTATTGGCTGCTTCAGGATGGCGCAGCAGCAACGCACCCTGCCCGAAATAATTCAGCAACAACGCCGGCATCACGAAACCGAACCACGCGCAGCGGATCGGCCGTTTACCGAAGTGCCCCATGTCGGCGTATAGCGCCTCGGCGCCGGTCAGCGCGAGCACCACCGCGCCGAGCGCAACGAATGCCATGAAGCCATTGGCGGTGAAGAACCGCACTGCGTGCAGTGGATTCAATGCCTGCAGGATTTCCGGCGCGACAATGATTTCCGTCGTGCCGAACGCGGCGATGCTGACGAACCACACCAGCATCACCGGCCCGAAGATCGAACCCATCCGCGCGCTGCCGAAACGCTGCACCGCGAACAGCGCGATCAGAACGATGACGGTCAGCGGCAGCACCCACTGCGCGAGTGTCGGCTTCAGCACTTCCAGGCCCTCGATCGCCGACAGCACCGATAACGCCGGCGTGATCACGCTGTCGCCGTAAAACAGACCCGCGCCGAACACGCCCAATGCCAGCACGATCCATTTCATCTTCGAGTACGAACGCAGGCCGCGCTGCGCGAGCGTCATCAACGAGAGAATGCCGCCTTCGCCCTTGTTGTCGGCGCGCAGGATGAACATAACGTATTTGATCGATACCACGAACATCATCGACCAGAACACCAGCGACAACACGCCGAGCACGTTTTCCGGCGTCGGCGCGATGCCGTGCTTGCCCGAGAAAGCGGTCTGCAAGGTGTACAGGGGACTGGTGCCGATGTCGCCGTACACCACGCCGATCGCGGCGAGCGATAGCGCGGCAAGACGGCGGCCATGTGGGGATTGCGTGTCTCCGCTCACTTTGCCTTTCTCTCGCATCCTGCAAAGCGCGCAGGATACGCCGCTTCATATAAGGAAATTTATATCTCGACCTTGGTGCCGAGTTCGACCAGCCGGTTACCGGGGATGCGGAAGAAATCGGTGGCCGATGTCGCATTGCGCGCCATGAACGCAAATATCTTGTCGCGCCACAGCGGCATGCCGACGTGCTCGGCGGCGACCAGGGTTTCGCGGCTCGAGAAGAACGTGGTGTCCATCATGTCGAACTGCGTGCCGCAAACGCTTTGAACGAGCGCAGCGGGCACGTCGGGTTCCTCGGCGAAGCCGAAGCGCAGGATCATCCGCCGGAATCCATTGCCGAGATCGGTCGTCTCGCAACGTTCCTCGGGCTCCGCATAGGCCGTGTCCAGCGTGCGCACGCCGAGGATCACGTTGCTCTCGTGCAGCACCTTGTTGTGCTTGAGGTTGTGCAACAACGCATGGGGCACGTTATCCGTACTCGGACTCAGGAAAATCGCCGTGCCCTGGACCCGATGCGGCGGATGCGCGGCAAGCGAACGCAGGAACGTATCCAGGTCGAGTTGCTGGCTGGCCAGGCTCTCGGCGACCAGGATCTTGCCGCGCCGCCACGTTCGCATCATCGTGAACGCGAGGATGCCCAATGCGACCGGAACCCATGCGCCATCGAGGAACTTGACCACGTTCGCGCCAAGGAACGCGATGTCCACGCAAAGCAGCAGCCCGGCGACCGGCAGCACCCAGCGTCGCGAATCCTTCCAGCTGTTGTACGCCACCACCATCAGCAATAGCGTATCGATCAGCATCGTGCCCGACACCGACACGCCGTATGCTGCGGCAAGCTTGGTCGAGGAGCGGAACGCGAGCACCAGCAAGACCACCAGCACCAGCAGGATGCGGTTCACTGCCGGTACGAAGATCTGCCCTTCGGCACTCGCCGAGGTGTGCCGGATCGTCAGCCGCGGAATGTAACCGAGCAACATCGCCTGGCGCGCAACCGAGAACGCGCCGGAGATCACCGCTTGCGATGCGATGACGGCCGCAAACGTCGCCAGCGCGATCATCGGATAGAGTCCCCACGCCGGGATTGCCAGATAAAAGGGGTTGCCTTTCGCCGCATCGGCATTCGAAAGCAGCAGCGCTCCCTGGCCGAAATAATTGAGCAGCAACGCCGGCAACACCAACCAGAACCAAGCCGTCTGAATCGGCGCGCGTCCGAAATGCCCCATGTCCGCATACAGCGCTTCGCCGCCGGTGATCGCCAGCACCACCGCACCGAGGATGAAATACGAGTGCGCGCCATGCTCGACGAAAAAGTGCAGCGCATAGTACGGATTGAACGCCAGCAGCACCTGCGGCTGGCCGATGATGTGCCACACGCCGACGGCAGCGATCGTCACGAACCACAACACCATGACTGGCCCGAAAATCCGCCCCACTTTTGCAGTACCGCGGCTTTGGAAGAGGAACAGGACGAACAACACGACCAACGAGATCGGCACCACCCATTGCTTGAGGTGCGGTGCAGCGACCTCGACGCCTTCGACCGCTCCGAGTACCGACACCGCAGGCGTGATCACACTGTCGCCGAAAAACAGCGAGGCACCGAAGATGCCGAGGATGCCGATCACGTAACGCAATCGTTTGTTGGCAGTGCCCAGCGCGCGCTGCGCGAGCGCCATCAGCGCCATGATGCCGCCCTCGCCCTTGTTGTCGGCGCGCATGATGATCATCACGTACTTCACGGTGACCACCAGCACCAACGACCACAGGATCAGCGAAAGCAGACCGAGCACGGTTGCGGGGTCGGGTTTCAATCCGTAATGCGGCAAAAAAGCTTCGTGCAACGTGTACAACGGACTGGTACCGATGTCGCCGAATACCACGCCGATCGCGCCGAGCATCAGCGTGCGCACGCTGCCCTGCGGCTGGTGCGAGGCATTCTGCGTCGTAATGGGGCTGTGTTCCGACAGGGACATGGCAGGATCTTCCGTGAATCGCTCTTTCAGCCGCGCAACGCCGATTTCAACGCATTGCGGATGATCGCTTCGACGTCGTCGCCCTCAGTTTGCGCTTTTTCGGCCATGCGCAGCGCCTCGGCCGGTTTGTAGCCGAGTTGTTGCAGCGCGAGGATCGCTTCGCAGAGCGGATCGGTCGGTACGGGTTTGCCCGCAAGCGTCGCGCCGCCACCGAAGTCGCTCGCGCGATCGCGCAATTCGACGACGATGCGCTCGGCGGTTTTCTTGCCGATGCCGGGAATGCGCGTCAGCGCGGCGACATCCGATGTCTGCACCAGGCGTGCAAAATCGGCAACGCTGGCGCCCGACAGGATCGCGAGCGCGATCTTCGCGCCGATGCCGGTGACCTTCTGCACATCGCGGAACAACCGGCGTTCGGAGTCGCTGAGGAAACCGTACAGCGAAACCGAATCTTCCTTCTGCGCATAGTGGGTGAACAACGCGACCTCGCGGCCGACTTCGGGCAGATCGTAGAACGTGCTCATCGGCGCTTCGAGTTCGTAGCCGACGCCGTGCACGTCCACGACCAGCCAGGGAGGCTGCTTGTGGATCACGATTCCCTTGAGCCTTCCGATCATGTGCGTGCGCTCTGCAATTGACTCCTCCCCTTGCGCAAGCAAGGGGAGGCTGGGAGGGAGTGGTTTTTTGCTTGCGAGAGACTACAGCACCCCTCCCCGACCCTCCCCTGTTTTCGCAAGGGAGGGAGCCAAGCGCGAGTCACTTCCTGCCCCATGCGAGTTTCACGTTGACGCCGAGCCGTTGCGCGGTCGCGCGCACGTGCGCATGCGTAATGGCGACCGCGAGCGCGTCGGCCGCATCGGCCTGCAATTTGCCCTGCAAATTCAGCATGATGCCGACCATGTGCTGAACCTGGGTTTTCTCCGCACCGCCGCTACCAACCACCGCGAGCTTGATCTCTTTCGCCGAATATTCGTGGATCGGCAGGTCGCGCAACACCGCCGCGCACATCGCCGCGCCACGCGCCTGTCCGAGCTTCAACGCCGAATCGGGATTGCGCGCCATGAACACTTTCTCGATCGCGACTTCCCGCGGCTTGTAGGTATCGATGACGTCAGCAAGACCATCAAGCAACCGCTTGAGTCGCTGCGGAAATTCGCCATCGCCAAGCAGCACCAATGGCGCGTGGTAGACGTGCGTCGTGCGACCGCTGGCGTCGCAATCGACGATGCCGACACCCGTGCGCTGCGAACCCGGATCGATGCCGAGGATGCGGATCATTTTCAGCCGCAGGTATCCGCCGACAGGTCGGCATTCGAGTAAACGTTCTGCACATCGTCGAGGTCGTCGAGCCACGCAAGCAGTTTTGCCACGGTTTGCGCGGTGTCCCCAGTGACGGCGATATCATTCTCGGCGCGACAGGTGACTTCGGCGATGTCCGGAACGATGCCCGCGCCTTCCATCGCGGACTTCACCGGAAGGAATGCATCGGGCGCAGTCAACACGTCGATCGCGCCGTCGTCGTAAGCCACCACGTCGTCGGCACCGGCATCGATCGCGATGTCGGTAATGCGTTCCTCGTTGGCGCCCGATGCGAAACTCAGCACACCGCATTTCTTGAACAGGAATGCGACCGATCCGTCGGTGCCGAGATTGCCGCCGAATTTCCCGAAAGCATGCCTGACATCCGCAACCGTCCGTACCTTGTTGTCGGTCAGGCAATCGACGATCACCGCGACGCCGCCGGGCGCATAGCCTTCGTAGCGGATTTCCTCGTAGTTCACGCCTTCGAGTTCGCCGGTGGCTTTCTTGATCGCGCGCTCGATGACATCCTTGGACATGTTCGCGGACAACGCCTTGTCGATCGCGGCGCGCAAGCGCGCATTGGAACCGGGATCGCCGCTGGCGCGCGCAGCGACGCTGATCTCGCGGATGAGCTTGGTGAATATCTTGCCGCGCCGCGCGTCCTCGACGTTCTTGCGGCCTTCGATCGATGGTCCCCTGCCCATGCGTTTACCTGTGCTTGCGCTGACGATCAGCAGTGGATTTTACGCGATTACGCAACCCGTGCCGCGAACCGGGTCAAGGCTGGAAATGCCCGTCGCGCAGGAATGCGATCGCGTGTTGCGCAGCCTGGTCGGAATACACCAGGCCAGTATGCGCGGCCGCGATCACGCGATGGTCGGTGAGGCCAGGCAAACGGGTTTCCTCGACCGACACCGTGCCGTCGTGCGGCGAAGCCACACCGCCGAGCAGGAAGCCCAATCCGAGCGGCAAGCGCCCGGCGATCACGCCGAGTTCGCGCGGACCATCCCAACGATCAAGTCCATGTTCGAGCACTTCGGCGCTGCGTCCAAGCATCGTCGAACCACCGGGAATGCCCTTGAGCGAACGTGCCGCCGCGCTGCCGCGCAAGGGCGCGCCGAGGCACAAAATGCGACCGTCGATGAGATCAGGGTTGCGCTGCACGACCATCGCCGCGAGCAAGCCGCCGAGGCTGTGCCCGAGCAGATGCACCTTGCCGCCGCCGGACGCGCTGATGCGCTCGCGCAGCCCTTCGCTGGCGACATCGATGCCATCGCGCACCGTCGAATAATCGAATGTTTGCGTATCGAAGCCGGCTGCATGCAAGCGTCGCGCGAGATAGGCCATCGCTGCGCCACGCAGCCACAATCCGTGCAACAGGATGACTCGCTCGGACGTGCGCGGCTCGGTCATGCCGATCCCGACGTGGCATGCGTGGCATCGCGACGAAACATGAATTCGTGGTCGCGCACCCGGCCTACCGGAAACTCGTATTCGGCGACCTTGGCGAAACCCCAGCGCGCGTAGAAGCGCTGCGCACCGAAGTTCTGCGAATACACGCTGATCCAGATCGTGCGTGGTCCGTCGCGTTCCAGCCAGACCAGCGCGGCATCGAACAACCGCGCACCCCAGCCGCCGTTCTGCGCCCGCGGCAGCAGGTACAAACGCTTCAGCTCGCCGTCCTCCGGTTTCGCATACGCATGCGGCAGTCCGCAAGGCCCGGCTAGCGCATGGCCGATGGCTTCGCTCCCGTCTTCGAGCAACCATGCCGCATACCGATCGTCGGCTAGAAGACGCATGCATTCTTCGACCGAGTAATTCGTGCGCAGGAAATCCTGCAGGTCCTCGTCCGGATACATGTGGCCGAACGTATCGGTGAACGTCTGGATCGCGACGCGCGACAGCGTTTCCGCATCGTCATGCACCGCACGGCGAATGACGAAACTCATTGCTTCGCGCGCACCGAGATATGCACTTCAGCTAGTTGCTTGTCCGGCACCGGCGACGGCGCTCCGGTCATCGGACATTGCGCGGTCGTGGTCTTCGGGAACGCGATGACGTCGCGGATGGATTCCGTGCCAGCCATCAGTGCGGCGATGCGGTCGATGCCGAACGCGATGCCGCCGTGCGGCGGCGCGCCGTAGCGCAGCGCCTCCAGCAGGAAACCGAACTTCAGCTCCGCCTCTTCCGCAGGAATGCCGAGCAGGTCGAACACCGCCGACTGCATGTCCGAGCGGTGGATGCGGATCGAACCGCCGCCGATCTCGTTGCCGTTGAGCACCATGTCGTAGCCGCGCGACACCGCGATCTTCGCGTCCGCGCGCAACGCGGCGACGTCATCGACCGCAGGCGCGGTGAACGGGTGATGCAGGGCGACATAGCGCTGGTCTTCCTCGTCCCATTCGAACATCGGGAAGTCGGTGACCCATAACGGCGTCCACATGTTCGCGACCAGCTTGAGGTCTTTCGCGACCTTGACCCGCAGCGCGCCCATGAAATCGCTGACGGATTTCCACGGGCCTGCGCCGAAGAACAGGATGTCGCCGGACTGCGCCTGGGTTGTTTCGAGCAATGCGTTCAAGGTCGCGTCGTCGAGGAACTTCGCGATCGGCGAGTTGATGCCCTCGCGCCCCGTCGCGCGATCGTTGACCTTCATCCACGCAAGGCCTTTCGCGCCATGCTTCGCGGCATGCGCCGCGCAATCGTCGATCTGCTTGCGCGACAACTCCGCACCGCCCGGCACGCGCAACGCGGCGACGCGGCCTTCGACATGGTTCGCCCAATCGGTGAACACCTTGAACTCGCTGGTCTTCACGAGTTCGGCGACATCGACCAGTTCCAGCGCGATGCGCAGGTCGGGCTTGTCGGAACCGAAGCGACGCATCGCTTCTTCGTAGGTCAGGCGCGGGAACGGATTCGCGAGGTCGACGTCCATCACTTCATGGAAGACGGTGCGGATCATTTCCTCGGTCGCGTCCTGCACATCGCGCTCGCATACCCATGCAAACTCCATGTCGAGCTGGGTGAATTCGAGCTGGCGATCAGCGCGCAATGCCTCATCGCGGAAGCAACGCGCGACCTGGTAATAGCGATCGAAGCCGGCCATCATCAGGATCTGCTTGAACAACTGCGGCGACTGCGGCAATGCGTAGAACTCGCCCGCATGCATGCGCGCAGGCACGAGGAAATCGCGCGCGCCTTCGGGTGTTGCCTTGGTCAGGATCGGCGTCTCGATGTCCTGGAACCCGCGCGCGTCGAGCCAGCGGCGCAGCGACTGCACCAGCTTGATGCGGGTGCGCATCATTTGCTGCATCGCCGGACGGCGCATGTCGAGGTAGCGATATTTCAGACGGATGTCTTCGCCCGGATTTTCGTGTGCGTGGAACGGCAGCGGGTCGGCCTTGTTGAGGAGTTCGATCCTCGTCGCGACGACTTCGACCTTGCCACTCCTGATCTTGTCATTGACCGCGTGCCGCGCACGCACGGTGCCGGTGATGCGCAGGCAATCCTCGTAACCGACATGCGCCGCGGCCGCGATCACGTCGGCATTTCCTGCACTCTCGGCATCCGGCTCTGCGACGATCTGCACGATGCCTTCATGGTCGCGCAGGTCGATGAAGCACAGCCCGCCGAGATTGCGTGCAACATCGGCCCACCCGCAAAGAGTGACGGTCTGTCCTATCAGCGCCTCGTCGATGAGGCCGCAAAAATGGGTACGCATGAAAACTCCGAAATCACGACAGGCGCCGCAACGCGCCAATACAGCCGCTTAGTTTACCGGCACCGCCGGTCTACCGCTCGCGGCCTCAGTCTGCTGCGGGCTTCGATGCGGGTTGACCAGGTTTGTTATTGGAAGCCGGCTCCGGTTTTGGCACTGCCTTGGGTGTCGCAGCATCCGGGCTTTTCGCTGGCTTGATGTCGGAACTCGATGGCTTTGCGTCCGGCTTCGGAGCATTCGCATCGCCCTTGAAGTCGGCCTTGGCCTCGGTCGGCACGCCATCGCCCTTCTCGGTCAGGTTGCGTTTCTTGTCGCCGTCCTTCTTGAAGTCGGTTTCGTACCAGCCGCTGCCCGACAGGCGGAACGATGGCGCGGTGAGTTGACGACGCAAGGTTTCTGCGCCGCAATCCGGGCATACGGTCGGATCGGCGTCGGACAATTTCTGCAGGCGATCAAAACGATGACCGCAGCTGTCGCATTCAAAACCGTAGATGGGCATGGCGCGCTTTGAAAGGGATGGTGATGAAGTAGAAGTTGGGGTGTTGCCGGTGCGACTTCAAGCAGTTTCCAGGCGTTCGTACAACGCCAGCCATTCGGTTTCCAACGCTGCCTGCTCGCGCGTCAGCGTTTCCTGGCGTTGCCCAAGTTGGCCGATCTCGATGCCACCGTCGTTGCCGTAGATCGCCGGATCGGCCAGCTGCGCTTCGATCTGCTTGAGTTCCGCTTGCAGCGCCGCGATGCGGGTTTCGACCTGCTTCAAGCGCTTGCGCTGCTCTTTGGACAACGGATCGGATGACAACGAAGTAGAGCCGGCGGACTTCGCTGCGACTTTCTTCGCGACAGGTTCGGCCGCGGCTTTCCTTGGTTCCGATCCGCGCGAACGCAGCCACGCCGCGTACGCATCGAGGTCGCCATCGAACGCTTCGACATGGCCATCGGCGACGCGCCAGAACGTGTCACATACAAGGCCGATCAAGTGCCGGTCGTGCGAGACCAGAACGATCGCGCCGGGGAAATCGGAGAGCGCCTCTGCAAGCGCTTCGCGCATGTCGAGGTCGAGATGGTTGGTCGGCTCATCCAGCAGCAGCACGTTCGGCTTGCGCCAGGCGATCAATGCGAGCGCGAGGCGTGCGCGTTCGCCACCCGAGAACGTGTCGACCGATTCGAACGCGCGGTCGCCGGCGAAGTTCCAGCGGCCGAGGAAGTTGCGGAAGTCCTGGATGGAATCGTTCGGTGCGATGTCGCGCAAATGATCGATTGGTGTTTGCCCCGGCTGCAGCGATTCGACGGTGTGCTGCGCGAAGTAGCCGAGCTTCAGGTCCGGATGCGCGCTGCGTTCGCCGCCGAGCAAGGGCAGTTCGCCGACCAGTGTTTTCACGAGCGTGGACTTGCCCGCGCCGTTCGGGCCGAGCAGGCCGACGCGATCGCCGGCCTCGAGTCCGAAGCCGACATTGGCAAGGATGCGCGTCTCGCCATAACCAGCATCCGCATGATTCAGGCGGATCAACGAATTCGGCAAACGCACCGGCTCGGCGAACGAAATGCGGAATGCACGTTCGGCCCGCACGGCTTCGGTCCCCGAGAGCTTGGCCAGACGCTTGATCCGCGACTGCGCCTGCTTGGCCTTGCTCGCTGTGGCCTTGAAGCGGTCGATGAATTTCTGCAGGTGTTCGCGCTCGGCCTGTTCCTTTTCGTGCGCGGCCTGCTGCTGGTGCAACTGCTCGGAGCGCTGGCGCTCGAAGCTGGTGTAGTCGCCGGTGTAGAGCTTGGCCTTG
>JBBRQI010000025.1:0-30265 GCA_038226665.1 Lysobacterales bacterium | reverse complement strand
GGTGGCATTCCACGCTTGAACAAGCGACGTACACCGCTTTCAAACGCCGACCTCCAACCAACATCCGGCAAATTTCACGTGGTTCTTCCTGATGAGATCGCGCTGCGGTAGATTGGCCCGAGAGGTCACGGAATCAGGAATAACTCCGATGCAGGAAGAATCTAGAGAAGTTTTCTATCATTTCATTCTTTGCGGGGAGACGCATTGCTGCGTCGCCGCCTACTCCGATTCCCCGAAGTGCATATACATCGACTGGATCCCCACGCGCCCAGGCCCGGTAAACCGGTTGACGATCAGGTTCATGCCGCCGAACAGGCCGCTGCTGAGGCGGTCGATTTTCGTTTCCATGCGCACGGTTGGATCCTTGTAGAGCCAGCCGCCCGGTTCAATGTCGATGACTTCGCCGGCTGCGAGGATTTTCTCGAACACGTTGCCGTAGCCGTGCAGCCAGAGGATGCCGTCGCCGGCGTGGCTGTTGAACTTGTCGACGAAGAATCCGCTGCCGCCGAACAGCATGTTGGCGGCGCCTTTCACGCGCTCGAAGGTGTAGTCGATGCTCTCGGTTGCGGCGAGGAACTGGTGCTCGCGCACGTGCAGTTCCTGTCCCTTCGCAAGATGGATCGGCACGATGTGGCCGGCGCCGTCGCGGCTGAAGGCGATCATGCCCCCGCCACTGGCCTGCGTCACGAATACCTGCATGCCGGCCATCATCCGTTTCAGCGCGCCCTTCATCGACTTCAGGCTGATCTGCACGGTCGGATGCTTCCACAGCAGGATGTGGTGCTCGAAGTAGATCGGCATTTTCGAGACATCGACGGTGAGGACCGGCACCAGCTCACCATCGATGTGGTAGGTCACGCCGCCGAAAGTTTCGGCGCTGGCGCTGGTGGGCATCAGTTTCGGCAGTTCGTTCATTGCGATTCCCCGTTGGTGGTATGCCTGCGATGGAAGGCGGCAAACCTCCGATCGTCCCCGATGCGATACTAGGCGCATGAGCGATCCAAAGGCCAATCCCGACACCGCGCCCGAATCCACGACGCACTTCGGCTACCGCGACGTGCCCGTCGGCGAGAAGCAGAAACTTGTCGGGGAAGTGTTCACCTCGGTCGCGCGCAGTTACGACCGCATGAACGACCTGATGTCGCTCGGCGTGCATCGGCTGTGGAAGCGCTATTTCGTCGGCACGTCGGGCGTGAAACGCGGCGATGCGGTGCTCGACCTCGCTGGCGGCACGGGCGACATCGCGGCATTGCTGCACGAGCGCGTCGGCGCGGATGGGCGCGTGGTGCTCGGCGACATCAATGGCGACATGCTCGGCGTTGGCCGCGACCGCTTGATCGATCGCGGCCTCGTCGCGGGCATCGAGTACGTGCAATGCAATGCCGAGAAACTGCCGTTCCCGGATCGCAGTTTCGACCTCGTCACCATCGCGTTCGGCCTGCGTAATGTCACCGACAAGCCGGCCGCGCTGCGAGAAATGCATCGCGTGCTTAAGATCGGTGGCCGAGCGCTGGTGCTGGAGTTTTCGCAGGTGAAGGCCGACTGGTTCAAGCCGATCTACGATTTCCATTCGTTCCAGGTGCTGCCACGACTCGGCAAGCTGTTCGCGAAGGACGCTGGCAGTTATCAATATCTCGCCGAGTCGATCCGCAAGCATCCGCCGCAAGCGGAACTGCGCGCGATGATGGAGGAAGCCGGCTTCGCGCGTTGCGACTACCGCGATCTCAGTGGCGGGATCGTGGCGATCCATTCGGGATACAGCGTGTAGGCCGTTAACCGGCTCGGCCGCCCGGTGCAGTAAACTGCGCGGCTCCAGTCCCCCGATCGGAAACCGCCATGCGTCCCACCCAACCCCTGCCCCTGCTGTGCGTGCTTGCATCGAGCATCGCGCTGACTGCTTGCGGGCACAGCGACCAGGCCGCCGCGCCGGTCGTCCCCCGCCATGCGCCAGCCGTCAAGCGCGTCGCCGCACCCGAGGCCGCCATGCCCGCACGCACGCACGATGAAGACAGCTACGCCGAACCCGACAAGTCAAAGATCAGCCATCTCGCGCTCGACCTGACCGTGGACTTCGACAAGAAGCAGCTCTCGGGGATGGCCACGCTCGACGTGAACTGGTGGGACGAGAATGCAGGCACGCTCGTTCTCGACACCCGCGACCTCGACATCCAGAAGGTCGAGGGCGGCGATGGCACCGGCGACTGGAAGACGCTGAAATTCGCACTGGCGCCGCGCGATCCTGTCCTTGGCAGCAAGCTCACGATCGACATGCCTGTCTCCGGCAAGGCCGGGCACATGCGCCAGGTGCGCATTGCCTATGCGACCTCGCCGC
The DNA here is from genome assembly GCA_038226665.1 of Lysobacterales bacterium. Taxonomy (GTDB): domain Bacteria; phylum Pseudomonadota; class Gammaproteobacteria; order Xanthomonadales; family Xanthomonadaceae; genus SZAS-103. The sequence goes on along the minus strand of JBBRQI010000025.1, from coordinate 27,933 downwards.
AGGCTTCGGGCCTGCAATGGCTGGAGCCGTCGATGACCGAGGGCAAGGTGCTGCCCTTCATGTTCAGCCAGTCCGAGGCGATCCACGCGCGATCGTGGATTCCGTTGCAGGACACGCCTGGGGTACGCTTTTCGTATACCGCCCACATCAGGACGCCGAAGGATGTCATGGCGCTGATGAGCGCCGACAACGGCATGACCCCGGACAACGACCCGGAAATCCTGCGGAACGGCGACTACCACTTCACGATGCCGCAGCAGGTGCCGTCATACCTGCTCGCGATCGCCGTCGGCGACCTTGTGTTCAAGCGCATCTCGGATCGCTCCGGCGTATGGGCCGAACCATCGATGGCGCCGAAGGCCAAGGCCGAGTTTGACGACACCGAGAAGATGATCCAGACCGCGGAAGCCCTGTACGGCCCGTACCGCTGGAGCCGCTACGACATCCTCGTGCTGCCGCCGTCGTTCCCGTTCGGCGGAATGGAAAACCCGCGCCTGACCTTCGCGACCCCAACCGTGATCGTCGGCGACAAATCGCTGGTGTCGCTGGTCGCGCACGAGCTTGCGCATTCGTGGTCGGGCAACCTCGTCACCAATGCGAGCTGGAAGGACATTTGGCTCAACGAGGGTTTCACGACCTACGTGCAGGCGCGCATCACCGAGGCGCTGTATGGGCAAGACGCGGCCGACATGGAACGTGTGATCGACCAGGACGAGCTCGCCGCCGAAATCAAGGACGGCGAAATCAAGCCCGCCGACCAGGTGTTGATGCTGCCGCCGCTGACCGGCCGCGATCCGGACGATGCTTTGTCCGACATCGCGTACACCAAGGGCGCGTGGTTCCTGCAGTTCCTTGAACAGCGATACGGCCGCGACACCTTCGATCCGTTCCTGAAAGGCTACTTCGACAACTTCGCCTTCCGCAGCATTTCCAGCGACGATTTCGAGACCTACCTGCGCGCGCACTTGCTGGCGAAAAAGCCCGGCGTCGTCACCGATGCCGAGCTGCATGCGTGGCTGCGTGAACCGGGCATTCCGGCGTTCGCCAAGCCCGCGCATTCGGCGCGCTTCGACGCGGTCGATGCGGCGCGCAAGGCGTGGCTGGCCAATGGCACGCTGCCCGCAAGCGACGCAACCGGCAAGTGGAGCACCCAGGAATGGGTGCATTTCCTCGAAGGCATGCCGGACAAGCTGACCGGCGACCAGGCGAGCGTGCTCGACAAGGCCTACCACTTCAGTAGCTCGCCGAACGGCGAGATCGCGCAACGCTGGTATCCGCTCGCAGTGCGTAGCGGCGACATGGATGCGCGCGCCGGGATGGCCGCGTTCCTGCAGAAGATCGGCCGCCGCAAGCTGATCATGCCGACTTACGAAGCGCTGTCCAAGACCCAGGAAGGCCTCACGTTCGCGAAGGATGTGTTCGCGAAGGCCAAGCCGGGCTACCACCCGATCACCACGGCCAGCGTCGTAGACCTGCTCGGGAAAGCCAAGCCGGCGCAGTAGGATGGACGCAGTAGAATGAATCGCGGACGCGGAACATTGATCGCGGCACTCGGGTTGGCTGCCGCGACGGTCGGAGTTGCCGCGTGGGCGCCGGAGCTGGTCTTGTCGGCGGAATTCGCGCGCCAGCGGCTGGCCGCCGGCGCGCAGCGCTACGCGATCCATCTGGCAGGACATCGCTGGAGCTATCTCGATGCGGGACGCGTGAAACCCGCGCGCGCATCGCGTCGGGGTGCGAACGCCTTGCTGTTGCCGCCGTTGCCGAAGCCGGTCATGGTGTTCGTGCACGGCTTCACCGGTGCAAAAGAAAACTGGCTGCCGCTGATGCGCGTGCTGGCGCCGAATTACCGCGTGATCGCGCCCGACCTGCCCGGTTGGGGCGACAGCGAACGCCTCAAGGATTCCGACTACGGCGCGGCTGCACAGGTCGAGCGCCTGGCGAAATTCCTGCGCGCATTGCCCGGCATCGTCGGTGTCGATGGACCGCCGGCGCTCGTGGTCGGGCATTCGATGGGCGGCCAGATTGTTGGCCTGCTCGCCGCGCGCCATCCCGAACTGGTCGAGCGCGTGGTGCTGATGTCGGCGTCAGGCGTGCTGTTCGACGAAAACGAATTCGGCCACGGCGTGCTGGCCGGTAACAATCCGTTTGGCGTCGGCAACCGCGCCGATCTGCATCGGTACCTGCGGATCGTGTTCAAGGAACCGCCGTTCGTGCCATGGCCATTCGACGAGGCCATGGTGCACCGCCGTCGCGAGGATGCGGCGTTCGAACAGGGCGTGCTCGACGATGTCGGTCGTGGGCCGCACGCCTTCGCGCTGCAACAGGAATTGGCGGCGATCCGTGCGCCAGTGTTGCTGCTTTGGGGCCGCAACGACCGCGTCATCGACCCCAGCGCGGTCGCGGTGTTTGAATCCGGGCTGGCTGACAGCCGCACCACCCTCTTGAACGAATGCGGGCACATGCCGATGATGGAACGTACAATCGAAACCGCGACCGCCCTCAAGGATTTTTTGCGATGAAGATGCGTCAGAGCGCCTGGATGCTCGCTCCGCTCATGGCGATGTTGCTGGCTGGCTGCGGCCCGTCGGCCAATGACATCGCAGTCGGGCGCGCCGCAAACGCGAAGCTCGAAAAAGAGGCGGCCGCGAATGCGCAGGCGCGCAACTACGTGCAGGCGCGGGACGCCGGCCAGTACGAGCTTGCGCAGGCGTACGCCAACCAGCTGTTGCACGACGCCCCCGACTCTATTGCCGCGCATGAGGTGCAGGCGACGCTGACCGATACCGGCGTCAAGGCCGACGTAGCGCGCGACAAGCGCCGCCTCGCCGGGCTCTGGAGCTACAACACCCAGTTCCTCGAAGGCGGCAACGAAAACGTCGTGCACACCGCCGCGATGTATGCGACCACGGATCCGAACGACATCGACCCGACGCCGGTGCGACTGGTGCTGCGCCGGCATCCGCAATGGGGCCGCAGCGTCTACCTCGTGCTCGACCACGGCGAATTCGATTGCGAGCCAGGGTGCAAAGTGCCGGTACGCTTCGACGACCAGCCCGCGCACGACATCCCCGCGAGCAAGACCAACGAAAACAAGCAGGCGATGTTCATCAGCGACGAACAGTCGATCCGCGACATCCTCGACAAGGTCCGGGTGATCACGTTCGACGCCCATGTGAACGGCAGACCACGCTCGATCAGTTTCGAGGTCGGCGGCTTCGACCGGTCGCAGCTCGAGCACCACCTGCAGCAGTAATGCGCTGCGTGCGCAGGAACGATGAAAGGGACGAAAAATCCAACCCGATCGTTTCGTTGTCTTCTGTTCCTGGTTACCGCAACGCGTGCCCGAACTGCTGGCGGAACTGTTCGGCGAATTCGGCGTAGTCGAAACGCTGGTTCTGAGTGCCGGGGTGCTCGACCTTTAGCGCCCCCATCAGCGATGCCATGCGGCCGACCGTCGGCCAGTCGTAGCCTTGCTGGATCCCGAAGATCAATCCTGCGCGATACGCATCGCCGCAGCCGGTCGGATCGGTGACCCGGCGCTCGTGCGCCGGCGGAATCTCGGTTGTGCCTTCCTGCGTATGGATCAGCGAGCCAGCCGGCCCGCGCGTCACGATATAGGCCTTGACCTTCGCGGTGATCTCGGCAGCGCTCCAGCCGGTGCGCTCCTGCAACAGGCTGGATTCGTAATCATTGACGGTGACGTAATCGGCCTGCTCGATGAAATGGCGGAATTCCTCGCCGTTGAACAGTGGCATCGCCTGGCCCGGATCAAAGATGAAGGGGATGCCGAGCTTCGCGAAATCGCGCGCGTGCTGCAGCATTGCGTCGCGTCCGTCGGGGCCGACGATGCCGAAGGTCGCCTCGGCCACGTCGCGCACATGGTTTTCGTGCGAGCGCATCATCGCGCCGGGGTGGAACGCGGTGATCTGATTGTCGTCGAGATCGGTGGTGATGAACGCCTGCGCGGTGAACAGATCCGGCAATTCCTTGATATGCGCCATGTTGATGCCGCTTGCCTCGAAATGCTCGCGGTACGTGCCGAAATCCTGGCCGACGGTCGCCATCGGGATCGGATCGCCGCCCAGCAACTTCAGGTTGTAGGCGATATTACCCGCGCAACCGCCGAACTCGCGGCGCATGCGCGGCACCAGGAACGACACGTTCAGGATGTGCACCTTGTCAGGCAGGATGTGGTTCTTGAATTGATCCTGGAACACCATGATGGTGTCGAAGGCGAGCGAACCGCAGATCAATGCCGACATCTTGAGACTCTCCAGGTTGGTGATCAGCAAATATTGAAGCCCGGCTATGGATCGCCGGTGTTACCCACGAGCCGACTCGTACAGGCAAGGTCCGTGGATGGCCGCTTTCCAGCGAAACGATCCGCGCTGGATGCCAGCAAATCGCGCAAATCGCCACATATCGGGCAACGCGGCGCGCAATGGTAGCCTCCCGCGGCATCCTGCGACACAAGCGGAACGCCGGGTGCCTCGATCGACCGCATTTTTGCAGGTTCTTGCCTTGTCCGGACTGGGGTCGATTGCTACGCTAGCGGACTTTCCCCGCTGTATCCCTGCCCCTGGTTCGGTCGCCGAACCCGGCTTTGCAAACAACCCCACGGCCCCATCCCGCATGTTCAAATCCCTCCGTGGCATGTTCTCGACCGATCTGTCGATCGATCTGGGAACCGCCAACACCCTCATCTATGTGCGCGGCGAAGGCATCGTGCTCAACGAACCATCGGTCGTCGCGATCCGCCAGGATCGCACCCCCGGTTCGCCACGCTCGGTCGCCGCCGTCGGCATCGAGGCCAAGCAGATGCTCGGCCGCACGCCCGGCCACATCACCACCATCCGGCCGCTGAAGGATGGCGTCATCGCCGACTTCACGACCACCGAGGAAATGCTCAAGTACTTCATCCGCAAGGTGCACAAGTCGCGTTTCCTGCGACCGAGCCCACGGGTGCTGATCTGCGTACCTTGCGGCTCGACCCAGGTCGAGCGCCGCGCGATCAAGGAATCGGCCGAGGAGGCCGGCGCGCGCGAAGTCTTCCTGATCGAGGAACCGATGGCTGCGGCGATCGGCGCCGGCATCCCGATCCACGAGGCGCGCGGTTCGATGGTGATCGACATCGGCGGCGGCACCTCGGAAGTGGCGGTGATCTCGCTCAACGGCATCGTGTACGCGCAATCGGTGCGCATCGGCGGCGACCGCTTCGACGAGGCGATCATCAGCTACGTGCGCCGCAACCACGGCACCCTGATCGGCGAATCCACCGCCGAACGGATCAAGATCGAGATCGGCTGCGCGTTTCCGCCGGCCGACGGCAAGGTGCGCAGCATGGAGGTCTCCGGTCGCAACCTCGCCGAAGGCGTGCCCAGGAATTTCACGATCAATGCAAACGAAGTGCTCGAAGCGCTGCACGAGACGTTGTCCGGCATCGTCGCCGCGGTTCGCCAAGCGCTGGAGCAGACCCCGCCGGAACTGTGCGCGGACGTCGCCGAGCGCGGCATCGTGCTCACCGGCGGCGGCGCTTTGCTGCGCGACCTCGACAAGCTGATCTCCGCGGAAACCGGGTTGCATGTTTACGTGGCGGACGATCCGCTGACTTGCGTTGCGCGCGGCGGCGGTCGGGCGCTGGAAATGATCGACATGCACGGCAACGATTTCTTCACCCCGGAATAAACCGAGCCCGATCGGGCGACATCCGCAGGCCCATTCATCGCAGGGCATCGGTTTCCAATCCGAGATTCGACCGAGGGAATTCCGCGCAGCGTGGCCTATTCCGGTTCCAGCACTCCACGCTACGGCGACAGCGGCGGCGGCACGCTCCGGTTGCTGGCGTACCTCGCGCTCGGCGTCGCGTTGATGGTGTCCGACCATCGCGGCGGCATCCTCACGCGGGTACGCCAGGATATGGCGATCGCGGTCGAACCGGTGTGGTGGGTCGCATCGCTGCCGGGACGCCTGATCGCCATCAGCGAAGCAGCGTTCTCGAACCAGACCCGGCTCAACCGTGAAAACGTAGGCCTGCAGCAGCAATTGCTGCTCATGAAGGCGCGCCTCCAACGGCTCGAATCGCTCGGCCAGGAAAACGAAAACCTGCGCGGATTGCTCGGCGGGACACGCGGCTATCGGCTCGCGGTGCAACTCGCGGGCATCCTCGATATCGACCTAGACCCGGTACAGCAGCGCATCGTGCTCGATGTCGGCGCGAACCAGGGCGTACATGTCGACCAGGTCGTGATCGATGCGGGCGGCGTGCTTGGCCAGGTGATCGCGGTCACGTCGACACGCGCGACCGCGTTGCTGATCACCGACCCGGATGCCGCGGTGCCGGTGCAGGCGACGCGCAGCGGCCTGCGCCTGATCGCCTACGGAACCGGCCACAGCGATCGATTGACCGTGCCGAACATTCCGCAAAGCGGCGACATCAAGGTCGGCGATGAACTCATCACATCGGGCATCGGCGGGCGCTTCCCCGCCGGCTTTCCGGTCGGGCGTGTTGCGGCGGTGGAACCCGACCCGAGCCATGCCTTCGTCGCCGCAAGCGTGACTCCCGCCGCGCGACTCGACCGCAGCGGCAATGTCCTGCTGGTGTGGAATCTCAATGATGACAATGCGCTGGTCGGGCCACCAGTACCCGCTGGCTTGCCGGCGCGACGCGCCGCTGCCGCGTTTGCATTGCGCGCGGCGACGGCGAAGCTGCCGCGTTCAACGGCGCTCGTTCCGATCATTCCTTCGACACAATCCTTTCCGTCGCACCTGACACGGCCACCGACGGCGCATGCCCCAATGGCACATGCTCCATTGAAGCCGCACCGATGAACCGCGCGAACATCGGCTTCTTCTGGCTGCCGCTGAGCGTCGTGCTTGCCGTGTTGCTGGGCATCGTGCCGCTGCCCGATGCCGTCGCGCCGATGCGCCCGTATTTCCTCGGACTGGTGCTGGTGTACTGGTTGCTGGAAACGCCCGATCGCGTCGGCATGGGCGCGGCATTCACGATCGGCCTGATCGGCGATCTCGCATTCGGCACCCTGATCGGCGAACAGGCGCTGCGCCTGACCATGCTCGCCTTCATCGTGCAGCGTTTTCGCGCGCGGCTGCGTTTCTTCCCGCTGTGGCAGCAAAGCCTCGCGGTGTTCGCACTGCTGGCGAACGACCGCGTGATCGCTGCGGCGGTACGCATGGCGCTCGGCGAAAACCTGCCGCGCTTGCCGTTCTGGCTGTCGCCGTTGCTCGCGTTGCCGTTGTGGCCGTGGCTGGTGGTGCTGCTCGACACCTTGCGGATGCGCGCGCGCGAACGCAAGTCGTGAGTGTTGCCTCGCCATGAACGCCACATCACGCAATCGGCCATTGAAGAACCTGCACGCCGAGGCCGCGTTGTTCCGCGCGCGCGCGATGCAGGGTTTCATCATGATCGCAGCCGCGTTGCTGCTGCTCGCCGGCTGGTATTTCCGCCTGCAGGTCTTGCAGCACGCCGAATACAGCAACAAGGCCGAAGCGAACCGGATCAAGCCAAGGCCGATCGTGCCCGCGCGTGGGTTGATCTTCGATCGCAACGGCAAGCTGCTTGCCGACAACGTGCAGGCGTGGCGCCTGGAAATCACCGCCGACGAGGTGCCCGATCTCAAGGACACACTCGCGCGGCTGGGGAAGATCATCCCCTTGTCGGACGACGACCTGTCCACGTTCGAAAAGCTGCGCAAGGCGACCCGTGGATTCCGTGCGGTGCCTTTGAAGCTTGGCCTGAGCGAGGCCGAAGTCGCGCGCTTCGCGATCGATCGGCACCTGTACCCGGGCGTGGACGTGACGCCCTACCTGACCAGGCGTTACCCGTACGGCGACTTGTTCGCGCACGTGCTCGGCTATGTCGGCCGCGTCGATGCCGACGATGTCGCGCGCATGGGCGACAGTCGCTACGCGGTGCTCAGCCAGCTTGGCAAATCCGGGCTCGAACGTTATTACGAGGAACGCCTGCGCGGGCAGATCGGTTATGAACAGGTCGAGACGAATGTCGAAGGCCGGCCGCTGCGCGTGCTCGGACGCACTCCGGCCAAACCGGGCTCTGATTTGCGTTTGAGCATCGACGCCGACCTGCAGCGCACGCTGGTTGAAGCGTTCGGCACTTACGACGGTGCGGCGGTCGTGGTCGATCCGCGCAATGGCGAGATCCTCGCAATGGTCAGCCTGCCGGCGTTCGATCCGAACCTGTTCGTCAACGGCATCTCGCACACCGATTACGATGCCTTGACGACGAATGTGTCGAAGCCCTTGTTCAATCGCGTGCTTGTAGGCGGCACCTTGCCCGGTTCGACGATCAAACCATTCGTCGCACTCGCGGGCCTGGAATCGGGCGTGCGCAAGGCGAGCGACCGCACCTTGTCCACCGGCGAGTTCCATATCCCCGGGCAGAAACGCGGTTATCGCGATGCGGAAGCCGGCGGCGCCGGGTGGGTCGACTTGCGCCTGTCGATCGCGCACTCGGTCAACACCTACTACTACAAGCTCGCGATGGACATGGGCATCGCGCGCTTCGACGACTACATGCGCCGTTATGGATTCGGTGCGAAGACCGGTGTCGATCTCTCGGGCGAAAACATCGGCGTGGTGCCGTCGCCGGAATGGAAGCGCAAGCGCTTCAAGCAGGACTGGTTCCTCGGCGAGACGATCATCGCGGGCATCGGCCAGGGCTACTGGATCGTGACCCCGCTGCAACTCGCGCAGGGCACCGCCGCACTCGCCGCCGATGGCGTGCGCCACCAGTTGCACCTGGTGCGCGAAACCCGCGATGGGTTCACCGCGCCCTGGCTTGCGGTGCAGCAACCTGTGGGCACGCCGATCTCGACCAACCGCGACAACCTCACTGCCGTGCGCGAGGGCATGATCGCGGTGACCCAGATCGGCACCGCCAAGGCGATCGGAGCGCACGCGCAATATCTGATCGCGGGCAAGACCGGCACCGCGCAGCGCGTCGGCCGCAGGGGCAACATCAGCATGGATCCGAAAGCGCTACCGGTGAACCTGCGCCATCAGTCGTTGTTCATCGCCTACGCGCCCGCGAACGCGCCGACCATCGCGATCGCAGTTGTCGTCGAACACGGGGGTTATGGCGCGACCGCAGCCGCACCGATCGCGAAGACCGTGCTCGATGCGTGGCTGCTCAAGCGCACGCCCGAGCAGGTCGCGGCGGATCTTGCGCATGCCGACAAGAATGCCATCCAGGACGCGCCAGACGATGGCGAGCCGGCACTCGCGCCACAGGCCGCGGATACCTCTCCTGCTGATTCACCTCCCGCTCGCATGCAACAAGAGCTGACGCAACCGGAGCGGTCGCCATGAACGCATTCACGCGCTGGTTGCGCGGCCTCGGCACACGCTTCGCCGACACCATCGACATTCCATTGCTCGTTGCCCTGGTCGCGGTGATGACGATCAGCCTGTTCGTGCTGCACAGCGCGGCGGGCGGCAGCATGAAGATGGTCGCCGCGCAGGGCGCACGCTACGCTGCGGGATTGTGCGTGATGTTCGCGTTCGCGCAGATCCCGCCGGCGAAATTGCGCGTGTGGACGCCGTTGTTGTTCGCGGCGACGCTCGGCATATTGATGCTCGTCCCGGTCATCGGAACCGGACAAAGCGCGCGCTCGTGGATCAACCTCGGCGTGTTCTACCTGCAACCTTCCGAATTGCTCAAGCTCACCGTGCCGATGATGGTCGCGTGGTACCTGCACCGCGAGCCGTTGCCGCCGAGCTGGAAAGCGCTTGCGGTATCGCTTGCGATCATCGGCGTGCCGAGCGCGCTGATCGTGATCCAGCCCGCTTTTGGCACCGGCGTCTTGGTCGGTGCAAGCGGTGTGTTCGCGCTGTTCCTCGCCGGGCTCGCATGGTGGCGGATCGCGTTGTTTGTCGGCGGCGGCGCAGCTGCGGCGCCGGTGGTCTGGTTCTACGTGCTGCACGACTTCCAGCGCGCGCGCATCTTCAACGTCCTCGATCCCGAGCACGACCCGCAAGGCACCGGCTGGAACATCATCCAGTCGAAGATCGCGGTCGGATCCGGCGGCATGTTCGGCAAGGGCTGGGGCCACGGTACGCAGGCGCACCTGGATTTCCTGCCCGAGCACACCACCGATTTCATCTTTGCGGTGCTGTCCGAGGAGTTTGGATGGATCGGCGTTTGCGTGGTGCTCGCGCTATACCTTTTCATCGTCGGCCGCTGCCTGTGGATCGCGGCGAACGCCCGCGAGACCTACGCGCGCGTGCTCGCGGGAGCGCTCGCGATGACCTTTTTCGTGTACGCGATGGTGAATGGCGGCATGGTATCCGGATTATTTCCGGTGGTCGGCGTGCCGATGCCGTTGCTGAGCTATGGCGGTACCTCGGCGGTATCGCTGCTTGCGGGTTTCGGCATCATCATGTCGATGTTCGCGCACCGCCGGTTCCTGGGAACGTGACATCGGGGCAGGTGAACATCGTGCAATGCAGTCGAAAACCACGCGTCGCGAACGCGGCAGCCATGCTAGATTTGCCGCCATGAAATCATCCGTCCTGCGCCGCGCCGCGCACGCTGTCTCGTTGTCGTTATTCTTATTGGTCGCCCCATCGCTGCACGCGCAGGACAAATCCGCGCCGAGCGACCTGTCCGCATTCGCGCAACAGACCGCGAAGGCCTACGATCTCGACGCGAAGGACGTGCTCGTCACGCTCGCGAAGGCGAGGTACAGGCAGAGCACGGTGGATGCGATGTCGCGCCCCGCCGAGTCGGTCAAGACCTGGAAGGATTACCGGCCGATCTTCGTGACCCCCAAGCGCATCGCTGCGGGTCGCGCGTTCCTCGCCGCGAACCGCAAGACGTTGATGAAGGTTCAGACCGATACCGGCGTGCCGGCCGAGCTGATCGTTGCGATTATCGGCGTTGAAACCGGCTACGGCGGCAACACCGGTTCATATCGCGTGCTCGATGCGTTGTACACGCTCGCGTTCTGGTATCCGCACAGCGGCGATGTGGCCAAGGCGCAGCATGAGGACGAGCGCCAGGCGTTCTTCCGCGACCAGCTCGCGCAATTGTTCGCGCTCGCGAAACAGGAGCGCTATCCGATCGATTCACTCACCGGCAGTTACGCGGGGGCGATGGGCTGGGCGCAGTTCATGCCGTCGAGCTACCGTCAATACGCGAAGGACGGCGATGGCGATGGCCGCGCCGACTTGTTCGGCGGTTCGATGCCGGACTTGTTCGCATCGGTGGCGAATTATTTCGTCGGCTACGGTTGGCAAAAAGGCCAGCCGGTCGCCGTGCGCGCGTTCCACGATCCGGCGACGATGGCGTTCGCGCCCGACGACCTGTTGCCTAACTTCACCCTCGCCGAACTCGGTGAGAAAGGCTATCGGCCGCAGGCATCGCTCGGCCACGAGATCAACGGTTCGCTGCTCACGCTCGATGGCGCGCAGGGTACGGAGGACTGGATCGTGTTCCAGAATTTCTACACGATCACCCGCTACAACCATTCGCCGATGTACGCGATGGCCGTGTACCAACTCGCCGAGGCGATCGAGCGCAAGGATCCGGGCGCTGCGCCGTGACTTCACCGAAGTACGCGACAGCGGCGGTCTTGTTGGTCGAGACGATCGCGTGCATGGAAGACAACCTGGCACCATGACCACGCGCTGCGCACATGCATCGATGCTGCGCGTCGCGTGCCTGCCGCTGGTCGCCTTGCTGCTCGCGGCCTGCGCCGGAAACCCACCGAAACCCACTGCTGGCATGACCGCGCAACCTGCGCCTGCCGCCACCCGCACGCGTCCCGCGCGCAAACCCTGGAAGCCTCTCGGCCCCTACACTGCCGGCGGCCTGTACGCCCCGGGCGTGGCCGATGGCGCGCCGGATGTCCCCGCCGATGTCGCCAATCTTCCCGAACCGGTGCCGCACGCCGAGCCGGTGTCGCGCTACGGCAACCGTTCGCCGTATGTCGTGCTTGGCAAGACCTATACCGTGTTGCCGAGTGCGGCCGGTTACGCCGAGCGCGGCGTGGCGTCGTGGTACGGCACCAAGTTCGATGGCCGCGCGACCTCGAATTTCGAGCCGTACGACATGTACCAGTTCACCGCCGCGCACCGCACGCTGCCGCTGCCGAGCTACGCGCGCGTGACCAACCTGGAGAACGGCCGCAGCGTGATCGTGCGCATCAACGACCGCGGCCCGTTCCACGAAGGTCGGCTGATCGATCTGTCGTACGCGGCGGCGGTCAAGCTCGGCGTCAACGTGCACGGCACCGCGAATGTGGAGGTGCGCGGGATCGATCCAGGGAAACCGCTGCCGCCAGCACCAAACAGTGTGAGGACGGATTCAACGAGCGCAGCACGTACGGCATCAAGACCTGCCGCCGTGTCGAGGATCGTGGTCGCGCCGCAGAAAGCCGTATCTGTCGCACAAACACCAACCATCGAACCCGATGCAGCAACGGTCGCAAGGGCATCCACTGTTGCGTTACCGGCCACCGCGTTGCCGGCTGCGACCACTCCATTGAAAGACGCCGCAATGGCGCCAGCCGCAGCAGTGACGCTACCCTCAACCATCGCGCCAATCGCAGTGCCCATGGTGCCTGCAGCCGTTACGCCCGCGCCCGCTGCGCCCGACAACGTCGTGCAGCCGACAGTGCCGGCATCTGGTCGCCCGCTGATCGAGCCATCAACGCGCGGCTTCCTGCAGGTTGCGAGTTATGGCGACCGCGCGAATGGCGAGCGCATGTTGCAACGCCTGCAGCAGGCCGGCGTGGGGCATGCCGAACTGGTTTCCGTGCAGGTCAACGGACAGACCCTGTGGCGCGTGCACATCGGCCCGTTTTCCGCGGATGAGGCCACGCGCGTGGCCGAGCACCTCGACGCGCTGGGCTTCGGTAACCCGCCGTTCTTCAAGGATTGAGCGGATTCCGCGATTGAATTCGGTTAGCGATTAAACTTGTGGTTTCCCGACCGGTCGAACCGGCCGTCCTCCATCGGAGCAACCTTCCCACCATGCGCCTTCGCCGTTCCCTGCCCGTCGTGATTACCGCCCTGCTCGCTGCCGGTTCCGTTGCAGCGGTCGCCACCGCCGCTGGATCAACACCACAGCCGCATCCCGCAGCGCCGCAGCCGCATCCGGCAACGCCGCAGCCACGCCCGGCCATCCCGCAGCCTGCGGCGCCACAACCGCATCCGGCGATGCCCACGCCCGGCGCACCCGCAGCCAGTGCGGACATGCCGATTCCGCCGCCGCCGACCACGCCGGGCAAGGCATGGATCCTGCTCGATTACGACACCGGCCAGGTGATCGCCGGCAGCAACTACGACACCCGTGTCGAACCGGCCAGCATCACCAAGGTGATGACCTCGTACGTCGTCGCCGCCGAACTAGCGCGCGGCAAGATCGATCCGAACCAGCCGGTCGCGATCAGCGAGCGCGCGTGGAAGGAAGGCGGCGCCGGCACCGACGGTTCGTTCAGCGCGTTCGACCTGAATTCGAAAGTCCCGCTGATGGACGTGCAGCGCGGACTCATCATCCAGTCCGGCAACGATGCGGCGATCGCGCTCGCCGAGCACGTCGCCGGCAGCGAGGAAGCGTTCGTGTCGCTGATGAATTCGTACGCGGCCAAACTCGGCATGAAGAACACCCATTACGCCAATCCGCATGGGCTGTCGAACCCGGAGCACTACACCACCGCGCACGACATTGCGATCCTGTCCCGCGCATTGATTCGCGACTTCCCGCAGGAATACGCGATCTACAAGGAACGCGAATACACCTACAACAACATCCGCCAGTACAACCGCAACGAATTGCTCGGCCGCGATCCGACCGTGGACGGCATCAAGACCGGCCACACATCTGCCGCGGGCTTCTGCCTTGCCGCGTCGGCCAAGCGCGGCGACCAGCGTTTGATTTCGGTCGTGCTCGGCATCGATGCGAAGAACGACAAAGACGGCTTCCGCCTGCGCGAGGATTCCAATCTTGCGCTGTTGAACTGGGGCTTTCGTTTCTGGGAATCGCACGCGCTGTATTCGGCCAACGTGCAGCTCGCGCATCTCAAGGTCTGGAAAGGCAAGGCTTCCGACCTCGCGCTCGGCCTCTCGCAACCCGTTGAAGTGGTGATTCCGCGCGGTCGCTACGGCGCGCTGAAACCCTTCATGGACGTGCCCAAGCAGCTCGTCGCGCCGATCGCGAAAGGCCAGCGCATCGGCACCCTGCGCGTGACCCTCGACGGCAAACCGCTGCTCGAACGCCCGCTGGTTGCACTCACCGACGTTCCCGCCGCCGGTTTCTTTGGCCGCATGTGGGATGACATGGCGATGTGGTGGGATTCGTAATCGAATACGTGTCCCGTCAATGCGGCAGCTCCTTCGATGGTTTGGAGTCGGAACCAGCCGGGGTTCCGACGCCCTCATGCGTGTCTCCTCCACGCAAACGCACGTCCGACGATCGGCAACGACGCAGGCATGGAAGGCTACGCGGTCGGCACCTTCACCCGGAACCAAGCCGCATATAACGCCGAGGAACACTAACGTGAGCGTTGTGCCGACAAGGTGCCCGTGATCGCGAAGGCGCTTGCCGCGGCGAATTGCTATACTGCAAAGTATAATAATAATTCTAAACCAGTCAGTCCACTATTTTCATTCCGATGCCCCAAAACCATCCACAATCAGTACTGCCAAAATCCGCACGCCGGGAATCGCCTCTGCAAAAGCCGGGCCCGGGTCGCCCCAAGGATCCGGAAAAACGCCAAGCCGTCCTTGACGCTGCGAAACGGCTGTTTCCGCAGTACGGCTTCGATGGGGTGAGCATGGAAGCGATCGCGGCCGAGGCCGGCGTGTCCAAGCTCACCGTGTACAGCCACTACGGCGACAAGGCCGCGCTGTTCACCGCGACCATCCGCGCGAAATGCGAGGAGATGTTGCCGCCAACTCTTTTCCATGCCGCGGCGAAAGGCCCGATCCGCCACCAACTCACCAGCATCGCGCGTGCATTTTTTGCGTTGGTCACCAGCGACGAAGCGATCGGCATGCAGCGCGTGATGTGCACGCAGATGGACACCGACAGCCGTCTGCCGCAGATTTTCTGGGAAGCCGGGCCGCAGCGTGTGCACGATGGCTTCGCGGAATTCCTGCGCAGCCGGATCGCGGCAGGGCAACTGGAAATTCCGCACGTGGATCGCGCCTCGTCGCAATTCTTCTGCCTGCTCAAGGGCGAGTTGCACGCGCGCCTGGTCTGCGGTTGTCCCGGAGATTTCGGCGAACGGGAAGTGGCGGCGCACATCAAGGCAACGGTCGACCTGTTCCTTCGCGCGTATGCGTCGACTGAAAGCGCACCGGGTGCAACCGCATGACGCCTGCACCTGTCCTTACATGTGTCAGGAAGTCCCGATGACTTCCGGCACTGCGCCGTTGCTCGCTATTCGGGCGATGCTGCGCTTCCCCGGCCTTTGCCCGGCGCTTAAACTTGCCGCTTCACCCTCTGCCGCTTCACTCACTGCATCCGCACTTCCGGGTTCCACGACATGGCGATGACCACAGCAATGGATTTCGATACCGCCCGCACCACCATGATCGAAAACCAGATCCGCCCGTGGGAAGTGCTCGACCCGCGCGTGCTGGATGCGTTGGGCCGGGTGCGCCGCGAGGATTTCGTGCCGCTCGTGTACCGCACTCTCGCGTTCGCCGATACCGCGCTGCCGCTCGAACATGGCGAGTTCATGCTCAAGCCCGTGGTCGAAGGCCGCTTGTTGCAGGCGCTGGATCTGGGCGCTGCGGATGACGTGCTGGAAATCGGCACCGGCAGTGGCTTCGTCACCGCTTGTTTGGCGTGGCTGGCGCATTCAGTGACCAGCATCGACATCCATGCGGATTTCATCGAGGGCGCGCGCGCGCGCCTTGCCGCCGCCGGCGCGCACAACGTGAAACTCGAAGCCGCCGACATGCTGGGCTGGAATGCGGGTCGCCAGTACGACGCGGTTTGCGTCGGCGGCGCGGTCGCCGCGATCCCGCCGCGCGTTTTCGACTGGGTCAAGCCCGGTGGACGCCTCTTCGTGATCCGTGGCAGCGCGCCGGCGCAGGAAGCGCTGCGCATGACCCGTCGCGGCGACACCTGGCACAGCGAAAGCCTGTTCGAGACCGACATCCCCTACCTGCATGGCACGGCTCCGGTATCGCGCTTCGCCTTGTAAATCACTGTCTGCATTGGATCGGCCGTGTACGCCACGACCGCGCTCAACGAGGAATCCGCATGACCTATCGTGTATCACCCATCCACATCGGCCTGTTGCTCGCGCTCGGCTGTGCTTCCGCGCAGGCCGGCGATCTCGTGCAGGCCTACGACCTGGCGCGCCAGAGCGATCCGCAACTCGCGGGTACCGAGGCCAACAAGCGTGCGCAGGAAGCAGGCATCGGCATCTCGCGATCGGCGCTGTTGCCGCAGATCAACGCGAATGCAACGCTGACCAAGAACAAGATCACCAGTACCTCGATTTCCGAAAGCCCCGACGCCAACGGCAACGTGAGTTTCGGACCGACCAGCGGCACGACCGACACCACGTCGCGCAATTACCAAGTCGGCCTGCAGCAGAGCATCTACAGCCGCGCCAACTACACACAGCTAAGCTCTAGCCGTAGCCGCGCTGCGCAATACGACGCGCTCTACGACAGCGCCGCGGACACGCTGATCACCCGCGTTGCGACGGCGTACTTCAACGTGCTCAGCGCGATCCAGGATCTTGCGTCCTCGCGTGCGCAGGAACGCGCGCTCAAGCGCCAGCTCGACCAGGCCAATGTGCGCTTGCAGGTCGGCCTCGCGCCGATCACCGACGCGCAGGAAGCCAAGGCGCAGTACGACATCGCGCGTGCGCAAACGATCAACTTCGAAACCGCCCTGGCCGATGCGCACGAAGCGCTGACCGAAATCACCGGCCAGCCCGTCGAGCGCCTCAAGGGTCTCGCCCCCGATTTCACACCGACCGCACCGACGCCGCAGGATGTCGCTGCGTGGGTGAAGATGGCGATCGACCAGAATCCGCAGATCCGCGCACAACAACTCGCGCTGGATGCGGCCAATCACGACGTCGATACCGCACGCGCGGGCCATTTGCCGACCCTGTCCGCAACCGCCGGCTACAACAAAGGTGCGCAATGGGGCACCGATGCGTTCAACGGATTCAATTTCCCCGCCAATGCAACGAACAAGGGGCCAACCTATTCGCTGATCCTGCAGGTGCCGATCTTCTCCGGCTTCGCGGTGTCCTCGCGCGTCCGCCAGGCGCTCGCGACGCGTGATGCGGCCGCGGATACGCTGGAGCAGACGCGCCGCTCGATCATCCGCCAGGCCCGCAACTCCTATCACGCGACGTTGGCTGGATTGACCGAAATCGAAGCGCGCAAGCAGGCGCTGCTGTCGGCGCAAACCGCGCTGGAAGCCACCCAGACCGGACTGGAAGTCGGCACGCGCACGATTGTCGATGTGCTGATCAGCGAGCAGACCCTGTTCTCGGTGCAGCGCGACTACGCGCGTGCGCGCAACAACTTCGTCGTCAATGGCCTGTTGCTCAAGCAGGCCGCCGGTAACATCCAGGGCTCGGACGTGACTGCGGTGAACACGCTGCTGGTCAGCGATGCCGATGCCGCGCTCGATGTCTCCGCCGACGCGAGCGATATCGCGATGCCGGGATTGCCGAGTTCGAAGAAAGCCAACGCGCTGGACATGTCCAACAGCGGTGGCACCGACAACACCAACGCACCCGTGAAGAAGCACAAGCACAAGAAAGCCGCGCGCCACGGGATGCCCGCACCTGAAAGGCCGGCACCTGACAGACCCGTACCCGACACGTCGAGCACTACGCCGCCGACGACCTAATCCGCAACCGGCAATCGCAGCGCGATCAATTCCAGCGTCCGCGCGAGCGCGCCGCGCTCGCGTTCCACCGTCAGCCGCCCGGCGGCGCCCATCGCGCGGCGTCGCGGGGCATCGGCGAGCAGGTCGGCCACTGCGTGCGCAAGGCCATCGGCATCGACGACCTGCAGCAACGCGCCTTCGTTGCGCAACAACGCAGTCGCTTCGGCAAAATTGAACGTGTGCGGACCGACCACCGATGGCACGCCGAGCGCCGCGGGTTCGAGCACGTTATGCCCACCGATCGCCTGCAGGCTGCCGCCGACGAACGCGACATCGGCCGCCGCATAGAAACCCATCAACTCGCCGATGTTGTCGAGCACGAAGCAGTCGGTCTCGCCGTCGGCCATTTCATCGGCACTGCGCGTCAGCGTGCTGAAGCCGCGTTGGACGCAGGCATGGGCAACATGCGCGAAACGTGTCGGGTGGCGTGGCGCCCACAACAGCAGCAAGTCCGGAAACTCCGCGCGCAGCCTCGCATGGACGTCGAGCACCTGCGTTTCCTCGTCTTCGTGGGTACTCGCGGCGATCCAGACCGGACGTGCGCTGTTCCACGCCCCGCGCCGCAATCGCGCCTGCGCATCGAGCCCTTCCGGTACGCGCAGGTCGTATTTGAGGTTGCCGACCACGCGCACGCGTCCCTCCGGAGCGCCCACGCTGCGCAGGCGGCGCGCATCGCCTTCCGATTGCGCGGCGATCACGGCGACTTGCGCGAGGGCGAGACGAATCAGCGGCAACACCGGTCGATAACCACGACTGGAACGTTGCGACAAACGTGCGTTCACCATCATCAACGGAATGCCGCGACGGCCAGTCGCGACATACAGGTTCGGCCAGATTTCGGTTTCCATCACCACCGCGATGCGTGGTCGCACATGCACTAGAAACCGCCTAACGGCACCCGGCAGGTCATACGGAAAATAGAGATGGAGTACGTCGCCCTTCCACAGGTCCTGCACGCGCGCCGCGCCAGTCGGCGTCGTGGTGGTGACCAGCAATTGCGCATCCGGATAACGCGCGCACAATGCGTCGACCAGCGGTGCCGCTGCATTCACCTCGCCGACCGATACCGCATGCACCCACAGGCAACCATCCAGTGGCGCGACGCCATACCAGCCAAAGCGTTCGCTCCAGCGGCGGAAGTAATTGCGGTCGCGCAACCCGCGCCACACCAGGTGATACAGCATCACCGGCACCATGGCGTACATCACACAGGAATACGCGCCGCGCAGCAGGCGTTGCCAGAGCGTCAGATGCATCGGCAAAGGATACCGGAGCCCATTAGAATCTGTCGGTGACCGCATCTTCCTCCGCTCCACCGCTGTCGTTGCGTAACTGGCCTGTCTGGGTGGGCATCGCCTTCGGATGGACGGTGGCGCGTTGGCCGTGGTGGCTGGTGCGACGCGTTGCGCCCGTACTCGGCTGGGCGCTGCGCCAGTGCATGGTTTCGCGTCGCCGGGTGGCCGCGCGCAATCTGCTGCTGTGTTATCCGGAATTGACTGCAACCCAGCGCGAGCACCTGCTGCGCGCGCATTTCGCATCGCTGGGCATGGCGGTGTTCGAATTCCTGCGCGCGTGGTGGGGATCGCTGCAACCGCTGGAGGCGGGCTTCGAATTGCAGGGGTTGGAGCACATCGAGCAGGCCCGCGCCGAAGGCCACGGCGTGATTCTGGTTTCGCCGCATTTCATGACGCTCGAGATTTGCGTGTGCCTGCTGAGCCCGTACGCGCCGATCGCCCCCATGTACCGGCCGCATGCATCGCCTGCGCTCGATTGGGCGGTCAAGCGCGGCCGCATGCGCCGTGCCGCGGCGTTGTTCTCGCGCGATGAACTGCGGCCGGCGATCCGCCATCTCAAAGCGGGCGGCATCCTGTGGTTTGCACCCGATCAGGAGAGCCGGCGCGGCGATAGCGTGTTCGTGCCGTTTTTCGGTCGCCAGGCCTGGAGCCTGACCTCGACCCACCAACTTGCGCGCCTGAGCGGCGCGCGTGTTCTGCCGCTGTTCCATGAGCGTCTCGACAACGGCAGCTACCGGTTGGAGATCGGCGCGCCGCTGGCAGATTTCCCCGGTAGCGATGCCCAAGCCGATACCGCGCGGGTGATGGCTTTGCTGGAAACGCAGATCCGCCGCGTGCCGGCGCAATACCTGTGGATCCACAAACGCTTCAAGACCCAGCCCGACGGCGCTCCCTCGCCATATGAATAAACCGCTCAATAAACCGCAGGCATGCCCGGCGGCCGGGTCTTGAAACGGCGATGCACCCACAGGTATTGCTCCGGGTGCCGGCGCACGACCGCTTCCAGTTCGCGCATGTAGATCGCCGCCGCCTCCTCTGCACTGGCCTCCATCCACCCCGGCCACGGCGCCTCGAGAGACAGGAAATACCGCCCGTCGGGTTCGCGATGGAACCAGAACGGCAACATCCGCGCGTTGCCACGACGCACCAGGTCCGGCGTGCTGGTCAGGGTCGATGCGCTCACCCCGAAGAACGGTACGAAGGCGTTCTGATAAGTGAAGTTCTGATCGGCCGAATAGGCCAGCATCCCGCCTTTCTGCAACGCGCGCAGCATGCCGCGCACGTCTTTTTTTCCGAGCGTGGTTCCGACGCGCGAACGCGCCTGCTCGAACGTCGCCTCCAGGCAGGCCGAGTTGTTCCGGCGCACGATTCCGATGACCGGCTTGCCTGCGGCTTCGGACAGCAGCCGCGCCGCGAGTTCGGTCTGGGTGAAGTGGCCGGTGAGCAGCAGCACGCCATCGCCTTCCGCTAACGCCGCCTGCAGATGCTGCAAACCTTCGATGTGCACGCGCCCGGCAAATACCGACGATGGTGCGTACCAGGCCCGTATCAGTTCCAACGCACCCATGATGGTTTCGCGCTGGTTCGCGCGCAGCAAGCGCCGCCGTTCGATCTCGGAGAGTTCGGGAAAGCACAACGCGAGGTTGATCGCCGCAATCCGGCGGCGGCTGGCCAACAGCGGCCATAGCAACAGCGACAAAAAACTCGCCAGCCCGAGCAGGCAGCGTTGCGGAAGTCGCGCGATGGCGCTTGCGATCCATACCAGCGGCACCATTCCCCAACAACGCATCCAGCGACGACTCCGGCGCGCGGCTTCCGATGTCTTGCAGCCTACGGCGCTGTCGCGCGCGGTGCATGGCCGCGATGGCTGCGATGCCGGATCGCTCATCGTGTCTCCACGGTACGCGCACCGTCGGATTCGGCGACGGCGGGTTCGGCGACAGCATCCTGGCCGAACAAAGCGCCCACGTACAGGCCGACCAGCAACAAGGTCAGTCCGCCCCAGAAACTCGAATAGAACGCGAGATGGGTGTTCAACGGAAACACCGTCACCGCGAGTGCGATCGCCGGCATCGTGGCGCGCGCCCGCGCTGCCGGTGCCGCCCAGCGCCACGCGCGGATCGCGATCGCCGCACCGATCAACCACAGCAACAATCCAATCGCTCCGGTTTCGCTGAAGATTTCCAGCACGATCTGGTGCGCGTGCAACGCATCGCCTTCGCCCCATGCCGGCGGCCCGAGATGCTTGGGCGCGCACTCGGCATAGCGGGCGCGGTAGCCGCGCACGCCGACGCCAGTGATCGGGTGTTCGCGGATCATGCACGCAGCCGCTTCCCAGATCCGCAAGCGTCCGGACAATGCCTGGTCCAGTCCGGCTTGGTCGCCCGAGAACACGGCTTCGGTACGGGTGATGCGATCGTGCAGGTCGCGTGGGAAAACGACTGCAAGCACGACCAAGCCGACCGCGCCAGCAGCGAACACCCCGAGCAGGCGTTTCCATCCGAGCAGGCGCCAGCCGCTGAACAACAACACCAGCGCGAACGTGATCCATGCCGCACGTGAACCCGCGAGCAAAATGACCGCACCAACGAGCAACACGGTGCCGAACCAGCCAATTGCGCCAGCGCGCCGCGCGGCCAGCCCGAGCGGAAACGCAGCCAGGCTCGCGAGCACCTGCCCGAGATGCGGATGTTTCGCACCGAACACGCCGCTGATGCGGTCGGCCGTCGACGGGCCGCCCATGCTGTAACCGGTCATCGCCTGCACGAGCCCATCCAGCGACCACGTCAGCACGAGAATCGCGATGCCTGCATAGACGATGCGTCGATCTCCTTCGCGATGCGTCGCGATCGCGCACAACCACAGGAATGGCAGGTAGCGCAGATCCGCGAGCACTTCGTACAAACTGCGCAATGGATCGACCGCATCGATGCACGAAATCAATTCCGGCAACCAGTAGCTGAAGAACAGCGCGCCGGTCAGCGCCCATGCTTCGCGGCTCAACAAGGCATCGCCGCCGCGGAAACGGTGCACGCCCAGCCAGCCTACGGTGACGACTGCGCCCAGCGCCAGCGCGGCGCTGCCTGCGGCGTACCACGGAGACAGCAAAAGGCAGACGAGCACCCACCATGGCGCCCAGCGTGCGTGCGGCGTGGCGTCAGTCATCGGATGCGACGAGGCTTGCATACACTGCGAGGGTGTCGGTTTGCATGCGCGCAAGGGTATAACGATCCGACAAGGGAATCGCAGGCCGCGGCGCGGCCAGCAGCGATTTTGCGCGTTCGGCAAGTGCATCCGTATCGCCGAGATCGACCGCGCCGGCTGGAAACAATTCGCGCAAGAGTTCGCCGACGCCGCCGTGATCCCAGCCGAGTACCGCGCGACCGCTGCACAGCGCTTCGATCACGGTGCGGCCGAATGCCTCGGGCTTGTCGGAAAGCTGCAGCACGAGATCCGACATTGCATACAACTCGCGCATCTGCGATAGCGGCGGGGTGTAGGCGACCGCACCGTGCAAGCCGCGCGCGTCGCCGTATGCACGCAGTTCCGCGAGATAACGTTCGCGACCGGGCTGGTCGACGCCGGTCAGCAGCAGTCGCGTGTCGGTACCGTCGGCGCGCAGGCGCGCGAGCAAGTCGAGTGCGTGTGCGTGTCCTTTCAAGCGTGTGCCGCGTGCGGGCAGCAGCAGCAAGTGGCCACCATCGAGTTGCGGATGCTGCGCGAGGAATTGCGCGCGCCACGCGGCATCGGATACGCCGTCATTTGCAAACGCAGCCGGATCGACTCCGCGCGGAATCACCGTGAGTCGCGCCGGATCCGTCTGCGGATAATGCCGGCACGCATAGTCGCGCACGGTTTCGGAAACGCAGATCACGCGTTCGCCGCGCAGCATCACGCTGCTGTAGCGGCTTGGCGAATTGAGCCCGTGCATGGTGGTGACGAAGTGCGGCGGCGTTTTCATGCCACGCATCGCGGCAACTGCGAGCCACGCCGGCAAACGCGAACGCGCATGCACGATGTCGGCGCGCACATCGCGAAACAGTGCACGCAATCGCGGAATATGGCGCAGCGTCAACGGCGATTTCCTGCCGATCCGCAATTCGATGTGTTCCGCTCCGATCGCCTGCAATGCCGGCAGCAAGCGGCCACCTGTTGAAACGACGATTGCGCGATGGCCCGCGTCGAGCAGCGCCGCCGCGATCTCAAGCGTCGAGCGTTCGACGCCACCCGCATCCAGCGCGGGCAACAATTGCACGACGGTGAGCGGGCGCGTCACGGCCCGAAATGCATCAATCGATCAACACGTACAACGCGCCGCAATAAGGGCACTTGCACGGCCCTTCTTCCTCAATCGGCAGGTAGACACGCGGATGCGAATTCCACAGCGCCATCGACGGCATCGGACACGCCAGCGGCAAATCCGCGCGCGTGACTTCGTAGCGGTTTTCGGCGTTGGCCTGTGCGGTCGGCTGGCTGGAAGTCATGACGGTCATCGTGAGAGTCCGTTGCGGCTGCCGTCATTGTAACCGCGCGGCGCGCAAACGGATGCGCGGCCACCGATGGCGCCATCCTTATCGCGCTTCAAGGAAGGTCGAACAACAGCAACTCACATTCCGTGTCCACCTGCAACGCAAGGTCCGTTTCGTCATTGACGCCGATCCCATCGCCCGCAAGCAGCGATTGTCCGTTGAGCGACAACCCTCCACGCACGACCTGCACCCAAGCCCTGCGGCCGGCACGGAGTTCATGCGCCGCGGTTTCGCCGGATGCGAGCGCGCTCGCGTAAACGCGTGCGTCCTGACGGATCGGCAGCGATCCATCTGCGCCATCGGGTGAGGCAACGAGGCGCAATACGCCGCGTCGTTCCGCGATCGGGAAATGCTGTTGTCCGTAGCGCGGAGCCGCGTTGATCCGGTCCGGCTGGATCCACACTTGCAGGAAATGCACGGGTTCGTCTTTCGACGCGTTGAACTCGCTGTGCTCGATGCCGCTGCCCGCGCTCATGCATTGCACGTCGCCGGGACGCATGACCGAACCGGTGCCAATGCTGTCGCGGTGCTGCAATGCGCCCTCAATCACGTATGAAATGATTTCCATGTTTGCGTGACGATGCGGTGCGAAACCGCCGCCACCGGCGACACGGTCCTCATTGATCACGCGCAGAGAGCCGAAACCCATCCATTGTGTGTCGTGGTAATCCGCGAACGAAAACGTGTGGTGGCTATCCAGCCAGCCATGATTGGCATGGCCGCGCTCGCCCGCGCGTCGCAGCACGATCATCCTTTCCCCTTACTTCTGCTGCTTGGGCGCGAATGCTTCCATGGTGATGTGCAGAGTCACTTCGTCGCCGACATTAGGCACATACTTGTCGACGCCGAAATCGCTGCGCTTGATGGTCGCGGTCGCGTCGAAGCCGGCTGCCGCCACGCCGCGCATCGGATGCGTACCGATCTTGTTGACCGTCACGTCCAGCGTGACTGGCTTGGTGACGCCATGGATCGTCAGGTCGCCGGCAACCGCGAGCTTGCCTGGCGCGGAACTGGTCACCGTCGTGCTCTGGAAGGTGGCGAGCGGAAACTTGTCGGCGTCGAAATACGCGCTGCCGACCAGTTCCTTGTCGAGATCGGGCATGTCGACACTGATGGTGGCGATCGGAATGCTGACCTGGATGCTGGACTTGGTCGGATCCTTCGCATCGAACAGGAAATCGCCTTCGGCCTTGCTGAGGTGCCCGGTGATGTGCGAGAAACCGAAATGGCTGTAGGTGAATTCGACCTGCGTATGGTTTGGGTCGATCTGGTACGGATCGGCCGCCGCGAAGGCAGCGTTGGAAACCGATGCGAGCGCTGCGATGAGAGCGGTGTTGCGGATGATCGTTGCGCGTGGAAAGTGCATGTTCGGCTCCGTCGAATGGAAGTGAATTGTTGAAGGCAATGCCGCGCGCCAAGGCTCATTCGATGCGACAGGCCTCGTCGAACGACAGCCGCGGCGAACGCGGGAACAGCACTGCCGGATCGGGATCGCCATGACCCAGCGCGACCAGGAAATTCGATTTCACGGACGTGCCCGCGAAGAATGCCTCATCGACCTTCGCATTGTCGAAACCCGACATCGGCCCGCAGTCCAGGCCGATCGAGCGCGCGGCAACGATGAAATAGCCGCCCTGCAAGGTCGCGTTGCGAAATCCCGTCGTTTCGATCAGCGGCTGGTTGCCGACGAACCACGATTTCGCATCCGCGTGCGGGAAGAGATAGGGCAGCTTTTCGTAGAACGCGTAGTCCGTGCCGATGATCGCGGTGACTGGAGCGCGCATGGTCTTGGCGCGGTTGCCTTCGCTCAATGCCGGTTCGAGCTTGCGCCTGGCCTCGTCGGATCTCACGAACACGATCCGCGCGGGCGAGCAGTTGGCGCTGGTCGGCCCCCACTTCATCAGTTCGTACAGGGCGCGTAGTTGCGCATCGTCGACCGGTTTGTCCTGCCACGCATTCTGCGTGCGCGCAGTGCGGAAGATCTGGTCGAGCGCGGCATCGGAGAGAATCTGCGTCATGGATTTCCAGATGGTGGACCGGGGGAAAGATTGCAGCGTAGTGTTGCATTTTCCGGCTAACATCACCGTCGATAACACCCCCCGCGCCACAACAATCCTTCTCGTATCTGGAACGAATACAGCCATGACCCCTGCCCCAAGCACCTGGGTGCTCACCGATGGCCGCGCGGGCAATGAGCGCCAGGCATTGGCGCTTGCACACGCATTGACTGCCGCGACACCACGCGTCTGGCGCCTTGAAACGCGCTCGCCCTGGAGTGTGGCAGCACCACGCAAGTTGCCCGGCAGCGCGGGCGCGTTTGGGCAGTTGTTCGAAATGACCTTGCGCGAACCACCTGCGCTGGCGATCGGTTGTGGCAGGCAGGCCGCGCTCGCGACGCGCTTGCTGCGCGAGGCCGGCGCGCGGGCGGTGCAAATCCTCGATCCACGCATCGATCCGCGTCATTGGGATGCGGTAATCGCGCCGGAACACGATCGCCTGCGCGGCCCGAACGTCGTCACCGCTCTCGGCAGCCTGCATGACGTGAACGCGGACTGGCTCGCGCAGGCGCGCGCGCGGTTCCCGCAATTCGGGGAATTGCCATCGCCGCGCACCCTGTTGCTGCTCGGCGGCCCGATCGGCGGCGTGCCGATGGATACCGCGTGGTGGCAGCACACGGCCGAGATCCTGCGCACGCGCCATCGACGCGATGGTGGAAGCCTGTCGATCTGCACTTCGCCGCGTACTCCGTCGTGGCTCACCACGGCTGCGCGGAACGACTTGTCCGAGTTGCCCGGCGAACGCTGGTTCACTGTCGGCGACGGACCGAATCCTTACGCCGGCCTGCTCGGCTGGGCCGAGCACATCATCGTTTCGCCCGATTCGGTCAACATGATTTCCGAGACCCTTGCGACGACGGCATCCGTGTTCGTTGCCTCGCCTGACCGCGCACGCGGCCGGCATGGGCAATTCCTGAAATCGCTGATCGAAGGCGGACGCGTGCAGGCGCTGGATGCGGATGTCGGGCCAACAGGCCCGGCGCGGCCGCTCATCGAATTGCCGGGCGTCGTGGCGGCGGTGCGCAAGCTGATCCGTATGTGACGCAGAATGCAAGATGCGCTTCGGCATCCTACCTCGCTGCAATAAAAAACAGCCCGTGCGCACTGCATGCATCACGAATCGCGGCTCGCGCCGCATCGATGTCGGCATCCATCGTCACGACGCGCGGTCGGCGATCGAGGGTGCAATCGAGCGAGCGTTGCAACAACGTCGCATGCGCGCCCGCAAGCGCATCCCGTTGCGTTTTGGAGAGAATTCCACATCGGTTGAGTGATGCGGTCAACTCGTTGCTTGCGCATTGAAGCAGCAATTCGGGCCTGGTATGCGCATGCGCCAGCACGAAGTATTGCAGCAGGAACTCCAGGTCGACCAGCCCTCCTTCGCCCTGCTTGAGGTCGAAGCGTTCATCGCGCGACCGATCAAGCTCTCCGCGCATGCGAACTCGCATGGCGATCACATCGTTGCGCAGCGCGACCGCGTCGCGCGATTGCGCGAGCACCTCCGCACGGATCGCATCGAAATGTACGAGTGTCGCGGGCGATCCGGCGATGCCGCGTGCGCGCACCAGCGCCTGTCGCTCCCAGGTCCACGCGCGGCCTCGCTGATAGTCGGCAAAACCGCCCACGCTTGCGACCAGCAATCCTTTCGCGCCGTCCGGGCGCAGGCGCACATCGACTTCGTACAGTCGCCCGGCCGGCGTCGTCGTGCCCAACAGGCTGACCAGTTTCTGCGCAAGCCGTGCATGCCTGCGTGCGGCGTCTGCATCGTTGCCGCCGGCATGCAGAAACACAAGGTCGAGATCGGATACGAAACCGAGTTCCTCACCGCCGATGCTGCCGTAGCCGATCACCGCGAAACCGTCATCATCGTTGGCGTCGCCGCGACCGACCGCACGACGCGCGAGTGCGAGCGCTGCATTCAAGACAGATTCGGCAAGCCACGCGAGTTGACGCGCGGCATCGAGCGCATCGACGCGCCGATTCAGCAGCGCGAGCCCGATCCGGAAGCTCGCGCCCTGGCGGAATTCGGCAAGCGCGTGCAAGGTCGCTTCGATGTCGTCGGGCAACTCGGCTTCGAGCATGCGCGTGCATTCGATCGCGAGACTTTCCCGCGTTGGCATTGCGCCTGCCGCACGCACGTCGAG
>JBBRQI010000024.1:0-32091 GCA_038226665.1 Lysobacterales bacterium | reverse complement strand
GTGGGGACCTTCAATGGACTCGCCCGCCAAAACTATGTCTAGAAGCTCGCCGAACAATGACGCCACGCGTCGCACAGATCCTCTATCGACAAGGAATGCTCGCGAGAACTTTACATAGTTGAGATCTATGCATAGTGGCCGACAGCGGACACTCATCCAACTTCCCATTCCGCATGTTCATGCAGCACAAGGGCAGAGTATCCACAGACAAGCGATGCCTCGGTATCGACCTACGGTTTGCGCTTCGCGCGTGGATGCGCGGCGTCGTAAACCTTCGCGAGATGCTGGAAATCCAGGTGGGTGTAGATCTGGGTCGTCGCAATGTCGGCGTGGCCGAGCAGTTCCTGCATGCCGCGCAAATCGCCGGAGGTTCGAGCACGTGACTGGCGCAGTAGATGCGGATACACGCGCTTGAAGGCTCTGGCGCATCGCAATCTCGGGCAGGCGCAACTGGATGGCGCGCGATCACCGGCACTGGAAGCCGGGCGGTTTCGGCTCGGCCTGCATTGACTCAGGATCAGGTGGTGCCGAAACTAGTCCACTGCTCGAAGCGACTGCGACGCTTGGCACCCATAGTCGCACCCGCCTTCCGGTCGGCAAAGTTGCAAGAACAATTCCGGTTCCCGGCGCTGCGGCTCGAACTAGAGTATTTTCGCGCCGGAGATATAAGCGAAGTGGTGATCCCGTGCTCGAGAGAAGAATCCACGAGACGTTCGGCGACGACGAACACAAAGGTTTCGGTTCCGGGTGGTGGAGCGGGGTACTTTCGACCCTGTTCGGGATGCTCGCGTTCGGGGCTGTGCTGTGCCTGCATTTTCCGCAGATCCTGAGTACGCCAGAGCTGCGGGCGCATTATCCGATGGCCATGATGCGGATGGCGATCCAGGTGATCATCGTGGCAGCGATCCTGTTCGGCGTTGTTTCGGCGATGCTGCGCAGGAAAAAAATCCTGGGGCTGACCGGAATGCTGTTTGCCCTGGCTGCGACCCTGCTGGGCGGCGCGAGCGTTCCCATCAACGGGGCGACGCTGCACGGTGGTCCGTCCATCGGCCTGGACTGGTTCCTGCTGGACATGCTGCTGATGACGCTGCTGCTGTCGCCGATCGAAGTGTTGTGGCCCGCGTATCCCGAGCAGAGCGTGTTCCGCAACGAGTGGGTGCTGGATGTCGGGTATTTCCTGTTCACCCATCTTCCAACCCAGCTCACGACCTTCCTGATCCTGCTTCCGGCCACCCAGCTTTCTTCGGTCTTCGGCAATCCCGCCTTTCTCGAGATGACGGGCCGATTGCCATGGCTGGTTCAATTCTTTCTCGCCATCCTCGTGGCCGATCTTGCGGAGTACGCCATCCATCGGGCGATGCACAAGGTGCCGTGGATGTGGCGCTTCCATGCCGTCCACCATTCGTCCAAGGCGCTCGACTGGATCGCCGGGTCGCGCGCGCACATCGTGGAAGACCTCGCGGTACGCGGGTTCATCCTCATTCCGATGATGTTCGTGTTTTCCCACAACATGATCGTGGCGTACCTGCTGTTCGTCGCACTGCACGCCACCTGGGCGCACTGCAATTTCGGCCCGACGATCAAGTGGCTCGAACCGTTCGTGGTTTTTCCGAGGTTCCACCACTGGCACCACACCGCGCAGGTCGATGCGATCGACAAGAACTTCGCGATCCACTTTCCGTGGATCGACAGGATCTTCGGCACGTATTACTTTCCCGAGGACAAGTGGCCGGATACCTACGGGTTGGACAACGAGGAGATCCCCGGCACTTTCCTGGGTCAGACCTTCTACCCGTTCACGCGCAAGAAGGCGAGCTAGCGCGAACCTCTTGATCGTCATCCCGGCGAACGCCGGGATGACGGCAAGATCATAGGCTCCCCAGCGCCCTCAGAAGTTCAGCGATGTCAACGGACACTCCTTCGGAATTTCCGTGCCCTTCGCCGTCGCCGTCGCCTTCACCAGCCCCAGCGCCTTCATCGCCCTAACGGTCAGGAATCCGAAGTCGTATTCGGATGCCTCGTGGCTCAATCGCAACAAGCCCGGCGAATGGTGATGGTTATTCTGCAGGCAGGCACTGAAAGTCGCGGTCACCGGCAACCATTCGCCGACGTTCATCGCGTTGTCGCGCGCGTCGTCGTAGCGCCGGTAGCCGAATCGCCGATCGTGGGTCCAGTAGTTCTGGATCATGTTGATCCAGACCGCGAACACCCGGAATCCGACCCACATCACCGCGGCAAATCGCAGGTCGCCCACCAGCAACCACAACAGCCAGAAATTGAACACTTGCGACACCACGGCGAACACCGGATTGGAAACCATGCGGAACGACCACGACTTGAAGATCTCGTCGTTGGCGAGATTGACGTCGCATTTGTAGGGGAACAGGCACAGGTACAGCGTCCGCCAGAATCCATCCGCGGCAAGTTTGTTGGGATCGCCGGGATGGTCGGCGAACTTGTGATGCAGTCGGTGCCGGTTCGTCCATGTCACCGGATTGATGTAGACCCCGAAGGTGTTGTTGAACACCGTGAGGAGCTTGAGGAACCACGGTTTGTAGTCGAGCGCGCGATGGGCGATCCCCATGTGGATGACCGAGGACAGGTACAGGCCGCCAATGAACCAGCACCCGACGAAGTAGGCCGCGCCGATCGCCAGGCCAGCCCACGGGCCAAAATGCGGCGGAGCGAAAACCATGCAGGCCAGCGCGTACGCAAGGATGAGCAGGTACCCATAGACGTTGTAAATCTTCACGCGGTTCGTTCCTCGTCTTTGCTACGGGCCACGGTCCAGGCAGAGAATGATGCCCAGTCCATTTCAGTCACGGCTTGCGCTTCGCGCGCGGATGCGCGGCATCGTAAACCTTCGCGAGATGCTGGAAGTCGAGATGTGTATAGATCTGCGTCGTTGCGATGTCGGCGTGGCCGAGCAGTTCCTGCACGCCGCGCAGGTCGCCGGAGGATTCGAGCACGTGGCTGGCGAAGGAATGCCGTAGCAGGTGCGGGTGCACGCGCTTCCAGATGCCTTGTTGCTGTGCAAGCTGGCGCAGGCGTAGCTGAATTGCGCGCGGGCTGATCGTTGCGCCGCCGCGCCCGGGGAACACCGGCAACTCGGCATCCGCATGCGCGGCAGCGTCCGCCGATTGCGATTCTTCACGCCATGCGAGCAACGCAGCACACGCATGGCGACCGACCGGTACCAGCCGCATCTTCGAGCCCTTTCCGGTCACGCGCACCATGCCGCCAACGAGATCGAGTTCGCGCCAGCGCAATCCGCAGATTTCTGCAAGCCGCAGGCCCGACGAGTACATCAGTTCCAGTAATGCGCGATCGCGTTTGCCGATCGCATCGGCGTCGGGCACTTCGACGAGCCGTGTCATCTCGTCCGGGTCGAGCACCTCGGGCAGTTTACGCGGTGCCTTCGGTGCGCGCAGGCCGGTGGCCGGATTTGCGAGCAGTGTTCCTCGTCGCAACTGCCATGCGAAGAAGCTGCGGGATGCCGACAAACGCCGTTGCAACGAGGTTGCGCCGAGTCCGCGTCGATGTTCGGCCGCGACGAATGCGCGCAAGGTTTCGCCATCGAGTTGGTTCCACGCGACGATGCCGCGTGTA
Source organism: Lysobacterales bacterium (assembly GCA_038226665.1). Classification (GTDB taxonomy): domain Bacteria; phylum Pseudomonadota; class Gammaproteobacteria; order Xanthomonadales; family Xanthomonadaceae; genus SZAS-103. Next base: position 28,482 of record JBBRQI010000024.1, on the reverse strand, counting down.
GCCAGCCAATCGCACAACGCCGCAAGATCGCGACCGTAACCGTCGAGCGTGTGCGCCGACATCCGCCGTTCGACCGCCAGATGTGCGAGAAACGCATCGCGTTCGGCGTGCAACGGCTGCGCGTCGATCAAAGCAGCGTCCGCCTTGGCTGCGATCATGGCGATGGCATCGTCGGTTGTTTATCGCATCAGTGGTAGCGACTCAGCGCAGCGACCAGGGTGTCGCCCATCAAGCGCAGGAACAGCGTGCCCATGCCTGGATAAAAACGGTTCGGATCGCGGCTGCCGATTGCAATCAGGCCGCGTTCGGCGAGCGGCAACAACGCGCAGGATTGCACTTCATGCACACGCGCGCCGAACAGCACGTCGAGCTTGTCCTGCTGCAAACGGCCGCACAGCGGTTCGTCGTTCTTGAAGAACTCTGCGAAAGGCGTCAGCAGCGCCGCGTCGCGCGGCAGCACCTCCAGCCAGTCGGCACCATCGAGTCCTCGCTCAGTCAAGCCAGCAACTGGCGCATGCAACAGCACGCGCACGAGATCGCCCTGGAAGTCCTCGGTCAAGCTCGCGACCATCGCCTTGAGCGTGTCGGCCGCATCGCGTGCGCGCATCAGCGCGAGCGTGAGCTGGTGCGTGCGCACGGTCAGGCGTTCGTTTTCCTGCGCGTTCTGGAACAGTTCGAGCAGGCGCTTGTTGAGCTCGCGATTCTTGTCGCGCAGCACGTCGAGCTGGTAACTCGCGAGCGAGGTCGCGCGGCCTTCCTCGCGCGGCACGACGAGTCCCAGCGCGAGGTCCGGAAATTCGTTGAGGAAGCGCGGATTGCGGCGCAGGAATGCCGCGACTTCGGTGGAGCCGATCGTGTCGTGCGTGTCGCTCATGGATTCCACTCTCCTGTGAAAACGAACGCGGCCGGACCGCGCATGCTGACGGGTGCGTCATCGCGCGGCCACGCTATGCGCAGTGTGCCACCGCGAAGTTCGACCGCGACATCGCGATCGACGCGGTCTTGCCTGACCAGGATCGCCACCGCTGCGCAGGCGCCGCTGCCGCAGGCCAGGGTTTCGCCGACGCCGCGCTCGAACACTCGCAATAAAATGAGATCGCGCGCGAGCACCTGCGCGAAGCCTACATTCACGCTCTCCGGAAATTCCTGCATCGCCTGCATCGCCGCGCCGAGCTTGTGCACGGGTGCATTCGCGATGTTCTGCACTTCGACCAAAGCATGCGGATTGCCCATCGACACCGCGCCGAAGCGCACCGGCATGTCGTGTACGTCGAGCTCGTAATAGGCTTGTTCCGCGGCCATCGCGAGCGGAATGCGCGCGGGCGCGAAGTCGGGAATACCGAGTGCGAGGGTGACATCGTTATCGGCGTGTATCGTCACTGCAACGGCACCGGCAGGGCTGTCGAGCGTGAATTCCTCAGCGGTCGCCATGCCAGTCTTTCGCAACCAGGCCGCCACGCAACGCGCGCCGTTGCCGCATTGCCGGGCAAGCGAGCCGTCGGCGTTCCAGATGATGTATCCGGCGACGCTGCCGGGTGTCGTCGGATCGGTGATGCCGATCACTTGGTCGCAACCGACGCCGCGTTGTCGATCGGCGAGCAGACGCAAGGTCGCATCATCAGGAGCGGCAATTTCGCCGCGCAGATCGAGCATCACGAAATCGTTGCCGGTCCCGTGCATTTTCGTGAAATGCAAGCCAGGTGATGCACAAGGATGTGCGAATGGCTCTGCACTCCCTACGATCGCCGCGGGCGTTGGATGCGTGGGAGCGGCAGGTCCGACGGAGCTCATCCTGCGGGCGAGGCAGGCGAAGCGGGCGACGCAGGAGAATCAGGCGATGCCGACTTGTCGGGTAGCGCGACCTTGTCGGGTAGCGCGGCCTTGTCGGGTAGAACAAGGGCGCCCTTGTTGCCACAGGCGGCGAGCGTGAACAGGACGGCGACCAGCAGGATGCGCAATGCGGTTTTCATGCGCGCAGTATAATCCGGACGAACCGTGTGGAGTCGCCATGTCCAACCTGTTGATGACGCCGACAATGATTCTTGTGCTCCCCGGGCTGCTGGCATTCCTGGTCGCGTCTGCACTGCTTGCACGCGTGCGGCGCAGTTCGGGTTTCGGTCGCTTCCTGCGCGTGCTGTTCGGGCTCGGCTTCATGTTGATCGCCCTCGTTCTGCTGGGGCTGGCGCTGGTGCTGCACAGTTACCGTCGCCTGCATGCCGATGTGCCGGTTGCGCAAATCGCGATCAGACAGGTCGCGCCGCAACGCTTCTCCGCAACGCTGACGCCCGAAACGGGCGACGCGCGCACCGTCGAATTGCAGGGCGATCAATGGGAAGTCGATGCGCGCGTGGTGCGCTGGCAACTGCCCGCGCGGCTGGCCGGCGTGCCGCCGCTGTACCGTCTCGAACGCATCAGCGGGCGTTATCTCGATATCCAGAAGGAGCGGGAAGCGTCGCGCAGCCTGTTCGACCTGACCGACGATGGGCAACTCGATCTGTGGACGCTCAAGCGCCAGTTTCCGCAATGGTTGCCGTTCGTGGACGCAGATTTCGGCAGCGGCGCCTATCTGCCGATGGTGGACGGCGGCCGCTTCGACCTGCTGCTCAGTCCCGATGGCGGACTCATCGCCAAGCCCGCCGATCAGGCCACGCGCGACAAACTACGCGGCATGCACTGGTAGCCCGTCGGGGGCGACCACAGGGCACAACCATTCGCACATCCATGTGCATCATCGTTCAGCGTGCGAGCGGCCGCAGCCGCGCCGTATCGCGCGCCAAACGGACGCGTGAGGGACGGCGTTTGCTCGATAAACCATCACCGTGTGTGCGTCGCGCCTGCGGATTCTGGATCCGCCGCGGTGCGACGTCATCGCCGTGTGCGTGCCGGTGCGCCTGCAACAGATTGAACAACGCGCTCCGGAAATGCACGACGAGCGCGCACAGCGGGATCAGCACGCACCACGATGCGAGTGCTGCAGAATCCGGTGCGAGCCGTGAAAGCGTCAACGCGGTCGCGATGCCGACGAACGCAAGTTGCCAGAGCGTGCGCCGCAGCGCTTGCACGGCCGAGGTTTCAGGATTGGAGATCGGGACCAGCTGCGGCATGAGGGACTCCTCGTTGAACGTGGAATCCAGCCTGCAACGGCATCGTCTCAGCAGCCGAGACGCGCGTCTTGACGCGGCCTTCAACACTCTGCGCGGATGCTGTGGCATCGCTCCCACCGAAAGCCAATCATGCGCATGCGCAACGTTCTTCTCATTGCATTCCTTGCGGTCTTCGTGTGCGCGGTGTCGGCATGCGCAAGCGATCCAGATACACGCAAACCGACCTTGCACAGCAGCGCAAAAGTCGATCTGGAACGGTACAAGGGTCGCTGGTACATCATCGCGAACATTCCGTATTTCGCCGAGAACGGCAAGGTCATGACCCGCGACGAATACGCGCTGCGCGCCGACGGCAAGATCGACAACGACTACGTGTTCCGCCGCAGTTTCGACGGCAGCGACCAGAGTTGGCACGGCGTTGCGACCGTGGTGCCAGGCACCGGCAACGCGCAGTGGAGCGTTAAATTCTGGGGCGTGTTGAAAGCCGACTACCTTGTGCTCGACGTCGCACCGGATTATTCGTGGGCGCTGGTCGGGCATCCGCAGCGCAAATACGGTTACGTGTTCTCGCGTCAGCCGCGCATAGACGATGTCCTCTACCAACAATTGCTCGGCAAACTCGCCGGCCATGGCTACACGACGTCGCGCTTGCGGAAGGTGCCGCAATTGCCCGGCGACAAGTCTTTGTGATGGTCGAAATCAGTCCATCCTGCACTTCTTTCGAGGTCACGCGTCCGATGCATGCCGGTTACGCCATGCATGGCGTGCGAACTCTGCAAAATTGCAGGGCTGGTCGTTACTCGTATTGAGCGAGCGCGAATTGCAGGGTCGCGCGCGCCTGCTCGCGCAGGTTCAAGGGCTCAATGATCTCGGCATCGGCGCCGTAGCGCAGCACGTCCATCAGCAATTCCTTCGCGCTGCTGTAGGGCAGGCGGAGCTGGTAGCGTCCGTCAGCAAGAAAATGCCCTTCCTGTTTCGAGTGCCAGTGCGCGTCGGCGACCCAGCGCGCGGACTTGGCCGAGAACACGATCGTCGCCCAGGCTTTCGGAGGCCCGGAAAAAATCCCGTAGCCGGATGCGAGATGCTCGTCGAGCACGCTGTCGGGAACGTCCTGCGCGACCGCATCGAGCACATGCGCAGCACTCATCCGATCGACCGCAAAACTGCGCAGCGCGTCACGCTCATGGTCCCAGGCATCGAGGTACCAGTTGTCGCGGTAATGCGTGAGCCGCTGCGGCGACACTTTTCGATGGCTGCGTTCGTCGGTTGAACGCGCACGGTAATCGAATGCGAGTTGCTTGCGTTCAAGCACCGCGCTGGCGGCTATGCGGAAGCCGACCTGATCCATGTTGCGCTGGCCCGACGCGATCACGCGCACGCGCTCGACCGGCCAGCGCTTGCCGCCGGCTTGTTCCGCCAGCAGCGCGTCGATGCGCGTCTTGAGCGGTGCGAGCGCACCCGACAGCACGCCGCCGCCAGTGCGTTCGAGCAATTGGTGGGTTGCGAGCAGCGCGTGCAGTTCGTCGGAACTCAGCCACAGCCCCGGCAATTCGAAACGGCCGCCTTCGGCTTCGTCGTAGCGATAAGAGCCTTCGCCGGTGCTGTCGAGCGGCGCACCGAGCGCATCGCGCAGGAAGGCGAGGTCGCGGTATAGGGTCGCGCGCGAGCAGCCGAGTTCTTCCATCATCCGCTTGGTCGATACCGGATAGCGGGCCGACTTGAGCAGCCGATGCAGGGCCAGCGCGCGTTCGTAACGTTCCATGATGCGGGTCTGTCCGGGTTCGGCAGGGAGTGCGTCTAGAATGGCACCGCCCGCCCGCCCTTTCCATGTCCGGAGAACCACGATGTTGCGACAAGCCTCGTTCACCCTGCTTGCCCTTGGCTTGGCCGCCAACGCATTCGCCGGCCCGAAAGAGGAGCTGCATGCTGCATTCACCAAATTCCTGGCGCAGAGCGCGTTCAAGGGCAGCATCAGCAGCACGATGAACGGCAGGGTCACGCATTCCGTCGTCGAGTTCCAGGTGCCCGACCACTATCGGATCAAGGTCGACGGCCGCCCGGCGAGCATGATCATCGGCGACACGATGTACATCGAGGTCAACGGGCAGAGCATGAAAATGCCGATGCCGGGCTTGAAGATGGTCGCCCAGTATCGCGACCCGAGAACGGTGAGTCAGATCGAGGCCAGCCTGCGCATCCAGGATCTTGGCATGGATAGCGTTGGCGGCGTGCCGTCGCACAAGTACAGCTACACCATCACCGAACCGCAGCAAGCCAGCTGCGAAGTCTGGGTGTCGAGCGCGAGCGGGTTGCCGATCCAGTTGCACAACACCGGCAAGGCCATGGGCAGGGACGTCGATACGACGATCACCTACAGCAATTACAACGACCCGTCGATCCAGATCAGCGCGCCGAATTGATGCAGCGGTCGACACCACGGATGATTCGCCACCGCGCGCCATGAAGGAGCCCAAACTCAATCTTTCGCCGAGTCCAGGCGACGAAGTCAAGACGACCACATGTTTCATGTGCGCGTGCCGCTGTGGAATCAAAGTGTGGCTGAAAGACGGCGGGCCTCAAGGAAAAATGATCCGCTACATCCAGGGCAATCCCGCGCACCCGGTGAATCAGGGCGTGCTCTGTGCGAAAGGCTCTGCGGGGATCATGCAACACTACTCGCCGGCGCGCTTGAACAAGCCGCTGTTGCGCATCGGCGAACGCGGTTCCGGCGAGTTCAAGGAAATCGAGTGGGACGAGGCGCTGCAGATCGCAACCGGTTGGCTTGCGCCGATTCGCGAACGCAATCCAGACGAGCTCGCATTCTTCACCGGCCGCGACCAATCGCAGGCACTGACTGGCTGGTGGGCGCAGCAGTTCGGCACGATCAACTACGCGGCGCATGGCGGCTTCTGTTCGGTGAACATGGCGGCGGGCGGGCTGTACACGCTCGGCGGCAGCTTCTGGGAATTCGGCGAACCCGATTGGGAACACACGCAATACCTGATGTTGTGGGGCGTGGCCGAGGACCATGATTCGAATCCGCTCAAGCTCGGTTTGGGGAAGCTTAAATCGCGCGGCGCGAAGATCGTCGCGATCAATCCGGTGCGCAGCGGATACGGCGCGATCGCCGACGAATGGATCGGCATCCGGCCTGGTACGGATGGATTGTTCGCGTTCGCGTTGATCCACGAATTGCTGAAGGCCGACCGCATCGACCTGGACTACCTGGTGCGCTACACGAATGCGCATTGGTTGGTGGTTCGCAATCCGGGTGCCGCGAACGATGGCCTGTTCGCTCGCGACGCCGAAGGGAACCCGTTGTGCTTCGACAGGAATGCGAATGCATCCGCCGATGCCAGCGCCATCGACGTCAACCCCGCAGTCGTCGGCGACTACACATTGCCGGACGGCCGCAAGGCCATACCCGTTTTCCACCTGCTCGCCGAACGCTATCTCGATCCGCAGTATTCGCCGGATGCAGTGAGCGAGCGCTGCGGGATTCCCGCCGATACGATGCGCCGCATCGCACGCGAACTTGCATCAGCCGCATTCGACAGTAATTTCAAACTTCCGATCGCGTGGACCGACACCCACGGGCGCAGGCACGAGCACATGATCGGCCGCCCGGTCGCGATGCACGCGATGCGCGGCATCAGCGCGCACTCCAACGGATTCCACACCTGTCGCGCGCTGCATGTGCTGCAGCTGCTGCTCGGCGCGGTGGATGCGCCGGGATCGTTCCGTTACCAGCCACCGTTCCCGAAACCGATCCCACCCGCGAACCGCCCCGGCAAGGCGCGTCGCGACAACGGTTCGCTCGATGCCGCGCCGCTCGGTTTCGTGCACGCCCCCGACGACCTGCTGGTCGATGCGCAAGGCGCGCCGCGCCGCATCGATCATGCGTACTCGTGGGCGTATCCGCTCGCCGCCCACGGCATGATGCACACGGTGATCCGCAACGCGTGGGCAGGTGATCCGTACCGGATCGACACCCTGCTGATGTTCATGGCGAACATGAGCTGGAACTCATCGATGAACACCGGCGAGACCATGCGCATGCTCACCGACAAGGACGCGTCGGGCGCATACAAGATCCCGCACATCATCTACGCGGACGCGTATGCGAGCGAGATGGTCGCCTACGCCGACCTCGTGCTGCCGGACACGACCTATCTCGAACGCCACGACTGCATCTCCCTGCTCGACCGCCCGATCTCGGATGCGGACGGCGCGGCCGATGCGATCCGCCATCCGCTACTGGCGATGGATGCGCAAGAGCAACAGCGCGACGTGCGCGGCTTCCAGTCGGTACTGCTCGAACTTGGCGCGCGCCTGAGGTTGCCGGGCATGGTCGACGAGGCCGGCGCGCCGGTCTATCGCGACTACGCCGACTACATCGTGAACCACCAGCGCGCGCCGGGTGTCGGCCTGCTCGCAGGCTGGCGCGGCGCGGATGGAACGCAGGAAGGCAAGGGTCCGCCCAATCCGAATCAGCTCGACGCCTACATCGCCAACGGCGGTTTCTGGCGCACCGAAATTCCGGAGTCTGCGCGCTATTACAAGATGGCCAATCGCGATTACCTCGAGTGGTCGGTGCGCATGGGTTTCATCGTGAAGGCCGAGCCGGTCGTGCTGCAACTGTATTCGGAAACCTTGCAGACATTCCGCCTAGCAGCGCAGGGCTTCGGCGCCGCGCAGCCGCCGGACGAATATCGGGAGCGCGTCGCGCGCTACTTCGATCCGCTACCGCTATGGTACGAACCATTCGAAGCCGAGCAGACGTCGGCCCAGGAATTCCCGCTCAGCGCTGTCACCCAGCGCCCGATGTTCATGTACCACGCCTGGGGTTCGCAGAATGCGTGGCTGCGGCAGATCGCGACGCGCAACTGGCTGTACCTGCATCCGGATACCGCGGCGAAACATGGCATCGCCGACGACGACTGGATCCACGTCGATTCGCACAACGGACGCATCACCGTGCAGGCCAAGTGCGTGTCGAACATGCAGCCCGACACCGTGTGGACCTGGAACGCGATCGGCAAGCGCCGCGGCGCGTGGAAGCTCTCTAGGGATGCGCCCGAAGGGAAGCAGGGGTTCCTGCTCAATCATCTGATCTCCGATCGCACGCCGAGAGGCGACTACGCAAACGCCGATCCGGTGACCGGGCAGGCGGCGTGGTTCGACCTGCGCGTGCGCGTCACCAAAGCTGGCCACGAAACCACGAGCGAACCACAGTTCCAGCCATTGGAGATGGGCAAGGCCAGCGATGAACCGCTACGCTATGGTGCTGCCATGCGGAAAAGACCATGAGCGACACCCACTTTATTGAATTCGCCACCGTTGCAATGCCGATCGCGGTCGACAAACTAGCGGCATGCGCCCAGCTGTTCGTTGCGCTTTGCGAGCGCGCAGCCGCATGAGTTGGCAGGCGTGGGAAGTTGCAGCCATCGTGATCGGCGCCATGGCGCTGTTCGCGAGCGAGAAGGTGCGCATCGATCTGGTCGCACTGGTCGTGCTCGCCTTGTTGCTGATCCTCGGCGTGCTGAACGTCAAGGAGGCGCTGAGCGGTTTCAGCAATGAAGCCACCATCACCGTCGCCGCGATGTTCGCGCTGAGCCTCGGCATCGAACGATCCGGCGCGCTGGAACCATTGAGCCGCTTCCTGGGGCGGATCAAGCGGCCATGGCTGCTGACCCTCGCGTTGATGCTCGCGATCGCCCCGCTCGGAGCCTTCATGAAGAACATCGCCCTGGTCGGCATGTTCCTGCCGCTGGCCTTGCGGGTGTGCGCGCGCACGCAAACTTCACCGGCGCGCGTGCTGATGCCGATGGCCTTTGCTGCGCAGATGGGCGGCGTGTGTTCGTTGATCGGTACTTCGTCGAACCTGTTGGTGGACAGCATGACCCGCGATCTCGGCCTGCCCGGATTCGGGATGTTCGAGTTCACCAAGCTGGGCGCGATCCTCGCCTGCACCGGCATCGTGTACCTGATTCTGGTCGGGCGCTGGCTGTTGCCGAAGACGGTGAACACCCAGCTTCCGGCGAACGAAGACATCGGCATGTACGTCGCCGAGTTGCGCGTCACCGGGGAATCGACCCTGCTCGGCAAGACGATCGTCGACGTAGCGATGGCCGAAAAGTACGGCGTGTTTCCGCTGGAACTGTTGCGCGGCGACGAACAGCAATGGTCGCCCCGCACCGAACAACTGACCAGGAACGACGTGCTGCTGGTGCGCGGCGACTGGAGCAAGATCGAGGAATTCCGCCGCGTCGCCAAGCTTGAGAACGCGCACGAACACCGTTACGCACAACAGGGCAACGATCCCCGCGTATTGACCGAGGTGATGGTCGCGCCCGGCAGCGTGGTGCAGGGACGCAAGCTGTCCGAGCTCAATCTGCTCTGGGTCTACGATGCCAACGTGCTGGCGATCCATCGGCGCGGCCACTTGCTGCACAAGACCCTGAAGTCGGTCGAGCTCGCGCTCGGCGATGTGCTGCTGATGCTGGTCGATGAGGATGCGTTGCCGAAATTGCGCACCGACGACCGCTTCATCATCCTGAGCGAACGCGAGGACCGCCAGGAAACATCGCGCAAGGCGTGGCTTGCGGTGGGCATCATGGTATCGGTGGTTGTGGTATCCGGATTGAAATGGCTGCCGATTCCGGCCGCTGCAGTCTGCGGCGCGGTCGCGATGGCGTTCGCCGGCTGCTACGGGCGCAAGAATGTCTACGAAGCAATGGACTGGAAGATCATCGTGCTGCTCGGCGCGATCCTGCCGCTCGGCATCGCCATCGAGAAGACCGGTCTGTCCGCCGCGCTGGTGACCGCCGGCATGGGCATGGTCGGCGGGCAGGGTCCGCTGCTCGCGTTGTTGCTCGTGTACCTGCTCACCGCGCTACTCACCGAATTGATGGGGCATAACCCCTCGGTGGTGTTGATGGTCGGAATCGCTGCGTCGGTCGCGCATACCATCCACGCGGATGCGCGCCCCTTTATCGTAGCGGTGGCATTCGCGGCGGCGACGTCCTTTGCGACACCGGTCGGCTATCCGACCAATACGATGGTGTATTACGCCGGCGGCTACCGCTTCACCGATTTCATGAAGGTCGGCATCCCGCTGATCGCGATTTTCTGCGTCTTGTCGATGTACCTGATTCCGCAATACTGGCCGTTCCATCCCGGGGCTATCGCACACTGATCGCCACGATGACGATGCTGCCACCGCCATCGACGAAAAAGCTTGGTCTGGTGATCGACCTCGATACCTGCGTCGGTTGCCATGCCTGCGCGGTCGCGTGCAAGGAATGGAATGCAGGCGGCATCGCCGGACCGCTGACCGACGAGGATCCGTACGGAAAGGAACCGTTCGGCGTGTGGTTCAACCGCGTGCACAGCTACGAGGTCGAGCCGCTTGCGGCGGATGGACAAGCGATGACTGTCCACTTCCCGCGTTCGTGCCTGCACTGCGAAACCCCGGCGTGCGTGACCGTGTGCCCGACCGGCGCGAGCTACAAGCGCGCGGAAGATGGCATCGTGCTGGTCGACGAAGACAAATGCATCGGCTGCAAGCTGTGCTCATGGGCGTGCCCGTATGGCGCGCGCGAATATTCGGCGGTCGAGGGCGTGATGAAGAAATGCACGTTGTGCATTGATCGCATCTACAACGAACACCTCGACGAAATCGAACGCCAGCCCGCCTGCGTGCAGGCCTGCCCGACGCGCGCGCGGCATTTCGGCGACCTCGGCGATCCCGAATCGAAAGTCTCGAAGCTCGTCGCCGAACGCGGCGGCCGCGACCTGTTGCCGGAACTCGGCTACAAGCCGGTCAACAAATACCTGTCGCCACGGCCGCGACGTGATGGCTCGACGCAATCTGCACCCACAGGCGCGACGCACGCCGACGAGAAACTCGATCACGCAGCGTTGCCGCCGTTGCTGCGCTGGCTCGATCGCGCGCTATCGCGATGAATCCCGCGTTCTCGGTCATCCTGTTCACCACGCTTTCCGGCGCCGGTTACGGGCTGCTCGCATGGCTGGGCATTCACTATGCGTGGCGTCCGCTGCCACTGCATCGGGGAACCGCCTTGATTCCGTTGATGGTTGGACTGGCATTGGTGACGATTGGACTGTCGAGCTCGGTGTTCCACCTCGGAAAACCGTTGCGCGCGTGGCGCGCATTTTCCCAGTGGCACACTTCATGGCTGTCGCGCGAAGGCGTGGCCTCGTTGATCGCATACATACCCGCACTATCGCTCGCGTGGCTGGTCTGGAACGGGGAATCGAATGTCCTCTCGCACATGGTCGGCGTCGTGCTCGTGCTGTGCAGCTTCACGACGGTCGCATGCACCGCGATGATCTATGCCTCGCTCAAGCCGGTTCCGGCGTGGGAGCACAGACTCGTGCTGCCTGGCTATCTGCTGTTTGCGGTCCTGAACGGCTGGCTCGTGTTCGCCTGCACGGCTTCGCTTCCGCCGACGCGGGCGCTGTCAGGCGCGATCCTGCCGGCACTGGTTCTCGCGTTGCTCAAGAGGAACTACTGGACTGACATCGATGCCATCACCCTGCCATCGCGCGAAGCCGCAACCGCGCTCGAAGGCATCGGCAAAGTCACTGTCTTCGAACGTCCGCATACCGAAGCGAATTACCTCACCCGCGAAATGGGTTTCGTGCTGGCACGCAAACACTCGCGCAAATTGCGCCTGATCGCGCTGTTCCTGTTCGCTGGAGTTCCGCTGCTCGCGTTGTTGTTCGCGTGGTTGCTTCCGGTTACCGCCGTGTTCGCGCTCTGGATCGCGGCGCTATCGGCGTTGCTCGGCGCATTCGTCGAACGCTGGCTGTTCTTCGCCGAAGCGAAACACATGGTGATGCTCTACTACTGACGCACGTCTCGCCGATCCACGGATTACCCGGTCAGCGGATCCGCCGCCGGCAAGTCATTCGCGAGCCATTCCAGGAACCTTTGCGCAGGCATCGGCGTTCCGAGCAGATACCCCTGTCCGAGGTTGCAGCCGATGCGCAACAACTCGTCCCGCTGCACGCGATCCTCGATGCCTTCGGCGACCACCGACAGATTCAGTGCTTCGGCCACCGACAGCACTGCGCGTACAAGTGCGCTGCCATCCTCGCTGTAGCCGACGCGCTCGACCAGCGCACGATCGATCTTGAGCACGTCGAACGGGAAGCGGTGCAGGTAGGACAACGATGAATAACCGGCGCCGAAATCGTCGAGCGCGAGACGCACGCCGAACCGGCGCAGGCGATCCAGCAACGCGCGCAAGTGCGGATGTGGGTGCAGCATCGCGCTCTCGGTGAGTTCCAGCACGAGGCTGCTCGCCGGCAATCCGCTGTCGTGCAATGCCTGTTCGACATGCGCGAAGAAATGCGCATCGTCGAGTTGCCGCGCGGAGACGTTGACCGCGACCGAAAACGTCGCAAGTTGCGGATCCCGTGCGCGCCAGTCGCCAAGCTGGCGGCACGCTTCGAACAGCACATGCCGACCGAGTGCGATGATCTGCCCGCTGTCTTCGGCGAGCGCGACGAATTCGCCGACGGGGATGTTTCCGTACAGCGCATCGTTCCAGCGTGCGAGCGCTTCGATGCCGATCAGGACGCCGTTGCGCATGTCGATGACCGGTTGATAATGCAATGCAATCAGGCCCGTCGCGATCGCATCGCGCAGGCGTTCCTCGAGTTCGAGCCGCTGGCTCGCGCGCACCTGCATTGGCAGCTCGAAACTCTCCGATCGACCCTTGCCTTGCCGCTTTGCTTCGTACATCGCGATGTCGGCGTGGCGCAACACGTCGTCGGCGCTGTTGCCCGCCATCGCAACCGCGATGCCGACGCTTGCGCCGATGGTCAGGGTCGCGCCGCCGACGCTCAACGGCGTGGCGAGCGTCGCGATCAGCGCGTCGGCGATCACCTGCGCTGGCGCGGACGCGCAATCGTGCAACAACACCGCGAACTCGTCGCCGCCGAGCCGCGCGACCTCGGCATTGTCCGGCACCGAGCTGCGCATGCGGTCGGCGACGATGCGCAACAGTTCGTCGCCCTTGTGGTGGCCGAGGCTGTCGTTGACGCGCTTGAAGTCGTCGAGGTCGACGAACAGGATCGTGAACGGCGCGCTTGCGAGATCGGGTTTCTCCAGGCTGCGCGCGACCGCATCGCGAAAGCGGCTGCGGTTGCTGAGCAGGGTCAGGCTGTCCTTGAATGCGAGGTCGCTGAGCCGATCCTGCAGCACGCGGCGCTCGGTGACGTCGCGCATGGTGATGACCACGCCGCCGATGATCGGGTCGTACAGCAGGTTGGCGGCGACCGCTTCGAGGCAACGGTAATCGCCCACGCGCGTATGCACGCGCCATTCCCTTGGTGCGGTGACGCCGCGTTTGCCGAGTACGTCGCGGAAGAATTCGACGCCTGCGGGTTTCTCCTCCGGGTGCAGGAAATCCACCAGCCGCACTTGCTCGGTATCTTCGGCCGCGTAACCGAGCACGTTCGCCACCGACGGCGTGATGTACTGGATGCGGCCACGCGCATCGGTCACCGCGATCACGTCCGAGGATTGCTGGAACATCGCGGCGAAGCGGCGTTCGGTCTGCTTCTGCATGCCGTGCGCACGCATGCTGGCGAGTTCGCGGGCGCTGACGGCCTGGCGCAGACCGGCAAGTGTGGCCGCGACGATCATCGCGACCAGCACCACGCCGTCGTCGCGATTCAAGTGGTCGCGGCGGATCCACAACACGAACGCACCCGTCGACAGCATCGTGAAAAGCGATACCAGCCCGGTCGAAGGCTGGCGTTCGCGGCGCTCGGTTGCCGGCCATTCACGCGATGGCGACGGCCGCAGCCACCGCGCGCGCGCGGCGGCGATCTGGAATGCCTGGCTGATCACGTACAGCGTATCCGGCATGCCGCCCGGCTTGAACTGGCTGCCAAGTTCTTCCAACAACCAGGTCACGTCCGCGGTGAACAGCACTGCCAATGCGATGGCGAGCAGGACCAGCGATGGTCGTCTACCCGGGTTGCCGCCACGCATCAGCAACGCACCGATGCCGAACAGCAACAATGCGCTGCCGCACGCATACGCGATGCTCATCGTCCCCTTGAGGACATTCGCGCTCGGCACTTCCATGAAGGGCACGATCACCAGCGCCCACACCAGCGCGCCGGCGGCGGCCACGAAGATCGCGCCATCCAGCGCGAATGCGAGGCGCCCGGAACGCATCGACACGGTCGCCGAGAATGCGACGAGCGCGGCGAACGCGAGCACGTAGAAGCCGATGTAGAACGCATCGGCAGGCGACGGGAACGGCTGCGCGTGTCGCACTTCCTGCAGGTACGCCCACGATGCGCCGCCGAGCAAGAAGGACAGTTGCGCGCACGCCAGGATCGTCCATGCGCGCCGCATCGCGGAACGCGCATCGCTGCGATGCGCGGCCCACGCGCTCGCGACGAAGGCGCCGATGCCGGTCGGCAGGTCGGCAAACACCGCGAAACGCCTCACGAACACAATGCCGCCGGCCTGCATCGCCATTTCCAGCGCGTACAACGCAGCGACGCAGAACGCCACGCGAATCCATGGATCGCGCCATAGCGCAGCCGTTCGTTGCATATCCGGCACCGAGTTCGCAGGCAACGTTACGGACATTGCATCACCGCCCCTGTCGACGTGCCTGCATCTTATGCCTGCCACGTACGCGCGTTGTCATCCATGCGCCCACGATTGCCCCCGGTCGCATCACGTCAGGCCCAGCAAAGCCCCTGCGCCTTGCGCCAGCAACGCTTCGGCGACGGTGCGGCCCAATGCGTGCGGATCGCCCGACATCGCGCTTGCCTGCGCGCGCACGAGCTTTCCGGTCGCAGCATCGCCGACGAGGCCTTGCAGCTGCAAAGCGTCGCCATCAATCGTCGCGTAGCCCGCAATCGGAACCTGGCAATTGCCGTGCAGGCGGCGGTTCATCGCGCGCTCGGCCTCGACGCATACGCGCGTGTTGGCGTCGTCCAGCGCGACCAGTAACTCCTGCATGCGCGCATCGTCGTCGCGGCATTCCACCGCGATCGCGCCCTGCGCAACTGCCGGTACCCAATCCGGCGCAAGCAAGCGCTGGCGGATGCGTTCGCCAAGCCCGAGGCGTTGCAATCCGGCGCAGGCGAGCAGGATCGCGTCGTATTCATCGGCATCGAGCTTTTTCAATCGTGAACCGACATTGCCGCGCAGATCGTGGATGCGCAGATCGGGCCGGCGCGCGCGTAACTGCGCCTGCCGACGCAACGACGACGAGCCGACGCGCGCGCCCTGCGGTAATGCATCGATACTCTTCCAATGATTGCTCACGAAGGCATCGAACGGATCGCCGCGTTCGAGCACGGCGGCAAGCGTGAACGGCCCATCGAGCTCCATCGGCACGTCTTTCAGCGAATGCACGGCCGCATCGGCGCGACCTTCCTGCATCGCGACCTCGAGTTCCTTCAGGAACAAACCCTTGCCGCCGATGTCGGACAGCGGCCGGTCGATGATGCGATCGCCGCGCGTGGTCATCGGCACCAGTTCGACGCGCAGGTCCGGATGCGCGGTACGCAGCAGCGCGGCCACGTGCTCGCTCTGCCAGAGCGCGAGCGGACTTTCGCGGGTCGCCAGGCGCAGCGTTGATTGGGTCATGTCACAAGTGTCGCAGGCGGTCGCGCAAGAGCGGCAAACAGCGGCGACTGACTTCCAGCGGCGCCGCCACGCTGCGCAACAGCACATGCGCCTGGCCGTCGGCGCTGCGACGCAACTCGGTCAGCGCGCTGGTCGCGATCAGGCAATTGCGGTGGATGCGCATGAAGCGCTCGCCGAATTCCGCTTCCAGCGATTTCAGCGATTCCTCGATCAGGTCCTCGCCATGCGCGTGGTACACAGAGACGTATTTTTCGTCGGCTTGCAGGTACAGGATCTCGTCGACCGGAATCAGCCGCAGGCTCCCGCGCAAGCGCGCGGAGAGATGCGTGCGCGGCGTATTGCGAGGCAATTCGGGAAGGCGCGATGCGGGACGCGCGGCGACATAGCGGCGTGCGCGTTCGAGTGCGGCGGCCAGGCGTTCCGCGCGCACCGGTTTGACGAGGTAATCCACCGCAGCGGCCTCGAACGCCGACAGCGCGTGTTCGTCGTAGGCGGTGCAGAACACCAGCGCCGGTGGCGCATCGAGTTGCGCGAGGTGATGCGCGGCTTCGAGCCCATCCATCACCGGCATCGCGATGTCGAGCAGCAACAGATCCGGATGCAGGCGCTCGATCGCATCCAGCGCTTCGCGGCCGTTGCTTGCCTCGCCGACCACGACCACGTCGGCATGCTCTGCAAGCAAGGCGCGCAGGCGCTCGCGCGCGAGCGGCTCGTCGTCGGTAATCAGGACATCCATGCGGTGCTCTTCATCTTCTTCGTGCGTGCGTACTTGCGGATCAAATTGCATCGGTGAATACGAACCTTCTGCAGCACTGGCCCTGCTGGTGGTTCGCCTTCTCGCGCAAGAAGGGGAAGGGGATTAATGCGTCGCCGCGCGATGATTTCATATGGGTAACTTCAACTCGCATGCATAGTAGCCAGCGTCGCTGCGCGTGACCATGCCGACGGCCGGCCCGAAGCGATAGCGCAACCGGTGTTCGATGCTTCGCTGTGCATGGCCATTCCCGGCGCCGTGCGCTTTACCCATGTTGGCATCGGCGGGACATGGATTGCCGACGCTGATACGCAAGGTCTTGCCTTCCGCACGCAGGCCGATGTCGATCGTTCCGCCGCCCGCGAGGCGTGCGATGCCGTGGATGATTGCATTCTCCGCCAGCGGTTGCAGTACGAGTCGCGGCAGCTTGAGGTCCCACGGCAACGGCTCTTCGCGCTGCCAGCGCACCTGCAGGCGATCGCCGAGGCGCAATTCCTCGATCGCAAGGAAGCGTTCGACCAATTCGATTTCTTCCTTCAACGTGGATTCGCCTTCGCCCGCGCCAAGCGCTGCGCGGAACAGATCGGACAAATCCTCCACCGCGCGTTCGGCCTTGACCGGGTTGCTGCGTACAAGGCTGGCGATGGTGTTCATGCTGTTGAACAGGAAGTGCGGACGGATCCGCGCCTGCAAGGCATCGACCTCGGCCTTGGCCTGCGCATGGACCTGCTGCCGCCATTGTTCCTGCATGTACGCATAGCGCAGAGCGGCAGCGCTGATCAAGCCCGCCAGCGCGGCGCAACTCAGGATGAAACGCAACGGGTCGACGCTGGCCTGGCCGAGCAGCAAACCGAGGCCGAGATCGATCTGGAACAGCAGCCATGCGCCGAATGCAGCCACGCCAACCGGCAGTGACCATGCGAGCAGCGCCCCGGCCACGGGCCGCAACTGCGACAAGGGAATGCGCAACCTGCACAGCAGCATCGCGCTGACCAGGGCCGTCCATTGCGCGAACAGGCTGGCAGTGCCGAATTCGGCTGGTCGCCAGTGTTCGCGACCCAATGGCGCGAGCGCGAGGATCACCACAACGAGTTCGGCGCCGACAACGACCGCGAACAAAGTCGGCAGTCGGCAGAAATCCGGAACCCAGGGGCGTGTCGGCTCGCGCATGCCGCGAGTATCGCTCAATCCCTGAAAGCGCAGAGCTGCTCGATAAAGGGCGGTGCTGATTGCTTCATGCCTGACCATGCTCCGCAGTCGCGAAACGCGCGCCGAGCCATGCGGTCAATGCCTGGATTTCGGGCGGGCAGACTTGGTGCGCCATTGGGTAGCTATGCCACTCGACGTTCATGCCGAGTGCCAGCAGCGCATCGCGGCCTTGGCGGCCAAGCGCTTCCCGCACCACCGGATCGAGACTGCCATGCGCCATGAACACCGGCGTCGTGCGTGCTGCGACGGTGCTTTCGGCGATGCTGTTCGAAGCGATCGGCAGGTAGGTGGATAACGCGATCAATCCGGCGAGCGGCTGCTCACGGCGCACGCCGGCTCCGAGCGCGATGGCACCGCCTTGTGAGAATCCCGCGAGCACGATCCGCGATGGCGGAATGCCGCGTTCGACTTCACGCGCGATGAGTGCTTCGACCTGCGCGATGCTCTCGCGCACGCCGGCCTCGTCCTCGCGGCGCGCGAGATCGAATCCGGAGATGTCGTACCACGCGCGCATGCGCATGCCGGCGTTGACCGTGATCGCGCGCACCGGAGCGTGCGGAAACACGAAGCGCAGCGCGGGCCAGCCGGGGCGAACCACTTGCGGGACCAGCGGCACGAAATCGTTGCCGTCCGCGCCGAGCCCATGCAGCCAGAGAATGCTCCAGGTCGGCGCGGGGCCGGTTTGTTTTTCGATGCAGTCGAGCAGGTTTTTTTCGGTCATGGACGGGTCGCGATGGAGTGGGCTGTCAGCTTGGCGTGAATGGCGTACACGCCGGGAATCGGACTGCGGAGGCAGGAAGCCGGAGCGAACAGGAAGCTAGCCTTTCGGGGATTGGCAAAAGCAGGAGTCCAACGATCTTCCCATTGTCTATTTTCCATTGCCTGCTTCTCGCGCTTCGATACCCACGATGTTTCCGTAATCGTCGTGGCTCACGACACAGATGCGGCTGGCCTGCCCGACGACGATGACCGGTTCTTCGAGGTCGAAATATTCGGCATAGTCGCGCAACGACTGCACGCCGTGCGCGTGGGTGAGCTTGCGCGAGGGCAACATGGCCCACAGCAGCAACAGTGCACTGGTGCCAAGCAGGGCGATCAGCGAATGCACGAGCGAGATCGGCGTGAGCGTGTCGAGGACTTCCATCGTCGCGGGCTCGACCGCCATGTGCAAAGCAATGACCTGGCGCAGCTTGAAGAACACCGGGAACCACAACAGGATCCAGCCCGCCCACATCAGCGCGGTCACCACGTCCGAAACCACCCGGCGTCGCCAGCTCAGATCGCCGCGTGCGTTGATGATAAGTTTGTTGGGCATGCCTGCTATCCCTCGCCTTGCTGCTTCTGCTTGCGCAAATGCGCGCCGCGATCCGGGCTGACCCAGCGCGCGCGCTTGCCGGTATCGCGGAACAGGGCTTTCGGAAACGCAACCACGGTCGCGGCGATATTGATCAGCCAGAATACCAGCGGGTACCAGATCATCCAGTAGTAGTTGCGGCCGAGCCCGGTGTCGTAATGGCCGTCAAGCCATTTGCTGATCGCGAATTGCAACAGGCAGGTCGTGCCGAGCAACACGCCGCTCCACTGCGGAATCAAGGGCGAGCCGATGATCGGCACCGTGCCGGCTGGCAACACCATTCCCAGCAACCAGATCACCACCATCGCAAGCAAGGTGTACGACCACAGCAGGCTCAGGCACAGTTCGAGCAGCAGCGGCCACAAATGGTTCTGCGATGGATGCAGCACCACGTCGAGATTTTTCGCGAGCACCTGCGCGCCGCCTGTCGCCCAGCGCAAGCGCTGCTTCCAGAGGCCGCGCAAGGTTTCCGGCATGAGGATCCAGACCAGCGCGCGCGGTTCGAAGCGCACGTCCCAGCCATCGCGCTGCAGCTTCCAGGTGATGTCGATGTCCTCGGTCATCATGTCCGCGCTCCAGTAACCGACGTGGTGCACGGCCGATTTGCGGAACGCGGTGATGACGCCCGACACGGTGAACAGGCGCCCGAAGCTGCGCTGCGCGCGCTTGATCATGCCGACGATCGAGGAGAACTCGCCGACCTGCACGCGACCGAGCAGAGTGGAGCGGTTGCG
This sequence comes from Lysobacterales bacterium, assembly GCA_038226665.1. Taxonomy (GTDB): domain Bacteria; phylum Pseudomonadota; class Gammaproteobacteria; order Xanthomonadales; family Xanthomonadaceae; genus SZAS-103. Next base: position 8,672 of record JBBRQI010000024.1, on the reverse strand, counting down.
GATGCGCGGATTGCCGGTGACTGCGGCGACGTCGGGGTCCTCGACGAAGTGGCGCACCAACCAGTGCGCGCAGTGCGGATCGAGCAGCGCATCGCCATCGATGCCGATCAGGATCTCGTGCTTGGCAAGCAAACTGCCGGCCTGCAACGCCATCGCCTTGCCCTGGTTCTGCGCGAGATGCACGACCCGAAGGCGCGGATGCACGCGTGCCATGCGATCGAGGATTTCGCCGGTGTTGTCGCGGCTGCCGTCGTTGATCGCGATGACTTCGAAATCCGGATAGTCGGTCGCGAGCGCATGCCCGATCGTTTCCTCGGCGTGCGCGCCTTCGTTGAAACATGGAATCAGGATGCTGACCGGTGGCGAATCGGGTAGCGGAACTGGCTGGTTGAACGGCGGGTCATGCCGTTCGTAACGCCAGTAGAACAACGCCGCGCCCATCATCCACAGGTACGACATGAACAACGGGTAGTAGTACACGAAGCCCTGCAGGCCCAGCCACGTGGTGTTGAGTAGTGCGTGGAGGCTGAGCGTCTGCACGTCAGGAAATCCCCGCACCGTTTTCGCGTTCCCGGCGGCACCCTGGCTCGTCATGCCCGCGCAGGCGGGATGCGCTTTCTGGAGCGCGCTCAAGAACCCGTCGATCAGCGACGGTCAACAGCAAATTGCTCATCCACGCAATCACCGTATCACCGGCACTGGCGTCGGGTTGTTCGGTTTGCTGTCGAAGACCGGCCGCAGCTGGGCCGGATCGGGATTGTTCTTGAACAGGTTGTCCGGATAGTAGGCAATGTTCTGCACGCCCCAGCCGTACAACGCGCGGATGCTGTCGGCCAATTCCGTGCCCGGCAGCGGCGCGTCGTCCTTGCGCCAGTCCACCGTTTGCAATTCCATCACGATCTTGCTCATCGCGCCGGGATGCTCGTTGACCTTGTTGACGATGTCGTGCAGGAACGCCATCGGATCGGCCGCCTGTTCCATGTACGGCATCGCCATGATCGCGGTGTAATCGTAATTGGCCAGCGAATTGTCCAGCGATTGCGAATACCAGACCTCGGCTTTCGGGTTGAGCACGACGCTTGCATACAGGTTGCGCGCGGTCTTGATGCCCGGCTGTTCATCGCGCACGACCTGCGCGAGTTCCTTGGCGAAATTGTCGAGCGCGTTGATCTTCAGGATCGTCCAGCGTCCGAGCAGGTCGTCGCTCGCGCGGATCGCCTGCACCGAATCCGGCAGGCCCCATTGCTTGTAGGTCTTGAGCGCCTGCGGACTCGCATCTTCGTAATCGGACAGGGTGACGTCGTCGTGGAACAGGATGCCGTCGATCGGCGTCGAGCGCGCGAGATCCTGGTACAAGTCGCGCACGATCTGGCGTGCGCGCGGCGAGAACGGCGACAGCCGCGGATAACCCATCGCGACATGGCCGCTGTCGGAGTTGTGCAGGGTGACCACGACGTCCTTCGCGGCCGGCTCTTTGGCGGGGAGTTGCCAGGCCAGTACCGGCATCCACGCATACACGTGCCTGACCTGCGTGCGCGTGGCGATCTGCCATGCGGTGCGATTGAACAAATCGGCGCGCATCGGCAGGTGGCGGTTGGGGAAATACACCGCGTCGGCGGCGCCGTTGGCATCGGGGTCGGCGAATGCCTGCAAGTACACCGTGTTCGCGCCCATCGCCTGGATGCGGTCGAGCAACTTGCCGAGATTGGTTTCCTGTTGCTTCGGATCCGGATCGTAGATGTAGTCGAGGTCGATGTGCATGATCTTGCTCGGGCGATCGTCCTCGTCGTCGGTGTCCCTGTTGCGCAACGCGATTTCCTCGGCGAGGTCGGCGAGTCCCATCGAGCGGTCGATCAGCGAACGGCGCAGTCCGTACAGCGGGGTGTCGGCGGTGTTGCCGCCGTCGTCGAGGGTCAGGCCGATCGGCATGCCGAGCTCGGCGGCGATGCGGCGCGTCTCGATGTTGTAGCGTCCGTATGGCCAGACGACGATGCGCGGCGCCTTGCCGAGGTGTTTCTTCAGCAGCTCGTTGTTGCGCAGCAGGTCGGCGCGCACGCGGCGGTCGTAGCTCGTCTCGTCCTCGTAGCGTTTTTCCTCGGCGATCCAGCGGCGCGCGGTCGCGGCGGGCTGCAGGTTGCCCTGCGGATTCGCGACGATGCCTTCGTGCATGCCGTAAGTGTGGCTCGCGACCTCGACCAAGCCGCTTTTCGTCATTTCATTGATCTGCTGCCACGACAACAAATCCGCGCGCGGGATCGAACGGCCGTCGAAATTGACCTTGCCGTTCTCGGGCACCTCCATCCATTTGCCGACCAGCGCGATCACTGCGGGCGCGTTGAACAGCTTGAGGATCGGGAACGCATGCACATACACCGAACGATAACCGTCGTCGAAAGTGATCAGCACGGCCTTGTCTGGCAGCGGCTTCTTGCCCGCGTAATCGGCGAGTACATCGTTCATGCCGACGAAGCGGTAGCCGTTGTTTTTCAGCCAGTCCATCTGCCGCACGAAGTTCGTCGGCGTCACCGTGTACATCGGCACCAGCGCATCGTTGCCTTCGGCGATCTCGTGGTAGCTCAGGATGGTCAACTTCGGCTGTGGATCGGCGTGCGCAAGCGCACACAACGTTGCCGAACACAGCAGAAGCATGCTCAACAGAACCATGAACAACGCGCGTTTCATCGATGGGAGAGTCCGATTGGCATGGGTTGGCACGACAGTGATCGCAGGCGAATCACCGCGCGCGTTGAAGCAACCAGTATTGTGCGCGACACCCTGCGAAGCTCAAACCGGATGATGAAGGATTTTTCAGAATCGGCGAGGCAGAATGATGCACTCATCCCGCCAGGCGCGCCCTGAAATCGAGGTAGGCCGTGAGGAGTTCGCGGGGCGCTTCGATCTGCGGATAGTGGCCGATGCCAGTCAGTTCGGTGATGTCCGGGTGCGCGACCAGTTCACGGTACCTGTGAACCATGTGCGCGCCCGAAACAGGGTCATGGGTGCCATCGATCAGTTTGAGTGGAACCGAAGTCGCCTGCAATGCGCCGACCCAGCGCGCACGCCGCAGCCGCCGTTCCGGCATGTAGCTGATGAGTTTCGGGAAAACCTTCAGGCCGTTGTTCGTCGTCATCAGTTCCCAGAACGCGTCGATGAGCACGGCGTCGGGCTGTGTCAGCGGCCCGAAGATCCTGCTCAAGTTGCGTGCCACGGCTTTCTTGTTGGTGAGTTTCGCGATCAACGCACCGAACCGGGACAACAGCAGTTTCTGGATCAGCATCGGGCGATGGGTCTCCGGGAACAGGCCGCCGTTGAGGAAACATGCACTCTCAAGCTTGGGCCGCTGGCCCGGTTCGCCACTGCGCGCGAGCAATTCCTGCGCCACGGTGTCGCCGTAGTCGTGCGCAAGCACGTGATAAGTGCCGACCCCGCGTTCGCGCAGCAGGGTCTCGCAAATATCGGCCTGGTCGGCGATGGTGTAGCTGTAGTCGATTGGCTTGTCGGAGAAACCAAAGCCGATCATGTCGAGCGTCAGCAGGCGGTAGCAATGGCCTAGCACCGGCCATATCGTTTCCCAGTCCCACGATGCGGTTGGAAACCCATGGATCAACAGGAGCGCAGGCGCTTGGGGCACTCCGCCCTCGCGCCAGAATATGCGCTGGCCACGATGACTGAAGTACGCACCAGCATTGCGCCACGCGCCCAAAGTCGTGCTCATTGCGGAACCTTGTGGAAATGAATGCTTGCGCTACCGTTTCACTTCATTTGCGATGTTCGGTGACCGCTTCGGAATGCGGATCCGAACAAGAAGTAATCCAACCACTGAATGCAAGCCGCTCGGTGCACAGCTTCGGAGCGGCTTGCTGCTACAGGCTCTCTACGCTTCAGGATGCCCGGCACAGGTCGCGTCAGTCCAGCCGGGTGCTACGCAGCCGCAGCGCGTTGCTGATCACCGAGACTGAACTCAGGCTCATCGCCAAGGCAGCGATCGCCGGGCTGAGCAACCAGCCGGTCCACGGATACAGCACGCCGGCGGCGATCGGGATGCCGATGGTGTTGTAGAGGAAGGCAAAGAACAGATTCTGGTAGATGTTGCGTACGGTGGCATGGGACAGTGCGCGGGCGCGGACGATGCCGCGCAGGTCGCCCTTGACCAGGGTCACCTTGGCGCTTTCCATCGCGATGTCGGTGCCTTGGCCCATTGCGATGCCGACGTCGGCCGAGGCCAATGCTGGCGCGTCGTTGACGCCGTCGCCTGCCATTGCCACGCGACGCCCCTGCGCCTTGAGCTCTCCAACGATGCGCGCCTTGTCGGCCGGCTGCACGTCGGCTTCCACGCGTGCAATACCCAGCTTCGAAGCGACGGCCTTGGCCGTCGTGGCGTTGTCGCCGGTGAGCATGATCACTTCCATCCCGGCAGCGCGCATCGCCTGCAAGGCCTCGACGGACGTGGGCTTGATCGGATCGGCGACTGCGACGAGCCCGGCCAGCACGCCGTTGGCAGCGACGAACATGACCGTCTTGCCGTCCTTGCGCAGCGTCTCGAGCTGCGCCGATGCCACGGCGACGTTCACGTTCTCGGCATCCATCAGGGCGCGATTGCCGAGCGCGGCGCGATAGCCCTGGATCGTGCCGGTGACGCCGCGGCCGGTCTGCGACTGGAAGTTCTCGACCTGCAATTCCATGACGCCGCGTTCTATCGCGCCCGCAAGGATTGCCGCAGCCAACGGATGCTCGCTGCCACGCTCAAGCGCGGCAGCCATGCCGAGCGCGCGATGCGCGTCGACGTTTCCGAACGCGACGACATCGGTCAGCGCCGGCTTGCCCATCGTCAGAGTGCCGGTCTTGTCCACCACCAGCACATCGACTTTCTCCAGCGTCTCGATCGCTTCCGCATCGCGGAACAGCACACCCATCTGCGCGCCGCGGCCGGTGGCGACCATGATCGAAATCGGCGTGGCCAGACCCAGCGCGCACGGACACGCGATGATGAGCACCGCGACCGCGTTGATCAGTGCATACGCGAGCCGGGGTTCCGGACCGAACCACGCCCACACGCCGAACGTGATCACTGCCGCAGCGACGACCGCCGGAACGAACCACGCCGCCACGCGGTCGGCCAGGCGTTGCAGAGGCGCACGCGTGCGCTGCGCGTTGGCGACCAGTTGCACAATCTGTGCAAGCAGGGTCTCAGCGCCGATCTTCTCGGCGCGCATCACCAGGCTGCCGGTCTGGTTGAGCGTACCGGCGATCACTTTCGCGTCAGCCTGCTTTTCAACCGGGATGGGTTCGCCGCTGAGCATCGATTCATCGATGCTGCTGCTGCCTTCAAGCACCACTCCATCCACCGGCACCTTTTCGCCGGGACGAATGCGCAGGCGATCGCCCTTGACGACCTGTTCCAGCGGCACATCCTGCTCGCTGCCGTCATCGGCGATTCGGCGCGCACTCTTTGGTGCAAGCCCCAGCAAGGCGCGCACCGCATCACTGGTCCGGTTGCGCGCACGCAGCTCCAGCCATTCGCCCAGCAGCACCAGCGTGACGATGACCGCGGCGGCTTCAAAGTACAGCCCGACTTGCCCATGGGCGTCGCGGAACGCCGCGGGAAACACCGATGGCGCGAAGAGCGCGATGACGCTGTAGATCCATGAAACACCAACCCCCATGCCGATCAGCGTGTACATGTTCGGCGAGAGATTGCGCAACGACGTCCAGAAGCGCCGGAAGAAACTTGCGCCGCCCCACAACACCACGATCGAGCCGAGCACGAACTCCAGCCACGCCGTCCACGCCGGTGCGTGCCAGCCCAGCAAGTGCGGTCCCATCGCGACTAGGAACACCGGCACGGTCAGCGCGGCGCTGATCCACAACGTACGACGCACGGCCGCGACCTCGGCCTGCGCGTGGCTGTCATCCGCACTGGGAACCATCGGTTCAAGCGTCATCCCGCAGATCGGGCAGTTGCCCGGTGCGTCGCGCACGATCTGCGGATGCATGGGGCATGTCCATTGTGTGCTGCCAGAGACCGAATGGGGGGCGGCTGGGGCGGCTGCAACGTGATGATCGCCGGTCATGTCGGCAACGTTCTTTGTCGATTGCGGCGAGTGGATTGCGTGCCCGTGTCGGCCTGCCGGAACTTCCGGTGCGGGAACAGGCGTTGCGATCGTGGGATGGGTTGCCTGGCCCGCAGCATGCTGGCAAGGGTGCATGGGCGGATCGTTGGACTTCGAATCTGGCATGGCTGGCTCCGGCGTTGATTCAGTAGACGCTTTGTCGGATGAACCTCAAAGCGTGGCTATTCATGAGTGATGCTGGGCGGCGCGTCCGGAACGCAAGGCAGTTCAAACCTGTAGAGCACCAGAGCCATGGCCCATAGCAGAGCAATGGACAACAACGCCCATCTGAAATCCGACCCGATGATAAAGTTCACGAATGTCATCGAGCCGATGCTGGTCAGCCCGACCACGCTCGCAAGGATTACCGCGCCGTTCGCCCGGGTCCGAAATGCTGTCGTGGCTACATAGGAAGTCAGCAAGCCGGTCGCAATCATGTAGCCGCCCATCACCCAGAACACGCGCCGCGTCCACCGCATCAAGGAAGGCGCGATCGCCTGCAGTGTGGCTTGTGAGGCTCCCATGTACCGAAGGTCTTCGGGCAGCAAGGGCGCTCGTACAAAAACAAAGTAGAGGCCCACGACCATGAGAATGGCGCCACAGAACCCCAAAATGGTTGCCGAGAACGGTCGAAGGCTCATTGGTCGGCGCTCACGGACCATTGCTCCAGGTGGGATGAAGACACTTGAGGGATCCATCGACGGCCGCAATACCGTCGGTCCCTTGTTACGGCTTTCCCAGAGCAAGAGCCATATTCACAGCGCCGAGGCGCTACTCGAACAATGAGTGTCCGCCCTGTCTGATGTGGTGTCGGTGCGTCAGCGCACCGACACCCTGAGTTCTGCGTTCTCATACTGTATCCAGGCGGGAGGTTTTCCGAAGCGCACTGCGCGCGCAAAACAGGAGCAGTTCGATGACCAATACAAGCACCGATCCGGTGTGCGGCATGCAAGTTGCCGTAACCGCCAACGCGATGGAATACAAAGGCACGACGTATGCATTTTGCTCCCCGCATTGCCAGAAGAAGTTCGCTGCGGAACCTGACCGGTTCCTGGCGCAAGGCCCGAAAAAATCGGGCGGCGGATGCTGCGGCTGATCGGCGTGACATCTACCTCGTTGCCCTCAACGATCCGTATGCGCCACGTCCAAGCACTCGCGTAGCCAACGCGAGGTAAGCGTCATGCAACTCCAGAACATCCTGTACTACCTGGCTTGGGCAGGATTCTTCGACTTCATGATGCGATTCGATGTGGCTCGCACATCATCGAGCAATGCCATCACCACTCTGGAAAGCACGTAGACGATCCTCGCCGAGTTTTTTCCTCGGGCTGGTCGAGAGTCGCGTCTATGGCTGGTATGTAGCGCTGATCTTCGCACCGTTGCACAACTTGTTTGTGAGGCGCTTCCGATGATCGAGGGATTCACCTCGGAATTCACTGACGAAGCAAGCGCCGCCGATCGCGCGGCGCCCTAGGAGTGATTTGCTGCCGTAGCTCTTCGTGGACGGGAGCAGCCTATTTTCCTGAGCCCTTCATTGATGCCTTATGGTTCGCCAGCCAGCGGTCGAACTGCGCGATCTCCTTGGTCTGCGCATCGATCACGTGTCGGGCCATGCGGCGCATGGCCGGATCCTTGCCATTCCTGAGTTCGGTGCGTGCCATGGGCAGCGCCATCTGATGATGCTCGCGCATCATCGTCGCGAAATCGACGTCCGCATCGCCGGTCATCGGCATGGAACTGCCTTGCATGGAAGCGGCCGCATGCGAGGCGGCTGTTGCCGGCATCGAGGGGTCGTGCGCAAAAGCGCTGGCGGTGGCAAAGGCCAGGACGGTGGTGATCACAGCGGCGGTTCGTGACATGGTCGATCTCCTTGGGGTGACAAAGGGAAAACTTTGAATGGGCTTATCAGGCCGCTGCCGGGTGGTGGCGAAACAGTTGCCGCACGCGGTCGCGCACGCATTGCAGGCGGCAATGCAATCCTTGATGGCTTCGGTGAGTGCGTTGGTCATGTTGTTGCTCCTTGCGTTGAGCGGACGAAGTCCGGCGCGTTCGTGTCGCCTTCGCGTACTCGCATCGGAACACTGCCGATGCGTGCAGCGCGTTACTTCGTGTAATTCGCCCGCAGGCTCTTGAGCACTCCGGTGAGCTTGTCGTAGTTGTCCTGCGCGCCCGCCTTGTCGTTCGCATCGCCACTGGCATCGAGGCGATCAGCGAGGGTGCCCACGAACTTCACGCCGGCCTTGACCTTGGCCAGCTTGTCGGTGGGCAAGTCGGTGGAGTGTTCCGGCAGGGTGACGACCAGATCGCGGATCGCGAAAGCGATGTGATGCACATCGGCTAGCTTGCCGCTCTGGATCGTCTTGGCCAACTCGGCCGATTTGACATCGATCGCCTGCCAGATGCCGGCCGATGTAGTGGACGCCGCAGCGGTCGCCGTGGCCGTCGTTGCCGGCGCGGAATGCGCCTGCGCAGCCGGAATCAACACGGCAACACCGGCATTGAGGACGACGGCTGCGAGGACGATGCGGAACAGGTTCGACGGGACATGCAAGTAGTTCATGG
>JBBRQI010000023.1:0-48594 GCA_038226665.1 Lysobacterales bacterium | reverse complement strand
GTGGCCTTGAAGCGGTCGATGAATTTCTGCAGGTGTTCGCGCTCGGCCTGTTCCTTTTCGTGCGCGGCCTGCTGCTGGTGCAACTGCTCGGAGCGCTGGCGCTCGAAGCTGGTGTAGTCGCCGGTGTAGAGCTTGGCCTTGCCTTCGTGCAGATGCAGCGTATGCGTGCAGACGCCATCGAGGAATTCGCGATCGTGCGAGATCAGCAGCAAGGTGCCCGGATAGCGCAGCAGCCATTGTTCGAGCCACAGCACAGCGTCGAGATCGAGGTGGTTGGTCGGCTCATCGAGCAGCAGCAGGTCTGACGGCATCATCAGAGCGCGCGCAAGATTCAGGCGCACGCGCCAGCCGCCAGAGAAAGAGGATACCGCGCGCTGATGCGTATCGGCCGGAAAACCGAGCCCGTGCAGCAGGCGACCCGCTCGCGCAGTCGCGTCGTAGCCGTTCAGTTCGTCGAGCCGATGGTGCGCGGCCGCCACGGCGTCGTAATCCTCGGCGTCCATCGCCGCGGCTTCGGCGCGGATCACTGCAGCGACTTCGGCATCGCCGCCGAGCACGAAATCGATCGCCGGATCGGGCAGCGACGGCGTTTCCTGCGCGACGCTGGCGATGCGGGTTTTCCCTGAAAGATCCAGATCGCCTTTGTCGGACTCGATCTCGCGCTGCACGGCCGCGAACAAGCTGGACTTGCCGGTGCCATTGCGGCCGACCACGCCGACGCGCCAACCCGTGTGCAGGGTCAGGTCCACGTCGGACAGCAGCAGGCGTTCGCCTCGCCGGAGGGCGAAATTGCGGAAGGAGATCATGAGCCGGCCATTGTAGCAGCGCGGCTATCGCGAACAACGCGGAGGTTTACTGCCGCAGCGGCGAGAACCGGCCTAGGGCTTCGGCGATATCGGTTCCGTGGGCAACAACCAGGCGATGCAGGCGTCCGACATTGTCGGTTTCGGCCTTCACGCCATAGCGATGGCGCAGGACCACGCTTTCGTTGGAGGGAGCAGGCTCGCTGTTCGCGGCCTGCACGGCAAGGTCGTTTTTCATCTCATAGCCCTGACGCAGCCGCAGGTGCGCGACGCGCGTCTCGGCGTTGTATGTGTTGTTGTCCAGTTCGACCGTCGCCAATTGCGCGGTCAAGTCGGCGCGCCCGAGCCGTTCGCAGGCCAGCTGTAGTTCCGCAGTGAAATTCGGCAACATTTCAATCAGTCTCACAACAGCCTCCGCAGCAAAACCGCGTCCAGCTCACAGCTTAACGTGCCGGTGCCGGACGGCCCTTCCGTCCGTCGGGTGAATGCTACGTTGCGTCCAATGCACACGGCGCGCAGTCAAATACGCCTGGCACTGGCTGCTCAATTCGACTTATTCAGCTCGAAATGTACTGCTGCAATTGCGCGATTTCATTCTGCTGCAATTCGAGCAACGCCTTGACCAGGTCGCCGATCGAGACCACGCCGACCACAAGTCCTGCTTGCATCACGGCGAGATGACGGAATCGGCCCTTGGTCATCAGCTGCATGCAGTGATGCACGGTCGCATCCGGATCGACCGTCACCACCGGGCTGGTCATGATGTCCGCGACCGGGGTAGTGGCCGATGCGCGACCTTTCAGTGCGACCTTGCGCGCGTAGTCGCGCTCGGAAACGATGCCGAGCAGCGAACCACCGCGCATCACCAGTACCGAACCGGTGCCGCGTTCGGCCATCAGCCGGATCGCATCGAGCACCATGGCATCGGGGCGGATCGATGTCACGCCGGCCTGCTTGCCTTCGAGGAGATGCCGGACCAGTTCCATGACGTCCTCCTGAGTCATCGCGCGTGCAGTGCGCTAACCTCGATGATAGCGCGGCCGCCGGAGGATGGTACGTCGCCATCGGCAACGGGTTCTGGTCACGCTAGCGTTTCGTGCCGTCCAGCAATCCAGGTCCGCCGAGCTGGGTGATCTGGCGCTGTATCCAGCCTGCGTGCCGCAGGACATAGGCGTTTGGCGCAGCCGCCGACCAGTGGCGCGGGTTTGGCAACACCGAAGCGAGACGTGCGCATTGTGCGGGTGTCAGGCGTGTGGCAGTCGTACCGAATAGATCGTGCGCGGCCGCATCGGCACCATAAATGCCATCCCCGAATTCGGCGATGTTGACGTAGACCTCGACGATCCGCCGTTTCGCCCACAGATGCTCGATCAATACCGTGTACCAAGCCTCCAGCCCCTTGCGGACATAGCTGCGACCGCCCCAGAGGAACAGGTTCTTGGCGACTTGCTGGCTGATCGTGCTGCCGCCGCGCACGCGTCCGCCTTCGCTATTGCGCTCCATCGCCTTGTCGATTGCCTGGAAATCGAAGCCGTCGTGCTCGAGGAATTTCTGATCCTCGGACGCAATGACCGACACCGGCAGCCAGCGCGAAATCTGGTTGAGCGGGTGCCAACGATAATGCAGGCGAAAGCCGTGATCGCCGCCGCGCCAGGCATCGACCCGGCGTTCGATCATGAAGGCGCTGGTCGGCGGATCGATCCAGCGCAAGCTCAAGACCTGCAGCACGCTGACCGCGATGAACAACAAGGGCAGCCACAGGAACAGCCAGCGCAGCCAGCTGATGCGCCTGCGCGGGTTCGATGTGTTCATGCGCGGCTCTGCCAGACGCAGCTCTGCCAGCCGTCGCCCCGCTCCATCGCCCTACGCGAGCGCATGGCCTTGATCGAAACGATCCTGATCGAAGCCGAATTGATTGGACGTGTCTTGATCAAGGCCGTCTTGATCAACGCCGCTCCCAGACCCATTGTGTCTTCCTGCTTTCCCATGCTTGGCCACCCCTGATTCGCGCCTGAGCTTACCTTCCCGGCAAATATGCGGGAATTGCCTTGAACCCAGGACTGCCGCCACGATGACCACTGCAACCGACGACGACACCCTGCTGCGCTTCCTGCTGGAGACCTCCGGAGTACGCGGCGTACTCGTGCGACTGACCGCAACCTGGGCTGCAGTGCGCGAACGCGCGGCCTATCCGCCTGAGGTCGCTGCATGCCTGGGTGAAACCCTCGCCGCAACCGCGCTGATGACCGGCCATGCCAAGGTCGATGGCCGGCTGAGCGTGCAGTTGCGTGGAACCGGTGCGCTGCGTTCGTTGTTCGCCGAATGCACCCGCGATGGAACCCTGCGCGGCCTGGCTGGTTACTCCGAACCGTTGCCCGATCCGCTCGGCCCGCGCGCATTCGGGGAGGATGCGTTGCTCGCGATCACCATCGAAAACGTCGCGAGCGGTGGGCGCGAAGGCATGCGCTACCAAGGTTTGGTCGGACTCGATGCCGACACGATGGCTGAAGCCTTTGAAGGCTATTTCAGCCAGTCGGAGCAGTTGCCGACCCGCATGCTGCTGGCTGCCGATGCATCCAGCGCGGCCGGGCTGATGCTGCAGAAATTGCCGGGCACCGATGATGATGATGCGGATGGATGGACACGCGCGATCGCGCTGTTCGAGACGCTCGGACGCGAGGAACTGCTCGCTACGTCGCCTGACGCCCTGTTGTTCCGCTTGTTCCACGAGGATCGGGTGCGCGTGCTTGATGCAACTCCGTTGCGCTTCGGTTGTTCGTGCTCGCGCGAGCGGGTTACGGCGATGCTGCAGGGTCTGGGTCGCGATGAAGCTCTGGCTGCTGCCACACAAGGGTGTGTCAATGCCGCGAGCGGCTCTGCACTCCCTGCGGTCGCAGGATGCGAAGGAGCGGCGGCGGCCGAGCAGGAATCACCCTACGCAGAGGTCAGTTGCGCTTTTTGCGGGCAGGCTTACCGGCTGCCGCGCGAGGACGTTCTGGCTTTGTTCGAACAGCTTCCGACGGCCCCTGCGCCTGATACATTGCAGTAAGCCTTGATGTTGTTAAATTAGTATAAAACCTGCTAGTGTTACTGCCTGCCCCGGCTCCATCCGGAGCATGTGTCGTCCAAGCAAACATGTGGAAAGTGCCGGAAGTCCAGTCATGTCGAAGTTGCGTCTCGCCATTGCCTTGATGATCGCCCTCGCGGCGATGTCGGTGCATGCGCAGACTGCACCGGACCGGATCGCACCCAACCGTTCCAATGTCCTGACCGGGCAGAATACCGAAGTGTTGCCGGTCTGGAACAACAAGAGCGGAAAGGTCGAAGCGCTCCTCCTCCTGCAACCCCAGCAATCCAGTGGTTCGATGTTGTTCGGCGCAGGCGCAAGCCTGAACACCGGGCACGGCTTGTTGCAGGCCGACTTCAGCGCCGACAACGGCAACGGACTCGCGTTGCTTTGCAACAGCAATACTGGCCTGGTCACACTGGGCTCGCTCGCGGGTCGCTGTCTGTTGACGGCATTGGATGCGCCGCAGAACCCGAGCGATCCTTTCGCGCATAACAACTCCGGACAGTCGCAGGTCTTGCGCGCAGAGGCCCGTTTCGTGCGCCCCGAAAGCCTGTTCGAATTGAGCGTTGGCCAAGCCGATCTGAATGCGAACGGCAGCGACTGGCTGTCGCCCACGTCGGGATTGATGCCGGGCATGGGCATCCTCGATGGCCATGTCAGCCAGCAGGACATCACCGCACGCGGGCAGATGAACCTTGGCGACAATGGCTGGGTTTCTATCGGCGGCACGCTCGCACGTGCTCAGCTGATTCCGACTGCAGGCCAGGGCAGCGTTGAATCCCAGCGCTGGAACACCACCAGTCTCGGCGTCGCAGTCGGACGCGGCAAGCTCAGCGGCGAAATCCTCGGACGCGTGGTCGATGTGCCGGGGCAGAGCAATTCGTTGAGCAGCCTCGGCGTCGGCCTGTCGTGGAAAACGCCGTGGCAAGGCAAACTGACTTTTGGCGCCGAGAAGACCACCGGCACGCTGACGCCGGCAACCAAGCCCGCGCAGCAGGACGAAGGCACCGTGCCCTACGTCCGTTACCACCAGGATCTCTGAAGGCGCACTCGCGCCAAACGAGCTGCCTGGTTCGCAGATTGCTTCGATTCCGATGCAACCGTTCCGGCTACGCTTCCACGTGAGCGCACAGCAACGCCAGACGATCCGACGCAACTCTGGAATTCCTCTGTTGCGTGCCGCCGCACCAATTTCGCACTCGGCCGATCAGGCGGATTCGGGAATGGTGTCCGATGCGATCGTGATCCGCGTCCGGATTTCATCGGACAAAAACCCCACCGTGCCCGGCACGCGGATGTTCGGGACCACCGCGACGTCGAACAACTCGCGGATATCCCCGACCATGCGGATTTCGTGCGGAATGTCCCCATTCTTCAGGCTGACCACCTGGATCGCGCAACGTGCCATCACGCCCTTCTTCTCCAGGTTCTCCTGCAATGCGAGGCCGTGGAAGGTGTTCTCGCGGCCAACCGACAGGCCGACGACTGCGTAGTCGTTGATGAAGCTCAGCCCGCGCAGGTATCCGGGGCAGAATGCGATCGGCTCGAAACGACCCTTGTGCATGTCCACGAATCCGAACTCGCCGGTGCCGGAGTTGTGCAGCCACAACTTGCCTTGATGCCAGCGTGGCGAATGCGGCATCGACATGCCCGAGCACACCACTTCGCCGGTCGGCACATGCACGACCATGCCGCCTGTTTCGCGGAAATCGCGCCAGCCGCTGGAAGCATCGCTCTTGCTGATGCAGGTCACGTAGGCCGGCTCGCCGTCGACCATCGCAAGACCATTGAGATGGCAGCGATCCTCGGCCGCGAGGCGCGAAATGAAGGGCGGTTTCCACAGCGGCCGAAAACTGTAGCGCTCATCGACGGTCGCAAGACAGCTATACAAGGTGTTGACGAAGATCGGCATGCCGGTCCTGTCGACGTTGACGTCATGGATATCGATGTCGCCGGTCGTGTAGGAAATTCGCGGGACGTAATAGGCATCGAACCCCTGATGCTTCTCGCCGGGCAGCAACGTGTTCTCGAAGCGATGCAACTGGAACATCGAACCGATCCACATCGTTTGCGGGCCGATATTCAGGCCCATGCAACGCGCCACCGCACGGGTGAAGTAAGACATGCTGCCGTCGGGCCGCACGCCCATCATGAAAAGAATGCCGGTCTGGTAGGTGGAAGCGCAGATCGACGCGTTCTGCTCGTTCAACCACGACCCGAACAAGCGCGTGGTGTTGAATTCAAGCTTTGGTCGAGGCGCTCCGGGCATTTGTTCCGTCTCCCCTGCGATTGTCGGTGGCGAATCGGGTTGGTCGAGCCAGTGGATGCCGACGGTCAACCAGGCCCGCTAGGGTACGATATCGTTTCGACGCAGTGCGAGCGGCACATGGGAAATATCGTCTGGCTGGCTTCCTATCCGAAATCGGGAAACACATGGCTGCGCGCGTTTCTGGCCAACCTGATCGCCAACCGCGCCGAGCCGGTTCCGCTGGCCGAACTGCGCAATTACTGCGACGACGAATCGTTCCCCGAGCGCTACGCTGAACTTGCCGGCAAGCCAGCGGCGACACTGGATTTCGCAGCGGTCAGCGGCTTGCGCCATCAGGTCCACGCGCAGATCGCCGCCACGCATGCGCGCAGCGTGTTCGTGAAAACGCATAACCCGGCACTGTATTCCGAAGGCGATCCGATCCATAACCCGACCGTCACCGCCGCAGCGATCTATGTCGTGCGCAACCCGCTGGATGTGGTGGTCAGCATGGCTCCGCACTTCGGACTGAGTCTCGACGAGGCGATCGACTTTCTCGGCCACGAGCAAGCCGGTTCGCCCAACGAGAACCTTTTCATCGGCCAGTGGCTTGGCTCGTGGTCCGCCCATGTTGCCGGTTGGGCCGATCAAACGTTCCATCGAGCGCTGGTCCTGCGCTACGAGGACTTGCTGGAAAAACCCGCCAAGACGTTCGGCAAGGTGGTGAAGCTGGTTGCACCAACGGCCGACGCGCAACGCGTGGCACGTGCCCGCAACCACGCAAGCTTCCGCACTCTGGCGCAGATGGAATCGCGCGATGGATTCATTGAACGCTCGGACAAAGCCGAGCGCTTTTTCAGGTCGGGGCGCGCGGGTGCGTGGAGAGAAGCCTTGACCAAGGATCAAGTGCAGCGCGTGGTTGATCGGCATCGCGTGCAGATGACCCGATTTCACTACATTCCGGGCGGCTATTGACCTTCTCCGGGAACCAGCTGAACGCCAGACGACTCGAAAATCAAATACAACTGATTGTTTTTGTTGGATTTCAGCGCTTCAGCGTCGGCGCGTGGCATGCTTTTCGCAGCCTTGTTAACGGGACTTTAATTTCTCCAGAATATCCGTTAGTATCCCGTTACCCCGTTGGTGGGCCAGCTCGCGTGGTTCGGTCTGGGGTTCATCCCGCGCACTAAAATATTTTCCTGGAGAGAAAAGCATGTCAACCAAGCGCAACACATTACGTGACGCGATCAAGGTCGCGCTGTACGTCGGTGCCGCATCCATCGTGAGCGTGGGCGCAGCCTATGCCCAGGATGCCACCCCGGCCGCCACCAAGGACTCCGCCAAGAACCTCGATACCATCACCGTCACCGGTTCGCGCGTGCGTCGCGTCGATTCCGAAACGGCCAGCCCGGTTCTCGTTCTCGATCGCAAGACCATCGAGCAGTCCGGCAAGATGACAATCGGCGAGATCGTCAACAACCTCCCGAACATTTCCGGCGCACCGACCACCACACAGGTGAACAACGGCGGCGGCACCGGTGCGGCGACCGCCGAGCTGCGCGGTCTTGGCAGCGTACGTACCCTCGTGCTGATCGACGGTCATCGTCCCGGCCCGACGCCGGTCGACCTGAACTCGATTCCGCTCGACCTGGTTGAGCGCATCGAAGTGCTGACCGAAGGCTCCTCGACTGTTTACGGCTCGGATGCGATCGGCGGCGTCATCAACTTCATCATGCGCAAGAACTACAACGGCGCGCAGTTCACCGCGAGCTACGGCGAGTCGGGGCATCACGATGGCGTGCGCAAGGGGCAATCGTTGATCGTCGGACAATCGGGCGACAAGGGCAACGTCGTCGCCGGCATCGAATACAACAAATACGATGCCGTCCTGGCCGGCGCCCGCCCGCTCTCCGCGAATGCAGTTAACCTCTACTCCGGCGTCACTGCTGTCGGCGGTTCCAGCCGCAACCCGAACGGCCGCATCCATCTGCCGGCCGACAATCCCACTGCAGTGGCCCTGGGATGCCAGGACGTCTCGCTCAAGCCGGGCTCCGCCGGGACTGGTAAAACCGTCGCGTCCAACTACGTCTGTTACGGAAGCAATGGCACTGGCCCGTTCAATTACCAGCCGCAGAACATCGTCCTCACTCCGCAGGAACGCACCAATGCGTTCGCGCTGGCAACCTACAACGTGACCGACGACATTTCCGCCTACGCCGACTTCTACCATCAGAAGCAGACTGCGCAGTCGCAGATCGCGCCCCTGCCCTTCGATACCAATGATGGCGTCTTCATCTCCAAAGACAACTTGTACAACCCCTTCGGCGCCGATTTCGGCCCGCCGACCCCCAACCGCTTCCGCAGCCGTTTCACCTCCCTCGGCCAGCGCATTATCAACAACTCGACCACCAACGACACGGTGTTCCTGGGACTGAAGGGCAACTTCGGCCAGACCTGGAGCTGGGATGCGGGCTTCGATTACAATCACTTTTTTGCCATCGCTGGGCCCGAGGGCTACATCAACCTGGCCAGCCTGAAAGACGCGTTCGGCCCGTCGATGTTGGTCGGAGGCGTACCGACCTGTGTCGCTACTCCCGGCGATCCCGCCACGGCCATTGGTGGTTGCGTTCCGATCAACATCTTCAATGTCAACGATCCGACCACGATCGCCATTCTCAAGAACGCCCAGGTGAACCCGCTCAGCACCACCTCTTTCATTGAACGCGAACTCGAGTTCAATGCCAGCGGCGACGTGTTCGACCTGCCGGCCGGCGCAGTCAAGCTCGCCGTCGGTGCCGACCAGATCAGGGACTACGAGAACGTCAAAATCGATGCGCTCACCAGGGCCAATCCGGTCGACGGCACTTGCTCTCTTTCGCAGGAGACCTGCGGCACTCCGTTGGTCGGCGGTTTCGATGAAAAGGAAGCGTACGCCGAGTTGTTCGTGCCCCTGCTCAAGAATGCGCCATTCGCCTATGCGCTCAACCTCGACATCGGCGCCCGCTACTCCAAGTACAATCTGTTCAAGGGCAACGACAGCAACAAGTTGTCCCTGGAATGGCGGCCGATCAAGGACCTGCTGCTCCGCGGCAGCATCGCCGACGTGTTCCGCGCACCGAGCGCGGCCAACCTGTTCGGCGGTGCGACCGGAGGTGCCCCGGCATTCAATGGCGATCTTTGCGCTGGCCTGACCCCGAACGGCACACAAGCCCAAAAAGATGGTTACAACGCCCACTTGGCCGCCTGCGGTCCGGCGCGCGGCACGGTGAACGGCCAAGTACCAGGGGTAGGCACACCACCGGACCCGGGTGGCATCGTTGACACCACCACAGCCGGCCAGAGCACGGGTGTGTTCGAAGGTTCGGTACTCGGCGGCTTCGATCTGCAGCCGGAAAAGGGCCGATCCTACGATTTCGGCCTCGTCTACGATCCGGAATTCGTCCCCGGCCTGTCCACCAGCGTAGACTTCTACCGGATTACGCTCAAGGACACGATCACGGGGTTGAATCCGGACGTGGCGATGCAGGACTGCTTCAATAACTCTGGAAGCATCTACTGCAAATTCATCCACCGCGACACGCAAGGGTCGATCACCTTCTTCACCCTGCCCACCGTCAACCTCGGAGCGATCAGAACCGACGGCGTCGATATGGCGGTGAAGTACAAGTTCCCGGTCACGCCTTGGGGGCAATTCTCGACATCGTTCGACTTTACCCACATCAACAAGTTCGACAGGAATCTCAATCCGGCCGCGACCGCAGCGGACCCGGCAAACAACGAAATCCTGCATCTGGCCGGGCATTACAACAAGGACTTCGGCAACTACGCGAAGTGGCGCGGCGACGCCATGCTGAATTGGAGCATGGGCAACTGGAATGCTGGCTGGCACATGCGTTGGGTCGGCAAGGTGCAGATCGGCGATCTGGATACGTTGCAGAACACCTCGATCGACGCTTGCAAACCCACCCCTCTCGATCCGAATCCGAATTGCCTCGGCCCGACCGTCCTCAGGATCGGCAATTACTTCAATAGCGCCGTGACTGCCGGCTACAACTTCGGCGCGATCGGCACGATGGACTCGCGGGTGGATGTGGGCGTGGACAACGTGCTCGACAAGAAGCCGCCGTTCATCTATTCCAACTACGCAGTTAACGGCAACACCGACGTGTCCACCTACGACACCATCGGTCGCTTGTTCTGGGCACGCTTCACCGCCAAGTTCTAAGCAACTGCCGTACTGCAACCCCTCGACCGCGCGGCCATGCCGCGCGGTCTTTTTTTTGGGAGACCGAAAAGCGGTTTGTTTCGGTTTTTGAACACGCCCTGTATCATCGGAAACACAATGGACAACGCGGATATCTTGCGCTCGGCGGCGGCGGCCTATCAGGCCGGCAATCCCGCCCTGACCGAACAGATCGCGCGACAGCAATTGCGCGCCGGAGCCGACCAGGAGTCGTGGCTATTGATGCTGGGCCTTGCGCTGCAGTCGCAGTCGAGGTTTTCGGAAGCCGTCGAGGCCTATGCCGAACTTACCCGCCGCTACCCGCAATCGGGCACGCACTGGGGCAATCTTGGAACGGTGCTGCGGCAGGCCGGTCGTCTTGAGGAGGCCGAGGGCGCTTATTGCCAGGCGATCGTTCTGGAGCCGGCCAACGCGCAGCATCTCTTGCACATGGGCCTGCTGCTGAACGAAAAGGGCAACCGCAGCAGCGCCCGGGTCGCCTTCCTGAATGCAGTCGACCTCGATCCGGACAACGTGCATGCCCGTATTCATGGCGCCTCCACATGCTTCAGTTGCGGCGATCATGGCAACGCCAAACGTTTGCTGGCTGAGCGCGACGATTGGCAGCATGTCCCCGACTTGCAGATGGACGACCTGGTCACACTGTCGAATGCGCTACTGCTGTTCGGGCGGGGCGTAGATGCCGAACAAGTCCTGCTCGATGCGCTGCCACTGGCTGATGCGCACGAAAAGCCTTTCCTCCAGGCACAACTGGTGGCCGTGTACGAGCGCCTGAACCGATTGGAAGAGGCGCACCGGGTCGCTGCGGAATTGCCCGATCCGGCGAGCGTAAGCGACCCAAAGCTCGCGCAGGAAATCGCCAGCGTGCAAGCCGACCTGGCCCATCGCGGCAACGATCTGGCAGGCGCGAAAGTGAAGCTGGAGGAACTGGCCGAGCAGCCGGAAACCACCGCGCAAAGCGAGTCTTCCCTGATGTTCGCGCTCGCCAGGGTCTGCGACAAGCAAGGCGACGCGAACGAAGCGATGCGCGCCCTGAAGCAGGCGCATGCTGCGCAACTTCGGCACGCAGTAGCCGCTGGCGGCCTGATGATCGACCCGGATGTCGATCCCTTGCATAGCCTGTTGCAGCGCCTGAGCGTCGAGCAGTTCGCGCGCTGGCCCGCCGATCTGCGGCACGCTGAGGATTCGCGTCCTGATCCCATCTTCATTGTCGGTTTCCCTAGATCCGGGACGACGCTGCTGGAACAGATGCTCGATGCGACACCCGGCCTTCGTTCGATGGACGAACGCGATTTCGTGCTTTCCACCGCCAACCGGCTGCGCGACGCAGGATCGGCTTATCCGGACAGCCTTGGGGAGTTGAGCAAGGCGCATTGCAACGCTCTGCGCTCGATGTACTGGACAAGCGTGGCTGACGTCGTATCGCTCGAGCCGGACGAACGGCTCGTGGACAAGAATCCGCTGAACATGCTGCTGCTGCCGATGATCCGCCGGTTGTTTC
The DNA here is from genome assembly GCA_038226665.1 of Lysobacterales bacterium. Lineage (GTDB taxonomy): Bacteria > Pseudomonadota > Gammaproteobacteria > Xanthomonadales > Xanthomonadaceae > SZAS-103. The sequence continues at coordinate 36,729 of JBBRQI010000023.1, read as the reverse complement.
CGGACGCCCCGATCATTCTGGCGCTGCGTCATCCCTGCGACGTCGTCCTGAGCTGCTACATGCAGGATTTCCGTTCCCTGACGTTCGTGGACATGTGCTCAAGCCTGGAGCGCCTGGCCCGCAGCTACGTCAGCGCAATGAACTTCTGGATCGATCATGAGCGATTGCTGCAACCAAACGTGTTGCACCTCCGCTACGAGCGGATGCTCGCCGATTTCGACGGTCACGTGCGCCAGATCGGCCACTTCCTCGGTCTCGGCGACGCAGCCGCTATGCACGATTTCCACGGCCACGCCCGGCGCAAGGGCTACATCGGCACGCCCAGCTATTCCCAGGTGATCCAGCCGCTGAATTCGGCTGCGGTCGGCCGTTGGCGAATGTACGAACAGCATTTCCGCACCGTGCTGCCGATCCTGCAACCGATCATCGAGCACTGGGGCTATGCGGACTGAAGACGGCGCGGACGCAGCGGATCGCCTGACCCGATTCGTGCAGTTCTACGACGAGGCGATGTCGCCCGAGATGTGCGCCCGCCTGGTGGCGGGTTTCGACAGCATGCCGCACCTGCAGGTGCCGAATGGACGCGGCCTGCACGCCGGCCTTGAAGAGAGCGCGTGGACGGAGATGAACATCACACCGTTCGCCGACGAGGCAATGCAGGGTTACTTCTACCAGCAGATCGACAGCCATCTGGCGCTCTATAACGCATCGCTCGGATTGACGATCCCGATTCCGTTTCGTCCCAAGCTCGAGGGCATCCGCATCAAGCGCTATCGGGTCGGGGCGGACGAAAAATTCCAGCCGCATTTCGACGCCGTCGACCACTCGGCGAATCGCTTCCTCGTGTTCCTCTGGTATTTGAACACTGTCGAGAAAGGCGGCGAAACGGTGTTTTGCGATCTCGGGATGCAGATCGCCCCGCAAATGGGACGGCTGCTGGTTTTTCCGCCGTACTGGATGTTCCAGCACGCCGCATTGCCACCGGTCTCCAACGCCAAATACATCGTTTCGACCTACATGCTGTTCTGATCGGCTGCCGTCGTCATGATCGCTGGGCGACTTTCGGTATCTGCAGTTCCGCCAGCTTTCCTTCGTCGAATGCGTCATCGCAGGCTCGGGTGAACGCCCATATAGCCAGCACGAGGTCGTTGAAAGCTTCGCGTTCAACCGGCGTCAAATGCGGATTCCAGACGTCAAGGATCATGACGACACGCGTTTCGCCGCTGAGATTCCAGGCTTCGTGCTCGTAAGTGTCGTCGAACACGAAGCCACGTCCGTCCTCCCACTGCCGCGTCTCGTCGCCGACCCGGATCGCACAATCCGGCGGCACGATCAGCGCTAGATGCCCCACCAGCCGCGCGTTCGTCACCCCTGTGTGCGGCAGGATATGACTGCCGGGCGTAAGCACGGAGAACAGGATTTCCGGTGCATGTTCGTCGATGCGCACCAGCGGGAGGCGTTCGAGCACCGCAGTCGTGGCAGGACAGCGCGCGCAGTTGTCGTCGTATCGCCTGCCGTGCCGATAGAAGAAAAACGCATCCCATGCGGGCTTGCCACGGTCGTTGCGTAGCTGGCCTGTCGCGACACCATCGCTGCCCTCGCCGAGGAAAGGCTCCAGCAACCTGTCTCCTGCGAGCACGGCGAGCGCCTCCTCGCGGATCGTCGCGGCGTTCGCTTCCAGTTCGTCCATCCACGGGAACAAGTCGCGCTGATAGAAGCCGGCCGATGGAAGCCCGGGAACATGCAGGAAGGTCGGTTTCTGCATGGGGTGATCGTAGGCCGCGCGCACCTCGCCCAGATAGGTGGCCACGCAACGCTCGATGCGCGCCACGGCAGCTGCACCATGCGCCTGGCGCAAGGGTGCGAGCGCCGCGCGGAACAGTCGTGCACGGCCGTCGCCGATGAAGTCCATCGCATGCTTCACGGCTGCGCGCAACGCGGGCTCAGTACTCGCGTCGTTCTTCCAGTGTCCCTGCTGCTGTGCGTCGGTCAATGCCCTGAAATAGGCGATGAGAGCCCGCTGCTGATTTCCAGCCGTCTCGTGCAATTTGCCAACCTTGAGCCGGAGATGGAATTGTTTGGCGTCGAGATCGAGGGAGCGTTCGAGCACGGACAGCGCGGCAACCTGGTCCCCGCAAAACAGATGGGCATGCCCCAGGGCATTGAACAACGCCGGATCCTGCACGCCGGCACCAATCGCGCGTTCGGCCAAGGCTATGACGGATGCATGTTCGGCACGCGCCATCGCGCGCCTCAGGACGAAGGCCACTGCTTCCGGTTGTCCCGGATCGTCGGCAAGCACCTGGGCGAAATGCGTTTCGGCTTCGTCCAGTCGCTGGTCTTTCGCGAGCGCACGTCCGATCAGTAGGGAATCAGTGGGAACGCTGGGCTGCATGACTCGCTTGCGAAGCTGATGGGCCGAGCCGGCACGATACCATCGCCATCGCCCCCTCGGCAGCCGGGCACAGAGCTAAAAAGCGCGCTCAATCCTGTTTTTGGCTGCCTTCCAGCTTGACCCGCACATCCCCGGAAAAGGATTGCAGGGTGATCGATGCATCGCCCCTGCCGATCTTCGTCTTGAGGCTCGCGCCGGAACCGCGATCCGGGGTTTCCACATTGCCGCTGTCGGAACGGATCGTGCCCGAGAAACTGTTCAGTTGCAGCTGTGCCGAGCTGGTCGAGGGCAGTACGAGGCTCAGGTCGCCACTGGTGGATTCGGCCTTGAGCTGGCCGCCTTGCGCAAGTCCGGTTCGCAGGTCGGCATCGCCCGACACTGCGGAGACGTCGACGTCGCTGGGTTTCTCGGCGCGCAAGACGATATGCCCCGAGACCGTCTCGACACTGACTTCGCCATTGAGGTGTCCTTGCAGGTCGACATCGCCACTCACGGTCTCGACATGCGTCTTGCTGGTGTCGAGGTGCATGTGCAGGTCGCCGCTGACGCTTTCCACGCGTGCCTCGCCAGGGTTCGCCTCGACCTGCACCTTGCCGCTCACCGAATTGACCGACAGCCGACGGCCAGCGACGCCCTTGATATCGGTCACTGCGCTCACGCCCTGGACAGCAATGCTTGCATGCGCAGGCACAGTGATCTCCAGCCGCGTGTCGCTGGTCTGCGCGTCGCCCCAGTTGCCAAACCAGCTTTGCGACCGCGGGTTGATGACGCGGATGCTCAGATGGCGACGGTCGCCTTCAATCGCCAGCCGCTCCACGCCATCGCCGAGGATGCCATTGATGCGGACTTCGGGTTGATCGGCGACGCGAACAACAATCGCACCCTTGGTGTTGTCGATCACGACCTCGCCTTCCGGATTGAGCGGACGGACTTCGCTGATCGGTGTGATAGCTGCGAACGCGATCGCCGGCAGCACCAATAGCGCAATGGCCAACCCACGGCGAGAGTACGGCATGGCAAATTCCCTGATGCGTTGTTCAATCGTTTGAAAGAGCGCGGACGCAGGGCGTCGGTCAGAACATCGCCACGCGTTGGGTGAGCTGCAACCGGCGCGCATAGGTGCGCCGCAACTGATCGAGCAGGAACACCGCATCCGGATGGCTGTTCAGCGCAACCATGATGTTGTCGGCGCTCTGGTCGAGCTCGATCAACGCGGGCGTGATGTCGGTCGACACCGGCTTGTTGCGGAACTGGCGCAATTCGTCTTGGTATTGCTTGCGAATCGCGGCAGCTTCCTTCAACACCAGTTGATGCTCGGGCGAAGCGCGGCGCAAGCCGACTCTTTCGAGCAGGCGCGGCTGAGCCAGGCCCAATCCGAATGCGCCCAGCACGATGCTCGCGGCGAGCGCCGAGCCGGCCGTGCGCCATCCCGCTGCATACCAGCCACTCCCGCGTACCGTTTTCGAAACCTGCTGCGGATGCGCGATCGCGGCGGCGATGCCGGCCCACAAGTCGCGCGACGGCTCGCGTTCGCGCGGCAACTGCCGCAATTGCCAGCGGTATGTGGTTTCAGTCATTGCGAATCTCCCAGGTGCGCACGCAACAGCTTGCGCGCGCGATGCAGCTGCGCCTTCGAACTGCCGACTGCCATGTGCAGTTCGGTCGCGATCTCTTCATGCTTCCAGCCTTCGACATCGTGCAATACCAGCACCGCGCGCGCGCGCGGCGGCAGGCGCGCAACCGCGCGCTCGAGGTCGATGCCGAGCGCGGTGCGGATGCCGGCGCTGTCGCCGCTGCCAAGGTCGAGCAGGGCCGCGTCGTCGGTTTCAAGATCCTCGTTGTCGCGGCGCGCGCGCAAATCCATCAACGCGGTGTTCACCGCGAGCCGATGCAGCCATGTGGCGAAAGCGCTCTCGAAGCGGAACCTTGCCAGTGCCTGCCACGCGCGCACGAATGTTTCCTGGGTCAATTCCTCGGCGCGCGCATCGTTGCCACCGACCAGCCGCCACACCACCGCGTGCACGCGTTTCAGGTGCTGGCGGTACAACGACTCGAACGCTGCCACATCGCCATGCGCAGCCGAGCGCACCAACGCATCATCGGCGTCGATGGAAGGTCGCGCATCGGCAAGAGGTACGGTTTCTGGTTGCACGGCAAGGCTGAGCATACCCGCTTGGATGCGTTGTCGCCGCACAGGGTTTACTTGCGGTCATCCGTTCGCGGCGATGAATGGCTCAGTCCAGTCGATCGATCATGCTGCTTGACTCGCGCAGCCCGCTCTTCAGGAATCCAATCCATCCGCAATGCGCTGCCGCTCGCGCCTGAGCGCGGCGGGCATGCGTGCGCCATATGTGTCGAAGTAGGCACCGATGTTGGCAATTTCGTTGCGCCAGCCATCGGCATCGACCGCAAGCAATTCGTCGAGCCGGGCGGCATCGATGCCCAACCCTTCGATATTTAAATCGCCCGCCAGCGGCAGCTTGCCGATCGGCGTTTCCTTCGCTCCTACCGTGCCGTCCACGCGTTTGAGGATCCACTCGAGCACGCGCAGGTTGTCGCCGAATCCCGGCCACAGGAACTTGCCGTCGTCGCCCTTGCGGAACCAGTTGACGTGGAAGACCTTCGGCAGTTGCGCGCCGGACTTGTCGAACGACAGCCAGTGCGAAAAATAGTCGGCGAAGTTGTAGCCGCAGAACGGCTTCATCGCCATCGAATCGCGACGCACCACGCCGACCGCACCGGTCGCTGCAGCGGTGGTTTCCGATGCCATGGATGCGCCGACCAGCACGCCATGCGTCCAGTCGCGCGCCTCGAAGACCAGCGGCACCAGCGATTCGCGTCGGCCACCGAACACGATCGCCGATATCGGCACGCCCTGCGCGTCTTCCGCATGCGGCGAATAACTAGCGCACTGTCTGGCGCTTACGGTGAAGCGCGAATTCGGATGCGCGGCCGGCCCATTGTCGGGACCGTTGTTCGGGTCGTCGCTCTCGTTGGAAATCGCACGGCCTTGCCAGTCCTTGACCGGCACGCCGTCGGGCAGACCTTCCCACCAAGGACGGTTGTCGGCGGTGACCGCTACGTTGGTGAAAATTGCATCGTGGTCGAGCATCGCGAGTGCATTCGGATTGGTCTTGGCCGACGTACCCGGGGCGACGCCGAAGAAACCGGCTTCCGGATTGATCGCCCACAGGCGGCCGTCTTCGCCCGGCGTCATCCAGCAGATGTCGTCGCCAACCGTCCACACTTTCCAGCCGGCCTTGAGATAGCCTGCCGGCGGAATCAGCATCGCCAGGTTGGTCTTGCCGCAAGCCGACGGGAACGCGGCGGCGACGTAATGCGTTTCGCCCTGCGGGTTCTCGATACCGACGATCAGCATGTGCTCGGCGAGCCAGCCTTCAGTGCGCGCCTGGTACGAAGCGATGCGCAATGCGTGGCACTTCTTGCCGAGCAGCGCGTTGCCGCCATAACCCGACCCGTAGGACTTGATCATGAGTTCTTCGGGGAAATGCATGATGAAGCGGCGATCCGGATCGAGCTCGCCGGTTGAATGCAGTCCCTTCACGAACGTGTCTGCGCGCTCTCCGCGAGCGGTTCGTTCGACGCCTTCGCGCTCGATGCGCGCGAGCGCAGCAGCGCCCATCCGCGTCATGATGCGCATGTTCGCGACGACGTATGGCGAATCGGTGATCTCGACGCCGCAACGCGAAATCGGCGACGCGATCGGACCCATGCAGTATGGAATCACGTACATCGTGCGGCCGCGCATGCAGCCCGCGAACAACGCGTCGATCTTCGTGTGCGCTGCCTCCGGCGCCATCCAGTGATTGTTCGGGCCGGCGTCATCGCGCTCGGGCGTACAGACGAAGGTCAGGTGCTCGACGCGTGCGACGTCCGATGGATTCGAACGATGCAGATAGCAATTCGGATTCGTTTCCTGGTTCAGCGCAATCAGGTCGCCCGTCGACAGCATCAATTCGGTCATCGCGTTGCTCTCGGAATCCGAGCCGTCGCACCACTGGATACGGTCGGGTTTGGTCAGGCGGGCAACTTCGAGAACCCACTGGTTGAGGGCGTCGAGCGAACTGGACATGGAGGCTGGACCCTTGAGGTGAATGCGGAATGGCGGGACGGCCCGCGCAGCTTCCTAGTTTAACCGCTGGGCAAGCCCCGACGCACGCTCACGGGATCAGCGTGCGCATCACGTGTTCGACGTAAGACTCGAATTCGTCGTGGTGCAGGCGCGGCTGATGCAACTGCAACGCCAGTTGCAGGAAGCCGATGTAAGCCGCGTAGGCGAGCCGCGCGCGGTGCTGTGCGTCGGCGCGGCCGAGGCCGGCCTGCCGGAACGAGGCGCACAGGTAATCCAGACGGCGCTTGGAAATACGCTCCATCACCGGTTGCACCAGCGGGTGGTCGAGCGCCTTGAGCAATTCCGAATACACGATGTGAGTCTTGGCCTCGTGAGCGACCAACTGGAACAACGCACGCAGGCGTTCGCGCGGCTCCGGGATCGCTTCGAGTTTGCCGAACACGGTTTCCTGCTCGACCGATTCCCAATGCTCCAGCGCCGCCGTCAGCAACGCCTCGCGCGACGGGAAGTGCCAGTAGAAGCTGCCCTTGGTTACACCGAGGCGGCGCGCGAGCGGCTCGACTCCGACCGCCGCAAGCCCCTGCTCGCCGAGCAGATCGAGCGCACCCTGCGCCCAATCGGCGGCGCTCAGGCGCGTGGGACGTTCGCTGCGTGGGGCGGAGTCGTCGGACATTGGCACAGTGTATCCATACGTCCGGGCCTGAAACAGAATGTCGTGCAAGCACAAGCATCCGATCGCGGAGCAATTGCACTAGACCATGCCGCATACCATACTATTGCGTATGGTTGTATTGGAAGCCATGCCGACAGTGGTTCGCTGGAGCGCGTACGCTTGCGGACAAGCGCGTTCTCACGGAGCTGCAGACAGAGCATCCCAACGTCTCAACGGAGTCAGTTCATGAGCATCCTCGCCCCGTTCGTGATTCTGTTTCTTGTGGCTTTTGCGGCGGCCTACCACCGGTGGCCGTTGTTTGCGTGGGCACTGCTGACCGCCGGATTGCTGGCATCGGGCGCATGGCTCGGCGCGAATTTCACTGCGACCATCGTTGCATCAGTAGTCGTCGCGCTGGTCGCATTGCCGCTGCTGATTCCCGCGATCCGCTTGCCGCTGATCACACGTCCATTGCTCGATTTCTATACGAAGATCCTGCCGCCGCTGTCGGACACCGAACGCACGGCGCTGGAAGCAGGAACCGTCGGATTCGAAGGCGAACTGTTTTCCGGCAAGCCGAATTGGAACGCGCTGCTGAGCCAGCCCAAACCAGAGCTCAGCGCCGAAGAACAAGCCTTCCTCGATGGCCCCTGCGAAGAGTTGTGCAGGATGACGAACGACTGGGACATCAGCCACGTCCGCGCCGACCTGCCGCCTGAGATCTGGGACTTCGTCAAGAAGAACCGGTTCTTCGGCATGATCATTCCGAAGCAATATGGCGGCCTCGGATTCAGCGCGATCGCCAACCACAAGGTCATCCAGAAACTCGCATCAATTTCGAGCACGCTCAGCTCGACCGTCGGCGTGCCGAACTCGCTCGGCCCCGGCGAATTGCTGATGCAGTACGGCACGCAGGAACAGAAAGATCACTACCTGCCGCGCCTCGCCGACGGCCGCGAAGTGCCCTGCTTCGGATTGACCGGGCCATTCGCAGGTTCCGACGCGACCTCGATTCCCGACTACGGCATCGTGTGCACGCAAACATGGAATGGCGCGAACGTCGTTGGCATCCGCCTGAACTTCGACAAGCGCTACATCACGCTTGCACCCGTGGCCACGATCATCGGCCTTGCGTTCCGCATGTACGACCCCGACGGATTGATCGGCGACACGAAGGATCTCGGCATCAGCCTCGCGCTGATCCCGCGCGACACGCCGGGAGTGGACATCGGCCGTCGCCACTTCCCGCTCAACGTGCCGTTCCAGAACGGGCCGATCCACGGCAAGGATGTGTTCGTGCCGCTGTCGGTGCTGATCGGCGGCGAGGAATACGCTGGCAAGGGCTGGCAGATGCTGGTCGAGGTGCTGTCGATCGGGCGCTCGATCACGTTGCCATCAACCGCCAGCGGTTCGGCGAAGATGGCAGCCGTCGTCACCGGCGCTTACGCGCGCATCCGCAAGCAATTCGGCTTGTCGGTCGGTCGCTTCGAAGGCGTCGAGGAAGCGCTCGCGCGGATGGCCGGCAATGCGTATGCGATCAGTGCGCTGTCGCAGGCAGCAGCTGCCGCAGTCGCGCGCGGCGAAAATCCGGCGGTGCCCTCGACGATCGCGAAATACCATTGCACAAGCATGGGCCGCGAAGTCGTGCAGGACGCGATGGACATCCACGGCGGCAAGGGCATCATCCTTGGCCCGCGCAACTACATGGGCCGCAACTGGCAGGGCGCGCCGATCGGCATCACGGTCGAGGGTGCGAACATCATGACGCGCAGCCTGATGATCTTCGGCCAGGGCGCGATCCTGTGCCATCCGTGGGTGCTCAAGGAGATGAAGGCAGCTGGCCTCGAAGACCCGCAGCAACGCCTCAAGGAATTCGATCGCAACCTGTTCGGCCACATCGGCTTCGCGATCTCGAACGCGGTGCGCAGTTTCTGGTTCGGCACCACCGCCGCGCGCATCGGCAAAGCTCCGGGCGACGATTACACGCGCCGCTACTTCCGCAAGCTCAACCGCTATTCGGCGGCGCTCGCGTTGATGGCCGACACCTCGATGCTGCTGCTCGGCGGCAAGCTCAAGTTCAAGGAAAAACTCTCGGCGCGACTTGGCGACGTGCTCAGCCAGCTCTATATCGCGAGCAGCATGCTCAAGCGCTACCACGACGAGGACTGCCCCGCGTCCGACCAGCCGTTGCTCGCGTGGGCATTCCACGACGCCGTGCACAAGATGGAAGTCGCGCTCTCGGGCGCGCTGCGCAACTTCCCGGTGCGCCCGGTCGGCTGGCTATTGTGGATGCTGATCTTCCCGCTCGGTCGGCGCGCGCAGGCGCCGTCGGACCGACTCGGCCATCGTGCCGCAGCACTGCTGATGTCGCCCTCCGATGCACGCGATCGCCTCGCCGATGGCGTGTTCCTCACGCCTTGCGAAAACAATCCGGCCGGCCGCATCAACAGCTATCTCGCGAAGGTCGTGCTCGCCGAGCCGGTCGAACGCAAGTTCTGGAAGGCACTCAAGAACAGCGATATCGAAGCGCTGGATTTTCCCGCACAACTCGCCGAAGGCGTCGCCGAAGGCTGGATCACCGCCGAGGAAAAAACCCAGCTCGAGGAACTGCGTGCGATGACGCTGGACACGATCTCGGTGGACGATTTCGATCCGTCCGAACTGGTCGCGGCGTCTTCGCTGAAAAAACCGCAAGCGGTCGGCAGGGCCGCGTAACACGCGGCGGCGTTTTAGCCGCGCAGGTTCACATCGGTTGTTCCCTGAGTCTCTGGCGTCAACTCCGGAGCATGCGCGGCGCGCCAGCCGAACCAGCCCGACAGCGCAGCGGCGAACGTCGAGATCAGGGCGAATCCGGCGACGCCGACGCCGAGCCCGGTCAAGGCTTTCATCGACAGCGACACCACCACGTCGCCGAAGCGCCAACCGGCGGTATCGATGACGTTCTTGCCCTTGTAGCGCGCCTCACGCTCGGCCCGCGCGTACAAACTATCCGACGCCGGCTTGCCGATCCCGTATGTGCTGCCGCGCGTGATGACCAGCATCGGGATCACCATCGGCGCGCCGATCACGATTGTCGCGAGCAAGGCGACGCCCTTGATCGCACCATCGGCGATCAGCGCAGCGACCACGCCGAAGCGCGACATGAGCAAGCGAGTGATACTGATCTGCAAAACCAGTTGCAGCGAATTCGTCGCCAAGTCGATGTGCGCATAGAGGGTCTTGCGTGCTTCGTTGCTGGCCGCCGCCGCTTTGACGATATCGGCGGTCAGCGCATAGGCCACCGTTCCGATCGCATCGCCGAGCAGCATCAGCGCGATCATCCGGCGCATGAATGGCGAGCGGATGACCTGCGCGAGGCCGTCCCAGACGCCGCCGCCGATCACTTCGCTGCGCGCATGCTCGCCATGGCGCAGCGGCTTCGGATTCCGTCGCGACCATGCGGACAAGCGCCATGCGCATGCGATGGAAATCGCCAGCAACGCGATCGCCGTGATCAGCAACGCGCGGATAGGCAGCAAGCCCGCGACGATCGGCCCGACGATCGCACCCAACGTGCCGCCGACCGCAATCACCGGAAACAGCCGCAGCGCCTGCGCGCTGTCGAACAGGTCGGCCATGAAACTCCAGAACACCGACACCACGAACAGGCTGAACACGCTCAGCCAGATGTAGAAAACAGTGCCGAGCAGGCGCGCACCGATTCTGTCTTCCAGAGCGAATGCCGGAATGAATGCGACCAGGCAGACGATGAAGAACAGGTACACCAAGGGAATGAATTTCTCGCGTGGATAGCGTGCGACCAGCGCGCCGAACACCGGCACCATCGCCAGCGTGACCAGGAACGTGCCGACCCAGAACTGCCAGAGATTCGTCGAACCGACTGCCGCGGAAAACTGGTCGCGTACCGGCCGCAGCAGGTAATACGCAGCGAGCACGCAGCAGAAGTACACGAACGCGATCCGCAAGGCCTCGCGTTCGTGCGCCCGTGCACCGGTAACGCGCGCCCACAGCGAATTCGGCTCAGACCCTGCGGATGCGGGGGACATGGAAATCGCTGACTCCTTGCGACGTGCGCGCGCAGCTTAGCCGACCGCTCGCACCGGCGCTGCATGAGGCCATGCCGGCGCGGATTTCACCGTGTTGGAATGTTTGCTCTAACCCGTGGCCCTAGCCTCGCTGACTTCTCGAACTCGTTTTGCCTCAATGGATGACTACGTGTCCGACTCATCTGCGTACGACTACATCATCGTGGGCGCCGGTTCGGCTGGCTGCGTGCTCGCCAATCGGCTGAGCGAGGATCCGAACGTCAAGGTGCTGCTGCTCGAGGCCGGCGGCAAGGACTGGCACCCGTTCATCCACATGCCCGCGGGCCTCGCGAAGATCGCCAACAACAAGACGATCAACTGGGACTACAACACCACGCCGCAGCCGCAGCTCAACGATCGCATCGTGTGGTGGCCCCGCGGCAAGGTGCTCGGCGGGTCGAGCTCGATCAACGCGATGTGCTACATCCGCGGCACCGCTGGCGATTACGACGGCTGGGCCGCGAACGGCGCGGATGGGTGGGACTGGAACACCGTGCTGCCCTACTTCAAGCGCGCCGAACGCAATTCGCGCGGCGCCGATGCGCTGCATGGCGCGGACGGCCCGCTGTCGGTGTCCGATCCGCGCAACGTCAATCGCCTTTCTGAAATCTTCATCGAAGCCGGACAACAGGCAGGCTACGCGCGCAACGATGATTTCAACGGCGTACGCCAGGATGGCGTCGGCCTGTACCAAGTCACGCAGAAGGACGGCGCGCGTTGTTCGACGGCAGTCGCTTACCTTAATCCGGTAAAATGGCGTCCCAATCTCACCGTGCACACCCGCGCGCTGGCCGAACGCGTGACCTTCGACCGGGCGTCAGGTGTGCCGCGCGCGAATGGCGTCGCGTATGCCGCACATGGCAAGCCGACGCAAGCGATCGCGACACGGGAGGTGATCCTCTGCGGCGGCGCGATCAATTCACCGCAACTGCTGATGCTGTCCGGCATCGGCCCGGCCGATGCGTTGCGCAAGTTTGGAATCGCCGTCGTCGCCGATTCCGCGAACGTCGGCCAGAACCTGCAGGATCACCTCGACGTCTGCACGTTGCAGCACGAAACCCTGCGCACCAGTTACGACCGTGCGAACGAACTCAAAACCGCATTCGATTATTTCCTGCGCGGCCATCAGGGACCGGGCACCAGCAACATCGCCGAAGGCGGCGGCTTCATCCGCTCGCTACTCGCACCCGACGCGCGGCCGGACATCCAGCTGCATTTCATCCCGGCGATGATCGACGACCACGGCCGCCATCGCATCGCCGGCGACGGCTACACGATGCACGCCTGCAACCTGCGTCCCCACAGCCGCGGCGAGCTCACGCTGACTAGCGATCGCGCCACCGACAAGCCGCGCATCGAACCGAATTACCTCGGCGACCCTGAAGGCTTCGACCTGCAGATGATGATCGAATGCGCGCGCATTTCGCTCGACGTGTTCGCGCAAAAAGCCTTCGACCCGTATCGCGGCGCGCCGATTTTCCCCGCGAAAACCAGTCTGTCCGAATCCGAACTCGTCGATTTCGTGCGCATGAAAGCCGAGACCGTCTACCACCCCGTCGGCACCTGCCGCATGGGCGGCGACGATGCGTCGGTGGTCGATTCCCGGTTGCGCGTGCGCGGCATTGAAGGCCTGCGCGTGGTCGATGCATCGGTGATGCCGACGCTGCCGGGCGGCAACACGAATGCGCCAACGATCATGATTGCGGAGAAGGCGGCGGATTTGATTCGGGGTTTGGTTTGATCTGTTCCTGTCCGCGTCCAGCGTACATCGGAGAGCCTCACGCCACGTACAGAAATTGACCACTTGGTATCGCAGCAGATTTGCAGTTAGATTCTATCGATGCCTTCCGTCATTCTACTGGGTGCAGGTGCCAGCTTCGGGAGTGGTGAGGTTAAACCTCATCGTCCGCCACTGGGAAATGACCCAGACGGTCTTTTTACCCGTCTGGAGGCCGCAGGAGGACTGGCAGCAAGTCTGCCAAATAGCCTCAAAACTCTCTTCCGTTCGGATTTCGAGAAGGGAATGGCGGAGTTCTACGAATATGCAAACGGAAATATCATGCGGTTCCAACGGGAAATGGCTGCGTACCTTGCGCAGTTCAGTCCCGGAGAGTCAAATGCATATATTCGTCTGATACGCACTATTGGATCTAGGGGGGCGATTTATGCCAGCCTCAATTACGATTTGTTGTTCGAACTCGCAGCTGGCAGCTTGGGGTGGAATACCCAATACCACATCGAACCAATTGCTGGGAGTGTACGGCTTCTAAAGCTCCACGGATCGTCGAACTTCTGGCCGTACGTTCCTCCAGGAAATTCGTACAACATAACTTTCGAGGGCTTTAAAGTTGATGTGCAATCCTCAATTCATCCACTGAATCAAGAGGAAACCCTGCACCGGTGCATAAATGAACATAACAGCTTAGCTCCAGCGATTGCCATGTACGCCGTAGGCAAGCAAGTCAAAGTCAGCCCGGATTATATTGAACACCAACAACAAATGTGGAGAACTGCCATTGCCGCCGCTAACAGAATTTTTGTGGTTGGCGTGAGAGTTCACAACGCCGATGTTCATGTATGGGGCGAGTTAGCGAAAGCTGATGTGCCTCTCACCTACTTCGGTCTGGAATCGGATCGGCCATCGTTCGAAACATGGAAGACCGACAACGGCAAAACAAATGCAGGATTTATTGAGGCCACTTTCGAACAGTGCATAGACATGATCGGGCGCCAGCTAGGCAGAATCTAACTGATCATGTAGCGGGCTAGCACATATTTGCCCTCTGCGCTTCTTGTGCTTTTGCTCTTGATATTCGCGCCGTAGAGAACGCCGACCATCGAAGCAGACGGCGGAATCAAGGCATCATGCCGAGTGCATGGATGCGCAGTTTCGGGCTCGGCCCTCCGAATGCGAGAAGCGCAGGAAAGCGAGACAGCTTCATCGTCTGGATGAGTGTCCGGCGCAAATGGTTTGGTTACTTTTGCCGAAAGAAAAGTGGCTCGCGAGCACAGCGAACGAACCAATTGATCTGGCTCTCCGCGGCGAACCCATCATGATTCGACAAGCTCACCACGAACGGAGTCAACTTTTCTCCAGCATCGGCGGCAGCGGGCAATGCAGCACCGCGCACACCGTGCGCAGCAATTCGGATTCGGCGACGGTGACCTTCCCGTCCAGCGCGATCGTCGCGACGAGGCCTTCGACCAGGATCGACTTGCTCGCGCTGTCGAGTGCGTCGAGTACGGGCCACGCAATGTCGAGCGCGCCCACGCCTGCGGCCGGTGGCGCGTAGGCGATGGTCGCGTTGGGCAGGATGTGGTTGAGGCCTTCGGCGTAGGCGCGTTGGGCGTCGGCCACCGAGTCCTGTCCGTGCTGGGCGATCACCGTCAGCAGCAGCGCGATCTCGTCCTGCGCGTCGAGCAGTTTCTTGCGACCGACGCTCCAGTGCGCGGATGGATCCAGGGATTCGCTGAGTTGCCGGTGCAGCATGCAACCGAGGCAATATTCGAACAGGCTGACTTCGCCATCGGCCTGCACCAGCGTGTCCACGCACGCGATGAATTTTTCGAGCTCCGGGCGCGGTCGGCGGCGCAGCACAGGAAACGCGAGCGCGGCCAGCGGCAACCGCAGCAGTGGATGCAGTTGCGCCACCTGCGGCGCGAGAACGTTCGCAGCGGTGAGCGTTGAGTCGTCGAGCTGACTGCGCACGCACGCTTCCTGTTTACCGCGCACGTCGGGCTTGTCGTCGAGCAACAACGCGAGCACGAGCGGGATGACCTGATCCAGCGAACGCGCGGCGGCGTCGAGTCCGGACGGCATGGCTTCGCTGATCACGCCGGCGCGGTGGTAATCGTTTTCCTGCGGCGCGCCGACTTGCGCGATCACTGCTGCGCCCTTGATCGGCATTTGCGCGTGCGTGGATGGCAGGGTGTTGCGGCCGCCGCTGTCGAGTGCGAGTTGGTCGAATGCGCGTTGGTTGAATCCTAGCTGGCGGTCTTCCTCGGCGCCATCGGGCGGCGTCTGCGCCCAGCGGCGCGTGAGTACGTCGAGCTTGCTGTCGTCGAACGTCGGTTCCAGCGCCTTGATACGCTTGACCAGGGGCGGGTGCGTGGCGAAGAACGCGCCGTAACCGACGCCGTCGCCGAAGAACATGTGCGATGCCTCCTCGGCATCGTTGGCGGTGATCTTCGAACCATCCACGAGGCCGCCAATTTTTTTCAGCGCACCGGAAATGCCGATGGTCTGACGGGTGAACTGCACCGCCGATGCATCGGCCAGATATTCGCGCTGGCGGCTCAATCCGGCCTTGATCAGGCGGCCAAACAAGAGGCCTACGTAGCCTGCAATCAGCAGCACCAGCGCGATCACCAGCACCGGACCGGCGCCTTTCGAATTGCGCCCGCCGCGTACATTCAACAGCACCTTGCGGCCGATGATCGCAAGTACGAGAATGCCGAACAGGATGCCGATCAGGCGGATGTTCAGGCGCATGTCGCCGTTCAGCACATGACTGAATTCGTGCGCGATCACGCCCTGCAATTCGTCGCGGTTGAGATGGTCGAGCGCGCCGCGGGTCACGGTGATCGCGGCATCGGTCGGCGCCCAGCCGGAAGCGAACGCGTTGATGCCGGCCTCCTGTTCGAGCACGTAGATTTCCGGCACCGGCACGCCGGACGCGATCGCGATTTCCTCGATGACGTTGCGCAGGCGGCGGTATTGGAAATCGGTGGTGTCTTCTGCGACTTGCGTGGCGCCAAGTTCGACCGCGACCTTGCCGCCGCCGCCGCGCAACCCGGCGGTGCGCACGAGCGAGGAAATCGCGATCACGGCGATCGTGCCGATGGTCGTCAGCAGGAGAATGCCCGGGGCGTTGCCTCCATTTCCGGACGCGCCGAGGCCCACCAGCACGCCGAAATCCACGGCGCACACGATGCCGACCACGGCCATCACGAACAGCACGATCAGCCGCTTGGACGTGCGCCGCGCAGCTTCCTGGTGCTCGAAGAAATTCATCGCCATGACGCGACGCTCGGGTTATGCGGTCAACTGAACGAGACTTTCACCGCTTCGCGTTTGGCGGGTTCGGTTATTTCCAGCAACGCTGCTGGCTGAAAGCCGCTGCTGCCCGCGATGATGCTCGACGGGAACACTTCGCGGCGGTTGTTGTAGCTCATCACCGAATCGTTGAACGCCTGCCGCGCGAACGCGATCTTGTTCTCGGTAGAGGTCAGTTCCTCGGAGAGCTGCATCATGTTCTGGTTGGCTTTCAGGTCTGGATACGACTCGGATACCATCATCAGCCGGCCGAGCGCGCCACTGAGCTGGCCTTCGGCCGAGCCGAGTTGCTGCATCGCGGATGCATCACCGGGATTGGCCTTGGCTGCGGACAGGCCCGACATCGCGGCGCCGCGCGCGGCGGTCACGGCTTCGAGAGTCTCGCTCTCGTGCTTCATGTAACCCTTAGCGGTTTCGACCAAGTTCGGGATCAGGTCGTAACGCCGGGTCAGCTGCACGTCGATCTGCGCGAACGCGTTCTTGTACGCGTTGCGCGAGGTGACCAGGCCGTTGTAGATGCCAATGCCCCACAAGACCAGCACCACGGCGATACCGAGCAGACCCAGAAGCAGCACCACCAAGATTGTCACCATGTGAATTTCTCCGCTGTCGGAACCAACACCGTGGATGAACGCGTCTGCATGGAACGATCGGCATCGCGCGAGCGACGCGCCCGCCGTCGCAGTCTGGCGCGCTAGAATGCAGGCTCGCCCGCAGCATACGCATCCCATGCCAGCAACGAAAGTGATGCTTTTCCTCCAGCGCGCCGGTTTCTGCGCGCTGCTCTGCCTGGCTTCGGCCGCGCATGCGCAGTCGGCCCCTGCTGCGGCAGCGACAGCGGAACCGAGCTTCATGGGCGACGCGCGTGCGATGGATGCGATGGCGCAGGATGTCGTCGATCGATCGCATATTCCCGGCCTGGCGATGGCGATCGTGCAGGACGGCAAGATCCTGGTGATGAAAGGTTATGGCGTAGTCGATGCGCGCGGAACCGAACCGGTCACCACCGACACCGTCTTCCGCCTCGCATCGCTTTCGAAGGCATTCGCCGCCACGCTCGCCGGACTGCTCGTGCAGGACGGATCGCTGAATTGGGACATGCGCATTGCGGATCACTTGCCGGCATTCAAGCTCGCCAGCACGCAGGACACCCAGAACCTGACCGTGCGCGACATCCTGAGCCAGCGCGCCGGGCTCACGCGCAACACCTACGACCGCGATCTGGAATCGAACGTGCCCTTCGAGTTGCTGGTGCAAAAACTCGCGGGAGCGCCGATGGCCTGCGCCCCCGGGGAATGCTACGCGTACCAGAACATCTCCTTCAGCCTGATCGGCGACATCGTGTTCGCGGTCACCGGCGATTTCTACACGCACCTGGTCGAGTCACGCATCTTCCATCCGCTCGGCATGTACAACTCCAGCTACGGCAGCGAAGCACTGGAAGCCAGCCCGAGTTGGGCGCGCCCGCATGTGCGCGGCGCTGGCGGCTGGGTGCCGGTGCGTCCGCAGGAGGCCTATTACCGGATTCCACCGGCGGCCGGCGTCAACACCAGCATCCACGACATGGCGCAATGGCTGATCGCGCAGATGGGCCACCGCCCCGATGTGTTGTCGCCGGAATTGCTCGCCGACATCCACACTCCATTGGTGCCGACGGTCGATCAATTGCATGGCGCGGCATGGCGGCGCGAGCGTCTGTCGAGCGCGTTCTACGCGACCGGCTGGCGGATCTTCGATTACGCAGGACACACGCTCGTCTTCCACGGTGGCGCGGTGCAGGGTTATCGCACCGAGATCGCGTTCCTGCCCGACCACGACATCGGCGCGGTGCTGCTGTGGAATTCGGAAAGCGCGACTCCGAGCGGATTGATGCCGATGATCCTCGACCGCGCGTTGGGATTGCCCCAGCAGGACTGGGTCGAGCTGGATCAGCTGGGCAAGCAAGTCGCAGCGCCGCGCCGCAGCGCAGCGCGCGGCGGTTACAAGCCCGGCATGCGTGCCGGCAAATACAAATCCGCCGCGCACAAGAGCAGCAAGCGCCGCAGGCATTGAGCAATGCCGACCGTTGATCGCGGAATCCGCTGATGCGATTGTTCAGGGCAGGCTGAGCAGCGGCTTGAGCCCGCCGAAATGGTAGCCCTGGCAGAAGTCGATGCCGATGGCACGAACACACGCGAACGCCGCCTCGGTTTCAACCAGTTCGGCGATCGTCTGCAGCCCCATGATCTTGCCGATCTTGTGGATCGCCTCGACCACTGCGCGGTTGACCGGATCGGTCGCCACGTCGCGCACGAACTGGCCGTCGATTTTCACGAAGTCCAGCGGCAAGCGCTTGAGGTAGGCGAACGACGACAGTCCACTGCCGAAATCGTCGAGGGCAAATTTGCATCCGTGGCTCTGCATGCGACGGATGAAGCCACACGCATCATCGAGGTTGGCGATCGCCTCGCCCTCGGTGATCTCGAAACAGAACGAGCCGCCGGCCGGAAGCACGCGCGCCTGCTCTTCGGCGAAATCGCGGAACTCCGGATCGCTGAGCGATGAACCCGACAGATTGATCGTCACCAGTTCCGGCAGCGAACGTCCGTTGCCGGCGCGCCAGTGCAGCCATTCGCCGACCTGCGCGGTGACCCAGCGATCGATGCGGCCCATCAACCCGTAACGCCGCGCAGCGGGCAGGAATTCGCCAGGCGCGATGAATCGCCCGCTCGCGTCGGGCAGGCAGATCAATACTTCAAGATGGCGACCGCTCGCGTGACCATCCGCGGTCGGCACGATGTCCTGGTACATCAACTGGAAATCGCCGACTTCGAGCGCCGCTTGCAAGCGCGGCACCCAGCGCATCTCGCCCTGCCTGCGTGCGACATCCGCATCGCTGGCTTCGAACAGGTGCACGCGATTGCGGCCACGTTCCTTCGCGACCTGGCAAGCGGCGCCTGCCGCGATCAGCAGGTCGTCGATCCCCTGCACGCCCGCTGCAATCGCCGCCACGCCGGCCGACCCGCCGATCGCGAACTGCCGATCGCCCCAGCCGAAACGCAGCGATGCGAGCTCGCCCACGGCATGTTGCGCGACCTGCATCGCCCGACTCGCACTCATTTGCGGAAGCAGCAGGCCGTAGACGTCGTCGCCGATGCGGGCGACCACATCGTCTTCGCCCACCAACGCCTTGAGCACCTCCGCGACATCCTTGAGCAAGGCATTGCCGGCCGCGTTCCCGCAGGTTTCATTGACCAGCTTGAACTGATCCAGATCGAGGCAGCACAGCGCATGCGGCCCGCCACCGGACTGCGCATCGCCAAGCAATCGCTTGAGCCGGCGCTCGAACTCCTCGCGGTTGTACAGGCCGGTCAACGGGTCGTGGCTCGCGCGATGCGCGAGTTCGCGCACCAGGGTGGACGTCTGCGAAATGTCGCGGAAGGTGAGCACGAGACCCTGCGGCTCGCCACCGGTTTCCATCAACACCGAGACCGACAACTGGATGTCGCGTTCGCCACCATCGCGAGCACGCAGCGTTGTGCTCGATGTAGCCGCGCTGTGGAACCACGCAGAAAGCGCGGTCGCATCCGGATGGGCGGGCGGTTCGCGCAGGCCAATCAATGGCAACACATCCACCACATGGGCTCCGATCGCGGCGTCGCGCGTCCAGCCGGTGATGCGTTCTGCCGATGGATTCATGTAGTCCACGACACCCGCGGCATCGAGGCTGATCACGCCGTCGCCGATCGCGCCGAGCACCAACTTCGACCAGTTTTTATCGGCGGCTAGGGTCTGAGTCATACGGGCTTCCCAAGGGCTCAGCAGTTGCACGGCAAGCGGCCGCGCGATCGCGTGCCTGTCGATGGCGACATGTGCGGAATGGGGTGGATGCGCATGACGATTCCCCGATCGACGGCCTATCCTACAACTGGATCGAGGCATTGCGACAGGTATCGCGCCGATGGCGTGCGCTCATCGTTTCCGAACGGACGCCAGGCAGCGTCATCGGATGTTCTCAAGGGAATGGGATGGGCGTCACGCGGCGCGTCAACGGATCAACGGATCAACGATCCGGAAAGTCTCTCTCCCTGCCTGGGCAGTACAGGGAGAGAGTGACGCGTATTGCCTTATCGCTGATTACGACAGTCGGGGCTGTCTTACATCGGTGCCACTGGAGACGCCGGCATAGCCGGAGTTGCCGCGGCCTTCTTCTTTGCAGGCTTTTTGGCGGCCTTCTTGGCTTTCTTGGCTGCCGGCTTCTTGGCTGCTTTCTTCGCAGTCTTCTTGGCGGCCTTTTTGGCGGCTGGTTTCTTCGCCGCTTTCTTGGTCGCTTTCTTCGCTACTTTCTTGGTCGCCTTCTTGGCGGCTTTCTTCGCTGGCTTCTTTGCAGCCTTCTTGGCTGCCGGTTTCTTGGCGGCTTTCTTGGCAACTTTCTTCGCCGCTTTCTTGGCGGCGGGCTTTTTCTTCGCAGCAGCTTTCTTCATAGCCATGATTGACTCCTCGTCTGTTGGCTGTGGGTATTGCCCAGTTTCAACGCAACGGCGCGGAATGCAGCCCCGCGACCGACCGCCGCCACGCCAGGGGCGATGACGGACGGATTCGTTGTGCGCGTCGCAGCGACGCGCGTTGTCTCGCTCGTGAAAACGCCCGCATCAATGACGACGCGGGCGTTCGATGACGGCATTCGGGGCGAAGAGGCGAGGTTTTTTTTGAGGGATAGATGCCCTGTGTCCACCAGAAAGAAGATCTGGGCGGAGACTGTGTTCGTTCGAATCACTGGCAGTTCTATTCTTCTCACTCTCTTCCGCAGTTCGTGTCTGCTGCGCGAAACGTAATCACGTGTCGACGGAGTGTCAACATGTTTGCGAAAAAAATTTTTGCGCGGTTCACGTCAAGGCGATGCACTCGCAGCGACGGAACATGCGGCATCGATTCGCATGCGTGCGATGGCATCGCGCGATGCATCACGAAAACAAGCAACAGTGCGGCTCGCATGCGCGATGCATGTTTCGTTGGCGCGATCTTCGCGCGAACGTGCATGCGTGTTCGACGAAGCGAACGACGTGATCGAAGGCGAAATTATTTTTCGATGAAACGCGTTCGAGATGCGCTTTTGCGCGTCGCACAAGCAAAACTGCGCGGACTTGCGACGATGCGATCGCAAGCCAGCGCAATTTTCATCAGTAAATTTTCAGACGACTGCGGCGGAAATGGCGGCAGCGAAGCGCTCGATGTCGGCAGCGGATTTGGTTTCGGTCGCACACACGAGCAGTGCATCGCCATCGAGATGTCCGCCGTTGGAATGTCCGTAGTCCTCGCCGAGCGCGAAACCGGCGAGCATGCGTTGCCCGGCGAGTTCCTCGATGACTTCGGTCGCCGGCTTAGGCAGCATGAAGGCCTGCTCGTGGAAATGCGTGCGATCGGGAAACACGGCGCGAACACCGGGGATCCGCAACAGCCGCTCGGCGAGCGCGCTGGTGTTGGCGACGCTCGCGGCGGCGACGCGACGCAGACCTTCCGGGCCGAGCAGAGCCATGTGGATGGTTGCGGCAGTGACCAGCAAACCCTGGTTGGTGCAGATGTTTGAGGTCGCCTTCGCGCGACGGATGTGCTGCTCGCGTGCCTGCAACGTCAAGGCGTAGCCCATGCGGCCATCGAGGTCGGTGGTACGGCCGACGATGCGGCCCGGCATGTTGCGCACGAGATCTTTCTTGCAGCACAGGAACCCGAAGTACGGGCCGCCCGACGACAGCGGCACGCCGAGCGGTTGGCCATCGCCGCAGACGATGTCCGCACCGCGACCGGTGCTGCCCCACGCGCCCGGCGCCTTCAACACCGCGAGCGACACCGGATTCACCACCGCAATGGCGAGCGCGCCGCGCGCATGCGCCCAGTCGGTCAACGCATCGACTTCCTCCAGCACGCCGAAGAAGTTCGGCTGCGGAATGACGAGCGCGGAAAATTCGACCCCGCCGCGATCGTGATGGGCTTTGTCGAGGGTAGCTGGATCAAGGAATCCATCCGGACAATCCAGTTCGACGATTTCGATGTCCTGCGACGCGACGATCGTATGCACCGTCTTGCGGTACGCCGGATGCACCGAGGTCGGAATCAGCACGCGCTGAACGCTCTTCTTGCGGCTGCGCTCGGCCATCAACACGGCTTCGGCGAGCGCGGTCGCGCCGTCGTACATTGACGCATTGCTGACGTCCATGCCGGTCAGCCGCGTCATCATCGTCTGGTATTCGTAGATCAGTTGCAGCGTGCCCTGGCTCGCCTCGGCCTGGTACGGCGTATACGCCGAATAGAATTCGCCGCGCCCGACGATCTGCCAGACCGCCGCCGGGATGTGGTGTTCGTAAGCGCCCGCGCCCGCGAAGTTGAGCTCGATCGCATCCAGTGCCGCGCGTTCGCGCAGCAGCCGGTTGGTATCCATTTCCGAGAGCCCGTCCGGCACGCCGGCGAGTGCGTGGATTTTCAGGCTCTCGGGTATTTCGTCGAACAAGTCCTCGATGCTGTTCACGCCGATCGCGGCGAGCATGCTGGCGACGTCGGCTTCGGTGTGGGGGATGAACGGCATCAGTGCTCCTCGTCCTCGATCATCGCCGAGTAGTCGTCCGGGTCGAGCATCTCGTCGAGTTCGGCCGCATCGTCCGGCTTCACCGCGAAAATCCAGCCCTCGCCGTATGCGTCCTCGTTGATCGTCTCGGGCTTGTCGCCGAGCGCGTCGTTGACCGCGACGACCGTCCCCGACACCGGGCTGTACACATCGGACGCGGCCTTCACCGATTCGACGACCGCGCATGCGGTTCCCTGCTTGACGGTATCGCCAACGCTGGGCAGTTCGACATAGACCAAGTCGCCGAGCAGGCCCTGCGCGTGTTCGGAAATGCCGATGGTGACGCGACCGCTGTCTTCCATGCGCGCCCACTCGTGGGACTTGAGGAACTTCAGGTCGCCGGGAATCTCGTTCATGTCAGCTCCGGGGGATTATTCGGAAAAAGTGCGCCGTGCAGGCGCGTCATTGTAACGGTGAGCAGGATCGGTTTCAGCAAACGGCACAAGACATGGATCAGATGCCGGCTTGTGGCTGGCCATCTCTCACAAACGGGAACTTGACAACACGTACCGCGACTTCCTTGCCGCGGATATCGACGCGCACGTCGCCGGGATCGCCAGCCGGCACGCGCGCGAACGCGATCGCCTTGCCCAGCGTCGGCGAGAACGTGCCGGACAGCATCTCGCCTTCGCCGTTCGCAGTCAGCACTTTCTGGCCGTGGCGCAGCACGCCCTTCTCGTCCATCACCAAGCCGATCATCTGGCGTGGCGCGCCGTTGACTTTCTGGTGTTCGAGCACGGTGCGGCCGATGAAATCGCGGCCCGCATCGAGCGCGACCGTCCACGCGAGCGCGGCCTCGTACGGCGAGACGTCCTCGTCCATGTCCTGGCCGTACAGATTCATGCCGGCTTCAAGGCGCAGCGTGTCGCGTGCACCGAGCCCTGCCGGCTTCACGCCTGCATCGAGCAACCGATTCCAGAAAGCGACCGCCTGCGATTCCGGCAGCATGATCTCGAAACCGTCCTCGCCGGTGTAGCCGGTGCGCGCGACGAAGAGCCTTGATGCATCCGGGCCATCGACTTCCGCTGCGGCGAACTTGCCGATTTTCGCCGCGACCGCGCGGCCCGCATCAGACAGCAGGCCGAGTGTCTTGTCGCGCGCATTCGGCCCTTGCACCGCGATCATCGCGAAGTCGGGACGTTCCTTCACTTCCACTTCGAAGGCTTTCGCCTGCTCGCTGATCCAGGCCAGGTCCTTGTCGCGCGTCGCCGCATTCACGACTAGTCGGAAAAAGTCCTCGTCCCTGTAATAGATGATCAGGTCGTCGATCACACCGCCACGCGGATTGAGCATGCAGGTGTACAACGCCTTGCCCGATACCTTCAGCTTGTCGACCGAGTTGGCGACCAGATAGCGCAGGAACTCGCGCACGCGCGGACCGTGCAGATCGACCACCGTCATGTGCGAGACATCGAACATGCCGGCATCGCGGCGCACAAGATGATGTTCGTCGAGTTGCGAGCCGTAGTGGATCGGCATGTCCCAGCCACCGAAGTCCACCATCTTCGCGCCGAGCGCGCGGTGGGTCGCGTTGAGGATGGTTTGCTGGGTCATTGATGCGATCCTGCCGGAAAGTGCGTAATTATCGCAGACGCACTACCACGCCGCGCAATGCGATCATCGAACGCGCTCAGCGCAGTCGGTCAATCGGCTGCCTGCACCCGCAACGACATGCCATGTACGGCCACGACGCGCACGCTCGCACGCACCGGCAGATCCGGCCCTTCGACGGCCCAGAACGCATCGCCGATCTTCAGGCGGCCGCGACCATCGACGATCGCGGTGTCCAGCGGATAGGTTTGCCCGACGAGTTGCTCGGCGCGGCGGTTGAGCAGCGGCTGATCGCTCTTGGGCGCGTTCTTGCGGAAGACGCGCCAATACAGCGAGACCGACACGATCGACAGCAACGCGAAAACCACCGCTTGCCACACCGGCGTGAGCGATACCACCAGCAACAGCGCGAACACGCCTGCCGCCGCGAAGCCAAGCCACAACATGAAAGCGCCGGGCGCGAGCATTTCCGCCGCCATCAACAGCAGCGAGACGCAAGCCCAGACGATCAGTTCGGTGCGCATCGATCAGCTTCCCGCCGGCCGCGGCGCGGGTGCAGCAGGAGGCCTTGCGATCACCGTCTGCTGTTTCGACAGGCTTTCCTTCGCGAGTTCTGCGATGCCTGCGAGCGAGCCGAGAATTCCAGCCGATTCCATCGGCAGCAGCACGAACTTCTGGTTGGGCGATTCGGCCAGCGCCTTGAACGCCTCGATGTATTTCTGCGCGACGAAGTAATTGATCGCCTGCACGTTGCCCTGCGCGATCGCGGTGCTGACCAGTTCGGTCGCCTTGGCTTCGGCCTCGGCGGAACGTTCGCGCGCCTCGGCGGCGCGGAACGCGGCTTCGCGATTGCCTTCGGCTTCGAGGATCACCGATTGCTTCTCGCCTTCGGCCTTGAGAATCGCTGCCTGGCGGAAACCTTCGGCCTCAAGGATGTTTGCGCGCTTCTCGCGTTCGGCCTTCATCTGCCGCGCCATCGAATCGACCAGGTCGCGTGGCGGCTGGATGTCTTTCAGTTCGATGCGGTTGACTTTCAGTCCCCACGGATGCGTGGCCTGATCAACCGCGACCAGCACCTTCGCATTGATCTCGTCGCGCTTGGACAAGGATTCGTCCAGATCAAGGGAGCCGATCGCGGTGCGGATATTGGTCATCACCAGGTTGAGGATCGCGATCTCGAGCGTCGCCACTTCGTATGCGGCCTTGGCCGCATCGAGCACCTGAAAGAACACCACGCCGTCGACCTTCACGACCGCGTTGTCCTTGGTGATCACGTCCTGCGAGGGAACGTCGAGCACCTGCTCCATCATGTTGATCTTGCGGCCGATGCCGGAGGCGATTGGCAACAGGAAATGCAGGCCCGGGTCAAGCGTCTTGGTGTACTTGCCGAAGCGCTCCACCGTCCACTCGTAACCTTGCGGCACCATGCGCACCGCGAGCCTGGTGAATATCAGCGCAAGGATCACCAAAAAAACGGTCACGAATTCCATTTGAGTTCCCCGGCGGCAAGAGATCGCAGTATATAAGGAAGGCTGTGAGGCGGCGGTTACGCCGTCGCCGCTTCGATTCGCGCGAACACATCCGCGCCGAGTTTCTCGAAAACATCCAGTGCGCCGATGTTCTCGCGCAATTGTTCCGGCTGGCTCGCGCCGAGGATCACGCTCGATACATTCTTGTTGTGCAGGCACCAAGCGATCGCGAGTTGCGCGGGTTTTTCGCCAAGTTCCTTCGCGAGCGCAGTGAAACGGCGCGCGCGTTCGATCCGCGCCGCGCCTTCCGGAGTCGCCATCCGCCGCGCCAGCCATTCGTAACCCGGCGTCGCCATGCGCGATCCATCAGGCACGCCGTCGTTGTACTTGCCGGTCAACAAACCCGATGCGAGCGGCGACCAGATCGTGGTGCCAAGCCCGATACCGGAATACAGCGGCGCGTATTCGATCTCGACACGTTCGCGATGCAGCAGGTTGTATTCGGGTTGCTCCATCGTGGGCGGATGCAAGTGATTCGCCCGTGCGATATCGGCCGCTTCGCGGATCGCATCGACCGGCCATTCCGACGTGCCCCAATAAAGCACTTTGCCCTGCCGGATCAGCGCGTCCATCGCGCGCACGGTTTCCTCGATCGGCGCGTCGGGATCGGGACGATGGCAGTAATACAGATCCAGGTGATCCACGCGCAGCCGCCGCAAAGCCTGTTCGCAGGCTTCGATCACGTGTTTGCGCGACAAGCCTTTTTGCGTCGGAGCAGGATGGTCGACCGCGCCGAAATACACCTTGCTCGACACACACCACGCATCGCGTGGCAGGCGCAGATCGGCGAGCACGTCGCCCATGATCCGCTCGGCCTCGCCGTTCGCGTAGGTCTCTGCGTTGTCGAAGAAATTCACGCCGGCGTCGAAGGCCTGTGCAATCAGCTCACGCGCCTGGCTGCGGCCGATGCTGGTGCCGAACGTGACCCACGCGCCAAACCCCAACACGGAGAGCTTGAGTCCTGACGATCCGAGGCGACGGTATTGCATGTTGTGATTCTCCGATGACTGCGGCATTTTCGTGCGCGAAGCGACAGCTCGAACCGACACATATATAATGAGCCTGCTGTCCTCTGGGGAGTAGCCCGCCTGCAAACGCAGGCTATGCGTCAACACACTTGGCATGTTTGCCATGGCGCATGGATCGATGCCACGCATCGATGGGCGAGACCAGGGAACGCGGACGCGGCCCGGCCGGGCGCGACTGCGTTTCCCTGTGTCCACGTCCCGGCCCGGAGATTCACATGAATGCGTTCCTCGTGTCCTTCGCTGCCGTCGCGGTTGCCGAAATCGGCGACAAGACGCAATTGCTGTCGCTCACGCTCGCCGCGAAATACCGGCGGCCGTGGCCGATCTGCGTCGGCATCTTCGTCGCGACGCTGGTGAACCACGCAATGGCCGGCGGCGTCGGCGCGTTGCTCGCGAACTGGATTTCTCCGCGCGCAATGCAATGGGCTGTCGTGGTCTCGTTCCTCGGCATGGCGATCTGGGCGCTGATCCCCGACAAGGCCGACGACGACGCGGCCACGAAACATTCCGGGCACGGCCTGGTTGTCGCGACGATCATCACCTTCTTCCTCGCCGAGATGGGCGACAAGACCCAGCTCGCCACCATGGCACTCGCCGCGCAATATCACCCGCTCTGGCAGGTTGTGGCCGGCACCACGCTTGGCATGATGGTCGCGAATATGCCGGTGGTCTGGCTGGGCGCACGTTTTTCCGAGCGCATCCCGTTGCGCGCTGCGCGCGTGACCGCCGCGTTGTTGTTCCTCGGCCTCGGCTTGTGGAACCTGTACGGGTTGCTGCATTCCGCCCACGCCCCATGATTCCCGCCGTGCCGTCGCGAATGCGATGATGTTGCACGGGGCAGTCGCCGGAGCCGATGGGTGAGCACATTGCGGGAAACGCTGGTCGAACTGGTGCGCACCGTGCGCGATCGACCCGACGAAATCGTGCTCGACATCGGTGCGGGCGGGGAATTGCTTGTCGCGCGCATTCGTGTCGTCGCGACGCTGCTGCTGATGCTCATGCCGCTGATCAATTTGCTCGGCGGCGGCGGCATCGCCGAGAGCATGGACGGATTCGTCGGCACCAGCCTTGGGCTCATGCTCGCCCTGGTGTGGCTCGCGCTTGCGAAGCAGAAGCGCCGGTATCGCTGGCTGTCCTTCGTGACCAGCGCTTCCGACGTCAGCATGGAGACTCTGGTGCTGGTGCTGATCGCAACCCAGTCGCCTGCGGCCAGCGTCAACACGCTGATCGTCTGGTCGTGCTATCCGCTGTCGATTTTCACGACTGCCTTGCGCAACGACGGCCGTGTGACCTTGTTCGCCGGCCTGCTTGCGATCACCCAGTATGGGTTGCTCGTGCTCTGGGTGTTCGCGCAGGCAGGCCCGCACGAAGTCTTGTCCTCGCCCGGTTACGGGATGGTCTCGCTGAGCAACCAGATCCAGCGCATGGTGCTGCTGCTGGTCGCAACCCTGCTCACCGCCGTCGTCGTCTATCGCATCCAGCGCCTGGTGATGCTGTCCGGCACCGACACGTTGACCGGTTTGCCGAACCGCTCGTTCCTCGTCCATCGCGTGCCGCAGATCGTCGAGCAGGCGCGCAAGAACGACACCTCGATCACCCTCGCGATCATCGACCTCGACCACTTCAAGCGCATCAACGACGAGTACGGACATCCGACCGGCGACCGCGCCCTGCGGCACGTGGTGGAAGTGCTGCGCAACGAACTCGGGCGCGACGAACCGCTGATGCGCATCGGTGGCGAGGAGTTTGTCATCCTGCTGCAGCGTTCGATGGGCCCCGCATGGGAGCGCATGGAAGTACTGCGCAAACGGGTCGCCTCCACTCCGTTCGCACCCGATGACGAAGCTGCCGGTGGCGAGCGACGCATGCGCACGCTGACTTTTTCCGCGGGGCTAGCGAGTTGCCCGGTCGATGCGCTGGACATGTCGAACCTGATGCGTCGCGCCGACCAGCGTCTGATGAAAGCCAAACAGGGCGGCCGCAATCGCGTCGTCGCGCGCGAATAGGCGACCCGCACGACCGAAAACAGCTCATGGGTTTCGATGCAGTGAACGCAAGCTTCGACCGGAAGCCGTGATCGCGTAAGCTGCGCCCAACGCATCGCCGGACCCACGCATGCAACTGCCATCCGCGAACCTGATCGGTGCCGTGTTCGGCTGCTCCGAGCTGGCGATCTCGCTCATCCTGCGCGCACGTGGCAATGCGCAACGCAAGGATCGAGGATCGCTGCAGATGATCTGGATCGTCGTCATGCTCAGCTTCGCAGTCGGTATCTGGCTGAGTCGCGCGATGCCCGACGCGCGCCTGCCGTGGCCCGAGCAGATTCATCCCGTCGGTCTTGCGGTGTTTGTGTCGGGACTGGCGTTGCGTTGGTGGTCGATCTGGACGCTTGGACGTTTCTTCACCGTGCAGGTCGCGATTGCGAACGACCACCGGCTGATCGAGCAAGGCCCGTATCGCCTGTTGCGGCATCCCTCGTACACCGGTTCGCTGATGATGTTCGTCGGCTTCGGATTGTATATCGGCAACTGGGCAACGCTGATCGCGATGCTTGTTCCGGTGTTTTGCGTCTTCGCGTGGCGCATCCATGTCGAGGAAACCGCGCTCAGCGAAACATTCGGCGACGCATGGCGCGCATACGCGAAGCGTACCTGGCGTCTGGTTCCCCTGCTGTATTGAAAGACGCGACTACTGGGGCTGCCGACGCATCGATCAGGGTGTTTCGGCCGGTAGCCGTATCGATGCCTGCCCGAACATATAGCGCCAGCCAGTTGGCGACCACAGATACAGATCGCTGAACCAGAGGCTGTAGTCGAACGGTTTGCCGTTGTCCGTGCGTCGATTTTCGGCATCCCGCCTCTCGCGGCACTTGTACAGCATGCGCATCGTACAATTCGCAGCATGCGGATCGGCCCCTACCTGATCGAACCCAATGTCGTACTCGCGCCGATGGCCGGCGTCACCGACAAGCCGTTCCGCGTGCTGTGCAAGCGGCTCGGTGCGGGACTCGCGGTGTCGGAGATGACGACGTCCGATCCGCGCTTGTGGACGACGCGCAAGTCGATCACGCGGATGAACCATGTCGGCGAGCCTGCGCCGGTTTCGGTGCAGATCGCGGGAACGGTTCCCGGGATTCTTGCGGACGCGGCGCGCCACAACGTCGAGCACGGCGCGCAGCTCATCGACATCAACATGGGTTGTCCGGCAAAGAAAGTCTGCAATGCATGGGCCGGTTCGGCGCTGATGCAGGACGAGGCATTGGTCGGACGGATTCTTTCGACCGTCGTGAACGCGGTGGATGTTCCTGTCACGCTGAAGATTCGCACGGGCTGGGATCGCAAACATCGCAATGCGCTGTCCATTGCGCGCATCGCCGAGGATTGCGGCATTGCCGCGCTCGCCGTGCATGGGCGCACGCGCGACCAGCAATACACCGGCTGCGCTGAGTACGACACCATCGCAGCGGTGAAGGCGTCGGTGCGGATTCCGGTGCTCGCAAACGGCGATATCGCGACACCGCAACAGGCGAAGTTGGTGCTCGATTACACCGGCGCCGATGCGGTGATGATCGGTCGCGCAGCGCAGGGCCGGCCATGGATCTTCCGCGAGATCGCGCATTTCCTCGCAACGGGTGAAGTGCTGCCAGATCCGCCCATCGCCGAAATAGGTGCCATCCTGCTCGGCCACCTGCACGCCCTGCATGCGTTCTACGGCGAGGAAGCCGGCGTGCGCATCGCGCGCAAGCACCTTGGATGGTATGCGAAGGACCGTCCGGCGAACGCGGCGTTCCGCGCAGTGGTCAATCGCGCCGAAACCGCCAAGGCGCAACTGCATCTGACCGCCGCGTATTTCGATGCGATGGATGCGGGATTCGCTCCGGAGCGCGCAGTTGCAGCATGATTCCGCGCAAACAGTTTGCGCCGCAGATTCACGCGTCGACTATCAACTTACGCATTCCACCAGACGGCAATCTGGCGACGAGTGGCGTCAGGCCGACGTGGAACGTCCTGCCCGGCTCTTACCTGCTGTCCTCTACAAGCCTCGACGTGGTGCTGCGGAGGCACCGGCTCGAAGACGGTTTTTTCGACGCAACCCTTGTGCCGCAGGCGCGCGATCATGTTGGATGCGGGATAGGCACCCGTGGCCAGCGCGGCGGCATCCACCGCCTGAACGCGATCGATGAACAGCTGATCGTCGGTGTTCGCCGGGTCGAAATTGAATCCGATGCGACGTTCCACGAATGGCATGATGCAACCGCCGAAGGTGAAGAACAGTTCGAAATCGAACACGTCCAGCAGGCATCGAACAACATCCTGCGCGCGAATCCCCTCGTTGGAATATGCGGAATGATCGACCGGCCGGTACAAGCGCTGCACTTTCCCGAAATAGCGATCCATGTGCTGCCGGTCCGGCAGCTCCGCCCAGAATTTTGTAATCGTTTCCAGGGCATCTGGCCATGGGACGTGTCCATTTCGGCCGATGATGTCGGATGACACGAGCCTGCCATCCGGCAGCAGTGCGTGCTTCAGGGCCTGGCAAAACAGTTCGAGGTTTTCGACGTGGTGAAAAAACTGATTGACAATGATGACATCGCTGGCGGGAAACTCCCGTTGCCGGTTGCAATCGAACTGCAGGAAGCGCATCGATTTCGCAAGTCCCTGCCGGTCGGCCTGTGCGGCTCCCGATCGCAGCAGTTCTGAATTGAAATCGACGCATGTAACCCGCGCGTCGATGCCCTGATCGCGCAACCGGCCGGCCAACGCAATTTCCATCGCGCAGGCGCCCGCGCCCAGACTCAACACCTCGGTCAGATTCGTTCCCTCGCTGGACGCCCTGCAGATTTCGTCGAAGTAGAACTGCTCTGGCGAATGGATGCCAAGCCGAACGGCGGCCGGGCTGACGTAACGGCCCGACCAGTAGTGGAAAATCGGAGGCAGCGAGTCGCCCTGATACTCAGGCCTGGCCCGGAACGCTACCTGCTCTGCAATTTCGCGGAGTCGGCGAAATAGCGCGCGCGGCAAAATCTTGCCTGCAAATGATAGAGCGCGCTTTCCAGCTAGGCGATGGCGATCGATCGATTGGATCAGAAATCCATACATTCTTCATTATGTGCGCTGCCCCAACATTGATCGACCAGAAGCGCATCAGCGGATCGCGCGCAAGCACTCGGGGTCACATGCGAAGGATCGCCCGGGGAATACCGCATTTCGCGCGGTCGCAATCACGCGCAGATAGTCGAGGAGCAGGTGCGTCTGACGAACGCGTATTTCGATGGGCTGATTGAGGATGGTTGACTGGATATGGCAGGCTGAGATGGCAAGAGCTTGCCTGTTCGTCATTGAGGCGTGCGCCGCAGTGCCGCGCCAGGAAGCTTTCCTGACCATACTTCGCGTTCATACGCCATCCGGCAAGCTGTGCGCACCTCTGCCGCATGGATGCCGCCAATGAAAACCACAATCGTTCTTGCCTGCGCCGTTGTCGGCGCGACCGCCCTGATGTTCGCGTCGCCCGCTGGAGCGGCTTCGAAGAAACACTCGCATGCGCATGCGAGCGCTCCGGCGCTGACATCCGCAAGCGTCAACGACGCGAAGCTGATGGCGAAGGTCGGCCCGCGATCTCATGGCGCCGCAGTACTCCGCGCCCAGATACTGCTCGATCGCGCGCACTTCTCCTCAGGAGAGATCGACGCGGGCTTCGGAACCAACCTGCACTTCGCGATTGTCGGCTACCAAGCCGCCAACGGCCTGGAAGCCACCGGGGTGGTGGATGCCCCGACATGGGCCGCGCTGGATCGCGATACCGCGCCGGTTCTCATCGACTACACCTTGACCGATGCCGACGTGGCTGGCCCATTCGCTCCGATCCCGACCGACACCGAAGCGAAAGCCAAGCTCACGGCGCTCGGCTACACCTCGTCGATCGAGGAATTGGGCGAACGCTTCCATCTCAGTCCGGCTTTGTTGAAACGCCTCAATCCCGGCAAGGATTTCGCCAAGGCCGGCGACACCATCGTGGTAGCGGATGTCACCGCGACCGCCGCACTTCCGAAGGCGGCGAAAGTCGTCGTCGACAAATCCGATTCCACCGTGTCGCTCGTGGACGCGGCAGGCAAGACGTTCGCGCAGTATCCGGCGTCGACCGGCAGCGAGCACGATCCCTTGCCGCTTGGCACATGGAAAATCAAGGGCATCGCGAAGAACCCGACATACCACTACAACCCGGCGCTGTTCTGGGATGCCGACCAGACCAATCCGAAAGCCACGCTTCCCGCCGGTCCCAACAATCCGGTCGGCGTGGTCTGGATCGATTTGTCGAAACCGCATTACGGCATCCATGGTACGCCCGAGCCGTCGAAGATCGGCAAGACCGAATCGCACGGCTGCATCCGCCTGACCAACTGGGATGCGCTGACGGTGTCGCAGTCGGTGACGGCCGGGATGCCGGCGATCCTGCAGGAGTGAGGCGGTGATGAAAGGCGCGCTGCTGATCGTGCTGGGCGGAGTTTGCGGCGCGCTTGCGACATTTTTCCTGATGGCGCCGCAACGGATCATCGTTGCCTCTGGGCGCACGTCCAGCATTCCATCGCAGGTTGCGGCGATCGCACCGGCATCGACTGCGTCTTTGCCCACGTCATCATCTACAGCCTTGATGCCAGAATCGGCTGCAAGCATGCCCGCATTTCCGGAGCCTGCGCCCGCGACTCCGGTTGTCGATTCGTCACCGCGTGCGCCAATGGCCCTACCAACGGCGCCGCCTTCACCCGGGATGCTGATGATTCCGGTCGAAGGAATCATGACGAATCAGTTGACCGATACGTTCGACGACGCGCGCGCGGCTGGGCGCCGCCACGATGCGATCGACATCATGGCGCCGAAAGGAACGCGTGTCCTCGCCGCAGCCGACGGCAAGGTCGTCAAGCTGTTCACCAGCGCGCGCGGCGGACTCACCGTCTATGAGTTCGATCCGACCGCAACCTACACGTATTACTACGCTCACCTGGACAGCTATGCGCCAGCCCTCGCCGAAGGCATGCAACTCAAGCGCGGCGACCTGATCGGATTCGTCGGCAGCACCGGCGATGCGAGCCCTGCCGCTCCGCACCTGCATTTCGAAATCACCCTGCTCGGCGCCGACAAGAATTGGTGGCATGGGACCGCGATCAATCCGTATCCGGTCCTGACCGGGCGGCAATCGCTGACTGCCGCTGCGGCAGCTGCAGGTTCCGCATCGACCACGCACTAGATTGTCGCGCGCATCAAACGCAGGCGGATCAGGATCGATCGCAATGCAGCCAGTGCGACTGCTCGAGCCAGGCCTGGTCCGGGTAGTACGCGAACACGAAATTGCCCTGCTTGACCGAGTCGATCAACGGCGCGGCGATGTCCTTGCGCAGGGCGGGGCAGCCCCAGCTGCGACCTAGCCGGCCATGCGCCCTGCCGACATCCGGATCCACATAGGCCGCACCATGAACGACGATTTCGCGTTGCATCGCATGATCGTTGATTCCGGGCTCCAGTCCATCAAGGCGCAACGATTGACCGTTGTGGCCTTCGTAGGTGTCGCCGGTCAGGAACAGCCCGAGGCTGCTCGCGTGGCTTTCTTCAAGGTTCGAGAAGGTTCGCGCGTAGTTCTCGCCGCTGCCCTTGCCGTGCGCAACGTATTCCTCGTACAGCAGTTTCGAGCGCTGCAGATCGAAAACCCACAGACGCGGCTGCAAGGAAGGCAGCGAGTAATCGATCAACGCGAGCCGCGTCGCGCGCGTGCCTTGTCCATGCGCCACGGCGCAATGCATGGCGGTGACAGCAAGCGCGATCGCGGCGGGGTTGGCATGCGGCGCGATCCGGACGAGCGTTTCGGCGCGGATGTTGCCCGCTGTCGCCGCGCATGCGACAGCGGAAAAAGATGTCGCTGCGATGAAGACGAGCAGCCGGACGATATAGGCGCGCATGCGCGATCCTGCAATCACGCGTACAGCGCGTACCACACCGCGCCAATCAGCGCGATCGCACTCACGAGCAACCACATGCCGCTGCTCGCCGAGTCGCCCGGGCTGACGGTCTGGATGCGCCCCGGCGCGGACGTCCCGCTGTTGTTGCGCACGGTCTGGATGCGATCGGGTTTGGCGCGATCGGCCGTGTTGCGATCAACGCCGTCAGGATCGGACTCGGCGACGGACGCCGGCACTGCAGCGGTGGATGCGCCCGCGTGTTCGCGCGCCTTCGCGATCATGCGGTCGAGCAACGGCGAGCCTTCGCTCAGCAACTTCTCGCGCATTGGCGCTGGAATCTTCGCAAGTTGCTTGAGCAGCATCGAGCGCATCGGTTCGGGCACCGACGAGAGATCGACCTTCAAAGCTGTCGTATTGTTTTGATCGCTCATCGCATCGTCCCGTTGACCGCGTCGGTAGGCGCGGATCCGACCGGCTCGGACCAGATGCGTCGCCACACCGCAGCCAGTGTAGCCCCGGAACTCCATGCCGATGCCACGCGTGTCGGCGGCAGTGGCCGCCAATGCCCATCGATGCGACGCGCGACTGCATAGCTGAAGAAGTAATCCGGTTCGCTGCCCATGCGCAGGTCGGTCAGTACCAGCACATCGCCGCGCAGCGCGGTCTTGATCACGCCCGCCTTGACGAAACCATTGGCGAACCAGCGCAACCGCGCGACATCCGGCTGCGACGCGACTTCCGCCAGTGCCGTGCGGTCCGATGGATAAGCGCGGAAGCGGATTGGACCGCGATCGGCGACCAGCGAACGCTCGCCTTCCAGATAACCATCCGGCGTCATCACCACGGTCCGCCACAGCAACGTATTGAACGGCGTCGGCTCCGAGAAATGCGGCGCATCCGCGAGCAACGTACTGGAGAGACTTTGATCGACCGCGCGTTCGACAAGCAGTTTCGCCACGAGCGACCAGCCTGTGTACGTGAGACAGAAGATTAATCCGCTCGCGACCCACGTCGTCGCGCGCGGTCCATCACGCCAGCACCATGCAGCGACCGCGCCAATCGCTACGGGAATCAGAACCAGCGGATCGATGATGAACAGGCTGGCCCACATCGTCGGCGACATGGGCAACGGCCACCATAGCTGGGTGCCGTACACGGTCAACGCATCGATCAGCGGATGCGACATCAGCGCCAGCATCAGTGCCCAGAACCATGCACGCGGTGCATCGCGCACCGGTGTCCACCAATGCCGCAGCAGCCACCACAGCAACACGCCGACCGGCAGCAACACGATCAGCGCATGCGCAGGGCCGCGATGCCAGGTCATTTGCGTCACCGGGTCGGATGCGAATGCCGCCAATAACGGCACATCCAGATCGGGCAATGAACCGAAGACCGCACCGGCCACCAGCGCCTGCCGACGCCAGCGTGCGGGCGCGATGGTCGCGGCGATCGAGCCGCCGAGCAAGATATGGGTGAGTGAGTCCATTGCTCCTACTGTACGTGCTGGCGTGTGACTGCTGTCGGCCGCGCGAGCTGCGGGCATGACGGCAAGGCGTAACGGGGAATAAACGCGGCTGGTGCATACTCCGCGGCCGGCATGTATGATGCCGTGCTTCGTTTCATCCTTTCATCCGCATTGAGGGATATACAAACCGTGAGCAGCCACCTCTTCACTTCCGAATCGGTTTCCGAAGGCCACCCGGACAAGGTCGCCGACCAGATCTCCGACGCCGTCCTCGACGCGATCCTCGCGCAGGACAAGAACGCGCGCGTCGCCTGCGAAACCATGGT
>JBBRQI010000022.1:0-48822 GCA_038226665.1 Lysobacterales bacterium | reverse complement strand
TGCTCCGGACTCGCTCATGCGATTCTTGAAAACGCTGTAACTATGTAAAGTGCATGCCGGCCCAAATGCCCAGCGCCAAAGAGCCGGCACCACCCCAACACGCGCAACTACGCATAGTTGAGATCTATGCATAGTGGCCGATTGGAGCCGGTCAACACCAGCGGGCTGATCAACCTAAACCGGCACGGTAGGGCAGCATCCCCGGAATTCGCATCGGGACGCACCTCGAGGCTAAGCAGAACGCAACTGAATCCCAACACCGCACTATTCGAGGCTGTAGAAGTGTGCCGGCACGGCCTCAGCGCCTTGCCTTCCTCTTTTGGTAGCCCCGGGACAGAAGTGTCCTCGAGACTCGATCGTCCAGCATAGACGCCCAGACGGGAACGGCTTGTTGCACGGGCCTGGTAATGCAAGCATTGACAGTAGAGACCGACATGAACATGCCTAGCCGCTACTTCAGGCTTCCAGGCGTCACTGCGCCCGCGCAGAGCGCCAGCAGGGGATCAGTTCACCTCTTACCTTCCTATAGTTCACCTATCCGGTCTTGCTGGATGCTGCACTTTCGGCCTATGGCCGCGACGCGCGGATTCGACGACCATGCCAAGTCATTACCGGAGAATCATGCATGCATCGCATCTCGGCGCTGCTCGTCGCTGCCATTACACTCAGCGGCGTGGCACACGCAAACGACCAGCCTGCAACCGCGCCATCGACCGCCGCCGCGAGCGACGATCCTTTCCTGTGGCTGGAAGACATCCACGGCGATCGTTCAATGGAATGGGTGAAGGCGCAAAACGCGATCACCGCAAAGCAATTCATGGATTCGCCGGAATTCACGCGCACCCGGGACCGCATCCTCGAAGTGCTCGATTCCGATGCGCGCATTCCGTATCCAAATCGCATGGGCGGCTACCTGTACAACTTCTGGCAGGACAAGACGAACCCGCGCGGCGTGTGGCGGCGCACGACTCTCGACGAATACCGCAAGACCGATCCGCAGTGGGAAACGCTGATCGACATCGACGCGTTGAACAAGGCCGAGAACGCGAAGTGGGTGTTCAAGGGCGCCGATTGCCTCAAGCCCGGATACCAGCTCTGTCTGGTGTCGCTATCGCCTGGTGGCGGCGATGCCATCGAGGTGCGCGAGTTCGACCTGCGCAGCAAGTCGTTCGTGAAGGATGGCTTCCGTCTTCCCGTGGCGAAAACCCAGACCGGCTGGATCGACGAAAACACCCTGTACGTCGGTACCGATTTCGGCCCGGGCTCGATGACTGATTCGAGCTACCCGCGCATCGTCAAGGAATGGAAGCGGGGCACGCCGCTGTCGGCCGCGCAGGTCGTGTACGAAGGGAAGAACACCGACCTCGCGGTCAGTGCATCGCACGACCGCACGCCCGGGTTCGAGCGCGATTTCGTCACCGTCACGAAGGACTTCTTCCACGCCGAGGTCTACCAGCGCAAGGACGGCAAACTCGTGCGCGTCGACGTGCCCACCGACGCCGACATGGACGCGCATCGCGAATGGATGCTGGTAAAGCCGCGTTCGCCGTGGACGGTCGGCAGCACGACCTATCCGGCCGGAACCTTGCTCGCGACGAAGTACGCCGCCTTCATGGCCGGCAAGCGCGAATTCACCGTGCTGTTCAAGCCCGATGCGCACACTGCGCTGGCGTCGTACTCGTGGACGCAGCATCACGTCATCCTCAACCTGCTCGATGACGTGGCGAGCAGGATCGTTGTGCTCACGCCACAAGCGGGCGATTGGAAACGCGCATCGATGGAAGGCGCGCCCACGCTCAGCACGATCAGCATCACCGACACCGACGCGGACAACAGCGACGAATACTGGCTCAACATCGCCGGTTTCCTGACGCCATCGACATTGCAACGCGGCGTGCTCGGCGAAGGCAATGCTGAAGTGCTGAAGACGCAACCTGCGTACTTCGACGCCTCGAAGTATGAGGTCAGCCAGCACTTCGTCGCATCCAAGGACGGTACGCGTGTGCCGTACTTCGAGGTTGCGCCGAAAGGCATCAGGCTCGACGGCGGCAATCGCACCCTGCTGTACGGCTACGGCGGCTTCGAGGTCTCCCTACAGCCGTTCTACAGCGGCAGCGTCGGCCGCGCATGGCTCGAACGCGGCGGCGTCTATGTAGTTGCCAACATCCGCGGCGGCGGCGAGTTCGGGCCGGACTGGCATCAGGCAGCATTGCGCGAAAACCGTCCGCGCGCGTACGAGGATTTTGCGGCGGTCGCGCAAGATCTCGTGAAGCGCGGCGTGTCCTCGGCGAAACACCTCGGCACCGAAGGCGGCAGCAACGGCGGCCTGCTGATGGGCAACATGCTCACGCTGTATCCGCAACTGTTCGGCGCGATTTCATGCGAGGTTCCACTGCTCGACATGAAGCGCTATTCGCATCTTTCCGCCGGCGCATCGTGGATGGCCGAATACGGCAATCCCGACACTGCCGACTGGGAGTTCATCAAGACGTTCTCGCCGTACCACAATGTGAAAGCGGACGGAAAGTATCCGCCGGTGCTGTTCTACACCACGACCAGCGACGACCGCGTCGGCCCGGTGCAGGCGCGCAAGATGGCGGCGAAGATGGAAGCCATGAAATTGCCGGACGTATGGTTCTACGAGAACCTCGAAGGCGGCCACGGCGCTGGCGCCGACAACCAGCAGGCCGCGACGATGCATGCGCTCGCGTACGACTTCCTGTGGGATCAACTCAAGTAATCCGGATCGCACGCAATGCAACCGAAAGCTCCGCCTCGCGCGGAACTTTCTCTGTGTGCCGTCTGCGCCAGTCGCAAGGCGCTGATAGCATGGCTGCGATTCCCGCATGACCAATACCGCATGACTTCCAGCGTTTACACAGCCACCCAAATCGCGACCGAGCGTTGCCATTTCTGGCTGTTCATGCTGTTCGCGCTGCTGTTCCTCGGCGCTGGCATCGGCTTGCGCGATCCGTGGCCGTCGGACGAGCCGCGCTACGCGCTCGCCGCACAGCAGATGGTCGCATCTGGCGACTGGCTGTTCCCGCATCGTGGCACAGAGTTGTACGCAGACAAGCCGCCGGTGCTGATGTGGGTGGAAGCGGCGACGTTCGAAGTCGTGCGCAACTGGCGCGTCGCGTTCCTGCTGCCGTCGTTGCTCGCCGGGCTGATGTCACTTGCACTGACCTACGACCTCGGGCGCAGGTTGTGGAATCCGCGTGTTGGCTTGTTCGCAGCATGCGCATTGCTGTCGGCGTTCC
This sequence comes from Lysobacterales bacterium, assembly GCA_038226665.1. GTDB lineage: Bacteria > Pseudomonadota > Gammaproteobacteria > Xanthomonadales > Xanthomonadaceae > SZAS-103. Next base: position 45,562 of record JBBRQI010000022.1, on the reverse strand, counting down.
AGTTCGTGTACCAGGTCAAGCGCGCGCAGATCGATCCGCTGGTGATGGGCTGGATCACGCTTGCCAACTGGGGCTTGCTGCTGCATTTCCTGCGCGGATCGAACTGGCGCGCGTACTGGTTCGGTTGCTTCGCTGCCGGCGTCGGCGTGATCACCAAAGGCGTCGGCTTCCTTGCGTTGTTGATGTTCGTGCCGTACGCATTCGCGCGGTTTCGCGGCTGGGACGTGACACGCACATCGCGCGCGACACTCCATTGGCTCGGCGGCGCGCTCGCATTCCTCGCCGCGATCGCGTTGTGGCTGTTGCCGATGCTGATCGCAGCGAATGCACGGGGAGGCACTGAATATTCCGTATACGTGCACGACATCCTGTTCCATCAAACAGCGCAGCGTTACGCCGAATCATGGGATCACGCACAGCCGTTCTGGTACTACATCCCCATCGTGACATTGGCGTGGCTGCCGATGTCGCTGGGATACATCGGCGCCGTGCCCCTCTGGATGCGCGACCTGAAAGCACGCGATGCACGCCTCCTGCTGCCGCTGGCGTGGTCGGCATTGTTGTTCCTGTTCTTCAGCCTGCCGCACGGCAAGCGCGACATGTACCTGATGCCGGCGATGCCGATGATCGCGCTCGCGCTCGCACCGTACTTGCAGGAAATGATCGCCGCGCGCTGGCTGCGCGTCACCGCGTTCGCGATGGCGCTGTTCTTCGGCGTGGTCTTCGCGACGTCCGGATTGCTGGCATTGGGCGGACATCCGCCACACGCGATCGAACGCCTGGTCGAGCAGCGCGATATGGGCGATCTGAAGAGCATGCTGTGGTACATGCTGGCCGCGATCGGCGCGGCGTTCGTCGTTGCAGCCGCATGGTTCCGCACGCAACGCGGCGTGCACGCGCTACTGGTCGGCATCGGCGCGCTGTGGATCGCGTGGGGCCTGTGGGCATGCCCGCTGCTCAACGATTCGAGTTCGGCCGCGGGCGTGATGCGCAAGGTCGGAATCATCATCGGCCCCGACGCGGAACTCGGCATGGTCGCGTGGAAGGAACAGAACCTGCTGATGGCCGATCGCCCCGCGCGCGATTTCGGTTTCTCGCGACCGCCGCCGCAACAGTTCGCCGATGCCGTGCGCTGGCAGTCGCAGGCGCCGCAGAAGCGCTGGATCTTCATCCTCGATACGGCAACCGGCAACTGCGTGGATCGCAGTCGCGCGACTCCGATCGGCCACGCCAATCGCCGCGACTGGCTGCTGTTCCGCGCTGACGCGGTCGTTCCCGGTTGCGTGCCAGCGACGGCGCAATCGCTGCCCGCTACGATCCCGGCGCGTGATTGATATGCTTGCGAGCCACAACGTGACCGCGCGCAAGCAGCGCGATTGAAGGAGAACACCATGGCGCTCGACCTCGTTCCCACCGGCCGCGACGTGCCGAACGACATCAATGTCGTCATCGAGATCCCCAAGGACGCGGAGCCGGTCAAGTACGAGGTGGACAAGGCGACCGGCGCGATCTTCGTCGACCGCGTGCTGTCCACGCCGATGCGCTACCCGTGCAATTACGGCTACGTGCCGCACACGCTTTGCGGCGACGGCGATCCGGTCGATGTGCTGGTGATGATCCCGCTGCCGTTGATTCCCGGCGCTGTGATCCGCTGCCGTCCGGTCGGCATGCTCAGCATGACCGACGAGGCCGGCGAAGATACCAAGCTGCTTGCCGTGCCGATCGACAAGGTCTTCTCAGGCTACACGCACATCCGCGACATCAATGACGTGCCGCGACACTGGCGCGATCGCATCGGCCATTTCTTCGAGCACTACAAGGATCTCGAACCCGGCAAGTGGGTGAAGCTCGAAGGCTGGAAGAATGCCGCCACTGCGCGCCAGGAAATCCTCGATTGCGTCGAACGCTACGACGCGACTGCGGACAAGCCGCATTTCTGACTTTGCTTTCCCTTCCCTCATACGGGAACGACGGATGTCATGTGTCAGGCGTGGTCGTCAGTCTCCATCGTGTATTCGGATTGCGGCACCGGATGGGTTCCGTCATTCACCGCATACCCGGCGATCAGCGAGATGAAAGCGCTGACCAGGAGTGGCCCATTGCGCAACTTGAGCGGCTCGCCCACGAGTCGGAATCTTTCCACGAAATGGTCGAGCGCCTTGCGAAAATGCGGCCTGCCTTCCAGGTCGTCGCCGTACCGCGCCCACAGCGCATGCCACACGTTGCAGAACCGTCGTGTGATCTGCTGGAGGGTTGCCAGCTGCGCGTGCGGAATCGCATCGGCGAACAGGAGATCGAACAGGAGACGCAATTCCCATGGGCTCATCACGCTGGGCGTGTTGACCGACTCGCAGGCCAGTTCGGGCGTGGGTTCGCCGCTTGCCTGAACGCGCTGCGGCGACTGCAGTGCCGGTCCATCGTGCGGACGGCCGTCGGCCACCATGTCCCAGAAGCGTTCGCCGCCAACGGTATCGACCACCAGATGCACGCGCGAACGGGTGTCATCGTTGACCACGCGATGCGGACGCCATGTATCGAAAATCCAGACTTCGCCGGCCGCCATGTGCACGTCGGCATCCCCGCAATAGAACCGCACGGTGGGCTGGGTGACGATCGGTACGTGCACGCGCGCGCGCTCGCCCCAGTAGTAGCCCACATCGGCGTGCCGGTACACTTCCGCATGGCCCGACAGACGCATCAGGCGGGTGCGGCCGAGGGTGACGCCCAGCGAGTCAAGTGCACGCATCATGTAGGGACAACGCAGCAGATGCGGCGTTGGCCGCATCGCACCGGAGAAACCCTCGCTGTCGGGATCGCCATCGACGGCAATCAGCGGCAGCATCGAGTTGCCTGCAAAGTCCTGGGGATGTCGTTTCCAGTACGAATCCGGGATTGCCTCGATTTCCGCCGCCAGGATCGCGGCATCAAACAGCAGCGGAAGCTGCACAAATGGATCGGGCAATTTCATGGCATGGATACCTGCACAACCGGGCTGTTTTCATTCACGGATTCTTGCTGCGCGCGCCGGATCGTCGAAACGGGTTCATGGTGCGTCGACAGCTGACAGATTCTAAGGTATGGCGCTGTGCCGGGGAACGAGCGATACGATATGTCCGCAAGGTACATTGGATGTACGGCCACGCTTGAAACTCCCGATTTATCAGGAAAGACAAAGATGTCGAAGCAACTGCTCGATGAAAATACCTGGCACGGCAAGACCATCAACGGGCTTGTGATTGTCCCTAAGGTCGCCATCGTGCTGGTGTTCTTCACCGGCATCTTTGCTGTCATTACGGTCGACAGCCTGGTTCGCCGAATGCGGCGGGTTCCCCGGCGAAGTGCCCTTCGCTGACCCAGCACTGGATTTGCGTACCGAAGGATATCGCTCGGCACGGGCCCGGTGGCGGCAATCCGGTTTAACCCGGCACCGTCGAGTCATTGAGCAACGTCCCTAGACCGGGGCGTAGAGTTCGGAGCCTCCAGCGCGAAACTCCTTCGCTTTCTCGGCCATGCCGCGCTCCAGCGCCTCGGCCTCGTCGGCAACGCCTTCCTGCTTCGCGTAATCGCGCACATCCTGGGTGATCTTCATGGAGCAGAAATGCGGGCCGCACATCGAGCAGAAGTGGGCGAGCTTGTGCGCGTCCTTGGGCAGGGTTTCGTCGTGGAATTCCTGGGCCTTCTCCGGATCCAGACCGAGGTTGAACTGGTCGGTCCAGCGAAATTCGAAGCGCGCCTTCGACAAGGCGTTGTCGCGCACCTGCGCGCCGGGATGGCCCTTTGCGAGGTCGGCCGCGTGCGCGGCGATCTTGTAGGTGATGATGCCGTCGCGCACGTCCTGCTTGTTGGGCAGGCCGAGGTGTTCCTTCGGTGTCACGTAGCAGAGCATCGCGGTGCCGAACCAGCCGATCATCGCCGCGCCGATCGCGCTGGTGATGTGGTCGTAGCCCGGCGCGATGTCGGTGGTCAATGGTCCAAGCGTGTAGAACGGCGCTTCGCCGCAGACTTCGAGCTGCTTGTCCATGTTTTCCTTGATCAGATGCATCGGCACGTGCCCGGGGCCTTCGATCATGGTCTGCACGTCGTGCTTCCACGCGATCTTGGTGAGCTCGCCGAGCGTCTCGAGCTCACCGAACTGCGCGGCGTCGTTCGCATCGGCGATCGAACCGGGGCGCAGGCCGTCGCCGAGCGAGAACGCGACGTCGTACGCCTTCATGATCTCGCAGATGTCTTCGAAATGCGTGTAGAGGAAATTCTCCTTGTGATGCGACAGACACCATTTCGCAAGGATCGAACCGCCGCGCGAGACGATGCCCGTGACGCGTTTCGCAGTCAGCGGCACGTAACGCAGCAGCACGCCGGCGTGGATCGTGAAATAGTCCACGCCCTGCTCGGCCTGTTCGATCAGCGTGTCCCGATAGATATCCCAGGTCAGTTCCTCGGCGATGCCGTCGACCTTTTCCAGCGCCTGGTAGATCGGCACCGTACCGATCGGTACCGGCGAATTGCGGATGATCCATTCGCGCGTCTCGTGGATGTGCTTGCCGGTGGAAAGATCCATCACCGTGTCCGCGCCCCAGCGGATCGCCCACACCATCTTCTCGACTTCCTCGGCGATTCCCGACGACACCGCCGAGTTACCAATATTGGCGTTGATCTTGGTCAGGAAATTGCGGCCGATGATCATCGGCTCGCTTTCCGGATGGTTGATGTTGTTCGGGATGATCGCGCGGCCGCGGGCGACTTCGTCGCGCACGAATTCCGGGGTGATGATGCGCTGGATCGATGCACCGAAGGATTCGCCCGCGTGCTGCTTCAGCAGGCTCGCATCGCGAATGGATTCGATGCGCTGGTTTTCGCGGATCGCGATGTATTCCATTTCCGGCGTGATCTCGCCGCGTCGCGCGTAATGCATCTGGGAAACGTTCGCGCCGGGCTTCGCGCGCTGTGGCGGGCGCAGTTGCGGGAAGCGCACCGCGTCGAGTCGCGCGTCATTGGCGCGCTGGCGACCGAACGTCGAGCTCAATCCCGGCAACGGTTCGCAATCGCCGCGCTCGGCGATCCATTGCGCGCGCAGCGGCGCGAGTCCGGCATTCAGGTCGATGCGCGCATCCGGATCGGTGTACGCACCCGACGTGTCGTACACCGCGAGCGGCGCGTTGGTCTCGCCGCCGAACGCGGTCGGCGTGGTCTGCAGCACCACTTCGCGCATCGCGATGCGCAAGTCCGTGCGCGAGCCATCGACATGGATCTTGCGCGAGCCGGGAATCGGGCGAATCACCGATGCGGACAATTCGTCGGTCTGGCGGAGAAGATCGTTGGGGCGTGCGTTCATTGATATCTCTCCCGCGCAACCAGCGCGATGGCCGCGCGCATGGCGCGGATTGCAAACGGAAGGACGCCGCGGCATGCGAAACGCCGTGCTGCGAAGCCTCCCTAGACTGGTTTGAACCCGCCTGTTCAGGCACGGGCAGGTTCGAAGGGTGTGTCTCAACCGCGACCCCGCTTCGATGGGTATTGCACCACGACGGGAGCTCTGAGGCCAGTTTCCGCGCGAGTTGCGCAACCGCATTGCTGATGCGTCCAGTAAATCGCCCACCAGCATCGCCGTTGCGTCCGCACACTACGACCACGGTAAACTGCGGCCGGCGAACGCAACTGCTAGAATTGCCGGCACTTTTCAGGATATCGCCTGGCCCGCACGACCGGTTCCAACGCCGATCCCGCGCGACCGGCTCGCCGCCCCATGATCATTTCGCATACCCATCGCTACATCTTTTTCGCGATCCCCAAGACCGGCACCCATGCGATCCGGCGTGCGCTGCGTCCGCATCTGGACGAGAACGATCCGGAACAGGTTGGGTTGTTCGTCAGCAAATCGTTTCCGTGGCCTGAAATCGCCGCGATCAAGCACGGCCACATCACCGCGCGGCAGATACGGCCGGTGCTGGGCGCGGACGCGTTCGACGCGTATTTCAAGTTCGCGTTCGTGCGCAATCCGTTCGAGCGGTTCGTTTCGTACTGCGCGTTCATGGCGCGCAGCAATGGACTGTTCGCGGCCAATCCGCGCAGTTACATGCGCGCCATCCTCACCCAGGCGCGGCCTTTCGATCACATCCTGTTCCGCCCGCAATCGGACTTCGTCACCGACGCCAATGGCCATCTCATGGTCGACTTCATCGGCCGTGTCGAGCACCTCCAGGCGGATTACGACAGCATCTGCGATAGAATCGGCCTGCCCAGGAGCGAACTCGAGCGCGTCAACGAATCGTCGCACCGCGACTACCGCGACTACTACGACCCAGAGCTGATTTCGCAGGTGACGAATTTGTACAGCGCCGACCTGGAACTGTTCGACTATGCATTCGACCGCCATGCAGCAGCCGCAAATACTCAATCCGCATAAGACGCTGTCGGTCAGGCATCTCGGCCCGGTGGACATCGCCGCGATCCGCGACGACATCCTTGCGATTCCCGAGGACCTCTGGGCGCAGGAAAATTCCGAGAAGCCCAATCGCTTCGAGGCGCTCGACCGCACCCAGCACATCGTGTTCCGTTTCGTTTCGCGTTTCGACGACTGGCGGCAATCGTACGGCCGGCCGATCTGGGATTCCTGGCGCGAGCGGATCGAACCGATCCTGCGCGAGGCGACCGCGCCCTATGCCTATACGAACGGAGCATATCCGCGCGTGATGCTCGCGCGCATGGCCCCCGGCGGCGTGATCCATCCGCACGTCGATGCCAACTTCGCGGCGAAATGGCCGCACAAGATCCATATTCCAATCCAGACCAACGACCAGGTGAAGTTCTTCGTCGACCCCGAATGGCATCACTTCGATGTCGGCTATGCGTACGAGGTCAACAACCTCGGCATGCATGCCGTGAAAAACGACGGCGCCACCGATCGCATCCACCTGATCTTCGAGTACTACGATCAGTATCAAAGCTGACGGCCACTGCAATGCGCTCGCCGATGGCCGGCGCTGAACATCGGTTCTTTCAACGCCTTCGAAACGCCATCAGGCGGATAGACGACGACAGCATCGTCTAGCGCAGGCCAGCATTGATTTTCGACAACGCAGCGGCGCCCGGGCACAGCTCGGCTGCACCAAGCTTGTTGAATGCCGTTTCCACCGTGTTCAAGTGCGCATGCAAGTCGCGCGGTTCGGGGTCGACATAGAGCAAGCCGGTCGCGACTTCGCCCTGTGCATCGCGCGCGTGTACATAGTTCATCGCCGCGATGCGGTCGCGCGGATCGTAGTCGCCGCCGAGCTTGCGTAGTCGCAGCACGCTGCCGTCGTGCTGTTCGACTTCCAGCAGTTCGCCTTCCGAATAATCGACCTTGATCTCGTCGCGGCACGGCACGAAGTCGATGCGGTTCGCGGCTTCGTTGTGTTCGCGCACGTATTCGTAGCTCTTGGTGCTGCCGGCGTGGTTGTTGAATGCGACGCAGGGACTGATCACGTCGATGAAGGCCGCGCCCTGGTGCGCAATCGCGCCCTGGATCAATGGCACGAGCTGGCGCTTGTCGCCGGAGAATCCGCGCGCGACATAGGTCGCACCGAGTTGCAACGCGAGGCCGACGAGGTCCAGAGGCGAATCGGAATTGACCACGCCCTTCTTCGACACCGAGCCCTGATCCGCAGTCGCCGAGAACTGTCCCTTGGTCAATCCATACACACCGTTGTTCTCGACGATGTAGACCATGTTCACGCCACGCCGCAGTGCATGCACGAACTGGCCGATGCCGATCGACGCGCTGTCTCCATCGCCGGACACGCCCAGGTACAACAGTTCGCGATTGGCGAGGTTCGCGCCGGTCAGCACCGACGGCATGCGCCCGTGCACGGTATTGAATCCGTGCGAATTCCCGAGGAAGTAATCTGGCGTCTTTGAGCTGCAGCCAATGCCCGACAGCTTCGCGACACGATGCGGTTCGACATCGAGTTCCCAGCACGCCTGGATGATCGCCGCCGAAATCGAGTCGTGGCCGCAACCCGCGCAGAGCGTGCTGATCTTGCCTTCGTAGTCGCGACGCGTGTAGCCGACCTTGTTGCGGGTCAGCGTCGGATGATGCAACTGCGGTTTGGCGAGATAGGTCATGGCTTGCCGCCCAACGCAATTGCGAGCAACAGGATCGCCGCTAGCCAATGCTGTCTGTTCGTCATGGTTGTCGTTCCAATGCTGCGTCAGCTGCGCCGCTTCGATTCGTCGATTGCGTAACCGAGCAAACCCGCCGATACCAGCAAGCCCGTGATCGGCCAGATCAGCGGCATCATCGGGGTGATATTCAGGATCGTCGGCGCGACGGCGAATGCGAGCCGGAGCAGCAGGGAAACGCCTGCGCCCAACAGCGCGAGCAGCAGCCATGTCGACTGCGACTTGTTCCACAACGCGAACAACGCAGCGATGAGGATCACGCCGCTGATGATGCTCGTCGTCAGCAGCAGCATCGGCATCATGTGTGCGTCCATTTCATTTCTCCTTATGCGATGTGGTGCGAGGGGGCTCACGCCACGCGCTCCTTGCCAACGATGCTGTCGACTTGCATCGATTTGCCGATCGCACCGACGATGTAGCGCGCGGTGATCGGGGTGCCGTCGAAGTGCAGCACCGACACCAGCTTCGCCGGATCGATGCCGAACTCGTTGACCAGCAGGCTCTTCATCTGCGCATCGCGGTTCTGCTCGACGACGAACACCGCATCGTGCGCGGCGATGAAATCGGCGACGGCGTCCGGGAACGGGAATGCGCGCAGCCGCAGCGTGTCGAGGTGCGAGTCGCTCTCCTCCAGCATCTCGATCGCCTCGGCCATCGCCGGTGAGGTCGAGCCGAAATAGATCGCGCCGTGTCGCGTCGGTTGTTTCGCGTTCTGCACGACCGGCTGCGGCACCATCGCCTTCGCGGTGTCGAACTTCTTCAACAACCGCTCGACGTTGACGATGTAGTCGGCGCCTTTTTCCGAATAGCGCGCATAGGTATCGCGCGTGGTGCCGCGGGTGAAGAAACCGCCCTTGCTCGGATGCGTGCCCGGATACGTGCGGTAGGGAATACCGTCGCCATCGACGTCGAGATAACGCCCGAAATCGCGTCCAGCCTCAAGTTCCTCCGCTGTCATCACCTTGCCGCGATCGTAGACCTTCGCGTCGTCCCATTCGAACGGTGCGCACAGGCGCTGGTTCATGCCGATATCGAGATCGGTCATCACGAAAATCGGCGTCTGCAGGCGGTCGGCGAGATCGAGCGCGGCGGCTGCGAAATCGAAGCATTCGCGCGGGTCTTCCGGCAGCAGCAGCACGTGCTTGGTGTCGCCATGCGATGCATAGGCGCAACTGAGGATGTCGGCCTGCTGTGTGCGCGTGGGCATGCCGGTCGAAGGCCCGCCGCGCTGCACGTCGATCAGCGTGACCGGGATCTCGGCGAAGTAGGCCAGGCCGATGAACTCGGTCATCAGCGAGATGCCCGGGCCCGAGGTCGTCGTGAAGGCGCGCGCGCCGTTCCAGCCCGCGCCGACGACCATGCCGATCGACGCGATCTCGTCCTCGGCCTGCACGATCGCGTAGCGACTGCGGCCTTCGGGATCCTTGCGCAGCTTCATGCAGTATTTCTCGAACGCCTCGGCGCACGACGACGAAGGCGTGATCGGATACCACGCGCATACGGTCGCTCCTCCGTACACGCAGCCCAGCGCCGCCGCGACATTTCCGTCGACGAAGATCTTGTCGCCGACGGCATCCGCGCGTCGGATTCTCAGGCCTGGCTTCGACAGTTGCCCGCGCGCATGGTCGATCCCCAGATGCAGGGCCTTGCGATTGGCGACCAGCAGCTTCTCCTTGCCGCGATACTGCTCGCCGATCAGGGTCTCGATGACGTCGGCCTCGATGCCGAGCAGTTCCGACACCGCACCGACATACATGATGTTCTTGAACAACTGGCGCTGGCGCGGATCGCTGTAAGTCGCATTGCAGATCTCTGTCAGCGGCATGCCGAGCACGCTGATGTCGTCGCGGAACTTCGACTTCGGCAGCGGTTTGCTGTTGTCGTAGAACAGATAGCCGCCGGGTTCAATTTCGGCGAGGTCGACGCCCCATGTCTGCGGATTCATCGCGACCATCAGGTCCACGCCGCCGCGGCGACCAAGCCAGCCGCGCTCGTTGACGCGTACCTCGTACCAGGTCGGCAGACCCTGGATGTTCGACGGGAAGATGTTGCGCGGCGACACCGGCACGCCCATGCGCAGGATCGACTTCGCGAACAGCTCGTTCGCCGATGCCGAGCCCGAACCGTTGACGTTGGCGAACTTGATGACGAAGTCGTTGCAAGCCTGAATCCGGCTCATGCGGCCACCTTCTGCTTCGCCCCACAACCGGCCTTCGCGTGCGGCTGCTCGAACAAGAACTTCTGCATGTCCCACGCGCCGGTCGGGCAGCGTTCGGCGCACAGGCCGCAATGCAGGCAGACGTCCTCGTCCTTGACCATCACGCGGCTGGTCTTGAGCGCATCCGACACATACAGGTCCTGGGTGATGTTCAGCGCCGGGGCCATCAGGCGCGTGCGCAAGTCCGCCTCCTCGCCATTCGCGGTGAAGCTGATGCAGTCCATCGGGCAGATGTCGACGCAGGCATCGCATTCGATGCACAGCTTCTCGGCGAATACCGTCTGCACGTCGCAATTCAAACACCGCTGCGCTTCCTTCCACGCGGTCTTCAGGTCGAAACCAAGTTCGACTTCGATCTTGATGCTGTCGAGGCGTTTCGCGGCTTCCGACCACGGCACGACGAAACGTTCTTCATCGGAAATGTCGTTGTCGTAACTCCACTCGTGGATGCCCATCTTCTGCGACATCAGGTGGGTCATCGGCGGCGGACGATCCTGTGTCGACTCTCCCGACAACAGCTTGTGCACCGAGATCGCGGCCTCGTGCCCGTGGGCGACGGCCCAGATGATGTTCTTCGGCCCGAACGCCGCGTCGCCGCCGAACAGCACGTGCGGCAGTGAGGACTGGAAGGTGACCTTGTCGACGACCGGCATGTCCCACTCGCCAAACGCGATGCCGATATCGCGCTCGATCCACGGGAACGCGTTCTCCTGGCCGACCGCGATCAGCACCTCGTCGCAGTCGTGGATCTCGTCGGGCTCGCCGGTCGGCACCAGCTTGCGCCGGCCCTTCGCGTCGTACTCCGCGCGCACCTTCTCGAAGCTCATCCCGACCAGCTTGCCATTCTCGTGCAGGAAGGCCTTGGGCACCCGGCAGTCGAGGATCGGGATGCCTTCGTGCATCGCGTCCTCCTTCTCCCACGGGCTGGCCTTCATCTCGTCGAAGCCCGAGCGCACGATCACCTTCACCGACTCGCCGCCGAGCCGCCGCGCCGAGCGGCAGCAGTCCATCGCGGTATTGCCGCCGCCGAGCACGATCACGCGTTTGCCGACCGATTTGACGTGCTCGAAGTAGACGTTCGCCAGCCAGTCCAGGCCGACGTGGATCATCGCCGCGGCTTCCTCGCGCCCGGGAATCGGCAGGTCGCGCCCGCGTGGCGCGCCGCAGCCGACGAAGACCGCGTCGAAATTCTCGGCCAGCAATCCCTTCAGCGAATCGATGCGCCGACCGCCAATGAATTCCACACCGAGATCGAGGATGTAGTTGGTCTCCTCGTCGATCACGTGCTCCGGCAGGCGGAAGCGCGGCACCTGGGTGCGCATGAACCCGCCGGCTTTCGGGTCAGACTCGAAGATGGTGACGTGGTAGCCCATCGGCACCAGGTCGCGCGCCAGCGTCAGCGACGCCGGGCCGGCTCCGATGCAGGCGACACGCTTGCCATTGCGTGGCGCCGTCGGCGGCAGCTTTTCGTGCAGGCGTGACTGAACGTTCGCGTCCTTGAAGTCGGCGGCGACGCGCTTGAGCCGGCAGATCGCGACGGGCTCGGGTTTCTCCCCGTTGTTCTCCTCGACCCGCCCGCGCCGGCATGCCGGTTCGCAGGGCCGGTCGCAGGTGCGCCCGAGGATGCCCGGGAACACGTTCGATTCCCAGTTGATCAGGTAGGCATCGGTATAGCGCCCCGCCGCGATCAGGCGGATGTATTCGGGCACCGGCGTATGCGCCGGACACGCCCACTGGCAGTCCACGACCTTGTGGAAGTAATCGGGGTTCCGGATATCCGTCGGCCGCACCGCAATCTCCTCGTCGGACCTGCGCCCGAGTCTAGCCCGGGTGAAGGTTTCCGTCATGGGGTCGTGGGCGTGACCGTCCCGGTCTCATTTAGTCCGGACGCATGTCTTGAACCATGCGTCCTGCATGGTTGCACGCAGCTTGCAACATCGCCATAGAAGCGATGAGCAACGTCGCAGGCATTATGGACAGTCAGCACTTTCAAACAAGCATCCTCAAGCCAGATACCCACCATCCACCGGCAAGCTGATCCCGGTCACATAGCTCGCAGCCGACGAACACAGGAACAGCACCGCGGGCGCAATCTCGGATGGTTGGGCGACGCGCGCGAGCGGGATCATGCGCGTCATCATCGCCATGAGTTTCGCGTCTGCGGTGATCGCGCTGGCGAATTTCGTATCGGTCAACCCGGGCAGCACGGCATTGACGCGGATGCCGTGCACGGCCATTTCCTTGGCCATGCCTTCGGTCATGTTGACGATGCCGGCCTTGGTCATCGAATAGATGCCCTGGTTCGGCGCCGGGCGCTTCGCATTCACCGACGCGATGTTGACGATCGCGCCACCGCCTTTGTCGCGCATGCGTCGTGCGGCTTGCACCGATGCCCAGAAATAGCCGCGCAGGTTCACCGCGGCGGTTTTTTCGTAACTCGCCAGATCCATGTCGAGCATCGGCCCGAAGTACGGATTCGCTGCGGCGTTGTTGACGAGGATATCGGCTGCGCGGCCCGAGGCATCGAGCGTCGCGAACAGCGCCTCGATCGCGTCCGGATCGCCGACGTGCAACGCATGCGCCTCGGCTTGGCCGCCATCGGCACAGATCGCCTGCGCGACCATTTCGCAAGCCTCGACCTTGCGGCTGGTGCAGACCACGTGCGCGCCGTGCGCTCCGAGCAAACGCGCAATCTCTTCGCCGATGCCGCGCGATGCGCCGCTGACGAGCGCGGTCTTGCCGGAAAGATCGAACAGCGGGTCGTGCATGGGGAAACCTGCGCAAGAGGTATGCTTGAGCAAGCACCGTAGCATCGAGGCAGGCGATGTCCAACAACGACAAGACGGACCTGCTCCTGCCGATGATCTACGGCGGCGTACTGCATGGACTGCTCTACTACGGGATTCGCGTGTACAGCCACGTCGCGGCCATCCATGCAGCGCTCGGGTCGCTTCCCGCCTGGTATCTGTTGAGCTATCCGCTGCTGTGGGCGTTGGCATCGACCGTGCCGGGTTTCGTCGCGGGCTGGATGGCGCGGCAATCCGCATTCGCCCTGGGCGCGAGCATTGGTGCCGTGGCGTCGCTGATCGAGCAACCCGTCTTCGACATCCACTGGCGCGGCGGCCCGCTTCCGTGGCACCTGGTCGCGCAGATCGTCACTTACGCGCTGGGTCCGGCGCTCGTGTCGGCGGTTGCTTGCGCGGCCGGACAGCTCGCGCGGAACGGAGCGGGATGTTTGCCGCAACCGGCAGTCGCACCGGAAAAGACCATCGCGCGCCCGAAGTCAGGCGAGCGCGGGAAAACCGACAAACGTGGATGAGGAGGATGCCTTGCGTAAAGTCCTGATCACCGGCGCCGGCAGCGGCCTCGGCCGCGCGCTTGCGCTGCGTTATGCGACTGCGGGTTGCGCAGTCGCGTGCGTGGACATCGTGCTCGACCGCGCGCGCGAAACCGTCGCAATGCTGCACGGCGAAGGACATCTCGCGATCGCGATGGATGTCGGCAGCGACTCCGAGTTCGAGGTGATGCACGAAGCGATCGACCAGAAATTCGGCGCGCTCGACGTGCTCGTGAACAACGCCGGCATCGCAAGTGGCGGTCCGATGGTCGATACAACGATGGAGGAATGGCGCGAAGTGCTGGAAATCAACCTTCTCGGCGTGGTGCGCGGCTGCCGCGCGTTCCTGCCGGGCATGCTCGAACGCAAACGCGGCCGCATCCTCAACACCGCCTCGTTTGCCGGCCTCGCGGGCGCACCATCGATGATGAGTTATGGCGTATCGAAAGCTGCGGTGGTTGCGTTGTCCGAGCAGCTGCGCGCGGAACTCGATGGTTCCGGCGTCGGCGTTTCGGTCGCGTGCCCGGCGTTTTTCCAGACCAACCTGCTGGAGAACTGGCGCGGCAACGAGCGCATGAAAGGTTTCGCCGACAAGATGATGCGCGGCGGCAAGGACACGCTCGATGGCGTCGCCGACCGGATTTTCGCGGCGACCGAACGCGGCGAGTTCCTGATCCTGCCGACGCGCAACGAACCGAAATACTGGCGAATGAAGCGCTGGTTTCCGCAGACATACTTCCGCAAACTCATGCGCGCGGTCGCGGCGCATACGAAGAAATGATCCAGTCCACTCGCGATGACATCCGGCTGCGAAAAATCCGATCGCGATAAAACCTGGCTGCGATGCAGCCCGGCCGCAATACAACCAAGGAAACGATGATGGAGTGGATGATCTATGGCGCGAACGGCTACACCGGCAAGCTCATCGCGGCCGAGGCGAAGCGTCGCGGCATGGTGCCGGTTCTTGCCGGTCGCAGCGCATCGATCACCAAGCTCGCGCAGGAACTCGGATTCGAACATCGCGTGTTCGATCTGTCCGATGCTGCCGCAGTGCGCCTGCAACTCGACGGCATCGGCATGGTGCTGCATTGCGCGGGGCCGTTCTCGGCGACCTGCGCGCCGATGCTGGAAGGCTGTCTTGAGGCAGCTGCGCACTACCTCGACATCACCGGCGAGATCGATGTGTTCGCCTACTGCCACGCGCAGGATGCGCGGGCAAGGGAACGTGGAATCCTGGTAATGCCCGGCGCTGGTTTCGACGTGGTGCCGACCGATTGTCTTGCCGCGATGTTGAAAAATGATTTGCCGGACGCGACCCGACTCGTGCTCGCATTCGAAGCCGGCGGCGGCCCCAGCCCAGGCACCGCGAAGACCAGCGTCGAAGGCCTCGGCAATGGCGGCCGCGCGCGCATCGACGGAAAAATGACCCGCGTCCCGCTCGCGTGGAAGTCGCGCAGTTTCGTCCGCGATGGACAGTCGAGGAGTGCAATGACGATCCCGTGGGGCGATGTCTACAACGCGTACGTGTCCACCGGCATTCCGAACATCGAGGTGTACATGGCGGTGTCGCCGAAGACGATCGCGAACGTCCAGCGAATGCGCCTGCTCGGACCGTTGCTGCGCGCCGCGTTCGTGCAGGATTTCATGAAGCGCCGCGTCGAAAAGAATGTGCGCGGCCCATCCAAGGACAAGCGCGAAGCCACCGTCACCCAAGTCTGGGGCGAGGTCCGCAATGCATCGGGCCGCGAGATCAAGCGGCAGCTGGTCACACCGAATGGTTACGCGCTGACCGTCACCGCATCGCTTGGCATCGTCGAGCGCTTGTTGCGCGACCGCGTCCCGCCCGGTTATTGCACCCCATCGCAGTTGATGGGCGCCGACTATGTGCTGTCGCTGCCTGGCGTCGCGCTGGTTTGAACTCGTGCGTGGCACCAACCGTTGCGCTTTGGGACACAGCGGCTGCGCTGGCGGAGCGGCTTATCAAGCCTGCCAATTGGGGGCATAGTGGGCGCGGGCGATCTCATCGAGAAGGCGGATAACAGCCGCAGGCAGGATGACGACGCATCGACATGGCGCGACGGTTGGGAATGGATGCGTGGAGGACGCAATGAGCGCGCGCAATGCGACACATTTGCGCGGGTCGATTCCATACGGGCCACGTAGCTTGGTTTTCATCGGGCTGTGCCTTTCGTTGCTGCTGCCGATCCTGTTCGCGGTGTTGCTCTGGTACGACCTCGACCGCGAAAACGCTTACGCATTCGAACGCGAGCGGATCGTCGCGCAATCCGTGCAACGCCAACTTGTCGAGCGCCTCGATTGGCTTGCCGCCGAATTGCGTGAAGCCAGCGACCGTGCGGCGGCAACCGCATCCGCCGACGGCGCGCCGCAGCTGTTGGCTCCGGAATCCGACAACCACGGGGTCGGCACTACCTTGCGCGACATGGTTGTGTTGCGCGCCGATGGCACCGCGCTCGATGCACGCGGCAATCCCTTGGACAGGAACTCGCTACCGAAACCCGATGGCGATGCGCGGCCAGCCGGTTTCGCCATCGGCGCACCCGTGCGCAGTACGTCGGATCAACGCTGGCTGGTGCCGGTGGCATGGACCGATGCGGCCGGCGCTGGCATTGCCGCGCGCATCGATGCCGACTGGTTCGCCGAGGTCTTGCTCGGTTACGACCTCGGCAAGAACAGCATGCTCAACCTGATACATCGCGACCGGGTGATGCTCGCGCGTTCGCAGGCGAACCAGCAGTACGTCGGCACGCGAATGGACGGCATCCGCATCTTCGATGCCGCGCATCGCGACATGGCCAGCGGCGCATTCATCGAATCGACCACGCTCGACAACGTGCCGCGGCAGATCGTATTCCAGCGCGTTGCGCACACGCCGCTGCTGATCGTGATCGGCAGCGCGCGCGAACACTTGCTCGCAGGCTGGCGGCGTTTCGCCATTCCCGCATTCGGCGGCGCGTTGCTGCTCGGAGCAATGTGGTTCTGGCTCAGCCGGGCATTCGCGCGCAGCAACGCGCGCCAAGAGCAACTGCTGGCGGAGTTGCGCGAACAATCGCAGCGCGGCGAGGAAGCGCGACGCATCGCCAAGCTCGGCGACTGGACCTGGAACCTGGAAAGCGGTGAAGTAACATGGTCGCCGGAAATCTATGCGATCTGCGGCGTGTCGCCGCGCGATGGTCCGTTCCGGATCGAGGAGATCGCCGGATACATGCACCCGGATGATCGCGAGCGCATGAGTGGTTATCTGACGCGTGCACTCGGCGACGGAAAACTCGACGAGACCGAATACCGTGTTGTGCGACCGAATGGCGAAGTGCGTTCGGTATACGCGCGCGCCGAGTGGGCCGATCGCAGACCGGGCCATCGCATGCTGCGCGGCATCCAGCAGGACATCACCGAACTGGCCGAGGCGCGCGAACGCCTGCGCGAAGCGCAGGAGCAGTACCGTTTCCTGTTCGAGCACAATCCGCTGCCGATGTGGGTGTTCGACCGCGCGACATTGCGTTTCCTCGCGGTCAACGACGCAATGCTCGCGAGTTACGGTTATCCGCACGACGAGATGCTGGAAAAAACCGTGCTCGACATCCGCCCGACGGAAGACCGGGCCGCAGTGGAGGAGATCGCACAACTCGGTCAGGAGGAACGCCAGCAGGGGCGCATATGGACGCACCTGCGCAAAAATGGCAGCCGTTTGCGCGCGGCCATCCATACCCGCGACATCCTGTTCGACGAACGACCCGCGCGCCTGGTGCTCGCGCTGGACGTGACCGATCGCGAGCGTAACGAGCAGCGCTTCCAGCTGGTCGCGCGCGCGACCAGCGATACGATCTGGGATTGGGACCTGCAAACCGGCGCGACCTGGCGCAGCGACAACGCGTATGCGCTGTTCGGTTACGGACGCAACGAAATCGGTACGACCATTGAAGTAGTGAGCGCGCTGCTGCATCCGGACGATCGCATCCGCGTCAAGCAAAGCCTCGACCGCGCGATCGCATCGGATCGCAACGAATGGGAAGACACCTATCGACTGCAGCGCAAGGACGGCAGCTATGCAGAAGTGCTCGACCGCGCGCTGCTGTTGCGCGACGCGCACGGTCGCGCGATTCGCATGGTCGGCGGCATGCTCGACGTCACCCAGAAGCATCGCGACGAAGCCGACCTGCGCCTGTTCCGTCGTGCCGTTGAATCGGCCGACAACGGCATTCTGATCGCCGATGCGCGCTTGCCCGGACTGCCTGCGGTGTACGTCAATCGCGCGTTCGAGAAAATGAGCGGCTACACGGCTGCGGAAATCATCGGCACCGCATGCCGCTACGTCGTCGACAGCGAATCGGACGAGACCGGATTCGCCGCGATCCGCCAGGCGATCGGCGACCAGCACGAAACCCGGGTGCTGCTGCACGACCGGCGCAAGGATGGCGAACTGTTCTGGAACGATTTTCACCTCGCCCCGGTGCGCGACGCGGTCGGCGAACTGACCCACTACGTCAGCATCCAGTCCGACGTCACCGAACGCCAGCAAATCCTCGAACAACTGGCGTATCGCGCGACGTTCGACGAGCTCACTGGACTGCCGAACCGCCAGTTGCTGTTCGATCGCCTGCAACAGGGCATCCGCAATGCCGACATGCACGGGCGCGGCGTCGGCGTGCTGTTCGTCGATCTCGACGAGTTCAAGCTGATCAACGACAGCATGGGCCACAGCGCGGGCGACGCGGTGTTGCGCGAGGTCGCGCGACGCTTCGCGAAAGCCGTGCGCAGCCCGGACACCCTCGCTCGCTTCGGCGGCGACGAGTTCGTGGTGATCCTGACCGAACAGGTCGACGAGGACGGCGTCGGCCGCGTGATCGAACGCATCAGTGCATCGCTAGCGCAACCGGTGGAAATCGCCGGGGCGCTGCATTACGTCAGCGCAAGCATCGGCTATTGCCGCTATCCCGATGCCGGCGAGGACGCCGAAACCCTGCTCAAGAAAGCCGATCTCGCGATGTACCAGGCCAAGCAACAGGGACGCAATCGAGCGATCGCCTACCACGCGGCGTTCGATGCGGACATCAACGAACGCCTGCACCTGGTTTCGGCATTGCGCGACGCGATGCAGCGCGATGAATTCCGCCTCATGTTCCAGCCATTGTTCGCGCGCAACGGCATGGCGGTCGGG
This sequence comes from Lysobacterales bacterium, assembly GCA_038226665.1. Classification (GTDB taxonomy): domain Bacteria; phylum Pseudomonadota; class Gammaproteobacteria; order Xanthomonadales; family Xanthomonadaceae; genus SZAS-103. The sequence goes on along the minus strand of JBBRQI010000022.1, from coordinate 26,674 downwards.
CTGGAAGCATTGCTGCGCTGGCAACATCCGGAACGCGGCACGATCATGCCGGCGCAGTTCATCGGCGTGTGCGAGGACAGCGGCCTGATCATTCCGCTCGGACGCTGGGTACTGCACGAAGCCGCACGCCATCATGCGCAACTCGCCGCGGCGGGCCTCGGCCACCTGCGCATCGCGGTGAACGTCTCGGCCGCGCAGTTCCAGCAAAGCCTCTACGAGGATGTGCGCAACGTGATGGAAACATTTGCGCTCCCGAAAGGAGTGCTCGAACTCGAGTTGACCGAAAGCGCCATCATGGTCGCACCGGAGACCGCGATCACCGCCATGCAGCGGCTCATTGCGCTCGGTGTAAGCATCGCGATCGACGATTTCGGCACCGGCTACTCGTCGCTCGCCTACCTCAAGCGGTTTCCGATCGACCGGCTGAAGATCGACCGCTCGTTCGTCAACGACCTGGGCCGCGACCAGGACGATGAAGCGATCTGCACTTCGATCATCCAGCTCGCGCGCAGTCTTGGACTGCGCACCGTCGCCGAGGGCGTGGAAACCGCGCAGCAGATGGGCTGGCTGCACGCGCGCGGCTGCGACGAGATGCAGGGATTCCTGCTAGGCCGGCCGTTACTGTTCGATGAAGTGCTACAGGTGCTGCGCAACGCGAACATGCCGCCCGATGCGATCGGGTGAATCGATCTTGTTGCAAACGGCTCAGAGCATCGCGCAAACCTCGTCAGCCTCGCAAACAATCATTCGCCGGATCGGCCAATACAGCAGGGCGAACGCGCACGCCAGGCAATTCGCGCTTGACGAATCCGATGTATCGCGAATCCTTGCTGTTGTCGCCGAGCATCAGGTACTCGCCGGCAGGCACGGTAACCGGACCGAACGATCGCAGCGCATCGCGTCCGGTGCCGATCGTCATCGCATGCGAGCGCTTGCGTCCTTCAGTTCATCGTCGCGGTCGCGCCCAACGTGCGCGGCAGCCGCATCTGCACCTGCAGGCCTGCGCCCGGCGCGCTGGTGACGCGAATCGTCCCGCCGAGCACGCTGGTGACCTGGTTGAACACGATGTGCGCGCCGAGGCCGGTGCCGCCGCTGCCGCGCTTGGTGGTGAAGAACGGATCGAAGAAGCGCTTGAGATCGGCCTCCGCCATGCCGATGCCGTCGTCCGTCACCTTGAGCACGACGTCTTCGCCATCGGCTTCGCCATGCACGCGGATCGTTCCGCGGGCACGGCCTTGGAATGCGTGCAGCAAGGCATTCATGATCAGGTTGCTCAGCACCTGTGACAACGCGCCGGGGAAACTGTTCATACCGATCCCAGGCGGACAATCCACCTGCACCGTGCAATGCGCGGATTTCAGTTTCGGCTTCAGCGACAACACGATTTCATCGAGGTATTCGACGAGATCGAAGGTGCGCCTTTGTCCGGACGATTGGTCCACTGCAATCTGTTTGAACGAGCGCACCAGTTCGGCGCCGCGGCGGGTATTGCTCTCGAGGATCTGCACGGTGACGTCGAGTTCATCGAACATCTCCCGGATTTTTTTTTCGTCGAACTTGCCCGCTGCGTGTTCCGCGCGCCAGTGCAGCAATTCGCCCTGCACGTGACTGGTCGCGGTCACGCAGATGCCGAGCGGCGTGTTGATCTCGTGCGCGATGCCGGCGACGAGGCCGCCGAGCGACGCGAGTTTTTCCTGACGCACGAGCTCGGCCTGGGTATCGCGCAACTGGTTGAGCGTTTCGGTAAGGTCGCGCGTGCGCTCCTGCACACGGCGCTCGAGCAACGCATACGCCTGTTGCAGCGTTTCCGCGGAACGCCGCCGCTGCAGGCTGTTGGCGACTTGCGATGCGACAAAACTCAGCAGATCCTGGTCGGCGGGCCCGTACACGACGGCTGCGTCGTAGCTTTGCACAACCAGCACACCGATCGCTTCATCGCCGTCCAGTAGCGGCACACCAAGCCAGCATACCGATGGTGTTCCCGCAGTCTGCAATTCGATTTCACCCTGCTTCGCGAGCGCAACGACGTCCGCAGTCATGCCGAGCAGTGGCTTGCAATGGCGGAGCACGTATTCGCTCAGGCCGCGCCCGAGTGGCCGCGATGGCTGACCGTGCTGGGTCGCATCGACATAGTACGGAAATTGCAACGATGCCTTGTTCGCCGACAGCAGCGCGATGAAGAAATTCTGCGCATTGATCAAGCCCGAGACCACCGCATGCACGCGGTGGTAGAACGTGCTCTGGCTGATGTCGGCGGTGGCGAGTTCGGCGATCTGGAACAATGCTTTCTGCAAGCGCTCGGCGCGCTGGCGTTCGACGATCTCGAGTTGCAGCACCTTGTTGGCATCCGCGAGTTCGGTCGTGCGCATGCGCACGCGCTGTTCGAGATCCTGCTTGCCCTGCTTACGTTCCAGCACGGTGAGGATGTGCGCGCCCACGAATTCCAGCAACATCCGGTCGTCGACCGAAAACGTGATGTCCTTGCGATAGCTCTGCACCACGATCGCGCCGTGCGCGCGGCCATCGCGCAGCATCGGCACACCGAGCCAATCGTAACTGTCGGGACCGAGCACGATCAGCGGCCCGGAAACCTGCTTGCCCAATTGTTCGTTGGTGCCCATCAACGGCTTGCCGTCGCGCAACAGATACCAGGTCAGCGAGTGTTCGCGCGACTGCATCGTGATCTCGCGATTCGGGTCGCGCGGCGCTGGATCCTCGACATCGGAATGGTAGAGGAAGCGCAAGGTATCGCGTTCGGCGTTGAGCAGCACGATGAAGAAATTCTCGGCGTACATCAGCGTTCCAACGATCGCGTGGATGCTGCGCAGCACATCGGGCATGTCGCGATCGGAGCCGGCGAGGTCGGAGATCGCGAACAGCGCGCGTTGCAGGCGCTCGGAATGTTCGAGGCGCTTGAGCGATGCGCGTAGTCCAGCCATTTCGAGCGCGCCGCCGAGGCGATGACCGGCGATCGTCAACAGCTGCGACATGCCATCGACGAAACGCTGGCCATCGGATCGCGCAGCGACGCCGAGCAGCAGGATCGCCGGATGCGGCTGGAACAACGGGATCGCGACGCGCAGCCCGTCGGCTGAAAACGTCGCCAACATCTGCGCGGCTGCGGCGCGGGCGAAGGCGAGATCCGCAGCGTCGGTATGTGCGGCCGGTTCGCGCTCGGGCGCCTGCGTTTCCTCGAGCCACCATAAAACCATCGCCATCGTGCAGCCCGGTTCGGACAGTGCCAGACGCACGATCAGTGCCGCGACATCGCGCGGATTCGTCGCGTCCGCTAGGCAAGCCAGCAGCTCGAGCTGCCTGGTCGCAGTCGCAGTGTCGTCTGTGCGAGCGCCGGTCAGACCCATCGGTGATACCGCCAGTGGGGATTCCTACCCCTGCGTATTTACCACAGATCGGGAGGTGGAGAATCGTCGACGCTTGACTGAAGGCCAATCAATGAAATGGCGCGCAATGAATGCGTGACAGCATCCACGGCGCGCCACTCCATCGACTGCAAGTCAGATCTTGCCCAGCACCAGCAAGACGATGACGATGAGCAAAATCAAGCCTAGCCCGCCGCTGGGAGCGTAGCCCCAGGATCTGCTGTGCCCCCAGGTCGGAAGCACACCCACCAACAGCAGTACCACGACAATCAACACGATCATACCGATGGACATCCTTGCTCTCCTTAGTCCTCCGTGGACACTCCATTGTGTTCCCGGCTACCTGTCTGGCCATTAAATTTCGTCCATCCGCTCGCGTAAACTGTGTGCATGGATGTATCGCATTTGCTCGACGGGCTGAACCCGGCCCAGCGCGAGGCTGTCAGCGCGCCGCCCGGGCATCATTTGGTACTGGCCGGCGCGGGCTCTGGCAAGACGCGGGTGCTGATCCACCGCATCGCGTGGCTGCACGAAGTGCATGGCGTGCCCGTGCACGGCATCCTCGCAGTCACCTTCACCAACAAGGCCGCAGGCGAGATGCGCAACCACGCGGGCGCGATGTTGCCCGCTGGAAGTCGTGGCATGTGGATCGGCACCTTCCACGGGCTGGCGCATCGGTTGCTGCGGTTGCACTGGCAGGAAGCCGGACTTCCGGAAAGTTTCCAGGTGCTCGATTCCGACGACCAGACACGCCTGATCAAGCGCATCGTCGCCGAACTCAATATCGACGAGGCGCGGTTCACGCCGCGCCAGGTCGCGTGGTGGATCAACGCGCAGAAGGACGAAGGCCGGCGCGCGAAACACATCCAGCCCGATGCCGGCGATTTTTACGCGCAGACTTTCCTCGCCGTGTACGAGGAATACGAAAAGCGTTGCCAGCGCGCGGGCCTCGTCGATTTCCCTGAAATTCTTTTGCGCGCGCACGAACTGTGGCTCGAACATCCGGCGCTGCTTGCTCATTACCGGCAGCGCTTCGGGCAATTGCTCGTCGACGAATTCCAGGACACCAACAGCATCCAGTACGCGTTCATCCGCATGCTTGCGGGCGACAGCGGCAAGGTCTTCGTGGTCGGCGACGACGACCAGGCGATCTACGGCTGGCGCGGCGCGAAGGTCGAGAACGTGCAGCATTTCCTGCGTGATTTCCCACACGTCGCCACGATCAAGCTCGAACAGAATTACCGTTCCAGCGCGAACATCCTTGGCGCAGCAAACGCAGTGATCCAGAACAATTCCGATCGCCTCGGCAAACAATTGTGGACCGATAGCGGCGACGGCGAACCGGTGGATGTGTACGCGGCTTACAACGAGATCGACGAAGCGCGTTTCGTGGTCGATCGCATCCGTCGCTGGATGCGGGAGGGCGGCAATTACAGCGACGCCGCGATCTTGTACCGCAGCAATGCGCAATCGCGTGCGTTCGAAGAAGAATTGCGCCGCGAGAACATCGCCTACCGCGTGTATGGCGGCGTGCGCTTCTTCGAACGCGCCGAAATCAAGGACGCGCTCGCGTATCTGCGGCTGGTCGCGAATCGCGCCGACGACGCGGCTTTCGAGCGTGCGGTGAACACGCCCACGCGCGGAATCGGCGGACGCACACTCGACGAGGTACGCAAGTACGCGCGCGAAAACGCAGCGTCGATGTTCGAAGCGTCGATCGCGATGTCGGTCGCTGGCGCGCTCGCGGGACGCGCGCGCAATGCGCTGCGCGCGTTCGTCGAACTGATCGAGGCATTGTCGCGCGAACTCAACGGCCTCGACCTCAAGGAACAGGTCGACCACGTGCTGCTGCGCACCGGCCTGCGCGACCACTATGCAGCCGAATCGAAAGGCGCGCTCGATTCGCGCACCGACAACCTCGACGAACTGGTGTCGGTCGCATCGCGCTTCGTGCGCCGCGACGAGGAAGAAGCCGATGGCATGACCGAGCTTGTCGCATTTCTCGCGTATGCGTCGCTCGAAGCCGGCGAAGGCCAAGCCGAGGCCGGCGAGGACGCGGTGCAGATGATGACGTTGCACAGCGCGAAAGGACTCGAATTCCCGCTGGTATTCCTCGCCGGACTCGAAGAAGGTCTGTTTCCGAGCAGCCGCTCGCTGGAAGAACCCGGACGCCTAGCCGAGGAACGCCGCCTCGCCTACGTCGGCATCACCCGCGCGCGGCAGAAACTCATCCTCAGCTACGCCGAAGTGCGCCGCATCCACGGCCAGGACAACTACGGCCAGCCCTCGCGCTTCCTGCGCGAAATCCCCGCGCCGCTGCTGCACGAAGTGCGCCCGAAGATCCAGCTCAGCCGCCCCGTATACGGCGGCCGCATCAGCGAACGCATCGTCGACTCATCAACACCAGGATTGCGGCTCGGACAACGCGTCGCGCATCCGAGCTTCGGCATCGGCGTGGTAATGGATGCAGAAGGCAGTGGCGCCCACGCGCGCGTGCAGGTGAACTTTGAAAACGCGGGACCGAAGTGGCTGGTGATGGCGTATGCGAATTTGCAGCCTGCCTAGAAGAAGCTGCAATGCAGACTTCGAAGCGCTAGCGATATCGACCGCGTGAATTCGCCGTACCCGGCCATCATGGCGCCGCAGGATCGAATGAGTGAGCACGAATCGGCCGTCGCGTGAAAAATATGTGCGGGCTCGATAACAGGAGCTTGCCAGCAAGGTAGCGGAATGATGCGGCGCATGGTGCGCATGCGTAAACACTGCGGCTTTCGCGATAGTCTATGGGCTCTGGGTCGCGGCTTTCCGATTCAGGATATTCATGCGGCAACAAGGGCACCACCGATACGCAAGACCCATTCGGTCGCGATGCCAACGGGCGTCTGCGCCGAGCGTCTTCAAACCAATCCACACAGCCATGGCGGCTGCAAAGGGTCAGTCCCGAGGCACGTCGCTTGGCGTCGGTTACGCGGTCGAACGTGGCATCCGCCGGCGGGTAACCGCGCAGCCGAACCTTCACGCGATAGACCGTCTTTCCTTCACGCTTGCGGTTTTCGATGGTCGCCATGTCCGCCCCGGAATTGCCGAATATGGGGGGGGTTGTCCCTGTAACGTCCCTGCGGTGCCAACACGCAACTGCCGACACATGCTAATTTTTTGATTTCATTGGTGCCGGCACCCGGATTCGAACTGGGGACCTACTGATTACAAATCAGTTGCTCTACCAACTGAGCTATGCCGGCGTGGCGCCATTCTAGCGGGCACGGGCTTGGCGCGCGAGCCGGGCGATTGCGGCGCTAGCGTGCGGCGACGCAGGCGATATCTTTCGAGGTCAGTTCGGCTGAACCGGTGAGGTGCGCGTGCCAGTCGAAATCGCGCGCGACGAACACGTCGATCCAGTATTGCTGCGCGTCGTCGAGGCGCGGCTCGAGGCGCGCATCGAAACCGAGCGCGCGCACCGAATCGCGGCGTTTATCGGCGTTGACGAGATCGTTGAACAGGCCGAGCGAGATCGTATTCTCCTGCGCGCCCGAGGTCACCACGTAGTAATCGCTCATGCCTTTTGCGGCGAGCTGGCGCGCGGCTTCGAGCGCGGCATCGCGGCTCGCGAGCGCGGGCACGTACACGCGATATCCATGCATGACGGTGCCGCTGGCTTGCCGGTACTGGATGCGCCCGACCAGCGGCGCGAGCGCGTTCATCGCACGATGCACTTCGACCGGCGTCGCGAACGGACCGATGGTTTCGCAGCGCGGCGTTGCGGACGTCGGATCGGGCGCGGCGACCAGTTCCTCCGACGATGCGGCCTGGCGTGCGATGTCGGATTCGCTGAGCAGCACCAGTGCCGGCACATTCTGCTGGGTGGTCGCAACCGGCGCGGGATGCGCGTCGGCGTGCAGCGTCCACCAGGCAAACGCGCCCAGATTCATGACGACGAGCAGCAAGACGATGGCGCGTGGAAACATGCGTCTAGTCTAACGTCGCGACGACTTGCTTGCAGCCTGCGCGTACACATGCAGGCCACGCAACACGAGGTCGGGTACGCGTTCGCCACGCATGCGCCATCCAGCGCACAACGCGGCCGCGCCGCCGCCGGCGATCAACAGTGTTGGGGTCGCGCCAAGTTTCCGTCGCGCCGCGCGCAGGCTGCGTGCGACCAGTGCACGTGCGGACAGGATCGCGCCGCTTGCGAGCGCATCGGCGGTGTCGTCCGCGAAATCCACGACCTCGCCGCCTGCGATGGGCAACTGCGGCGCGCGTTGCGCGAGCGCTTCGCGCATCAGGGTCGGCGATGGCGCGATCAGGCCGCCGTGGTGCATGCCGTCGTCGCCGAGCAGATCGATCGTGAGCGCGGTGCCGACGCTGGCGATCAGCGATGCGCCCTGCCCGCGTGCGTGCGCGGCGAGCAATGCGAGGAAGCGATCGACGCCGAGGCGCGATGAATCGGCATAGGCGATGCGTACGCCAGCGAGCATGTGTTGGGTGGTCGCGCGCATGACGGTTGCGCCACGTCGATACAAGGCGGCTTCAACTGCTGCCGTCAATGCGGGCGATGCGACCGATGCGATCCATGCGTGGTCGCCAGTTCGCATCGCGGCGAATGCGTTGTCCAGCGCACGCGCATCCGCAGACTCGGCGTGCGCGTGCGCATGCGTTTCGCCATGTTCAAGCGCGTCCGCACGCGCCCACTTCAGCCGCGTGTTGCCGAGGTCGATCAGCCAGTTCGCGTGTTTGTTCATTGCAGACGCACGCTGATTTCAGCGCTGTGGTAATCGTGTTCGCCATCGGCATGGCGCACGCGCAGCGCGCCATTGTCGGCGATGCCGAGTGCGATGCCACGGTCGCGCTGGGTACCGGCAACCACGTCGATCGTGCGATCGCGCAACGCGTCCAGCGTGCCCCAGCGTGCAAGGAATGGCGCGAGCCCGGCCTTGGCGAATTGATCCAGTGCATTCACCTGCGCGGCGATCAATGCCGTCGCGAGCGTATTCCGGGATGGCGTTCGGACTTCAAGCTGCTGCAGGTCGACCCACGGCTGATCGATCGTCGCCGCCGCGGAATCGGGCATGCGCACATTGATGCCGATGCCGATCACCGCGCGCACGACGCCGGCATCCTCGCCGCCGAATTCGATCAGGATGCCGCCGAGTTTTCGATCGTTCGCAACCAGATCGTTCGGCCACTTCAACCCGACATCGTTGAATCCAAGCGCACGCAATGCTTCGGCAGCGGCAACGCCGACCGCGATGCTCAAACCCGCGAGCGCCGCGATTCCGCCATCAAAACGCCGTTGCAATGACAGGTACAGATGCGCGGCGAGCGGCGATACCCATGCGCGCCCGCGACGTCCACGACCTGCGCTCTGGCGTTCTGCCAGCATCACCTGGATGCCCGACGTCGCTGGTCGCCGCAGCAATTCGGCATTCGTCGAATCGATTTCCCATGCGACCTCGAGCGTGTCGAGTTTCGCGGTGACAAGGGCTGGTAGTTCCTTGCGGATGCGCTTCGCGTCGAGCAGGTCGAGTGGCGCGGCGAGTGTATAACCGCTACCCGGCTGCGCTAGGATACCGACTCCGGCACTGCGCAGTGCCTGGATATGCTTCCACACTGCGGCGCGCGTCAGCCCGAACTCGCAGGCGAGCGTACTTCCACTGCTAGGAGCCTGTGCCAGCCGTACGAGCAGCTCGCGGTCGTTGATGGGCATGGTTTGCACTGCGGCAGGGTCGCAACAGTCTAGCTTGACCGCCATGGACGGCGGGAAAGGCGAAGCACCAACACCTACCGTCGACCGTCATGGGAAGGAAAGTGCTTTTGTGCGTCCTGCTCGCTGGTCTGTCACGACGGCCGCTCACGGCATAGGCTTATTGCGGTGCAGCATGACCCTCGAGCAGTCGCGCCGAAACGCAGTTACAATTGCCCGCTGATCATTGCAACCTCGGCACCGCTTGCTGCGTCCATCTGTATGTCGCAGCCGCGACTTTCGCAAGGGGAATACGATGCGCACCTTCGCCCTGCTGCTCCTTCTCACGATGCCACCGATCGTGGTTTGCAGCGCTGCCTACGCCAAGACCTCCGTCGAGATCGGCAAGCCGGTCTGCATGCATTATGACGACGCGACCAAATCGGCGCAGCAATCGGCTGTCGCCGTTGCATCCACGAGCCAGGTTGCAGCCACTGCTGCGGCTCCTGCCATCGCTGCCACGGCTCCGCCTGGCAGCAGCGCGAGAAATGCCTTGGCGCAACCCTCGGCGCAACCAAAGACCGGCGGCACATCGGGCATGATGCGGCCACACGACGGACCGCGTTGGCAGACGTTCCTGCCGGGCATGTTCAAGTAACCATCGCGCCTGCTGAAGCGCCCATTGCCGGAAACTGCTAAAGCCCTGGCGGAATCCGTACCGAGAAACGCGCACCGCCAAGTTCCTTCGAAATATCCACGGTCAATTCGCCGTTGTAGGAACGCACGATGTTCTGCACGATCGACAAGCCGATGCCGTGTCCCTGTACGCGTTCGTCGCCGCGCACGCCACGTTGCAGCAAGCGCTCGACCTGATCGGGTGGAATGCCGGGACCGTCATCCTCGACCGTCAACAGCAAACCCGCACGATGGTTCATGCGCGCCGCTTCGACATGCGCAGTCAGCAACACGCGCTGGCGCGCCCACTTGAACGCATTCTCGAGCAGGTTGCCGAGCAGCTCCATCAGGTCGCCCTGGTCGCCGTGGAAGCGCGCGCCGGGATCGAGTTCGAATTCGCAGAGCACACGCTTGTTCACATAGACCTTCTCGAGGCTGGTGACGATGCCTTCGGCGCGCCCCTCGATTTCCAGCGGCGCTGCGAAGAGTTGATGGCCGGTGCTGACGCCGCGCGAAAGCTGGTACGACACGATCTCGGTCATGCGCAGCACCTGTTTACGCACTTCGTCCCGCAGCGACGCCTCATCGACGCCGCCGTCAAGGCTTGTGCGCAACACCGCGAGCGGCGTCTTGAGGCTGTGCGCGAGATCAGAAAGCGTGTTGCGGTAGCGATCGAGGTTCTCGCGCTCGCTGACGATGAACGCGTTGATGCTTTCGGTCAGCGGCGCGAGTTCGCGCGGATGCGACCCGGACATGCCTTCGGCCTGGCCGCGCTGCACGCGCTGCAGTTCGCGCATCACTCGCCGCAACGGCTGCAGGCTCCAGCGCAACGCGAGCATCTGCACACCAAGCAACAACACGCTAGCCAACCCGAGATAACCCCACAATGCGCGGCGGAACACGCTGATCTGCTGATCGAGGCCGGTGGTGTCCTCAAACACGTTGAACACGAAAGGGATCTCGCGCTTGTCCTTGTTACTACCGTCTTCCCAGATCACTCCCATCGCGAAGCGGTAGACGTGCTCGGTGGGTCCGCCGGACTTGTCGACCACGGCAATCGGGCCATCCATGTGCGCATTCTTTTCGCCGGTCGGTAGCGTGCTGATCAACGGCAGGTCGCGACCGAGGGTGGACGACGAGGCCCAATCGATCTTCGGGCCTGTCGCGGCCGCGTATAGCCCGCTGCCGGGTTGCGCAAAACGTGGGTCGGGCGGCACGTATGGCGGCTGGAATTCCAGTCGACGACTGATTTCACTGCCGGCGTAATACGCGCTCGCATAACCTTTCAGGCGTTCGCGCAAGCCATTCGTCGCGGTATCGGTGAAGGCGCGGTCGAGCGCGAAACCGGTGAGACCGAGGAATGCGATCAAGCCCAGGCTCGCCGCGAGTAGCTGGCGTGCTTCCAGCGATGGTGCTCGCGTAACCACTAGCGCGGCCACCTGAAGTTGATGCGCCCGTGGCTTGAATCATGCATCGCTGCGCTGTCGGCCAAGGTCAGGCGCATCGCGGGGCGTACCAGGTGTTGCCGATAGGCATAGAGGCTCGCGGGGCGCGTCGTGACTCCATCCGCGCGGCTATCCCGCTATTCGGTGCGCGGGATCGCAAACCGGTAACCGCGGCCGCGCACGGTTTCGATCGGCTTGAGCGCGCCTTCCGGATCGAGCTTCTTGCGCAGCCGGCCGATGAAGACTTCGAGCACGTTGGAATCACGATCGAAATCCTGCTGGTAGATGTGCTCGGTCAGGTCGGCCTTTGAAACCAGTTCGCCGGCATGCAGCATCAGGTATTCGAGCACCTTGTATTCATAGCTGGTCAGGTCGACCGCAGCATCGGCGACGCTGACGGTCTGCGCAGCAAGGTCGAGCACGATCGGTCCACAATCGAGGGTCGGCTTGCTCCAGCCCGCCGCACGTCGCAGCAGCGCATTGATGCGCGCGAGCAGCTCCTCGACATGGAAGGGTTTGACAAGGTAATCGTCGGCGCCGGCCTTGAGGCCTTCCACCTTGTCCTGCCAGCTCGAACGCGCGGTCAGGATCAGGATCGGGAATTTCTTCTGCTGCTCGCGCAGGTCGCGCACCAGCTCCATGCCCGAGAGCTTGGGCAGGCCGAGGTCGATGATCGCCAAGTCGAACGGCACTTCCCGGCCCATGTACTGGCCTTCCTCGCCGTCGCTCGCCGCATCGACGGCATAGCCTTCACGCTTGAGCCGGGCGGCAAGGGTTTCCCGCAACGGTGCTTCGTCCTCAACCAACAGAATTCGCATCGTTGCTCCTCAATTTGATCTGGTTAGCGGCCGGTTAACCGGCCGAATCACTCGGGATGATGACGGGGAGGATAAGTCTGGGGCGGGGCCTGGCGCGGATAGGACATCGGCAAACCCTGACGCGGATACGACGGTACCGGACCCTGCCGTGGAGAGGACGGCGGCGGACCCCCGCGCCACGGCTCATCCTCGACGACCCTGATACGTCCCTGCGGGGTCAGCACCTTGACGCGATAGACCTCACGGCCATCGCGCTGGATCGGTTGTGCCTTGAGCACTTCCCCACCCGTTTCCCGCTGAACCCTGCGCACCGATGCCGGCAAATCGCCATCGCGCGGATCGTTCCTCTGGTATCTGTCAGCCCACGCAGCACCGCTTCCCACTGCGATCAATGCAAGGAGGACAACGAGGATTTGCTTGGCGAAGCGCTGCGGCATGTGCGTAGTTGGCGACTCGGGCGATGATCGGGCGATGAACAGGGCAAATCGAGGGCGCAAGTCGTTCAGATTTGCGGGCAGATCGACATCATCGACCGCAAGCGGTGAATCCGTCCTTAACAATACTCTAACAAATGACCAAAAGATCGAACTGCTCCTGCGTATTGGACATTTCGGCCTGCATGGCGGTTAGACGCGGGAAGGACACACAAGCGTCTGCAGCGCTGGATGCAGCATGGCAATCCTTCAGCGCTTTGCAGTTCGTCTCTGGTGCATCTAGAAAATCTCGCCAACGCAACACCGCAAGCTGCCACCTGCCTTCTCGATTTCGTCCAGTGGCACCGAACGCACGCGGAACCCGGACTGTTCGTATCCGGCGCGGCTCGACGGCCGCAACGCATCGGCTGCGGCTTGACTCATCCATACCGCATCGACGGTTGGCGCAATGCAGTTGCCGGCGAATGCGAGCTTCTCGGCGCGATCGATCAGCACTGCATGCGGCGCGTACAGCGAGGCGATCGCCTCGACCACCGTCTGGTCGGTGAAACCTTCCGGGCATATCGACACCGCACGCCCGGCCAGCACACTGAGCACGACATTGCTGTGGTACTCGCCCGGCGCCAGGTCGAACAACAAGGTCGCACGCAGGCCGAACGCTGCGTGCATCGCAGCAGCGCCAGCTTCGTCGCAGCGTTCCGACAAGCCGCAAAAACCCAGCCCGCGCGCGCGATCGATGATCAATGACCCGGTCAGTTCGCCAACGCCCGCTTGCTTGCGAAGATCGTGCAATTCGTAGCCGAGCGCCCTGGTGAAGAAGCCGAGGATGTCGGCACGTTCGGCTTCGCGCTCGCGTACCGGATGGCGCATGCGCGCGAGCAGCACGCGCCCGGGCACATTGGGTTCTGCACTCGCCACGGTCGCAAAGACGTTGTTCGGAAACACCGCGTCGGGAGTGGCTGGATCGCCGGCGAAACAGATCGCCGGCAGCGTTTCGGCGAGCGCGCGTTGCAGGCCGCGGTGCTGGCCCAGCGCGCGTTCGCCGTCGATGACGCGCGCCATGTCCATATAGAGATTGTCGGACGCGGATTCAGCGGCAAGCGTGAAACCTTCCGGCGCGACCAGGAACACTGCTTTCGGACAAGCCGGCGCAATCGGTTCGAGCGTCCGTGCCCGGCGGAGGAATGCATCGATGTCGCGTGTCATCATGCCGCGAGTATTCATGCAGCGTGCCTCGATGGGTGGTCGGTCACCGCAAGCGCGCGTTCGACCAGGCTCCAGTCCGCGCCAGGCTTGTGCGCGCCTTCGCTGAGTACCTGCCGGAACGCGCGTCCGCCCGGCTGCCCGTGAAACAAGCCAAGTACATGCCGCACGATGTGCTTGAGCGCCACGCCGCGCGACAACTGCACCTCGACATATGGCCGCATGCGCAACAACAAGTCCGCGCGCGACACGTCGCCCTCCCCCGTCAACGCATTGTCGAGTCGATGCAACACATATGGATCGTGATACGCGACGCGCCCGAGCATCACGCCATCGACATGTTCGAGATGCGCGAGCGCATCCTCGACATGCGCAATGCCGCCGTTGATCAACACGGTCAAATCGGGTCTTTCCAGCTTGAGCCGATACACCCAGTCGTAACGCAGCGGCGGAATCTCGCGGTTTTCCTTAGGACTCAGGCCTTGCAGCCATGCCTTGCGCGCATGCACCGCGAACACGTTGCAGCCGGTCGCGGCGACCGTGTCCACGAAGGCGCGAAATGTTCCGTAATCCTCGACTTCATCGACGCCGAGTCGACATTTCACCGTCACCTGCACCGATGTCTGCGCGACCGCCACGCGCATTGCCGCGATGCATTCGGCAACCAATGCCGGTTCGCGCATCAGGCACGCGCCGAAGCGACCGGCCTGCACGCGATCGGACGGACAGCCGACATTGAGATTGACCTCGTCGAAACCCAGCGATGCAGCAATGCGCGTGGCCTCGGCGAGCGCTGCTGGTTCGCTGCCGCCGAGTTGCAGTGCGAGCGGTCGCTCGATCGCGTCGTAACCCAGCAAGCGATCGCGGTCGCCGTGCAGCACCGCCTGCGCATGCACCATTTCCGTGTACAGGCGCGCGCCTGGCGCGAGCTGGCGATGGAAATAACGGCAATGCCGATCCGTCCAGTCCATCATCGGGGCCACGGACAGGCGGCAAGTTTCACTGGCTGAAGAACAAGGCATCGGCGGCGATTCTACTTGCATGGAGACCGCAGGATGCCTGGCCGCCGAAGTTCGCAGCGAACCGAGCGATCAATTCCGCGACAGGTGTGCAATCGCCGCGGTCGACGCATCGCGGTCGTTGTCGTCGAACAGGCTCACGCGTAATTCCGCGATCGTGGCTCGATCGAGGCAACGCACGTTGATGTTCACGCCATCGGGATTGCTGCGCGGAATGTAGAAACCCTTGACGCCGCAATGCCTGCAGAAGCGGTGCACGGCGACGCCCGTGCCGAAGCGGTAATCGATCAATGCTTCCTCGCCGCGCAACAGACAGAAGCGCGCGCGCGGCACGATCAAATGCAGGAAACCGGTCTTGCTGCAGATCGAGCAATTGCAGTCGAGCGCGTCGATGACCGTCGGCGCTTTCACTTCGAACGCGACCGCGCCGCAGTGGCAGCCGCCGCGATGAACCACCAGCGGCGGCGTGGATGTGTCGTCGGTGATCTGCGTCATGGCCGCGATCCTACCCGGATTCGCCGGCCAGGTTGACGCTCGGCCGCATCATCCATGACGCCGAGCGCGCTGAAATCGCCGACGACCGGCGCTTCGACGCAACGCGATCGGCGCAGGATGGGATCAACCCCGTTTCATCGAGCCGCACGTTACACGCACGCAACCCCAGACAGTCCGCGCAGGAACCTGCGGACTCCCGTGCACGAAGCGCTTCACGAGCAGGAGGTGGATCATGCTACGCACCACGACATTCCTATCGCAGGAAAGGCAACGCCTGGACCCGATTCGCATCGTCGGGATCAGCGCGTCCATCGCGTTCAACGTGGCGATGATCGCATTGTTGATGCGACCGCTGGAATACGCGACTCCCGCTGTGGAACCCGATACGGATCATTCGATTCCTGTCCTTCCGGTGCATCCACCGAAGCCACCACCGCTCAAGCAGGTACCGGTCGACAAGCCGCATCCGCCAACGGCTCGCACCCAACCGCAGGCGATCCCGCGCGCGCCGCAGCCACCGGTCATCACCGTTGATTCGACGCCAGTTTCCACGCGCGTGGACCCGCAACCGCCAACCGATACCACTACCCAGAACAACCAGTCGCTATCGACGCAGCCTGTCGAAACCAGCCTCAATGCGATCGCAGCGCCCGCGCCGGCTTATCCACGCGATGCTTTGCGCGGCGGCATCACTGGCAGGGTCGAACTCGAACTGCTGGTCGGCGTCGATGGCGGCGTGCTGGAAGTGCGCGTCGTGCGCAGCAGCGGCAATCGCCAACTCGACAACGCCGCGCGTGAGCAGGTGCTGCACAACTGGCGCTTCCAGCCGGCGATGCGCGGCGGCATCGCAGTGCAGGCGCTGGGCCGGGTGCCGATCGTATTTTCGCTCGACGGGCGTTGATCGAGCCGACGGTAAACACGCGATACGTCGTGCGTGGATCCGCAACGACGGGTTTGCCCGAACGCGGACAGTAATGATGGATGCTTGCATGCAGCGATCATGAGCAAGTGGGCACCATGAAAAAGCGCAGCCCGAAAGCTGCCCCATGCGACCGCATCCTTGCGCGTCACCAAGGCGATCGTGATCCACTGACCGCACTCAAACAATTTGTATGCCGAAGCGATAAAATCGGTGCATGGATATCTTCAAGGTCTTCCGCATCGAGGCGGCACATCGGCTGCCGAATGTGCCTGCCGGGCACAAGTGCGCGCAGTTGCATGGGCATTCGTTCGCGGTGGAATTGCATGTGGCCGGCGAACCCGATCCGCACACCGGGTGGGTGATGGATTTCGCCGAGATCAAGGCGGCGTTCGCGCCTTACTACGACCAGCTCGACCATCACTACCTCAACGACATCGAGGGACTGGAGAACCCCACCAGCGAGCGGCTTGCGATCTGGATCTGGGAGCGCGTGAAGCCGGTACTGCCGCTCCTCGCGGAAATCGTCGTGCACGAGACCTGCACCTCGGGTTGTCGCTATCGCGGATGACATTGCGCGCGATAGCGCGTACATGTGGAGTCAGCGGAAGCGCTCGACGACAGCAGCCGCTCTCGACGCGATATCGACCGTATGGGTGAGCGGCTTCGACGCACTTCAGCAGCAGGACGCTGACGTGCTTGATCCAGATCAAGAACCGCCCACTGGCATAACGCGACAATTCGCGCTGATTGGAGAACGGGACAGCCATGAGCACCATCGACGCTGCCCCGGCCGCCGACAGCGGTCTGCCGGGGAATACGCGCAGCGGGACAGGCACGGCTGCACCCGGCGGCTACTACAACGACAAGGTCGTGCGCCAGTTCGCGGTGATGACGGTGGTCTGGGGCATCGTCGGCATGCTGGTCGGCGTGTTCATCGCCGCGCAGTTGTACTGGCCCACGATTGGCGAGGGCATCCCCTGGCTCAGCTACGGTCGGCTGCGGCCGTTGCACACCAATGCGGTGATCTTCGCGTTTGGTGGGTCGGCATTGTTCGCTACGAGCCTGTACGTAGTGCAACGCACCTGCCATGTGCGGCTGATCTCGGACAAGCTCGCGTCCTTCGTGTTCTGGGGCTGGCAATTGGTCATCGTGCTCGCCGCGATCACCCTGCCAATGGGCATGACCCAGGGCAAGGAATACGCCGAACTCGAGTGGCCGATCGACCTGCTGATCCTGGTGGTCTGGGTCGCGTACGGGGTGCTGTTCTTCGGCACAATCGCCAAGCGCAAGGTCAAGCACATTTACGTCGCGAACTGGTTCTATGCGTCGTACATCATCGCCGTGGCGCTGCTGCACATCGTCAACAACCTCGCGATTCCGGCCGGGCTGACGAAGTCCTATCCGATCTACAGCGGCGCGGTCGATGCGATGGTGCAATGGTGGTACGGGCACAACGCGGTGGGCTTCCTGCTGACCGCGGGTTTCCTCGGGATGATGTACTACTTCGTTCCCAAGCAGGCGCAGCGTCCGGTGTATTCGTACCGGCTGTCGATCGTGCATTTCTGGGCGCTGATCGCGGTGTACATGTGGGCCGGGCCGCACCACCTGCACTACACCGCGCTGCCGGACTGGGCGCAATCGGTGGGCATGGTGTTCTCGCTGATCCTGCTTGCGCCGAGCTGGGGCGGCGCGATCAACGGACTGATGACGCTGTCCGGGGTCTGGTACAAGTTGCGCACGGATCCCATCCTGAAGTTCCTCATCGTCGCCGTCTCGTTCTACATGATGGCCACGTTCGAGGGGCCGATGATGTCGATCAAGACGGTCAACTCGCTGTCGCACTACACCGACTGGACGATCGGCCATGTGCATGCGGGCGCGCTGGGCTGGGTCGCGATGATCTCGGTCGGTTCGATGTATTCGATGTTGCCGCGTTTGCTGGGCCTGAAGCAGATGTATTCGACCCGGCTGATCGATGTGCATTTCTGGGTGCACACGCTCGGCGTGGTGATCTACATCGCCGCGATGTGGATCGCGGGAGTGATGCAGGGCCTGATGTGGCGCGCCACCAATCCCGACGGAACGCTGACTTACACCTTCGTCGAATCGCTCAGCGCCACCTATCCGTATTACCTCGCGCGGATGTTCGGCGGCCTGTTCTGCCTGAGCGGCATGCTGATCATGGCCTGGAACGTCTACCGCACCTACCAGCAAGTGCACGAGATCGCCCCGCAGCCCTTGCTGCCGCCCGAACTCTCGCAAGCACGCGCCTGAGGCCACGCCATGAGCACTGCACACGAGAAGATCGAAAAAAACGTGGGCCTGATGGCGGTGCTGATCGCCATCGTGGTCTCGTTCGGGGGTCTCGCCGAGATCGTGCCGCTGATGTACCAGGCCGAGACGATCAAGCCGCTGCCCGGCGTCAAGCCCTACCCCGCGCTGGAACTCGCCGGGCGCGACATCTACGTGCGCGAGGGTTGCTACAACTGCCATTCGCAGATGATCCGCACGCTGCGCTTCGAGACCGAACGCTACGGCCACTACTCGATGGCCGGCGAATCGGTGTATGACCGCCCGTTCCAGTGGGGCAGCAAGCGCACCGGCCCGGATCTGGCACGCGTCGGCGGACGCTATTCGGACGACTGGCATCGCGTGCACCTGCTGAATCCTCGCGATGTCGTGCCGGAATCCAACATGCCGTCGTTCCCATGGCTTGCGCAAACGCAGCTCGATGGCGCGCAGGTCGCTCAGCACATGCACGCGTTGCAGCGCCTCGGCGATCCCTACAGCAATGCGGAAATCGCCAAGGCCCCATCCGACGTGGAAGGCAAGACCGAGCTCGACGCGCTGATCGCCTACTTGCAGGGACTCGGCAAACACGCTCCGAGTGGAGGTTGACATGTTGTCCGGAATCATCAGCTCGGTGTTGCTCGTGCTCTTCGTCGTCGGCTCGATCTGGGTCTGGAGTCCGTATTGCCGCGAGCAATTCGAGGCTGCGGCGCGGCTGCCGCTCGAAGACTCCGATGAGGAGCAGACCCCGTGATGAGCACAGGCTGGTCGCTATACGTCATCGCCCTGGTCGCGATCAACATCTTCGGCTGCATCTGGCTGCTGCACTGGACCGCCAAGCGCCGCCCGGACGATCCGAAACCCGAAGACACCAGCCACATCTGGGATGGCGACATCACCGAATACAACAAGCCGTTGCCGCGCTGGTGGATCAACATGTTCTACCTCACCATCGCATTCGGCATCGGCTACCTCGCCTGGTATCCGGGCCTGGGCAATCTGCCTGGTTACGCGCACTGGACCTCGCAGAAGGAACAGGCGCAGGACAAGGCGCTGGACGACGCAAAGCTCGCGGCGACGATTGCTCCGTACAAGGATCGGCCGATCCCGCAACTCGCGCAGGACCCGGCCGCGCAGGCGCTCGGACGCTCGATCTTCAGCAACACCTGCGCCGGCTGCCATGGTTCTTCCGGACGCGGCGCGAAGGGTTTTCCGAACCTGACCGACGACATCTGGCACTGGGGCGGAAAGCCCGACCAGATCCTGCAGACCGTACTCGATGGGCGGGAAGCAGTGATGCCGGCATGGGGCAAAGTGCTGACCGGCATGGGCGGCGACAATGCGGTCACGTCGGTCACGGCTTACGTGCGCTCGCTGTCGCATCCGATCGACAACGATTACTTCGCCGCGCAAGGCAAGCCGCTGTTCGAGGGATTGTGCGTGGCCTGCCACGGGCCCGCTGGCAAGGGCAATCAGGCGATGGGCGCACCTGACCTGACGGACAACTATTGGCTGTACGGCGATAGCAACGAAGACATCGGCAAGAGCATCGCCGCAGGCCGCCATGGAACGATGCCGGCGCATCGGCATCTCCTCGGCGAGACGCGCGCTCGTCTCGTGGCGGCGTACGTGTGGTCGCTGTCGCATCGCGCCACGACGACCGCAGTCACCGCGAAGCCGTCGCAATGACCGACGCCGTTCCATCCGATCCGCCGCAGCAACCGACAGTCCAGCGCGTCGGCGCAATCCTGTGGCCGAGCTTCTTCTCGGCGTGCGTCGCGACGATGGTGTTCTTCGCGTTCGTCGATCCGCTGGAACTGCGCGACATCACTTTCCCGCAGATGGCGATCAGCCGCGAGTTCGGCTATACGGTCGCATTCTTCCTGTTCTGGGCGGCGACCGCCGCATCCAGCCTGTTCACCTGGATCCTGCTGCGCCCGGCGAGTCGATACAACAAGCCACTGCGACCGGACGCGTGATGCCGTGACCAGCAGGAATATCCCGATCGAAGTGATCGAACCTGGCGGCAACGCGTTCTACGTCAGCGAGCGCAAGATCTATCCGCGCGACGTCTCCGGCAAGCTCGCGAAACTGCGCGTCGCCGCGGTGTTCTGGCTGCTCGGGATGTTCTATCTGTTCCCGTGGCTGCGCTGGAACGAGCGCCAAGCGATGCTGTTCGATCTACCCGCGCGCAAGTTCTACGTGTTCGCGATCACCTTCTGGCCGCAGGATTTCGTGTTCCTGTCGATGCTGCTGATGATCGCGGCATTGGCGCTGTTCTTCTTCACGACTCTGGCCGGACGTTTATGGTGCGGATACGCGTGCCCGCAAACGGTGTGGACCGAAGTCTTCCTGTGGATCGAGCGCTGGACCGAGGGCGATCGCAGCAAGCGCATGAAACTCGATGCGGGCCCGTGGACAAGCAACAAGATCCTGCGCAAGGGCGGCAAACATCTGTTGTGGCTGGTGCTGGCGCTGTGGACGGGTTTCACCTTCGTCGGATTCTTCACTCCGATCACCGAACTGACAGCGCGACTGTGGCCGTTCCAGTGGAGCGGATGGGAAACGTTCTGGGTGTTGTTCTACGCGCTCGCGACTTGGGGCAATGCGGGCTTCCTGCGCGAACAGGTGTGCAAGTACATGTGCCCGTATGCGCGCTTCCAGAGCGCGATGTTCGATCGCAACACGCTGTTGATTGCCTACGATCCGATGCGCGGCGAGCCGCGCGGGCCGCGCAGGCGTGGATTGGGAAGCGTGCTTGAACGCGCGCGCGGATTGCTCGACCAGCTCCTCGCCAACGACTATGTGTTCCGTGCGAACCATCGCGATGCCGTCGCCGGGGCGCATGCGCGCGGCACTATCACCATGGCCGGCGCTGGCGTCGTGGCCGAGCCGTTGCCGAAGTTCGCAACCGACGAACTCGGCGACTGCATCGACTGCACGATCTGCGTACAAGTCTGCCCGACCGGCATCGACATCCGCAACGGCCTGCAATACGAATGCATCTCCTGCGGCGCGTGCATCGACGCCTGCGACGAGGTGATGGACAAGATGGGTTACCCACATGGGTTGATCCGCTATTCAACCCAGAACGCGATCGACGGCAAGCCATCGAACGTGCTGCGGCCGCGCATCGTGATCTATGGCGTGCTGCTGCTCGCCCTCGTGGCCGCGTGGAGCTGGGGCGTGACCCATCGCAGTCCGCTGATTGCCGAGATCCTGCGCGACCGCAATACGCTGTATCACGAAGTCGATCGCGGCATCGAGAACAGCTACACGCTCAAACTGGTGAACAAGACCGACCAGCCGCAGCATTACCGCGTGTCGCTGGTTTCCACGAATCCGCAGATCGTTCTGCTTGGCGGTACCCAATCGGTCGCTGCCGCTGCCGCCGCCGTCGTCGCGGTGCCGATCACCTTGAGCGCGCCCGCTAGCATCAACGGGCGGCAGACGGTGCGCTTCACGATCGAAACAACCGATGGCAGCACGCACCAGAACATCGACAGCAGTTTCTTCGGACCGCCGTGACGACCGACCGGCCGAACATGTGGCGCGAACCCATCATGTGGCTGGTTTGGGGTTTGCCGGGCGTGGCCGTGGCGGCAAGCGTGGGATTGCTCGTCAGCGCGATCCGCACCGGCGGCGCCGATGCGATCACCGACCGCGTCGATGAAACCGGGGACGTGCATGTTGCCGATCTCGGCCCCGATATGCGCGCGCAGCAACTCGGCCTTTCCGCGGTTGTGCGCATCCAGGACGGCAAGCTCGAGGTGTTCCCGGTGAACGGAAATTTCGATCACGCCGCTACCCTGCGCGTGAGCCTGCAACACCCGATCCAGGCAGGGCTCGACCTCGGCCGCACGCTGCGGCCCAACGATCTCGGCTGGAGCGTCGCGGCTGCGCCCGACCTCAGCCATGACTGGAACGTGCAGCTCGCATCGGAAAACGGTGACTGGCGTATCCAAGGGCGTCTGCCCAAGGGACAACACGCGGTTTATCTGAAGCCGGCGTTCGGCACGCAGTGATGTCGATGCCATGAATGCCGCAATCGCTGCCTCGTTGCTGCAAGACACACAGAAGAGTACGGCGCGCGCGTGCTACCACTGCGGCGAACCGCTGCCATCCGCTTCGGTGCAAGTCACGATCGCCGGCATGCATCGCCGGTTCTGTTGCGCGGGCTGCTCCGCCGCAGCGCAATGGATTCGCGATGCGGGACTCGGCGACTACTACAGGCTGCGCAGCGAGCGATCGACAAAAGTGGAGATCGATGCGTTCGATCTGGGCATCTGGAACCGCGAGGAGTTGCTGGCCGAATACGCGCGCGACGTGCCCGACGGCCGCGAAATCACCGTCGTCACCGATGGCATGCGCTGCGCCGCATGCGCATGGCTGATCGACCGTGCGCTCGCGCGCGAACCGGGCGTGATCGAGGCGAGCGCAAACGCGATCACCGGCCGCATCCGCATCGCTTGGGATCCGCAGCGCACATCGCTTTCGCGTCCGCTGCAGCGGATCGCCGAACTCGGCTATCGGCCGTATCTCGCGAGCGGCGAGGCGCGCGAGCGCGCACGTCGCAGCGAACGCAATCGCTGGCTGTTGCGGATCGGCGTGGCCGGCCTCGGCGCGATGCAGACAATGATGTTCGCCGAAGCCGCCTACTTCGACAGCGCCGGGGCGATGCCGCTGCCGACACGCGACTTCCTGCGCTGGGTGACGTTCCTCGTGGCGACGCCGGTGGTGTTCTTTTCCGGCTGGATCTTCATCGAGGGCATGTGGCGCGAACTGGTCGGGCGTCGCCTCGGCATGGATACGTTGATCGCGACATCGACCCTGCTTGCGTGGTCCGCGAGCGTGTTCGAAACCGTTCGCGGCGGCCCGCACGTGTGGTTCGACGCGGCGACGATGTTCGTGTTCCTGCTGCTCGCCGCGCGCATGCTCGAACAGCGCGCGCGCGGCATCGCGTCCGCGCAGGTCGATGCGATGGCGCGCGCGAAGCCCGCGTTCGCGGTGCGCGCGCGATCCGATGGACAGCGCGAATCGGTTCCGCTGAGCGCATTGGCGATCGACGACATCGTGTGCGTGGCAATCGGCGATGCGGTGCCCGCGGACGGAAAACTCATCGATGCCAGCGCCAGTTTCGAGGAAGCGTTGCTGAGCGGCGAATCGCGGCCCGTCGTTCGCCAGGTCGGCGATCCCGTTTACGCCGGCACGCTGTGCCGCGACCGCCCGGCGCGACTGCGCGCGACCGCGGTCGGCAGCGCGACGCGCCTGTCGCAGATCGCGCGCTTGGTCGAGGAAGCGCAATCGCATCGACCGCCGCTCGCGCGGATCGCCGAACGCATCGCCAGCCATTTCGTGATCGCCCTGCTGTTCACCGCGATCCTGGTTTATCTCGGCTGGCGCATCCACGATCCGCAGCGCGCATTTGAAGTGACCCTGTCCCTGCTCGCGATCAGTTGCCCGTGCGCGTTGTCGCTGTCGGTGCCTGCCGCGCTCGCGACCGCGCACGGCGCGCTCGCGCGCTTCGGTGTACTGGCTTTGCGGCCCGATGCACTCGATCGCCTCGCGCGCGCCAGCGATGTCGTGTTCGACAAGACCGGCACGCTCACCGATGGCCGTCCGGTCGTGGCACAGGTCACGCTGTTCGACGACGCCATCGATCGCAACGATGCGCTGCGCATCGCAGCTGCTCTGGAGCGCGACAGCGGACATCCGATCGCTGCTGCATTCGCACCTTTCGATGATGCGAACCGTACGTGCGAGATCGGCAACGCGATCGGAATGGGCATGCAGGGGGTAGTCGAGGGCAGAAGCTGGTGCCTCGGGCAGGCCGCGTTCGCTTTCGGTGGTGACGACGACGGCGGTCTGTGGCTCGGCGACGGACAGCACGCGACGGCCCGCTTCGCACTGCGCGAAATCGAACGCGATGGCGCGCGCGACACGCTCGACGCGCTGCGCAAGCAAGGACTCGCACTGCATCTGGCCAGCGGCGACAGCGATGCGGCAGTCGATGGCATCGCATCGCGACTTGGAATGATGGAGGTACGCGCACGGCAGACGCCGGAAGCCAAGCTCGACTATATCCGCGCACTGCAGGAACGCGGACGCGTGGTTGCGATGGTCGGCGATGGCATCAACGATGCGCCGGTGCTCGCCGGCGCCGACGTCTCCATTGCGATGGGCAGCGGCGCGGCGCTCGCCCAACGCAGCGCCGATCTGGTACTGAACGGCACATCCCTCGACGCCATTCCGGCGGCGATCGATCTGGCCCGGCGCACGCGTCGCATCATTCATCAGAATCTCGCGTGGGCGCTCGGCTATAACTTGCTGGCGTTGCCACTGGCGATTTTCGGAATGGTCACGCCCTGGCTGGCCGCACTCGGCATGGCGGTCTCGTCGCTGGTGGTCACGCTCAATGCGCTGCGGCTTGCGCGATTGATCCGGATCAAGTCTGGGTCCAACTGCCGGATCAATCCCCCACCCTTGCCCTCCCCCGCTACGGCAGGGGAGGGACATCGGATGGCACTCAGGCCCTCAGTGCCCGATTCTATCAAGGCTAAGCCATGACGATCCTGCTGCTGTTGATCCCGCTCAGCCTGATGCTGCTGGCCGTGGCTGTATGGGCGTTCGTGTGGGCGGTCAGACGCGGCCAGTTCGACGATCTGGACACACCCCCGCTCGACATTCTGGCCGATGATCCCAACGAGCGCGACGGACATGCTTGACTGGCTGGTGCTCGGCGGCGCTGCAGTCAGCGGTCTCCTTGGCGGCGTGCACTGCGTTGCCATGTGTGGCGGCATCGCCACCGGGCTGTCGACGGGCCAGCGTGGCAGCTGGCTGCATGCGTTGCAGCCCAACCTGGGTCGCATCCTCGGATACACGATCGCCGGCGCGATCGTCGGCGGGTTGGGTCATGGCATTCTCGCGGTGGTCAGAATGCCGGCGCTCGGTCTCGCATTGCGCGCGGGGGTGGGCCTCGTGTTGATCGTTGCCGCGTTGCGGTTGCTCGATCGCCGTGGTCGCCTGAAATTCCTCGCTCCGACTGGACAGCGTTTTTGGCGCTGGCTCAGGCCCGCGCAACAAGCCTTGTTGCCTGCCGACTCAGGGGTCAAGCGCATCGCACTGGGCATGCTGTGGGGATGGCTTCCGTGTGGACTCAGCACCACCTTGCTTGCGGCCGCATGGCTGCAGGCCAGCGCCGTGCACGGCGGATTGACCATGGCGGCATTCGGACTCGGCACATTGCCGGTGATGCTGCCGTTGACCTGGGCCGGCGCGCGCGTGGGCCAGCGATTGCAACGCGGCGGCTGGCGTATCGCAGCGGGAACGCTGGTGCTCGCGGCGGGCTTGATGACGCTCGCAGCGCCATGGCTCGTGCGCGTTCCGATCCTGCATGGCGTGCTGGCCGCGTTGGGTTGTCACAGCATCCCGAGCTGAATGCAGACGCGATCAGACGCGTTGGCGCTGCAGCAGATCGGGGCCAGCGACCGCATGCGCGATCGCGGCAAGTTGCGCCAGGTTGACGATCTCCACACTGCGTCCGTCCAAGGCGATAACGCCCTGCTCCTGCAACCGGGTGAAACCGCGACTGACCGTCTCGATTGCCATGCCGAGGAAATTCGCGATCTCTACGCGACGCATGGGCAGCGTGAATCGCGTCCCGAAGTCCCCGATGTTGCAGAAGCGCTCGCGCAGTCCGTGCAGGAAGAGTGCGATGCGTTCGTCGGCCTGGCGGCGGCCGAGCATGCCGACATGGTCGTGATCGCGCTCGATGCTGCGTCCGATCACCCGCATCAATTGCTTTTGCAGGCCCGGAAGTTGCGCGGCGATGCCGACCAATTGATCGAAAGGCACCTCGCAGACATTCGCAGTCGTTAGTGCGACGGCTTCGCAGCGATGCACGCCCGCACCGAGCGCATCGAGCCCAACCAGTTCGCCCGGCAGGTGAAACCCGAGGATCTGTTCCCCGCCATCCTCACCGAGACTGACCGTCTTCAATGCGCCGTCGCGTGCGACGTAGATCGACGTCAAGGGGTCTCCGGGACGAAACAGCCGCGCGCCGCGCTCGATGGGGCGGCGGCGGCCGACGATCTGGTCGAGTCGCTGCAGTTCCTGCGCTGGAATGCCGGCCGGAAGGCACAGTTTCTGCAAGGAGCATTGCGCGCATCCCCGGCGCAACGTCGAGAGATCGAGGATATTCGCTTTCGCCATGCGATCATGGTGCCACACGGTCGCATCCGGTTCTCCTGAAGCGCCACCCATTCGTCTGGAATGTTGGGTCACCACGCGCTGCCTTCTGGATTGACCCGTCGCG
>JBBRQI010000021.1:0-51495 GCA_038226665.1 Lysobacterales bacterium | reverse complement strand
GGCGAATCAAGAGAGATGCCGTAAAAAAATACCAAATGTCCGCTGAAGGCCGAATCGAATGTCTGCTTTCCGGACGGCATGCTGCGAACGTAAGCGTCCACTGCTGACCTGGCCGACAGCAGTCAATCGCCTGCCAGTCACGATTCAGAAAACGCTTTGCGCGCAAATCAATTTCGGAAACGCCGGGCCGAAGCGGCTGGTGATGGCTAATGCGAATTTGCAGGCAGCGTACGCAATTGGAAGTGCGACAGGCCTGGATGAAATCGCGCAAGCCGTCATTTCCGACCTGCCGTGACACACTCGCTAGAGGGAATACTTCGAAAGACTCAATGAATTGCTCAGCGAATCTCTTGCGGTTCGTCGAGCGCGTTGACGGTCTGATCGTCGATCTGATGCATGCGATGTTGGGTCCACGCTTCGCGCACCAACACATATTCGTCCTCGAGCCCGGCACCGAGATCCTCGAGCGGCAGAATCTGCGCGCGCTTGTCGATCAACTCCATGCCCTCCACGCCGACCCGCACTTCGACGGGATGAAAATACTTGTACGGCCCGAGCTGCGAGTCGGCCAGCGCACCGAAGCGATCGCGCAGCGTGCCGGGTCCGAAAAACGGGAGCATGAAATAACGCGATCGACGCCAGCCCCAGCGGCCGAGCGTCTGCCCAAAATCCTCGTCGTACGCGGGAATACGCATTCGGGTCGCGGGATCGAACAAGCCGCCGATGCCGACGGTGGCATTGACCGCGAAACGGCCCAGCGATTTGCATGCGGAGACCGGATGTCCCTGCAGCAGCAAATTCGCCGCGCTGATCGGCTCGCCCAGATTTTCGTAGAAACGACCGACGCTGTTGCGGACCGGCTCCGGCGTGATCCGGACGTATGTCTGCGCGGCCCACTTCGCGACATGATCGGCCTTCTTGTTGAACCGGTAGACGCGGCGGTTGTAGCGCTCCCAAGGATCGTAAGCGAGGTTGTTGGCATCGGTTGCGCCGCGCCGAAGATAGGCGGGCAATTCCGCATCGTCATCCGCAGTTTGACGCGGGGATTCACTGCTTTGCATGGGTGGTGACGCAGCTTGCGTGGGCTGTTTCGCAGGCCTCGCGGAGGACGCACCGGCCACATCGCTTGTTTCCGCCGCAATCGGCTGCTGCGCCCATGCCGGCAACGCGGCAAGCAATGCCAACAAGATCGCCATGCGCGGCATATTTGCAGCGGCGACAGAAGCGGATGCGGAATTACGCATCTCAGTGCTTGCCGAGGGGAGCATCGAGGGAAATCGGCGCGACCTGCATCTTGTCGTTGCGCAAGTCCTCGGTGATGCGTGCCAGCGACTTCGCGTGCAGGTCGCCGGCGAACACGATACGGAAGGTCTGCACGAACGAGATCCCTTCGACGATCACGTCGAACACTTGCCACTGCCCGGCATTCTGGTGGAACAGACAATCCACCGACACCGGCATGCCGTTGCTGCGAACGATCACGCTCATCACTTTGACGATGGAGCCGCCGCGCAGCGAAACCTGGGAAGCGACCTTGAGGTTCAGCACCGGATTGAGCTTGAGTAGCGAGGGGCTGTAGCGATCCAGCAAATTGTCGATGAGCGCATCCGCGAATGCGCGGATGTCGTCGTCGCTCGTACCCGTAGCGCTGCTGCCAAGTACGAGCCGCGCGGCGTACGTGCGATCGAACGTGTTGGTCAACTCCCCGCGAATGAACGCATGCAACGCGGCCGGATTGGAGCTGAACTCGATGCGGCGCTCTGCCAGCGTGCTGATCACCCGATCGGTGCTGGACTGCAATAACCTGGCTGGAGCGGAAGCCGGGATGTCAGCGCGCGCTGCTCCGCAGACGAACGCAAGACAGATCGAGACGAACACCAGCAACAGGCGTCCACGAAAATCCAGCGCACGAAAGCAGGCTGGAGCGAAATGCATCGACATCAATGTCGTTTCTCCCATGGCCTGAAGGGCAAGGTCTAGCCCAGGTCGTAAATTACTGGAGTCGCTGTTAAGCGCATCTCGCGCCCCTTGGGATCAGGTTGAATGCGGACTTGATCGATGCCAAACGGGAATGGTCCGGTGGACGCGGCTTCACGCTGCTGGCAACAGGATGCGAACCCGTCATCTGATTGCAAACCCCTTTTGCGCAACCATCCACAATTCGCTATTACGTTAAGCAATAGCGATGCGATTCATTGTGTGTGGTTTGATCTTGTCAAATGTTGCCTTTTCTAAATGCTCGTTGTCCCTTGTGTGTCCCTGCGTCGGGCCAGGCAACTTTCGCTCCACTCTTACAGGGCGGCTTCCAGTAGGCCCGGCTTGATCTGCTTCCCATCGATGGGAAGCACGCAATTCCTCGCATCCGCTGACCCGCTGCTTTTCGTCGCTGCGGACAACGATTCGCGGACGACGGTTGATCGCAGCGTTCTGGTTATCATGCTGGCCGACGAAGGCTCTTCCGCGCACGGGAAAGCCGGTGCATGATCGTAACGACTTGGCCTGCCCCCTGAAGCGCTGGAACACCTGCAATGAAATCGATCATCATCGTCCTCGTGCTGCTGATGCTGGCCGGCTTGGTTGCATGGCAATTCAATGCGCAAGTCCTCGCGCTCAAGGGTCACAAGCAGCATGTGCAGGAGGTGGCCGCATCCAGGGGTATCACAGCGCAGCAGCAGCTATGCGCGGACCAGGCGCATGCGCGTTTCAGGTTGCTCGGTTGGGACAGCCAGCCTTCGGCAAGTTTCAAGGGTCACTACAACGCGCAACTCGAGAAGTGTTTCGTGCAGATCGAAAACACCAGTTCGTCGTTGGGTACCGTCTGGAAAAGCACGACCTTGTCCGACGCCATCGGCGGAACGACCTTTGGCAGCTATTCCTGGCGCGGCAAGCCGGGACAGAAGTCGGCGGACGTCGCGCCTTACACGTGCGAAGTCACGATGCCTGGCGGCGCAAGATCGGGATGCAGGTCCGATGCCGACTTCAAGGAACTCATCAAGACCTACATGCAGTGAGCGGAGGGCGGAAACGCCGGCGCAAGGGAGTTCCGCGACAACTTCCACGCTCGTGCAAGTCGGCGCACGATGCGATCGACACGCCTGCAACCAACCGGAGACGTACCATGTCGCGCAGTGCGCGTTTCGTGATGCCGCCGATGAATCAGCCGGAGGAAGGGATCCGGCTTGCGCTGTGCGTCGCTCCAGACGGCCTCGGGATCTCGTTCGCGCAGGCGATCGCTAGCGCCGCGTGAATCGCCCCGGCCTTCGGCTTCACGCCGGCCGAACGCACCATCGCTGATCCTGCACGCAGGCCGCAAACCGTCGGCGTTCCGTCGTGAGAATTCCATGCAACGTCGCACCCTGCTGCAATCCATGGTCGCGCTCGCCGCGCTGCCGATTCTACCGAGGCTTGCAAACGCTACGGGCACCCTCAACGCCGCAAGCACGGCGATCAACGTCATCATCCCGCCGCTGCGCAAGCCGCTCGATGCGTGGCGCAAGCTGCTGCCGCCCGCCGCTTACAGCGTTCTGTTCGAGGAAGACACCGAGCGCGCGGGCACGAGCCCGTTGTTGAACGAACATCGCGATGGCACCTTCGTCTGCGCGGCCTGTTTCCTGCCGCTGTTCGCCAGCGCGAACAAGTTCGAGAGCGGCACCGGCTGGCCGAGTTTCACCCAGTCGATCCCGGGCCATACCGCATTCAAGAAAGACTTCAAGCTCATCGAGGAACGCACCGAATACCACTGCGTGCGTTGCGGCGGCCACCAAGGCCACAGGTTCGACGACGGCCCGCAACCGCGCGGCGAACGCTGGTGCAACAACGGCGTCGCCTTGAACTTCATCCCGAAGGGCCAGCCGCTGCCCGCTTTGAGGACTTGAGATGCGCAAGAATTCGATCCGCCCCATCGCCGCGTTGATTGCCATGTCGGTTCTGCTTGCATGCGCTGGCGGCACTCTGGCAGCGCAAGCGCCAAGGGCGAATGTCACGCCGATCAGCACGGTTTCCAGTGCCAAATCCGCCATCGCAACCTTCGCCGGCGGCTGCTTCTGGACGATGGAACACGCCTTCGACGACGTGCCCGGTGTCATCGTCGCGATCTCCGGATACAGCGGCGGTCACGTCGCCAATCCGAGTTACGACGATGTCTCGACCGGCACCACCGGCCACGTCGAAACGGTCGAAGTGCATTACGATCCGGCAAAAGTCAGTTACACGAAACTGCTCGACATCTACTGGCACGACATCGACCCGACCCAGGTCGGCGGCCAGGCCTGCGACACCGGCGACGAATACCGCAGCATGATCTTCACCCATGACGCCGCGCAGATGAAACAGGCGCAGGCGTACAAGGATGCGTTGCAGAAATCGGGTGCGTTCAAGCAACAGATTGCCGTGCAGATCGCGAATGCCGGGCCGTTCTATGCGGCCGAGGAATACCACCAGCATTTCACCAAGAAGAATCCTGAGTACTACGACCGCTACCGCATTGGCTGCGGGCGCGAGCGTCGCCTGCAGGCGATCTGGGGCACGACGGCGCACAAGTGATGGCGTGATGTGTCGATTAGCGATGCCTTGGCCCAAAGCTGACCGTCAGAATTGACGAGAGCCGCGATGCGCGCGTGTCCATCCCTGATCGATGCCCCAGGCCACGCCGATGCAGATCGCCGCCATCGCCACCTGGTGCCATGGCAACGGCGGCAACGAAATGCTGATCATCGACTGCGCCATGTGCGCGAGCGATGGACCGACGTACAGCAACGCGCCGACGCCCATCGCGAGCAGCAGCAGCGAGATCATCACGTCCTCGAAACCGTCGCCATCGCGTTGCATCGCGAGTTTCGCAACACGCGTGTCGAAATCCGCCGGCAGCTGCGGTTCGAGCGGCTGGCGCAGCGCGCGCACGATCAGGCGATAGCGGTCCACGTGCGCATCGCGTCCGGCCGGGAGCCCTTCGCGCTCGGCGCGTTCGGCCTCGGCCTGCAGGCGCATGTCGTTGTCGCGGCCATGATGATCAAAGCTGTTGTTGTTCATGCGATCGCTCCCAATCGGGTTTCGAGCAGCTGGCGCAGGCGCTGGCGCGCGCGAAACAGGTAATTCTTGACCGTGCCTTCGGGCAGCCCGGTGATCGTGCCGATCTCGGCGATGCCCAACTCATCCAGATGATAAAGCGTGACCAGCGTGCGTTGCACGGGCGGCAATGCGTCAATCGCGGCATTCAGGTGCTGCATCGTTTCGCGATCGGCGCAGGCCGCTTCAAGGTCGAAACCGTCGCTGACATCGTCCAGTGCATCGCCGTCCTCGTCGCCGGCCGACTCGGCCAGCGGCAACTTTTTCTTCTGCAAATGCCGACTGGCGACCGAGAATGCAACACGGCCAATCCATGTCGCCAGCGAACTCTCGAACCGGTACTGATGCAACCGCTGGTGCACGCGCAGGAACACGTCCTGCGACAATTCGCGCGCATCCTCCGGGTGTTTCACCATCCGATACACGACGTGCCAGACCAGGGCCTTGTGGCGCGCGATCAGCTGCTCAAACGCTGCGGGCGTCCGCGCAAGCACCGCCATCACCAATTCATGATCGTCGCTCATGCCATGAAGGATACGTTCGCCGGGCAGATGGTTGCAGGCGGGCGGCTGGCGATCGCAAGATCCTAAGATCCTAAGATCCCAATCGAGTGCAACCGGACGCGCCCTGCCCCTGTCCATCATTGCGAACGGGGCCGTTACCCCGGATTCCAAGGAGAAAACCATGAATATCGATTTCGACGCCCTGATCCCGATCACCCTGTTCGTCTGTGTCGTGATGGCGGTCAAAGTCATCGTCGAGACCCGCCTGCGCAAGCAGATGGTCGAGAACCACGTATCGGAGGATCTGGTCAAGTCGATGCTGGTCGCCGACGAACAGGCCCGACGCCTGTCCGCGTTGAAGTGGGGACTGGTGTTGACGACGGTCGGCATCGCATTCGGCCTGGTCAGCGCATTGCGTCTGAACAGCGACAGCCCTGGCACATTCGGTTTGCTGATCGGCGCCGCCGGCGTGGGCATGCTGGCGTACCACTTCATCGCCAATCGCGCGCGATAAGCCTCCAAGCTTGATGTGCGTCCCTGCACAAAGCCCGGCCATCCGTGCCCGGACTGTCACACCAAAGTATCGTGCGGCGGATCAGCCGCGCGATGCTTTTTGTTCGACGAGCGTGAGCGCGACCTTGTCGCGAAGATAGGCCGGTTCAATGCGTTCCGGTGCGACGGCTTCGCCATTCTCAAAGGCGCGCTGCGCGAGGCGCGCGACATCCGCGGCATGCGGCAATGCGTTCGCGTCGCAGCGCGACAACGAAGCGCCGAGTATGTTCACCAACGCGCCGTCGTCGGCCGCGAAACCGGTGCCGACGCCGATCCATTCGCAACCGTCGCGTAGCACGACCGCATCGGGACGCGCGAGATGCTCTGCATCGATCACCGTGACGAGCCCATCGGCGTCGCGCGCAAAAGTACCGTAGTAGATTTCGCCCATGCGCGCGTCGATCGCGACTAAAAGCGACGCGCCGCGTTCGCGACCCACTGCGTCGCGCGTCGAAGAGCGCCTAATGTCAAGGCCGACGGGCCAGTCGGAAGCGCCCATCGCCAATGCCGCAAGCGTCGAAACAGCGAGCATCGGCCGATCCAGCGCAAGCGCGATGCCTTGGGCGAGCGCGATCGCGAGGCGCACGCCGGTAAACGCGCCAGGGCCGCGCCCGACCGCGATCGCGTCGAGTTGCGATTTCGCGATGCCGGCGTCAGCGAGCAACCCATCCGCCCATGGCAGCACGAATTCCGCATGGCGGCGTGGTGCGACCTCGAAACGCTCGCGCACGTCGCCATCGATCCACAACGCGACCGAACAGGCTTCCGTGGCGGTTTCGATCGCGAGCAGTTTCATGCCATCGCATCCATTGGGTTTTCGTCGTGCGATTCTGGCGCAAAAAACGCCTGTGCATCGGCAAGCTCGCGCGTGCGCGGCAGCGGCGGCAGGCTGTCGAAGAAAATCTTCCCGTAGGATTTGCCGAGCAGACGCGGATCGCACAGCACCAGCAGGCCGCGATCCGCGAAGCTGCGGATCAACCGGCCAGCGCCCTGCTTCAGTGAAATCACTGCGGTCGGCAATTGCTCGTCGCGGAACGGGTTGCCGCCGACGCGGCGCACCGCGTCGAGACGCGCTTCGAGCACCGGATCGTCGGGTGCCGCGAAAGGCAACCGGTCGATGGCGACCACCGACAACGCATCGCCAGGCACATCCACGCCTTCCCAGAAACTCGCTGCGCCAAGCAGCACGCCGTTGCCGGATGCGCGAAAACGATCGAGCAGCACATTGCGCGGCGCAGTGCCCTGCACGAACAACGGCCACGGATCGAGTGCAAGCAGGTCGGCCGCGTCGCGCAGCGCGCGGTGCGAGGTGAACAACAGGAATGCGCGACCGCCCGACGCCTGCAGCACGGGCCGCAACGCATCGATCAGCGCGCGCACATACTCGCGCTGGTTCGGTTCGGGAAGATTGCGCGGCAGGTAGCACAATGCCTGTCGCTTCCAGTCGAACGGACTCGGCTGCAGCAAGGTCGCCGGCTCGACGAGCCCGAGCTTGCGCGCAATGTGGTCGAACCCACCATCCACCGACAGCGTTGCCGAAGTGAACACCCATGCCGCGCGGCTGGCTTCGCGGAAATTCCGCAATGGGGCGGACACGTCGAGCGGCGTGCGTTGCAGGATGAACCCGCGCGGCGTGAGTTCGTACCAGCAGACACCGAAAACATCCGGTTTTTCCGAGTTTTTTTCGTTGAGCCCACTGTCCTCGTCGTCTTCGCCGCCGCGCCAGCGCGCGAGCCGCTCGCGTTGCCGGTTCGCGCGTTCGAAGGTTGCGGCGAATCCCGGCGATGCTTCAGCGAGTGGCGACAACGCGCCCACCAGTTCTTCAAGCGCACGGTCGAGTTCGTTCAATGCTTCGACCGCTTTCGCATGACCGAGCAGGCGCAGGTGCGTGCCGCGTTGCGGCAGCGTATCCAGTTCCAGCCGCAGCACGCGCACCGCATGTTCGAGCCCACGCGCCGGCTGCTGGATCGTGGCCAGCGCGGCGGTCACGTTCGCGCATTCGGACAAGGCATCGCGCGCGAGGTCGTTGAGTTGGCGCGCGCCGATCGCTTCGCCGAAGAATTGCGCGGCGAGTTCCGGCAACTGGTGCGCTTCGTCGAGCACGAATGCATTCGCGCCCGGCAGGATCTCGCCGAATCCTTCCTGCTTGATCGCGAGATCGGCAAGCAGCAGGTGATGGTTCACGACGACAATATCGGCCGCCTGCGCTTCCGCGCGCGCCTTGACGACGAAGCAATCGCCCCAGAATGGGCACTCGCTGCCGAGGCAATTCTCGGTAGTCGACGTGACCTGCGGCCACAGCGGCGCGTCTTCCGGCATGTCGTCGAGCTCAGCCAGGTCGCCGCGCCGCGTACGCGACGACCATGCGACGACGCGCTGGAACTGCGCGATGGATTCGCGCGACTGGAAACGCGATTCGCCCTTCGCCTGGTTCATGCGGTACAGGCAAAGATAGTTCGCGCGGCCTTTCAGCAATGCGGTGCGCAGGCCGACGCCAAGCGCTTCACGCACGCGCGGAAGGTCGCGGTGGTAAAGCTGTTCCTGCAGCGCGCGCGTACCGGTCGAGATGATCACGCGCTGGCCGGACAGCAAAGCTGGAACCAAATACGCGTATGTCTTCCCGGTGCCGGTGCCGGCTTCGGCGATCAGGAAGTCACGCTGTTCAAACGCATCGGCGATCGCTTCGGCGAGCCGCATCTGCGCAGCGCGCGGCGTGTAGCCTGCAAGTCTCTGCGCGAGCGGGCCATCATCGGCGAGGGCCGCACGGGTATTTTCGGCGAGCGACAAACCGCGAACCTACATCCGTACCGGCGCTGCGATCGTGCAGGTTGCGACTTGCTGGGTCGCTGCCTGCACGCCATTCGCATCGCCATGTACGAGGCGCACAAAGCGCAGCGTCGTCCAGTTGCGTCGACACAACGCACCGAGTTTCGGGCCGTGGTCGTAGGACTGCTGCGCGAACGCTGCCGCATGCGTCCAGTCCTGCTGGTACAGCGCGTACTCGGCTGCCTGCTGCTGCAATTCGGGATCGCCGGGAATGATCGAGAGCGCCTTCGCGATCGCCTGCGCTGCGCCCTGGATATCCGATTGCTTTTCGAGTGTCGCGGCGCGCGCGCGCAAATCCTCGACCTGCGGATCTCGCAATGGCGTGACTTGCAGTTCGGTCGTTGTCGAAACGCCCGCCGCACGCACCTGCGCAACCATCTCGCTGGGGGCAGGCACGGCAACGCGCAGATTGCCCACGGATGCCGGCGCAGCATTCTGCGAACAGGCGGCGATGCCGAACGACAACGCAATCAAAATGACTGCGTCCAAGCAGTAGGTACGCACCACGATTGAAAACATGTTCATTGATTCTGGTCCTGCTGTTGCGATGCCGCGGGCGGCTGCGGCTGCTGCTCGGATTGCGATTGTTGCGATTGTTGCGCTCCCTGCGGTTGTGCGGGACCGGCTGGCGAAGAACCCTGATCCGTATCCATCGAAACAACCGGACCACCCCCTTCCGGATTCGCATCGTCTGCGCTCGGCATCCGGATCCAGCCTTGTTCGTCACCCGGACTCGCGGCTGCGTCGCAAGGCGATGGCCCTGGTGGCGCGAAACCCTTCACGAAAGCGAAACGGCGCGCGCCGGGGCAACCCGCATCGACGCTGACCCACTGCGATGGACTCACCCATGCCCATTGCATGCCCTCATCGCTGACTTTCAACGACGTGCTCGGCAGTTTCTTGAAGATGCCTGCCCACACACGCAGCGCACCCGTAGCACCAAATAATCCGGTCATCGCGTTCTGGTCGTTGCCGACCCAGACCACCGCAAGATGCGATCCGGTGAATGCCGCGAACCAGCTGTCGCGGCCGTCGTTGCTGGTGCCGGTCTTTCCGGCCGCTTGCAGGAAGCTCAGTCCGTCGTTCTGCAACGCGTGCGCGGTGCCGGAAATCACCACCTGCTGCATTGCCAGCATCACCAGGCGCGCGGCGAGCGCATCGCCTGCCTGCGCGGCGGCGGGTGCGCTGTCGTAACGCTTGACCAGTGCGCCGTGCGCATCGATCACACCGCGCACCGCGTGCAGCGGTTGCACTTCGCCGCCGGACGCGAGGAACTGGTACAGCTGCGCCATCGCGAACGGAGTCTGGTCGACCGCGCCGAGGATCAGCGACGGATTAGGTTGCGTATCGATACCGGCGAGAACCTTGATGAGCTTCGCGATGCGCTCGACCTGCACGTCCATGCCGACGCGTACCGCGACGTGGTTGTACGACTGCGCAAGCGCATCGATGATCCGCACCTTGCCGTGGTCGCGATGATCGTCGTTGTCCGGCGACCAATCCCTGCCGTTCGGCTGGGTGACGGTGACCGATGCATCGTCGATCGGCGTCGCCAGCGAATACTTGCCGGGCTGCGCGAGCGCCAACAAGTAGATGAAAGGCTTGAACAAGGAACCGACCGGGCGTTGCGCATCCAGCGCGCGGTTGAACCCGAAGCCGGTAGGATCGCGGCCTCCGACCACCGCGAGCACATCGCCATCGCGCACGTCGGTGATTACCAGCCCGCCTTCGAGCGCCGGGCCTTTCTTGCGTTCGATCTTGTCGAGCGTGTCCTGCAATGCGCCTTCGGAATAGATCTGCGCGGCCGGATCGAGCGTGGTGTGGACGACGAGCCCGGCGCCCTTGATGCTGTCGGCCGGATAGTCGGATTGCAGTTGCCGACGCACCAGGTCCACGAATGCCGGATAGCGATTGGTCACCACGCCGGGATGCGCGCTGATGCCGAGCGGCGCGGCTTTCGCGCGATCCGCTTCGGCCTGATTGATCAACCCGGTGTCGACGAATTCGCCGAGTACAACATTGCGGCGTTGCAACGCGCGATCGGGATAGCGGCGCGGATCGTAGTACGACGGGCCCTTGATCAACCCGACCATCAAGGCGACATCCTCGGTCGGCAACGATGCAAGCGGCCGCCCGAACCAGAACTTCGAGGCCGCCGCGACGCCATGGATCGACTGGCTGCCCTGCTGGCCGAGATACACCTGGTTGAGATAGGCCTCGAGGATGGTCTGCTTGTCGAAACGCGACTCGATGATGATCGCGTACAGCGCCTCGTTGACCTTGCGCTTGAGGCTGCGCTCGTTGGTCAGGAACAGACTGCGCACGAGTTGCTGGGTCAGCGTGCTGCCGCCCTGTCTCATTTCGCCCTCGCGCGCATTCACCCACATCGCACGCACGATGCCCCAGACATCGACGCCATGATGGGTCTTGAAATCGCGATCCTCGACCGCCTGCAACCCGGTCACCAGCAACGGCGGCAGATCGGTTGCGCGCACCAGCTGGCGTTCTTCCTGGCTGGCGCCGTACAACGCGGCGATGCGCGCCGGGTCCAGGGTGGCTGCTGGCAGGGAGCCGCCGTTCTGGTTCTTGATCGCGACCACGCTGCCATCGCCAAGCAGCACGTCGATCCTGATCGGCGCAACCACGCCGCCGATATCGGCAAAGCCGCGGCTGCCGATCCTGAAGTGGTTGCCGTCGCGCGCGTAGGTGCCCGGATCGCTGCCGATGCCGTCGTTGCGATAGACCGCAGCCTCGAGTTCCAGCAGCAGCGTCGGCGCGTCCATCCGCAGGCCCGGCGCGAGTTTCAGCGGCTGCGCATAGACCGTGGTCGGGACCTGCCATTGCAGTTGCCCGAACTTGTCGCGCACTTGGCCATCGAGCACCCAGACGTACGGAATCGCCAGACCGAGGAACAGACCGAAGCCGGCAAGCCCGAAATACAAAATCCAGCGCATCCACGAGCGGCCTGACGACTCGTCGTCGTCCTCTTCTTCCTCGTCGATCTCGTCGTCGTCGCGCCGCATTGCGTCTCCCGCATTCCTAGCCTGAAGTTTAACGCTTTCGCATGCCCGGCCGCTGCTGCCTGTCGCCATGACGCAGCGCACGGTAACCTTGCCTACCGCCCCGCTCGGCCCTGGAATGCCGCCACCTCCCAAATCCCTGTTGCGGCTGCGACAACACATTGCGAACCTGTTGGCAGGCGTGCAATTCGCCTGGAATCGATCGGGCAACGCATTGACGCGCGCTAGTGCAAGCCTCCGCCGGCGAGGCCTGCGCAACACCATCTCGCGTGCCTGGCTGGAACTGCGCGGATCACGTGGCGCAACGGCGGCGACGCTGCAAATCCCCGCCGTCGAGGCCTTCGCGCCATTTGCTGTCCCGGCCGCGGCTGCGCCCGTGGCGAGCATCGTGGTGCCGGCGTACAACCACTTCGCGCACACCCTGACCTGCCTGCGCGCGCTGGCCGCATCCTGCGATGCCACCGCGTTTGAGGTCATCCTCGTCGATGACGCATCCTCGGACGAAACCCCCGAGCGCATGCGCGAGATCGCCGGCGTGCGCTACCTGCGCAATGCCGGGAACCTCGGTTTCATCGGCGCCTGCAACGCCGGTGCGGCGATCGCGCGCGGCGATTACCTGGTGTTCCTCAACAACGACACGGCAGTGCAACCGGGCTGGCTGGATGCGTTGATCGGCACCTTCGATGCGCACCCCCGCGCTGGACTGGTTGGCGCGAAACTCGTCTATCCCGATGGTCGTTTGCAGGAAGCCGGCGGCATCGTTTTCAACGATGGATCGTGCTGGAATTACGGCCGCTTTGATGATCCGGCTGCGCCGGCGTACAACTTCGTGCGCGAAGTCGATTATTGCTCGGGCGCGGCGATCGCATTGCCGCGCGCGCTGTTCGTGAAACTCGGCGGCTTCGATGCGCATTACGCGCCGGCCTATCACGAGGACACGGATCTCGCGATGAAAGTGCATGCCGAAGGTTTGCAGGTGCTGTATCAGCCCGCGTCGACGGTCGTGCATTTCGAGGGCATCACCTCGGGCACCGATACGGGTTCGGGGATCAAGGCGTACCAGGTTGCGAACCAGCAGAAGTTTCTCGCGCGCTGGCACGACACGCTTGCTACGCATCCAGCGCCGGATGCGGATATCCAACGGGCAAGCGAGCATCGTGCGGCACATCGCGTGCTGGTGATCGATGCGCAGACGCCAAAACCCGACCGCGACTCCGCTTCCGTGCGATTGATCAACCTGCTTGAATTGCTGCGCGAAGAGGGTTGCGCGGTCACGTTCTTCGCCGATAGCGGTGCGCACGATGCCGCATATACCGAAGCGCTGCAGTCGCTCGGCATCCAGGTCTGGTGGAAGCCGTGGATCCGCAACATGCCCAGCTGGTTCGCCAGGCATGGCGCGCAGTTCGACACGATCATCGCCAGTCGTCATTACATCGCCAGCAATTACCTCGCCCTCGCGCGTCGCCATGCTCCACGGGCGCGCTTCGTGTTCGATACCGTGGATCTGCATTACCTGCGCGAACAGCGCGAAGCCGAGATGGCGAACAATCCGGCACGGTTACGCAGTGCACTGGAAACGCGGATGCGCGAACTGAAGTTGATCCGCGAATCCGACCTCACCCTCGTCGTGAGTCCGGTCGAACAAGCCCTGCTCTCGCGCGATGCGCCCGGCGCAGTTGTCGCAATCTTGTCGAACGTGCATCGCGCGAAGACGCTGCGTGCCGGTTTTGCGACGCGCAAGGACATCGTGTTCGTCGGCAGTTACCGACATCCGCCGAACGTGGATGCCGTGTTGTGGATGGCGCGCGAGATTTTCCCGCTGGTTCGCGCGCAACGCGATGACATCGTGCTGCACCTGATCGGCGGCGACGTCACCGATGCGGTGCGCGCACTTGGCGAACTGCCGGGCGTGCGGGTGCACGGCCACGTGCCCGACATCGATCCGTACATGGATGGATGCCGCATCGGGCTGGCGCCCTTGCGTTACGGCGCAGGCGTCAAGGGCAAGGTCAACCTGAGCATGACGCATGGACAACCAGTCGTTGCGACGCCTGCAGCGGTTGAAGGCATGCACCTGCGCGATGGCGTGGATGTGCTGGTCGGCGCCGATGCGCAGGCTTTCGCCGATGCCGTGCTGCGCCTGTACGACGATCGCGCGTTGTGGGAAATGCTTGCGCGCCACGGAATCGAAAACATCGAACGCCATTTCTCGTTCGATGCAGCGCGCGAGGCATTGCAGCGGGTCATCGGGAAATGCGCAGCCGGGAACGAAGAACGGCGCGAGCCATGATCTGCGTGCTTTGCCCGTTACTCTTCAGTGATGCGTACCAGCGCGCGCTTGTTGCAGGCGCGTCTGCAGCGCAGGAAGCGCGGGGTTGTTCGGGGTCCAGCGTTGCGCCGAAGCGATCGCGCGCTGCGCGGTGTCGAGTTCGCCTGCGCCGATGCGTTCGTCGGCCACCGCCAGCCAGCGCGCGGCAATCTCCTGGCGCATCGACGGCAGCCGCGCATACGCGGGCTGCATCGCGTCCAGCGCGTCGAGGCAGGC
This sequence comes from Lysobacterales bacterium, assembly GCA_038226665.1. GTDB lineage: Bacteria > Pseudomonadota > Gammaproteobacteria > Xanthomonadales > Xanthomonadaceae > SZAS-103. Next base: position 36,985 of record JBBRQI010000021.1, on the reverse strand, counting down.
TTCCGCGCGCGCAAGTCGATTGGCGGTCATCTCACGCTGGTAGCACGCCACCGCAGTCACCGCGAACCGCTTCGTCGCCGCGATGACACGAGGATCGGCAGGTGCGATCGCGGATGCCGCGCGCAATCTGTCGAACGCGCTGTCGCCGGGTGGGTCGACGAGTTCGTCGCGCACGATCGCGTGATCGGCGGCGGCAAGCAGGTCCTCGACCGATGACTTGTTCGCGGCGGTCGGGATACCCGCGCGGCGAACGCGCACCTGTTTCAGGTGCAGTTCGGCTGCGCGAAGCGTCGGCAAATCGGGCACCAATGCGCGTGCCTGCGCGAGCGCTGCATCGGCGCGGGGGAAATCGAAATCGGCGGCGGCACGGTTAGCGTCCACGACCAGGGCTTCGGCCGCTGCACGCTGGCCGGCCCGCGCGCGCATGTTGTCCGGCGCATCGGCGAGCACCTTGCGATACAACGCGACCGCATCCTCGATCCGGCGCGCGCGCGCATCCGCGTCCGCCGCATCGAGGATGCGTGCGGTAGCGTCCTGCCGTTTTTGTGCGGCTTCGGCAAGCCGGGCGCGCGCAGCAGGGAGGTCGAGATCGCCGGGATCGACACCGGCGACGCGGTCGACCAGTTTGCGTGCGCCGATGGCATCGCCGTGTGCGATCAATGCGTCGATCCCGGCAAGCATCCGCGCAAGCAATGCCTGCCTTCGCGCGAGCACGACCGCGTTGTCGGGCGCGACAGACAGTGCCTGCTGATAGATCGCGAGCGCACTGCCGGCACCGTCATCGAGATGGCCCGCATGTTCTGCCGACTGTGCCTGCGCAAGCAGGTTCGCGAGCCGATCATCGCTGTCGCCGCCGTGCCGCAATGCGTCTTCCACCGGTTGCAGGTCGGCGACCGGAACCGCGAGATCGCGCGCGAGATCGAGATCGCGACGTGCGTCCTGCGGATGGTTCGCGCGCACTGCGACCTGTGCCTGCGCGAGCGCCGCAGCGCCAACACGGACCAGGCCTTCGCGCGCCGCGAGATGGTCGGGATCGCGTGCGAGCACGGATTGGTAGAGTTCGCGCGCGCCGTGACCATCGCTGGACGTCAGGCGTCCCGCGCGCAGGGCGGCGGCGGCCTGCTGCATCAACCGGGTCTGCTCCGGCGGCGGCACAAGTCGCGTCCCGAGCGCATCGCGCCAGTGGTACAGCGCGCAAGCCGCCAAAAGGACCACGATCACTCCGAGCAGCCACGGCCAGCGTCGACGGGCGTCGTGCATGCGTGGGGTGGCGCGCTGCGACGCAAGCAACGAAGCCGCGTCATCGCTGGCGGGATCTGGCAGCGCGCCGAGCGTCGGATCGCGTCGTTCGGTCATGGCCTGCGAATCATGCACTGCATGCGGCAAGGATAGCAGCGCGTTGTTCAGCCCAGCCTGCGTGCATCGTCCACGCCTGGAACCGCATTCAGTCTGCCGAGCAACTGGCCGAGCTGATCGAAATCACGCACCTTGAGCGTGAACGTGAATTCCACGAGTCCGCTCGCGGCATCGGCGAGGCTGTTGATCGCGAGCACGTGCACGCCGTGCTGGGCGATCAGGTTCGCAAGATCCTTGAGCAGGCCCTTGCGATCGAATCCGCGCACCTGCACGTCGACGCTGTAACTTGCGCCGCCGCTCTCGCCCCATTCCACCGGCAGCAGGCGTTCGGGGTTTTTCGCCAGCAACCGTTGCAACGCCGCGCAACCTTCGCGATGGATGCTCACGCCGCGCGCACGCGTGAGATAGCCGACGATCGCATCGCCGGCAATCGGCTGGCAGCAACGTGCGATCTGCGTCAGCAGGTTGCCGACGCCTTCGACGACGAAGCGATCGCTCGGCCGCGCCGGCCGCAGCCTCGCTTCCGGGCGAACCAACGACAGACGCTCGCTTTCGCTGCGCAACTGCGCCTGCGCGTGGTCGTGCAAAGCGCGCGCAACCTGGCTCGGGCTGACATCGCCGAGCGCGACCGCGACGTGCAATTCATCGATGCTTGCCATGTGGAATTTCGTGAGCGCGGGCGCGAGATCGGACTGATGCAAGGCGAGCCGCTTGAGTTCCTTCTCCAGCAATTCGCGTCCATCCTGCAGGTTGCGCGCGCGATCGAGCTTGTGGAACCACGCGCGCACCTTGTCGCGCGAACGGGCGCTCGCGAGGAATCCGCTGTTCGCCAGCAGCCAGTCGCGGCGCGGCTCGGAGGTCTTCGCGGTCATGATCTCGACGCGATCGCCGGTGTTCGGCTGGAAGTTCAGCGGTACGATGCGTCCATTGACCTTCGCGCCGCGGCAACGATGCCCGACCTCGGTGTGCACGTGGTAGGCGAAATCGAGCACGGTGCCGCCCCGCGGAAGATCGACGACTTCGCCTTTCGGTGTGAGCAGGTAGATGCGATCTTCGATGAGGTCGGCGCGCAACCCGGCGAGCAGCGCGTCCTCGTCGCCATCGGCTTCGGCACGATCTAGCAGCTGCCGCATCCAGGCGATCTTGCGATCGAAGCCTGCGCCGGCGCTGTTCGATCCGCCGCCCTGGCCTGGTCCGCTCTGACCCTCTTTGTAGCGCCAATGCGCGGCAACGCCGAGTTCGGAATGCGCATGCATCTCGTGGGTGCGGATTTGCACTTCGAGCGTGCGCCCTTCCGGGCCGATGACGGCCGTATGCAACGACCGGTACTGGTTTCCCTTCGGATTCGCGATGTAGTCGTCGAATTCGGCCGGCACCGGCGACCACAGCTGGTGCACGACACCGAGCGCGGCATAGCAGGTCGCAATGTCGTCGACGAGCACGCGCACGGCGCGCACATCGTAGAGTTCCCCGAACGGCACGTCCTTGCGCTGCATCTTCTTCCAGATGCTGAAGATGTGCTTGGGCCGGCCGGCCACATCGGCGCGGATTCCGGCTTCGTCAAGCGACGCGCGGATATGCGACTTCACATCCTCGATGAAGCGTTCGCGGTCGCCGCGCTTTTCATCAAGCAGGCGCGCGATGCGCTTGTAAGTCTCCGGTTGCAGGTAGCGGAACGCGAGGTCTTCCAACTCCCATTTGAGTTGCCAGATGCCAAGCCGGTTTGCGAGCGGCGCATGGATGTCGGCGCTGAGTTGCGCAAGTGCGACGCGTTCGGCTTCGGGCAGCGACGCCGCACCGCGCATCCGCACGAGCTGGCGTGCGAGCAGGATCAGGATCACCCGCAGGTCGCGCACCAGTGCGAGCAGCAAGCGGCGCAGGCCTTCGGCGCGGACGTGCTGGGCACGGCCGGCGTGCAGTGTCCACACTTGTTCGGCAGCCTGCTGGCCATCGAGCAACGCCTGCACGCGTGCACGCGCAGCTGGTTCCATCGCTGCGAGGCGCGACTGCCAAGCCGGCAGCGCATGCAGGATCGCGGCGAGCACGACTTCCTCGTCGGCACGCAGCATCTCCAGCAGGTTCAGGCACGCGAGCAGCGACCGCGCCTCCCCGGCATCCGGATCCGGCAACGTCGCGGCATCGAGCACAACCAGCAAACCGCGCGCGGATGTGCCCGCATGCGCGAGCAGCCAGCGTTGCAGCGACGCGGCGGCGCTGGCGGGATCCGGATCGTCGGCAGCGGCAGCGTTCACGACAAAGACATGGCGGCGAGGAAGGCCTAGTTATACGTGCCCGACATTCGGTTTACACTAGCCACGGACATTTTCCGCCCAGCATCTTTCGCAGGAATCCCATCATGCGCTGCCGCTCACCGATCCTCATGCTCGCCGCCGCCCTCGCTTTCGCGACGCCGCTCGTCTTCGCCCAGCAATTCTCCTCGGCCGAGGAACGCATGTCATCGTCCGATTTCAAGGCCGCCGGCCTCGACAAGCTCTCGCCGGAAGAACTTGCAAGGCTCAACGCATTCATCCGCAACGAAGTCGACAGGCACGCGATGCAGGCGCGCGAACAGGGCATCCGTGAAGAAAACCGGACCGAGGCCGATCGGATGGGCTTGAAGAATTACAGCGGCGAACGCGGCGAGATCGACAGCAGGGTTCCCGGCGCGTTCACTGGCTGGCAGCTTGGAACCACATTCACCCTCGAGAACGGCCAGGTCTGGCGGGTGATCCAGGCCGATTCCCCGCTGGAGGGAATTCGCCTTACGAATCCAGAAATCCACATCACGCCGGGCCTGTTCGACTCTTGGAACCTGCGCGTCGCCGGTTACAACAAGGCCGCGAAGGTCGAACGCATCAAGTAAATCCTGCGAGCCCTTCCGCATCGGCCGGGCTGTCGTGGCATGGTGCGCTATGGCCGCTTCTGCGCATCCTGTGCTTGCGGCACTTGCACATCCTTGTGCAATGCGTCGAACTGGCGGACAAGCCGCTTGACCGATACACCTGATTTTGCACCGAGTTCCTGTGCAAACAGCGACACGCGCAGTTCTTCCAGATCCCAGCGCAGCGCCTGCCAGTCCGGGCGCTGCGCGGTCCCGCGCGCGCGCGCCTGCGCGACTGCATCGACGAACGGCTGGATCTCCAGCATCCGCGCCTGGTCGCGCACCGGATCGTTGACCGCGCGTTCGGCGCGCATGCGCATCGCCTTCAGGTAGCGCGGAAATTGCGCAAGCGCATCGGCTGGCGTATCGCGCAGGAATCCTGGCGGCAGCAGGGCCGCGAGCTGCGCGCGGAGGTCGTCGAGATTGCCCTTCGCCCAACCAAGCAGCGGCGCGTCGAGCTTGGGCTTGAGTTCGGTGACGGCTCCAAGGATTGCTTCCGCAAGCTGCAGGCGGAGCATGGCTTCGCCGAACAATTGCTTGCCGGACGCGTCGAGGCGTTTATCGAACGCAACGCGGTCGCGGATGTCGTCGAGTCCATCTGCAAGCAATGCGTTGAGCGCGGCCTCGACAAGATCGACGCGCAAACGTTCCTGCGCCGCCGACTTGATGCCCGCGACATTGGAAAACTGCTCTAGCGCCGCATACAGCAAGCCGGTTTGCGCGGATACAGGCAATTGCTTGCGCGCAGTCTTGATGCGCTCGGCGAGCGCGATCCGCAACAGGCGACGCACGCCATCGACATGTTCGGACAGCGCTTGCGCGCGATCTGCGAACACGCGCAACGCGGCCCCCTCGCCGCAATCCACGAGCGCGGGGAACGCAGGCACGCCGGCTTCGCCCGGCACGCTGACCGGAATCGGCCGCGTCGGAAATTCGCGCAATCCTTCCGCTGCAAGCTCGCGGCCGGCGTGCGCGGCGAAAGCCTCTTCCGCGCGCGTTCCGAATTGCCTGCGCAACGCATCGAGGTCACGCGAATCGGCGAGGATGCGATCGCCGTCCTGCACGCGCAGGTTCATGCGCAGGTGCGGTTCGACTGCGGCTTCGTCGAAATCCGTTACGGCAACCATTGCGCCGGTTGCACGCGTCAGGAAACGCGCGAGTTCGCCGGCGATGCTGTCGGCGCTCGCGCCCTGCCACGCTTCGGCGAACGCGCGCGCGAAGTCCGGTGCCGGCACGTAGTTGCGACGCAACGCCTTCGGAAGGCTGCGGATCAACGCGGTCGCCTTGCCCTCGTGCAGGCCAGGAACCAGCCAGGTCAGGCGTGCCGCATCGAGTGCGTTGAGCAGGTGGATCGGCACCGCGAGGGTCACGCCATCTTCCGGCGCGCCCGGCTCGAAGCGATACGCCAGCGCGAGCCGCGCATCGCCGAGCGCGAGGTATTTCGGGAAGCGCTCCTGTTCGCTGCCTTCGCCCGGCAGCAAGTCGGCGAGCGGCCATTCGAGCGCGTGGCGTTGTTCGGGCGCCAGCTTCGCGAACCATGCATCCAGCGCCTGTGCCGTGCACAGATCCTTTGGCAGGCGATCCAGGTACCAGCGTGCCTGCCAGTCTTCATCGGCGACGAGTCCCGCGCGACGCAATTTCGCTTCTTCCTCGCGCGCCTTTTCGAGTGTTGCGAGATTGCGCGCGAGAAACACGGAGCGCGTATCGACCTCGCCCATCACCAGGCCTTGTCGCACGAACAGCTCGCGCGATTCGACCGGCGCGATGCTGCCGTAGTGCACTGGTCGCTTCGGCGCGAGCACGAGACCGAACAGGCTGATCTGTTCGGACGCAATCACCCGACCCTGCTTGCGCGACCAGTGCGCGGCGAAGTGCTTGCGCGCCAGCAGGTGCGGTAATTCCTGGATCGCCCAGTCGGGCTCGATGCGCGCGTTGGTCATGCCCCATACCTGAGCTGTATCCAACATCGTCGCCGACAGCACCCACGGTGGCGGCAGCTTGGCGAGCGTTGAACCGGGAAACAATTTGAATCGACGCTGGCGCGGTGCCTGGTAGATCTGCTTTTCATCTTTGTTTCCGATTTGCGTGGGCAAGCCCGCGAGCAAGGCGCGATGCAGCGCGGCGTAGTCGGCTGAAGCCGATCCTTCCGGCGTATGTGCAAGCTGCCGTCCATGGCGCAAGTCCTCCTGCTTCGGAACGCTCGGCCCGGCCTTTTTTGGCCGGTCGCTCGCGATCGCGCGAGCCAGTGGCTCGCCAACGCGATCAATCGCCCAATTCAGCTCTTCTCCAAGCACCAGTAACTGCCGATGCAGCTCGCGCCATTCGCGCATGCGCAGGAAGCCGAGAAAATGTTTCTCGCACCAGTCGCGCAATTTCGATTGGGTCAGATCTTCGTGCGCCTGTGCGTACGCATCCCAGAGTTTCACGATGCCGACAAATTCCGATTTCGGATCGGCGAAGGTCGCGTGCGCGCTGTCGGCCGCGCCGCGCGCATCGGCAGGCCGTTCGCGCGGATCCTGGATCGCCAGGAAAGATGCGATGGCGTACGCCTCGCGCAAGCATCGATGCTGCTGCGCGGCGATCAGGATGCGACCCAGCTTGACGTCGACCGGCAGCCGCGCGAGCGTGTGTCCGATCGGTGTCAGCGTACGAGCGCGATTGTCGTCAAGCGCAGTGACCGCGCCGAGTTCCCACAACTGCTGCCAACCATCGGCGATCGCGCGCGAGTCGGGCGCATCGATGAACGGAAAATCTTCCACGCGGCCGAGACCCAGCGCAAGCATGCGCAGGATCACGCCGGCCAGCGAGGCGCGCAGGATTTCCGGATCGGTGTAGCGCGGCCGCGACGCGAAATCCGCTTCGGTATACAGTCGATAACAGATACCGGCGGCGACGCGCCCACAACGACCTTTGCGCTGATCCGCGCTGGCCTGCGCGATCGCTTCGATGTGCAGGCGATCGAGCTTCATGCGCTGGCTGTAGCGCTTGACGCGCGCGAGTCCGGGATCGATCACGTAGCGGATGCGCGGCACTGTCAGCGACGTCTCCGCGACATTGGTCGCCAGCACGATGCGCCGGCCCGGGCCGGGATTGAACACGCGATCCTGGTCGCGCGGCGACAGGCGTGCGTACAAGGGCAGCACTTCGGTATGGGGAAAACGGCGCTTGCCGAGTGCGTTGTGCAGATCGCGGATCTCGCGCTCGCCGGGCAGGAACACCAATACATCGCCTTGCGCATCTTCGTGCGTGATCTCTTCCAGCGCCGCGAGGATTTCTTCGTTGATGCCGCGCTTGGAAATGGGGTCAGGTTCATTTTCCACACGCGCAACTGAGAGCTGCTCGTTACCAAGCCTGGAAAATGAACCTGACCCCATTTCCATATAACGCACTTCCACCGGATAACTGCGGCCTTCGACTTCCAGCACTGGCGCATCGTGGAAGTGTTGGGCAAAACGCGATGTATCAATCGTCGCCGATGTGACGATCACCTTTAGGTCTGGCCGCTTCGTCAACAACTGGCGCAGATACCCGAGCAGGAAATCGATGTTGAGGCTGCGCTCATGCGCCTCGTCGATGATCAGGGTGTCGTAGGCCGACAGCCAGCGGTCGGATTGCATCTCGGCAAGCAGGATGCCGTCGGTCATGAACTTGATCCGGGTCGCCGGCCCGATCTGGTCGTTGAAGCGCACCTGGAAACCCACCGCTCCGCCAACCGGAACACCGAGCTCCTGAGCGACGCGTCGCGCCACGCTGCGCGCCGCGATCCGGCGCGGCTGGGTGCAACCAATCATGCCCATCGCGCCACGCCCGGCTGCGAGGCAGAGCTTCGGCAACTGCGTGGTCTTGCCTGATCCGGTTTCGCCAGCAATCACCACGACCTGGTGCTTGCGGATCAGTTCGACGATCTGTTCCGCCTCGCGCGCGATCGGGAGGCTGTCGTCGAAGGTCGGCGCCGGTGCGGAAGCCGCGCGCACCTCAGATATGGCGCGCGATTTCGCAAGCGCATCGTCGAATGCCTTGTTCGCGATGGAACGCGCCGATTCATCGCCAGGCGTCTTGCGCATTGCCGCCTGCAACCGCAACAGCCGCGCACGATCGCGCGTCTGCGAACCTTGCAGGGGATCAATCAGCGTTTTCGTGGATGCGGTCAATGGCTCTTTCATCATCGAAACCGACGCGATCCTTCGAAGCGTTTGCTAACCTTGTCGCACATGTCCCCTGCCCGCGAACTTCTTCAACGCATCTTCGGCTATCCCGCGTTCCGCGGCCCGCAGGAAGCGATCGTAAAGCATCTGGTCGAAGGCGGTGATGCGCTGGTGTTGATGCCGACTGGCGGCGGCAAGTCGCTGTGCTATCAGATCCCCGCCCTGCTGCGCGATGGCGTCGGCATCGTCGTCTCGCCGCTGATCGCGTTGATGCAGGATCAGGTCGAGGCGCTGGAACAGCTGGGCGTGCGCGCGGCATTCCTGAATTCATCGCTGACTGTAGACGCCGCGTCCGCGGTCGAACGCAAACTGCTCACGGGCGAACTCGACCTGCTTTACGTCGCGCCCGAGCGTTTGCTGATGTCGAGCTTCCTGTCGCTGCTCGAGCGCAGCCGCATCGCCTTGTTCGCGATCGACGAGGCGCATTGCGTATCGCAATGGGGACACGATTTCCGGCGCGAATACCGCGAACTGAATCTGATGCACGAACGCTGGCCGGACGTGCCGCGCATCGCGCTGACCGCGACCGCCGACGAACCCACGCGGCGCGAGATCGTCGAGCGCCTGCAACTGGAAGACGCACGGCAATTCATCAGCTCGTTCGACCGTCCGAACATCCGCTATCGCGTGGTGCAGAAGGACAATGCGCGCAAGCAGATTCTGGACTTCCTCGCCGCGCACCGCGACGCGGCCGGCATCGTTTATTGCCTGTCGCGCAAGAAGGTCGAGGAAACCGCTGCGTTCCTCGTTGCGAATGGTGTCACCGCCTTGCCATATCACGCGGGCCTGAATGCGGAAACGCGAAGCGCGAACCAGCGGCGTTTCCTGCGCGAGGACGGCGTGGTGATCGTCGCAACGATCGCGTTCGGCATGGGAATCGACAAGCCCGACGTGCGTTTCGTTGCGCACATGGATCTGCCGAAATCGCTGGAAGGCTACTACCAGGAAACCGGTCGCGCGGGCCGCGATGGCGAACCCGCAGATGCGTGGCTGGCCTACGGGCTCGGCGACCTGGTGATGCTCAAGCAGATGATCGAGCAGTCCGAATCGGGCGAAGAACGCAAGCGGCTGGAACGTCGCAAGCTTGACTCATTGCTGGGCTACTGCGAATCCACCGTGTGCCGGCGGCATTTGCTGCTCGCGGGATTCGGCGAGGTTTACGGGCGAGACTGCGGCAATTGCGACAACTGCCTCGATCCGCCGGAGCGCTGGGATGCGACGATCGAAGCGCAGAAGGCGATGTCGTGCGTGGCGCGTACCGGCCAGCGTTTCGGTGCGGCGCATGTGATCGAGGTGCTGCGCGGAGGCGATACCGAAAAGATCCGCCAACACGGACATCAGCGCCTGAGCACCTACGGCATCGGTGCCGATCTCGACGCGAAGCGCTGGAATGGCGTGTTCCGCCAGCTCGTCGCGGCCGGATTTCTGGAGATCAATGTCGAAGGTTTCGGCGCGCTGCGCCTGACCGAAGCCAGTCGCCCGGTGCTGCGCGGCGAACAGAAAGTACAACTGCGCCGCGACATCGAACGCAAGCGCGAGAAGACCGCACGCGTCTCGCGTACTGGCACTGTCGCGACAGATCTTCCACCGCACGCGATACCGCGATTCGACGCTTTGCGCTCGCTGCGCGCGCGCCTCGCACGCGAGCAGAACGTGCCCGCCTACGTGATCTTCCACGACGCCACCCTGCGCGCGATCGCCGTCGATGCGCCGTGCGATCTGCCATCGCTCGGTCGCATCAGCGGCGTTGGCGTCGGCAAGCTCGAACGCTACGGCGCACAGGTTCTGGATACTTTGCAGTTGTGCTGAAGACAGTATCTCGACCTGTGCCACGCGATGAAATCCGATCCGTGACGACGACAGGGTTGGCCGCAGCGCCACCCTAGAGCACCGCGGGGATGAGCGCCTTCGTTTGGCATTGATAAGCCCTGTACGGCGCACCGAAATGCTGGGCGAGCCATTTCTCCTCAAGCCGAAGCTTGCGCCAGAACGATACGAACACGATGGCGACGGCAAGCAAGCCGCGCCAGTCACCCACCATCACCGCATTGCCCAGAAAGAGCAGAAGGAAGCCTGTGTAGATCGGGTGGCGGATGCGGCGGTATGGACCACCGGTGATCAGTTCGTGGTTCTGCTTGAGTTGAACCGTGGCGCTCCAGTTACGGCCGAGAAATACGCGGGAATAAATGGCCAGGGTTGCGCCAGCCACGGCGAGCCCGAGACCGACCGAATAAACGAAGGTGGTGTGCGGCACGAACTGCTCGCGCAAGAGTGAGTGCCCGAACCACGGACTCGGGCCGAGCAGGAGCATCGCGATGACCAGTGGAAGCCAGTAAACCGCGAGGCGCACGAAAAAAGACTGCTGCAATACCGCTCCTTTCGCGGAGCGTGCCGACCACAGCCAATAGCCGATGACTGCAAGCCATGTGAGGCGAAGGGCATGTTCAAAAAATGGCGGCATCAATCTCTCCTGTGGTGCATCACATTCAATCAAGCGGACGTTGCTCCGCAACGTTCTTTCAGGCGGGAGCGTTCAGGCGCAATCGTCGCGTAGCAATGCCGGCATCGGCATTGGCCGTCGCATGGACTTGCGCGGCGCTGCCTTCAATCCGAAGCACGGCCGCAACAGCGTAATGCGCTTGATCGCTTCGCTGATCGCATAGCAACCACCCACAGTTCCAACCAGCACCAATGCCGGTTCCAGCACCGGGCCGAGTTTGTACGGGATCAGCCAGAACGCGATCGCGATGATCAGGCTCTGGTGCAGCATGTACCACGGGTACACTGACTCGGTCGCCCACGGCAGCCAGCGGAAGGGTTTGTTCAGCAGCGCGTGCGCCCACCCGAGGATCGTCAGCAGCGACATCCACATGTAGAGGTTGCGCAGGGTGAACGGCAGGAAGACCGCTTCGGGCAGGCGCTCGTCGACGACGTAGTAGGCCACGGCGATCGCCGCCGCCGCACCGAGCGTCCACCAGCGCAGCCGCAGGGCCTCCGTCCAGAAGCCAGCGTCGCGTGCGACGAGGTAGCCGTACAGGAACACGGTGAAGTACATCGGATGCCGGTACCAATCGTGAACCACGTCGTGGCTGTCCGGATAGTCCCAGGCGAGGTTCACCGTGTAGGCGAGGAACGGCAGCGCCGGCAGGGTCATCAGCCAGAAGCCGCGCAGGCCGCAGAATCTGTCGCGCAATGCGGTGCCGATCCTGCTGGCCAGCGGACGCGCCAGCAGTGCGAGCAGGCCGGTGTAGATCCACAGGTACGGCAGGTACCAGAGGTGGTTCCAGGTGAAACCGTATTGCCAGCCGTCGAACGCATCCTTCGGCCAGTGCTTGCCGCCGTAGTAATCCACCAGGAATTGCAGGAAGCCGGGCTTGACCAGCCCGTTGGTCACGCCCTGCGCATACGGCTGGATCGGCACAACCACGGCGATGCCGAAGGCCAGCGGCAGCAACAGTCGCCAGGTCCGCTTCAGGAAGAACCGGCCCGGCGCGTCAGACCGGAGCAGGAAAGCCGCGGCCATTCCCGAGACCATGAAGATCAGATCCATGCGCCAGCGGTTGACCAGGATCATCGGCCATTGCAGCCAGGCGGTGGTGTAAGGGCTCTTGATGTGGAAGCCCCAGTCGGCCACGTACAGCATCGCGGTGTGGTAGAGGATCAGCAGGGCGAAAGCGATCGCGCGCAGCGCGTCGATGTCGTGGCGGCGGTTCATGCGGCTCTCCTTGGAAGTGCGCAGAGCCTGCCCCGATCGCTACGAATGGCCCAGCGCAAGGTGCTCAGGGATGGCTTTCGGTGACGAAGCGCGGACATCCGGGACGAATCGCTGACCGAAATCCGTCACTGCCCCTAAACTGTGCTGATGACCTCGCCCGACCAGACCCTCCTCGACCGCTACCAGCCGTATCGCCGCTGGGTCGAGCCGGGATTCTGGATCGCGTTGCTCGCGATCCGCGCCGCGATGAATTCGGAACTCTCGATCATCGACGTCCAGCGTGGATCGCCCGGCTTCCCGATCTGGGAACCGATCATCTGGGAGTGGTCGAGCCATCTGGTCGTGCTGGCCCTGATTCCGCTGGTCATCGCCTTCGAGCGGCGCGTGCCGCTACGCTTCGGCACGTTCCGCCGCAATCTGCCCTGGCACGTGCTGGCGACCGTGGTGTTCTGCCTCGTCCATGTCGTGGCCATGGTCGGGCTGCGCAAGCTCGCCTATCTCGCGATGGGTTCGACCTACGTTTTCGGCAACTGGCCGCGTGAACTGTTCTACGAATACCTCAAGGACTCGAACACCTACGCGATGATCCTGCTCGCGGTCGCCGCCTACCGACTGTTGCTGCTGCGCCTGCAAGGCGAGGCGCGCCTGTTCGACGCACCCGATGACGAAACACCAGCCGTCGAACCGGTCGAACGCCCGAATCGCTTCCTGGTGCGCAAGCTCGGCAAGGAATTCCTCGTCGCCGCCAACGACATCGAATTCCTGCAGGCCTCAGGCAACTACGTGAACCTGCACGTGCGTGGTCGCGACTACCCGTTGCGCATCACCATGGCCGCGATCGAGCCGCGCCTCGACCCGGCGCGCTTCACTCGCGTACACCGCAGCTGGATGGTCAACCTCGACCACATCGCCGAGATCGAACCGCTCGACACCGGCGACGCGCGCGTACTGCTGCGCGACGGCACAAAAGTGCCGTGCAGCCGGAAATATCGCGCGGCGTTGAAACGCTAGGCACGCATCCGGTACAAGCGCATCGCATCGTCAAAGCGGAAATTCGTAGCGGATGAATCCGTTGAATCCAGCGACCTTGTCGTACAACGCACGTGCGGTCGCGTTGTGTTCCTGCGTGTGCCAGTACAGGCGCTGCGCTCCGCGTTCGCGCGCAGCGGCGGCGACGGCTTCGATCAATGCGCGAGCAACGCCCTGCCCGCGCGCCGATGGATCAACGAACAGATCCTGCAGGTAGCAGCTCATCGGCGCCCAGATGGTCGTGTGGAAAAGGTAATGCGCGATGCCGACGAGCTTGCGATCTATTTTCGCGCCGAGCGCGAAAGCGGCGTCTTCGCCGCGCAAGCGATTCCAGGTCGTCGCGAAATCCGAATCGGAAACCGCGGTCTTGTAGAAGGCCTTGTATCCGCGTACCAAGCGTTCCCAATCCTTGCGATCGTCCGTTGTCAGCTTGGCAATCCTGAAATTCATATGCGTCGCCGTGCAAGTGTCTGATGGCCGCCTCAGGATAACGATTCTGGAACCTGGCGGCGGCGCTTGCGCGTTGGCGACGCCTCGGCATCGTGCGTCGCTGCGTACTGCTTCGCCTGCACCAGCAGCCATTCGCGGAATGCGGCCAATCCCTTGTGGCCGTCCGAACGCGCCGGATACGCGAGGTAATGCGCGAATTCCGATTTCAGCCGATGCGGACTCAGCATCCTCAGCAGGCCCGCTTCGATCAAAGGCCGCGCGAGCGTCATGCGGCCCATCGCGACGCCCATGCCGGCGGTTGCGGCGCGGTGCAGGGTTTCGGTGTCGTTGAACATCGCGACGAAGCGCGTCGGCGCGGTGCCGCCAAATCGCGCGCACCATTCCGCCCAACGGCCGCCGGAATCGCCAAGCACCGGATAGCGCGAAAGATCGAACGCCTTGCCGCGCCCATGATGCGCGGCGATCAGCGCAGGACTTGCAACCGGCGTGATCCAGTCGTCGAACAGATGCACGGCGGTCAAGCCGGGCCATTGCCCCGGCCCGTAACGCAGTGCTGCATCGACGCTGGTGTCGCGCGCGAAATCCACCAGCTCCACCGTCGATTGCAGGTTGATCGCGAGTTGCGGATGTTTTGCGAGGAACTGCGGCAGGCGCGGCACCAGCCAGCTCGATGCGAGCGAGGGCAACAGGCTCAGCGTCAGTACGTCGTCGCGACGCGCCGTGCCCGGGCGCAGCGCGCGCTCGATCGCGTCGAAATGCACCGCGACCGATGCGTGCAGGCGCTCGCCATCCGCGGTCAGGGTGATACCGCGCGGGCCGCGCTCGAACAGGCGCTGGCCGAGGCGTTCTTCCAGCGCGCGGATCTGGTGGCTCAACGCGCTCACGGTGAGATTCAGCGACTCGGCCGCCCGCGACAGGTTGCGCAGCCGCGCGGCGGCCAGGAAGCCCTGCAAGGGGTGCAACGGAATGCGACTCATGTTGAATCCAATTCAAGCCTGTTATGCAAAAGCATCGCTACTGCTGCGGCAATCATGGGCCTATCTTTGATTTCACTCAAGTGAAGCCGCAGCCATTCGGCGACGGCAACCTCAAGGAGGGCACCATGAACATCTTCTCGGGCCTGCTGTTTCTGCAAGGCCACATCGCGGATGTGGATCTCGCGAATTCGCTCGCCGACAACAACCCGGCCGAGGATTATTGCCAGACCTACGGCAACCAGATCGCTAACGAAAAACGTTTCCGTGCGCCTTGGGACAAGCATCGTCGCGATCCGTCGCTGCATCCGCTCGCCACTTGCACGCCAACCGAGCCATTGGGCTGATTGATTCCCGCTGGATCGACTCCTGCCCTGGTCCTGAACTGTGTGGTTGCGCGCAAGCGGATTGCAGTTTCCTGTGTTAGAAATCGTATGTCTCCGTTTCCCCAGGCGTGCGCGTGGCTCCCCGGAAAGTCCAGCCCCGAATCAAGGCCGTCGCACCCGTACAGTCCGACCTGTCGTCGCGGCTGATGGATGCGGACACGCCGAGCGAAGTCGCGTCCGTGATTGCGCGCTTCGCGCAGGACCTTGACGGCTGCGACGCGGCGGTCGTGGTGTGGGCCCTGCACGGCGATGGCGATCCGGCGACCGCGCCCCCTACGTTGCTGAGCGATACGGATCTGGAGTTGGTGCGTTCAGCCGCTGCCTGCCCGCACCCGGTTTTTTCGCCTGATGAGAGCCGGGTCGCCGTCCGCCTGTTCGGGAACGAGTCGCCCAACACGCATCCAGCCGTCCTGCTGCTGACCGCAGCGACGCGACCCAACGCCCAAAAATTGGTCGATGTGTCCGCTGAAATGCTGAAGCCGGCGGGCCGCCATCTGTCGCGCGCACTGGAATCAGCCGCGCTGATGCATGCGAACCGGCGACTGCGGCGTTCCGAGAATCTGCAGCGCGCATTGTTCGCGATCTCCGATCTCGCCGGCTCCGATCGCGACATGACCGACATGCTGCGCGGCATCCATGCGATCGTCGGTTCACTGATGTATGCGGAGAATTTCTTCATCGTGCTGCACGATGCCGAACGCGACACCTTGCGCTTCCTGTACTACGCCGATGTAGAAGACCCGGTGATACCCGGCGACCATTGCGACCTGCCGATGAACGCGCTCGCACGCTCGCTGACCTGGTACGTGCTGCGCGATGGCAAGCCGCTGATGGGCGGCACCGAATACCTGCGCACGCAAGTCTCCGGACCGCTGCTCGACTTCGGCACCGACAGCCACGACTGGCTTGGCGTTCCGATGCTGCGCGACGGCAACGTGCAAGGCGCCATCGTGGTGCAGAGCTACCGGGATGACATCGCTTTTTCAGCGGACGATCGGGCCCTGCTCGAATTCGTCGGCAGCCACATCCTGATCGCGCTGGAACGCAAACTGGGCAAGGACGATCTCGAACATCGCGTGCGCCTGCGCACGCTCGAACTCGACGAGGCCAACCAGGTGTTGCAACTGGAGATCATCGAGCGCCAGCGCGCCGAGCGCCTGCAGGCCGTCCTGTTCGCGATTGCGCAACTGGCCACGGCTGACATCAGCCAGGTCGAGTTCTATCGCCGCGTGCACGCGGCCGCCGGCGAATTGATCGACGCCAAGAATTTCTTCATCGCATTGCTCTCGGAAGACGGCGAATCGCTGGAATTCGCATACGTCGCCGACGAAACCAGCGAGGTCTTTGCAACGCGGCCGCTGGGCAACGGCGCGAGCGAGTACGTCCTTCGCCACGGCAAGGCGATCCTGCGCGCCGACGACATGCTCGATCTCGCCAAGCGTGGCGAGATGAACCTCGAAACGGTCGGCGCTCTCGCGGTGTGCTGGCTCGGCGTGCCGCTGTCCGTCGGCGACCAGACCATCGGGCTGATCGTCGTGCAAAGCTACGATGCGACCGTCGTCTATGCAGCGGCCGACCAGGAACTGCTGAGCTTTGTCGCATCGCAGGTCGCCAACAGCCTGCAGCGCCGCCGTACCGCGGAAACACTGCGCGTCGCCAATGCGCAACTCGAACGCCGCGTGCAGGAACGCACCAAGGACCTGAGCAAGGAAATCCAGCAGCGCGAACGCGCGCAGGAGCAACTCAAGCACCAGGTGATGCACGACGGATTGACCGGGCTGCCGAACCGCGCCTACCTGCGCGATCGCCTCGATCGCGTGTTGCTGCGGCTCAAGCGCGAACCGCATCGTCGCTACGCATTGCTGTACATGGATGTCGATCGCTTCAAGGTGATCAACGACAGCCTCGGTCACCTCGCCGGCGACTCGGTACTCAAGGAAGTCGGGCGCCGATTGCAAACCTGCGTGCGCGAGCCCGACATCGTGGTGCGCCTGTCAGGCGACGAGTTCGCGATCCTGCTTGAAGACGTCCCGGTTCCGGATGCCGCAGTGAAGGTCGCCCAGCGCGTGCTCGCGGTAATGGCGGTGCCGCTGCAACTCGACGACGGAACCGTGGTGGAACCATCGGTCAGCGTCGGCGTTGCCGTTGGCGATGCGAACTACCAACTGGCCGACGACGTCCTGCGCGATGCGGATGCCGCGATGTATCGCGCCAAGAAGCTCGGACGCAAACGCTTCGAGATTTTCGACGACTCGCTGCAGAAAAACGCGGTCGACGTGCTCGCGATGGAAATCAAGTTGCGCGCGGCGTTGTTGCGCGATCAGTTCGAACCGTATTTCCAGCCGATCGTGCGACTGAAAACCGGCGAAGTCGTCGGCTACGAAGCGTTGCTGCGCTGGAACCATCCGACGCGCGGCGTGATCGGCCCGACCGAATTCCTGCAGATCGCGCAGGACAACGGCAGCATCGAGGCGATCGACTG
The DNA here is from genome assembly GCA_038226665.1 of Lysobacterales bacterium. Taxonomy (GTDB): domain Bacteria; phylum Pseudomonadota; class Gammaproteobacteria; order Xanthomonadales; family Xanthomonadaceae; genus SZAS-103. Next base: position 19,507 of record JBBRQI010000021.1, on the reverse strand, counting down.
GAAAATGTACGAGATGAGCTGCAAGCTCGCGACGAAACTCGATCCCGAACACGGTCGCGCCTATCTCACCATCAATGTCTCGCCGCACCATTTTCGCCACCCGGATTTCGACGCGACCCTGCTGGCCATGGTCAAGCGCTGCAAGTTCCCGCCCTCGCGGCTGCTCATCGAATTGCACGAAGGATCGATGATCGATCATCCCGAACGCGTGCGGGCGACGCTCGAACGGCTGCGCGCAGCGGGCATTGGAGCGGCGCTCGACGATTTCGGCACCGGCTATTCGTCGTTGAGTTACCTGCATTCGTTTCCGCTGCGCGTGCTGAAGATCGACCGCAGCTTCGTCGCCGGCCTCGACAAGGACGCGCAAAACAACAGCGCCAAGGTCGTGGCTGCGGTGATCGGGATGGCGCACGCGCTGGAAATGGACGTGGTCGCCGAAGGCATCGAAACCATCGAGCAGCGCGACGCGCTCATGGCCCTCGGCTGCGAATTCGGACAAGGCTACCTGCTTGGCCGGCCGGCGCCGATCAAGCATTGGACGGCGCGCCAGGCAGAAAGCGCTGATTGATTCAACGACCGCCAACGATGTGCAATGCAACCGCTTCGGCGATCTTGATGCCATCAACCGCCGCCGAAAGAATACCGCCTGCGTAACCAGCGCCCTCGCCCGCCGGATACAGCCCGCGCGTGTTGAGGCTCTGCAAGTCTTCGCCGCGGGTGATGCGCACCGGCGACGAGGTGCGCGTTTCGACGCCGGTCAGCACCGCGTCGTGCATCGCGAAACCCTTGATCTGGCGATCGAACGCGGGCAGCGCCTCGCGGATCGCCGCGATCGCGTAGTCGGGCAATGCGGAGGAAAGATCGCCGAGGCGCACGCCCGGTTTGTACGACGGCAGCACGCTGCCGAACTGCGTCGATGCGCGCTGCGCGAGGAAGTCGCCGACGAGTTGCCCGGGTGCCTCGTACTCGCCACCGCCCAGTTCGAACGCGCGCGACTCCCAGTGCCGCTGCAAGGCGATGCCGGCGAGCGGGCCTTCACCATACGGCGCGAAATCGTCCGGCGCGATGCCGACCACGATGCCCGCGTTCGCATTGCGCTCGTTGCGCGAGTACTGGCTCATGCCGTTGGTCACCACGCGACCCGGTTCGCTCGCGGCCGCGACCACGGTACCGCCCGGACACATGCAGAAACTATAGACGGATCGCCGGCTTCCAGCAGGATCGGGCGCACCGTGGTGCACGAGCTTGTAGTCGGCCGCACCGAGGATCGGATGGCCCGCCTGCGACCCGAAGCGCGCGCGGTCGATCAGCGACTGCGGATGCTCGATGCGGAAGCCGATCGAAAAAGGTTTCGCTTCGATGAAAACACCACGCGCATGCAGCATGGCGAACGTGTCGCGCGCGCTGTGGCCGAGCGCGAGCACGACATGGTCGGCGCGCAAGGTCTCGCCACTCGCCAGCGTCACCCCGCGCACATGTCGCTGCCCGCCCGAATCGTTCTCGATCAACAGATCGTCGACGCGATGACCGAACCGGATCTCGCCACCCAGCGACTCGATCTGCGCGCGCATGTTCTCGACCATCGCGACCAGGCGGAACGTTCCGATGTGCGGCCTGTTCACGTACAGGATTTCCTCGGGCGCACCGGCCAGCACGAATTCGGTGAGCACCTTGCGGCCGTGGTGGTGCTTGTCGCTGATCTGGCTGTAGAGCTTGCCGTCCGAAAACGTACCCGCCCCGCCTTCGCCGAACTGCACGTTCGACTCCGGACAAAGCACGCGCTTGCGCCACAACCCGAACGTATCCACCGTCCGCTCGCGCACCTGCTTGCCGCGATCCAGGATGATCGGCCGAAACCCCATCTGCGCAAGGATCAGCCCCGCGAACAAGCCGCAGGGGCCGGTGCCGATGACTATCGGGCGATGCGCGAGGTTGTCGGGCGCGTGCGCGACGAATTTGTACGACGTGTCCGGAGTCGGTGCGACCTTGACCGGCGACGTCTTGTACGCAACCGCCTTGCCGCCAGCACCCGAAGGCGAGTGCGCCCCGGGGTCCGCCTCGACCGCCGATCGCCGCAGGATCTCCGCCTCGCGCGGCGTCTCCACATCCACGGAATAAATCAACACGATCGCCCCACGCTTGCGCGCATCGTAACTACGCTTGGCGATGGTGAAGGTGGTCAGCTCATCTGCCGCGATGCCTAGACGGGCGCAGATCGCCTTCGCGAGCGCGTCGTCGGCGTGGTCGAGGGGGAGCTTGATGTCGGTGAGGCGGAGCATGAGGGCAATCTTAGCGGACGAAGATATTAGCGGGTGCCCGCCCGCACGGGCTAAATCGCCAGCAGTGCTACCCTGGCCGTCAGGAGGACCACAATGGCTTTCTGGTGGGTCAATCATAAGCAGACCCGGAATCACGAAGTGCGGGGCGGGTACCTATGGTCACCCATGCTCAATGCAAACGGCGCGATCAATCAGACGTACGAGAACATGAAGCTCGTGCGCGTCGGCGATGTGGTTTTTTCCTGAGCCAATGGTCACATCGGCGCCATCGGACGCGTGACGGAAGCCGCCGTCGCTAGCCCGAAGCCTTCGGAGTTTGGAACCGTCGGCGACTATTGGGCAGATGAGGGTTGGCTAGTTGGCGTCTACTTCACGCCTAGCCCACGTCCGTTGCGGCCCAGAGAACAGGTTGACGCTATCGGTCCGCTCTTGCCGACTCACCATTCTCCGATCCAGAAGAACGGAAATGGCAACCAAGGCTGCTACCTGGCCGGAATATCTGAAGCGCTCGGCCATGTGCTGCTCGCTCTTCTAGACATTGAGGTCTTGCCAGTCTTCACTGCGGCTGCACAAGTGAACGAGGCGGGCTTCGATCACGATATCCTTGAAGACATTCATAAAATCGAAGCTGATGTTTCCATCCCAGAAACGCAAAGGCTGCAACTGGCAAAAGCGCGTATTGGACAAGGCTTGTTTCGCAAGCGCGTCTTGCTCTTGGACCCATGCTGCCGGTTAACCGGCGTAGATGACTCGCGGTTGCTCATCGCTAGTCATATCAAGCCGTGGAAAGAAGCGTCGAACGCAGAACGAATCAATGGATTCAACGGCCTGATGCTTTCCCCACACGTTGATGCGCTATTCGACGAACACCTGATCTCCTTCGAAGACGAAGGGAAAATCCTGGTTCATTCGTCTCTGCCCCGGAGCGTGCTCGATCGATGGTCTATAGATGCCTCGAAAAGAGTCGCTCGCTTCAGCCAGGAGCAATCGCTCTTTTTAGACCATCATCGCAAGAGCTTCGCGGCTCGAGCAGCCTGATTGCAGCACTTCGCTTGATGAGGCCTAAACCCGCTACTTCCCAAACAGCTTCTGATAATTCAACGTGACGTAGGTCTGCTCGCGCTCCGCACTCCCCGCGTACACGTCGCGCCCCAGCCCTCCCGAGATCGACTGGGTCTCGCTGATCTTGTGCCGCAGGCCGACATTGAGCAGGATATGTTTGGATTGTGGTGAGTTGATATCGGTGCCGGCAATTTCGGCGAGAATGGCGGTGCGGTCGGTGAGGCGCTTGCCGGCGCCGAAGCTTGCGAACCAGCGTTGTTCGCCGCCGGAGAGTTCGACGCCTGCCTCCGCGCCGATCGATGCGTGTTCGTATTCCTTCGTCATCACCAGCGGCAAAATGACGCCGGTATTGACCTCCGAGACGATCTTGCTCGAACCCGGGGTCCTGAATTCGGCCTGTGGATAAAACGCGAACGACAGGCCGGCGTCCTTGTTGTCGTAGAACCGGTACTTGAGGCCGAGGATGGAATCGCCGAAGCCGTTGGCGGACACGCGCTGCCCGTTGTCGTCTTCGGTGCGCACGAATGCGTACGGAACCTCGTAGGTCAGCTGTATGGTGTCGCCGATTCCATAGTTGATATCGATCGTGGGCGCCTCGATGCGATGATCACCGCCCGCGAATTCCGCGTGCATGCCGAGATTGACTTCCCAGTTGTTGTCGCCGGGGGTGTCGGAGTCGTCGGTGACCATCGGCGGCGACCCGACCGTCATCTCGACGGCGTCCTCGTCCTTCTTGTGGCGGATGCGGCTCTGGAACACGACCTTGGCTGCGCACTTGATCGCGGTCTTGAGCTCGGTCTTCTCGCCCGCAGCCCGCTGCTGCTGCTTGCAGGCGTCGATCTGTTGTGTGGTGTCGCCTGCTGCTTTGTCGTCGGGCGGGTCTTGCGCAGCCTGTTCGGCAGCCCCTGCGTTGGCGAGAGGTACCAGCGCGAGCAACGCGCAAAGCGTCCATCCATGCGTATTCATCGACGTTTCCGATCGTGGAATGGCGCATAAGGTACAGGCAATTCGCCTTGCGTACTGAAATGGCGGGTAAACAGGTCGGCTGATAATGATGGCTGCCGGTTTCGACGCGGCGGTTGTCGAGGAAGTGGATCGACGTGGCAACGATACGCGTGAGATTGCACACGTTCGGGCGCAATGCAACGCGATGGCGACTGAAAAGTGGGTGACCTGAAGTGCACTGTCGCGAAGGATGCCGAGGCGTTCTTCGCGCGTTGACCTGAATCAATGCACGTGGCATCAGTGCATGTTGCTCCTGAGCCACGCATCGATCGTGGGCAGGCGCTCGTTGCGAACCATGATGCGATAGGTGATCGTCGACACCGCCGTGTCGGCCGCACGCCGTGAACCGGCGGCGATGTGCGCTTCGGCGAATGCCTTGACCTTGCCGATCGTCGCCGGGTCGAGTGAGTTGTCCGCCAGCCCCGGGTAATAGCGGCTGCGCGACGTCGAATCGACTTTCGCATCGACTTGCGCCATGTGCGCGACAGCGAAATCGAAGGCAAGTTCGGGGTGCCGGTCCGCGACGGTTCCGATCATCGCGGCGCTGTTGGTCGCGCCCGGCTCATCCGTCAGCGAGAGGTCGAGCGCACGCTGCGCGAGCGCCGCATCTTCGGTCGTCGAAAGGTACGCATACAGATCGTCCTTGATCAGCGGCGTCATCGAAGCACGCGCCGCCGCATGCAACTGTTCCCACGTTGCCGCATCGGCATGTCGCGCAACCAGGCCGGTGATCACCTTGCGCAATGCCGCCGGCACCGCCGTCGGGTCGGAAGATTGCGCCGCGTAACGCCGGCGCGCTTCCGCGATCATCCTCGGATCGTCGAGCGTACTGAGCGCGTCGATCAGGTCTTCGCGCAAATTCTTTACCGGATCGACCTCGCCGGGTCGCGCGATCCAGCCGATGCGCTCGAACACCGGCGACAGCCGCGCGATCGCGAAAGCGCGCCACGCCGCCTGCCGTGCGGCATCGCCGTCGTAGTAATTGTTGAGCGATGCGAACGATCGCGCGACATCGCCCCAGATCTGCGGGTCGGCATCGGCAGACGTCGCCCGTACAAGGTCGAGGTAATCCGAAGCCGGTTGCAGCCCCGCCATGCCGAGCGCCCACGTATCGTTCATGATCCCAAGTTGATCGATCGGTGCGAGTCTGGCGAAATCGGACTTCAGCGCCGCGAACTGCTGCGGCGAATACAAGGTGCGGTAGTAACCGCTCTGCCCTGGGTTGACAACGACCGTGCCGCAGCCGGGCACGTCGAGCGTCGCCTTGCCAGCGGTCACCAGCGTGCGCGTAGTCCTGTCGGTGCCGGGCACCTGCGCGCCGAGTGTCTGTGCAATCACGGGCACGCGCCACGACAACGGCGTCTTGCCGGGTCGATCCTTGGTGAACTCGCCTTGTTCGAGCTTCAGCGTCGTCGTGCCATTGCGGCATGTTGCCGATGCGACGCGGATCAGGGGCACGCCCGGTTGCAGCGTGAACTCATGTGCGATCTCGGTAATCGGCTTGCCTGCGGCGGTTTCGACTTCGCGCCAAAGATCGTCCGACACCGTGTTGCCGTGCGCATGCGCCTTGATGTAGCGGCGCACGCCTTCGCGCCAAGCATCCGCGCCGACATAACCCTCGAGCATGCGGATGACCGACTCTCCCTTGGAATAGGTGATGGCATCGAATGCCTGACTGGCCTGTTCGACCGTCTCGATGTGCTGCACGACAGGATGCGTGGTGACGATCGCATCGCGCGACATCGCCCTTTCGCGCACGTTCACCGCCGACAGCGCGCTGTTCCATTCCGGGTGCAGCTTCTCGGTGGTGCGGCCCTGCATCCACGACGCAAAACCTTCGTTGAGCCAGAGGTCGTCCCACCAGCTCATCGTCACCAAGTCACCGAACCACTGGTGCGCCATCTCGTGCGCCTCCACGTCGAACACGCCCTGCTTGTCGGCCTGCGTTGCGATCGCCGGATCGAGCAGCATGTCGCGCTCGAAGGTGAAGATCGCGCCCCAGTTCTCCATCGCGCCGAAGAACTGACTGGAGCCCGGCGAGGCGATGTTGTCGAGTTTGGGCAGCGGATACGGCGTGCCGAAATAATCGTTGTATTCTGCGAGGATAGCCTTGGCCGACTCAAGCGCGAACGCGGCCTGCGATGACGAACCCTTCTGGGTGACGACGCCGATTTCGGTGTTGCCGAGCGTGGTCGTCGCGCGTTCGAAATCGCCGAGGCCGAAGAACAGGAGATAGGTGGACATCTTCGGCGATTGCGCGAAGCGCACGCGCGCCAGTCCGCCGCCGATCTCCTTCCGCTGTACGACTGGCATGTTGCTGATTGCCATCTGCGCGACTGGAATGGTGACCGTCAGGTCGAAGGTCGCCTTGTACGCAGGTTCGTCCCACGACGGAATGAAACGACGCGCGTCGGAATTCTCGAACTGCGTGTACAGCGCGCGCTGCTTGCCGGCCTTGGTGTCGTAGTCGATCGCGAACATGCCGTTCGCTTGCGTGCCGATCTTGCCGGTGTAGTCCATCGCGAGCGTGTAGCTGCCGGGCGCGATGGGTTTGTCGAAGACAAAGGTCGTGGTCTGCGCATCGTTGTCGATGTTGACCCGCGGGGTTGCGAACTGCGCACCGCCGTGTGCCGAAGACAGCACGACCTTCGGGAAGGTCATGTCGATCGCGTTGAGGGTAATGCTGTTCGTCGCCTGCAACACATCGATGTCGATCGCCGCCCTGCCGTCGAATCGCAGGTTCGCCGCATCCGGCGTCATCGCGACAGCGTAATGCGTGGGCCGTACTTTGCGCGGCAATTGCGTGGTGGTTTGTTCGATGGCGTTCGTAGCCTGCGCATTGGCATGTACTGCGGGAACCGAGGACATTCCCACGAGCGTGAGGGCGATGGCTGAGACAAGAATGCGACGCATGCGCTACCCCTTCGAAACAATTGACCGGAACATCGGCGAATGCGCATGGTCGGGAGCGCGGCATTACCCGGCAAGTGCCGTTCGGCCTATGCCCGATCAATTCTTCGCACGCGCGGCAGCAGCCTTGGGGCTGAGTGCGCGATGGTTGGCGCTGGATCGGGCAGGTAAGATGTCCCGCGCAACCGGCAGGTCGCCGGCTTCCCAGGCGCCGCCGAGAGCCTTGATCAGCGCGTCGCTGTCGTTCAAGCGCGTGCCGAGTGGTCGACCGCACGGCGGGCGGCAGGTGAATGCCAGATTCAGTATTGGCGACTGGTTCGGTCAGTGAAATATTCGCTGCGTCGACGACTGCGCTCGGCCTACACTGACGATGGCGTACACAATGCGATTCTTACGATGAGCCATTCCTACGATGTCGCAGTGATAGGAGCCGGCGTGTTCGGCGCATGGACTGCGTGGCACCTGCAGCGCGCCGGCCAGCGCGTACTGCTGGTCGACAAATACGGTCCGGCAAATGCGCGCGCAAGTTCAGGCGGCGAGACGCGGGTGATCCGCATGGCCTATGGGCCGGATGCGATCTACACGCGGATGTCGCAGCGCTCGCTGGCCGTCTGGAAGGATTTCTTCGTGAAGATCGCGCAACCGGAATTGTTCCGCGAATCCGGCGTGTTGTGGATGGCGAACGCCGATGACGTTGCGGCGCATCAATCGGTTGCAACGCTCGAACAGTGCGGCATCCCGCATGAAGTACTCGATGCGAACGCACTCATGCAACGCTATCCACAGATCGTGATTCCACACGGTGGCTGGGCAATCCTCGAACCCGGGAGTGGTGGACTGTTGGCGCGTCGCGCGGTGCAGGCCGTGGTCGCGGATTGCTTGCGCGGCGGGTCCGAGTTACGCATCGACACGGTGCTCGCTCCAGCGAGTGATAGCCGAAGCCTTGCTGAAATCCGCACGGTTTCTGGCGAAACGATCAGCGCCGAACGCTTCGTATTCGCCTGCGGGCCGTGGCTCGGCAATGTATTGCCGGAGGTGCTCGGTCGTCGCATTTTCCCGACGCGGCAGGAAGTGTTTTATTTCGGCATCGTTGCGGGCGATCGTCGATTCGCGCCGTCTGCTCTGCCGATCTGGCTCGACTTTGGCCGCGACTATTACGGCTTCGGGACGCGGATTCAAGGTCGCTCACGACACGCACGGTGAAGCGGTCGATCCAGACAGCATGGAACGCATGCCGAATCCAGCGCGCATCGCGCAGGCGCGTGAATTCCTCGCACGACGATTTCCTGCGTTCGCCACGGCGCCGTTGCTCAGCGCTGAAGTCTGTCAGTACGAGAACACCTCGAACGGCGACTTCGTGATCGACCGCCATCCCGCATTCGACAATGTCTGGATTGCAGGCGGCGGTTCCGGTCACGGCTTCAAGCACGGGCCTGCGGTCGGCGAATACCTGACCGCGCGCATGCTCGACCACGGTGCGATCGAACCGCGTTTCAGCATCGCATCGAAGCAGACCGAACAGAACCGCGAGGTGCACTGACGGCATTGCTCTTCGGGACGCCAAACAGAAACCCGCCTTTCGGCGGGTTCCTGTGTTGTTGCTTGAAGTAACCGGCGCGCAAGACAGTCGCTTCGACGCGCCGCCGCGATGACCTGCTGCCATCAGTGTTGCTGATGTTGTTCTTCCTTCTTCTTGTCGTTCTCATTGCTTGCAGCAGATGGTGCTTTGCGAGCCTGTTCGGGACGGGCCATCGGGTTTGCAGGGCGCGGACCCTGCGGCTGGCGGTCGGCCCGCTGCGGGTTTTGTGCGTTGACGCGCTGGTTTGGACGCTGGTTGTCCTGTTGCATTCCATTGGCGTCCGCATTCGCTCGCGGCCTTTCGGCACGCCCCGCATCCGGATTGCGCATTGCGTCGTTGCGGTCCGTCTTCGCAGCCTCGGACTTCATCCTTGCGTCCTGGCGTTGAGTCCTTGCTGCGTCTGCCTTCATCCGTGCATCCTCACGCGCGGTCTTCGCTGCATCCGCATTTGCGTCTGCAACATTGGTTTTCGCTGCGGCGTCTTTCACCCTTGCATCTTCACGAGCGGTCTTCGCTGCATCGGCATTCGACTTAACAGCCGCACCATTTGTTTTCGGTGCCTCGGCATTCACCTTTGCCGACTCGGCGTTGGTTTTGGCCTGATCGCGATTGGCCATTGGCGCTTCGGCATTCGGCTTGCCGTCAGTCCGATTCGCCTTCGACTCATTTGCAGCGGCGCTGGCTTCGCGGGCACGCACGACGCCGGGGCCTTCGAATACGCCTGCTTTCGGAGTCGCGGCGATCGTCGGCGCGCCATGGTTGACCGAAGCGCGCAGTTCCTTGTTCTGGCTAGCCATCTCGCGCTGGCGCTGCTGTTCCGCGTTCGGCTGGACGTGATGCTCGCGATCCCAACGTTGCTCGTCGTTTGAGGCGCGGATGTTGATGCCGCCGGTGCCGCCATTGAAGCTGATACGGTTGATCGTCACGTTGACGACCGGGCGCTCGTAAACGTTGCGCACGCGGTATGCGCCGAAAGCGTTGACGTTGCGGTTGTAGTAAAACGCGCCACGATTCCAGTAGCCGCCTTCGTAGCCGCGACCGCCGTACCCATAACCGTAATTGATGCCGCCGTAGAAGCCGACGTGCGTGCCCCAGTATCCGGAGCGGAATGCGTAGCGATTACCGTCCCAGCCCCAGTAACCGGGTGTCCACAGGTAACCGACGGTGGGCGGGCGCACCCAGGTGCCTGGCACCCAGTAGTAGTCGGCCTGGTCGTAAGCCCAATAGCCCGGCGTCCAGATATAACCTTCGCCCGGAAGCGGCGGCTGTTCGTAGACGGGGATCGGCGGCGGCGCGATGTCCACGGACACCACGATTTGCGCGGACGCTGCCGATGGCAATGCCATCATGATGGCCGCAGCCAGCGGCGCTGCGAGAACGCCGAGCAGCGCCTGACGGTTGAATGGTTTGATCATGTTCATGGGTTCACTCCAATGAGGGAAAATGCTGCTGAGGCAATACCCTTATAGCCGCGTACCGAATGGACATTCGAATCGTATCGGGGAATTAATGTTCGCATTCAGGTGCTGGAAGGCAGCGGTAAAAGTGCCGTTCATCCTGATTTGACCAGCCCCAAGCTGACCAAGGCCGTCGCCTCGTGCGCAACGAGGCCTTGATGACGCGCCGGCGGAAGCAGGCGCACCAATCGTATGGGGCGGTTCCAAATCGCGCGTCAGGAACCTGTAGCCGCCGCCGCATCACCCGCCCCGGATCGGGCTCGCGTAGTGCGCAGCGCTCGTCCCGGTGATCGGGAAAGCATCTAAAACAGGCGGGAGCATACCTGCCCTTGTCGACAGCCTCAGATGCCTTCCAGGTACGCGGCTTCGCCGTGAATCGATTCGTCAAGGCCCGCTGCTTCTCCGGCTTCATCGACTTTCACCGTGGTGATGCGATCGATCAGCCACAGCATTCCGTAGGTGAACACAAAGGCCCAGACCGACGACAGCGCCACCGCGCACACCTGCACGATGAAGAAATGCGGGTTGCCATGCAGCAAACCATCGGCGCCGGCCGGATTGAATGCGGTCGTCGCGAACACGCCGCACAGGACAATGCCGAGCGCGCCGCCGACGCCATGCACGCCCCAGACATCGAGTGCATCGTCCCAGCCGAGCTTGTTCTTCAGCGCCACGGCATAGAAGCACACCAAACCCGAGATCACCCCGATGACGCATGCCATCGCCGGCGATACGTAACCGGCGGCCGGAGTGATGGTCGCAAGTCCCGCGACCGCGCCGGTCAGCAGGCCGAGGAATTTCGGCTTCTTGGTGGTGATCCATTCGATGGCCAGCCATGCGATCGCGGCAAAGCTCGCGGCGAAGTCGGTGTTCACGAACGCGACCGCGGTGACTGCATCGACGCGCAGCTCGCTGCCTGCATTGAAGCCATACCAGCCGAACCACAGCAGGCCTGTGCCGAGCGCGACCAGCGGGATCGAATGCGGACCGCGATCCGCGATGCGACGCTTGCCGACGTACAGCACCGACGCGAGCGCCGCGATGCCGGCGATGTTGTGGACGACGATGCCGCCCGCGAAATCCAGTACGCCGTAGCTCGCGAGGATCCCGCCGCCCCAGATCATGTGCACGAACGGGAAATAGACGAGGACCAGCCAACCGGTCAGGAACAGCATGTAAGCCTTGAACGTGACGCGGTTGGCGAAGGCACCGGTGATCAACGCCGGGGTGATGATCGCGAACATCATCTGGTAGGCGCAGAACACAAACATCGGAATGGTCGGGTTGGCCGGCGCGGGCGTGTTCAGGGTGATCCCATTGAGGAAGGCCCAATCGAAATTGCCGATGATCCCCATGAAATCGGTATGCGTCTTGATGTCGCCGCTGAAGCACATCGAGAAACCGAACGCCCACCACAGCACCGTCGTCCAGCCCATCGACACGAAGCTCTGGATCATGATCGCGAGCACATTCTTGCGTCCGACCAGGCCGCCGTAGAAGAACGCCAATCCAGGCGTCATCAGCATGACCAGGCTGGAGCACAGCAGCATGAAAGCGGTATTGCCGGTGTCGATGACCATGGGTTGCACGGTGATGTCCCCTCGATGAGCGCAGCTTCAAGAAAGAATGCAACGCGTGATTTGTCGCCGTTGGAGCGAGTCGGCCATCCCCGGCCGGCTGCGCGTCGCAGTAAGCCTGATGCCTTTCAGGCGGTCAAGGAACGGTGCGTCAATGCGTCGCGGCCGATGCATCTTGTCACGCGTCGACGCTGCGGCTACGGTGTGCGTCATTCGATGGAGATCACGGGCATGCGCAAGTCGATGGGATGGTTGCCGGCGTTGTTGATGACGCCGATGTTGCTGGTTGCGCCCGCGCTCGCGGCATGCCCACCAGATGGACAGACCATTGCGTCGTTGCAAGCGCTCAAGGCATTGAAATTCGAGATGTCGGATAACGATGCGCGCAAGCCGCTCGCAATGGCCTTGATCGCTTGCCTCGGCGATCCCGATCCGGCGATGCGCGACGACATCGCGTACTCGGCGCTGGCGGCATGGATGCGTGCGAATGCTTTCGATGCCGATGGCTTGCGTGCGATGCGCGATGCGTTGTACGCGCAACTCGATGGCGACGATGAACAAGGTTTTCGTCGCCCGTATGCAGCACTGGTTCTATCCGAAGTCGCGCGAACCGATCGCATCAAGCCGTGGATGACGCCCGAGGAACGCACCACGATGGTCGAGAAAGCCGCGAGCTTCCTCGAATCGCTGAAAGACTATCGCGGCTTCGACGACAAGGAAGGCTGGCGCCACGGCGTCGCGCACGGATCGGACTGGCTCATGCAACTTGCCCTCAACACGGCGCTGGAAAAAGATCAGGCCGATCGCATCCTCGCTGCAGTCGCCACCCAGGTCGTGCCCGATGCAGCGCCTGCCTATGTGTTTGGCGAAAGCGGACGCCTCGCGCGGCCGGTGCTGTACATCGCCCAGCGCGGCTTCTATTCCGAGGCGGAATGGATGAAGTGGTTCAACGCGCTGCCGCCGAAGATCGGCGATCCCGCGCAGGCGTACAACGATAGCCATTGGCTCGCGCGTCGCCACGACCTGATGGCATTCCTGATGAGCCTGTACATCGAAGCCGACCAGAGCGGCGACGCGAACATCCACCGGCTCAAGCCGGTACTCGTTGCAACGGTGAAGACAGTGCCGTGAGTGCTGTGGCAGAACTGACGTCGAACCCTTGCTCGCTGCGATGTCGCCAGTGAAAATCACGACTCAAGATCCAGCGAACTTGATTGCAACCTTTGACGCAGATGGCGACTCACTCCTTGCGTGACTTTAAATCCCGCCTTGATCACAGGCTTTCGTCGGCACGCTGTTGCGTGCGAGGCATGCCATGCGCCACTCCACCTTCCTGCATCTCGCCCTGGGTCTGCTGAGCTGGTCGTCGCAAGCACTTGGCGCATCGGCTGATCGCGAGGTTCTTGTTTCGCTTTCCTGGCATCCACCGCGCCCGGGCAAACTGGTCGAAAAGCACAGCGCGCGCTCACTGCGCTGGCGATGGTCTTCGATTGCAAGTCAAATGTCCCGCGACGATGGATAGGGCGTTCATTGCCATTCCATCAGGCACCAGCCCCACGCTCGACTGAACGAAATGTTAGAAGCAGCTATCTGTGTTTGCAGCGATTCATTGGGGCAGGCTTATTGTTGCCTTGGGCCGGATTTCTTCAAAAGACCGAAGCCCAAACCTACAAGGAGTTCACCATGAACCAGCAATTCCAGAGGGATCTCGATAACGCCGCGACGGATCGCGACAAGGCTCAGGTACAGGCCAGCAAGGAACGCATGGAAGCCACCGAGAAAGCGGACAAGACATTCGCCAAGGCTGACGAGGACTATGCGAAGACCCTCGACAAGGCCGAGGCCAGCGCGATGAACCGCGATCCGATCACTGGCAGCCCGGGTTCGCATCCTGTCGGTACCGGCATCGGTACCACGGGCGGCATGATCGCAGGCGCCGCAGCCGGTTCCCTCGCCGGGCCAGTCGGTACGGTCGTCGGTGGAGTCGTCGGTGCGATCGTCGGTGCAGCAGCCGGCCACAGCGTTGGCGAAGCAGTCAATCCGACCGAAGAGGACGCCTATTGGCAACGCGCCTTCATAACCGAGCCGTACTACAACAAGAACTTCACATACGACGACTATGGCCCGGCGTATCGCGCCGGCTACATGCATCGCAGCGAGTATGCCGATCGCTCCTGGGATCAGGTCGAGCCTGAATTGATGAGCGACTGGGAGCGCAACAAGGGCACATCCCGCCTGCGCTGGGAAGATGCCCGGGACGCCAGCCAGGCCGCTTGGCAACACGCGGGAATCAACAGCTAGTAAAAGCCGACAAGATTTGCTTGAACAACGACGACGGGCACCGCAAGGTGCCCGTTTTCATGTGCTGAAGTGTGTCGTCGAAAAAATGAGGTGTTCGCCAGCAGTTGATGCATTCCGAATGCAAAGAAATGATCACTTGCTTGAATGATGCGCGTTTGGAATTTGAACCATGGATCAGGTAATTTAGTGCGGATGCGGGACCGTCTTCCGCTTGAATGATTCATGGTTCCGCAGTGGAACAGACCAGGGAATCCCACAGGGGATACACTCATGTCGCCTTGTTGGCCCGCTGATCTTTCAAGCCTCTTCGCGCACGGCCGGATTCAGGTGTTGGGCGATTGGACGCACCAGGAGTCATGCAAGTGATCACATCACGCGCCGTGATTTGTACCGTTGTTTGTTTTATTTTTTTAGCGCTCTTCGGGCTGCCCGCTGGCGCGCAACAAAAAGCAGCGCCGCTGGTCGTCGGTGAAACCTTTACGATTGCTTCGAAGACCCTGGGCGAGACGCGGCGCATCAATGTTTATTTTCCGCCGGTTTATAGCGATTCGCCATCGACGCGATTACCCGTTCTTTATATGCCGGACGGCGGCATTGGCGAAGACTTCCTGCACGTGGCCGGTCTCGTGCAAGTCTCGGCAGGCAATGCGACGATGCGCCCCTTCATCCTCGTTGGCATCGAGAACACCGAGCGCCGCCGCGATTTGACCGGCCCCACCGAGAACGAAAACGACAAGAAGATCGCGCCGCACGTCGGCGGATCGGCGGCTTTCCGCGCATTCATCCGGGCCGAGCTGATGCCGCAGGTCAAGGCGCGCTACCGAACGACCGACGAGACAGCCATCGTTGGCGAGTCGCTTGCCGGGTTGTTCGTCGTCGAGACATTGCTGAAGGAACCTGATTTGTTCGACACCTACATTGCGTTCGATCCGAGCCTGTGGTGGAACAATCAGAAGCTTGTCAACAGCGCGGCAACGGATCTTGGAAAACAACACAACCTCGCGAATACGCTCTACCTGGCGAACAGCGACGAGGAAATGATTCCCGGAACGATGCAGCGGTTCGTGGATGTCCTTGCCGCGAATGCGCCGCCCGGCCTGCACTGGCACTACGAGAAGATGCCGGATGAGCATCACGCAACGATTTACCATCCGGCAGCGCTGAAGGCGTTTCGTGCGGTTTTCAACCCGCACGAGAACACGGGGCGCTAGATGCGGCGAGGCAATCGTGGGCGAGCATCAGTCCCAGTACGCTGCGTCATCATTCGTTAATGACGAACCCTGTTTCGTCTGATACCGGCAGCATCCTACTGGCACCACCATATTCGCTGTGATGCTGGGCAAAGCCGCGCGGTACTGAACTTGTCGGGAGCGTAAATCGACAAACGATGTGCAGTTCTTCGAGTTTTTCTGAGCGCCGGAGCGCCGCGCCGGAGCGGCGGGGCCGCGGCCAAACGACGCCCGAAAGTGTCCAACGGGATCAGGCAATGGTCGGCCCACTGCGCCATTTCCCGGTTCTACAACTGGGACTTGATCGGCAGGATCAGGATCTCGCCGAGCTTCTGCTTCCAGGACCGCTGCTTCCACATTTCGTGCGTGTAGGGGCTGGCCTTGCCAAGGTCGTCTTCGTAAACAGTCGTCATGTGCGACGCAAACGACTTGTCGTAAACGTTGAGGCTTGCCTCGTCGTTGAGCTGGAAGGAGCGGATGTCGAAATTGGTCGAGCCGACGGATACCATTTCGTCGTCCGCGATCAGCATCTTGTTGTGGATCATCGTGGGCTGGTATTCGTACATTTGCACGCCGGCGGCGAGCAAGCGCCCCCACTCGGCTTTCGATGCCAGGCGGACGGCTTGCGAATCGGTGTACTTGCCCGGCAGCAGGATGCGGACTTTCACTCCCCGCTTGCGCGCTGCAAGGAGTGACTGGATCATGAGTTCGTCGGGTACGAAATAAGCCGCCGACAGGTCGATATTGTGTTCGGTCGCGGCGATCACCAACAGGTACATCAGGTGCATGCTTTCGCTACCGCCCGAAGGCGAGCTCATGAACATGCTCGCATCCATCGATCCAGTCGGTGCGATCTCGGGATAGAACGCGGCCCCGTTGCATCTTTTTCAGACTGGGTAACTTTTTCTGGAGCTTTCCGGGAATCCAGTCTCTCTCTCGGGACGAGGCCCTGCAGGCAATGGGGATTTGCGCGACTCTTGAGCGTGCGGCCCTGCAATTCAAGTATTGGCACAAAGATTGCTCTATGTTTTGGCTGTGCGTACGAAGTATTTGTTCGCGGCACGACTTGAGCAAGCAAGATCCCCATCGGCATCACAACAGGAGGTCGCAACATGCTGCACTATGCCGTCGTTTTTTTCGTCATCGCAATCATCG
The DNA here is from genome assembly GCA_038226665.1 of Lysobacterales bacterium. GTDB lineage: Bacteria > Pseudomonadota > Gammaproteobacteria > Xanthomonadales > Xanthomonadaceae > SZAS-103. The sequence continues at coordinate 2,953 of JBBRQI010000021.1, read as the reverse complement.
CCGCTGTCCTTGGATTCGGCGGCTTTGCAGGTAGCGCCGCATGGATCGCCGAGGTGCTGTTCGTCGTGTTCATCATCCTGGCAATCGTGAGCTTCCTCAAGAAGAAGGCGTAGTAGTAGACCTGCAGGAATTGACTCGAACGGAGTTCGGGCAACCGTCGTCTGTGACGACATCATCTGGGCCGCAATGCCCACCACAAGGAGCTTTGACATGACGGATATCAAGACGCAGGAAGCGAGAGACATGAACCGTGATCCCATCAGCGGTGCGCCCGGCGCGCATCCTGTCGGAACGGGTGTAGGAGCGGCTGGCGGCGCGGTAGCAGGCGCAGCAGCGGGATCAATCGTCGGTCCCGTGGGCACGGTCGTCGGCGGTGTTGTCGGCGCCGTGGTTGGTGGACTGGCCGGCAAGGGCGTCGGTGAAGCAGTCAATCCGACCGCCGAGGAGTCCTACTGGCGTGAATCCTACGCCAGCGAGCCGTACCACAATACGAAGTACTCGTACGACGACTACGCGCCGGCATATCGCGCCGGATACATGGCGCGCAAGGCCGATCCCGAATCGAACTGGAATCAGACCGAGTCGCGCCTCCAGACGGATTGGGAGAAAACCAAGGGAACTTCGCGTTTGGGATGGGAAGAGGCCAAGCAGGCAACGCGCGCTGCATGGCATCGCGTCGAGCATCCGATTTCGGGTGGAAAGACCGACAGCCGCAGCTGATCTTCAGAGTCAGTGATGCGATTTGCGGCGGGCACCTTATGGTGCCCGCTTTCCATCATGCTCAAGACAAATTTGCTGTCACGCAAGGAAGCGTTCCGACCACCTGGGCGACGTCGATAGGCTTGTCGACTCAAAGAAACCCATATGGAAACCCTGGATAAGCTCGATGGTCTGCTCGACCAGTTGGAAGCCGAACTGCCGGCTATCGTGCAGAAATACCCTGACGCTGATCAGGGAGACTTTTGGCTGGCCTTCGCCGAGCGTGGAATCGCGATTGAAACCGTTGCCGGCGCTGACCACGCGGCACACGCGAGGCTGCGGCTTGATCAGATGCTCATCGCTCACGACATCATTCGCGCGAAAGTCGAGTCGCCAACTGGAAATGAGCATGCCGATCAAAAGGCACAATCCGTGCCCAACCGATCGGGTCTGGACCTCGATTCGCAATGACATTGTTGCCCTGATCCGCACACGAGTTTGTAAACCGTTCAGATCGATCCAGCTACGTTCAATGGCAGCACCTGCATTCACGGCCAGGAAGGCCGCACCCACAGGGAACCCTCAACATGGACGAACCACGGCCTATTTCACGCGCTGTCGAGGTTGGCAGGGTGATGTTGAAGTACCGCAATGCCGGAATCTTCAGCACAGTCGATCCCGATGACCCTCTGCTGCAGGACGCGAAATCGCAAAACATTCCCGAGGGAAAGCCCGAGGAATTCGTCCAGGACCTCGAGGGGCTCGGTCCGACGTTCGTCAAGATCGGACAAGGCCTGTCCACGCGCCCGGATTTCGTGCCGCAACCCTACATCGACGCACTGGAGCGGATGCAGGACGATGTCGCACCGATTCCGTTCGACCAGATCCGCGAGGTGATCGAATCCGAACTTGGCGTGCGGCTGAGCAAGATGTTCGCGACGTTCGACGAGACACCGATCGCAGCCGCGTCACTGGCGCAGGTGCATTCGGCAACGCTTCGCGACGGACGCGCCGTTGCTGTGAAAGTGCAGCGCCCCGACATCGCAGCTGGAATTCGCGACGACCTGGATTTGCTGGCATCGCTGGCCGGAAAAGCCGACAGGTTCAGCGACACCGGCCGCCGCGTCGGCTTCACCGGTTGGGTCAGCGAATTCCGCAAGAGCTTGGTCGCGGAACTCGACTACCGCGCCGAAGCGGACAACCTCGAAACATTCGCGAAAAACCTGACCGACTATCCGAACCTGTTCGTGCCGAAGTTCTTGCCGGATTTCTCGACTGCGCGCGTGTTGACGATGGAGATGATCAAAGGCCAGAAAGTGACCAAGGTCTCCGAGTTGCGCCGCCTGGAACAGCCCTTGACGGAAGTGGCATCCGAATTGATGCGCGCCTATCTCGACCAGATCTTCGTACACGGGTTGATCCAGGCCGATCCGCATCCGGGCAACTTTCTCCTCACAAGGGACAACCAGCTCGCCTTGCTTGATCTCGGCATGGTTGCCCACATCGCGCCGCGCATGCGCGATCGGTTGCTCAAGCTCATGCTGGCAACCGTGGACGGCCGCGGCGAAGATGCGTCCGAGTCGGCGATCGCGCTTGGAACCCGCCTCGAAGACTTCGACGAACCCGGGTTTGTGCGCGACATCAGCCAGATGGTGGCGCAGTACGCCTCGGCCTCGAATCCCGGCACGACGTCCGACGGACGCCTGCTGCTGCGCATCACCACGCGCGCCATTGCGGCGGGACTGCGGCCACCGCCGGAACTCAGCCTGCTCGGCAAGACCTTGCTGAACCTGGAAGCCGTGTCCAACGCGCTCGATCCGGACCTCGATCCCCGCCAGATCATCAAGTCGCACCTGGAATCCGTATTACGGCGCCGCATGATGAAGTCGCTCTCGCCTGCGAACCTGGCCACCGAGTTCATGGAAGTGCAGGAGCTGATCCGCGAGTCGCCCAAGCGCGTTTCCGAATTCCTGCAGACGCTCGCCGCAAACAAGCTGCGCGTGCACATCACCGGGCTCGAGGAATCCCGGCTCATGGAGAACCTGCAGAAAATCGCGAACCGCATCAGCACCGGCGTCATCGTTGCTGCTTCCTGATTAGCGTCGATCCTCAACCAACTTTCGCATGATCTGAGACGGCCAAAGCCGATGGTACCTCCACTGTCGAGGTGGAGGTGGGTCATGGCGATGAACATGGTGCAGTTCCAGGCGGGTCTGTCGATGCCGGAGTTCCTGGATCAATTCGGGACCGAAGC
>JBBRQI010000020.1:0-51676 GCA_038226665.1 Lysobacterales bacterium | reverse complement strand
TGCTCCGGACTCGCTCATGCGATTCTTGAAAACGCTGTAACTATGTAAAGTGCATGCCGGCCCAAATGCCCAGCGCCAAAGAGCCGGCACCACCCCAACACGCGCAACTACGCATAGTTGAGATCTATGCATAGTGGCCGACTGGAGACGGTCGCGAGAGACGCACAGGCTCCGGTGATCGTGAGCAGTACTGTGATCAGAGCCTACCGGAACTGCTGATCAGAGCTGCCGGCGCACGCATGTATGAGGACGGATCCGTGCTGCTGGGATGCTGAGGCTGACACCGATTAAGCGTCCGCTGAGATCGGTCTAGTGCTGCGCCTGCCAGAATCAGGCCACCCAGATCGCCGGCACCCTGCTGGCCGCCAGCAAGCTGCCGTTGCGTGCGTACCTGGTTCATTGGGATTTGCGAGCAGTCCACCAACAAGACCAGCGTCGCCGCGCTCGTACTCGTACGTCCTCTGGGGGAGTGCCATCGCATCGCTAGGCGGTTCAAGCACATAGAGTGTGCGGGCAATGCGCGAACGTTTGAACTGGGAGATGTGTTCCAGAGTCGTCGCCAGAGAGTCTCTGGTCATGGAACTCACCGCAGTTTCCAGAGGCGGCCTTTAGGGAAGCAGGTAGAGGGTCGAACGCCACGCTGACTATCCGGAATTTGCTGGCGCCCGATATTTAATCCGGCGGCAGATAAAGCAAGATAAAGGGAGGATAAAAGGCAACGCCGCACATAGCGGCGCTGGCAGAGAGGATTGCTTGATAGCCTCGAAAAATATCAAACACGCATTGCTAGGGTCGTGCTTTGATCCCCTTCGGCCGGACGCTGTAGGGCATAGCGAAGCCTACAGCTTAGTCGCTTGTCAGGCGGACGCCGGCACGCTTCCAATAAGGCTTCGGCGCTCTCAATATCAGCCCGGTCAATGAACGTGGTGGGGAAGACATCGCTACACGTCGTCACATGGCGCACTGCCGATAAATCTACGTACATAGAAATGCGCTTCATCGAAATGCCAAGGCGTGCGGCGATTGCGCGCAGGGACTCGTAGCGGGTCTCGAACGTCTTGAGCGACTCCTCACTGACCAATTGGCGGCCTCGTGCCGCGTGAAGAGCCAAATGGCCTTCACGCTTGAGCGCCGCCACGGCATACGGGGTGCACCGAAGCCGAACAGCAGCATCCTGAGCCGTCACGTGGCCCTGTGCTATCGGTACATTCGTATAGAGCAGTTGCCGAGCCGTGTCCGTGCTGATTCGCATCTCGGTAATACGAATGTCCCCCGGACTTTTGACGAGTTCCGGATGAGCCAGCAGATGTCCAAGCAACGTCGCCTTGGTGGCTGGCGTTGCGCTGTATTTCATGAACGCACGTTCGACGGTAATCACGCCGACGCTAGCCTTACATTTTGTGTCCCTGCCTAGAGCCCTCAGGCGATCACGAAGCGCATCGACATCTTCCTTGGCTAGACAGCCAGGATAAGTCGGCCGATAGTTGATTTCATAGACGCCGTTCAAGCGCATGGCCTTGAGGGTTTCAATTGAAACACCGATCCGCTTGGCTGCATTCCGGATTGGGTCAGGTCGGTAGTCTGAATGTTTCTGGTTGCGGGCCCAGTCCAAGTCAACGACCAGGTTGTGCTTTGACTTCGTGCTGATTGAGCGCGTCTTGATCTCCCCTGAATCGATGAGTTTTCTTGTCGTTGCCAAGTGTAGGCCGAGAATTTCTGCCGCGTCGCCGATCGTTCCCCACCGCACGGTTTCTGGCAGCAAACTGGTATCACCGTCACCCCGGCTCATGGAACCGCGTGTCCAGAAGCGGGCGCCGAAACGATAGAGCTGCTCCTCCAAGGATCGATAGCAGGTGCCGCCGTTCTCATCGTTCTTGACCAGTCGCACGATTAGCCAGTTGAAGAGGATTCGGAACTTGGGCACGTCAGCGGCGGTGGATACCTCGCTCTCATACATGTCCGACAAGAGCACTTGAAAGCCATCGGGCCAGTTCGATAGGCCAGCGGCAATGCGTTCCAACTGGGGCAAGTACCTGTTTCTGGCCTTGGGCATCGAAACCCCGCCCTGACGCTGATACAGCGTGCAGCTCATGACCCAGAGCATTTTGCACAGTTGCCTCAACGTGAGGTGTGCCAAATGACCCATGGTTTCAGGCAGCGGCGCAATGGATTGGTCTTGGTAGACCAAGTAGCGCATCAGAGCCATCAGTTCGCACAATGGCGCGGCGGCAGTTTGCGTCGGCAGTGCGGAAAGATCGGCACCGCAAACGCACTTCGATACCTTGGACCTGGCCCAGGCCAGGTTCGAATCGCAATGCGTGCATCGCGTCACGAGCATCACGCGATGCACCGGGCACGCCGTCGCCTGCGCGAGATCCCAGAACGCTTCGCAACCAGAACCCTCGGCTAAGCAGCACGGACAGACTTTGGGGCGTCGCAAATTGACTTCATACGTGGGCAGGTCATGCCCGAGAATCCGGATGTAAGCCCGTGGTTCGGTCTGCGGACGTAACGTGAGATGTGCGGCTTCGTCGGCCGTCAATCCAGCGATATCGACGAGCGGCGACGCATCCAATCGACCGATGGCACTTCGGAACCACTGGTCATGCAGTAGGACGAGTACATACGACACGGTTGGGTAGCCATTGGCCTCGCTCAGGCGCAAGAGATACCCCATTAGTGAATCGGTGGCGGCTGGGCGTGGCGTGACGACGAGCATTACAGAGCCCTCGCGAGTTGCCGTTTCACTTCAGCGCGTACGCGCGACTTTGGTTCCTTCGGGTTTGCGGATTTCTTCTGGCGACCTTGCCCGATTGGAACGACGGACTTGGCGGTGGCCGTTTCTTTGCCATACACCGCCACCGCACCGCTTTCGTCAGCCACTTTTTCGAGCGCAGCGTTGGCCAGGATAGTGTCCTGAATGCCCTTCATGCCCAGTTGTTCCAGCGTTGCTCCGAACGGACCTGCCTCGAGGGGAAACAGGCGCGCCGACCATATGGCACGCTTGTACGCCACGGCCAGATCGTCCATGCGGATCTCCACGCGTCCGTGCCGGATCGCATCGCGCACCGCCCGATCGAGTATCCGGGCCACTTGGCCAATCCGGCCAGCACTGGCTAGATACATGCGGACGCCCATTTCCTTGCTGCCCAACGGCGGCAGCTCGAATGGATGCATTTCTTCCTGGAACTGGTGCAAGATGCCGCGAAACTGCTTGGCCGACGCATCATCCTGCCAGTCGAACAAGGGCATTCGCAGCTCATCGTCAAACCGCCCGATCAACTGCGTATGGTTGTGAACGACGGAGGCGGCTGCAGGTAAGCCAACGGCAACCAGACCATATTTGCCCGTTTCGAGCAGAACTTTGAGCCAGTCGGACACGAAGTCCAGCTTGCGTTGCTGGCCCTTGTCGCACAGGTGCTGAAATTCATCCAAGATGATCAGCCTGCATTTCACCGCGTCGAGCAGCGTGTACAGTCGCTGGGTTAAATTGGATTCGGATCCGCGGCTCCAATGGGGATCGCCCAATCCCCGCAGCAACGATTCGAGCAGCGATTTCACGGTGGCCTTTGCGGGTGCGACCGCATAGACGACCGTCCTGATTGTCCGATCGTCGACGCGCTGAGGAAGATAGCTCTCGAGCATGTCGGTGACCACGCTGGATTTTCCCGTCCTACTCTCGCCCGTGATCAAAAGACACACTGGTGACGGCGTCTGCCCGATGGCATCGTAAGCCTCGCGCAATTCATCAAGGATGTCGGCGTAAGCGGCGTGATCGACGCGAATCTGGGCGACGATATTCCTGTACTTGGACAGGTCGTTGTTGGTTTCATCGTTCATGGTTTTTTCCATAAGTAACTTTGCGGCTGCGGAAGGTGGGAACGTCATCTACGTCGTCAGCGTCTGCATCGGTCGCGCAGGCCTCGGGTGCGGGCGCTGGCACGTCGATCAACGGCGTTACGGGCGTTGATGCCACGGGTGCGGACACAGCAACCGGTGCCTGCGATGCATCCGTGATCGGTTCGTCGACCGGGGATGAGTGCGTGGGTGTCGCGCTGACCGCCGTCTCCGACGCTGGCATTTCCGAATTGCCCAGGGAGGATGCCAGCGCAGGTGGCGGCTCCGTGTTCGGCGACGTTGCGTCTGTGGTTTTTTGCAGGAATCGCTGCTGCTGCTTTCGCGTCTTGCGAGAGGTCAGTTGCATGTCCTGCTCGATCAGGGAGCGGATGCGCTTACGGGCTTCGAGCAGACTGATTAGACGCCCGTCATCCTCTTCGGTACGCCTCTGGAACCGCTTGCAGACGCGATGCTGCCAGCGCGTCAAACCGGCGGCATACTCGCTGTCGATGGCGGCAACCTTGAGCAAGGTCTTTCCGTCGGGGAAGACCACAACAAGCGATCCGATGTCGTCGTCGTATGTCCTGATCTCGACCTCGATTTCGCTACCGTGCAGTTCGCGAAGTTTTCCGAGCTCAGTGCTGTTATAGAGCAACGTATCGAACTCGATACCTTTGTGTGTCAACGTGCGTTTCACCGATTTGCTGAATGCCGCATCCATGGCGACGGATGAAGGCGGCAGGTAGCGATCGACTTGCGGCAGCCCTGCAAGCCACGCCTCATGGGGCGTAGTGCCCAGAGCGGAGTGATCGTCTTGGTGATACACATCGACAACCCAAATATGTAGGACACGCCGCAGTGTCGCCAGCGTCATGACCGCGTGTTTGGCCGGATCGTAGTCACCCTTGAGTACAAGATTGGAGAATGTCTTGCCATGCATGTCGACCAGCAGCCCAGTATTGAGCGTACCGAAAAAGCGTTCGACCTTGCCTTTGAACCAAGGCTTGCGACGGGGACAGAACTGGACTGTGATGCCAAAACGTCCGGCACCGGCTTCTAGCGCACAACTGTGGAATTCCATGCCATTGTCGACGACCAAGGTTTCCATCACGCCCCATGCGTCCCACGTCGACTTCACGTCGGGTGATGGATCCTTCGGCGCAAGCGCGTGCCGCAAGGCCAGTGTCATGCTGACGTTGCTAGGGTCCTCGAAACTGAGGTAATAGCCCAGGATGTAGCGGGTGTGCTCGTCAATGATGATGGTCAGCCACGGTCTGCCGAGCGGAAGTCGACTGACCTCATCGACGACGAAGATATCCATACGACTGTGATCCATGGCCGCGCGTGCCAAGGGGCGCGCAGTCTGCACACCAGCCCCCGCGACCCGGAATTTGATCGCGGCCACGCGTTGGCCATAGCGCGCCCTGCAACACGCGTACGGCTCAATTTCGGAAACCTTGCGTTTAAGTGCCTTGTAGGACGGTGCCTTGAGACGCTCGGAGTCCAGTCGCGTGCTGTTGCGCAGGGCCACCATGCCCTTGATGTCCTTGTGGATGGACTTGATGGTGGGCCGTTCTTCGGTGAGGTACCGCGTGGTGATTAAGTCATCGATGATCTGCTGGACGATGGCGTCCAAACGTCCATTGCTGGCACCCTTTTCCTCGTTTCTTGGTACTAGGGATCGGATGTCGCAATTGGCCGCGTAGTACCGCCGAATCCAACGCGCGACGCTGGTGAAGTGTGGTGCGGCGGCGAATGCCCAGGAGTCCTTCCAGAGCTTCTTGTCAGCCCATATCTCGTCGATCAAAGGTGTCATCATCGCGTCCGAGCGAGGCGCCGATGCGAGACGTTGGACAAACGCCAGCTTGGCTCGGGCCTGTTGCTGCTGCAGGGCCGAATAGCTTTGTTTAAACGCATCCTCATGTGCGTTGTCGATAGCTTTGCGGTGCGCTTCATCGGCCGCAGACTTCCAAGTTCGATCGCCGATCGTCAGCTCGCCGGTCTTCCATGACCGGAGTAGGTCCTCGACCCGATGCTCCTTAATGCGACCGGTGGTCAGTTCTTCGATCAATATGAGGCCGTCTCCAATATCTCGGAAAACACGGTGAGGCTGCTCTTGGAAGAGCAGACGCTGCCCTACACAGAAGCTGCCGGCAACCATGTGCCTTCCTCCACTTCGTTGGCCAGATGGACGAGCGTGGCATCGGTCAATAGGTCGGCGTGACTGACGCGAGCAAGGCCGCGAACGATCAGCTGGGCGATGCATACCGCCGCGATGCTTTCGTGTGCGTTCCACCCGAAAGCGGCCAATGGCATCTGCCCGGTGCCACGCAAACGCTCGAGCGTTTCCAGAACTCGGACCTCACAAGCGGCATGGCGCGCCCTGCGAAGTATGCGTAGCGCGTTCTGCACCGCGCAGTCCCGCCTGAGCTGGACTTCGGTCAGCAACATGTATCGCGCGCCAATCCGGGCCAGTGCGACTTCCAACCACCGTGTGCGCGCCAGCACCGCCGCGTCAACGTCCTTACTGAACTTGATTTCCAAGAACGTGGGCGTATCGCCTAAGACGTAGACGAAATCCGGAATGTGGCTGCTCCATACGTCTCCCAATTGGTAGTGGATGCGCACGGGTTGTTCGGCAAACGCCCGAATCCGCGAGCACACATCGAGGAGCAGAACTGCCTCGAACTCCAGTATCGATTCGCATTGGACGACCCGGTCCATCTTCACCGAGGTGATTTTGAACACCGGCCGTTGGGTGCCGCGGTGAACGAGATTCCGCATACGCACGCCTTCCTCTGCCGGAAGGTCAATGCGCAACTCTCTGCAGGCCTGGCCACTGCTCTGCACGATGGCCAGCAGACGCCTGAGCGACTCGCCCGCCGCGGCACCGACTCCGGTCGAAATTGAGCGCCGTGTTTCCGGCTGCGACATCTTGCGACCAGCTCGAACCGCTGAACTGCGCACGTTCATAGGACGCCGGCTTCGAATGCCGCCGGGTTGCCATACCTATTCAGTCGGGTGAGTGTTCTCAATTTCATGTGCTGCTCCGGGAAACGGGTTTCCCCTACCTGTAGCAGCAAATTTCGGATCCCAAAGTTAGACACAATTTCGCGCAGCCGCGCTGGGGCTTGCTCCTGGCGGCTGTCATGACTGAGACACAGCGCACCGTACCTGTTCGACCGACTAGATTTCCCCAATTTCATGCGCTGCTCCGGGAAAGGCGATTTCCCCTACCTGTAGCAGCAAATTCCGGATGCTAAAGTTAGAACCAGATTGGCGCAGCCGCGCGGCGGCTTGCTCCCGGAGTTTGCAGGTATTGTGGCTTGGGGTACCGTAACTGTTCGGCGGACCGGCTCAGTCCAGCGACTTGCTCACGCAGATTGCGGAGGCCGGGCAGATCGAGCGTAATTCGGCGCTGCCCTGGACGGCGTGGCTCGGATGCGACGTGTCCGAAGTTACCGATTTCCCGGATGGCGCAGCACGTGGAAGGCGGCGGCGCCAGAGAACTCCCAGATCCGCGCCCATCCATGATGAAAACACGCGCGAACGTCCTGAGGATCGCGGGCATACCCGACTGCGCGAGCAAGTACGTCGCCGACGTGCGGGGATCGTTGTTGGGCACGGGCCACCCGTCGTACATGAGCAGCCATGTCTCGTCGAAGGCCTCGTACCCTGGTTTGCCGGCGACGGCGACCTTGTTTTCGGCGGCGCGTGCCATGGCCTCGGCCCATTCCCTTTCGGGGGAGTCGCCGACCCAGCCGTCACCCGGATCATCGTCCTCGATCTCTTTGAGCGCTTGCTTCCGGGTGAGTTTCGGCTCGTCCAGCGCGCCATGGCGGACGAAGTGGACATCCGGACCGTGCCCCTCCTCGCGTAGCCTCGCCATGTGGGCTTCGTTGCGCGGTACCACCTCGACGTGCTCGATGCCGATGTCGCGTCCGCGGGTGCGCAGCAGGAAGTCCGGTCGGTCGCGATGGATCAGTTCGATCGGAAACTTCCAGTAGTCCGGCGAGAGCGTCGCCAACAGATGCGTGATCGCGTAGATCTCGACGTGCCTGGATTTCCGCCCCTCGCTGCGCAGGGGCACGTCGGTTGGCATTGCAGCAAGCTTCTGTTGCAGCTCGTCCGGGTTGTTAGCCGTCAGAAGCGGGCCTGCGGATCGGATCTGCATGGCGTGGCCTCCTCGAAACGACCTGTCACGAAACGGTTACGGGTGGGATACGGGTTTCTGGATGTAGGAGATCCAGCACCGCTCGTACTTGGAGACCTTCGAAGAACGACGTGGCACATAGGTCTCAGGTGACTCCGGGGGGGCGACGAATCGTCGCTCGCACCTGTCACGGCATGTTGCAATTTCTGTTCGATATTTCGTTGTCTGCGGGCGTACAAAGCGATTTCGTTTTCTATGAGGCTTCGGAGATTCTTGCGGACGGCCTTTGGCACGCTTGCCGGCTTGTTACGGCCTTGCATCCAGCCCCACGTCTTGTAGAGCGCTTCTCGTGCGTCGTACCAAGCATCGAGCGTTTCGTGCAGCTGGTGAAGCCATTGCATTGCTTGCTCGTACTTGCCGGAAAGATGAAGGTAGCGCGCCAGTCGAAAATACGTACGGATAGGCCATTCGGTTGGAACTTCATCCATGAGCCTATACGCGAGCATCAGGCTGTCAATAGCAGCCTCATAGTCCTTGTGGTCGGCTTGCGACGTTGCATGCCTGAGAAGACGGCCGATTTCCTCCTCCGCTTCGGTGCGATCGCGAGCGACGACCGTCGCACTGAACGCAGGAATCGAGTGGTCTTCGAGTTCATCGAGCGCATTGGCCGGGCGCGGCTCAACCTCGGGGCCGAATCCGTCCGGTCCAGCTGCTGTCTTCGTTGACAAAGCGCCTCCAGTATCTTGACGAGTTGCCGTCTCAAGCGAAGAGATTACCAGGCACTATTGTAAGCAAAGTCCAGCTTCCAGATGGATCGATACCATGCGAGTCGAATTGGCCGACGATCGGATCCACGAAGAAGTCCTCGATCGACATACCGGTTACTCCATCACCCTGGACGAGTACATGGGTGGCGGCGATTACGGGTCGGTCGTCAATGAGAAACGTGTCGGTCTCAAGCTTCAACTAGCGGGCGGTCAGCTGCGCTATGTGTGTCCGTATTGCGAAGAGCCGATGGTCCTAGCATCCAAGAAGCTGCGCGACCGGAAGATCGAGCGCTTCTTCTTTCAGCATGAGAGCAGGAACAACCCGTGCACTGGGTCGGTCGGCCTAAGCGAGGCGGCGATCTGCGCGCGCAAGTTCGGGCACAGCAAGGAAAGCGCGCTCCACAAGCAGTTCAAGGTCTGGTTGCTCGAGAGCATGGCGGCCGATGCGGCCTTCTCAATGGTCGACCCCGAAAAACGTTGGAAGGACATTGACAGCGTCCGCTGGCGACAGCCCGACGTACAAGGTGTCCGAGATGGGTGGGCGTACGCCTTCGAGGCGCAACTTTCGACGACCTTCCTGCACGTCATCACCGCTCGCATGCGCTTCTACGAGAGTAACCAGGGTCGTCTGTTGTGGTTGTTCCGCGACCTGGACGTCACGCACTTCCGAATGGCTGAGGACGACATCTTCTACTCGAACAACCGCAACGCATTCCGTGTCACCGAGCAAACCGTGGCGACATCGAAGGCGGAGGGGCGCTTCGCTCTCGAATGCGTCTGGCATGAGCCGGTCGACGCGATATGGCGGAACGCCGACGAGACCCGGCGACAGCTCGTCTTCTTCGATCAACTGCACTTTGACGTCAGCGCGACCGGCGTGCCCCGCGCCTACTTCTTCAACTACGACGCCGCGCTCGAACAATTGGAGCAGCGCTGCAGACAGGAAAGGGAGGCGGCCGCGCGCAAGGCTGAGCAACAGCGACTTGAGCGCATCCGTGCGCGCGATCAGAGCTTGCGCGACGAGATGGAGGCGCTGTTTGCGATCCATCCAGCGCAGCCTGAGGAGGTCAATCGACGATGGGCAATCTTACGAGGCAGCCTAAGCAAGCAGGGTATCAGCCTCCCCGACCATATCGACAGCGACCCGGGTCCGTTCTACCTACTGATGGCCGCATATTCTGCCAAGCGCGGCCAGGTTGTGGCGTGCAAGCTAAAGAATTTCGCCGAACTGGAGAACAACCTGTTCGGCAGACACAAGGAAGCGTTGTGGATCTTCCGTGTGATGGCCAAACACTACTGTCGGACGCAAGAGATGCAACGCGAGGGCGATCCCTCCAAGTGGCGAGCGCGACGCGCCGAGTACACGCTCGCCTGGCGAAAGGGGACTGCGGACTTCGCGCCTAACCGAGGCTTCGATCGTCTGCTCGAGTTCCTCCTTCCGGATTCACCGGCCGTCTTGTGGCAGGACCCATCGGATACGTTTTGAAGCTGGGTGACATCGTCGAAGGGCAGAGTACGAAGGCGTTCAGTGAATCTTCCGTTTTCGTTTTCGCGACTTTTTTGAGCTAATAGGCCACTTCGTGGCCTCAGCAGCTGTATCTAGACCAATGCAGGGCAAGAGCCAAGCAAGTCAGCCGACAACTTGACACCACGGAACTTTACATTTCAGGGCGCTGCGCAAACCTGGCCAACTTGGAAGTTGGCTCAGGGAATTTTGTTATCGGGGCGAGAACGCTGTATGTAAGGCATGGCAACACGACGCGTTGATTCCAAGAGCTAGAGGAGTGTCATGGCCAGAAGGGGATCGGGTGAGGGAGCTTTGGTGATCTTCGGCATTGCTATTGTCGTGATTGCTGCCATCCCCAAAGAAATCTGGATCAGCTTAGGGATCATTGGGCTGATCGTTCTGGCGGTGTATCTGTATGCAAAATTCAAGTCAGGGGCTGGAGCAAAGCACACTGCCACGAATGAGCCAATACTTGCACAACTGACGTCAGTTCGTCCGGCTCCGCGCGCCAATGTATTTTCGAAACCAGCAACGGTGATTCCAGAGCCTTTGGTCATACGACCTAGCCCAACATCCAGCACACCGCAGATCGCGGCGAGCGAAGAGAGTTTTTTTGTTGCTCAGGGAACGCCCGCTGCGGTTTCAAACGAGGAAGTTGGATTTCGTATTCCTCCCCCGTCGCTCTCGGTGACGCGCAAAGGCACATGGGTTCGTCCAGGCACATCCATTACTGTCGGTGGGGTCACGCTCCGGGACGGCATGGTCTATGTTGGAACGTCATTGCCAACCTCCCATGGTGGCAACGATCCGTGCTTGATCCATCCGCACAAACCAGTTGCCAATGCCGGCGATTTCACGCAGCGCCAAATCGGCTATTGGGGCAACTATTCGGAAATCACTCCATCAGCTCGGCGGGCTTACTTGAATTGGCTGGCACAAGGCAGAAGCCATCCCGACGCGGACATCGGGTATGTTTTCCTGTTCTTTTATGGGCTAGAGCGGCGCGTTCTGATTGGCGAAAAGGATGACCCGTCTGCACCACAGGATCGACCAGCCATCACAGATGAAATCCATCGGCTACTGGGCATCTATGGTGCAAAGTCCGGATCGTTTCAAAGCTATGCCAATGCGCTTCTCGATCGAGTGACGCTCGCATCGCTGACGACAAAGCTTTACGAACGTCCGGTTCCAGAGCTTTCCAAAAGTTTTGAACTACCCATCTACCTCCGCGTTGCGCTAGGCCAAGCCGCGATGGATCGTGCGCCCATTTCATCAGGGCTTGCCTTGGCATGGGTGAGACTGAATCCGAACAGCGCACTACGAACACCTGCGGTTCGTTGTGCTGACGAATTCGACCGTCTCTTCGTCGAGCGTTACACGGAATTATTTAGTGCTGGCATGTTGCTGCCCCGTAACCGGACCAAGCTCAAATATGTCTATCGGCCTGCATCGTCCGGGCTCCGAGATTGCGCCGAAACCACGATGACTTTTGGGGATGTGCCTGATGTAACGGTGGTTACGGCACCGACCAAACAGCTACAGGCGGTCGTCGATAGTTGCATTCAGGAACTCGACAACTTCAGTCGCGTCGTCGGCAGGAACCCGGACGCCCGCAACAAGCTTGAAGGATTGCTACAGTTGCCGGCGACATTGTGGCCAGCTGAGATGCGCAAGAAACTGCTGGAACTTGTTGGTCGTCTCGAGTCTGGCATGCTCGCGTTGCGACTTGGTGAATTGCTCAGTGCATTGGGTGGCACGGCGGGCCCATTCACACCCGACAAGGTTCGGGGACTTGCGCGGTCGTTGGAGTTATCTGGAATCGGCTTTGAGCCGGACGTATTGAACGGTGCAAGGGCGCCAGCAATCGCAGATTCGATTGTGTTGTTTGCGCTGCCACTTAGCGACGGTGCACTCACGAACGATCGCGCTTTTCAGACGGCAGCATTGACGGTGCAACTGGCCGCTGGCGTGGCTCATGCCGATGGAGACTTCAGCGCTGCCGAAGTGGACCACCTGCGCAGAGAGATCCAGAGTTGGACACACCTGACATATCGATGCCAGCAGCGCTTGCTCGCGCACCTGCAGTGGCTGACGAAAGCGCCGATTGCACTTGCCAGTTTGAAGAAGAAGCTCGAATCGTTGGATCAGCTATCGAAGGAAGGTATTGCAACTTTCATGGCCAGCGTTGTGCAGGCAGATGGCGTCGTTTCACCAGCAGAAATAAAGTTTCTGGAAAAGGTCTACAAAGCCTTGGGTGTGGACGTCAAACGCGTTTTCAGCGACGTCCATGCAGCTACCACCGGTGCACCGCCGACAAAATCCGAGAATACCGGGTTCAAACTCGACACCAGGCGCGTCAACGAACTACAGCAGGATACTGAGAGAGTCTCCGCACTGTTGGCCAACATTTTCAAGGACGACACCGTGCCGATTGATCCCCCTATTCAAGAAGTGGCAGGGGATAGCGAACCGGTCACGCAACTGCTTGGCCTCGATGAAACGCATGCGGCGCTTGCGCGCTTGATGCTGTCGCGTCCACAGTGGAGCCGCGAGGAACTTGAGGATGCCGCAGCTGATCTTCAGCTGATGCTCGATGGCGCATTGGAACTGATCAATGAGGCATCATTCGACACGTACGACCTTCCATTTGCCGAAGGTAGTGACCCAGTGGAAGTGAATGGCGAGGTCCTGGAGAAGATCGCAGCATGAGCCCAGCAATCCGTGCCAAGGACCGCGATGCGGTCATCCAGTCGTTGCGCGCCGGTGTGGTGCCGCGCGCAGGCCAGCATCTGATTCAGGTGGGGCGTACGCGTGAGATCGAAACGCTAGTCGGTGACATCGACCGTATCGCTGATGGTGGCTCGGCATTTCGTTTGGTGATCGGCGAATACGGTGCGGGCAAGACGTTCTTCCTCAATCTGGTTCGCGCGATCGCCATGGAAAAGAAATTGGTCGTGGCCAGTGCCGACCTCAATCCGGATCGTCGCCTCCAAGCGAGCGGTGGCCAAGCGCGCTCGCTGTATGCCGAACTTATGCGCAATCTGTCGACGCGAACCAAACCCGATGGCGGCGCGCTAGCCGGAGTCGTGGAAAAATTCATCGTCAAAGCAAAGACCGACGCCAAAGCTGCGGGTCAGACGACCGAGCAGGTGTTGCGCGGCAAGCTCGAACAACTCACCGAACTGGTCAATGGTTACGATTTCGCCGACGTGATTGCAGCCTACTGCCGTGGTTTTGAGGAAGGCAATGAGACCCTCAAATCCGATGCCGTGCGCTGGTTGCGTGGTGAGTTCACTACCAAGACCGATGCGCGCTATGCCCTTGGCGTACGCACGATTGTTGATGATGCCTCGGTCTACGACCAACTAAAATTGATGGCGCGGTTCGTGCGGCTGGCGGGCTATTCCGGTTTGTTGGTCAGCCTTGATGAGTTGGTCAATTTGTACAAACTGGCCAACGTGCAGGCACGCAACGGCAACTATGAACAACTGTTGCGGATGCTCAACGACTCTCTCCAAGGTACCGCTGTTGGTCTGGGTTTCGTCCTCGGAGGCACGCCGGAGTTCCTCTTGGATACCCGGCGTGGCTTGTACAGCTACTCCGCATTGCAGAGCCGGCTTGCCCAGAACACCTTTGCCTCCGATGGACTCGTCGACTTCAGCGGCCCGGTCATGCGCTTGTCGAGCCTGACTGCGGAAGACTTCTACGTACTTCTGCAAAAGATCCGCTTCGTCTATGCCGGCGGCAATGCAGAAAAATTCCTCGTGCCCGATGTCGGGATTGAACGGTTCATGGCGCACTGCTCTGAACGTATCGGTGATGCATTCTTCCGTACCCCTCGGACAACGATCACCTCGTTCGTCAATTTGCTCGCGGTGCTGGAACAGAATCCGGGGGCAAAATGGGAAACGCTCCTGGGAGAGGTTCAAGTCACTGCCGACACCGGTGGCGTCGCAGACCATCGGGTTGAGGACGACGAACTGGCTTCATTCACGCTCTGATCGAAATGACCGAGTCCAGCGCCTACTTCCAGCTGGATGAGCGGATCCAGCGATTTATTTGGACAGAGGGTTGGTCTGAGCTTCGTGATGTGCAGGAATTGGCAATTCCTCTCATCTTGCCAGCCGATCGCGATGTCATCGTGGCTGCAGCAACAGCCGCTGGAAAAACGGAAGCTGCTTTTTTCCCTGCACTCACGCACATATTGCGCGGTGTTGTGCCCGGGCTGATCGTGTATATCAGCCCACTCAAGGCGCTGATCAACGACCAATTCGGACGTCTGAATCGGCTGTGCGAAGAGCTGGAGGTGCCAGTCTGGCCGTGGCATGGCGATATCTCATCGTCGGTCAAACAGCGTTTCCTGCGCGATCCTTGGGGCGTTTTGTTGATTACTCCGGAGTCGCTGGAAGCGCTGCTGTGCAATCGCGGAACCACGATTGCCGCTGCGTTCGAGCGAACGATCTATTTCATTATCGATGAGTTGCATGCATTCATCGGCAGCGAGCGCGGCAAACAGCTCCAATCGTTGATGCACCGCATCGACAACGTGATCGGTCGACGGATACCCCGGATCGGGCTGTCTGCCACGCTAGGTGACATGCGTCTGGCAGCGAGTTTCCTGCGCTCCGAGAGCGCCGATCAGGTCGCCATCATCCAGACGTCATCGAGCGGTACATCGCTCAAGATCCTGGTGAAGGGATTCGAGAAAGTTTCATCTTCGGAGCGCGAGCATGATCTCGACAATCCTGACGATGAGATCGTGCCCAAGCAAATTGCAATGCATTTGTTCAAATCGCTGCGCGGGACGAACAATCTGGTGTTCCCCAACAGCCGAAGTGCCGTTGAACAGTACACGTACCTGCTCAACAAGCTGTGTGACCAAGCCAAGGTACCCAATGAGTTCTGGCCGCATCATGGCAACCTGTCGAAAGAAATTCGTGCGGACACCGAAGCAGCGCTCAAACAGAGAGAACACCCAGCCACAGCGGTTTGCACCAACACGCTGGAGCTCGGGATCGACATCGGCGCAGTGAAGAGCGTGGCACAGATCGGATCACCGCCCTCCGTGGCCAGCCTTCGCCAGCGCTTGGGACGCTCCGGGCGACGCAAAGGCGAATCCGCGATCCTTCGCGGCTACTGCATCGAGGACGCGTTGTCGGACAAGGTGGGATTGGCCGCCCTGCTGCGATTGGATACGGTACAGACCACGGCCATGATTTCCTTGCTATTGGAAGGATGGGTTGAACCACCGTCGCCAAACGGACTGCACCTCTCGACATTGATCCAACAGTTGCTGTCTTTCATCGCGCAGAACGGTGGTGCCGATGCAATGCCTGCCTACCGGTTGCTGTGTGATGCACAAGCGCCGTTCAGTGGTCTAAACAAGGCGGGATTCGCTGAGCTTCTGCGCCACCTCGGCGAGCAAGAACTGCTCATACAGGACTCTTCTGGCCTACTGCTGCACGGCCGAGTGGGCGAGAAGTTCGTCAACCATTACACGTTCTATGCAGCCTTTGCCTCGGATGAAGAATTTCGGATTGTTGCGGGAAGCAAGACGCTTGGAACGCTCCCTGTTTCGCACTTGCTCGTCTCGGGGCAACGTATCTTGTTCGCAGGCAGAACATGGCTTGTCGACGAGATCGATGAAAGTCAGAAGACGATCTTCGTGACCGCGACGAAGGGTGGGACACCGCCGCTATTTCAAAGCAGCAGCGGCCGAATACACACGCGCGTTCGTCAGCGGATGCGTGAACTGTTCGAGTCCGACGGGAAGGTGCCGTATCTTGACTCAACAGCTCAACGTTTTCTCGATGAGGGCCGCAAGAACTACCAGCAGCTTGGACTCACGGAAAAATGGATATTGGATCAAGGCCAACACGCTGTATTGTTCACCTGGTTAGGCGATGACGCCAATGAAGCGATTGTTTGTCTGCTCTTGGCACGGAATGTCAGAGCAAGTCCATCCCGTGTCGGCGTGGAGATCACCAAAGGCGATCGAAGCATCGACGATCTCGTCAATCTTTTGGCCGATATCGCTTCAGATGGAACGCCTACGCTCGATGCGCTACTCGCTCAACCACAAAATCTGCAACGCCAAAAGTGGGACTGGGCACTGCCGCCAAGCCTGCTGCGTGCCTCATACGCAAGTCTGAACTTGGATATTGACGCCGCACTTGCGTGGGCAACGAGCCATCCGCTCTAACAACCGCACTTGGGAATCCGCATCGAGGGCCGGTAGCAGGTTCCCGGGATAGGTACGAGCGAAACCCACAAAAAGCCAAGCGACTCGACCGCAAGCCAGAGGCTTGTGATCGAGTCGCCCGAAATTAAACGGCATCGTCGGCGTTTCTAGCACCTTTTGGGTGCCCTTCTAGCAACTTATGGGTGCCCGACTAGCGCTTTCTGGGTGCCCCCACAAATATCTTGAAGAGGTCATTCGAGATCACTCGTTAGCCGCATTTGCTGTAGCCGCAATTCAAACAAGTAGCACACCCATCCATCAGAATCACGGCCTTCGCGCTGCACTTGTGGCACAGGGTCGCGCTCGGCGGGAAGGACGTGCCTTCGCCGGTGACGGAGATATCCTCGTGTGATGCGGTCGCCGCGCTGCGCGCGGGTTCGACCATCGCGCCGCCCATTTCGCCGGCGACGCCGAGTGAGCTTATTTCAGAGTTTTTTTTTGCGCGTGCCTCGAACGCGGCGCGCTTGTCGGCGATCATCTGTTTCTGCGCATCGCTGAGTTCGTCGCCGACGATCAGGCCGATCGACTTCATGTGTTCCTCGACCACGGCGCCGATCTCGGCGACGATCGACGGCATGTACACGCCGCCGGCCTTGAAATAGCCCCCGCGCGGATCGAACACGGCCTTCATTTCCTCGACGAGGAAGGTGACGTCGCCGCCCTTGCGGAACACGGCGGACATGATGCGGGTGAGCGCGACGATCCACTGGAAGTGGTCCATCGACTTGGAGTTGATGAACACCTCGAACGGGCGGCGCAGTTCGTATTCGGTGCCGTGGTTGAGCACGATGTCGTTGATGGTGACGTACATCGCGTGCTCGACCAGCGGCGACTTGATCTTGTAGGTGGACCCGATCAGCACTTCCGGGCGCTCGAGGCGCTCGTGCATCTGGATCACTTCGGCCATCGCCATGCCGATCGGCGCGACGATCGCGGCCTCATCGATGACTTCCACGTAGGTCGGCGCCTTGTCTTCCGGCTTGACGACGCTGTAGCCGCTGATTTTCTTGTCGATCTTGATGCCCATCCGTGCCGCTCTCCGGAGCTGTTGCGTCGTGTTGGTGAACGAAAACGAATCCGGGACGCCAGGCCGGCGCCCGGGATTCGCTGCATGCGTGCTTACTTCTTCTTCGCGGCTTTCTTTGCTGCCTTCTTCGGTGCCGCCTTCCTGACCGCCTGCTTCACGGACTTGGTCGCCTTCCGGGTCGCGGTCGTCGCTTTCTTCGCGACCTTCTTCGCGGCCTTCTTGACCTTTCCTGCGACTTTCTTCACGGCCTTCTTCGCTGCGCCCTTCTTGGCCGCAACCTTCTTCGCTGGCCCTTTCTTGGCCGCAGTCTTTTTCGCGGCTTTCTTGCCTGCTTTTTTCGCAGCGGGCTTCTTGGCAGCTTTCGCGAGGCGCTTGCGCGCTGCGACCACGGTGTTGTGGACCGGCTGGACGACATTGGCGTCGACAACCTGGCCAACGCTCTTCGCCGCGGCTGCGGCTTTCTTGCGGACGACATTGGCCTGCTTGACCACCGCATCGGCGGCGCTGGATGCGGCTTGCTTGACGTCGCTGATCACCGATGACGCCTTGTCGCTGACCGTTCCCACTGCATCCATCACCGTGGACTTCACACCATTGGACTTGCTCATGAGCACACTCCTCGTCGGTTTTTCTGGTTGATCGGGACTTGCTTTGCTGCGTCCGGCATCGTCGTGATGTTGCACGAAGCGCCGGATTCTTATGCTGCACGAACCCCTAACTCGCCATGAACCAATCCATCAGAACTGTAGTGAACCCGCGCCTTGTTTCGCGAGACCCTCAGAACTTGCCGTAGTAGCCCTCTTTCAACGCATCGAACAGATTGGCGGCGGTGTGCTTCTCGCCATCGTATTCGATTTCCTCGTTGCCCTTCACTTCGACGATCGAACCGTCTTCGAGTTCGAAACGGTACAGCGTGTTTTCGAGGTCGGCTTCCTTCACCAGCACGCCCTGGAACGCGGCCGGGTTGAAGCGGAACGTGGTGCAGCCTTTCAGGCCCTGCTTCCACGCGTAGGTATAGATGTCCTTGAAATCCGCGTACGGGTAATCGGTCGGCACGTTCGCGGTTTTCGAGATCGACGAATCGACCCATTTCTGCGCCGCAGCCTGGATGTCGACATGCTCGGTCGGGCTGATGTCGTCGGCGGAACGGAAATACTCCGGCAGCTTCGACTCGGGCTCGTCCGAGAAAGGCATTGCCTTCGGGTTCACCAGCGTGCGGTAGGCGAGCAGCTCGTAGCTGAAGACCTCGACCTTTTCCTTCGTTTTCTTGTTTTCGCGGATCACGTTGCGCGAGTAGTGGTGCGCAAAGCTCGGCTCGATGCCGTTGCTGGCGTTGTTGGCGAGCGACAGCGAGATCGTGCCGGTCGGCGCGATCGAGGAATGGTGGGTGAACCGCGCACCGATCTCAGCCAATTCCTTGACGAGCTCCGGTGCAACTTCGGCGACGCGCTGCATGTAGCGCGAATATTTCGCGTGCAGCAGCTTGCCGGCGATCTTCTCGCCGACTTTCCAGCCGTCCTTCACCATTTCCGGACGCTTGCGCAGCATCTCGGCGGTGACGTCGAACGTCTCGTCCATGATCGGCGCCGGGCCTTTTTCCCTGGCGAGGTCGCGCGCCATTTCCCAGCCGGCGATCGCCATCTCGCGGGCGACGCCTTCGGTGAAGGCGCAGGCTTCGGGCGAGCCGTATTGCTGGCGCAACATCGTCATCGCCGAACCGAGGCCGAGGAAACCCATGCCGTGGCGGCGCTTGCGCACGATCTCGTCGCGCTGCTGCTGCAACGGCAGGCCATTGACCTCGACGACGTTGTCGAGCATGCGGGTGAACACACGCACGACTTCCTTGTATTCGTCCCAGTCGAACCGGGCCTGGTCGGTGAACGCATCGCGCACGAAGTTGGTGAGGTTCACCGAACCGAGCAGGCAAGCGCCGTACGGCGGCAGCGGTTGCTCGCCGCAGGGGTTGGTCGCGCGGATGTTCTCGCACCACCAGTTGTTGTTCATCTCGTTGACGCGGTCGATGAGGATGAAACCGGGCTCGGCAAAGTCGTACGTGGACACCATGATCATGTCCCACAGGTGCCGCGCCTTGACGTGACCGTAAATCTTGCAGGCGACGAGGCCGTCTTCGCGGGCCACGTAGTTCTTGTGCGTTGGCCAGTCGCGCCAGGCGACGGTTGCGGCATCGTCAAGATCGAAATCGCCCTGTTCCTTGGTGTTGATCGGGAACAACAGCGGCCAGTCGCCATCGTTCTGCACCGCGTCCATGAAGCCGTCGGTGACCAGCAGCGAGAGATTGAACTGGCGCAGACGGCCATCCTCGCGCTTGACCTTGATGAACTCGCGCACATCCGGATGGCTCACGTCGAACGTGCCCATCTGCGCACCGCGACGGCCACCGGCCGACGACACCGTGAAACACATCTTGTCGTAGATATCCATGAAGCTCAGCGGGCCGGACGTGTGTGCGCCGGCACCCGACACATACGCGCCGCGCGGGCGCAGCGTCGAGAACTCGTAGCCGATGCCGCAGCCGGCCTTCAAGGTCAGCCCGGCTTCGTGAACCTTGTCGAGGATGCCGTCCATCGAATCCTCGATGGTTCCGCTGACGGTGCAGTTGATCGTCGAGGTGGCGGGTTTGTGTTCGAGCGCACCGGCATTCGAGGTAATGCGACCAGCCGGAATCGCGCCGCGACGCAACGCCCACAGGAAGCGTTCGTACCAGTAACTTTTCTTTTCGGGCGTGACTTCCGCATCGGCGAGCGCGCGCGCGACGCGCTGGTAGGTGTGGTCGATGTCGCTGTCGACTGGCTCGCCGCGCTTGCTCTTCAGCCGGTACTTCTTGTCCCAGATGTCCCACGAAGCGGGTTGCATCGCGATGTCCTGCGCAGCCTCAGGTTGGACGATCTCGAGACGAACTATGCTCATGCGTTGCGTTTCCTTTGTTCTTGTTTTTGGTGACTGCTAAAGATGTGGTGATTGCGATGTGCCGGCTGCTTCTTCAGGATCGTCGACGCTTCGCCCGCACGCATTCCTGCGCGCACTGCCGACGCGTGGTGACGAGCTCCAATGGCGCTGCGATCCGGAGGATTGACGCGACCGGCCCCATGGCTTTCCTCGTTCTACGGCTTGCTCCAGCCCAACCCCATAGCTGGGGCTGCCCTCCCGGCGAGACCCCTACATGTTGGGTCGCAACGGGCATTCACCGTACCCATGCTGGATCGGCATGTCAACGTGCGATCGCAGCATTCTGCGGCGCGGAAAGCGCAAACCGCGTGCTGGCGTGCTTAGCGGGTTTTCCGCAGCAAGGCGTAGTAGAAACCATCCATGCCATCATCGCCCGGAAGGCGTTGGCGACCGGGATCAGCGGCGCGACCGAAGCGCTCATCCAGCAGCATTTCCTCGGCATCATGCGTGCGTGCGAGGAACGCCGCGATGCGTTCGGAATTTTCCGCACGCAGGATCGAGCACGTCGCATACAACAGCCGCCCACCTGGCTTCAGGACGTACCACAAGGCATCGAGCAGGCGATCCTGCGTCGTCGTCAATGCGACGAGATCGGATTCGCGCCGATGCCACTTGATGTCGGGCTGGCGGCGCACGATGCCGGTCGCCGAACACGGCGCATCAAGCAGCACCGCGTCGAAGGGGTCGCCGTCCCACCAAGCGTCGAGGTCGCCGGCATCGGCCACACGCAAGAGCGGACGCGGGACCAAGCGATTGAGCAGGCGCAGGCGCAGCAACGTCGATTCCGCACGCGCGAGACGCTGTGCATCGCTGTCAAGCGCGATCAGTTCGATGTCCGCGATTTCGAGCAGGGCCGCGCTCTTGCCGCCGGGCGCGCAGCACGCATCGAGCACGCGTTCGCCATTGCGCGGCGCGAGCGCGGCGGCGGCAAGTTGCGCAGCCGCGTCCTGCACTGAAACCATGCCATCGGCCCAACCGGGTAATTGTTCGGGCGCCACGCCTTGGTCAAGGCGCAATGCGTGCGCTGGAAAGTCCGGCGCCTGAGCGGCGACATCCGCGTCCTGCAAGCGTTGCGCATAGGCGGCGCGGCTGGTCAAACGCGCGTTGACGCGCAACCACAGCGGCGCGATGCGATTGCCGGCGGCGAGAAGCTCCTCCACGTCATCCGGCCAGTCTGCGCGCAGGCGCGCAACCAGCCAGTCAGGCCATGAATGGGTCATTGCAGGATCGTCGCTGGCTGGCCACGGCTCGCGCGTGGCGCGTCGCAGCAGCGCGTTGACGAGCCCGACGAAAGCCGGCCGCCGCAACAGACGCGCGGCTTCGGCAGTCGCCGACACAGCGGCGTGCGTCGGCAACTTGAGCGCATCGAGTTGCGCAAGGCCGGCGAGCAACAGCGATTCGATGCGGTGCTCGCGCGTCGGCAGCGGCTTGTCCATCCATTGTGCAAGGGCATGTCGATAACGCCGTAGATGGCGCAATGCGTGGAAGCAGATTGCTTCGACGAGCGCGCGATCGCGCACATCGGGAATATTCTTCAACGATTCCGCGAGTACCGCTTTGAGCGAGCGACCGTCGTGCAGCACCGCGCTGATCGCGCGTGCGGCAGCGGCGCGCGCATGGGCGCCGCTGCCGCTCGAAGCACCCGCGGATTTCGGTTCAATGGATTTCGTTTCAATCATGCGCGATGAATTCATGGACGCAGCGACAGCCGCGCGTTGAGGTAATCGGCGACCGGCATCGCGCGTCCGCCTTCGCGTTGCACGACACTCAGCCGCAGCGCGCCGTCGCCGCAGGCGATGTCGAGACCATCGCGCGTCATCTTCAACACGCTGCCCGGCGCAACCCTGTGTTCGATGCTGCGCGCGCGCGCTTCGTGGATGCGCAGGCGCTCGCCGTTGACCACGGCTTCGGCAATCGGCCATGGCGAAAAAGCACGCACTTTGCGTTCGAGCACGATGGCCGATTGGTTCCAGTCGAGTTTCGCTTCGGATTTTTCCAGCTTGTGCGCGTAGGTGATGCCATTCGTCGATTGCAGACGCGCGACTGGCCGCATTCCCGCGCGCAGCAGGGTCAGGCCATCCGAGAGCACTTCCGCGCCGAGCTCCGCCAGTCGATCGTGCAAGTCGCCGGCCGTGTCATCGGTGCCGATCGGCGTGGTTTGCGACAGCAAGACCGGGCCGGTATCGAGGCCTTCGCCCATCTGCATCAGGCACACGCCGGTCTGCGCATCGCCGGCTTCGATCGCGCGCTGGATCGGCGCCGCGCCGCGCCAGCGCGGCAGCAACGATGCATGGACATTCCAGCAACCATTGCGCGGAATCGCGAGGATCTTCGGCGGCAGGATCAATCCGTACGCAACGACGATCAATAAATCGGGTTCAAGCGCCGCAAGCGCTTTTCGTGCTTCGACGGTTTTCAATGAAGTCGGTTGCCACACTGTCCAGCCGTTGTTCAACGCCGCTTGCTTGACTGGCGATTGGGCGAGTTGACGACCGCGTCCGGCAGGGCGATCTGGCTGCGTGTAGACAGCGACGATCTCGCCCGAACGCGCGGCGGCGCGCAGGCTGGGCAACGCGAATTCAGGTGTTCCGGCAAAAACGATCCGCAACGGCGCACTCATGCGGAGGTTGCGCGTTCCGCCGCTTTTTCCGCGGCTTCCGCCGCAGCTTCCTTGCGCGCCTTGGCGAGTTTTTTCTTCACCATCTCGCGCTTGAGCGGCGACAGGTAATCGACAAACAATTTACCGGCGAGGTGATCCATTTCGTGCTGGATGCATACCGCGAGCACGCCATGCGCGTCGCATTCGAACGGGTTGCCGTCGCGATCGAGCGCACGTACGCGGATGTGCTCGGCGCGATGCACGTCGGCATAGATGCCGGGCACCGACAAACAACCTTCCTGGTAAATTTGCTCGCCTTCGCTGGACAGGATTTCCGGGTTGATGAACACCATCGGCGCGTCGCTGTCTTCGGAGACATCAAGAACCAGCAGGCGTTTGTGCACGTCGACCTGGCTCGCTGCAAGGCCAATACCCGGCGCGGCGTACATGGTTTCGAACATGTCGTCGATGAGCGCACGCAAGCCGTCGTCCACCTGCGTAACGGGCTTGGCGACGGTGCGCAGGCGCGGGTCGGGAAATTCAAGGATGGACAGATTGGCCATGGGAGATAAGATGGGGGTGCAGGGGCTGTGCGCAAGTCGCGAAAGCCCATTGTAGCCCCGAGGCTTGCAATTAGCTTCGGAAAATGGTCTATATGCGGGCAACCTGCCCGGGGAAATCAGGTAGATAGCCGCCATGTTTAAACGAACTCTTGCGCTCGTGAGCGCCCTGCTGTTGACACTCGCCACTTACGCCGTTGCGGCGGAGTTGCGCGGTGACCATCCGAATTCCTACGTCGTCCGCAAGGGCGACACGCTATGGGACATTTCGGCCCGCTTCCTGAAGCAGCCTTGGCTATGGCCGGAAATCTGGCAAGCCAACCCGCAGGTGCGCAATCCGCACCTGATCTATCCGGGCGACAGACTCAACCTGGTTTACCTCAACGGTGAACCGAGGATCGAGATGACCCGCGGCGTGGAGACAGGCTCGGCGATCGAAACGATCCCGCTGGCCGATATCCAGGACTTCCTGAAGAAAATGCGCGTGTTGGACAGCGTGCGGGAGCTGCCTTACATCGTCGGCCTTGAAGAGGATCAGGTGCAGGTCGCCAGCGGCCAGATAGCCTACGCACGCGGCATTCCCAACGCCCAAGTCGGCGACATGTACGCGATCGTGCGTCCGACCGTGCAGTACGGCCGTTCGCACAGACAGTCTGGCGAATTCGAACTGCGTCACGACGATCTGGATTTCCGCGGCTACAAGGCCAATGGCATCAACCAGGATAATTACTGGCAGGACGTGTCCTTCGGCAAGGAAGGCCAGCCCGAATACCTGGGCACCGAGACCAAGGAAGTCTCGCTGGCGCAAGTGACGCGTCCGCAAGGCCATGGCATCGAGACCACGACGTTGTTGCTGGTCGGCGGAGGCGCTGAAGTGATGAAGGGCGACCGGATTGTGCCCGTCGAGGCGCAACCGTTCGACTTGCAGTTCTTTCCGCACCAGCCGAAGCGGCAGGCGATCGTCTCCGAATACACCAAGTACCGCGTGATTGGCGTACCGGGCAGTGTCGACACGGCCGGCACCCACACAGTGATCGCATTGTCAGGCGGCCTCGCCGACGATATCGACAACGGCACCGTGTTCTCGGTCTGGCGCATCGGCAGCAATGCAGCCGATCACGTTGCGCATGAGAACAATCTCGCAGCCGATAACGATCGCGTCAGACTGGCCGACGAATACGAGGGCCACGTGATGGTGTTCCGCGCATTCAACCGCATGAGCTATGGCCTGCTGATGGATGGCACCAAGGAAATCCACGTCGGCGATGTCCTGAAAAACCCGGACGCCACCCGCTGACACCGATGGCGACGCGGGATGCGTCGCCCTCTATGCACGACAACAACGCCCGCGCATGGCTACAATTGCTACGCGCGGGCGTTGTCGCATCTGCGCTGCGCAAAACAACCGAAACCCATGGCAGCGCGACCGCAGCGCTTGAGCTGAGTCCTGCCGAATGGCGTGCAGCGGGCGTCAATCCAGACGCGTTGGCAGTACTGCGCGACCCGGACCTTGTTCCAGCCACCGACCTCGCATGGCTCGATGCACCCGATCACCACCTGATCGGCTGGGACGATCCCGACTATCCCCTGCTGCTCCGGCGCATTCCCAGTCCTCCACCCACGCTGTTCGTCGCCGGCGACCCGAATCTGTTGTGGAATCCCCAGGTCGCGGTCGTCGGCAGCCGCAACGCCACAGCCGGTGGCATCGACAATGCCCGCGATTTCGCGCGCGCACTGGTCGCGGCCGGCCTGACCATCACCAGCGGCATGGCCGAAGGCATCGACGCCGCCGCGCATCTGGCCGCGCTGGATGCGGGCGCGCCAACCATCGCCGTGATCGGCACCGGCACCGATGTCGTTTACCCGCGCCGCCATGCAAGACTCGCCGCGCGGATTCGCGCAAATGGCGCGATTGTCAGCGAATTCCTCCCCGGAACCCCGGCACGCACGGAACATTTTCCGCGCCGCAACCGCATCCTTGCGGGGCTAAGCCTCGGGACGCTGGTGATCGAAGCCGCCGACCGCAGCGGTGCACTGATCACGGCGCGGCTGGCAGGTGACGCCGGACGCGAAGTGTTTGCGGTGCCCGGTTCAATCCACAACCCGCTTGCGCGCGGCTGCCATCGATTGATCCGGCAGGGCGCCGCATTGGTCGAGGATGCGCGCGAGGTCATCGAGGCGCTGACGCCGGTCGCAGCCGAACTCGCCGATGCCCTGCGCGCGCGGCTGCGCGATGCCGTCGCTGCGGACACGCGTACACATCGCGCAAAAGGCGATCCCGGCGCTATGCTGGACGCCGATCAGAGCAGGCTCATGGAGGCCCTCGGGCACGATCCGGTCGGCATCGACGTCCTTGCGCAACGCACGGGATTGACGGTCGCGGGGCTGTCCTCCATGCTGCTGATCATGGAGTTGCGTGGCTTGGTGGCCGCTGAACACGGCAGGTACGTCCGCAAGTAATCCCACGCGCCGCGGCGCAGGCGGAGAGGAATGAAAGAAACCATCCTGGATGTGCTGCTGTACCTGTTCGAACATTACTTCTACGAAGACCCCGACGCGGTCAGAGACCGCGACTCGCTGCAAAACGGCCTGCTCCAAGCCGGCTTCGCTCCCACCGAGATCAACAAGGCCTTCGACTGGCTCGATGAGTTGTCGCGCCAGCGTCCCGCCACGTCCGCGCCGCGCGACACCGCAGGGCCGGTACGCCTGTATGTCGAACCCGAACTAGCCAAGCTCGACCGCGAGACCCTCGGCTTCCTGATGTTCCTCGAGCAACAGGGCATCCTCGACGCCGACCAGCGCGAGCTCGTGCTCGACCGCGTGATGGCGCTGGATCAGGAAGAAATCGATATCGACGACCTCAAATGGGTCGTGTTGATGGTGCTGTTCAACCAGCCCGGTTCCGAAGCCGCCTACGCGTGGATGGAAAACCAGATGTTCGAGGACGAGCCCGAGCCACTTCACTGACGGCCCGCTGCATTGCCCTCGGGCGGCCGCTCCGCCGCCGCCCGCAACCTCGTTGCTTGACATCTCCGCCCGCCGTGGTGCCTTAATGATCGGCTTTCAATGATCGGGGCCGGCCCGCGTTTTGCACGGGTTTTGGTCGCATGGCATCCAAGAACTGCTGCGCGGAGTTGTACGCGGAATGGCGAAAAACCTGCTCATCGTCGAATCGCCTGCGAAGGCCAAGACGATCAACAAATACCTCGGCAAGGACTTCACCGTCCTCGCCTCGTATGGCCATGTGCGCGACCTGGTGCCGAAGGAAGGCGCGGTCGATACCGGCAACGGTTTCACGATGCGCTACGAGACCATCGACAAGAACGAGAAGCACGTCGAGGCCATCGCCAAGGCGGCCAAATCCGCTGACTCCCTGTATCTGGCAACCGACCCGGACCGCGAAGGCGAGGCGATCAGCTGGCATATCGCCGAGATCCTGCGCGAGCGCGGCCTGCTGAAGGACCGCGCCCTGCACCGGGTGGTGTTCACCGAAATCACTCCGCGCGCGATCAAGGAAGCCGTCGCGCATCCGCGCCCGATCGCGATCGACCTCGTGAACGCGCAACAGGCGCGCCGCGCACTGGACTTCCTGGTCGGCTTCAACCTCTCGCCGGTGTTGTGGCGCAAGGTGCAGACCGGACTGTCCGCCGGCCGCGTGCAATCGCCCGCGTTGCGCATGATCGTCGAACGCGAGGAAGCGATCGAGGCCTTCAATGCGCGTGAGTACTGGTCGATGGACGCTGACATGGCGCACGCATCGCAGCCGTTTTCGGCGCGGTTGGTGAAGCTCGACGGCCACAAGTTCGAGCAGTTCACGATCACCGATGGCGAGGCCGCGCATGCCGCCCGCGAACGCCTGCTGAAAGCCGCCGGCACCGCGCTGCACGTGACCGACGTCACCAGCAAGGAGCGCAAGCGCCGCCCCGCGCCGCCGTTCATCACCTCGACCCTGCAGCAGGAAGCCGCGCGCAAACTCGGCTTCACCACTAGCCGCACGATGCGCGTCGCGCAGAAACTCTATGAGGGTTTCGATATCGGCGAGGACGGTGCGGTCGGCCTTATCAGCTACATGCGTACCGACTCGACGCATGTTTCCGACGAGGCGCTGGTCGAGCTGCGCGACGTGATCGCGCGCGATTTCGGCACCGGCGCGCTGCCGGACAAGCCGAACGTGTACAAGACCAAGTCGAAGAACGCGCAGGAAGCGCACGAGGCGATCCGCCCGACCTCGGCCTTGCGCACACCGTCGTCGGTCGCGAAATTCCTGCCCGATGACGAGCGCCGGTTGTACGAGCTGGTCTGGAAGCGCGCCGTCGCGAGCCAGATGGTCCCGGCGACGATGAACACGGTCACCGTCGAATTGTCCTGCGGCCAGGCGCATGCGTTCCGCGCGAGCGGCACCACGATCATCGACCCGGGCTTCCTTGCGGTGTACGAGGAAGGCAAGGACACCGAGGCCGACGAGAACAGTGATGAAGGCCGCAAGCTGCCGCTGATGAAACCTGGCGAGAACGTGCCGCTCGGCGCGATCCGCACCGCGCAGCATTTCACCGAGCCGCCGCCGCGCTTCTCCGAAGCCTCGCTGGTCAAGGCGCTGGAGGAATACGGCATCGGCCGGCCTTCGACGTACGCGGCGATCATCCAGACATTGATCTTCCGCAAGTACGTCGAGCTCGACAATCGCCGCTTCAAGCCGAGCGATGTCGGCCGCGCGGTCAGCAACTTCCTGTCCAGCCATTTCACCCAGTACGTGGACTACGACTTCACCGCGAAGCTCGAGGATGAGCTCGACGCGGTGTCGCGAGGCGAGGAAGACTGGGTGCCGTTGATGCAGCGGTTCTGGGATCCGTTCAAGGCGCTCGTGGACGACAAGACCGAATCGGTGGATCGCAACGACGCGACCGGCGCGCGCGATCTCGGCATCGACCCGCAATCCGGCAAACCGATCAGCGTGCGGCTGGGCCGCTACGGCGCGTTCGCGCAGATCGGCCGCAAGGAAGACGAGGACAAGCCGAAGTTCGCGAGCCTGCGGCCGGGGCAGAGCATGCACACGATCAACCTCGACGATGCCCTGCAGCTGTTCCTGCTGCCGCGTACGCTCGGCGAGGATCAGGGCGAACCGCTCAGCGTCGCGGTCGGCCGCTTCGGACCGTTCGCCAAGCGCGGCGCGACCTATGCATCGCTGGGCAAGGAGGACGACCCGTACACGATCGATTTCGACCGAGCGCTGGCAATCGTTCGCGAACGCGAGGACTTTCTCGCCAACCGCCTGATCAAGAAATTCGACGGCAGCCCGATCGAGATCCTCAACGGCCGCTATGGACCGTATCTCACCGATGGCGAGAAGAATGGCAAGATCCCCAAGGATCGCGAGCCGGTTTCGTTGACACTGGAAGAATGCGAGGAAATCCTCGCGAACGCACCGTTCCGACCCAAACGCGGCGGCCGCTTTGTTGCGAAAAAGGGCGCGGCGGCCAAAGTTCCAACGAAAAAATCAACTCCAGCGAAAAAAGTCGCTCCAGCGAAAAATGCGGCGGCGAAAACCGCAACGAAGAAAGCGCTTGCGAAAAAAACCACGGGCAAGAAAGCCACTGCGAAAAAAACCGCGAAGAAAAAACGTGCGGCAAAGAAAGCAGTTGCGAAGAAAGTCGCAACGTAAGCCGGTGCAACATTGCTTCACCACGCCTGCGTGCAGCCAGACACGATGCAGCGTTATGCTCAGCGCATGTCCGCGCATCTCTCCATCCCGCAAGCAGTTGCCGCATTGCGGGCCGGCGGGGTGATCGCGTACCCGACCGAAGCCGTGTGGGGGCTGGGCTGCGATCCGTTGAATGCCGATGCGGTGCGCCGCCTGCTGAAGATCAAGCAGCGCGACGAATCCAAGGGGCTGATCCTGATTTCAGCCGATCTCGCCCAGATCGCATCCTTCATCGACCTCGATGCGCTTCCGCTCGACCGCCTCAAGGACGTGCGCGCGAGCTGGCCCGGCCCGCACACATGGGTGTTGCCATGCCCGTTGCGCGTCCCCGGATGGCTGCGCGGCGCGCACCGGACAATCGCCTTGCGGATCAGCGCGCACCGACGGGTTGCCGCGCTCTGCAATGCATTCGGCGGGCCAATCGTGTCGACCAGCGCGAACCTCTCCGGCCGGGAACCGGCGCGTTCGGTCGATGAACTCGACCCGGCCCTGCTTGCGCAAATCGATGGCGTCCTTGATGGAGTCACTGGTGGGCTTGAGTCGCCCACACCAATCCGCGATGCCCTGAGCGGCACGGTGCTGCGCGCCTGACGACCCACATGGATGTGGGAAGTGCACACAGGCGCCTGGAGCGCCTGCAGCCGACCCACATGGATGTGGGAAGTGCACACAGGCGCCTGGAGCGCCTGCAGCCGACCCACATGGATGTGGGAAGTGCACACAGGCACCTGGAGCGCCTGCAGCCGACCCACATGGATGTGGGAAGTGCACACAGGCGCCTGGAGCGCCTGTAGCCGACCCACGTGGCCGAAAACTGCTCCTGCGTTTTTCGGCATTCCCGCCATCCATGGCGGTCAGATGTGGCAGCACGCAGGCACCGTGACCTCATGCAGCCATCCGGTTCAGGGATGGCCACGCGCGCAGGGTTTTTGCGTTTGCTACCATGTGAACCGCATCACAAATCCCGGGGAACAGAACATCATGCGCAAACTCATACCCAGCCTGCTGATCGTGGGCGTCGTCGCCATCGCCGGTTGCAAGAAGGAAGGAGCCGCTGGAACCAGCGGCCCGGGCGTCGTCGCCGCCGACGATCCGCTCACCTATGTGCCGTCCGACACGCCGTATGTGATGGCGAACATCGATCCGCAACCGGTCGATGTCACCAGTCACTGGATCGAAAAGATCGACAAATCCGGCAAGGTCGGCGACATGTATGCGATGCAGCTCGATGCCGTCGCGAAAATGTTGCGCGACCAGGCCGCCAACTGTTCCCCTTCCGGTGGCGGAGGTTCCGCGATGCAGGATCCGCCCAACGGGCAGAGCGCTTCCGATGGTGCGGACTCGAGCCCTGCGGACGATATGGCTTCGCCCGCTTCCGACGCATCCGCCACGCCGGCCCAGGTGTCCGGCATGGCCGGCGGCTCCGGCATCTGTTCGCCGGAAAACGTGACCGCTCGCGACAAGTCGATCAAGCTGATCGACGCGGTCAAGGCAGAAGTCGCGGGCAAGGACGTGAAGGGCCTGATGGATCTGGCCGGGCTCTCGCCGCAATACCACTTCGCTTTTTACGGCATCGGCTTGGTGCCCGTGCTGCGCCTTGAACTGGCCAAGCCCGAAAACCTGCGCGCAACCATCGGCCGCATCGAAACCGCGTCCGGATCGAAGCTCGCGACAGGCAAGGTTGGCAATCTGGATTACTGGGTCATCGATGGCGGCAAGACGGATGCGAAGCTGGAAGGCGTGTTCGCAATTTCCGGCAAGCAAGTCGTCGCTACCATCGCGCCGGCCAAGCCCTCCGATGCCGATCTGAAAACCCTGCTCGGCGTCGACAAGCCCGCCAAGTCGCTGGCCGACAGCGGCGATCTTGTCGCGCTCAACAAGAAAATGAACTACCTGACCTACGGCAGCGGCTATTTCGACAGCGCCAAGCTGGTGGCCGTGCTCAAAGCGCCGCCGACGGCTCTGGAAACCTCATTCCTGACCGCGATCGGCGAAAAGAAGCCGACCATCGATGCAGTCTGTTCGGCCGAGTACGACCAGCTCGCCGCTGCATGGCCGCGCACCAGTTTCGGCATCACCGATCTGTCCACCCAGCACGCGGGCGTGCGCGGAGTGCTCGAAACCCGCGCCGATATCGCCAAGGACCTGATGACCCTGCGCGCGCCGATGCCCGGCATGAAGCTCGCCCAGGACGGTCTGTTCGACTTCGGTTTCAGCGCAAACCTGACCAAGCTGCCCGACCTGGCGACCAAGTATGCCGACGCGACCGCGAAGTCGCCATGGAAGTGCCCGCAGCTTGCGGGCCTGAATCACGGCGCGGAGCAATCCAAGACCACGCTCACGAACCCGGCATTCGCCGGCTATGCGCCGATGTTCCACGGGCTCCATGCAATCGTGGACAAGCTGGTGGTGAAGGACGGGCAGCCGGTGCCCGATATCGCTGCCGTGGTTGCGATCGGTTCGGACAACCCGACATCGCTGCTCGCGATGGCTGGCAGCGCGGTGCCCGGCATCGCAACAATTGGATTGAAACCGGATGGAGTGGCCAAGGCGCTGCCGCCGATGCCGAACCTGCCGGTCAATGCGCCGATGTTCGCGGCCATGACCGACAAGTTGCTGTCCGTTTCGATCGGAACCGGCGAGGACGCCAAGCTTGGCGATGCGATGAAGCTCGACGATGCGCAACAGCCGCTGTTCGCGGGCGGCGCGAAGGGCGAGGTCTACCACCTGGTCGCGCAGTTCCAGCGCAAGGCCGCTGCGGCGATCAGCGATCCCGCGATGAAGCAGTCGATGGAACAGCAGGCGAAGATGATGGACATGCAGGCCGACTGGTTCAAGCGCGTCGATCTGAGCGTTGAACTGACCGAGCAAGGCATCGAGCTGCATGAGTCGGCGACCGTGCAGTAAGCCACGCGCAGGTGCTGCAAAGAACGCCGCCGGCAAATACCGGCGGCGTTCTCGTTTGTGCGTTTCGTCATTGCGTCTCGAACTTTCGGTCCATGCAAGGGAGCGGTCGTCCCGCGAGAAACGGATGGCCGACCACTTGCGCTCCCGGTCCTCCAGCAGCACCCGCACCGCAGCGATGCCGATGAACAAACCAGCCTGCGCGAGCAGCCATGCCATCGTGCCCCAGCCCGCCACGAAGCGCACCAGCACCGAGATCAGCAGCGACAACATCGACCACAGGACGCGATGATTCGGACTGCCATCGCGCGCCTCCCATTCGGCCGCGTTCCAGAAAACGATCATGCCGGCGACGGCGGCGAACTCGATGTCGATGGAGCCCATGCGGCATGCCCGGTCGCGCTCGATCAGCCCAGCTCGACCAGCACCGGCGTGTGGTCGGACGCGCGTTCCCAGCCGCGCGGCTCCGTGTCGATCCAGGCGCGGGTACAGCGCGTGCGCAGCGCTTCGGCGACCAGCACGAGATCGATGCGCAGCCCCAGACCGCGGTCGAAACCGAACGTCCGGTAGTCCCACCACGAATAGTGCCCGGCTTCCTGGTTGAACAGCCGGAAGCTGTCGATCAGTCCGAGCGCCTCCAGCTCGCGCAGTGCGTTGCGCTCGGGCGTCGAGCAAAGGATCTTCTCGCGCCAGCGCTTGGGGTCGTGCACGTCGCGGTCGTCAGGTGCGATGTTGAAGTCGCCCAGCACCACCAATTTCGGATAGCGCGCGAGTTCATCGCGCAGCCATGCATGCACGGCCGCGAGCCAGCGCAGCTTGTGTTCGTACTTCACGTCGCCCACCGCCTTGCCGTTGACCACGTACAGGTTGACGACGCGCAGGCCATTGATGGTCGCGGCGAGCACGCGCTTGTGTTCGTCGGCGAAACCCGGAATCCCGGCTTGCACGTCCTCGATCGCATGCCCGCGCGCAAGGATCGCGACGCCGTTGTAGGTCTTCTGCCCGGAGAACACGCTGCGATATCCCGCTTCTGCGATGGCGGTGTCGGGGAATTTCACGTCCTCCATCTTGGTTTCCTGCAACGCGACCACGTCGGGTTGCGCTGACTCCAGCCACTGCAGCAGGTGCGGCAGGCGCACGTTGAGCGAATTGACGTTCCAGCTCGCGATTTTCATGGCGCGCTCGCAATTTTCATGCCGTGAGTGTAGGACAAATCACAACTTTCGACGTCGTGAGCGGCATAGACTGCGCCGACTGACAGGGAAAGCACCCATGAACTGGATCGACCTGCGCAGCGACACCGTGACCCAGCCAACACCGGCCATGCGCGAAGCGATGCTGCGCGCCGAGGTCGGCGACGATGTCTACGGCGAAGACCCGACCGTCAACGCGTTGCAGGAACGCGTGGCCTTGAAACTCGGATTCGAGGACGCGCTGTTCGTGCCCAGCGGGACGCAATCCAACCTGCTCGCGTTGATGGCGCATTGCCAGCGCGGCGACGAATACATCGTCGGCATGGAAGCGCACACCTACAAGTTCGAAGGCGGCGGCGCGGCGGCGCTCGGCTCGATCCAGCCGCAGCCAATCCTGCACGCCGACGATGGCACGCTGCCGCTGGACGTGGTCGAACGCGCGATCAAGCCGATCGACCCGCATTTCGCGCGCACGAAACTGCTGTGCCTCGAAAACACCTGGCAGGGGCGGCCGTTGCCGAATGCGTACCTGCGCGACGCGCGCGCGTTCTGCGACCGTCGTGGCCTCGCGCTGCACCTAGATGGCGCACGCCTGTTCAATGCTGCCGTCGCCAGCGACCTGCCCGTGCGCGACATCGCCCAATTCTTCGACAGCGTGTCGGTGTGTTTTTCTAAAGGCCTCGGCACGCCGGTCGGTTCGGTGCTCGTTGGCAGGAAGGAGTTGATCGACACCGCGCGCCGGTGGCGCAAGGTCTGCGGCGGCGGCTGGCGCCAGGCGGGCATCCTTGCCGCTGCGTGCCTGTACGCGCTCGATCACAACATCGAACGACTCGGCCAGGATCACGCGCGCGCCGAACGCCTCGCCGCGGCATTGCGCGATGCACCCGCCATCAAGCTGGCCGGCCAGCACACCAACATGGTGTTCATCGACGTGCCCGCCGATCGCCTGTCCGCGTTCAAGGAACACATGGATGCGGCGCATCTGCGGCTGTCGATCGGCTACCTGCCGAGCATCCGCATGGTCACGCACCTGGATATCGACGATGCCGGCGTGGATCGCGCGATTGCCGCGTTGCGCGCGTTCGCGGCCTGACTCCATGCGCGCCGACGCGACTCCAGCGGGCTTTGCCGCGCGCAACACTTTGTTAGCGCAACGCCCCGGTTTCCCGTGATAGGCTCCAATCCCTCTGGAATTTGGAGCACGCGGAAATGGCACTCTGGAACGATCGGAACAACCCGAACAAGCCCGCTGCTCCGACGCCGGAAGCCGGTTCGCACAAGCCCGCCGATGCAGTCGCCGAGCCGGTCGCGCACGCAGCCCCGCCGCGTGCCGCCGCTGCCGCACCGCAACGCGACGGCAAGGAATCGCTGATCGCGGCGAACCTGTTCATCGAGGGCAAGATCCAGGGCTCGGGCGACGTGCGCGTCGCGGGCCAATTCAAGGGCGACGTCGATGTACAGGGCGACCTGACCATCGAGGTCGGCGCGCGCCTGACGGGTTCGGTACGCGCGTCCAAGGTGACGATCGCCGGCGAGCTCGACGGCAACGTCGTCTCCGCATCGCGCGTGGAGCTGCTCTCCACCGGCGTGGTGATCGGCGACCTCAAGACCGGTTCGCTCACTGTCGCCGCGGGTTCGCGCATGCGTGGGCAGGTCGAAGTCGGCGCCGAAGAGAAGGCGGTCTCAAAACCCTCCGTGGTCAGCAGCCTGCAGCAGAAAGCTCCCCTGGAGAGCGGCGGCGCGGCATGAGCAAGGCGGCGGCCATCGGTGCAACGCGCACCTGTCCGCATTGCAAGGCGACCATCCTCGACAGCGCGAGCGTCTGCCCGAATTGCAAGGGCCACTTGCGCTTCGATGCGGGCGCGTCGTCGCGCGCGCCCAACATGACCCCGCTGCACGTCGAAGGCAGCATCCGCCACCCACCCGGGGGCGGCCCGTGGGAATACTCGATGGTGCTCACCATCCGCAACGAGGAAGGCAAAGAAGTCGCGCGCCAGCTTGTCGGCGTCGGCGCATTGCAATCCGGCGAGCAACGCACGTTCACGCTGTCGGTTGATGTGTTCGCGCCGGACCAGGGCGGCTGATCCCGTAGCGTGCACTGTGCGCAATTGATCGAGCGTTACGTGCGCACACCTCGGTTCACATCGGAATGACCGCGCCTTGGTCACCGTCGTCTTTCGTCATCGCGTCAGGAACTTCACTAATTTGTCCGCGAGTCCGCGATACGGCGGCTTGAACAACGCCATCGACGACAGCCTCGCCTGCCTTAACACCGACTTCTGGTGGCTGAAGGTCATGAAGCCGTCGCGGCCGTGGTAGCGGCCCATGCCACTTGGACCGACGCCGCCGAACGGCAGGCGATCCTGCGCGAAATGCATCACCGTGTCGTTGATCGACACGCCGCCGGCGACGGTGCGATCGAGCATGCGCTCGACGCGCGTGCGGTCGTTGTCGAAGTGGTACAGCGACAGCGGCCGCGGATGCGCGTTGATGTAGGCAATCGCCTCGTCGAACGCGCGATAGCTTTTCAACGGGAGGATCGGTCCGAAGATTTCGTCGCGCATCACTGCGAGGTCGTCGGGCGGATCGATCACGAGGGTGGGCGCGATCAGGCGTCCGGCGTCGGCTATCGCGCGATCGATAGGAACCAGTTCGATGACCTGCACGCCGCGCGCCGTCGCTTCATCAAGATAACCGCGCAGCCGCCGGTATTCGTTGTCGTTGATGATGCCGGTGTAATCGGGATTGCCGGCGATCGTCGGGAAACGCTCCAACACGTTCGTGCGCAGCGCCGCGATGAAGTCATCGCGCGAGGTTTCAGGCACCAGCAAATAATCCGGCGCGATGCAGGTCTGTCCCGCGTTGAGCCACTTGCCCGCTGCGATCCGCGACGCCGCGAGCTGTAGCGGAAAATCCGGCGCGATCACGCACGGCGATTTGCCGCCGAGCTCGAGCGTAACCGGCGTGAGGTTCGCGGCGGCGGCAGCCATTACTTTCCGTCCCACCGCAGTCGAACCGGTGAAGAGCAGGTGGTCGAACGGCAACGACGCAAATGCAGTCGCGACATCGACGCCGCCGAGCAGGACCGCAACCCGATCCGCGGGAAACACCTCGTTCAACAAATCGCGCAGGAATGCGCTCGTGCGTGGCGAATGCTCGGATGGCTTGAGCATCACGTGGTTGCCCGCCGCGATCGCGGTCGCTAGCGGGATGAGTGCGAGGTTGACCGGGTAGTTCCACGGCGCGATCACGCCGACCACGCCGAGCGGCTGCATGCGCACTTCGGCGCGCGCGGGCAGGAACAGCCAGTTGACCATGCGCCGCTGCGGGCGCATCCAGCTTTTCATGTGCTTGCGAAGATGGTCGATTTCGCTGAGCACGGTCATGCCGTCGGCCACCAGACTTTCGTGGCGCGAGCGGGTGCCGAAGTCGGCGCTGACCGTCTTTGCCATTTCCTCGATGCGCCGCTGGAACGCAGCGCGCAAGCGGTCGAGATCGGCGCGGCGTTGTGCATACGTGGGTGTCGCCGCAGCTTGCGCGGCGCGCAGGCGTTGCAGTGTCGGCAGCAATTCTGAAACGGGTGTTTCGGTGGCGATGTCCATGCGTCGAGTGTAGTCGCCCGGCGAAGTACAATCACTCCAAACTGCCTGCCACTCCTAACTACTGGGCATACCAATGCGACCTTACCTCGACAAATTCCCGGTTCTTGGCGCGCGTGCCTACGTCGATCCGGACGCGACCGTGATCGGCGACGTGGTGCTCGGCGACGACGCATCGATCTGGCCCGGCTGCGTCGTGCGCGGCGACGTGAACCACATCCGCATCGGCGCGCGCACGAACATCCAGGACGGTTCGATCCTGCACGTCACCCACGCCGGCCCCTACACCGGCGACGGATTTCCGTGCACGATCGGCGACGACGTGACCATCGGCCACGCTGCGGTGATCCACGCATGCACGATCGAGGACGCCTGCCTCATCGGCATGCATGCGACTGTGCTCGACGGCGCGGTCGTGAAGAAGCACGGCTTCGTTGCGGCGGGTGCGGTGATGGCTCCGGGCAAGGTCGTCGGCGAGGGCGAATTGTGGATGGGCAATCCAGCGCGCTGCGTTCGCGTGCTCGATGCGGCGCAGATCGAGCAGCTTTATTATTCGGCCTCGCATTACGTGAAGCTCAAGGATCGTTATCTCGGGCAGCTTGTATCCGGCACCTCCGCATCCGGAACGAAGGAATCGCCATGACACTCGGAGTCCGCCGTACCAGCCGCATCGAGGCGTGGATCGCGCCGGGGACGGCGCTGTGCTTCAGCATCATTGTTGCGCTATTGGCGCCCCATTACGCGACTTGGTTTGGCGATGCAATG
Source organism: Lysobacterales bacterium (assembly GCA_038226665.1). GTDB lineage: Bacteria > Pseudomonadota > Gammaproteobacteria > Xanthomonadales > Xanthomonadaceae > SZAS-103. The sequence goes on along the minus strand of JBBRQI010000020.1, from coordinate 13,859 downwards.
CCCTCGCTCACCCGCAGGTTCATCGACGGCTATCCGATATGGATCGCCCTCAGCGTGCTTGCACTGGTCGTGCAGGCCTGCGCCAAGGCACTGCAGCCGCGTAGGTCGTCGCACACACTCTGGAAACTGCTCGATGGCGCATTGTCGATCGCGTCCGTGCTGATCATCGCGATCGGGCTGATCGCTCTCGCGTTGCCGCTGATGAGCGGACCACCGATCTGAGGCGTTGCTGCAAAGATCACGCGGTTCGTTTCGCCAGAAGCACAACGAAGCAACGCCAACCGGGGAATCCACATGCAAGCGCCCGATCGCCGCAGCAGTTTTGCCATGACCGCAAGCTTGCTCGCGTGCCTGATCGGCTGGTTGCTGATGCCCTACACGCCGGGCGCACTGACCTATCTCCCGGGCGACCTGCCCGGCAAGCTCGGCCTGCTGCAAACATTGTTCACCTGGTGGCCGCTTGCGTTGCTCGCGGCATTTGCGCTTGGCCTTTGGATCCCACGCGTGGCGGACGACAACGCATTGCGCAAGGTACTGCGCGTCCTGCAATGGCTGCTGACGTTCGCGTCGGTGGCGCTGGTGATCGTATCGCTGTTCGTCCTGTTCCTGCCGCGGATTGACTGAGGCGCGGCTTACTGCCGGGAAACACCCGTCAATCCGCCCATCAATCCGCATTGACCAGCACCGTGTTGTTTTCGCGCAGTTGCGCATACACGGGATCGGTCTGCGGGCGCACGCCGTGCCAGATTTCGAAACTCTCCGCGGCCTGTTCGACCAGCATGCCGAGTCCGTCGATCGCATCATTGCAATGCGCACTGCGTGCCCATGCGAGGAAATCGACCGCTGCGTCGCCGTAGCCAAGATCGACAGCAAGCGCGTTGCGATACGCAAGCGCGAACGGAAGGTTCAGCGGCGCCTGCGCGCGCGCGGCCGAAGTCGCGTTGATGATCAGGTCGAAATTCCCCTGCGAGCCGAGATCCTTCCAGTAACGCGTGTGCACGCGGCCCGGCATGCCCAGCGCATCGGCGAGCGCGTCGGCGCGCTCGGGCGTGCGGTTGACGATGTAGAGGTCGCCGATGCCCGCGTCGAGCAGCGCCGGCGCGATTCCGGCTGCGGCGCCGCCGGCGCCGAGCAGCAAGGTGCGGCGTTCGCGCAGATCGTGCTGCGCGCGCCCGGTGAGATCGCGCACGAGTCCGACGCCGTCGGTATTGTCGCCGCGCCAGCCACCGCCATGCCGCAGCAAGGTGTTGACCGCGCCCGCACGTTGCGCGCGATCGCTCAGCGCATCGCATAGCGCGAGCGCGGCGGCCTTGTGCGGCACAGTGATGTTCGCGCCACGGCCGCCGTGGTCGGCGAACTGCCGCAGCGATTGCGCGAATGCTTCCGGAGTTGCATCGATCGCGACGTAGTCCATCGCGATGTCCGTCTGTTTCGCGAACGCCGCGTGGATGCGCGGCGACAGCGAATGCGCGACAGGGTGTCCGAAGATTGCGTAATGCTGCATGTCATTCAATCCTTGAGCCAAGTCGCTGCGTCGAGCGCAAAATAAGTGAGGATCGCATCGGCGCCTGCGCGCTTGATCGACGTGAGCGCCTCCATCACGCAGGCGCGTTCGTCGAGCCAGCCGTTCAGTGCGGCAGCTTTCAGCATCGCGTATTCGCCGCTCACCTGGTACGCGAACGTCGGCATGCCGAAACGATCCTTCACGCGTCGCAGGATGTCGAGGTAGGGCAGCGCAGGTTTCACCATCACCATGTCGGCGCCCTGCTCGATGTCGAGCGCGACCTCGCGCAACGCTTCGTCGGCGTTCGCCGGATCCATCTGGTAAGTGTATTTGTTGCCGCCGCCAAGGGTGCCGGCGCTGCCGACCGCATCGCGGAACGGACCGTAGAAACTCGACGCATACTTCGCCGCGTACGCAAGGATGCGTGTGTGCACGAGGCCGCGATCTTCCAGCGCGGCGCGAATCGCACCGATGCGTCCGTCCATCATGTCCGACGGCGCGACCACGTCGGCCCCGGCTTCGGCATGCGAGACCGCCTGCTTGACGAGCGCATCCACGGTGGCGTCATTGACGACGTAGCCGTTGTCGTCGACTAGTCCATCCTGGCCATGCGTGGTGAAGGGATCGAGTGCGACATCGGTGATCACGCCGAGTTCGGGGAAGCGAGACTTCAGCGCACGCGCCGCGCGTTGCGCGAGTCCATCCGGATTCCACGCTTCGCGCGCATCCAGCGATTTCGCGTCGTCGGGCGTGACCGGGAACAGCGCGATGGCCGGTATTCGCAGCGTGTGGGCGCGCTCGGCGACGCGCAGTAACTCATCGATACTTAAACGCTCGACGCCGGGCATGGAAGCGATCGCCACGCGACCGGCGATTTCGTGCACGAACACCGGCAGGATGAAGTCGTTCGCGGTCAACACGGTTTCGCGCATCAGCCGCCGGGAAAATTCGTCGCGGCGCATGCGGCGCGGGCGGGTCATGAGGTGCATGGCGTGGATCGAATGGTCGGGAATGCACATGATACGCGGCGCTACGGTGCTGGCGCTCGTACGCGACCACGCGCGATGATGCGGCGATGATCTCCATCCTGCGCCGACTGCCGCGCTCCGCATCTGCCTGCATCGTCGTGCTCGCCGCGTTGGCGGTGCTGGCGTTGATCGGCCCGTCGCTGTCGGCGTACGCGCCCGAACATCCGGACTGGAACGCGCTGTCGACCGCGCCATCGTTTGCGAACGGACATTGGCTCGGGACCGATGCGATCGGCCGCGACACGTTCGTGCGCGCGTTGTACGGATTGCGGCTGTCGTTGCTGCTCGGCTTGGGCGCGACGGCGATCGCGCTCGTGATAGGGCTCGCCTACGGCGCGAGCGCTGGTTATCTGGGCGGCCGCAGCGAACGCCTGATGATGCGCGGCTTGGACGTGCTGTCGGCGCTGCCGTTTCTGCTGATCGTTATCCTGTTGCTGACCCTGTTCGAGCGTTCTCTATGGCTATTGCTCGCCGCGATCGGCGGTTACGTCTGGATCGATCTCGCGCGGGTGATGCGCGCCGAGGCAGCGCGATTGCGCGAACAGCCGTTCGTGCTCGCGGCGCGCGCGGCCGGTGCCAACGCACTGGAGATTCTGCGGTGGCATATCGTACCGAACCTGCTCGGCCTCGCGCTCGTATACGCGAGCCTGCTCGCCGCGCAGGCCATCCTCGTCGAGAGTTTCCTCGGTTTCCTCGGCCTCTCCATCGACCAGCCATCGGCCGGCCTTGGCACGTTATTGCAGGAAGGTACGCAGGAACTCGACAGCGCGCCGTGGACCTTGCTGGTGCCGGCGACCTTGCTGGTGGTGACGCTTGCATGCTTCCAGCAACTCGGCGATGCATTGCGCGACTGGCTGGATGTGCGCAGCGGCACGAACGAGCCTGACGACACCTTGCCGGTCGCGATGCCGGCGACGAGCGCATGACGACCGCGCCGCTGCTCGCACTCCACGACCTGCGCGTGTCGGTCGCCAACGCGGAAACGCCATTGCTCGGCCCGCTCGATCTCGATGTCGCCGCCGGGGAATGCCTGGCGATCGTCGGCGAATCCGGCGCAGGGAAGAGCCTGGCGACGCTTGCGTTGCTCGGATTGCTGTCGCCGCAACTGCGTGCGAGCGGATCGCTGCGCGTGGATGGTCGCGAGATCGCGCTCGGTTCGCGCGAACACGTCGCGTTGCGCGGCCATACGTTCGCGTGGGTGCCGCAGGATGCGCTCGCCGCGTTGCACCCGCTGCGCAGCATCGGCGCGCAATTGCGCGAGACCCTACGCCACGCCGGCTTTGCGCGCGATGCAGCGCGCGCCGAAGCGATTGCCTTGCTCGATCGCGTCGAACTGCCCGCTGCCGATGCATTGCTCGCGCGGCATCCGCACGAACTTTCCGGCGGGCAGCGCCAGCGCGTGTGCATCGCGCTCGCACTCGCCACGAAGCCACGCTGTCTGCTCGCGGACGAACCGACATCCGCGCTCGATCCGCGCGTCGGCCGTGGCATCCTGAACCTGCTCGACGCATTGCGCCGCGATCTTGACCTCGCATTGTTGCTGGTCAGTCACGACCTGCCGCTGGTGGCGACGCTCGCGCAGCGCGTGCTCGTCCTGCATCGCGGCCGATGCGTCGAAACCGGGGCGACCGCGCAGGTTTTCTCCGCGCCGTCCGCGCCGTACACACGCGACTTGCTGGCCGCCGAACATCTGGGCTCCGCGCCGGCTGCGCAAATTGGCCATGCGTTGCTGTCTGTCGCCGATCTTTCGGTTCGCTACCCACGCGCGTCGCGCGATGCGCTCACGCCAACGACCATCGCACTTCATCGCGGCGAATGCGTCGCACTGGTAGGCGAATCGGGTTCTGGAAAATCCACCCTCGCGCGCGCCGTGTTGCGGTTGTTGCGCACACCGACACGTGGACGCATCGTGCTAGACGGCGTGGACATCGGCGCGCTCGGTCCGCGCGCGTTGCGTCCATTGCGGCGTCGCATCGGCGTGGTGTTCCAGGATCCTTTCGCATCGCTGGATCCGCGCCAGACCGCCGCGCAAATCATCGCCGAACCGTTGCGGATCCATGGCCTAGGCGATGCCAAACAGCGTCGCCAGCGCGCTGGCGAACTGATGCTGACCGTCGGGCTTGATCCATCTGCACTGGATCGCCATCCGCACCAATTTTCCGGCGGCCAATGCCAGCGCATCGCCATCGCGCGCGCACTCGCGAGCGACCCCGAGTTGCTGGTCTGCGACGAAGCGGTTTCAGCCTTGGATGCGCGAAGTCGCGCCGCGATCCTGCAACTGCTGGCGCGGTTGAAAGCCGAGCGCGGTCTCGCCCTGCTGTTCATCACCCACGACCTCGATGCCGCGCGCGCGCTGGCCGACCGCATCGCGGTGATGCACGACGGCGTCATCGTGGAAGCCGGCGTGGCCGGCGATCTGTTGGCTGCGCCACAACACGCCTACACGCGTGAACTGCTCGCGGCACGTCCACCGGCTTTGGTCGCGGCAGAATTCATTCGCGCAATGCTCAGATGATCCCGCCACCGAAGCTCAGGCGCATCAGGCCGATCAGGATCGCGATGATGTTCAGCCATAGCCCAGCCGTGGCCCGGCCGCGGCGCGCAGGTGAAGTGATCCCGTAGGCGATGCCGCTGACGACCAACCCGACGACCGCGAATGGAATCGTCAGCCAGTTTCCCCAGCCCAGTAGCGGGATGAAGGCCAGCATCATCAATAGCAACGACAGCAAACCCCATAACAGTCCGATCAATCCCATTGCGCCACTCCTCGGTCGACAGCCAGCGCGACGTTGCACCGTGGATGGATCATGGGTACGGGAGCGGGCGGATTCAAACTGCCCGTCAATGGTCGGCTTCGCCACGACGAGAGGTGGATCACTTTTCCGTTATGCCGCCTGTGATCAAATTGCGACCCCAGCGCTTCTTGTTAGCTTCCAGTTAGTTATTTGCAATTTTTTCGTTATTCTGCTAAGACACAACCTGACGAAGTACATCCAACTTGCTGTCTGCTCTGGAGTCGACCATCAATACTGCGTACGCGATCGCTGCTTTGAGCCTGCTGGCGATTCCACTGGCGGCGCTGCGCCTGGTGCCTGAAGGGCAGGCGTGGACGGTGCATCGTTTCGGTCGGTACCTGCGGACGTTGCAATCGGGCGTCCACGTGGTGTGGCCTTGGCTGGACCGGATCGCACAGCATGTGTCCCTGACCGGCCATCGCGTCGAACTGCCGACCCGTGCATTCGGCACCGACAACGCCAGTGCCGACCTCTACTACCAGATCCTCGACCCAATGCCGAGCCGCGACGGGCTCGAATCGGTGGACGCGATGGTGTTGCGCCAGGCCGACGACGCGCTATCCAGCGTTGCCGCGCAACTGCCGTCCCAGCAGAACGGGTGGACCGCGACCGCAGCCGACGCGCTGAAAGCGGAACTCAATCAGCGGCTCGGCCGCATGGGCCTGCGCATCATCCGTTGCGCGCTGCATACGACTTGAGCGTGTTTGACCCGGGCCGCCACTGACCCAAGCCGCTGTGCCGCGATTTGCGGGATACTCGCCGGCCCGATCAACGCGCCGCGCGCATGACCTCACTCGAACAGCTCCGTCCTGCACTGGATTCCGGCTTGGGCGCGCTTGGTCTTGCGTCGGAGTCGCTATGCACGCGGCTGCTGGACTATCTGGCCTTGCTGGTGCGCTGGAATGGCACCTATAACCTCACCGCGATCCGTGACCCGACCGACATGGTGTCGAAGCACCTGCTGGATTCGCTCGCGATTGCGCCATTCGTGAGCGGAACATTGGCCGATATCGGCTCGGGCGCGGGCTTGCCCGGCATACCGCTCGCACTCGCGTTACCGGATCTGGATGTCACCTTGGTCGAATCCAGCGGCAAGAAAACGCGCTTCATGCGCGAAGCGCAGCGGCATTTGAACCTGGCGAACCTGCGCGTGGCCGAATCGCGCGCCGAATCCTTCGAGCCACCGGGGTTGTTCGACTGTCTTGTGTCGCGGGCGTTCGGTAGTCTTGCGGAATTCGTGCGCGTCGGCGGACACCTGCTCGCCGAAAACGGGCGGTTGCTGGCGATGAAAGGGCGGCAGCCTGCCGATGAAATCGCGGCGCTGCCGTCCGGCTGGCGCCTTGCTGCGACACACGTCCTGGATGTGCCGGGGCTGGCGGCGCAGCGGCATTTGCTGGTGATCGAACGCGACCTGTACGAACACAACGTGACTGGAAAAAACAAGGAAACGGCTGCATGAGCAAGGCGCGCGTGATTGCGGTCGCCAACCAGAAAGGCGGCGTCGGCAAGACCACCACGGCGGTGAATCTTGCTGCGGCGCTGGCATATACGGCGGCGCGGGTGATGCTGGTCGACCTCGATCCGCAGGGCAATGCGACGATGGGCTCCGGCATCGACAAGCGCGAGCTCGCCGCCTCGACCTGCGAGATGCTGCTCGGCGAAGCGACGCTCGCCGAAATCCTGCAGCGCAGCCCGGAACACTTCGACCTGTTGCCTGGCAACTCGGACCTCACCGCCGCCGAAATCCGCCTGATGGACGAATCCGAGCGCGAGCAGCGCCTCAAGAAAGCGCTGGCGCCCGTGCGCGGCAACTACGATTACATCATCATCGACTGCCCGCCATCGTTGTCGCTGCTGACGCTCAATGCGCTCGCGGTGGCCGACAGCGTGCTGGTGCCGATGCAGTGCGAGTATTACGCGCTGGAAGGACTGACCTCGCTGCTGCAGACCATCAATGCATTGAAGAAACGGCTGAATCCCGCGCTCGAAATCGAGGGCATCCTGCGCACGATGTATGACGTACGCAACAACCTTGCCAACGCGGTGTCAGCCGACCTGCAGTCGCACTTCGGCGAACAGGTGTTCCGCACCATCGTGCCGCGCAACGTGCGCCTGGCCGAAGCGCCGAGCCATGGCCAGAGCATCATCGCGTACGATCGCGCATCGCGCGGCGGCATCGCCTACCTTGGGCTCGCTGGCGAAATCCTGCGCCACGCCCGCGAACGCAAATCGGAGAACGTCTGATGGCAGCAGTGAAGAAGCGCGGACTCGGCCGTGGCCTGGATGCCCTGCTCGGCCAAGCCGGAAAGGCCGCGCCCGGCGATTTGCCCGAGCCGCATGCGCAACGCACGCTCGCGGTCGCTGCGCTGCGCCCTGGCCGCTACCAGCCGCGCACCGGTATGGATCCCGAACGTTTGCAGGAACTCGCCGACTCGATTCGCGCGCAGGGTCTCATCCAACCGATCGTGGTGCGTGCGGTCGCCGCAAGCACGTCCGGCGCGCCTTGCTACGAGATCATCGCAGGCGAGCGCCGCTGGCGCGCCGCGCACCTTGCGGGGCTGACTGAGGTGCCAGTCATTCTGCGCGAGGCCGACGACCGCTCGGTGATCGCGATGGCGCTGATCGAGAACATCCAGCGCGAAGACCTCAATCCGCTGGAGGAAGCGCAGGCGCTGTCGCGCCTGATCGACGAGTTCGGACTCACCCACCAGCAGGCCGCCGAGGCGGTCGGCCGCTCGCGCGCTGCGGTGTCGAACCTGTTGCGCCTGCTTGAATTATCGGTCGGTATCCGCAATCTGCTTGCCTCGCACCAACTCGAAATGGGCCACGCACGTGCCCTGCTGACCTTGCCTGCGGAGACTGCGCTCGCGCTTGCACAGGAAGCGGCCGCGCAGGGCTGGTCGGTGCGCGAGATCGAACGCCGTGCGCAACTTGCGTCGTCGGGCCACGCCAAAACCTCACTGAAAAAACCGGCGCCGCGCCTCGATCCGAACATCGCCGCGCTCGAGCGCGAACTCAGCGACAGCCTCGGCGCGAAGGTCGCCGTCCAGCACGGTCGCGGCGGTCGCGGCAAACTGGTGATCCACTACCACGGGCTTGAAGCTTTGGATGGCGTGCTCGAACGGCTGCGCGGCAAGAGCTGACCGGGCGCATAGGTGAAAGCGACGCTTACAACCGCGATAATGGCTGAATGATCGCGATCGCATCCTGTTCCCCATTCGCGTCGCCGCCGCGATGACCCTGCCCGAACTCTCGGTCGTGGTGCCGGTGCACAACGAGGAAGCGAACATCGCGCCGCTGGTCGGCGAAATCGTGGCTGCATTGCGCGGGCGCATCCCGTTCGAGATCGTGTACGTCGACGACCTCAGCCGTGATGCCAGCGTCACTGTGCTGAAGAAGCTCCAACGCGAAACGCCGGAACTGCGGGTGATTCGTCATCTTCATCAGTCCGGCCAGAGCACCGCTGTGCGCAACGGCGTGAAGGCCGCGCGCGGCGCATGGATCGCGACGCTCGACGGCGACGGCCAGAACGACCCAGCCGATATATCGAAATTGCTCGACGCGCGCGCCACCGCAGACGCGCAGATCAAGCTGTTCGCGGGCTGGCGGGTGAATCGCCAGGACTCGGGCAGCAAGCGCTGGGCCTCGAAGTGGGCCAACGCGATCCGCTCGCGGATGCTGCGCGACGACACGCCGGACACCGGCTGCGGCATCAAGCTGTTCGAGCGCGAGGCCTTCCTCGACCTGCCGTACTTCGACCACATGCACCGCTACCTGCCAGCATTGATGCAGCGCGCCGGCTGGAAAACGGTCAGCGTCCCGGTTAACCATCGCCATCGCACGGCGGGTGTGTCGAAGTACAACAACTTCAACCGCGCCCTGGTCGGGATCAGCGACCTGCGCGGCGTCGCGTGGCTGATCCGACGTGGCAAACGCACCGAGGTCGCCGAACTCATGCCTGACGAATGATTCATCCTCCCTTGCGCGCAGGGGAAGGAGTTGAAGCGCCGTCTTTACGGAGAACACGATGAATGACGAAATCCTGTGGCTGTCGTGGACCGGCATCCACATCACTCTGTGGAAACTGATTGGCTATACCGGCGCGATGATGTTCTCGGCGCGCTGGTTCGTGCAGATGCACGCCTCGCGCAAGGCCGGCAAGCCGGAAATGCCGCGAATGTTCTGGTACATGAGCATCGTCGGCAGCATCACCACGCTGTCGTACTTCGTGTTCTCGCCGAAAGGCGATTCGGTCGGCGTGCTGCAGAACCTGTTCCCGGCCGCGACCGCGAGCTACAGTCTGTATCTCGATATCCGTCATCACGGCTGGCACCGACGGCCTACCGCATCGTCCTGATCCAGCCCTCCGGTGCCGGTGGATTGCACCTTGGTGCCCATCCCGCTAGAATGCGCGGCTCGCTTCCCGACGGCCCTGCCGTCCGCGATGGCCACGGCAGCACGATGCCGGCCCACGCGTAGCGCGACGTTTCTCGCCCGCATCGTGTGCTCCGACCCGTCGGATGCGGGGCCGATGCCTTCCAGGCCATGGAGGGCGTGACCGCAAACCCAGAGGTGATCCATGGCACGCATCTGCCAGGTTTCAGGCAAAAAGACGATTTCAGGCAACAACGTCTCGCACGCGAACAACCACACCCGCCGCCGGTTCCTTCCGAACCTGCATGAGCGCCGCTTCTGGGTCGCCAGCGAGAACCGCTGGATCAAGTTGCGCGTCTCGGCCCACGCCCTGCGCACGATCGACAAGAACGGCATCGACGTCGTCCTCGCCGAGCTGCGTTCGCGCGGCGAAAAGATCTAAGGAGATCCGACCATGGCATCCAAGCGCGACAAGATCCGCCTCACCTCGTCGGCCGGCACCGGTCATTTCTACACCACCGACAAGAACAAGAAAACCACGCCTGCGAAGATGGAGATCAGCAAGTACGATCCCGTCGTGCGCAAGCACGTGATGTACAAGGAAGGCAAGATCAAGTAAGCAGCCTTTGCTTCTGCTGTTGAAAACAAAGCCCGCTTTTGCGGGCTTCGTCGTATTTGAGCGATCCGGAATCGGCGACGCGCTCGTGCTCTGTCTTGTTCGAAGTCATGTCTGCCACATCATGCTGATGCGATCAGGATACGCGTCACGCGAAACAGACTCCCATGCTGCGCGCACCGTGTAACAAACCATATCGCACGATCGGCAGGCGCGTTGGCAGGTCATTGCGTGGTAGTTGGCGGGCCCAGCGCATCCAGTTTCTGTTTCCACGCGGCCATTTTGACGTCGTAGCCCTTGCCCGGTTCGGCCTTGTTCCAGGCAGTGTAGAGATCGATGATGGCCTGGGTGCTGGTGCGCGTGCGCTGGTCCTTGTGGCCGGCATTCTTAAAGTAGATCGATTGCGCGTCGATCAGGCTGGCTTGCGCTGCGGCAAATTCGCGCGACGCGACGCGGGCCCTGCCAAGGCTCACCAGATAGAACGCGAGTTGTGTCGGACCTGCCTCACTCAAAGTCTTGCGCGCTGCTGCCTCCGATGGGCCGAGCAGTTTTTCCGCCTCGACAAGATTGCCTTGCTCGAACAGCACCCTGCCCAACAGGGAAATCGTGATCAAGGTGCCCGGATTGTCGTTGCCGAGTACGCGACGGCTCTTCTCCACCGCTTCGCGAAGGTAGGGCTCGGCTTCGCTTGGCCTGTCCTGATCGAGCAACAGTCCACCCAAGGTCGTTAGCGATTGCAATGTGTCCGGATGTTCCTCTCCCAGCACGCGGCGATGCTTCTCCAGTGCCTCGCGCAAGTAGGGCTCGGCTTCGCTGCGCTTGCCTTCCTGCGACAGGACGATCCCGAGGTTGTTAGTCAGTATCATCGTGTCAGGGGCTTCCTCGCCGCGTACACGCCGAAGCTTCGCCAATGCCTCGCGCATGTAAGGCTCGGCTTCGCTAAATTTGCCCTGATCGACAAGTAGACCCGCCACGTCGCTGAGCGACCCGAGCGTGTCCGGATCATCCTCGCCGAGCAGGCGACGCCGTTTCTCCCACGCTTTGCGGAGATAGGGTTCGGCTTCGCTGAGCTTGCCCTGATCGTGCAGGATAGTTCCCATCGCGGCGATTGACGCCAGTGTGTCGGCATTGTCCTCGCCCAACAAGCGACGGCGTACCGCCAGCACTTCGCTGACATAGGGTCTGGCGGCATCCGGCTTGCCTTGCGCATCGAGCAGTTCGCCCATCCCTTCGAGTGACTTCAACGTCTCCGGGTGTTCCTCGCCAAGCATACGCCGACGCGTTGCCAACGCGCTTTCCTGCAACGGCATTGCCGCATCATACGAACCCATGTCCTTGTAGCGATCCGCCAATACCTGGCGCAAGCTCGCATCGACCAGAGGCTGGTTCCTGAACTGCTTGTCGATGGCGATCACAGCTGGTTTCAGGATCGTGCGATCGATCAGGTCGGTGGCTGTGTCGGTCGCGTTGACGCGTTGCCATTGGGCGGCAAATGCAGCGATTTGCTGACTGCGTTCCGCGCCGGACGCGCCATCCTTGATCAACGCCGCTGCGAACTTCGCTTGCACGTCATCCGACAACAACTTTCCAGCCTGGGTCGGATCCACCTGCTTGAGCATCTCCGCCTGGAACTTCGAGACCTGTTCCAGTTCGTCGGCACGCGCTTTCGCGATATGCGCCTGCCATGCAAAGCCCGTGATGCCAACGATCAACGAGGCCGCGATCAGCGATCCAGCCGCGACCGTGGCCTTGTTGCGACGAACGAATTTCCGCAGGCGATACGACGCGCTCGGCGGAGCGGCCAGCACCGCTTCACCGGCAAGGTAACGGCGCACGTCCATCGCCAAACCATTCGCCGTTTCATAACGCCGCGCGCGATCCTTGTCGATCGCCTTCATGACGATCCAGTCGAGCTCGCCACGGATCATGCTGGTCAGCCTGCGCGGTTCCATTTCGCGCCTGGTCGCGACTCCGATCTTCTTCGTGACCGACTGCGAGATGCGTGCACTCGGCCGTAGCGGTTCGACCTCGCGGATGATGCGCTGGATCTCCGCATAGCCCGCAGTGCGCAGCGTGTTCGAATCCAGCGGCGTGGTGTCTGTCAGCAATTCGTACAGGATCACGCCGAGCGCATAGATGTCGGTGCGCGTGTCGATGTCGACACTGCCCTCGGCCTGCTCCGGGCTCATGTACAGCGGCGTGCCCATCATCAGGTTCGCTTCGGTGAACATCGTCTTGTCGGTCAGGCGGCCACTGGTCGCCTTGGCGATGCCGAAATCGATGACCTTCGCGAACGGCTGGTCGTCGTGCGTGCTGACCAGCACATTGTTGGGCTTGAGGTCGCGGTGGATGATGCCCTTGCTGTGCGCATGCTGGACGGCCGCGCAGACCTGCTCGAAAAGTTGCAGACGCTGGGCAATCGATAGCCCGTGCTTGATGCAATAGCGCGTGATGGGTTCGCCCCTGACCAGTTCCATCACGAAATAGGGGCGGCCACCCTCGGTCGCGCCCGCATCGAGCACGCGCGCGATGTGCGGATGATCCATCAGCGCGAGCGCCTGACGCTCCGCCTCGAAGCGCGCGATCACCTCGCGCGTGTCCATCCCGAGCTTGATGACCTTGAGCGCAACGCGGCGCTTGACCGGGTGCTCTTGCTCAGCTTCGAACACCACGCCGAAGCCGCCTTCACCGAGTTGCTGCAGGATCTTGAATGGGCCAATGCGGCCGCCGATGCCTTCGCCGTGCGGCATCTCCATGGTCGGATCGGCTGGCTGGGACGGATCGCTCATGGGTTCCCTTGCGTCAGGCAGTGGACAGCTACTTCGTCATCAAGCCCATCGGCTGCGGAAACATCCTATCCCTGTTCGGCTCGCGTGATGCGCGGAACCACGACCGCCACGCACGGCGGAACATCGGCATCCAATGGACACAGTCGATTCTCACTCATCCTTCCGATCCTTCCGATCCTTCACCAGTGCATCCACCACCGATGGATCGGCAAGCGTGGATGTATCGCCGAGTTGATCCGGCCCGACTTCAGAAGACCCGGCTTCAGCGATCTTGCGCAGGATGCGGCGCATGATTTTTCCGGAACGTGTCTTGGGCAAACCCGGCGCCCACTGGATATGGTCGGGCGTTGCGATGGGGCCGATGTGCTTGCGCACGTGGGCGACGAGATCCTTGTGCAGGTCCGGATGCGGGCTCACGTCGGCGTTGAGTGTGACGTACGCATAGATGCCCTGGCCCTTGATGTCGTGCGGGAAGCCGACGACCGCGGCTTCGGCGACGTGCGGATGCGCGACCAGCGCGCTCTCGACCTCGGCGGTTCCGATGCGGTGGCCGCTGACGTTGATCACGTCGTCGACGCGGCCGGTGATCCAGTAGTAGCCGTCTTCATCGCGGCAACAACCGTCGCCTGTGAAGTACGAACCCGGATAGGTCTTGAAGTAGGTGTCGATGAAGCGCTGGTGGTCGCCATAGACCGTGCGCATCATGCCCGGCCACGCATCAAGCAGGACGAGATTGCCTTCGCATGCGCCTTC
>JBBRQI010000019.1:0-55683 GCA_038226665.1 Lysobacterales bacterium | reverse complement strand
GTTATCGGCCTGACGCACCGGCGCAGGCTTCTCAAGCTGCTTTTGCCAGGCGTACAGACTGTGGATCGAAACGCCCAGCCGACCAGCTACATCTGCCACCGCATGACCACGCTCGGTGATCTGCTTGACCGCTTCCACCTTGAACTCGTCCGTGTAGCGTTTGTTGCTCATAGCCACCTCCATCATTGCCAGAAAGTATGGCTTGAAGGTGTCTACAGAAGCCGGGGCGATTCACCCAGGCGTTATCGGGCACACACGCCGGGCTCTCTATCACTAGACTACGGAACAATCAAGACGTAGGGTGCTATGTCTTTCGAGAAACCGAAACCATGATTCTTGCAACCACGCTTGCGCTACTGCTCGCAGCATCGCCCCAGCAGCCGGCGGCGGCCGCCGCGCCTGACGGCCGGGATGTTTGCGGCGGCGGATTGAGCATCCATGTCGCCGACGCCCCGGGCACTCCGGCCAACAACGTCAAGCTGGAAACGTTCGAGGCAACCAGCCCCGCCGATCCTTGCGCACATAACATCGACCCGAACGAGTTGATCCGCATCACCCAACTCGTCAGGCCGCTCGCCATCAAGGCTTTTGCGGAAAGCCAAGCGAGTTTCGGGGTCATGATTCGGTACACGCTAACCGCGGACAAGCCGGCGACGTTCAACATGCAGGTCGCGCAGGCCCCGTCGTCGGAACAGGAACGGCTCACCGGGTTTTATCGACAGGCATCGGACTTGAAGGACTTCCACGCAACGAGCGGCACGATGTATGTCGTGCTCCAGTTCAACATCACTCCGGCGCTGCCGGGTAAGCACCCGAAAGCCGGTTGACCCTTCCTCCGGATGATCGGCCCGCGGCTCAGCGAAACTCCCGCAGCTCGCCTTCGTCCTTCAGGCTGAAAGGATTGAAACTCGTCGTGGTGTCGAAGGTGTCGATGTTTTCGCGGCGCTTGAGGAAACCGACGACGGCGTACGTCACCGGCGTCAGCACGGTCTCCACGACCACTTTCATGATCCAGTTGAAAGCGATCACCTTGACGATGGTCTGGCCTTCCCAGATGCCCATGAACGCGATCGGGTAGAACGTCAGGCTGTCGACGCCTTCGCCGACGATGGTGGAACCGATCGTGCGCGTCCACAGCCAGCGGCCTTTTGTCCACAACTTCATCTTCGCCATCACGTAGGCGTTGACGAAATCGCCGAGCCAGAAGCCGACCAGCGATGCGAGCGCGATGCGCCACGTCGCGCCGAACACGACCTCGAGCGCGGGTTCCAGAGTCTTGTTGAACGGCTCGTTCGGGGCGACCGGCATGTGGATGATCGCCTGCGACATCAGCGTCGCGAAGATCAACGCACCGAAGCAGATCCACGTCCCGCGGCGCGCGCGCGCGTAGCCGTACACCTCGGTCAGCACGTCGTCGAAGATGTAGCTGATCGGGAAGAACAGGTTGCCCGCGCCGAACGTCAGTGCGCCGATCAGCGGCAGGTTGATCGTGCTGGTCTTGGCCGGGCCGATCAGGTTCGAGCACAGCAGCACCGCGACCATGCCGCCGACCATGAGGTCGTAATAGCGGAATCCGGATCGACGGCTGTTTCCACCCGCATTGGCTTGCATTGCCCTCTCCCGCTGCGGCTGATCGACATGCCTGACGCGAGAATTCAGACCGCTCGCCCGGAATCCCCAACCATCAACTCCTGATTGAGCGCGCGCGCGACGCATACGCCGGATGTGTCGAAGCTCAGTTGAACCAACCAACAGAACACATCATCCGGCCAGATCGCCGGCAGCGACTGCCGTGGTGCACCGAGTGCAACCGCGAGATTCAGGAGCTGGCCGTGATGCCAGCAGATCAGGATGTTGGAGTTGTCGTATCTGCCGTTGTTGCGGATCTCGTCCGCCAGAAGCTGATATCCATGATCCTCGAATCGCACATCGACTGGCAGTCCAAGCACCACCGACAGCGGAGCGAGCGTCAGCGTGGACCGATCGCTGCCCGTGGAATTTGCGGCAGCAAACAGATAATCCATCTTGATGATGGCATCGCCGATGGCGTAGTGCTGGAAATACGCGACGTACGCACGCGCGCGCTCCTGCCCGGCAACCGTCAAGGTGTGATCCTGCACGTCGGCTGGCTTTTCGGCATGCCGGATCAGCAGGATGTTGGTGAGCTTGGGCATTCAGTGCCTCCAGTGTCGAACAGCGGGTTCGGGGTTGCTGCTTTTGGAATCGTGCATCGTCGCAGTTTGCGCCAGCGTGACTTTATTCAAAACATCATCCCTGGTGATCGACGCCGGTTGCATCGGAAGCAACCATAGTGCGGGAATTTACCCGCGTCCTCGGTTCAAGCAGCCGCTTGCGCAACGCCAGGTCGCTCGGCGTCGAGAAATACCTGCCGACGAGCGCGCCCAGCAGCCAGCACAGCGCGACCACCGGCAGATACCACATCCATCCTTGTTGCATGTCGCTGCCCCCCGCCTTGAACAGTTGCACCGCTCCGAACACGACGAACATGTGGGTCAGGTAGATCTCGTAGCTGAGCCGGCCGAACGAACGCAGCCAGCCGAATCCGCGCAGCGGGCGCGACGCGCCCATCCGTTCACGCCACTGCAGACCGACGAGCAGGCACGCCACAGAGAGCGTGAGCAGCAACAGGCAGCCGTCCTGCAACGTGTTCCAGAGGATATCCTCGATCAGCAGGATGCTCGCGATTCCGCTCGTGCCCGCGACGCACAGCAGGTTCGCGTATCCGCGCCCGGGCAGCGCGCCGCGTGAGGCAACCAGCGCGGCGAGCACGCCCATCGCGATCGCTGCCATTCCCGGCAGATAGGCCTTCTCCTGCCAGATTTCATTGTCCACGTTCGCCGCGTGGGTTAACGGCAGCGACAGCGCGAAAACGACCAGCAGCGGCGCGAGGATCCACGTTCGACGCGTCAGCACGCAGGCGATCGGGAAGGCGATGTAGAAGACCTCCTCGATCGACAGCGACCACAGTACGTCCCAGTTGCCCGGCAAATATCCGGTGTGGCCTTCGTACCAGTTCAGGTAGAGGCCCAGCGCCGCACCGATCGCGCCCGGCATGGACTGGTTTGCATGCGCGATCAGGTAATCCTCGTAGCCGAGCAGGTGCAGCACGCTCAATACAAACACGAGCAGCAGCAGGCACGGCATGATGCGTGCGAAGCGGCGTGCATAGAACGCCCTGGAATCGATGCGGTCGAGGCCTCCCCAGCGCCGCAGCGCATGGCCGGCGATCAGGAATCCGGAGATTGTGAAGAACACGAACACGGCTTCGTAGCCGTTGTAGTTCAGCGCATCGAGCAGCCGCTTCGGCACGAAGGCTGCGAGCTCCGTTTTGTTGAGTGGAATGCGCAGGCCGATGTGATGGACGACGACCAGCAGGATGGACAGCCCGCGCAACAGATCGATGCCGTTGTTGCGGGGGATGACGTCCGATGGTGCTGCGCGCGAGATCGCGGATTCCAAGCCGCCGGCCTGCGCCGACGCCTCAGACATCGCGCGTCATGCCCGGTTGCGACAGGGTCACGTCGATGCCGAATTGCGCGTGAAGTTTTGCGCTCAATGTCTCGCGCGCGGGATTCTCGCCGTGCACGAGGGCGACCGGCGGGTGGTTCGGACTCGCACCATACCAGTCTAGCAAGCCCTGCTGATCGGCGTGTGCGGACAGGCCGCCGACGGTGTGGATCTGCGCTCGCACCGGCATGTCCTGTCCGAACAGCTTCACGTGTTTCAATCCGTTCACGAGCATGCGACCGAGCGTGCCGTCGGCCTGGTAGCCGACGAAGATCACGTGCGCGTTCGGATTCGAGAGATTGTTCGCGAGGTGATGGCGGATGCGTCCGCCATTGGCCATGCCCGAACCGGCGATGACGATCGCGCCGCCGTGCAGCGCGTTAATCGCCTTGCTCTCCTCGGCACCCGCAGTGACCCTCAGGTTCGGCATCGCGAATGGTTTGGGCCTGCCTTGCCAGACCTTCACCGCATCGGCGTCGAACAGTTCCTCATGGCGGTCGTACACGGCCATGACTTTCGCGGCCATCGGGCTGTCGAGGAAGACCTTCCACTGCGATAGATTCCAGTCGTCGTAGTGCTGCGCGAACCAGTACAGCAGTTCCTGGCTGCGCCCGACCGCGAACGCCGGGATGATCACGTTGCCGCCGCTCGCGGCCGCCTTCGCGAAAATAGTGCCGAGCTCGGCCACGGTTGCGGCACGATCCTTGTGGTTGCGATCGCCGTACGTCGATTCCATGAGGATCAGGTCGGCGCGCGGCGGCGTGGCCGGATCGCGCAGGATCGGCGTGCCGGGCATGCCGATGTCGCCGGAGAAAACGAGGGTCTTCGGCGCGGGGTCGCTCGCACTGATTTCCAGGATGGACGACCCGAGGATGTGGCCCGCATCGTGCAGCCGCAGGGTCACGCCAGGAAGGATTTCGGTGACGGTGTCGTACGGCAGAGGATGCAGCAGTTTCAGCACGGCGGCGACATCGTCGACGGTGTACAGCGGCTCCAGGTCGGGTTCGCCATGCATGTGATGGCGATTGGCCATTTCCGCGCCGCGCTCGGACAACGACGCCGCATCGAGCAGCATGATCGGCAACAGGTCGCAGGTCGCGGCCTGCGCGAAGATCGGCCCGGCGAACCCGCGCTTCACGAGTAGCGGCACGCGTCCGATATGGTCGATGTGCGCGTGGCTGATCACCAGCGCATCAAGCGTTGTCGGATCGAATCCGAAAGCTTTGGCATTGGTCGCATCCGAATCTCGACCGCCTTGCACCATCCCGCAATCGAGCAGGATGCGTTTGCCGGCCGCTTCGAGCAGATGGCAGGAACCGGTGACCACACCGCCGGCCGCGCCGTAGAAGGTGACTTTCATGCCGCGACTCCCGCGCTAACGAATGAGGCCGTGACGTTAGCACGCAGTAGCTTGAATGCGCTCAGCAGCGGGCGGTCCTGAATTTGTAAAAATTGCGTTTCAGGCTGGCCGTGACCTTCGACACGTTCGCGCACGCGCCGTGTGGCCTACAGTGCGCCCTCGCGCGCGCGATGCCGCGTCAGTGGCTGCGCGACCGCCGGATTCGATAGCCGACCCGACCTGTCCACCAAACACCATCCCGCAATTTTCAGGAGAGTTCATGAACATGCGTTTGCACAAACCGCTCACCCTCGCCGTGCTGGTCGCGCTCGCCGCGTGTTCGCAGCAGGACCAGACTGCATCGACTCCCGCAGTTTCTCCGGCACCCGACTCCGCTGCCGCTACCACTGCGCCTGCCGATCTTGGCGCGACCAGCACACTCAAGCTCGCCGACCTCGATACTTCGGTCAAGGCCTGCGACGATCTCAATGGCTTCGTCAACAACAAGTGGCTCGCCGCGAATCCGGTCCCGAACGACCGCACTTCGTGGGGCAGTTTCGAGATGCTCGACGAGCGCTCGGAGAACGCGCAAAAAGGCATCCTCGAGGCGTTGGATGGCAAGGCCGCGGCAGGTTCGATCGAGCAACTTGTCGGCGACTTCTACGCGAGCGGCATGGACGAGAAAACGATCAACGCCACACCGGCGACCGACAAGCTCAAGCCGTTCCTCGCACCGATCGACGCGCTCAAGACCCCGGACGACATTGCGAACTACATCGATGCGAACTTCGCCAAGGGTCTAGTCGGCGTTTTCGGCTTCGGCGGCCAGGCCGACTTTAAGGATTCATCGATGACGATCGGCTACGCATCCGAGGGCGGCTACAACCTGCCCGAGCGCGCGTACTACCTCGAGGACCAATACAAGAACATCCGCGGTGCCTATCTCGTGCATATCGCGAAAACCCTGCAACTTGGCGGCGTTTCCGAAGCCGACGCGAAGCAGCAGGCAGCGTGGGTGCTGGCGATCGAAACCGAACTGGCAACCGCCTCGCTGACGCCGATCCAGGCGCGCGACACCGCCAATCAGTACAAGATGGTCAGCGTCGCCGACGCCGACAAGATCACCCCGCACTTCGCGTGGGAAAAGTTTTTCGATGGCATCGGCGTGAAGGGCGTCAAGGGCTTCTCGTCGGCCGAGCCGAAATTCTTCGCTGAATTCGACAAGATGCTCAGCACCTTGCCGATCGAACAGTGGAAGGCGTACTTCCGCTACCAGGCGATCGACGCAGCCGCGCCGTACCTCAACGACGAACTGGCGGCCGAGAAGTTCGACTTCTACAACAAGACTCTGCACGGCCAGAAGGAAATGAAGGCCCGCTGGAAGCGCGTACTCGGCTCCGTCAACGACAATACCGGCGAAGCGCTCGGTCAGCTCTACGTCAAGCAGTACTTCACGCCTGAAGCGAAGGCCTCTGCCGAGAAGCTGGTGGACAACCTGCGCAATGCGCTCAAGGCGCGCCTCGAGAAACTCGACTGGATGAGCGCGGACACCAAGAAGAAGGCGATGGAGAAATGGTCCAGCTTCATGCCGAAGATCGGCTACCCGAGCAAGTGGCGCGACTGGACCGGGCTGAAGATCAGCCGTGACAATTACCTAGGCAATGTGCTTGCCGCCGGCGAATTCAACACGCGCTGGCAGCTCGGCAAGATCGGCAAGCCGGTCGATCGCACCGAATGGGGCATGACGCCGCAGACGGTCAACGCCTACTACAACCCGAATCAGAATGAGATCGTGTTCCCGGCCGCGATACTGCAACCGCCGTTCTTCGATGCCAAGGCAGACGATGCACTCAACTACGGCGGCATCGGCGCGGTGATCGGCCACGAGATGAGCCACGGCTACGACGACCAGGGCGCGCAGTTCGACGCCAGGGGCAACCAGAGCGAATGGTGGACCGACGCCGACAAGAAGGGTTTCAAGGAACGCACCGGCAAGCTGATCGCGCAGTTCAACGATTACGTTGCGATCAAGGATGCGAGCGGCGATGCGACCAAGGATCAGCACGTCAAGGGCGCGCTGACCTTGGGCGAGAACATCGCCGACCTCGGCGGCCTCAACATCGCCTACGACGCATTGCAGAAAGCACTCGCGGAAAAGAACGCGGCCGATCCGAAGATCGACGGCTACACCCAGAACCAGCGCTTCTTCATGAACTGGGCGAACGTGTGGCGTCGCAACTTCAAGCCTGAGGAAGCAGCCGTGCGCGTGAACACCGATCCGCATTCGCCGGCAAGGTTCCGCGCGGCCGGCGCGCCGTCGAACATGCCCGCGTTCGCGCAGGCGTTCTCGTGCAAGGCCGGCGACGCGATGGTGCGTGCAGCCGACAAGCAGGTAGTGATCTGGTAATTGTTGTTCGTTGCACGTTGCAAAGAACCCCCGCATTGCGGGGGTTCTTCATTGCAAGAAGGCATTCCCGCTAGCGTCAATTACACACTGTCTGGCAGCGTGTAATCGAACGCATAGGAATGCTGGCCATCGGTGATGACGATGTCCATGCGGCCAGCGAGGCCAGTGAGTTGTGCGGTACCGGAGTCCGGCACCACGGTGACGCTGAGTTCCTTCGCACCGCGTGTCATCGTGCCGCTGTGCTGGAGCACGAAGCTGCCTTGGCGGCCGTGCAATGTTCCGGACACGATTTCCATCGCGACGTAGCCCGCCGACCCACCGACGTTGGTAAGGAACGCGAGCATCTGGCCCTTGCTGGTCGCTGCGAGGTCGCCCTCGAAATGCTTGTCGATCGTCATCCTGCCGATCTCTGCGCCATGCTCGTGATCGGGCGCGCGTGGCTCCAGTTTCACGTCGAACCTGCCGCTTGCGTGCGTCATGGCAATTCCCCCTGGATCCGTGCTGATCGTACAACGTCGTTGCGCTTCCCGGCGATCATGAGTGGGAAGTGCACACAGGCGCCGGGAGCGCCTGTAGCTGGACACCGAACCGGCTCCGGCGTCGGGCTTGTTACACTTCGGCATCCCGCCTGGAGTCCGCCGATGCCCCGCACGCGTCATGCCTTGCTGCTCGTTCCGATGCTGATGCTCGGCTTCAACACAACCGCCGATGCCTCGAAGGCAAAATCAAAACCTGCCGCGAAGACGGCGAAACCCGCTGCAACCGCTCCCGCGAACGCGGCCTGCAGCGATTTCTATGAGGCGACCAATGGCGCATGGCTGAAAGCGAACCCCGCGCCCGCAGCGGGAAGCGTGTCGGCATTCGACGCGATGCTCGCGAATGCGCGCCAGCAGGAACGGACGTTGCTCGAATCGCTCGCGAGCAATCCATCGAGCGACGCCGAACGCGCACTCGGTGCGCTGTGGACCGATGGCATGAACGAGTCCGCTGTCGATGCCGCCGGAACTGCGCCGATGCAACCGTTGTTCGATCGCATCGCGAAAATCAGGAAAGCGAAAGACGTATCGGCCGCGATCGCCGACCTGCACGCGGCCGGCGTGCCGGTGCTGTTCAACTTTTCCGCCGATGTCGACCTGAAGGATTTCGATCGCCAGCTGGGTTACGCGAACCAGGGCGGTCTCGGCCTGCCCGATCCGGATTACTACACGCGTCCCGATGCAGACACGCGCGCCCTGCTCGGCCGCTATCGCACCTATGTCGAAACGGTCCTGCAACTCTCGGGGACGTCGGCGGACAAGGTTTCGACCGAATCCGGATGGGTGCTGTCGATCGAGATGCAACTCGCACAGGCGTCGCTGCCGCTCGTGCAATTGCGCGACCCGAACAATGCGTATCGTCCGGTGACGCTTGCGGAATTGCAGAGGGCGTATCCGAACATCGCGTTCGACAAGTTCCTGCGCGCGCAACACGCCGACGACGACCATATCTCGCTCGCGCACACCGGTTATTTCGCAGCCGCCGATGGCATGCTCGCGACCGTCCCGGTCGAGCAATGGCAAGCCTACCTGCGCTTCCATGTCGCGAACGCGCTGGCGCCGTACCTCTCGCGCGGCTTCCAGGACGCGCACTTCCAGATGTACGACCGCATCCTCGACGGCAGCCAGCAACCGCAGCCGCGTGCACTCGCGGTGCTCGACGCGATCGATCGCGCGCTCGGCGAACCAATGGGCCATGCATATGCCGGACGCTACCTGCCGCAGGCATCGAAGGACGCCGCAACCCATGTCGCCGATGGCCTGCGCGCGGCGGCCAAGGATGCGATTGCGCACAACGCATGGATGGATGAGCCGACGCGCACGGCAGCGCAGGCCAAGCTCGACAAGCTGCGCATCGAGATCGGTGCACCGGCGCGCGATGTGTCGCTGACCGGACTGGCTCTCGGCAGCGGCTTCGCGAACGACATGCTCGCCGCCGCCGCGTGGAGTCACCAGCGCGACATGGCCGCGATCGGCAAACGCACCAGCGAACGACGCTGGCCCGTACTCGCGCAGGTTCCCGACGTAAGCTACGACCTTGTACAGAACCGCGTGGTGATTACTGCCGCGTTCCTGCAATCGCCGGTGTTCGACGCCTCGTTCGACGTCGCGCAGCAAAACGGCGCGCTAGGTTCCCTGATCGGCCATCAACTGCACTATGCGTTCGACAGCAAGGGCCGCACGATCGATGCGAATGGGCAGTTGCACGACTGGTGGACGCCGCTGGTATCGGCGGCTTACGAGCAACGCACCGCACCAATCATCGCGCAGTACGATGCATACACGGCGCAGGGCGAAATCAAGGTCAACGGCCACCAGACACGCGATGAGAACCTCGCCGACCTTGCTGGCGTCGAACTGGCGCTGGATGCGTTCAAGGCGTCGCACATGGATGCGCAACAGCGGCCAGCAGGTGGTGCAGCGCCATCGGAGCAACGTTTCTTCGAGGCCTATGCAAAAGTCTGGGAGCGCAACACCGCGCCGGATACCGCGACCGCTGAAGTCAGCACCTCGATCCAGGCCCCGGCGAAATATCGCGTCAACGGCGTGCTCGCGAACGTGCCGGAATTCGGCCAGGCGTTCCAGTGCAAGGCATGGCAGGCGATGGAGAGCAAGACGCCAGTTTCAATCTGGCGTTGATGCCGATCTGGCGTTGATGACCCGACGCTTCTTCCAGATGGAAGAAAGAGGAAACCTCAGCGCTTGATCCCGCCGCCGCGTGGCGGTTTGCGGAACGGCGGCTGACCGCGCCAGTAGCGGATCATGAGCCAGCCGAACAGCATGCCGCCGAGGTGCGCGAAATGCGCGATGTTCGCGCCGACGCCGATCACACCGCTCAACAGTTCAAGCACGCCGTAGCCGATCACCAGCGTGCGCGCGTCCATCGGGATCGGCGGGAACAGCAGCATCACCCGCTGCTTTGGAAACAGCATGCCGTAGGCGAGCAGCAACCCGAACACGCCGCCCGAGGCACCGATCACCGGGCTTGAAATATGCATGACCGCCGCCCACGCGAGATAGGTCAGGCCCGCGCCAACCACGCACACGAAGTAATACTGAAGGAAGCGATTCGTGCCCCAGGTGTATTCCAGCGGCGCGCCGAACATGAGCAGCGCGAGCATGTTGAAGAAGATGTGGTTGATGTCCGCGTGCAGGAATGCATAGGTCACCAGCTGCCACGGCATGAAGCTCTTGCCGCCAGACAAGTCGTCCAGCCCGCCTCCGCCCAGCGGCCACAAGGCGAACGGTTCCAAACTCGCATCGCCGATGATGTATTTCAGCAACAGCAGGCCACCATTGATCCACATCAACGCCTGGGTGGCTTTCGGCAAATGGTTGAACATGCGGGCTCCGCGCAAACAAGGCGGCCATGATACCGGCATTGGGTCACATTTCTCTGTACGAATCCCAGCTCGGCACCGTCTTCAGCGCTTCGGCGGCGCCCACAGCAGCGCATCCAGCGAATCCCCGGCGCGCGGCATCCCCTTTCACGCGACCGAATGCGACGGCCACGCCTTCCGCGCGCAGGCGCTGAGTCTGTTCGGCAAACCCTTCCGAATCGGCAGGGAACGCGATATACCCGTCGCTGCGCAGCACGCGATGCCAGGGCAGAGTTGGATCGTCGTTGTCAGACAACACCCGCGCGACCAGCCGCGCGTGGCCCGGCAGTCCCGCGCGCCGTGCTATGACGCCATAACCGGCGACGCTGCCTTTCGGAATCGCGCGGATGGCAGCGTGGATGCGGTTGATCGCGGCCTTCGCCGTGATCGGTTTGGTAGAGCTTGAATTCGCAGTCGCGGACTTCGCGGAAGCGCGGTTTGCGGCAGGATGTTTCGTAAAAGCTGGTTTCGGGGTCGGACGGCGTGGCATTGGTGTCACCGGGAGCGCGGGGTTAGCATAAGACCGAACACCTTGGGATCACCATGCTCAACTTCGAACAGATCCGCGGCCACCTACTCACGGGCTACAAACTGACCACGAACGATCCGTACCTGCTGTGCGTGCGGTTGTCGCTGGACAAGGGCCGTCGCCACCAGAGCATCTACCTCGCCGAACTCGAGGACGAGGACGGCCGCAAGTACGTGCGCGTCAGTACCGTGCTCGCGCCAACCACGGGCGTCGACCTCAAGCGCGCGCTCGCATTCAACTGGGAAAGCGCAGTCGGCTACCTCGCGATCAGCCCGCTCGACGGCGTGCCCTACCTGCAACTCTGCGAGAACCGTCCTTACGACTGCCTCGAAGCGGCCGAGGTCGATCGCCTCGTGCTGGAAATCGGCGGCCTCGGCGATCGGATCGAGCATCTGCTGTCGGCGGGCGGGGATTTGCTGTAACGAAGTGTCCATTCCCAGCGACGACTAAATTCGCGCTTCCATGCGCTCATCAAGCGTGTCCGGCTCGGCCATCCGTGCCTCGCGCCTGACATCGCGCTACATGCGATTCAACGCATGTAGCAAACGCTCAGTCAGGCCCAACCAATCGCCTCGAAGGCATGCACCAGCACCCAGGCCGCGCCGCCGGCTGCCGGGATCGTCAGAATCCACGCCCAGATGATGCGTTCGACGACGCCCCACTTCACCGCGTTCGGATTCTTCGCGCAGCCCGCGCCCATGATCGCGCCGGAGATGTTGTGCGTCGTCGACACCGGGATGCCGAGCGACGAAGCGTAGGTGATCACCGTCGCCGCCGCGGTTTCCGCGACGAAGCCGTCGATCGGGTGCAGCTTCACCATCTTGTGGCCGAGCGTCTTGATGATGCGCCAGCCGCCGGCGGCGGTGCCCGATGCCATGACGATTGCGCAACTGAGCTTGATCCACAGGTCGATGTCGCCATGCGCGAGCGCATCTGCCGATGGCCGCAGGAAATCCAGCCAGTGCGGCAATGCGTCGAGCTGGTGCGTCTTCGTGGCCGACACCAGTGCGAGCGCGATGATGCCCATCGTCTTCTGCGCGTCGTTGGAGCCGTGCGCAAAACCCATGTAAGCCGCGCTGCCGAGCTGCGCCTTGCGGAAGAAGGCATTCACCCAGCGCGGCCGCGCGAACCGCGACAACGGGCCGCCGAGGCGCGAGATGCCGACGATGATCGCGTACAACAATGCCAGCAAAGCGAACGCGCCGATGAAGCCGAGCACCGGCGATGTCACCATCGGTACGATGACTTTCCAGAACACGCCCGCGCCCTTGAACCAGAGATGCGCCGGCTGCGACCAGATGATCGCGGCCCATTGCCCGTGCGATGACGCGAGCGCCGCGCCGCACAGGCCGCCGATCAGCGCGTGGCTCGACGACGACGGCAGGCCAAGCCCCCAGGTGATCAGGTTCCAGATGGTCGCGCCGGCCAGCGCGCACAGGATCAATTGCGCGGTGACGTCGACGACGTGCGTGTCGATCAATCCCGTGGCGATAGTCTTGGCGACCGCAGTGCCCCAGAGCGCGCCGATCAGGTTGGTGGCGGCGGCAAGCCCGACCGCCTGCATCGGCGACAAGACCTTGGTTGCGACGACGGTCGCGATCGAATTCGCGGTGTCGTGGAAACCATTGATGTACTCGAAGACCAGCGCGACGATCACCACCGCGAGCACGAAATTCAACATGTCTGATTCCGGCCGGCTAACGCGTCAGGCGTTCTTGAGCACGATGCGGAAGACCACCGAACCGGCTTCGCGGCAGCGGTCGATGGCCTTTTCGAGCAGCTCGAAGAAGTCCTTTACCAGCAATACCTGCATGCCGTCGTAGCTGCCCGCATAGAGATCGCGATACAACTCGAGCATCAGCCGGTCGGCCTCGTTCTCGATCGAACGCAGGCGGTCGTTGAGTTCCTTCATCGGCTCGAGCTTGAGCCCGTGCAACTGCTTGACCATGTCCAGCACGACGGTCGCGGCCTGTTCGAGCATCGCGGCGCGCGGCGCGAAATCGATCCCGCGCAGATTGCTGGCCGCGAGCGCGTAGCGGTCGGCGAATTTTTCGATCGCCTTCGGAATGCGGTACAGCGCGCCGGCGAGTGCCTCGATGTCCTCGCGCTCGATCGGCGTCACGAATGTATTCACCAGCGCGGCGTTGATCTGCTGCAGGATCTCGCGCTCGCGCTGGCGCACACGCTTGAATTCTTCCAGCGATGGCGTTGCGCTTGCGGCTTTCGCGAGCACCTGTAACGCACGCGCGCTGTCGAGCGCAGCGACGGCGGCCGACTCGAGCAGACCGTAGAACTGCTTGCCGCTGCCGAAGATGGTCTGCAGTGAAAACATGCTGGCTCCAGGAGGAGGTGCGGCGGCGGAAGAGACAATGTGACGGCAATGTTACAATGCCCGCGATGCGGATGCCTTCGCTGCATGCAGTTCGAGCAGTCGTTCGTTGCCCAACCCATGTGTGCCAGCCCCATGGCCTGCGGCCGCTCACGGCGCTCGCGTATCCTGTGCTGTCGCCTGCGTGCCTGCCCGAATCCGATGCCTGACCGCCCTCCCTCGCCGATCCAGTCCGTGTCCACTCGAAGCGGCAGCGCGTATCTGTTCGCCGCGGTCGCGTACTGCCTGCCGATGGCGGCGTTCGCGCAGCAAGCCGCTTCAACGCACAACACTGCTTCCGCACACATCGCTGCGACTGGCACGCCGATCGGCTGGGCGGTGATCGCGTTGTTCGCGGTGTCCTACATCCTGGTCGCGCTGGAAGAACGCATCCACCTGCGCAAGTCCAAGCCGGTGATGCTGGCGGCGGCGCTGATCTGGGGACTGATCGCGTGGTCGGCGCATGGCGATCCGGCGCAATCGGCGCTGGTGTCCAGTGCGTTCGAGCGCATGTTCCTTGAATACGCCGAGCTGTTCTTCTTCCTGATCGTCTCGATGACCTATGTCGATGCGATGGCCGAGCGCGGCGTATTCGACATGCTGCGCGCTGCCCTGGTGAAGCGCGCGTTGGGTTATCGCGCATTGTTCTGGATCACCGGCTTGCTCGCATTCGCCTTGTCGGTCGTGCTCAACAACCTCACCACCGCGCTGGTCGTCTCCGCGGTGGTGCTTGCAGTAGGTGCCGGCAACGCACGCTTCATCGCGCTCTGCTGCGTGAACATCGTCGTCGCGGCGAATGCCGGTGGCGCGTGGAGCGCATTTGGCGACATCACCACGCTGATGGTCTGGCAGGCGCACCATGCTGAGTTCTTCGATTTCTTCCGCCTGTTCCTGCCGGCGCTAACCAACTGGCTCGTACCCGCGATCCTGATGACGTTCGCGTTGCCCGCCGGCAAACCAGCGGTAGCCGACAGCGCGGCGAAGCTCAAATTCGGCGCCATTGCGGCCGTCGCCCTGTTCGCGCTGACCATCGTCATCACCGTGGTGTTCGCGCAGTCACTGCGCTTGCCGCCGGTGTTCGGCATGCTGGCCGGGCTCGCCCTGCTGCAACTGCTCGGCTACGCGATCGCCCACCACGAACCGAACTACGAAGAATCCGACCTGTACCATGGCCGCAGCGGCTACGACATCTTCAACATCATCGCGCGCGCCGAATGGGACACGCTGCTGTTCTTCTACGGCGTGCTGCTTTCGGTCGGCGGGCTGGCGACATTGGGTTACCTCGATCTCGCGTCGAAACAGATGTACGGCCACCTCGGCCCGACTGCCGCGAACACGATCCTCGGCATGGCCTCGGCAATCATCGACAATATCCCGATCATGTCCGCAGTCCTGCAGATGAACCCGAAGATGGACCACGCGCAGTGGCTGCTGGTCACCCTCACCTGCGGCGTCGGCGGCAGCCTGCTGTCGATCGGTTCGGCTGCGGGCATCGCGCTGATGGGCACCGCGCGCGGGCAATATACTTTCACCAGCCATCTGCGCTGGAGCTGGGCGATCGCGCTCGGTTTCGTCGCCAGCGTGCTGGTGCACATGGGCCTGAATGCCCATTCCGTCGTCACCGCGAGCGCACCATGACCCGCCTGCTGATCGTCTTCATCCTGGTCATTTTCAACGGCTTTTTCGCGATGTCGGAAATGGCGGTGATGACCTCGCGCAAAAGCCGCCTCAAGCAGATGACGCAGAACAGCCGTCGCGCGAGCAAGGCGCTTGCACTGGCCGAACATCCGGAACGCTTCCTCTCGGCGATCCAGTTGTGGATCACCTTACTGAGTTTACTGACCGGTTATTTCGGCGGCGAATCGGTGGCAGTCGAACTCGAAGGGCCGATCGCGCGGATTCCGCTGCTTGCGCCGTACGCGCACAGCATCGGCTTCGTGATCGGATTCCTGGTAATGGTGTTTCTGTATGGCGTGATCGGCGAACTCGTGCCCAAGCGCATCGCCACGCTGGCACCGGAACTGATTGCGAGTTATGTCGCGTATCCGATGCAGATCCTTGCGTCCATCGCCAAGCCCGGCGTACTCGCGCTTTCTTTCTGCACGCGCACGTTGCTGAGCATCTTCGGGCTGCGCAAGACCGATGGCGACCTGGTCAGCGCCGAAGAAATCCGCCTGCTGGTTTCCGAAGGCCACGAACAGGGCACGATCGCCGAAGACGAGCGCAACATCATGCACCGCGTGTTGCGGCTCGGCGATCGCACCGCCGGCAGCCTGATGACGCCGCGCACCCAGATCGCATGGCTGGATGCGGATGCGAGCGTGGAGGAAAACCTCGCGGTGATGCGGGAAACGACGTATTCGCAGTACCCGGTTTATCGCGGCAACGACCGCGACGTCGTCGGCATGCTCGAAATGAAATCGCTGGCCGTACGCGTTCGCGAGGACGCTCCCGACCTGTTCCGCGACCTGAGCCCGCCGGTGTTCGTCGCCGAATCCACGCGCTCGCTCGCGCTGCTGGAAATCTTCCGCGACGAACAGCAATCGCTTGCGCTGGTCGTCGACGAATACGGCGAGATCCAGGGCCTGGTGACGCTTGAGGACATGATGGACGCGATCATCGGCCGCCTGCAATCCAGCGACTCGAGCGATCCGGACGACATGCCGATTGTCGAACGCGAGGATGGCTCGTGGCTGGTGGATGGCGGCCTCGCAACCGACGATCTGCGCGAGCTGTTGTCGCTGCACGAACTACCGGACGAAGACGACCGCGACTACAACACGCTGGCCGGCATGGTGATCGCCCAATTCGGCCGCATCCCGCACGTCGGCGAGTCGTTCGTGTGGAAGAACGTGCGTTTTGAAGTGGTCGATCTGGATGGGGCGCGGGTGGACAAGCTGTTGATAGCGCGGGTTGGCGCATCCGAGTCGGCGACTCCAGAACACAAGTAGCGGACTCGTAGGCCGCGCTACGAACCCAGCGCACTTTGTTTTTGACCAAAGCTGGATACATCCCAGCCTATGGCGATTGGTCGCTTGTCAAGTCAGCAGCCGCCTGCCAATTTCCGTCGTGCTCACCGGCTTGCACAGCACATATCCTTGGGCGAGGTCGGCGCCTTGTTCGCGCAGCACGTTCAACTGCGCGAGTTCCTCGACGCCGACGACCACTGCGACAATCCGCAGCGCGCGCGCACTCGCGACGATCGATGCTTCATCCGCCGCATCGCTGCCCTTGCCAGCAATGCGGCTGCGTCCCACTTTGACGCCGTCCACCGGCGATTTCAGCCAGCGACCCTGGTCCGCCGCATCGGCGCCGGTCGCATCGAGCCAGATCTGCACGCCGAGACCGCGCAATTGTTCGATCATCGCCATCGCCGTGCTGTCGCCGTCGCGCAAAGCGGCGACCGGCATTTCGAGATGCAGGCGCGACGCGGCGAGCCCGGAGCGGCGCAACGCATCGACGACCGATTCGAACATCTGCGCATCGCCCAATTGTCGCGGTGCCACGTTGACCGAAAGGAACGGCGTCGTTTCGATGGTGCCGCCGCTCGGCCACAGGCTCGCATCGGAACACGCCTGCACCAGCACATTCCTGCCGAGCTCGATGATCAATTCGCTGCGTTCGGCGAGTGGAATGAATTCGCGCGGATCGATCGCGCCATCGATGCGGTGGTGCCAGCGCAGCAAGGCTTCGGCACCGCGCATGCCGCCGTCGGCTAGCGAGTGGATCGGTTGATAGACGACGCTCATCTCGCCGCGCTGCCACGCGTGGCGAAGATCGTCCTCAAGTCGTTGCAGGCGTTCGAGCTCGCGCGGCGAGAGCTTCGGCGCGACGTTGACCGGCGCGGTCGACACGACTGCCGGCGCGCGCGGGGTTTCGATACTCGGCTGCGCCACGACGATGGCCTTCGGCATCACCATCGTCCCATGCACGATGGGCGCATGCACGATCGGGGGTACTGCCTGCGCCGCATCGTGATCCATGCGCCGGCGCATCGCGGACAAGGCATCGTTGAGCGTGGCGAATGCACTGGCCAGATCGCCGATCTCATCGTCGCGCTGCGAATCCTGTAGCGGCGCGATCTCGTCCCCTGCCTCGATCCTGCGCGCGATGTCGGCGAGCCGCAGGATCGGCTGCACCAGCGCATGCGACACCAGCAGCGCGATGCCGGCGAACAATGCGCCGAGCGCCATGATGATGAATGCGACCTTGATCGCGTAATGATGGTCGGCCGCTTCGATGCGCGCGCTGACCGCGCCCTGCTGCTGTTCGTCGTTCGCGTGTTGCGCGGCGCCATGATCGGGGGAGCTTTGATCGAGCAGGCTTTGCACGGCTTCCGCGACCGCCTGGTTGCGCACCTGCATCTGGTGGCGGAGCGCGAGCGCCGCGACGATCGCGATCAATCCCGCCAGCAGCAGGATCGCGATGAAACGTGCTTGCAGGCCGAAGCGCATGTCATGCCCCTGTCGATATGCAGCGCATCGTAGCGCGATGTCGCGACGCGTTCACGACGCGCCCTGCCCGGCCAGCCGCGCCATGCGTTCGGCGTCGGCGAAGATGCCGCGCAGGATGCGCAGTTCGCGCTCGTCGGGTTGGGCGCGCAGAAACATTGCGCGCAAGCGTCGCTGCACGGTCGCCGGTGAGCGGCCCTTGTGGAAATCGATCGCGTGCAGCATCTGCTCGAAGTGCGTGAAGAACGCTTCCATCTGCTTCTGGTCGGCAGGCGGATCGCCGCGTGTCGCTTCGAAAGCGGCAACATCGGCGCGCGCCAGCATCGCGAGGCGCAATTCGTAACTCAACACCTGTACCGCGGCGGCAAGGTTGAGCGAGCTGAAGTCCGGGTCGGCAGGAATATGCACGGTGACATGACAGCGCTGCAGGTCATCGTTGCTCAATCCCGAGCGCTCCGGGCCGAATACCAGCGCGACTGCGCCATCGCGCGCGGCATCCAGCAACTTGTTCGCGGCATCGCGCGGCGCGAATTCGGGCAACGCAACCTGGCGCTGGCGCGCGGTGCAGCCGGCGACGAAACGGCAATCGGCGAGCGCTTCCTCCAGCGTGTCGCAGATTTGCGCAGACGCGAGCACATCGTCGGCACCCACCGCCATCGCGAGCGACTCGGCGTGTTGCTGCTGCAGGGGTTCGGTGCGCCTGTTTGCGCTTCCCGCAGCTTTGTGGGTCGTGTGCGGCGCGACCAGCACGAGCCTGCGCAGGCCCATCGTCTTCATCGCCCGCGCGGCTGCGCCGATATTGCCGGGGTGCTGGGTGCCGACCAGCACGATCCGTACGTCCGTTTGCGGCAGATGCGCCGAGCCGTTCCTTTCCGATGCATGCTTGTTCATGAGAGCAACCCACAGGGGCGTGGAAAGTACGTACGAGCGCCCGCAGCACCCATCGCCAATGCCCGAGGGTTTTCGCATGCCGGGAAACGCTCTGCAAGAGCGTGCCGCATGAGTTGCTCACACTGAAATCTGGCGATGGTGGAAGCCAAACTGATAACCTTGTCCGCCGGCCTCGAGCCGGCCACGCTCTTTCATAGCAAATCCGGACGCAAAGCGCATGCAGAAACCTGCCGTCAATGTCATGGTCAAGGCCGCTCGCCAGGCAGGCAGCGTCATCCTGCGCTATATCCATCGCCTCGACGGTCTGACCGTGGTCGAGAAAAGCCGCCAGGATTTCGCCAGCGAAGTCGATGCGCTGGCCGAGAAGGAGATCGTCAAGGAACTCAAGCGCGCGCATCCGGATTTCGCCGTGCTTGGCGAGGAAGGCGGCGCGAAGGGCAAGTCGCGCAGCGTGTGGGTGATCGATCCGATCGACGGCACCAGCAATTACCTGCGCGGACATCCGCATTTCTGCGTGTCGATTGCCTTGGTCGAGGACGGCATCCCGACCCATGGCGTGGTGTTCGATCCGCTGCGCAACGAATTGTTCACCGCCAGCCGCGGCGCTGGCGCGATGCTCAACGACAAACGCATCCGCTGCGCGCAGCGACTGACCCTGGAAGGTGCGATGCTCGCGACCGGTTTCGCCCCGCGCGAACGCGCGCGCGCGCCGGCGCAACTCGATTGCATCCGCGTATTGCTCGAACAGGCCGAAGACGTGCGCCGCAGCGGTTCGGCCGCGCTCGATCTTGCGTACACAGCATGCGGTCGCGTCGATGGTTATTTCGAAGCCGGGGTGAAGCCCTGGGATATCGCAGCCGGCATGTTGCTCGTGCGCGAAGCCGGCGGCAACGTCACCGACTTCGCCGGCAACAGCGAAGGCTTGATCGACCTCACCGGCAAGAACAGCACCCAGATCGTCGCCGGCAACATCAAGCTCGCCGCCGAATTGCAGAAGGCGATCGTCGATACGGGTTACGCGCGCGCGTTTCGTTGAACGAATATGTTGCTGCAAGTCTTTTGCCGAGCATGGGGCCGTCGAATGACGTCCATGTATGGATGCGTTTCATCATGAAAACAGCTGCAGCAGGCACTCGGAGGGTTTCGCTTGCGAAAGCCATTGCGATCGGCGCTTTCGTCGCGGCCTCCTGCTGGATCGCGGTTCGCTCTGCACGCGGACCCGACACTCTCTCGATGACCTGGATCACGATCAGCATCCTGCTCGGCATTCTCGCCGGCACATTGGCCGAACGCGGGTTGCTCGCACGCAGGCTGCACGAACGCGAACGTCATTACCGTATCCTCGCCGACTATTCGCGCGACCTCGTCGTGCACATCGGCGCGGACGGGCGGCGGCTGTACACGTCGCCATCGATCAAGGACATGCTGGGCTGGGATGCCGGAGAAATCGCCGGGCAGCAGATGGATCTGGTGCATGAGGACGATGTAGCCCGGGTCAGGCAGGCGTTCGCCGCGCTGTACACGTCGGGCGACTCATCGACGATCACCTATCGCGCGCGCCACAAGGCCGGGCATTACATCTGGATCGAGGCGCTCGCACGGCGCGTACCCAATGGCGAGAGCGGCGGCCAAGCGGAGATCATCTACTCTGGCCGCGACATCACCCGGCGCATGGAAATCACGCTCGCGCTGGCCCAGAACCAGCATCGCCTGCGCGCGATTACCGATAACCTGCCCGCGTTCGTGGTGCACGTCGATGCCGACGAACGCTTCACCTTCGCGAATGCGTACTGGGGCATGGTGATGGGCGTTGATCCGGTGGCGATCATCGGCCAGCGCCTGCGCGACGTGCTCGACGCCGGGTACTATGCGCAGATCAAGCCGCACGTGGACGCCGTGTTGCGCGGGAAGACGCAACGGTTCGAGATCGGACGCGATGTCGGCGGCCAGCATTGCGACTATCAGACGACCTACGTGCCGGACACCGGCGAGGACGGCAAGATCGTCGGTTTCTACGTGACCTCGTCCGACATCACCCAACTCAAGAACACCGAACACGAACTTGCCCTGCTCGCGCGCTACGACGGCATGACCGGGCTGGCGAACCGTTTCCACTTCAACGAAAGCGCCGACCTCGCCATCGCGCGGCAACGACGCAGCGGACGATCGCTCGCATTGCTCTACCTCGACATCGATCGCTTCAAGGGGATCAACGACAGCCTCGGCCACGCGGCCGGCGATGGCGTGCTCACCGAATTTGCAATGCGCCTGAAAGGCTGCGTGCGGGTGACGGATTTCGCCGCGCGGCTCGGCGGCGACGAGTTCGTCGTGTTGGTCGAGGATGCCGACGCCCCCGAAACGCCTGAAATCATCGCGCGCAAGGTGATCGCGGCGATGCGGCAACCGATCGCAATCGGCGACCTGGAACTGCAGGTCACGACGAGCATCGGCATTGCCTTCTGCCGTCGGGCAGCGGCGAACCGGGACGAATTGCTGCAGATCGCCGACAAGGCGTTGTACGCGGCGAAAGCGGCCGGACGCGACACCTACCACACTGCGATCGTCGACGAAGCGGAATAGCGCGCAAGCCTGGGGTCCAGGCGAGCCGCTCCCGACATCAAAAAAAACCGCGCAATGCGCGGCTTTTCGTAGCGTGTGGCCCGCGTTCGCTTATGGACGTCGCGCAAGCTCGGCTTCGTCGCGCATCTTCGGCATCAGGTCCTGCTTGCTGACGCCGAAGATGTGCAGCATCGGACACGCGAAGAAGATCGACGACAGGGTACCGATGATGATACCGACGATCAGCGCAGTCGAGAAGCCATGCAGGGTCGGGCCTCCGAAGAAGAACAGCGCGATCACGGTCAGCATGGTCGCCAACGAGGTCATGATCGTACGCGACAAGGTGTTGTTGACGGCACGATTGAGGATTTCCAGCGGGCCTTCCTTGCGTGAACTGCGGAACAGTTCGCGCACGCGATCGAACACGACGATGGTGTCGTTCACCGAGTAACCGTCGACTGCGAGCACTGCGGCGAGCACGGTGAGGTCGAACTCGATGCCGGTGACCGAAAAGAAACCGAGCGTGATGATGACGTCATGGATTTCGGTCAATACGGTTGCCGCGGCGAACCGCCACTCGAAGCGGATCGCGATGTAGATCATGATGCCGCTGAGCACGACGATCACCGCGACGATGCCGTTGGTCGCGAGCTCCTTGCCGACCTGGGGGCCGACGAAGACGCTGGGCTTGAGCGTTGCGGGATGCCCGCCGTCGGACAGGGCCTTCTGCACGCGCGCCGTAAGCGCGGTATTGCGCGCATCGACGCTGGAGGCACCCACACCGGGCCGCTGGCTGGCCGACTCGCCACCTTCGGAAGGACGCAGCCGGATCGAAAAGTTCTTCGTGTCGAAGCGCTGCACCATCGCGCTGGTGAAGCCCGCCTTTTCGAGCGCCGCGCTCACGTCGTGCTGTTCGGTGGGTTGCGCGAACGTCGCCTCGATCTCCGAACCGCCGGTGAAATCCAGTCCGAAATTCAGGCCGCGCGTCGCCAGCGAAACGAACGACACGAGCATCAGGATCACCGAGATCGACACCGTGTAACGGCGGATCCCCATGAAATTGACATTGCTGTTGGGATTGAAAAATTCCATTAGAAGCCACCTCCGACGGAGACTTTCTTGATCTTCTTGCCGCCGCCGTAAACGATCGTCGCCATCGCGCGGCTCACCGTGACCGAGGTGAACATCGAGGTGAGCACGCCGATCAGCAGCACGACCGCGAAGCCTTTCACCGGGCCGGAACCGAACGCCAGCAACG
Organism: Lysobacterales bacterium; assembly: GCA_038226665.1. Taxonomy (GTDB): domain Bacteria; phylum Pseudomonadota; class Gammaproteobacteria; order Xanthomonadales; family Xanthomonadaceae; genus SZAS-103. The sequence continues at coordinate 32,938 of JBBRQI010000019.1, read as the reverse complement.
CGACGCCCGCGATGAGCTTGGCGACGTTGGAGTCCAGGATCACCGTCCATGCGCGTTCGTAGCCGGCCTTGATGCTTGCCACCGGCGTATTGCCGTTGCGCAACTCCTCGCGGATGCGCTCGATGATCAGCACGTTGCCGTCGATCGCCATGCCGAGGGTGAGCACGATGCCGGCGATGCCTGGCATCGTCATCGTCGCGTGTATCAGCGACAGCACGGCAGTCAGCAGCAGCAGGTTGGTGAACAACGAGAGCACCGAGATCACGCCGAACAAACGGTAATAGAAAATCATCAGCACGCAAACGGAGAGGAAGCCGATGACGATTGCGCGCTCGCCAGCGTCGATGTTGTCCTGGCCCAGGCTCGGACCGATCACGCGTTGTTCGACGATGTCGACCGGCGCCGCGAGAGCGCCGGCGCGCAGCAGCAGCGCGAGATCCGAGGCCTCTTTCAAGCTCGCCAAACCGGTCGTCTGGAAGTGCTTGCCGAACACGCCTTGGATGGTTGCGTCGTTGATGACGTCCTCGGTGATGTGCACCGTGCGCACTTCCTTGCCATCGACGACCTTGGTCTCCGGGATGCGCTCGATGTAAACCACGCCCATCTTGCGACCGACGTTGTCGGTGGTGAAATCCTCCATCCGCCGCGCGCCGATGTTGTTCAAGGTCACTTCGACGGCCGGCGTGCCGGTCTGCGAATCGGTGCTCGAAGTCGCGCTGTCGAGCTGGTCGCCCGACACAATGACTTTCTTCGACAGCAGCACCGGAATGGGTTTGCCGTCTGGGCCCATCTCGTGCATGTAATAGAGCTTCGCATCGGGCGGATCCGCGCCCGTGGCAGCCGCTTCAACGGCGTTGCCATCGACGTTCGCGCGGTATTCGAGTGTCGCGGTGGCGCCCAGCACCTTCTTGGCCTGCGCGGTGTCCTGCACGCCTGGCAACTCGACGACGATGCGGCTTGCGCCCTGGCGCTGGATGATCGGCTCGGCGACGCCAAGCTGGTTGATGCGGTTGCGCAAGGTGCCGATGTTCTGCTCGATCGCACCGTCGTTGATGCTCTTGAGCTCGGTCGGTTTGAGCGTGCCGGTCAGCGTGGTGCCGTCGGCGGATGCCTTCACGTCGAGCTGCGGGAGATCGGTCGCGATCACGCCACCGAGCTTGGCCGCGTCGGCGGCGTTTGCCACGTGCACGGTGATGCCGGCGCTGTTGCGGCTCACTTCTGCGCCGCGGATCGAATTGCTGCGGATGGTCGAACGGATATCGTCCACGAACGCATTCATGCGTTTGTCGAGCACGGCATCCTCGTCGACTTCCATCAGGAAGTGCACGCCGCCACGCAGGTCGAGGCCGAGCTGCATCGGATTGCCGCCGATCGCCTTGAGCCAGCCAGGCACGGTCGTCGCCAGATTCAGCGCAGTCGTGTAATCGTCGCCAAGCTCGGTGCGCAGCGCGTCGGCAGCCTTGAGCTGGGTGTCGGGGTTGGGCAGTCGCGCCAGCAATTCATCGCGCACCATCTCGATGCTCTTGAACTGCACCTTCTGCTTCTCCAGCGCACCCTGCACGCGTTCCTTGAATGCGGCATCGACGAGATGGCCGCGATTCGCGATGATCTGCACGGCAGGATCCTGCGGAAACAGGTTGGGCAATGCATACAGGATGCTGAAGAGCAGCACCAGCACGACCAGGATGTTTTTCCAGCGAGGAAACTCAAGCATATTCGATTCGACCGGCTAAGGAACGATCGCGAGCGGCCGCACGACGGCTGCTTCGCAGGATGGGCAAGGATGGATGTGCTGTGCGATCAGGATGCTTTCAAGCTGCCGCGCGGCAGCACCATCGCGATGGCAACGCGCTGGAACTTCATCTGCACGCCGTTGGCGACCTCGAGCGTGATGAACGAATCGCCGATCTCGGCGACGCGCCCGACCAGACCGCCGGATGTCACGACTTCATCGCCTTTCTGCAATTTCGCGAGCAGGTCGCGGTGTTCCTTCGCGCGTCGCGCCTGTGGGCGGATGCCGATGAAATAGAAGATGCCGACAAAGGCGGCGATCAGGAAGATATTGAACATGCCCGCGTTCGGCGCGGCGGCAGGCGCGGCCTGGGCGTGTGCAACGGGGATCAACAGGTCCAGCAGGTTCATGGGGCGGATACCGGCGCGGCAACGAAGTCGCGCAGTATGCCACGCCGGCCCGCGCGGGGCCTAGCTGACCGGCACAGGCAAGCCACGCGCAGCATAGAAGTTCGCGCGGAAGCTACTGAACGTGCCGGTTTCAATGGCCGCGCGGATGCCACGCATCAGGTCCTGGTAGTAATGCAGGTTATGGATCGTCGCGAGCATCGGACCGAGCATCTCGTTGCAGCGATCCAGATGCCGCAAGTAGGAGCGGCTGAATCCACCTGCGCAGGTCGCGCAGGAGCAGTCGGGGTCGATCGGCCTCAGGTCGTTCTCGTAGGTCGCATTGCGGATGCGCACCGCGCCGAATCGCGTGAAGTAATGCCCGTTGCGCGCGTTGCGGGTCGGCATCACGCAATCGAACATGTCGATGCCGCGCGCGACTGCCTCGACGATGTCCTCGGGCTTGCCCACGCCCATCAGGTAGCGCGGACGATCGGTCGGCAATTGCGGCGCGGTGTGTTCGAGCATCGCGTTGCGTTCGGCTTCGGGTTCGCCGACCGCGAGGCCGCCGATTGCGTAGCCATCGAAGCCGATGCTCGCCAATGCGCCCGCCGACGCCGTGCGCAGCTCCGGATGCGTGCCGCCCTGCACGATGCCGAACAGGGCCGCGTCGTTTCCTTCATGCGCGCGCTTGCTGCGCTCGGCCCAGCGCAACGACAACTCCATCGACGTGCGCGCCACCGTTTCCGTCGCAGGATACGGCGTGCACTCGTCGAATATCATCACGATGTCCGAACCCAGCGCGCGCTGGATCGCCATGCTTTCCTCGGGCCCGAGGAACACCTTCGCGCCATCGACTGGCGACGCGAACATCACACCGGCCTCGCTGATCTTGCGGCGCTTCGCGAGCGACCAGACCTGGAAACCGCCGGAGTCGGTCAGGATCGGTTTGTCCCAGCGGGCGAAACCATGCAGGCCCCCGTGCGCTTCGATCACTTTCGTGCCGGGCCGCAGCCACAGGTGGAAAGTGTTGCCGAGGATAATTTCTGCACCCGTGGCAACAACAGAATCCGGCGTCATCGCCTTGACGGTTCCATAGGTGCCGACCGGCATGAATGCTGGCGTTTCGACCGTTCCGCGCGGAAACGTCATGCGACCTCGACGGGCGATGCCGTCGGTGTGCAGAAGGTCGAATTGCATGCGGCTCATGCCGATTGCCCCGACCCAAGCCCATGCGAAGGAAACACCAGCATCGCGTCGCCGTAGCTGAAGAAGCGGTACTGCTGCTCGATCGCATGACGATATGCAGCCAGCACGCGTTCGCGGCCAGCGTAAGCCGATACCAGCATCAGCAAGGTCGATTCGGGCAGGTGGAAATTCGTCAGCAGCGCATCGACCGAACGAATGCGATAGCCGGGAAAAATGAAGATCCGCGTTTCGCCCGCGAACGGTCGCAACGTGCATTCGCCGGCTTCGTTGCGAACGGTCGCACTTTCCAGGGCACGCACGACCGTGGTGCCGACTGCGATCACGCGTCCGCCGTTCGCCCGGGTGCGGGCGATCTGCTCGACGAGCGCCGCACCGACGTTCAGCCATTCGCTGTGCATCACATGCTGGTCGAGGTGTTCGACGCGCATGGCCTGGAACGTGCCCGCGCCGACATGCAGGGTGATCGTGCCGAACGCGACGCCGCGTGCGCGCAACGCATCGAGCAAGGCATCGTCGAAATGCAGACCGGCGGTCGGCGCGGCGACCGCGCCAAGTTCGCGCGCAAAGACGGTCTGGTAGCGTTCGGCATCGTCGGCACCCGGCGCGCGATGGATGTACGGCGGCAGCGGCAGTTGGCCGGAGTGCAGCAGGCGTTTTTCCAGCGACTCGTCGCCATCAAAACGCAGCAGGTAGAACTCGCCTTCGCGACCCAGCACTTCCAGGAAGCCACCATCGTCGAGCGCGATGCGCGTGCCAGCGCGTGCGGGCTTGCTCATGCCGAGTTGCGCGCGTGCGTCGTGGCCGCCGAGCAATCGCTCGATCAGGATTTCCACGCGGCCGCCGCTGGGCTTGTTGCCGAACAAGCGCGCCGGCAGCACGCGCGTGTCGTTGAATACCAACAGATCGCCGGGTTGCAGCAATTCCGGCAAGTCGCGCACATATCGATCCTGGACATGCCGATCCTGCATGGACGCATCGTCAGCAGGCAACACCAGCAGCCGGCTCGCGGAACGCTCCGGCAACGGCTGCTGCGCGATCAGCGCTTCGGGCAGCTCGTAATGGAAGTCGGATTTTTTCAAGCGCGGCTCTTCAGGTGCGTCGCGGGCGATGGCAATCGGCGATTATCGCCGACGCAGCAAGCTGCCAGTGAAGGAATCGATCACGCGACGGCGCGGCGACGCCTGCGCAGCGCAATCAACACAACCAGCGCACCGAGCACGACCAACACGAACGCCCATCCGTGCTTCAGCCAATGCCGCACCTGCCAGTAACGCTGCTTCCATGGCAACCATTTCGCGCTGCGGAAGTCGGGTTGCTGGCAGCTGCGTCCGAAATTGCGAGCCCACGCGATATGCGCGCCTTGCTGCACATATTCACGATACAAGGCCGCAGCGCGCTTCGGGTCGGTATCGAGTACCCAGCCGGTCGCATCGCACATCAGCGCCGCATACGCCTGCGAACGCGGCGGCACGAGGCTCGCGGCCTGTCGCGCAAGATCCGCCGCGACATAGCGATAGTGGAAACGCTGCCCGGGCAGCGTCGCCGACGCACTCACGCGTTTTGGTTCGTCCTTGCCGACGAAGCCCGCAGGCTGCAACTTGAACTCGTCGTATGCGTACTCGCCATCGAACTGCGCGAAATCAGGCGCAAGTTCGGTGCCGAGCAATTCCATGCCGTCTTGGCGCGCGATCCTTGCCTGATGGAACAACGCTTCGGCACGGCCGATATGCGTCCAGGCATTGCCGGCTCGACGTGCCGCGATCAGCGCAGTCGCTTTCTTGCGCAGCGCGGGATCGTCGAAATAGCGCAAGGCTTCGTCGTCGCGACCGAGGCGCAACAAACGCCGCGCCAGCAGGCTGCGGATCTGCACCGCTGGCGGAAGCGAAGTCCCGCCGTCGCTTTCCGAGCGCACCAACTTCGACGCGACCGGCGCAACGCGATCGACGAATCCCTTGAGTTCGTCGACCGTCAAGACGCGCTCCGCGATGTAGGCCGCGTCGGGCCAGTACTCGCTCGCGCCCGCATACATGCGCTCCATCGCATCGAGGTATTCGCCGCGACTCAGCGCGAGTACGCCGCGCTCGGACTCGACCCGGCAACGCGGTGTCTGCAATGCGTCGGTGCCGCCGCCACCGTCGCTCCAGCTTTCATCGACCGGAAAACCTTTCGCCGCCTCCGCGTATTCGCGCATCGCAGCCGCCTGGTCGCCGGCGCGCAAGGCAAGCTTCGCGCGAACCCACGCAGCGAGTGGCGTCGTCGATTTCGCAGCGAGCTGCGCCGCCAACCGATAGCGTCCCGCACGATACGCGCCGGCCGCGAGGCGATCGGCGCCGTCGAAACGGTCGAGTCCGTGTTGCTGCACGGCGACGAGGAATCCTTCGATGTCCACGCCGTTCGACGACTTGCGCGTTGTCGTGGCATCGGCGCTGGCGGCTGCAGCGTCCGCATTCACGTCGGCTTGCGTACCGGCCAGCGGCCAATCCTGCGCAAACTCGTCCGAGCGCGCATAAAAATACGCCGCGAGCAGGCGTTGCGTCAGCGGATCGTCGAGCGCGCGATCGAGCATCTCCTTGTGCGCAAGGATGCTGCGTGCGACGAACAGCAGCGAAGCACGGCCGCTGCCCGAATCGTGCGCGGCCTGCGTCGCATACCACTTCACTGCATCGACGACATTGCCGTGGTGCCATGCAATGCGCGCCTGTTCGCCGAAGCTCGCGACCGCGAGGCCGAGCGGATCGGGGACGCCCGATTGCGCTCGCTCGCGCAAGGTTTCAAACGCCGCGATCGCGCCATCGGTGTCGCCACTCGCGAGCAACGCGCGGCCAAGCATGTATTGCGCCCACAAACCGCGACGCGGTCGCTCGACCGGCGACAACGCGAGCACACTCCTGAAATGTGCGGTTTCGGCACGCATGTCGCCGGCCTTGAACGCGATCGCCCCGAGAGTGTATTCGAGCAATTCGGGCGCGAGTCCTGCACCGGGAGCAGTCGCTGCCTCGATGCCGGACGCCGCGCGCATCGCCACGACTTTCCTTTCTTCGTCGGCAGAAAGCCCGACCGCCTCGGCCTTCGTGCGCGCATCGCCCGTGTCGTCCCAAGGCGAATCCTCGATGGCCTTCAGGCGATCGCTCGCCTTCGGCAACAGGCGCGACGCTTCGAAAGCGAACGTGCCTTCGGGCAGGTCGAACAGGCTCGCCTTGCGGTCTTCAAGCAGGTTCTGCGGAAAATCCGGGCCGCAGGCTATCGCGGCCGTGATAGGCAACGCACAGGCGAGTGCAATCAAGATCGGTATCGCGCGAATGGACTTTCGGCACACGGATGTGCCGAACGCGATCAAGCGCGTGAGCGATTGATCGGCGGAGGCGAGTCCGGAGATGCGCCGGACTCGCTGCTTCGGGAAATTGCATGGAAAGCAATTTCCCGAACATTTAACACTACGGATGGACATGCAAGTCTTCCGGCATCAGGTGCGTGCAGCGTACCCAACCAATCGGGCGGCTTTGCGTCGCTGGCAATGTTGCGCCGGTTTCGCGCACGAAGCGCGGCGTGGCACCGGCATGTCCAGTGCCGGCCTTTTCGATGCGATAACCAGGCAATGCGTCGGCGTCGCTGCAACCCGTGCCGCCGACATCCACCGATGCGGGCAGCACCGCTTCGAGATTTCCGCTGTTATGCAAGGTGATATCGAACGCGCCGTTGCCGCTGTCGCCGATCGCCGGCGTCCATGCGCTGTGCAAGTCCTTGCCGTTGATTACGGCGACGATCGTCGCCAGTGGCCACGCGCGGCGATCGCCCGGCAACGGCAGGCGGAACCACACGATGCCGCGCAGGTTCGGTGGTGGCGTTTTTTCGAGGTCGCGCAGCAAGCCCGCAACTGCGCGCGGATCGCTGAACAACTCCATGCGCACGCCGGGATCGGACAGCGCGGCCTCGCTTTCGACGCCAACAGTTTTTCCATCCGCGTCGAGCACGAGCGCAGAACCATAGGCTGGCAATGCAACGCGGAACGGCTTTGTCGTCTGTTTCGCGAAGGTATCGATCCATTGTTGCGCCTGCTTGGCGTCGAACAATCCATGCTTTGGATCGCTGACCGCGTGCACCTGCAGCACTGCTTCATCGGATTGGGCGAGCACATCGGCAAGGCCTGTTGCGCCGATCCAGGCTGGCAAGGCGGTGATCGAAAGGGTCGCATCGCTTGGTAACTGCGACTTGATCGCGGCGAGCATTTTTGCGTAATCGGCGAGCCGCGCGGTCGCACAATCGAAATCGATTTCAACGCCATCGACACGCACGCCGGCGGCACCCCAGTTCGCGACCAGATCGTGCGCGCGTCTGGCGATCGCGTTCGCGTCGAGCGTCGGCAAGCGGCCATCGATGCGGATCACCGGCCGTACGGCGCGGCCGTCGGCCTTCAGCGCATCGAGGTCCACGCGCGCAGCGACCCAGCCTTCGCCGGGTGCTTCCTGCGCCGCAAGCACGCGCAATTCGGAGAACACCGCCTTGCTGTCGTTCAGCGCGGTCACATTCGCCGGCATCCACGCGCGCTGCCAGACGTACACGCTGGACGTCATCCCTGAACTGGTTGGCGCGATATTGCTTGCGGACGCGTTCGCGACAGGCGCGATGACTGGCGCGCTGCGCGTGTTGGCGGTTGGCGTCGTTTCCGCAGGTTGCGGCGAATGACCGCAGGCGGAAAGCAGCAGGATGGACAGGCACGAGGCGAACAGGACACGCAAGATCATGGGTGGAGTGCGCATGGGAAAGAGATGGCGACGATACCAGTGACCGGGTGTGTGCGGCAGTCTGTTTCCGCGGGTTGCTGTTACAACCAACCCTTCTGCCTGGCCAGGCGGTGCGCCTCGATGCGGTTGCTGACGCCGAGCTTGCCGATCGCTTCCGACAGGTAATTGCGCACCGTGCCGTGCGAAAGATGCAGACGCTCGGCGATATCGCCAGCGCCGAGCCCATCGCCGGCCAAGCGCAGCACCTGGCGCTCGCGTTCGTTGAGCGGATCGGCTTCCGACCATGCTTCCAGCGCAAGTTCGGGCGCGATCGCGCGGCCGCCGCGATGCACCTGCCGCAGTGCTTCGGCGAGTTTTTCCGCTGGCGCATCCTTGAGCAAGTAGCCAACCACGCCCGCATCAAGCGCGCGACGCAGGTAACCGCTGCGCGCGAACGTCGTCACGATCACCACTTTGACCGGCAGCGCCTTTTCGCGGATGCGTTGCGCCAGTTCGAGGCCGGTGAGGCCCGGCATCTCGATGTCCGACACGAGCACGTCCGGAAGCCCGTCGATTTTATGCAGGCGTTGCAGTTCGCGCCATGCCGCTTCGCCATCGGCGACACTGCCGAGCACTTCGATGTCGGATTCGAGTGCGAGCAACGCCGACAAGGCGCCGCGCACCATCGCCTGGTCTTCGGCCAACAGTACGCGAATCATTCCGGCACCCCGTCAGTGGCAAGGATACAGACAGACCCAGGGACGCGAATCATGCTCGCGCCTTGCGTTGCGCCTCGGCAATGCCGATGACATTCGACACCGTCGCAGTCAACGGCAAACGCAGCGTGAGCAGCGTTCCCTGCCCGCGTGTCGTTTCGATCCACAGCGAGCCGCCGAGCGTTTCGACGCGCTCGCGCATGCCGATCAATCCATTGCCGTGTGCGGAGATGTCGCCGCGTCCGTCGTCGCGCACGCTGAGTTGCACGCCACCGCCATCGACGACGAGATGCGCTTCGGCGTTGGTCGCCTGCGCATGGCGCTGGATGTTCGTCGCTGCTTCGCGTAGCGCGAGCGCAAGGCATGCTTCCTGACCCGCGGCCAGCTCGCGTTCGAAACCGGAGTAAGAAAAGCGCACGCCCGCGCATTCAAGCAGCAGGCGCGCCGATGCGATTTCGCCGACCAATCCCGTCGCGCGCATCCCGCTGACCGCGCTGCGTACCTGCGCGAGCGCATCGCGGGTGATGCGTTCGACATCCGCGATCTCGCGGCGTGCCGCGACCGGATCGCGCGCGAGCAACTTGCCCGCGAGTTCCGACTTCAAGGCGATCAGCGAAAGGGTGTGGCCGAGCAGGTCGTGCAGGTCGCGACCGATGCGCTCGCGTTCGGCGGTCGCGGCGAGGCGGCGCACTTCATCATGGCTGAGGCGAAGTTCCGCATCTTTTTCCTCGTTCAAGCGACGCGCTAGGTTGGCGCCGCCGATGCACAACATCATCGAAAGCATGCCGACGATGATGCCCCAAGGCCAATGCAACCTGCTCGCCTCGATGGCAAAAATCGCGCCGACTACAGCCATCATGGCGAGGCTGGTACGCACCGTGCCCACGAACGCGAGCAAGGCGCAGGCATAGATGATGCACGTGGTTCCACCGCTGTGGTTCCAGGGCAGGATGGCGTAGCCGAGCATGGCCATCGCCACGCAGAAATAAATCACCTGCCGCGCCGGACGCAACATCGCCAGCAACCAGAGCACGATGATCGCCGGGAAACCGATGGCCGTCGACGCGATCCAGCCGGCATCGAACGATGGGCCGTACATCACATCGCCGAAGAACCACAGGGACCAGACCAGGTTGATCAGGATCGCGACATGCGCCCTGCCATCCCTGTTTTTGTGGCAGGCGATCGAATCGGGCGCAGTGCGGAGCAGGCGATCGAGCATGGATGGATTATCGCTCAAGCAGCATCGCCTGATCGAGCAGTGCTTGATCGAGCATGGTGTGATCGATCATCGTGCATGAAAGCCGTTGATGTGCCGGTCATTTGCGGTCGCTGCCCTTGCCCCTGCGAAAGAGCATGCACATCCCGCCGATGATGATGAAGGACGGCCACCATCGCGCAAGCGACAGGTCCAGCAGGAACATCAGCGCGACCGCGACGACAGCAAGCGCCGAAATCATCGAATGCACGACCTGCGCATCGATCGCACCGACTTGGCGATAACGATCGATCGCATGGCCCGCAGGCGACCCCGCGCCGATCATGATGAACACCGCCCACCAGTTGTGCCAGCCCAGGAACGGGAAATCGATCCCGAAGTTGTCGGCGAGGAAAATCAATCCCACGAGGATCACGACCAGTCCGGCAACGACTTCGCCGACTCGGCTTTTGCATTGCAATGGAGAAGCCCCGGCCGATGCATCGAACTGGTTCACTGCATTTCTCCCGGATGGATTGATGTTGCCGAACATTGAGCTTAATGCGTTCGATCTCGACGTTCGACGTTCACTTGCCGCGCGCCAGCCAGCGCTTCGCGATGCTGAAGCAGATCGCAGTGAACACGGCGAGCCACAGCAAGTGCGTTCCGATCCCGGTCGCTGGAACCTGGCCGACAACCATCAACGCGAGTTGCGAAAGGTGGTACGCAGGCCACAAGGGCGCGATCTGCGTAAGGACCTTCGGCAGCATCGTCAGCGGCATCCACAAGCCGGACAGGAACGCCATCGGCATGTAGATCAGGTTGACGAAAGCCGGTGCGGCGCTCGCATTGGCGCGCGAACCGATCATCAACCCGAGCGCGCAGAACGGCATCACCCCGCAAATCGCGATCGCGCCGAGCAGCAGCCATTGCTCCAGCGGCTGGCGCACGCCACCGAGCGTGTACGCAAGCGCCGCAAGCACGCAGTAGATGATGAGCGCGAACAGCATCGCCATCACCATCTTGCCGAGCAGGTATGCGCCGGGCGGCATTGGTGCGACGCGCTTGAGCGCGAGCCAGCCGCGTTCGCGCTCGATCGCCACGGCGACGCCGAACGAGAACAGACTCGGCGCCATCACCCCGAACACGCTGTAGGTAGCGAACAGATAATGCGCCGCGCCGCTGTTGCCGCGATTGAGCAGGATGCCGAAAAGCAGGTAGAACAATGGCGGAAACATCAGCGTCGGCACGGCGGCCGACGGCGTGCGCAACACGCGCAGGAATTCGTATTTCGCTTCCAGCATGTATGCGGCCATGGAACTGTGCGACGCAGTGCGCGGCAATGATTTTTCGGCGATGGCATTCATCAGGCTGCCTCACGAGTGATTTCGACAAAGGCCTCGGCGAGGCCAGCACGACGGATTTCGAGTTCGCTCAGATTCGCGTCTTCATCGAGCAATTTGCGAACGACGCTTTCGGCGACGTCGGTGACGATCTCCATGTGTACGCCGTCCTGCGACACGCTGCGCACGTGCGGCCAGCACAGGATGGTTTTCGGTGCGAGCGCGGAGATGCAGCGGATGCGGCGTTGCGAAACGCGCGCGCGGATCGCAGCCACGCTCCCTTCGGCGGCAATGCGTCCGTGGGCGAGCACGCAGACGCGATCCGCAAGCGCCTCGGCTTCCTCGAGGTAATGCGTGGTCAGCACGACCGCGCAATCCTCCGCGACGAGCTGGCGGATCGTCTTCCACATGGTTTCGCGCGCATCGATGTCGAGTCCCGTGGTCGGTTCATCGAGAAACAGGATGTCGGGCTTACCGGCAATGGCCAGCGCGAATTGCGCGCGGCGCTGCTGGCCTCCCGACAATTTCCCGTAGCGACGATCCAGCAGGTCGCCGACGCCGGACAATGCGGTGCATTCGGCGATCGTGCGCGGGTTCGGATAATAGCTGCGGAACAACGCGATCAGCTCGCCGACTTTCAGCGTGTCCGGCACTTCGGTCGTTTGCAGCATTGCGCCGATGCGGCGGCGCGCATCCAGCGATTTCGGCTGCATGCCGAACAGCTCCGCCCTGCCGGAATCGGCCTGCTGCAATCCCAGCAGCAGCGAAATCGCGGTGGTCTTGCCGGCACCGTTCGGGCCAAGCATCGCCAGCACTTCGCCCGCGCGTACTTCGAGATTCACTGCGTCCAGTGCAAGTACCTTGCCGTAGCGCTTGGTCGCGCCGGTCAGGCTGGCGAGCGTTGCCGATGCTTGCACAGCGTCGTACTTCGTGGCATCGGGTTTCTTCGTTGCGATTGCGTGCATGCGCTTTCTCCACGTGGTGACGCAGTGTCGACGCATGGGCTCGCGAGAGGCAGTACGGGCGGTCAACAGTTGCGGCTGACAGCTGTCATGGCATAGCTGTGGCGCGGGCCTCAGGGGGTACTATCCGCGCGGGACGCATGTTAGAATTGCGGCCGCAAGTCGTTCTTTTTTCTTGGAAAGATCGACGACTGTCTGAGCAACACATCATCGAATTCTGCGCGCGGCCCAGCCCGCGCATTGTTGTTTGTTATGCGCCGGGAGACATCCATGACCAATACCCAGACCAACTCGACACGTTCGTCGCACCTGCAGATGCTCGACGCCATGCGCCGCGCCGGCGGCAAGCTGCGCACGCACGGCCTCGACGACGCGGCCATCGAACGCTTCATTGCGACGCATTCCGATCTGCGCGATGCGATCGAAGCCGCCGCCGAACAGTTCGCCGCGCTGCGCGCCGATCCGCAATTCGCTGCGCTGCTCACGATGGACGAGGAATCGCAACTGCACGCATCGCAGGCAGGCTTCATCAACTTCTATCCCGACGATGCGGTGAACCCGTACATCGCGCTCACCGCGCGCGGCCCGTGGGTGGTGACGCTGAAGGGCGCGGTCGTGCACGATTCAGGCGGCTACGGCATGTTGCCGTTCGGGCATGCGCCGAAGGCTGTGATCGAAGCGATGAGCAAGCCGCAGGCGATGGCCAACATCATGACGCCGAGCCTGAGCCATCTGCGTCTTGCGAACATGCTGCGCGCCGAAATCGGCAGCACGCGCAAGGACGGAATCAATTGTCCCTACACGCATTTCCTGTGCCTGAACTCAGGTTCTGAATCGGTTTCGCTCGCCGGCCGCATCGCCGACATCAACACCAAGCTGATGACCGACACCGGCGCGCGTCACGCCGGCAAGCAGATCAAGCGCCTCGCGGTGAAGGGTGCGTTCCATGGCCGCACCGAACTACCAGCGCTCTATTCCGATTCCAGCCGCAAGGGCTACCAGCAGAACCTCGCGAGTTATCGCCACGAGAACACCCTGATCACGGTCGAGCCGTACAGCGTGGAACAACTGCACGAAGTATTCGCCGATGCCGACAAGCACGGCTGGTACATCGAAGCGATGTTCCTCGAACCGGTGATGGGCGAAGGCGACCCGGGCCGCGCGGTGCCGGTTGCGTTCTACGAAGCCGCACGCGAACTCACCAAGGCGCACGGTACCTTGCTGCTCGTCGATTCGATCCAGGCCGGCCTGCGCGCGCATGGCGTGTTGTCGATCGTCGATTATCCCGGCTTCGAACACATCGAAGCGCCGGACATGGAAACTTATTCGAAGGCGCTCAACGCCGGCCAGTTCCCATTGTCTGTGCTCGCTGTCGGCGAACGCGCGTCTGGCCTGTATCGCAAGGGCGTGTACGGCAACACGATGACCAGCAACCCGCGCGCGATGGACGTCGCCTGCGCCACGCTCGGCATGCTGACGCCGGAACTGCGCGCGAACGTACGCAACCAGGGCCGCGCTTTCATCGCGAAGCTAGAAAAACTGAGAGACGAACTCGGCGGCCTGATCACCAAGGTGCAAGGCACTGGCCTGCTGTTCTCGTGCGAGCTCAACGATGCGTTCAAGTGCTACGGCGCGGGTTCGACCGAGGAGTTCATGCGCGAGCGCGGTATCGGCGTGATCCACGGCGGCGCGAACTCGTTGCGTTTCACACCGCATTTCGGGATCGCCGACGACGAAGTGGATCTCGTCATCGCGAATATCCGCAAGGCGCTGCTCGAAGGCCCGCGCAAGGCGCAGGCCGAGGCGGCCTGAACTTCGCTTTCGTCGCCGCAATGAAATGAAAACGGCCGGAGCGATCCGGCCTTTTTCTCTTGGCTTTGCTCCCGTTTCCATCATCTGCCTCATGCGGCGAATTGACTTGATTCCATACTTCCAGAATAATGGAATAATGGAGATCAAGACGGCCCTCTCGGCACTCGCAGCACTCAGCCACGCCTCGCGACTCACCGCATTCCGCCATCTGGTTCGGGTGGGACCTAAAGGCATGTCCGTTGGCGAGCTTCGCCAAACCATGGACTTGCCTCCAGCCACGCTGACCGCGCATCTCAACGTGTTGCGCGCGGCGGAGATGGTGCAGGACGAGCGCGAAGGCCGGGTGATCCGCATCCGCGCCAATTATCCGCAGATGAATGCACTGCTCGCCTACCTCACCGAGAATTGCTGCGCCGGAACCGCATCGTGCGGGCCGGTTGCCAAGTGCAAGCCTGGGCCGCCGAAATCGACAAAGCCGCGCGCAATGAAGAAAGTCGGTCGCTCGTGAAACGCGTCCTGTTCGTCTGCGTCGAAAACTCAAACCGCAGCCAGATGGCCGAGGCGTTTGCGCGCATGCATGGCGGCGATCGCGTCGAGGCGCTTAGTGCGGGGTCGAGTCCATCAGGCGTCATCAATCCAAAGGCGATCCGCTTCATGGACGAACTCGGTTACGACCTGCGGTCGCATGTCTCCAAGTCGCTCGACGAGATCGATGGCGCGTTCGATGCGGTGGTCACGATGGGCTGCGGCGACAGCTGTCCGTGGGTGCCGGCCACGCGGCGCGAAGATTGGGCGCTGCCGGACCCGAAGCATTTCGACGACGAAGGTTATCGCAAGGTGCGCGACGAGATTTCAGCGCGCGTCGAAACGCTTCTGGCAACGTTGTGATGCCGATGCCGCGCAAACTGCTCGCCGAATTCCTCGGAACCGCATTGCTGCTGGCCACCGTGGTCGGCTCCGGAATCATGGGCGTCAAGCTCTCGGGCGGAAACGATGGCGTTGCATTGCTGGCGAATTCAGCTGCGACCGCCGGGATTCTCTACGTGCTGATCGTGCTGTTCGGCCCGGTCTCGGGCGCGCACTTCAATCCTGCGGTCACTCTTGCGATGCGAGTCCGCCGCGAACTTGGCGATCGCGAAACTGCGGCTTACATCGCCGTCCAGTGCATTGGTGCGATCGCAGGCGTGTTGCTTGCGCACGCCATGTTCGATCTGCCACTGATCCAGCCAGGCATCCATGCGCGCACCGGGACTCCGCAGTGGATCAGTGAAGCAGTCGCCACGTTCGGGCTCGTGTTGACCATTCTGGTGGGCGCAAGGCACCGTCCTGCCGCGATCCCCGCATTGGTTGCGAGCTACATCTTTGCCGCCTACTGGTTCACGGCGAGCACGTCATTCGCGAATCCTGCAGTGACGCTGGCGCGCGCCATGACCCAGACCTTCGCAGGCATTCGCCCGGTGGACGTGACGGGTTTCGTATTCGCGCAAATGATCGGCATGTTCGCCGCCTGCGCGACGGCATACTTGCTGGATGCGCCACCGCTCACCACTCGGTGAGGCCTTCGATTTCGTAGAGTTTTTTCCAGCTCGGCCGCGCACGCACGAGATCGGCCAACTTCTTCAACGCCGGCCATTCGGTCGCCGGCTTCGGCATGTTGCGCGACCATCGCATCAACATCGTCAGCAGCAGGTCGACGCCGGTGAATTCGCCAAGCATGTACGGCCCGTGCGCGGACAGGTGCGCATCGAGCAGGGCGAACGCGCCTTCGACCCTGTGCTGGATCGCTGCACGTACTTCAGCAGGATGTTCCTCGAAACCAAGATCGGGTGGATAGAACCACAAGCGGTACGTCGCCGCGAGTGTGTTGCTGAGATACACGATCCACTGGTACCAGGCCTCACGCTCCGGCGTTCCGACTGCGGGCGCGAGCCGCGCTTCGGGATGGCGTTCGGCAAGCAGCATCAGCAGCGCCGCCGATTCGAAGACGGGCCTGCCATCGACGTTCAACGTCGGCACCCTGCCCTGCGGATTGAGCTTCAGGTAGTCCGGATCGCGCTGCGCGTTCGCCTTGAAGTCGACGAGCTCGAGCTTGTGCGGCGCGCCGATTTCCAGCAGCGCCAGGTGCACGACCATGCTGGCGGTGCCTGGCGAGTAATAGAGTGTGTACATCGATGCTCTCCGTTGGATGCTGCCATGCATTGTCGCGGAACGGCGTGCACGCGCAAGGGCGACTTGCGGCACGGTCTGCAATCAGCGCGATGCGCGGTTGGGAAACGGATGAACCATTCCCGCAACATGAAGAAAGTTTCACTTTGCGGAATGCGTCGTTGCGATCGGTCCTGCGTAGCATCCGCCTCGCAACGTCCCGTCGTTCATCCGACCCATGCCACCGAGGTGTCATCATGAAGTCCAGCATCATCGCCCTGTCCGTCGCCGCCATGCTCGCGTTCGGCGTCGCCAATGCCGCCACTCCTGCTGCCGCACCGGCCAAGGCCGAGACCGCGCAGCAAACGAAGATGGGCGCCTGCGCGTCCGCGAACAAAGGCAAGAAAGGCGACGACTACAAGAATTCCGTAGCCGCTTGCCTGAAGGCCCCCACGGCCGCCGCTGCCCCGGCAGCCACCGCGACTAAAGCCGAGACCGCGCAACAAACGAAGATGGGAGCCTGCGCGTCCGCGAACAAAGGCAAGAAAGGCGACGACTACAAGAATTCCGTTGCTGCTTGCCTGAAGGCCCCCACGGCTGCCGCTCCTGCTCCGGCACCCAATCCGCCTACCACGCCCCCCACGGCGACCAAATCCAGGGGTGCGCAGCAGCAGAAGATGGCCGACTGCGCGAAAGCCAACAAGGGCAAGAAGGGCGACGACTACAAGAGCGCGATGAGTGCTTGCCTGAAGAAGAAGTAAGCCGGCTTGCCGGCGGCGTCGGCAATCATCGCAACATCGAACGGCGCGTCCGCAGGGTCGCGCCGTTTTTTATCGCAGTCCATTGATCGATGCACAGCGCAAATCCGATTGAAATGCGAACAGAATTGTCCAGCGATGGAATTCGCTCATCGCCGCCGCTTCCAGAACAACAGCAGCAGTGCGAACACGATTCCAGCAACTGCAATCCAGGTGAGAGGGTCGCCCAAGATGCGTTGCAGCCACGCTTGCGTCGCGCTGCCTGATGCAGGGCTCGTGGCTTCCGATGCTGCAACAGCCGGCGATGCGGCAGTCACGGCCTTTACGGGTAATTCCCAACGTCCCGCAACCAGTGCTGCGCCCATTGGGGCAGGCGCATGTTCGATCACGCGCCAGCGCACGCGCACGTCGCCGACGGCCGGATGCGCTGGATCCTGCGATGTCGAAAGCCAAGCGCCATCGGGCTGGAAACTCACCGCGAGGTTGGTCGGCAATTGCGAGAGATCCGGTTTCAGTGGCGTCCACGCATCCAGCGCCGCAAGCACATCGGGCGACACCGGATGACCATCGAGTTTCGGATCGGATGTCCACCAGCGTTCACCGTTGAACGGCAGGTCGCCCGTGTTCCTGTGCGCGGCATCGAAACCGGACGAATCGATGCGCTCGGCCGTCCACGCCGACTCGTAATGCGGCGGTGCAGGCAAGTCGATCTTGCGCCATTGCAGCATCTCGACGCCACGCTCGAGCCCGAGCGCATTCTTGTGGACGTGGAAGACTGGATCGGCGACCGCGATCGAGGATTCGATCTGGCCTTGCGGCGTTTGCGGCGCCGACGATGGCGTTGCCGATGTTGCCGCTGCACTGGCAGGAGCTGGCACCTGCGCTTGTGCCGACAACGCCGCGAACAGCATCAATGCAAGCAGTGACGTCTTCATGCGCTCAGTACCCTCGCTTGCAATTCGGCGACTTCATGATCGGTGCCGAACCGGCCCTTCTCATCGCGCGTCACGCGCGCCAGCGAGCATTCGACGTCGTGGGTAAAGAACAAATGCACGCTGCGCGCGAGTTTGTCGGTGAGGAAATCGCGCTTCTCCTCGATCAGCAATTCGGGATAACGGTCATAGCCCATTGTCACCGGAAGATGTACCCATGGTCGTCCCGGAATCAAGTCGGCGCAGAACACCACCCCTCCATGATCATTGTGTCCACACAGTTCGGCGAGCAGCAAACCCGGCGTGTGGCCTTCGCTGCGATGGAAGCGCACGGTCTCGCCGAAATACGGATGCCGATCGCCGCGGATGATTTCCAGCCGACCGCTCGCTTCGAGCAAATCCGCAAGTTCGGGAATGAATGAGGCACGATCGCGCGGATGCGGATGCGTCGCGCGCTGCCATGCATCTTCGCCGACGAAATAACGCGCGTTCGGAAACAGCAGGCTCGGTGGCTCGCCTTCGCGCCATGCGCCAAGCAGTCCGCCGGCATGGTCAAAATGCAGGTGACTGAGCACGACCGCGTCGATGTCCTCGTGCCCGAATCCGGCTGTCACGAGCGATTCGAGGAGCACGTGGCGATCCTCGACCACGCCGTAGCGCTCGCGCAATTTCGGATCGAAGAACGCGCCGATGCCGGTTTCGAAAAGCACAGTCTTGCCGTTCACCGGGCTGGCGAGCAGCGCGCGGCAGGCCAGCGGAATGCGGTGTTGCACGTCGGGCGCGATCCATTTTTCCCACATCGCGCGCGGCACATTGCCGAACATCGCGCCGCCATCGAGTCGTTGCGAATTACCGCGGATGGACCAGAGTTTCATTTGGACTTCACCACGGCGACTTTACCGACTGGATTGCGTGGATCGGTTCCGCCAGACACTGCACCATCGCTGTAGGTCAGCTCCACCGCTTGCATGTTGCCCCAAGTGGTGTCGCGCGTCGTCACGGCGTGGCCCATCGCCTGGAGCTTCTTCACGATCTCCGGCGACAAGGCGCCGGGCTCGATGGAAATCTCGTCGGGAAGGTACTGGTGGTGGAAGCGAGGCAACGCGACGACCTGTTGCGGCGTCAGGCCCTCATCGAAGCCGAGGATGGCGAGCAGTACCATCGTGATGATCCTGCTGCCGCCCGGCGTACCGAGCACGATCGCGCGACCGTGCCCGAACATGAAGGTTGGCGTCATCGAGGACAGTGGGCGCTTGCCGGGCTTGACGCTGTTCGCGTCGTAGCCGGTCACGCCGTACGCGTTCGGCACACCGGCCTGCAGCGCGAAATCGTCCATCTCGTTGTTCATCAGTACGCCGGTGCCGGCCGCTGTCAGGCCCGATCCGTACGCGGTGTTCACGGTCATCGTGACCGCGGCGTAGTTGCCCTCCACATCGATGATCGAGAAGTGACTCGTGTGCGCACCAACTGCTGGTGGCGGCGCTCCAGGTAGCGAAGAACTCGGCGTTGCCTTGTCCATCAAGATGCCTGCGCGCAGCTCGTCGGCATATTTCGGACTCATGAGCCGCGCAATCGGCATGTCCTTGACGAAATCGGGATCGCCCAGGAAAAACGTGCGGTCGCGATACGCACGGCGCATCGCCTCGACGATCAGGTGCACGCGCGTCGCCGGATCGAGCTTGGGCAGATCCCACGCCGACAGGATCTGCAGCATCTCCGCGAGCGCCACGCCCCCGGACGACGGCGGTGGCGCGGTGACGATGTCCCAGTCGTGGTACTTGAAACGGATCGGTTCGCGCAGCTTGATGTGATAGCTGGCTAGATCGTCGGAAGTCCAATGCGCGCCCGCTGCGTTCATGGCCTCGACGATCTTGTCCGCGACCGTGCCGCGATAGAAGCCGTCGGAACCGCGATCGGCAAGCGCCTGCAGCGTATCGGCGAGATCGGGCTGACGCATCGTATCGCCGTCCGCGAGCGGATGGCCCTGCGGCTCGTAGATCGCGACAGTCGCCGGCCAGCGGCGCATCACGTCGCGGCGCTCGGCGTATTCGGAAACCATTCGCGCGTAAACCGGGAAACCAGCGCGCGCGAGCTTGATCGCGTGTGCGAGCGAAACCTTCAGCGGCAATTTCCCGTAGTGCTGCGCGATGTACACCCAGCCAGCCGGCGCGCCGGGAATGCCCGCCGCGAGTGCGCCGTCGAGCGCCTTGCCGTGGTCGAGCTTGCCGTCGGGACCCAAGTATTCCCCGGCCGTGACCGACGCCGGCGCGGTCTCGCGGGCATCGACGAAGATGTCCTTGTTGTCTGTGTGGAGCAGGAAGAAATCGCCACCGCCGATGCCCGAGCTTTCCGGTTCGACCACCGCCAATGTCGAGGCGACCGCGACCGCCGCGTCGAACGCATTTCCGCCTTCGCCCAGCACCGTCTCGCCGGCCTGGGTGGCGAGGTAATGCGCACTGGCGATAACCGTTCCCTGCGGTAACGGGTTCGGATAGCAATTGCAATGCTGGGGCGGTGCAGGCGGGACGGCGTGTTTCGAGTGCGTCGGCTTGGCTACGGCCGTGGCGCCTGCCAGCAACGCGACTACCGAAACGACGAGGACATGATGGACATTCTTCACGCGGACTCCTGTTGCAGCAACTCGTACTTCTGGATCAACTGCTCGCGGGATTCGATCTGCACCGGATCGATGAAGATGCACTCGACCGGACACACCTCCACGCACTGCGGCTCGTCGTAATGACCGACGCATTCGGTGCAGCGCGATGGCGCGATCTCGTAGATGGTTTCACCCTGCGTGATCGCCGTGTTCGGACACACCGGTGCGCAGACATCGCAGTTCACGCACAGGTCGTTGATCAGCAGTGCCATTTTTGATTGCCGCCAATCATCTTCACAGCCGTGCGGACGCGTCCATCGATGCAACCACCCAAGCGCAGGGCGCCTGGGCGTGTTGAAGCATGGCAATCAAGTGGACGTGTCCATCCGTGTCGCCGCATATGCAGGGCATCGCAACTAATTGGCTTCGACGAAACGATACGTCGCGCCGCTCGGCGCCACCGCCGCCTTCACACGCTCGTTGTCTTCGGTCTTGCCGATGAAGATGATGATCACGCCTTTCATGCTGCCTGCCGATGGGTTCTTGAAAGCAGACACGACCAGATCGGCCATCTTGGTCGAATCCGGCGACATGAAGGCCAGCAGGTTCCCGGGCAGCACGCCGCGCGCGACTGTGTCCGACACGCCCGACAATTGGCGTGCGTACATTCCTTCGTAATCGGCACCGCCCGGCTTGGGCAGGTAATAGGCCATGCTGCGGTCGGTCAGGCCCTGGCTGTTGCGATCGATCACGTCCTGGAAATATGCCTTCCAGCCAGCGTTGTCGGTCTGGCTGGCAGGGGCATGCAGCGGCGCGGCGACGACCGGCGCCGCCGCCTCTTTCTTGCAGCCGGTGAAGGCCAGCAGCAGCGATACTGCGACAAGGATCGGAGCGAGACGCACGCGCTTGATGGTGGCTGGTTTCATGACGGATCCCTGGCTGATGGAAAGGATATGGAACGAAATCATCCGCGCTTCCAGCGCGAATGCAATGCGGCCTGGACTGCCGGATGCACGAAGCCGGTGACGTCACCGCCGAGCCGGCCGATTTCGCGGACCAGCGACGATGAGATGAAGCTGTACTGCTCGGCCGGCGTCAGGAACAGCGTTTCCACGTTCGGTATGAGGTGGCGGTTCATGCTCGCAAGCTGGAATTCGTATTCGAAATCCGACACCGCGCGCAATCCTCGCAGCACCACGCCGGCGCCGAGGTCGCGCACGAAATGCGCAAGCAATGAGTTGAAACCGCGCACCTCGACGTTTTCATAACCGGCGAGCGCGATCCTCGCAAGATCGACGCGCTCGGACATCGAAAATGCAGGGCTTTTGCCAGGGCTTTCAGCGATGCCGACGACGATCCGCTCGAACAGCGGAGCCGCGCGGCCGACCAGATCGACATGGCCGTTGGTGATGGGATCGAACGTGCCTGGATAGACCGCGAGGCGATTATTGGCCGTGGTCATGCGCGGGCTGGATCCTGCTTGGCGGGATTGCCGCAAGTGTAGCAGCGCCGCGCCCGCTCAGTATCGACGCAGGAGCGCATAGCTCACGTCGCGGGTATGTCCCTCGCGATGCGGTACCCAGCCGTCCACCGCGATGACCGCTTCGCGTGGCGATTCGAGGTATAGCCACGCATCGTCGGCCAGCCATGGCGCTATCGCCGCAAGTGCCGGCTGCCATAGCGCGGCGGCGAACGGCGGGTCGAGGAAAACCAAGTCGAATTTTTTCTGCACGGATGGATGGGCGAGCCAATGCAGGGCATCGTCGCCAACGACTTCAACCGCGTCGCCAGCGTGCAGGCGCGTCGCAGTCGCACGCAGGCTCGCAGCGAGATCCGGATCGCGTTCGACCAGCACAGCCTTGGCCGCGCCGCGCGAAACTGCTTCGAGTCCCAATGCGCCCGTGCCGGCAAACAGGTCCATCACGTGCGCGCCGCCCAGCATCGGTTGCAGCCAGTTGAACAGGGTTTCGCGCACGCGATCGGCGGTTGGGCGAAGGCCCGCGACGTTGGCCACCGGCAGCTTCGATCCGCGCCAGCGCCCGCCGATGATGCGCACAACACCCGGCGCAACCCCGTTCAACATGGCCTCCGCACAGGCTTTTGCGCTTCCTGCGGCCGCACGGAGCAAAGAGCCGGCGCATGCACTTGTGGCCAAAAGGAATGCAAAACCACATCCATGCGCGGCGCATGGGCACGGGAAGTGACGATTGGCGCGGGTGTTACCATGCGCGGATTCTCCCGCATTCGTGGCCCGGCACGCGCCTACATGTTCAGTTTCTGGAAGAAAAAAACACCGGACGGCACCGCCGAACGACCGCCTGCAACGGATGATGCGAAGCAAGAAGGCGGTACAAAGGCGGCGGTTCCTCAAGCCACCGAGGCCGCATCATCGCTTGCAGAACTGGGCGCCAGCAGCCAGATGCCAGCGGCTGCGCCGGGCAAGCTCGGCTGGCGCGAACGCCTGCGCGGTAGCATCCTGTTCAAGGACGTCCGTGAACTACTCGGCGCCAACCCGATCCTCGACGACGCCTTGATCGACGAGATCGAAACCGCATTGATCAGCGCCGATGTCGGCGTCACCGCAAGCGGCGAGATCTGCGAAAAGCTGCGCAAGCGCATGCACAAGCGCGAGTTCGCCGACGGCCGCGCGTTGCTCGCGGCGCTGCGTGCCGAATTGATCGCGATGCTCAAACCCATCGCGGTGCCGCTGACGATCGACCGCAATGCAAAACCCTTTGTGATCCTTACCATCGGCGTCAACGGCGTCGGCAAGACCACGACGATTGGAAAGTTGGCCAGAAGATTCCAGAACGACGGCTTCAGCCTGATGCTGGCCGCCGGCGACACCTTCCGCGCAGCGGCGGTCGAGCAACTGAAAATATGGGGCGAGCGCAATCGCGTTGCGGTGATCGCGCAGGGCAGCGGCTCGGATGCGGCGTCGGTCGCGTTCGATGCGTTGCAGGCGGCGAAATCGCGCGGAACGGATGTACTCATCGCCGACACCGCGGGCCGCCTGCACACGCAGGCCGGGCTGATGAACGAACTCGGCAAGATCGGCCGCGTGCTCGGCCGCATCGATCCGGCTGCGCCGCACGAAGTGCTGATGGTGATCGACGGCACCACCGGGCAGAACGCGATCTCGCAACTGCGCCAGTTCCATGCGATCGCAAAAGTCACTGGCCTGGTCGTGACCAAACTTGACGGCACTGCGCGCGGCGGCGTGCTGTTCGCGCTCGCGCGCGAGTTCGGTATTCCGATCCGTTTCGTCGGCCTGGGCGAACAACTCGAGGACCTGCGCGTGTTCGATCCCGAAGCCTTCGTCGACGCGCTGCTGCCCGAGTCGCTGGGCGGCGAATGAGCGTGCCGCACATGGATGTGCCTCTGCATTCCCGTCGGTCACAAATGCCGCGAGCGGCTGTGCGCTCCCCGCGAGCGCAGGATGCGCATGAGCGGCCAGAAAAGCAGCGTCGCCGGCGCTGGCCGCGCATGCTGGTCGCATGCATCGCCTTGCTGATCAGCGGTGCGATCCTCGCGACCTATTTCCTGCAACCTGCGCGATTGACGGCGCTGATCCTTGCGCGCGCGAGCAACGCGTTGCATCTCGAATTGCATACAACCGGCCCAGGCAGTTATGCATTGCGTCCGGAGCCGCGCCTTGTATTGCCTGGATTGAGCGCGAGCGTTCCCGGCGAAAGCGCGCCATTTTTCCGCAGCGACCAAGTCGAACTCGCGTTGCCATGGGACACGCTGCGCGGCCGCAGCACCGCCATCAGCAGCATCGTGCTGAAGTCGCCGGACATCGACCTGCCGGCGCTGCAACGCTGGCTGGCGACGCAACCGCCGAGCACGACGCCATTCAAGCTGCCCACGCTCACGCGCGGTTTGCAAATCCACAATGGCCTGCTGCGCACGAACGCATGGCGGATCGAGCATCTCGATGCCGCACTGCCCATGCTCGCCGATGGCAAGCCGGCAACGCTCGATGCCAGCGGCGATTTCGTGCGCGGCAAGAACACATCAAGATTCGCGTTGACGTTGGCATCTGCTCCATCCGCCGTGCATGGCCGCTTGCGCATCGACGACTCGCGCATCGCGTTCAAGGCGGATGGCGAATTGCCGTCACTGACCGCAACCGCCAGCTTGCGCGTGGGCGACACGTTTCTATTCGATATCGCGGGAGCGATGCAGCGTATTCCCGACGCGTGGACGCGTCATGTCGACTCGTCGTTCGCCAAACCTGGCGACACACCATTCGCTGTCACCGTCAACGCCCAAACGCCAACTTCGACTTCCGGCAATGCCGCGAGCGTCACGGCCGCGCCTTATCGCCTGCAAGTGCAATTGAAATTTGGCGATGCGAAACGCCAACCTGCGCTGACGCTTGGCGGCGATGCGAGTGCCGGCGCGACGATCGATGCGAGCCTGCACGGGCAACTCAGCAGCTGGCCGGACGCGTGGCCGGCGCTTCCGCAGGCGCTGGCAGCGAACACCGCGCCGTTCGTATTCAAGGCGAATTATCATGGTTCGATCTTCAAGAGCGAACCCGTCACGTTCGATATCGCGCGGGCCGACGCGTCATTGCAAGGCAGCTTCCGCATCGACGCCATGCGCGCATGGATCGCGAACGATTTCGCTGCCGCGCTGCCGCCCGTCGAAGCCACGCTGCGAGCGCCCCAGATCGACGTCGGCGGTATGCAGTTACGGGGGGTGCAGATGGACATACACGACGATGTCGCGCCATCGCAGCCAGCGACCAAGCCGACAGTCATCGCACCGAAATCGTGAAGATCGCATTGCGTTTGCTGGCATGGTTCGACGTACACGGCCGTCATGACCTGCCTTGGCAACATCCGCGCAACGCGTACCGCGTGTGGTTGTCGGAGACGATGCTGCAACAGACCCAGGTCGCGGTGGTCATTCCGTATTTCCAGCGCTTCATAGCGGCCCTTCCCGATCTCCCCACGCTTGCCGCAGCTCCGCTCGATGACGTCTTCGCGTTGTGGTCGGGACTCGGCTACTACAGCCGCGCGCGTCGTTTGCACGAAGCTGCGCAGATTTGCAAGCGCGATCACGCTGGCGATTTGCCGCGCGACTTCGACGCATTGCTCGCGTTGCCCGGCATCGGACGATCGACTGCTGGCGCGATCCTTTCGCAGGCGCACGGTTTACCGTATCCGATTCTCGACGGCAACGTGCGTCGCGTGTTGTGCAGGCATCGCGGCGTGCATGGGTGGCCCGGGAGCGCTTCGACGCAAAAGAAACTGTGGCGGATCGCTGATGAAAACCTGCCGGATGCGCGCATCGCCGACTACACGCAGGCGCTGATGGATCTGGGCGCGACGGTTTGCACTTCGAACAAACCTTCTTGCACTCAATGCCCGTTGCGAGAAGACTGCATTGCGTTGCGAGACGGCATCACCGCACGGCTTCCGGAAACAAAACCATCGAAAGCGCTACCCGAGCGCGAGGTCTATGCGTTGATCGCGCGCGATCGCGATGGCCGCACGCTGCTGCAACGGCGCCCACCGACGGGCGTCTGGGCTTCGCTGTGGTCGTTGCCGGAAGCGCAGGACATCGATGCCGCGAAGCTGTGGCTGCATCGTCACGCACATGCGGATACGTTCGAGGCGCTGCAACCGATCCGCCACACCTTCAGCCATTTCCGCCTGCGCATCCATCCATTGCTTTGGCGCGATGCACGCGCGGGTAATGCGATCGGCGATACTGACGACCTGCACTGGCAGTCGATGGACACGCTGACCAAAGTCGGCCTGCCCTCGCCCATCCGCAAATTGCTGGAGAACCTTTCCTGATGCCGCGCACCGTATTTTGCGTGAAGCAGCAACGCGAGACCGAAGGCCTGGACTTCGTGCCGTGGCCCGGCGAACTCGGCCAGCGCGTGTTCGCGAACATCGGCAAGCCCGCTTGGGCCGGGTGGCTCGCGCACCAGACGATGCTGATCAATGAAAACCGGTTGTCGCCGCTCGACAAGAAACATCGCGCATTCCTCGAAGGCGAAATGCAGAAGTTCCTGTTTGGCGACGGCTCCGCGCCACCACCGGGCTATGCGCCGCCCACGCCCGACGATGACGGTATCAAGAAAAACTGATTGATCCCGGCCGTTTTCAATCTGGTTGCAAATGCACGCGCTTCGCCGATCACTGCACGAATCAATCAATTGCCGGAGTGCGCGCCACTCGTGGTTTCACCATGGCCCTGCGGGTACGCAGACTCGGCGTTCTTGAGCGCGGCGGCATTGACCGGCCGGATCTCGCGAATCTGACACGGAATCGGGTGGTTGCGCACAATCACGCTGTCGCTGAGTGTCGAAACGCGATGCATGTGCGACGTTAGCTTCAGGAATGGCCCGAAATCCAGATCGCGGCACTCTCTATCGAGATGCAGCAACCACGCCTCGCGCGGACTTGTGTACACGAGCAGGTCGCTCAGGCCGATCGGCTCGAACGTCGCCTGGTCCATGTAGCGAAATGAAGTCACCGGCTCACCAGCGACCGCAGAAACTTCGGCCAGTCGTTGCGCACTGGCGCCTGTGGCTTGCGGCTGTGGCGTGGTCGCGCATCCAGTTGCCAGCGCACACAGCATCGCGAGCGTCACCCAGCGCAAGCCGGAACAAGGGTTGATCGACCCGATCAATTTACCGACGCGGGCCGGCACGTCCACTCGATTGCGCATGTGCTGCATTCTCCTGCTCGATGCAGACCACCATAACGCCCACGCGCGGCGCGCGTGCACGCCTCGCAAACGGACACTCAGGCGCAATTCACCCGCTGCGCCTTGCCCGCATGTCGCCGGCCGTCTATCATTCACGGCTGCTGTCGTCCCGGCCCTGCCCGCGCGACCTTGGCCGGGTAGCTCAGTTGGTAGAGCAGGGGATTGAAAATCCCCGTGTCGGCGGTTCGATTCCGTCCCCGGCCACCAATCATATCAAGGGCTTGCGAGAGCTGGCCCTTTTCTTTTGCCAATCGACTTCTAGATGAAGTCTGCCGTGCGAAGCATTTCGTGCTTCAAGTACAGTGGTATTGACGCGCGTCCGGCCAAGGTTCAGGCGATCGGGACGATGGTTTCCCGGGCACGAAGGGAACATCGTTCCGCGTCCGTAAAGGATCGCTGGGTATGATGATAAAGGGGACGTCGTTCCCGGTCCGCAAATATGGACATCCTAAATTTGTCAGGGAGAGACGCATGAAACTTGTCATGACTTCAGGGGCGCTGAGTCTGGCGGTACTTGCAGCGCTTGCCATGCCATCGGCATACGCCGATGAGTGGGGCGGCGGCGGTTAGGTCGGAGGCAACTTTGGTCGCTCGACTGCGAGGATCGATGATGCACGAATCAGCGATAACTTGTTTGCGCCCGGCTTCATCACGACGTCGATCCGCAATGACGATCGCGACACCGGGTTCAAGCTTTTTGGCGGATACTCCTTCAACAGGTACTTCGCGATCGAAGGCGGTTATTACAATCTGGGCCGATTTGGTTTCGTTGCGACCACGGTGCCGGCGGGAACATTGACCGGCCGCATCAAGGTCCAAGGCGTGAACCTCGACCTGGTCGGAAGCGTGCCCATTGGCGAGAAATTTTCTGTGTTCGGCCGGATTGGCGCGACCTACGGTGACACGAAGGACACCTTCGTCGGAACCGGCGCTGTCGTTGTGCTCGGCCCCAATCCGCACAACCGCGGAGCGAATTGGAAGTTTGGCGCTGGCTTGCAGTACGACATCAATGAATCGCTTGCAGTCCGCGCCGAAGGGGAACGGTATCGGATCGACGATGCCGTCGGCGGCAAGGACCACGTCGATCTTCTTTCGCTCGGCCTGATCTTTCGGTTTGGCGAGCCGATGACTCCGGTCGCACGCCCCGAGCCAGTCGCTTATGTGCCTCCGCCGCAGCCAGCGTTGGATTGCTCGGTCATGGACGACGATCGCGACGGCGTCAACAACTGCAACGACCATTGTCCGGGCTCGCAGGCTGGGCAGGCCGTCGGTCCGGACGGTTGCCCGATGCCGGCTCCCGAGCCGGTTGCCGAGCCGCCGAAGCCTTTCCGCGGCTGATCGAGGCAACACGGCGATCATTCGAAGCCCGGCGCATTCCGGGCTTCGTTTTTTCGGATGCGTACTAGGCCAGAATGGTTACGGCGAGCGCCCCGCAATCGCGCCGAACACCAACCGGGACGGCAGCGACAATCCGGAAGGCCGTGCGAAGAACCGTCGCACCGAACTGAACGTAATAAACCAAGGCCACTTGGCTTGACGCGCTGCCTTCGTCTCCGAGCTTGTCGCAACAATGCGCGACAGCGGTTCTGACTTTGGTGTCATCGCTGCCCTTGAAGTCGTGGACTTCTGGCGACCATACCGTCTCGTCGCGCAGCATGCATCAGCGCCTCGCTACGCGAGGCAAACTACTTGGCGCCCGGGACTGAAACCGGTTGGGACGCCCGCGCGTCCAACGCCGGCAAGCCTTGTTGCACCCCGGACACTCCCGCGTCGACAGGTTGAAACCCGAACAGCTCGTTCGCCGGGCCCGTTTCCGGCAGAACGTAGACGACGCCTTTTGTCTGGTTGAAGGCGGGGTGGACGAACGTCGTGTAGAACGCCGGCGGAACGTTGATGCAGCCGAAAGAAATGCGATTGTCTTGCGGCGTGGGGCTCGCAAGACGCTCGGCGCGATGTTCTGCCGGCGTTCCCTTGACCACCGGATGCAGCGAGATCGATGCAGCGTAGTTGAGAACGAGGAGTTCCTTGCCATGCGAGTCGATGGCAAGTGTCGACACGAAGCGGCCCGCAGGCGTAATACGCACTTGCGGTGGCATCTGCGACATCGTCGCGGTATTTGGCGCGAGCAAACGATCGCCGCGCGCCATGCCGAGCAGTGCAGGTGCCGTGCCTTGAAGCTGCCCGGCAGGATTGAAAGCGAAAACCTGGGCGTTGACCTTGTCGACCAGCAGGAAAGGCAGGCCGCCGTTGTCGCCCGAATCGATGACCCAGCGCGCAACGCGCTTCACTTCCGCCGAGGCCGACTGCAGCGCCAAATCGATCGGGGTCGATTGCTGCGTCGCTGCCGGATGAATCGGCAGGGTCGCTTCCGCAGCCTTAGGCTGGGCGCGAACAGCCATCGCACTCAACGCAAGCAGCAAGCCTAGGACTATCGTTCGGAATGGAGTTTGCATGCGATCGGTCAGGCCAAGCCCGCAGCTGATTCATTCGAATCATACTCATATCTGCGCAGGTCCGGAAAGGGCCGGTCTGTTTCCGTTATCAGAAGATTCACTCCGCCTGTCGCAAGTCCGCAGCTTCACCTGTGGCGGCTTGATCCGGCGTTGGAGAATGATTGTCAAGGCCGGCGGTTCGATTCCGTTCCCGGGACCAAATCAGGGGATTGCGAGAAATCGCAGGCTCTTTTCTTTTGTGTGCCCTTCTCCTTTTGCCCCCATGTTTGCCGTTTGTAAAAGAGTCGCGACTAACGCCTGGCCTGTTGCAGTTGGAATCGACTGTTTTTCGTTGGCGCGCTTAACCAACACACTACATGCGAGACAAATGATCACCCATTGTGCTGCATTGACGATATTGAACATTGGTTTGGCACGAACCATCGCTGCAGAGGGAGCCGGATTGCATGGATGGAACCACGAGCATGTTCCGCCACGGGAGACGCTCGGACACTTTTTTTCTTGTTTTCGTCGGCCCCACGTCGATCCCTGCTTCGTTGGACGTGCTTGTCGCGGCACTTACAACGCACTGTCACTTCCTTTGGACTTGCAACCCGTCGAGTATTTCCAGCAGAGCTTTTGGGTCCACGGGCTTGACCATGTGGTGATCGAAGCCGGCTTCGCGGGAGCGGCGGCGGTCGTCGTCCTGCCCCCACCCGGTCACAGCGATCAGGACGATACCCTTGCCCCACGACTGCTCACGGATAGTGCGGCACGCGTCGTATCCGTTCAACTTCGGCAGGCCGATGTCGAGCAGAACCACGTCGGGCCGGAACTCCCCGGCCGCCTCCACCCCGTCTTGCCCGTCGTAAGCCGTCCGAGTGTCATGACCCAAGATTTTCAACACTTGCGACAAGCTATCTGCCCCATCCCGATTGTCATCCACAACAAGGATGCGTTGCGACGACCTACCGGGTTGTTCTGCTTTGTCGCCCGACTCTTTGGGCGGCGATGCTTCGGACACCAGCGGCAAACGCACGGTGAACTCGCTGCCTTTGCCCGGCCCGTCACTCTTCGCTTCGACACTGCCGCCGTGCATCTCGACCAGCTGCTGCACGAGAGTCAGCCCGATCCCCAACCCGCCCTGAGACCTGTCCAACGACTGACCCACCTGCGTGAACATCTCGAAGATGCGGGGCAACTGGTCGGCCGCTATACCAATGCCGGTGTCTTTCACCGTCACCGTCGCGTCGCCCCTCTGACTCTCGACGTTCACTTCGATATGACCGCCCCGCTCGCCGTACTTGGCGGCATTGTTCAACAAGTTCAGGAACACTTGGGCCAGACGAATCATGTCGGCGTCAACAATGAGCGGCTTGTTCGGAAGCCTAACCGTGAGGTGGTGACCCATCTGCTCGATCAGCGGGCGGCTGGTTTCCAAGGCACTGTGCAGCACGTCCGCCAATTGCACCCGCTCTTTGCGCAGATCGAGCTTGCCCTGACTGATACGGCTAACGTCCATCAAATCATCGACCAGCCGCACCATCTGGGTTACCTGGCGTTCCATCATGGGGCGAGCCTTAGCGACGGCCTCCGGCCCCGCAAGCTTCAACAGTTGCAGGCCACTACGAAGCGGAGCAAGCGGGTTGCGGAGTTCGTGGGCCAATGTGGCCAGGAACTCATCTTTGCGGCGGTGGGCCTCGGACAATTCGGTGGCCAGTTGGCGCAACTTTTCTTCGTCGTGCTTTCGCTCCGTGATGTCCGTGTGGACGCCCACCCATTCGCGGACCATTCCGTCGGCAGTCAAAACCGGAACCGCGCGGATCGAACAAATCCGCCATTCGCCGTCGCGGCGGCGGAGGCGGTGTTCGAAGACGAACGTGCGCCTCTCGGCTACCGCCCGATTCCACGCCTCGATCGTCCGTGGCGCATCTTCCGGATGCACCGCGTTCGACCACCCGTATCCCTCGTATTGATCTCGGGGTTGTCCGGTAAATTCCTCCCATGCGCGCTGTTCGCCTTCCATCAACCCGTCGGCGTTGTTCGTCCACATCAGATCGCTCACGGCCGCCGTCGCCGCGCGGTAGCGTTGATCGCTTTCGCGCAGGGCAGCCTCGGCACGCTTTCGCTCGGTCACATCCAGATTCGTCCCCACCACCCACTCGGCCTGCCCCTGAGCATTCGTGCGAACGGTTTCCACAGCTTCGATGACGCGTTGTTCTCCGTCGTCACGCCGCAGGATGCGGAATTCACGGCGGCTGCTACCGCCGACACGCACGGTGTCTTGCAAGATGCGCTCGTTTTCCGGCAAATCTTCCGCCAGCAAGGCTCCGCTCCAGTCACTGTAAGCGACGAAGCCATCCGATGTTGGCGTGATGCCGTAGATGCGGAACAACTGCGAGTCCCAGTGGATCTTGTTTGCGCGAATGTTCCATTCCCAAAGCCCAACGGCGGTCGCTTCCGTGGCAAGCCGCATCCGTTGCTCACTGTCGCGCAGTGCTTGTTCGACTTCCTTGCGGTCAGTGATGTCCTGAATGACCGCCATCGTCCGGTTGGGGTGGCCGCCACTGTCGCGCAGCAGCCTCGCATTCACGTGAACCCAGATGATTTTCCCATCCTTCCGCACATAGCGCTTTTCAGCTTCGTAAAATGCACTCTCCTCACACATCATCAATGCGATTGCCTTGGCATCGGCATCGCGATCCTCCGCTACGGTCAGGACCGTCGGCGTCATCTCGGCCAGCTCCTCTGCGGAGTAGCCGGTCAGTTCGCAGAACTTTGTGTTCACGCGCTCAAATCGCAGCGTGTCCGCGGATATCTGCGCCTTGCCCACGGGGGACTGCTCGAAAATCGAGCGGAACTCTGCCTCGCTCGTGCGCAGACGATTCTCCGCCACCTTCCGATCAGTGATGTTCCTGAACACCAGCACGGACCCGGTGATTTTTCCTTCTTCGTTTCGTATCGGGGCGGCACGGTTGTCAATGCTGCAGGCCTTGCCGGTTTTAGAGGTGAGAACAGAGTGATTTGTCGGGCTCCAGATCCGGCCCTCCTTGAGCGCACGCAGGGCGGGGTTTTCGACCGTCTGGTGCGTTTCTTCATCGACGATCGCGAACACCGTTTCCATCGGCATGCCTCTCGCGTTTTCCTCCGACCAGCCGGTCAGGGACTGCGCCACCGCGTTGAGAAACGTTACCCTGCCAGCGGAGTCGGTGGCGATCACGCCATCCCCGAGACTCGCCAGTGTCAGGCGAAACCACTCGC
>JBBRQI010000018.1:0-55995 GCA_038226665.1 Lysobacterales bacterium | reverse complement strand
GGGTCCAGGCTGTGTGAAAACGCATTTGCGCTGTAAACGATGACGCCAAAGCAGCGCTGAGCGCTTTGCAGGCCACCTGCAATCGACCTGTTTCATTTGGTGAAAACCGAACTGTTGGAAATTCAAAACGGCACTAATCGATACCGAAGGTCTCTACAGGCTCGTGGGTTGACCTGTTTTTCGGCGAGCGCTGGCTTACGCGCACATCGCCTGCATCAGTGGCGCGATTCCCAGGATGCGCATCACACGTTTGAGGTTGTAGGCGAGCACATGCAGGCTCATCTCAGTGCTGACATGCTTCAGCGTGCGCATCAGGAAGTGCGTGGATCCCATCCACGCCTTGAGAGTGCCGAAGGGATGCTCGACCGTCTGCCGGCGGATACGCATCTTGTCTGGATCATGATCCAGACGCTGCTGCATCGCATCGATCACGGCTTCATGCTCCCAGCGTTTGACGCGTCGTTGGGGTGACGAAGTGCACTGCGCCTTGAGCGGACAGCCCTTGCAGGCTGAACTCCAGTAGCAATGCAACGTCAGTCCCTTTTCGACCGTGGTGAAGCGCCAGATCAGTGACTGTCCTGCCGGGCAGCGATAGGTGTTGGTTTCGGACACATAGTTGAAGTCCCGCTTGCCGAACAGACCCTTGGCTTGGCTGTTGGAGGTCTGTGGTCGCGGCACGTAAGCCGTGATGCCGGCCTGTTCGCACGCCACGATTTCCTCGCCGCTGAAGTAACCACGATCAGCGACCACTTCAAGGTGTTCAACCTGCATGGTGGTACGCGCACGCGTCGCCATGGTGGCCAGTTGGCTGCGGTCGTTGCCGACGTTGGTGACGTGGTGATCGACGATCAGGTGGTGCTGTGCATCCACGGCCGTCTGCACGTTGTAGCCAACGATGCCCGTCCCTTTGCCACTGGTGGCCATGGATCGCGCATCCGGATCGGTCAGCGAAATCTGCTGGTCGGGTGCGGCTGCCACTTCGTTGGCCAGCGTTTGCATCCGCTGCATTTCCGAATGCAGCGTCTCGATCTTTTCGCGAAGCCGCGTCGTGCGGGCTTCGGCGACAGGTGCCGCACCCTGGCGATCTGCGCTGTCCAGCTCCGACAGATACCGGGCCACGCTCTCTTCGATCTGCTCGATCCGCCGCTGCACCTTGGCGCGTGTGTAGTTCCGGTCGCGGTTGTTGACCGCCTTGAACTTGCTGCCGTCGATGGCCACCAAGGCCTGCGAGAACAGATCCAGTCGACGACACAACATCACGAACTCACGGCAGACCCGGCGAATTGCCGATCCATTGTCCTTGCGAAAATCGGCGATCGTCTTGAAGTCCGGTGCGAGTCGTCCGGTCAGCCACATCAACTCGATATTCCGCTGCGCCTCGCGTTCAAGACGCCGACTCGATTGCACGCGATTGAGGTAGCCGTAGATATAAATCTTCAGCAGCGTGGCTGGGTGATAGCCCGGACGACCCGTGGCTTGGGCTTGCACTCGATCAAAGCCCAGCGTCGCTAGATCGAGATGGTCGACGAAGACGTCCACGACCCGAACAGGGTTGTCTTCGGTCACGTAATCGTCGAGACGCTCGGGAAGCAAGGTGCTCTGCGAGCGGTCTTCGCCTTCAACAAAACGTCCCATCGGCAACACTCGTCGGCGCGATGGAAATAGTTTATCGAGTCAAAGGGTTTTCACACAGCCTGGGTCGTGCGCGGACATCATGTCCGGTCGGTGTCTACAGCTACAACTAAGGCTTCGCCTTCAATAACGCCACCAACGCATCCGCCAGCATTTCTCCCGTCACCGGCTTGCGCAGGAATCCATCCATCCCCGACGCACGCGCATCCGGTTCCGCGTTCGCATCCGCGCGCGCGGTCACTGCTAGCAGCGGCAGCGCGATCGCACGGGCGCGGATCAGGCGTGCGAGGTCGAGGCCGTTGACGCCGGGCAGGTCGAGGTCGAGCAGCGCGGCATCGAAGGGCGCGTTCTCGAGTTCCGATAATGCTGCCAGCCCATGCATCGCATGCACTACCTCGTGTCCCTGCGCCTGCAACAGGCCGGCCAGGACTTCGGCGACGGTCGGATCGTCCTCGACCAGCAGC
Source organism: Lysobacterales bacterium (assembly GCA_038226665.1). Lineage (GTDB taxonomy): Bacteria > Pseudomonadota > Gammaproteobacteria > Xanthomonadales > Xanthomonadaceae > SZAS-103. Next base: position 53,899 of record JBBRQI010000018.1, on the reverse strand, counting down.
AATCGCAACGCGCGCTGCACCGTACGCGACGTTGCGACGACGGTTTGCGGTGGCGCGGACGCGGCGAGCGGCAGCAGCACATCGAAGCGTGTGCCGACGCCGGGCGTGCTGTCGACTACGATCTGCCCGCCCATCGCGGCGGCAAGTTCCTGGCATATAGCGAGTCCCAATCCGCTGCCGCCATAACGCGCTGCGGTGCGCGCGCCATCGGCTTGTTCGAAACGCTGGAACAAACGCGTGCGTTGTTCCGCGTTGAGCCCAGGCCCGGTATCGGCAACAGTCACATGCAAGCCGCAGGCATCGCGTTGGCGGTCCTGTTCAAGCACGCTGCGCGCGATCAGGACACGCACGCTGCCGCGCTCGGTGAACTTGATCGCGTTGTTGCCGAGGTTCAAAAGAATCTGGCGCACGCGCGCCGCATCGCCGCGCAATCCGCGCGGAGCATCGTCGGCGACGTTTGTCTCGAACAGGAGTCCTTTCACCTGGGCGAGCGGGCGCAGCAACGCATCCACTTCGCGCAACAGCACGCGCGGATCGAACGGCGCATCGTCAAGCGCGAGCTTGCCGGCTTCGATGCGCGCGAGGTCGAGCGAGTCGTTAACCAGTCGCAGCAGGTGCTGGCCGGCACGCTGGATCGATTCGGCCTGGTGACGCTGCGGCGGCGCGAGTTCGGTGCCGAGCAGCAGTTCCGCCATTCCAAGCACGCCCGTCATGGGCGTACGGATTTCGTGGCCCATCGTTGCGAGGAAACGCGTCTTTGCTTCCGAGTTCTGCTCGGCAAGCGCACTGCGCTGTTCGGACAACGCGAATGCGTGGCGCTGCTTGAGCCTGCGCCGGTACAGCCATGCGAGCAGCGCGAATACGAGTAGTGCAAGCACGACATAGGCGATGTACGCGATGCCGGTTTTCCACCACGGCGGGCGCACCTTGATCGCGAGCTCTTGCGGTGCCGACCACACGCCGTCGGCATTCGTCGCCTGGATGCGCAATGTGTAGTGACCGGCATCGAGTCGCGAAAACACGCGCTCGCCAGCGGCACCCTGTTCGATCCACCCCGGATCGAATCCGCGCAACCACGAACGATAACGATGCGCCTTTGGATCGAGGTACGAGAGCAGGCGCGCGGATACGCGCAGGTCGCGATCGTCGGGGCCAAGTTCGATCGGTGCATGCGGGTCGAGCGCTACTTCACGGCCTTCGCCGCGGCGTAGGCCAACCGCATCGATCATCAGCGGTGGCACAGCATCATTGAGGGCGATTTTCGCCGGTTCGAACAGCACCAAGCCATCCACGGTGCCGGCCGCGGCCACGCCGTTGGCCATCAGCAACGGCGGATGCCGGCCGAATTCCTGGTTCGGCAAGCCGTCGCGCACGCCATACACGCGCACGCGGCCGCGCTGCGCATCGAAGCGCAGCAAACCGCGTGTCGTGGTCAACCACGCATCGCCGCGTGCATCGGCGATCACGCCGCCGGACTCGACCGCCGGCAATCCCTGGTGTTGATCGGCATGCAATTGCAATTGCAGTGCGTGGCCATCCCAACCATAACGCTCGAGCACGCCGAAACGATTCAGCCACACTGTGTGCGTGTTGGCGAACGCGAAACCGTACACGCGATCGTCCGGCGCACCCGGCACCGGCGCGAAGCGATGCGCGACATCGTTCCACGCCAGCAATCCCTGCGCGCCGGCCAGCCACAACGCACCCTGCGGCGAGACGCCGAGTTGCTCGGTATCCGGCGCGGTCAGGCCGAGCGCATCGTCGGGCTTGATCGCGAACAGCACGTGGCCGTCGCGATCGCGCGCCTGGATGCCTGCGCCTAGGCTCGAGAACCACACGCGGCCGTCGGGCGTCTGCGCGATCAGGTCGTTCGGTCCCGACAGTGGCGCATCGTGCGCGCTGTCCTGATCCCACACCTGCACCTTGCGCGTGCGCGGATCGATACGCGCGATGCCGGTGTTGTAGCCGACCCACAGCGAACCCCCATGGGCGTGGTTCAGCGCCCACAACCATTTGTGCTCGAGTTCGGGCGGCACCCAATGTTCGATCGCGCCGCTTGCAGGATCGAGCAGATCGATCGCGCTGCGGCCGCCGGCCACCCAAAGCCTGCCATCATCGGCGCGCGCGATCGCTTCCGGCCCGCTCGCACTGAGCGATGCGGGGTCGTGCGGATCATGCCGGAAGCCTGCGAACTGCAATGCCTGCGGCACCAGTTGCGCGAGACCGCCGCCCTTGGTCGCGAACCACACGCTGCCTTCGCGATCCTGCAGCATGTCGCGCACGCGTTCGGTTCCAGGCACCGGGATCGGTCGCGCCAACGCATCGACACCGCCATCGGTGGGCGCAGCGTTTCGCCGGCGCAACAGCATCGGCGTGCTCAACCAGTAACCGCCATCGCGATCAGGCAGGATGCCGGTGACGCGCGGTTCGGCGGCGTCCGGATTCCAGTGCAATGCGCGTAATCCGCGCCCCGCATCGCGTACGAAAAGCCCGGTTTTCGCGGCGAACCACAGCCGCCCGTCCGGATCGACAGTCATCCCGTAGACCATTGCATCCGCAAGCCCCGGCGCGTCGATGCGCTCGAAATCGTGGCCCGTCCAGCGCGCTGCGCCGGCGGTCGTGGCGACCCACAGATCGCCATGCGCATCGACAACCAGCGACAGCACGTTGGCATCGGGAAGGCTGCGCGGATTCTTGTCGTCGTGCTGGAAATTCTTCAGCGTGCCCTGCGCGTCCATGCGGTACAGGCCGCCGCCGAACGTGCCGAACCACAAGGCTCCATCGCGCGTCGATGCAAACGCGAACACATCGTCCTCGCCCATCGCCGGCGTGTTGGCGTGCGTGTAGGTGCGGAAGTGCATGCCGTCGGCTTGCAACATCGCGAAGCCGTGATCCTCCATCGCGATCCAGACGCGATCCCGCGCATCCACATGCAGCGCCTGCACGAGATTCCCGGGCAACGATCGCGGATCGGCCGGATCGTGTTGCCAGACGCGAAAACCCGCACCGTCGTAGCGCGCGAGCCCGTCATCGGTCGCCAGCCACAGGTAGCCGCGCGAATCCTGCGCGATCGCGTTCACTGCACTCGACGGCAAGCCGTCGGCAACGCCGAAACTGCGGAACAGCGGCGTCTCCGGCAACGCCGCATGGGCGGCGGCCAGCAGCCAGAACAGGCAGCAGGCGATCAGTGCACGCATGGACTCTCCCCGCGACCATCCTCGCAACGCAGCGCTGCGACCGCAAGCCTGACCTGCAGGGATGTGGGAACTCCATCATCGAGAACACCCGTGCCGCGTGTATCGACGCGGCCCAGTCTACAATCGAAGCGTCGCGTTCCAGCCGCATCCACCGCATCGCGCCAACGAGGAACTTCATCGATGACGAATGCCGCACCCGTCCGCTGGAACCCTTTCGCGCAACTACTGCACTGGCTGATCGCGCTGCTGATCGTCGGCCTCGGCGTCGTCGGCTTGTGGATGACCGGCATGCAACCGTCGCCGGACAAGATCAATATCTACCTCTTGCACAAATCGTTCGGCATCACCGTGCTGATGCTGGTCGGCCTGCGCCTGGTGTGGCGACTCGCGACGCGTCATCCGCCGGAAATGCCCGGGCCTGCATGGCAGCGCTGGACGGCATCGGCGGTGCACTGCGCCTTGTACGTGATGATGTTCGTGATGCCATTGTCGGGCTGGCTGTTCAACTCCGCGTCCAATTTCCCGCTACGCTGGTTCGGTCTCATCAGGATTCCCGCATTGTGGGGAGCCGATCCGGCGGTGAAGCACTGGGCGCGCGGAGTGCACGAAACCGGCTTCTGGATCCTTGCAGGGTTGGTCGGACTGCATGTCGCAGCCGCGCTCAAGCATCATTATTTCGATCGCGATGAAACCCTGCGGCGGATGCTTCCGGGCATGCCACCGCCACCACCGAACGGAGACCAGCCATGAACCCGCGCCACGCTGCATTCGCACACGCTGCCATCGCACTCGCGTTGTTCGCGCCGTTCGCCGCGCATGCGGGAACATGGCATGCCGACGCAAAGGCTTCGACGTTGGGCTTTTCCGGCATCTCCCAGGGGGATGCGTTCGACGGCCGTTTCAGGACGTTCGAAGCAACGATCGTCTTCGATCCGGCACAGCTTGCGACCTCGCGCTTCGACGTGAAGATCACCCTCGCCAGCGCCGACACCGCCAATTCCGAGCGCGACGATTCGCTGCACGGCGCTGATTTCTTCGACACCGCGCATACGCCCGTCGCGACGTATACCGCGACGAAATTCCACAGCCTCGGCGGGAATCGCTATGCGGCCGATGGCACGCTGAGCCTGCACGGCATCAGCAAGCCGATCACATTGACCTTCGCGTGGGCCGCAGGCGCGACGCCTGCACTCGTCGGCGATGCGATGGTGAACCGGCTGGACTTCAAGGTCGGCGGCGACCGATGGGCCGATACCAGCCAGATCAGCAATGCGGTGAAGGTGCACACATCGCTCAAGCTGCTCGCGGCAACGCCAGCCACGTCGGTCAGGAAATAAGGCACCCGCTACAACAGGAACGCGCGCACCGCTGCCGCGTCGAACGGCCATTCCAACTCGGTATCGCGCTCGGTGTCGCGCAGCACCGGCACGCGCGCTCCGTAATGCGCCTCGAGCGTGCTGTCGCCATCGATCCATTCGTTCTCGAACTCCGGCAGCCGCGCCTGCGCGAGCACTTCCAGCGCGGCATCGCAGAGCGGGCAGTCATCGCGCTGGTAAAGGACGTAGCGCATCAGCGTGAATCCTCGCGTGTCGACGCCGGAGCGGAAGCATAGAATAGCCGCGAGCACCGCGTCCGATTGGATGCCGCGCAATCTTTCCAGAGCGACCTACACAATGGCTGTCAGCGTTTTCGACTTGTTCAAGATCGGCATCGGGCCGTCGTCCTCGCACACGGTCGGGCCAATGCGCGCGGCCGCGCGCTTCGTCACCCGCTGGCTCGACGATGCCGGCATCCTCCATCGCGTCGTGCGCGTGCGCGCCGAACTGTTCGGTTCGCTTGCATTGACCGGTCGCGGCCACGGTACCGACAAGGCGGTGCTGATGGGCCTCGAAGGCGAATGGCCCGACCAGATCGATCCCGATGAAATCCCGGCGAAGCTCGCGCGCATCCGTGGCGAAAAGGTATTGCACCTGCTCGGCAAGCATCCGATCGTGTTCGACGAAAAAACCGACCTGGTGTTCAACAAGCGCCAGAAACTTCCCTTCCATCCGAACGGCATGCGTTTCGCCGCATTCGATGCGGACGGCAACGAACTCGCGACGCGCGAGTACTACTCGGTCGGCGGCGGCTTCGTGGTCAACCAGGACGACGCATCGAAAGACCGCATCGTCGCCGACAAGACCGTGTTGCCGTATCCGTTCGGCTCGGGGGACGAGTTGCTTGCGCTATGCGCGAAGAACGACATGACGATCGCCGAACTGATGTTCGCGAACGAACGCGTCTGGCGCAGCGATTCCCAAATCACCGATGGCCTGCGCGCGATCTGGCTGGCGATGCAGGATTGCGTCGCGCGCGGCACCCGCAACGCCGGCACATTGCCCGGCGGCTTGCACGTCGTGCGTCGCGCGCCGACCTTGCACGCCGACCTCAGCGAACGCCCCGAAGCGGCAATGCGCGATCCACTCACCGTGCTCGACTGGGTGAACCTGTACGCGCTCGCGGTCAACGAGGAAAACGCCGCGGGCGGCCGCGTCGTTACCGCGCCGACCAATGGCGCGGCCGGCATCATCCCGGCGGTGCTGCATTACTACGACCGCTTCTGTCCGGCATCGAGCGAGGGAAAAGTGTTCGACTTCCTGCTCACCGCAGGCGCGATCGGCATCCTCTACAAGGAAAACGCCTCGATCTCCGGTGCGGAAGTCGGCTGCCAGGGCGAGGTCGGCGTTGCGTGCTCGATGGCGGCTGGCGGATTGACGGCCGCACTTGGCGGCTCGCTCGGACAGGTCGAGAACGCGGCGGAAATCGGCATGGAACACAACCTCGGCCTCACCTGCGATCCGATCGGCGGCCTCGTGCAGATCCCGTGCATCGAGCGCAACGCGATGGGCGCGGTGAAGGCAATCAATGCCAGCCGCATGGCCCTGCGCGGCGACGGCAAGCACCGCGTGAGCCTCGACAAGGTCATCAAGACCATGCGCGACACCGGGCGGGACATGCAGGACAAGTACAAGGAAACGAGTCGCGGCGGCTTGGCTGTGAATGTGATCGAGTGCTGATCGCCATGCGAAGAATCGCTGTTGCAACAGCTTGCCTGATGCTCGCTGCGTGTTCGCATTTTTCGCGCAAGCCGGTCGTCGGCGTGGTGGAGTTCGATACCGGCATCACGCGCTTTTCCACCGTCACCGGCATCTACCATCAGGACATGTGCTCGAAGCAGAGTCCCGACGCGCAGGTGCATCTGGGCAACCCGGAGATGGGCACGATTCTCAAGCAGGCGAACAGGACCGGCTTCTATCGCGTGAAAGGCGACCTGACCACGGACTGGCCCGATGCATCCGACAAGCCCGCGCACTGCCCGACCTATCGACTGCGCATCGAATCCGGCGCGCTGCACAATGAGGTGCGCTGGAATTGCGCGCGCGATGGCTCGAATGCGCCGCCAGCCGAAGTCGCGCCGATGGTGGAGCTGATCCGGAAGACGCTGCGTTCTAAACCGGAAGTGCGGGCGATGCCCTGGTCGAGTTGCAGCGTGCGTTGAATGCGCTGCGCATCGTAATCCGTGCGGTATGCGGCGCGGCGGAATACGCGAATCGAATCATGCATTCGCAATCCGCAGCACATCATCCAGCAGCGCCGCCGCTGTGACTTCAGCACCCGCGCCCGGCCCCTGGATCACCAGCGGTTGTTCGCGGTAGCGGTCGGACCAGATCGCGACGCGGTTGTCGGTACCGTCGCCGCCGGCGAGCGGATGATCGGGCGGCAATGATTCCAGGCCGACGCGTGCACGCACGCTGCCGCCGTCGATGCGTTCGAGGCGCGCGATGAAACGCAGTTTCTCGCCGTTCCTGTATGCCTGCGCGTAACGCTCGCGTAGCGGCGCGTCAAGCAGCGGAAGCACTTCGTCGAGTTCGACTCGCTTGGTCGATGCCAACGCCTGCGGCACCAGCGATGCGACCTCGACAGCATCGACTTCGAGCGCGTAACCCGAAGCGCGCGCGAGGATCAGCAGCTTGCGGCGCACGTCTTCGCCGGAAAGATCCTCGCGCGGGTCGGGTTCGGTGTAGCCGGCGTCACGCGCCTGCCGCACCAGAGCCGAGAACGGGCGCATGCCATCGTAGCGATTGAACAGCCACGCCAGCGAGCCGGACAACACGCCAGCGATCGCGCGGATTCGGTCGCCGCCAGCCTGCAGTTCGCGCAGCGAACGCAGCAGCGGCAGGCCCGCGCCGACCGTGGCGGAATCGCCGTACTGCGTATTCGCAAGTGCACAACCGTTGCGAATCGCCTGCCAGCGCGCCAACGAAGTGCCCTGCCCGAGCTTGCATGCGGTTACGACGTGGATGCCCTGCCCGAGCCACTGTGAGTGGCGCTCGGCGACGGCATCGCTCGCGGTCGCATCGATCACGATGCGCTTGCCGTTCCCAGCGAGTGTGGTTGCAACCAGATCGAGGTCACTCGCTTGCGTGACGTGCAATAACCGTTGCGCGACATCGCCCGATGCCAGGCCATGGCGGACGCTCAACGCATGCCGCGAATTAGCCGCGTGCACCAAATGCAAACGCCGCGTCAACGGCGATTTCGCAAGCGCATGCAGTCGCTCCAGCAATGCCGTACCAACCGTTCCGACGCCAAGCAATGCGATGCGTGCCGTTTCCGAATGCCCCGTTCCCGCTTCATGCGTTGCAACAGGCGACGACGCAAACGCGAGATGCTCGGCGACGCCCGCGTTCAACACGACACCTGCTCGCAGGCTGTCTTCGCGTCGGATCCTTCGACAACTGCCAACACACGCTCGAGTGCGGCTTCGATGTCCGCGCCCAGATCGTCGATGTGTTCGATGCCGACCGACAGCCGCAACAGCCCATCCGAAATGCCGGCTACTGCGCGCGCCTGCGCGGACATAGACGCGTGGGTCATCGTCGCCGGATGCGCGATCAGGCTTTCGACGCCACCGAGCGATTCGGCGAGCGTGAAGCACTCCAACCCATCGAGAAACGCGCGCACCGCTGGAATTCCGCCCGCCAGTTCGACGCTCAGCATCGCGCCATAGCCGTATTGCTGGCGCGTCGCGAGCGCGTGGCCCGCATGCGCGATCAGGCCCGGATAGTGGACGGCGGCGGCAGCCGGATGCCGCGCCAGCAACTCGGCGAGCGCGGCCGCGTTTTCCTGGTGCACGCGCAAGCGTGCGTCGAGTGTGCGCAGTCCACGCAAGGTGAGGAAACTGTCGAACGGGCTGCCGGTCAGGCCGAGCGCATTCGCCCACCACGTCAGCGCCTGGTGCAACGCCGCGTCTTTCGCGATCACGGCGCCGCCGACGACATCGCTGTGGCCATTGATGTACTTGGTCGTCGAATGCACGACCAGGTCCGCGCCGAGTTCGAGTGGCCGTTGCAATGCCGGCGACAGGAAGGTGTTGTCGGCGACGACGAGCGCGCCGACGCGGTGCGCGGCTTCGGCGACGAAGCGGATGTCGGTGATGCGCAGCAGCGGATTGCTCGGCGTTTCGATCCACACCAGCTTCGGCGGAATGCGCAGCGCTTCGGCGAGCACGCGCGGATCGGTGAGATCGGCGGTGACGAGGGTGAAATGGTTCTTTTTCGCGAGCGCATCGAACAACCGCCAGCAACCGCCGTAGCAATCGTGCGGCACGACGATGCGGTCGCCGGGCTCCAGCAGTGCGAGTATCAGGGTGACCGCGGCCATGCCGGTCGCGGTGATCACCCCGCCCGCGCCGCCTTCGAGTTCAGCGAGCGCTTCGGCGAGCAGGTCGCGGGTCGGATTGCCGCTGCGGGTGTAGTCGTAGGCGCGTTTGTTATTGAAACCGGCGAAGCTGAAATTGCTCGACAGCACGATTGGTGGCACTACCGCACCGTGCGCTATATCGCTGTCGATGCCGCTGCGCACGGCGATGGTCGATGCACGCTGCGATGTCATGCCGCACCTCCACGACACGCCGCAAGCTCTTCGCGCAGGATCGCGTCGAATGTCTCGGACTCCTTGAGGAACGCGTCGTGTCCGTACAGCGAGCGCAGCACACGCACGCGCATCGGCGCAGCGGTCAGTTCGGCAAACGCATATGCGTCTTCGGGCGGTGCCAGCCGATCGCCATGCACGGCGACCAGGGTCGTCGGCACGGTGATCTGCGCAGGATCGATGCGATGCAGGTCGATCGATTCGGACAGCCGCAGGAACGCGGTCGACGACCAGCGTTCCGCGTAGCGCGCACCGCACACTTCCAGATAGTCCTCGGCTGCGCAGCGCGCGTGCGCGCCGTCGATCACGGTGTCGCCGGTGAAGCGCTGCGCGAACTCCTCCGGCGTGCGGTAGGTGAGCATCGCGAGTTGCCGCGCGATCGACAATCCGAGTTCGTCGGCACACTGCAATTGTCCGAGCGCGACGACCTTGCGCTGCAAGGCACGCAACGCGCTCGCGTACGGATGCGGGCGGTGCGCGCCGGAAATCGCGACGAGTTTCTGCAAGCGCGCCGGATGCCGCACAGCGAATTGCAGTCCGACCAGCGCGCCGTAGGAACATCCGACGAACGCGGCAATGCGCGCGATACGCAACCGATCCAGCGTGGCCGAGATTGCATCGGCTTGGTCGGCGGTGTCGATCGGCGCATCAAGCGTGCCGTCGGCGCCGAGCCAGTCGATCGACACCACTTGCAGTCGCTCCGGATCAAGCGCGCGGTCGGCACCGATCTGCACTTGCCACCACCCTGGGCCGGTGTCGGTCGCCGCACCGGCATTGCGATCCGCTGAAATGCCGCCCTGCACGACGACAGTCGGCGCGTCGGGATTGCCGAGGCGCTGCCAACGCACGCGCACGCTGCGACTACCGGCGTGGCGCATCGCAATGACCAGATCGAATTCGCCGCGCGTCGCGAGCGCAGTGGTCTGCGGAATATAGGCGTTGCGGCGGGAGACGCAGGTTTCGATGGAAACGGCGTCGGATGCTTCGGTCACTGCGAGGGTCATGGTGGATCTCCTGGTGGTCCATGCCCCAGCGAGATCGCGCGGTGTCCAGAATGAAATGTCATCCCCGCGAAAAAAAGCGAAGACGACCCATCTTCCGGTGGACGCGAACGTCCCCGCAGGATTTGGCACCGCTGGACGCTCGCGCGTCGCGGTTGCCCCGGCTTCAAAGGGCCTGTCCCTCAGCCGGTCTCGATGGGATTGCAGGATCGATGCTGCACGAGCAAAACAAATCTGTCAATCTCTTTATCCGCATGAAGCGATGAAATAAATCCGGAATGCTTGCCCCGGCGCACGCGCATCAGGCGTTTTATTGCTTGCCCACGCGCATTCCGCGATTCGCGAATCCGGTGCTAGGCTGGAACCGGACCCAGCGGGAGTCGTCGATGCGCTTGCAGCGTGTCCGGTCGAAGTTGTCGCAGGCGTGGTCGTGCGTGCTTGCGCTCGCATTGGGTTGCTGCGTATCCGCGGCGGCACTCGCGCTCGATGCGGACAAGCCGTTCGCGCAATACGTCGCTAATCGCTGGTCTATCCAGGATGGGCTGCCGCAGATCAGCGTGCTGTCGATCGCGCAGGATCGCGACGGCTACATCTGGGTCGGCACCCAGGACGGCCTCGCGCGTTTCGACGGCGTCCACTTCACCACCTACACCCCGGACAAACAGCCGCAGTTGCAGGGCATCTGGATTCGCGCCTTGCTGCTCGACAACGCAGGCAATTTGTGGATCGGCACCTACAAGGGCCTGACGATGTATGCCGGCGGCCGCTTCACGGCGCTAGCGCCTGCCGATGCGACGGCGCATCCGGCACTGGATGTGTATGCGCTCGTGCAGGACGACAAGGGCGCGATCATCGCGGCGACCTCCGATGGGGTGATGCGCGTGCATGATGGTAAGTTGATTTCGATCGGCAACACGATCAAGCCAGCCTTGTCGCTGCTGCTGCGCAAGGATGGGCTCTGGATCGGCAGCACTGGCGTGATCGTGCGCATCGACGCGGGCCAGACAGTCCAATTGCCGCTGCCTCCGAGCGCGGCAGGTACGGGTGTCACCCGACTGGTCGAAGCGCAGGGCCGGGTCTGGGCGGGAACATCGCAAGGGCTGTTCTTCCTCGATGGCGGCACCTGGACCCCGTTTGCCGATCCGATGCTGGGAATCTCGCCGATCGGCGCACTGTTCGAGGATCGCGACCACAACCTGTGGGTCGGCGCCAATTCCGCCCTCGCGCGCCTGCGCGATGGCCGACTCATTGAATCCATCGTCGGCGGCGCACAGATCACCTACAAGAACGTGACGAGTGCGTACGAGGATCGCGAGGGCAATCTCTGGTTGGGGAGCCAGATCGAAGGGTTGACCCGCCTCTGGAACGGCTGGACGCGCCGCTATAGCGTCGGCGAAGGCCTGAGCGATCCGGTCGTCTGGTCGCTGTCGCATGGGCAGGACGGAACCATCTGGGTCGGCACCAGCGATGGCGTGAGCGTGCTTGACCACGGCCATTTCCGCACGGTCGTCCCAGGATCGGACTTGCCGCATCCGCATGCCTACAACCTGCTCGCCGAAGCCGACAAATTGTGGATCGGCACGCGCCACGGCCTCGTCATGCGGCATCAGGACGGCAGCATCGATGCGCCAATTGTGTTCGCGCCGATGGCGCGCTCTCAGATCAACGGCATCGTGCGCGGACCCGATGGCGCACTCTGGTTCCCGACCACCGATGGCCTGTTCCGGCTCGAGCATGAAGGCCAACCCGACGAGCATCTGCGGGTGTATGGCCAGGCAGATGGAATGACCGATATCCGCGTGCGCGCGCTCCAATGGTTGCGCGACGGCAGGATCATGGTTGGTACCGAGACCGGATTGTTCGAACTGAGTGGCGAACATCTCGGCCTGGTAGGCAGCGACACCGGTTTGCCGCACAACATCGACGTCACCACGATCCATCAGTTGCCATCGGGCACGATTCTGGTCGGCACCTTCTCCGAGCAACTGTTCCTGTTCGACGGCAGGCGCTGGAACCGACTCGGCCCCGAACAGGGCATGCCGGCGAATGCGACCTTCTTCATGGCCGAGGATGATCGCGGCTACCTGTGGCTGACCGGCATCCGCGGCATCGTGCGCGTGCCGCTGGACGACCTTGCGCGTTATGCGCGCGGCGACATCAGGAAAGTGCGCGGCGAGATGGTGCTCAACGAACGCGGCGACCGCAATGCGGGGCAGCAGGGCTACTGCTGCAATGGCGCGGGCATGTCCAAAGGCTACATCGATGGACATGTGCTGTGGCTGCCGTCGCGCGACGGTGTGGTCGCGGTGGACACCCACGGCATCGTCAAGAATCCACTCGCACCCAACGTCGTGATCGAGCGCGTGGACTATCCGGGCGGCGCATACACCGCCGCCACGATGCCGGCGATGTTCGACGCGAACCTGCGCGACCTGGCGTTTGAATTCACCGCGCCGAGCTTCCAGGATCCACGCAGCGTCCAGATCAAATACCGCCTGATCGGTTACGACAGCGCGTGGCACGAACTGGATGATCCCGGCCGCCGTCGCGCGGACTACACGAATCTTCCACCGGGCGATTACACGTTCGAGGTGATGGCAGCGAACAATGCAGGTGTCTGGAATCCGGTGCCGGCGCGCATCACGTTCGGGATACGCCCGCGATTCCACGAAACCCATTTGTTCGAGGGCCTGATCGCGCTGCTGATCGGACTGGGCGTCTACACCGGTTATCGCCGCCAGCGCCGCATGCACGCGATCCAGCGCGTGTCGCTGGAACAGCAGGTCGGCGAACGCACGCAGCAGTTGCACATCGCTAACGAACGCCTCGAAAACGCGAGCCAGACCGACCCGCTGACCGGCCTGCGCAACCGTCGCTACCTCGCCAACCAGATTCCGGCGGATCTCGCGTTCTACGACCGCGAACAGCAGCGCGACGGCAAGGCCGAGCAGACGCTGCTGTTCGCGCTGGTGCGCATCGATCGTTTCGATTCGCCCGACGGCGACGCGATCCATTCCGCGCAGCGTTCCCTGATCGACGATCGTGTACTCCAGCAGTTCGCGCAGGTGCTGATGTCGCTGGTGCGCTGCGGCGACTACATCGCGCGCTGGGACGAGTCGGAGATCCTGCTGATGTTCCGGCCGATGCACAACCGGCATATCGGCAACATCGGCGAACGCATCCGCCGCGCGATCCGTGCGCACGCATTCGACGGCGGCACCGGCGCGCCACTGCAACTGAGCTGCTCGATCGGCATCGCCGAATACCCGCTGTTCCGCGATGCGCAGCGGCGGCCGGGTTGGGAACAAGTGGTCTGGCTTGCGCATGCCGCGATGCAATGGGTCGCCGCGCATGGCCATGACGGCTGGGCCGCATTCCGCCCCACCCTGCGCACCGACCTCGCGGGCATCCTGCGCGAGTTGCGGGAAGACCCGCAACCGTTGCTCGACAGTGGGCGATTGCAACTGATCGGCTCGCATGTACCAGCGGGTGACGTACATCCATTGCGGGGGTAAGCTGGTTTCGTGCGCGACACATATCGGCAGGGGGCGATCTTCCTTGCACTGGTCGGGTTGTACCTCGCCGGCAATGCGTATGCCGTGCATTTCGCCAAGGGGCCCGGCGACTTCGCATTGTTCTGGCCTTCCGCGGGATTGTCCCTCGCCGTCGTGATCCGCTACGGGCTGCGCTGGGCGTTGTTCATCCCCGTCGCGATGGTGCTGGACGACTTCCTTCGCATGCAGGCCCCACCGACTTTCGTACTGGTCTCGATCGTCGGGAACACACTTGCGGCGCTCGCTGGCGGATGGGTCGTGCGCAGCCGACCGCTGCCGGCATATGCCGAATTCCGTTCCGGCATGCGCATGTTGGTCGCCGGCATCGTGATGTCGGTGATCGCTGCGGTGATCGGCACGGTCGGGATGCTTGCCACCGGCATCCTGGCAAAGGATGCGGTGCCCGATGCCTTGTTGCGCTTGTCGCTGGGCGATCTGCTGGGAGTCACCGCGATCACGCCAGCACTGATCCTGTTCGCCTACCGCGAGACCAAATATCCCGGTTTCGACCCGTCCGAAGAGGCAGCCCTGGAGGGAGAGCGCTTGTTATGGAATATTGCGCTCGTGGCGAGCTTCCTGCTGATGGCATGGGGAGCTGCCGCAGGCGGTTCTTATGCGTTGGGTCTTTCAAGCCTGCCGCTCGCAGTGATGGTCTGGAGCGCGCTGCGTTTCGAGCCCTTGCGCACGGCAATCGCGGTGCTGCTGACGGTCGGGCTGATCGGCAGCTTCACCGGATTGGGGCTGACCGGTTTCGTCCCGCCGGCGCGCACGCTCGACTGCATGATGCTGCTGTCCTACCTGATCGTGCTGTCGGTCATGCCGATCACGCTTGCCCTTGTCGTCAACGAGGGCCGTGTCGCGACCCGCAAGCTGCTGCGTCGCGCGAGCACTGATTCATTGACAGGATTACCCAACCGCGCAGCCTTCGAAACAACCGTACGCATCGCGTTGGCGAATCCGGCGATGCCGCCGCTCACGTTGTGTTACCTGGACCTGGACAACATCAAGCTGGTCAACGACACCGCGAGCCACGCCGCAGGCGACGCACTGATCGTCGGCATTGCAGGGTTGCTCGATGCAAGCCTGCAACCTGGCGACACGTTAGCGCACCTTGGCGCGGACGAGTTCGCGCTGCAATTCCACAACTGCACTGCGACCGCAGCGCGCGAGCGCGCGCATACCCTCGTGCGTTCGATCGAAGGGTATCGCTGCAACTGGGAAGGTCGCATGCTGACCACCACCGCGAGCATCGGCGTGGTGCCGTTCCAGTCGGGCGACGCGGATTTCTCGGCACTGCTCTCACAGGCCGACGCGGCCTGCTTCACCGCGAAGGAACTCGGCGGCAACCGCGT
The DNA here is from genome assembly GCA_038226665.1 of Lysobacterales bacterium. Lineage (GTDB taxonomy): Bacteria > Pseudomonadota > Gammaproteobacteria > Xanthomonadales > Xanthomonadaceae > SZAS-103. Next base: position 38,822 of record JBBRQI010000018.1, on the reverse strand, counting down.
CTGCGTCGCCGGCGCCAGCCGCGGCGACGTGCTCGACCGCACGGTCGCAATGCGCTGGGCCGTGCGCATCCGCGACGCGCTGGAACGGCAAGCCTTCAGCCTGTACGCGCAAACGATGGCACCGCTGCATGCCGGCCTCGACACCGGCCGTCATTTTGAATTGCTGTTGCGCATGCACGACCGCGACACCGGCGCATTGCTCACGCCCGATCATTTCATGCCGGCCGCCGAACGCTTTCGGCTGATGGTGCCGGTTGACCGGATGGTGGTCGACATGGCGCTGGACTGGCTGGAAACGCATCCGGGCGATGCCGCGGGCGTCTCGAATTGCGCGATCAACCTCAGCGGGGAAGCCCTCGTCGATGAAGCCTTCATCGGTTTCATTACCGAACGCCTGCGTCGCAGCAGTTTCCCGTCCGACCGCTTGTGCTTCGAGATCACCGAAACCAGCGCGGTGCGCGACCTTGGTCGTGCCCAGCGTTTCATCGATCAGTTGCGCGGGCTGGGTTGCCGTTTCGCACTCGACGATTTCGGCACCGGTTTCTGCTCCTTCAGTTATCTGCGCTCGCTCGACGTCGATTACTTCAAGATCGACGGCAGTTTCGTGCGCGAGATGGACACCTCTCCGCTGGCCGCAGCAGTCGTCAAGTCGATCACCCAGATCGCACACGTGCTGCACAAACGCACGATCGCCGAGCACACCGAAAACGAACAAACGATCGCGGTGCTGACCAAGCTCGGCGTGGATTTTTGCCAGGGTTACGCGATCGATCGCCCACAACCGCTGGCGACATACTTCGCCACGCCATTCGTCCTGCCGGTGTTCGAGGCAGAGCGAGAGAACCGCATCCGCGCGTAGCGACGGCTGCTTCGCTGATCGCAAACCGCGCGGATCGCAAACCGCCCTGCGTTATACTGCGCGCCATTCCTGCTAGCCATTCGCGCCCGCACCGAGGCGCACCACACGCATGTCCGACCATTCAGAAGAAACTCACCGTCGCCGCACCTTCGCCATCGTCTCCCACCCCGACGCCGGCAAGACCACGCTGACCGAAAAGCTGTTGCTGTTCGGCGGCGCGATCCAGATGGCCGGTAGCGTGAAGTCGCGCAAGGCCGCGCGCCACGCGACGTCCGACTGGATGGCGCTGGAGAAGGAACGCGGCATCTCGGTCACGTCCTCGGTGATGCAGTTCCCGTACGAAGGCCGCATCATCAACCTGCTCGACACACCGGGCCACGCGGACTTTTCCGAAGACACGTATCGCGTGCTGACCGCTGTCGACTCGGCGCTGATGGTGATCGACTGCGCGAAAGGCGTCGAGGAACGCACGATCAAGCTGATGGAAGTGTGCCGGCTGCGCGACACGCCGATCATGAGTTTCATCAACAAGCTCGATCGCGAAGGCAAGAATCCGATCGATTTGCTGGATGAGGTGGAATCCGTGCTCGGCATCCAGTGTGCGCCGGTGACCTGGCCGATCGGCATGGGATCGCGCCTGAAAGGCGTCGTGCACCTGCTGACCGGCGAAGTGCACCTGTACGAACAGGGCCGCAATTTCACCCGCCAGGATTCGACGATCTTCGCATCGCTCGACGATCCGGGAGTCGAAGCGCGCATCGGCGCCGACATGCTGCGCGAAGTGCGCGAAGAGCTCGAACTCGTCGAAGGCGCGAGCCATCCGTTCGCGCTCGACCGCTATCTTGCGGGCCAGCAGACACCGGTGTTCTTCGGCTCGGCGGTCAACAATTTCGGCGTGCAGCCGCTGCTGGATTTCTTCGTCGAGCATGCGCCATCGCCGTTGCCTCGCGCGACCACGACGCGTGAAGTCGAACCGGAAGAAAAAGCATTCACCGGCTTCGTGTTCAAGATCCAGGCCAATATGGATCCGATGCACCGCGACCGCGTCGCGTTCCTGCGCGTGTGTTCGGGGCGTTACGACGCCGCGATGAAAGCCTTCCACGTGCGTGCCGGAAAGGAAGTGAAGCTCGCGAACGCGCTGACCTTCATGGCTTCGGACCGCGAAATCGTGAAAACCGCTTATCCCGGTGATGTGATCGGATTGCACAACCACGGCACGATCTCGATCGGCGACACCTTCACCGCCGGCGAAAAACTGTCGTACACCGGCATCCCCAACTTCGCGCCCGAACTGTTCCGCCGCGCGCGCTTGCGCGACCCGCTCAAGCTCAAGCAATTGCAGAAGGGCCTCGCGCAACTTTCCGAAGAGGGCGCAACCCAATTCTTCCGTCCGCTGATGTCGAACGATTTGATCCTTGGCGCGGTCGGCACGCTGCAGTTCGAGGTGGTCGCGTATCGGTTGAAGGACGAGTACGGCGTCGATGCGCGCTTCGAACCGGTCGGGGTGATCACCGCACGCTGGGTGCATTGCGACAACGCGAAGAAGTTCGAGGAGTTCCGCGAGAAGAACGCATCGAACCTTGGCGTCGATGCGGCCGGACAGCTGGTCTATCTCGCGCCGACGCGAGTGAACCTGCAGCTCGCCATCGAACGCGCACCGGATGTACGCTTCGCCGCGACGCGCGAACACGCGCATGCATTGGTCGTGGATTGATTCCACGCATCCAGGCACAGGCCTGACCGGACAGAGATCAGGCGTTGCGGCTTGCGCTAAGCTCGACATCTCGCTTCCCGATGAGCTGCCGATGTCCACGAACCACGCGCATCTTCCGTTGCTGTCCATCGCGCCCGCCAAGTTGCGTCCGACCCAGGTAAGTGTCGGCATGGCGGAAGTCGCCGCCAAACGCGCGCAATGGCGCAGCCTGCACAAGAAGAAACGCAAAGAGTTGCTGGCTACCCATTGGTTTCCTGGTGTGCTCGGCCCGAAAAGCAAGGTTTACATCATCGACCACCATCATCTCGGCCTCGCTCTTCTCGAAGAAGGCGTGCACACCGTGCCGGTGATGGTGCAAAGCAACTTCTGCTGGTTGGAGCCGACGGTGTTCTGGCGCACGATGGAATTCAATCGCTGGGCGCATCCGTACGATGCGCATGGGCAACGCACTGGATACGAGACGATACCGGCCAGCCTTGCTGACCTGGTCGACGATCCATATCGCACGCTCGCCGCACGCGTTCGCCTCGCTGGAGGTTGCGCGAAGGACGCAACACCGTACGCGGAATTCCTGTGGGCGGATTTCTATCGGCATCAACTCAAGCTCGACAACGGCAAGATCGGCGCGAAGCTCCTGCAACAGGCGCTGCTGCTGGCACATGGCCACGAGGCGGCGTACCTGCCGGGGTGGAGTGGAACGATCGAATGAACGCGGCGTCGCCAACTCCGATTCGGGATACGGCTTCGTCATCGGCACGCGTCACCGACATCCTGGCCGGGCTGTCCATCGCTGGCCTGTTGTTGCCGGAAGCAGTGGCGTATTCGGGCATCGCGAATCTGCCACCGCAAGCCGGCGTGATCGCGTTGATCGTCGGTTTGCTTTGTTACGGACTGCTCGGTCGCAGCCGTTACGCGATCGTCTCGGCGACATCGTCTTCGGCCGCGGTACTTGCCGCAGGCACGCTCGCATTGGCAGGGACGGAAGGCGCATCACGCGTAGCCATCGCGGCGACACTCGTGTTGCTCAGCGGTGGATGTTTCCTGATCGCTGGCGCTGCACGCCTCGGTGGGCTGTCGCACCTGATCGCGCGGCCCGTGCTGCGCGGCTTCACGTTCGGACTGGCCTGCGTTATCGCGCTCAAGCAGTTGCCGCATCTCTTCGGCGTACCTTCCTTGCATGGCGATTTCGTACCATTGCTGATTGTTGATTTATTGGAACAGCTGAGCAATGTGCAGCCGGTCACGATGATGACCGGCGCCATCGCGTTGCTATTGCTGTTCCTCAGCGAACGCGTGCGACGGCTGCCCGGCTATCTTCTGGTGATCGTGTTCGGCATCGCAGCATCGGGCTGGTTGGAACAACACGGCGTGATGCTGACTGGCGCAATCAACCTCGCGCCGGACTGGTCGTTGCCGACGTGGCCAACGCGTGAGCAGTGGTTGCCGAGCGTCGAGCTCGCCGCAGCCCTGTTGCTGGTGCTGTACGCGGAATCGTACGGCGCAATCCGCGCGTTTGCGCTCAAGCATGGCGACGCAGTCGATGCCAATCGCGACCTCGTCGTGCTCGGTATCGCGAATGCGGTGTCCGGCCTGCTGCATGGCATGCCGGTCGGCGCCGGTTACTCGGGCACGTCCGCAAACGAAGCAGCCGGTGCGCGTTCGCGTCTCGCAGGCCTGATCTCCGCGATCTGCGTGCTGTTGATGGTATTGCTGTTGCTGGGCTGGATCGAGCGCGTACCCGAACCGCTTCTCGCCGCGATCGTGATCCACGCGGTGAGCAAATCGTGGCGACTGTCGGTGTTCAGGCCTTATCTGCAATGGAAGCGCGACCGTTCGCTGGCACTGATCGCGATCATCGCGGTGCTCGCGTTCGGCATCCTCAACGGGTTGCTGGTCGCGATCGCGGTCAGCCTGATCCTGCTGCTGCGCCAGCTCGCATCGCCGCACATCAGCGTGCTTGGCCGATTGCCTGGCAGCCACGATTTCGTCAGCGTCGCCGCGCACCCGCAAGCCACCGAAGTCGAAGGCGACCTCATCCTGCGGCCCGAGGCTCCATTGTTCTTCGCCAACGCGGAAACCATTTTCGCGCACGCGGGACGAAGAGCGCGGGAACGCTCCGGCGTGCGGCGCGTGATCCTCAGCCTCGAGGAATCGCCCGACCTCGACAGCACTGCGCTGGAAGCGCTCGCCGACTTCGCGACATGGTTACAGGCAAACGGCATCGCACTGCGCGTTGCGCGATTGAAAGACGACGTGCGCGAATTGCTGATGCGCGCGAGCCTGCCGCAACTTCCGCCGGAGGCGCTGGATTACTGGAGCGTGGAAGATGCAGTGGTGGCACGCGAGGCATCAGCGACACCCGCAAGCTAGAGATCGCACCGCGAGCTTTCCAACTTGCTTCATCTCTTGCGAAATACCAGCACTCCACCCTCCGCATCCACGCTCACCGTATCGCCGGCCACGAATTCGCCAGACAAAATCCGCGTCGCCAGCGGATTCTCCAGTTGCTGCTGGATAGCACGCTTCAGCGGCCTTGCTCCGTACACCGGATCGAAGCCCACATTGCCGAGCAACATCAGCGCCGCGTCGCTGATCGCGAATCCGATCTGGCGCTCGCCGAGCCGCTTCGCGAGGAACTGCGTCTGGAAGCGCGCGATCTCGCGGATCTGCGCCTTGTCGAGCGGATGGAACACGACGATCTCGTCGAGGCGGTTGATGAATTCGGGACGGAAGTGCGCCTGCACGACCGCCATCACGCCGGCCTTCATCTGCGTGTAGGCCTCCGCCGAATTGTCATTGGCCGAGCTGTCGTTCGCCATCTCCTGGATCACGTGCGAACCGAGGTTCGAGGTCATCACGATCACCGCGTTGCGGAAGTCGACGGTGCGGCCCTGGCCGTCGGTGAGGCGGCCGTCGTCGAGCACCTGCAGCAGAATGTTGAACACGTCCGGGTGCGCCTTCTCGATCTCGTCGAGCAGGATCACGCTGTACGGACGCCGCCGCACGGCTTCGGTCAGGTAACCGCCTTCCTCGTAGCCGACGTAGCCCGGCGGCGCGCCGATCAGACGCGCGACGGAGTGCTTTTCCATGAACTCGCTCATGTCGATGCGCACCATCGCGTCGTTGCTATCGAACAGAAAATCCGCCAGCGCCTTGCATAGCTCGGTCTTGCCGACGCCGGTCGGGCCGAGAAAAAGGAACGATCCATTCGGTCGATTCGGATCAGACAAACCCGCACGCGAGCGACGGATCGCATAGCTGACGGCTTTCACCGCCTCGTCCTGGCCGACCACGCGCGCATGCAGCGCCGTTTCCATCTTCAGCAGTTTCTCGCGCTCGCCTTCGAGCATCCGCGACACAGGAATGCCGGTCCAGCGCGAGACAACTTCCGCGATCTCCTCCGCAGTGACCTTGTCCTGCAGCAACGTAAAACCTTTGGTCTCGGCTTCCTGCGCGGCTTTCAGTTGCTTGTCGAGTTCGGGCAGTTTCCCGTACTGGATTTCACTCATCGCCGCGTAATCCTGCCGGCGCTGAGCTGCTTCGAGGTCGAGGCGCGCCTGTTCGATCTGTTCCTTGATCTTCGTCGCACCTTGCAAGGTTGCCTTCTCGGCTTTCCAGATTTCCTCAAGGTCGTTGAACTTGCGTTCGAGCGCGTCGATCTCGGTTTCGAGATCCTTCAGGCGTTGCTTCGATTCCCTGTCCTTCTCCTTCTTCAGCACTTCGCGCTGGATCTTCAGCTGGATCAACCGCCGCTCCATGCGATCCATGACCTCCGGTTTCGAGTCGATCTCCATGCGGATGCGCGAAGCGGCCTCATCCATCAGGTCGATCGCTTTGTCCGGCAACTGCCGGTCGGCGATGTAGCGATGCGACAGCGTCGCCGCGGCGACGACCGCCGGATCGGTGATCTCGACGCCGTGATGCACAGCGTAGCGCTCCTTGAGACCGCGCAAGATCGCGATGGTGTCCTCGACGCTCGGTTCGCCGACAAAGACCTTCTGAAAGCGGCGCTCAAGCGCAGCATCTTTTTCGATGTATTTCCTGTACTCATCGAGCGTGGTCGCGCCGATGCAATGCAGTTCGCCGCGCGCGAGTGCGGGCTTGAGCATGTTGCCGGCATCCATCGAACCTTCCGCCTTGCCCGCGCCGACAACGGTGTGCAGTTCGTCGATGAACAGGATCACGTTGCCTTCCTGCTTCGCGAGGTCGGTCAGCACGCCTTTCAATCGTTCCTCGAATTCACCGCGAAATTTAGCGCCGGCGATCAGTGCGCCCATGTCGAGCGACAGTACGCGCCGACCGCGCAGGCCTTCGGGCACTTCACCATTGATGATGCGTTGCGCAAGGCCTTCGACAATCGCGGTCTTGCCGACGCCGGGTTCGCCGATCAACACCGGATTGTTTTTCGTGCGCCGTTGCAGCACCTGGATCGTGCGGCGGATTTCCTCGTCGCGACCGATCACCGGATCGAGTTTGCCAGACTCCGCACGCGCGGTCAGGTCGATGCAGTATTTCTCCAGCGCCTGCCGCGCTTCCTCGGCGGTCGCCTCGTTGACGTTATCGCCGCCACGCAGTTTCGCGATCGCGGCCTCGAGCTTGCCGTGATCGCCGCCCGCCGCGCGCAGCAACTTGCCCACTTCGCCCTTGTCGTCGAGCGCCGCAAGCATGAACAATTCGGTCGCGATGAACGCATCGCCGCGCTGCTGGGCGAGCTTGTCGGTGATGTTGAGCAGGCGCGACAAGTCGTTCGATGCGCTGACATTGCCTTCCTGCCCGCTCACCGTCGGCAGCCGGTCGATCAGTTCGCCGAGGCGCGCGCGCAATGTCATCACATTGACACCGGCCTGCGCCAGCAATGGCTTGCTGCTTCCATCAGCTTGATCGATCAGCGCGACGAGCAGATGCGCCGGTTCGACGACGTTGTGATCGCGCCCGACCGCAAGCGATTGCGCGTCGGCGAGCGCCTGCTGGAAACGCGAGGTCAATTTATCCATTCGCATGCGAACGACTCCCGGAAGAAGGCCGCGGCGATATGAGATGGAACCAGTCGCCGATGCCGCCATGAATGAGGACTCGCCGCGACCGTTTCAAGCCGATGCAGGTCGAGCGTCAATCCTGTGCCGACGCCGACAATGCGTATTGCGCCCCCGCAGGGCACCATGCAAGCACGCTCTCCATTCCGCGCAAACGCGAAAGGATGCGTGGAAAGAACAGAATGTAATCGCGGCGGGGCGCCTTCAGTCCGGCTTCGATGAAGTACCGTTTCACTTCCGCCGGATGCAACAGGATCGCGTCGTCGTCGAAATCGCAATGCGCGACGATCCAGCGCGTGAGCGGATTGAGCGGGTTGTGTTCGATCACGAGGACTTTGCCGCCGCATGCCAGCCGCGACGCGAGATCGCTGACCGTGGCTTGCCGCATCGCCACCGGCAGGTGGTGCATGACATTCGACAGCACGATCAGGTCGTAGTCGCGATGCAACTCATAGGGATTCGAGGTGAACACGCCGCGCTCGCGCAAATCCTGTTCGACCTCGGCGAGACTTTCGTCGGAGACGTCGAAGCCGTGGAGAGTGTCGCCCTGCCGCCGCCTCGCAAGCGCGGACGAAAGCAAGCCAACGCCGCAACCGAAATCGAGGATCTTCGCGTTCCGCTCGCTTCCCAGTAGCCGGTCGATCCAGATCGCCTTGTAGTCGGTGAAGTATTCCGACGACTCCCCTCCCATCGCGATCGAACGATCGAGCACGGATTTGTAATTGGAGGCAAATCGATCGAATTCCGCCATGACTGTGAGCATGCGCCTCCAGCGAGCCTGCGCGATGGTAGCCCAAGCGCGACGGCCGCGTCCGCTGCGCCGGCACAGGCGCGGCAAACGGCGTGATTCCCGGTCTACAATGACCCGATCCGCCATCCAATTGCACGCATGAATCGAACAGGAAGCCCGATGCAACCCGCGTTTGACGCCGTCGATGTGTCCGTCGTCGTGCCGGTCTATAACGGGATGGCCGCATTGCCCGAATTGCAGCGACGCCTGCGCGACACGATGGCCGCGCTAGGCCGTACCCATGAGTTGATCCTGGTGGACGATCGCGGACAGAAAGGCGCATGGTCGGTCATCGAAGGAATCGCGCGCGATTGCCCCGAAGTCGTCGGCATCCGGCTCACCCGCAATTTCGGCCAACACGCGGCCACCGTCTGCGGCATCGCCGCCGCGCGAGGCACGTGGATCGTGACGATGGACGACGATCTCGAGCATCCGCCTGAGGAACTGCCGACGTTGCTGGCTGCGGCCGACGAACAGCACATGCTGGTTTATGCGGTGTTCGAGGAGCGCACGCATTCGGTGTTCCGCAACCTGAGCTCCGAGTTGATGCGGCATTTGCTCAAGCGGGCGTTTCCTGAACTCAACCAGGATTACAGTTCGTACCGGGTGATGCATCGTTCGCTGGCGAAACGCCTGGATTCGTTCGGCCTGCACCGGCCTTACATCGACGGCTACCTGTCGTGGATGACCTCGTCGGTGACCGCCATTCCGGTACGCCACGACGCGCGCCAGCATGGCGCAAGCGCATACACGATCCCGAGGCTGCTGGCCCACGCGATCAACAATTTCGTCACGTTCTCGCACTTGCCCTTGCGGATGGCAACTTACTCGGGCGTGCTGCTCGCATCGGGAAGTTTCCTGTACATGCTATATATCGTTTACGGAAAGCTGATCGGCTCGATATCTAGCCAAGGCTACGCCTCTCTGATGACGGTGATTCTGTTCGCCTGCGGCGTGCAACTGCTGATCCTGGGCGTGCTCGGGGAATACGTCGGCCGGCTGATGAGCGCGGCCTACCGACGCCCCGCGTACCTCGTCGAAACGACCGCAGAGCATGCATCGGGTTCGACCGGGAAGTCCGACTGATGCCGGATGGGCGGCAAGCAGGATCCTCGTGGCGCGCTCATGAAGGAATCGCCGCGCAATTCGCGCGATTCCTCGTCGTCGGTCTCGCCAATACCGGAATCGGCTACGCCGTGTATCTGCTGGCCCTGCCGTACATCGGCTACCAGCCTGCTTATGCGATGGCCTATGTGGCCGGCATCGTCGTGGCGTACCTGCTCAACTCGACTTTTGTATTTCGCAGGTCGTTGTCGGTTGCGACCGCCGCGCGTTACCCGCTCGTATACGCCGTCCAGTACGCTGCGGGCGCGTTGGTCCTGCACGGTTTGGTGAACTGGCTTGGCGTGGATGCGCACTGGGCCGCGCTCATCGCATTGGCCGCGAGCGTGCCGGTTTCATTTGTCCTCAACCGCCTTGCCCTGGCAGTCCGGCCGCCTTCCGATGAATAGTCCGGCATGCCTGGCGTGTTTGGTTCTCCTCGTTATCTACCGCTCTTTCCGGAATGCAAATTCCTCATCCATCCGCCATGCCAACGCGGCTGTAAAACCTGCTCATCAAGTGCTACTTCGTCGAGACGCACGACCAGCTCCAGCCTCATTTCGACGCGCTCGACTACATGAGCAACCGCTACTTCGTCTTTCTCTGGTAGCTCAACGACGTCGCGGAAGGCGGCGAAACCGAGTTCCCGGACCTTGGCCTGCGCATCAGCGCGCGTGCGCGCCGCCTGTTCATGTTCCCGCCGTACTGGATGTTCTAAAACGCCGGCCTGCCGCCGAAGTCCAACGACAAGCACATCATCTCGACGCACCTGCTGTTCTGAGCCGTCATTCGATCCAGGCCAGACTCGCCATGCGGCCGGTTCGGCCTTCGCGGCGGTATGAAAAAAACCGTTGCGAATCGGAGATCGTGCAAAGTCCTCCACCGCTTGCGCGCGTCACCCCGACGTTCGCCAAGCGCAGCCGCGCGAGCGCGTACAGGTCGCAAAGCCAATGTCCTCGCCGCGTAGCCACGAATGCGGAAGCCGCACGTGGATCGATGTCGGCGAACGCCGCACGCACTTCGTCGCCGACTTCGTACGCTTGGGGGCCAGCAGCCGGTCCAAGCCACGCAAGGATTTTTTCCGGTGCAACCTGCATTGCGGCGACAGTGCTTTCGAGCACGCCTGCCGCCAATCCGCGCCAACCTGCATGCGCAGCGCCAATCACGCCGCCCTCGTCGCTGGCGAACAACACCGGCAGGCAATCGGCGGTCAGGATCGCGAGCACGAGGCCGGGTGTCGCCGTGACGGCCGCATCGGCTTCGGGCTCATCGTCTTCATTGTGATCGCAAGACACGACTGTCGCGCCATGCACCTGTTGCAGCCAGCGCGGCGCTGACGGCAAGTCCAGGTGCTCGACAAGGGCGTCGCGATTGCGCGTTACAGCCGACGCATCATCCCCGCAACGCATGCCGAGATTGAAATGGTGGAACGGTGCGATCGACACGCCGGCCGGACCACGCAACGTGGTGAGCGCATGCACTGCTGACGACGCGGGCCATTCGGCTATCAGCACGCTGGAACGGAACGGCTCTCTAACGGATGCAGTCATGCGAAAAAGTGCGGCTAGAGTTTGTGCATCGCACTGTCAGCGCGCAGCGCGGCGATCAATGCCTGCATGTCGGCCGGAGCTTCAGCTTCGACGGTGATCGTTTCGCCATTGGCGGGATGCGCAAACGCGAGCTTTTCCGCGTGCAAAGCCTGTCGACGGAAACCGCGCAGCATCTCGCTGAGTTCGACAGTCGCGCCACGCGGATTCGCGAGCCGGCTGTAGACCGGATCACCGACCAGCGGATGCTTCACATGCGCCATGTGCACGCGGATCTGATGGGTGCGCCCGGTCTCCAGGCGACACTCGATCAGCGTGTGCGCGCGGAAACGTTCGCGCACGCGGTAATGAGTAATCGCATCGCGACCGTTCTTGACCACCGCCATGCGCACCCGATCGGTCGGATGGCGGCCGATGGGCGCGGTCACTGTGCCGCCCGCGATCATCGGCCCCATCGCGACGGCCACGTATTGCCGATGCACCTCGCGCGCGGACAACTGTTCGACCAGCGCGGCATGCGCGCGCAGGTTGCGCGCGACGACCATCAGCCCAGAGGTGTCCTTGTCTAGTCGATGCACGATGCCGGCGCGCGGTACTTCGACGAGCTTCGGATCGTAGTGCAGCAACGCATTCGCGAGCGTGCCGCTCGGGTTGCCTGCACCCGGATGCACCACCAGTCCGGCGGGCTTGTCGATGACCAGCACATCGGCGTCTTCGAAGGCAACGACTAGCGGGATGTCCTCGGCGAGCGCGCGGGTTTCGATGCCCGGCAACGGGGCGAGTGTCACCATCTCGCCGCCGTGCACCGGGTCGCGCGGTCGGCGCGTCGCACCATCGAGCAATGCATGGCCGGACTTGATCCATTCGGACAGCCGCGAACGCGAGTAATCCGGAAACAATTCGGCCAGCACCTGGTCGAATCGGCGCCCTGCGGCTGATAGCGGTACCGTCGCCCACAAGGACTCAGCCTTCTGCGTCAGGTCGATTGTGTCGTCGCCGGATGCGTTGTCGTTCAGGCCGTCGTCGTCGTGTGTTGCGTGCATGCGGATCGGTCTCATGGCTTCGGCGTGCGCCAGACCGCCAGTCTGGGCCATTTTCGTCGCTTGTGGTCGGATCGTCTGGCATTGCACTGGCGGCGTCCCGGCATTGCAAAGCGCGATGGCCGGGGAAGGCATAACGAGTTTGGGCTATCATTGCCGTCCTTGCCGCCCTGCGCGGCGTTGCCGCCCGACCGCAACCGATGACCCGATATTCCGGCTCGACACGATCGCTGTTGTTCACCCTGCTCGTCGCCTTCACGCTGGTTGGCAGCGGTTGCTCCATCTTCCGCGGCCACAAGCTGTTCAGCCACAAGGATGCCAAGACCGAGACACTACCCGTCGACCAGCTCTACGCCGACGCCCATGCGTCGCTCGTACACGGCAACGAGCAGCACGCCCAGAACGATTACAAGCGCCTGATCGCGCGCTTCCCGTACGGGCCATACACCGAACAGGCGCAGCTCGAGCTGGCCTACGTGCAGTACAAGGGCGGACAGTTCGACGATGCGTCATCGACCGTCGATCGCTTCATCCGCACCTATCCCACCCACCGGCATGTCGATTACGCGTATTACCTGAAGGCGCTGATCAACTTCAATCGCGACAATCAAATCCTTGCACGCCTTGCGCAACTCGATACAAGCCAGCGCGACCAGGGTTCGCCGCGGCAAAGCTTCAACGATTTCGCCGACCTGATCCGGCGTTTCCCGAACAGCCGTTACGCGCCCGATGCGCGCCAGCGCATGGTCTACCTGCGCGAGGAACTGGCCAGGCACGAGATCGGTGTCGGCCTCTACTATCTGCAACGCAAGGCTTATGTCGCCGCCGCAAACCGCGGCCAGTACGTGATCGTCAATTTCCCGCAGAGCAAATACGACGGCGACGCGCTCGCGTTGATGGCCGAGTCTTACAAGCGCCTGGGCGACACCAAATTATCCGACGACGCCAAGCGCGTGCTGCAGCAGAACCACCCCGACCATCCATGGCTTGCCGGCAAGTGGCCACGCGGAAACAGTGTGCTGCGCAAAATGAATCCATTCGCGACCGGACAGTAGCCCGTCGGCTGCAACCGTCTCCAGGTCAGGTGCATGCGGCGGCTTTCCGCGACTAGCAGTACTTCGGATCAGTAACGTCCCGACGTGATCGGATAGCGGCGTTCTCGATCGAATGCACGACGTGAGACTTTCGGACCGGGCGCGGATTGTTGGCGCTTCCACTCGCTGATCCGCACCAGCCGCAACACCCGATCCACGATTCTCGCATCGAAACCGGCGCCAATGATTTCCGCGCGCGATTGTTCGAGTTCGATGTCGCGGAACAGGATCGCGTCGAGCATGTCGTACGGCGGCAGCGAATCCTGGTCGGTCTGGTTCTCGCGCAATTCCGCCGACGGCGCGCGTTCGATCACCGCTTCCGGAATGACCCCGCCATCGGTCGAAGCACATGGATGTGCGATTGTTGCAAGCGGCTCTGCACTCCCTCTGGTCGCAAGCGGTGCCACGGCGACTTGCGCATTGCGCCAACGGCATAATGCATAGACCTCGGTCTTGTACAAATCCTTGATCGGCGCGTAACCGCCGCACATGTCGCCGTAAATCGTTGCGTAGCCGACCGCGTATTCGCTCTTGTTGCCGGTGGTCAGCAGCATGCGGCCGGTCTTGTTGGATAGCGCCATCAGCAGCGCGCCACGGCAGCGCGACTGCAGGTTTTCCTCGGTGACATCCACCGGCAATCCGGAAAACAGAGGCGCGAGCGTTTCGAGAAAACCGGTGAATGGCGCTTCGATCGGCAGCGTCTCGATGCGCACGCCGAGTTTCTGCGCTTGCCCGGTTGCGAGATCGTTGCTGAGATCCGACGTATAGCGGGATGGCAACCGCACGGCGAGCACGTTGTCGGCGCCGAGCGCATCGACGGCGAGCGCGAGCACGAGCGCCGAATCCACACCACCTGAAAGTCCGAGCACCGCCTGCCGGAAACCGTTCTTGTGAAGGTAATCGCGTGTGCCGCGCACGATGGCGCGATAGGCGAGCGACGCCCGTTGTTCGTCGGTTTCCACCGGCCATTCAACGCGTGCAAAACGGCGCGTCGCCGGATCGAAATCGGCGATCAGCAGATGATCCTCGAACGCCGCCGCGGCCGGATGGATGCGGCCATCGCCATCGGCAAGGCACGAAGCTCCATCGAACACCAGACTGTCCTGCCCGCCGACGACATTGAGGTAGGCGATCGCAACGCCAGATTCCATCGACTGCGATTCCTTCACACGCTGCGCGAGCAATGCATCGCGTTGCACCGCCTTGTCGCGTTCGAATGGCGAGGCGTTCGGCACAAGCACGACTTGCGCGCCGAGCGCGGCGGTCGCAGCCAGCGGCTCCGCGAACCAGAGGTCTTCGCAGATCAACAGGCCGACGCTGACGCCGGCGATGTCGAACACGCAGGGGGCATCGCCCGGCGCGAAATAACGGCGCTCGTCGAACACCGCGTAGTTGGGCAATTCGCACTTGCGATAGGTTCGCTCGATGCAACCGTCGCGCAACACACTTGCAGCGTTGAATACGACTGCACCGGCGGATTCCGGATGGCCGACCACCGCGACGATGCCATTTGTCGCTGCGGCGATTTGCGCGAGCGCAGTTTCACAGGCAGCGAGGAAATCCGGCCGCAGCAACAGGTCTTCCGGTGGATAACCAGACAATGCAAGCTCTGGAAACAACACGACATCGGCGCGATGCGCATCGCGCGCTTGGGCAATCAGCGCGACGATGCGCTCGGCGTTGGCCGTGACCGCAGCAACCGGGAAATCGAACTGGGCGAGTGCGATGCGCACGATGCAATCTTTATTTCGCGTGCTTCATCCGTGCCGCGAGCGTGGTGCCAAGATCGCCCGGCGATTTCACAGTGACAACACCTGCTTTCTCGAGTGCTGCAAACTTGCCGGCCGCCGTGCCCTTGCCGCCCGATGCGATCGCGCCCGCATGGCCCATGCGCTTGCCAACCGGAGCGGATGCGCCGGCGATGAAGCCGACCACCGGCTTGGTCACGTAATCGGCAATGAACTCGGCAGCCTCTTCTTCCGCGCTGCCGCCGATCTCGCCGACCATGATGATGCCATCGGTGTGCGGATCGTCCTGAAAGAGTTTCAGGCAGTCGATGAAATTCATGCCCTGGATCGGATCGCCGCCGATGCCGATGCAGGTGCTCTGGCCGAGTCCTGCCTGAGTGGTCTGGTGCACGGCCTCGTAGGTCAGCGTGCCCGAGCGCGAGACGATGCCGACGTTCCCGGGCTTGTGGATGTGGCCCGGCATGATCCCGATCTTGCACTCGCCCGGAGTGATGATGCCGGGGCAATTCGGACCGATCAGCCAGACGTCTTCGTATTGCCGCAATGCATTCTTCACGCGCAGCATGTCGAGTACCGGAATGCCTTCGGTGATGCATACGATCACGCGGATGCCGGCGTCGGCAGCTTCAAGGATCGCATCGGCCGCGAACGGCGGCGGCACGTAAATCACGCTCGCGTCGGCGCCGGTGTCGTCCACCGCATCCTGCACGGTATTGAACACCGGCAGGCCGATTTGTTCCTGGCCGCCCTTGCCCGGGGTGACGCCGCCGCAAACTTTCGTTCCGTAGTCGAGCATCTGCTCGGCGTGGAAGGTGCCTTGCTGGCCGGTGAAGCCTTGCACGATTACCTTGGTATGGCTGTTGACCAATACGCTCATTTCGAGATTCCTTTCGCGGCCGCGACCACTTTCTTAGCGCCATCGTTGATGTCATCGGCGGCGATGATCGCCAGGCCGGAATTCTTCAGCAGTTCCTTGCCGGCTTCGACATTGGTGCCTTCCAGGCGCACGACGACCGGCACTTTCACGTCGACTTCCTTGACCGCCGCGATGATGCCTTCGGCGATCATGTCGCAACGCACGATGCCGCCGAAGATGTTCACGAAGATCGCGCGCACCTTGTCGGACGACAGGATCAACTTGAATGCCTCGGTCACACGTTCTTTCGTCGCGCCGCCGCCGACGTCGAGGAAGTTTGCCGGTTCGCCACCCGCGATCTTGATCACGTCCATCGTGGCCATCGCGAGGCCGGCGCCGTTGACCATGCAGCCGATGTCGCCATCCATGGTGACGTAGTTGAGGTTGTACTTCGCGGCAAGCACTTCGGTATGGTCTTCCTGCGCTTCATCGCGCATCGCCGCGAGACGCGGCTGGCGGAACTCGGCGTTGTCGTCGGAATTCACCTTGCCGTCGAGCGCCATCAAGTCTCCGGACTTCACGATTGCGAGCGGATTGAGCTCGACCAGCGACAGGTCGAAATCGTTGAACAGGCGATACAGACCCATCATGATTTTCGTGAGCTGGCCGACCTGCTTGTTCGACAGCCCGAGTGCAAAACCCATCTTGCGGCACTGATACGGCTGCAGGCCCTGCACGAAATTCACTTCGAGCAACTGGATCGCGTCGGGATTCTCCTCGGCGGTCTTTTCGATTTCCACGCCGCCATCCG
This sequence comes from Lysobacterales bacterium, assembly GCA_038226665.1. Lineage (GTDB taxonomy): Bacteria > Pseudomonadota > Gammaproteobacteria > Xanthomonadales > Xanthomonadaceae > SZAS-103. The sequence continues at coordinate 22,229 of JBBRQI010000018.1, read as the reverse complement.
CCGATGCGATATAGCTGATCGACTTGCTGCTGCGATCCACCAGCACCGACAGGTACAGCTCCTTGAGGATGTCGTTGCACTCGCTGATCAACACCACGTCCACGGGCAGCGCGCGGCCTGCAGACTGATAGGTGACCATGCCCTTGCCGAGCATCGCGGCCGCAGCTTCCTTCACAGCTTCGGTCGTCTTCACGAGTTTCACGCCACCGGCCTTGCCGCGACCGCCTGCATGGATCTGCGCCTTCACCACCCATTGCGTGCCGCCCAGCGCGGTCGCCGCTGCAGCGGCTTCGTCCGGGGTGCGCGCAATGCGGCCGGCTGGCACCGGGATGCCGTATTCGGCAAACAGTTCCTTCGCTTGGTATTCGTGGAAATTCATGCGTCACCTTCGGATTGGAAGCGATAGCGATCATTGCGCCGATGCGACGCGTGCGCAGACCACAGCCGTCGTATTGTGGGCAAGCGACCGTGCAAAGGCAAAACGCCGCGCCTTTGCATCCTATACTCGCGACGTGTTAGGCGAGCATGGCGGATCACAGGCATGTCCTTCGAGTTGCGTGCACCGGCGCCGGGCGAAGCGGGATTGCGCCGCGAGTTGTACTTCCTTTCGCTGTTCCGTGTGCTTGAGGGCGGTCTGCTCGCCTTCGTGGTGTTCAGTCCACTCACGGTGACTCTGGTCACGGTGCGCAACCCGGCGCTAAGCGATACCGCGTCGATCGTCTTCCTGCTCTTTGGCAGCGTGTTGTTCCTGTTTGCGCGCAACCCGCGCTGGGCTTTCCGCGAACTCGTAGGGGCCGGCATCGCGCTGGATCTGTCGGTGTTCGCGGTGCTGCTGCACAACCTGGTCGGATTCAGCAACGGCATTGCCTTGCTGCTGTTGTTCAATGTCGGCGCCAGTGCGCTGCTGTTGTCCCTGCGCTGGAGCCTGATCATCGCTTCAGTCGCAGCACTGATGCAGTTCGGCGACTACGTCTACGTGCAACTCGCCCTGCAGGAGAACCGCGCCCTGCCTGAAGCGGTGATGTTCGGCGTGAGTTACCTTGCAACCGCGCTGCTGACCAATCAACTCGGTCGGCAACTGCGTGAAACCGAAGTCCTGGCCGAACAACGCGGGGCTGAGGTCGACAACCTCGCGCGCGTCAACGAAATGATCATCCGCCGCATGCGCACCGGGCTGCTTGCCGTGGACTCGGAGAACACGATCCGGTTGTTCAACGAATCGGCGTGGTATCTGCTTGGAAACCCATCCCCCGAACGGCGCGCACTCGCCGATGTCGCACCCGAACTCTCGCGCCGGCTCTGGCATTGGAGGCAGCAACAGCGTGCGGACACCACGCCTCTCACGCTCGCGGCCGACACCCCGGCGGTGATTCCGCGTTTCACCGCGCTCGGCGGCACGGACGAACTCACACTGATTTTCCTCGACGACACTTCGCTGCTGTCGCGGCGCGCCGAAGAACTCACCCTCACCACGCTCGGCCGCCTCGCGGCGAGCATCGCCCATGAAATCCGCAATCCGCTCGCGGCGATCAGCCATGCCGGGCAACTGTTGCGCGAATCGCAGATCGAGCCGGAAACCGACCATCGCCTCGTCGAGATCATCAATTCGCAATGCCAGCGCATGGACGGCATAGTGCAGAACGTGCTTGGCCTCGCGCGGCGCGAGCGATCGCGCCCGGAAGCGCTGGAACTGGTCGCGTGGGCGCAGCGTTTCATCGTCGAGTTCCATCACGCACCGCGCGACGAACGCGACGAACTGCGCGTCAGCGCCCCGCAAGGCCCCATGCGCGCGATGATGGACCCGCAACACCTCCAGCAAGTCGCGACCGTGCTGGTGCAGAACGCGTTGACCTACGGACGCATGCCGGACGAGCCGGCACGTGTGACCTTGGTCGTCCACAATGGCGAGGAAGGCGAACCTCTCCTGGATGTGGTCGACCGCGGCCCGGGCATTCCGCCCTCCGTTATCGAGCAGTTGTTCGAGCCGTTCTATACCACCAGCGAACACGGCACCGGCCTCGGCCTGTACATTGCACGCCAGCTGTGCGAGGCGAACCAGGCCAGCCTCAGTCATATTCCGTTGCCGGCCGGCGGAAGCTGCTTCCGCATCGCGCTTGCCCGCACCGAACCGCTCGGAAGAAGTGCTTCATCATCTGCAGTTGCCTCGAATGGTTCCCAAGCCCATGGATAGGATCGACAGATGACCGCTTCAAACGTTGCAGAGTCCGGCACACGCAGGCCCCGCTTCTTTCCGACGGCATCGGTTGTATTGCTCATCGTCGCGGCGGTGTATTGGCCGGTGACCCATGCGGGCATCGTCTGGGACGACAAGATCTGGTTCTACAAGGAGGCTTGGCTACGCGACGGCAATGCGTGGATGCACTTCATGTTTCACGGATTCTTCGAATGGCAGAATTACTTCCGGCCGCTGGTGGTGGGCCTGTTCACGTTCGAGACACGGTTCTTCCAAGACGTGCCGGAACGCATGCATGTCGTTTCCCTCGGCATCCATCTGGCCAATACCCTGCTGGTCGGCTTGCTTGCCTTGCGAGTGCGCGCGCCGCCTAAGACGCAGGTTGCGCGACCCACGGCGATCGTTGCGATGACGTTGTTCGGTCTGCATCCGGCGCTCATCGAACCGGTCGCCTGGGTGAGTTGCCAATTCGATCTCGTGGTGCTGCTGTTCATGCTGCTCGGGCTGTTCCTGCACCTGACGATCGTCAGGCCAAGCCTGCGCGCGATGCTGGTGGCCGCGTGTTTCTTCTTCGCCGCATGCTCGAAGGAATTCGCCGTGTCGATGCCGATCCTGCTTGTCCTGGCGGATGTGACGATGCAGACCAAGCAGGGGAAATGCGCGACGATCGTCGACACCCTTCTCGCCTGCTGGCATCGGCAGAAAGCGACCTACGTCGCGGTGTTCATCACGGGGTTGGCCTATCTGGCGTTGCGGTATTGGGGACTTGGGTCCTTGGCTGTTCCCGGTTCGATGGAATCGCTTTCGATCCTGGAGCGATTCCAGACGGTCTGTTTCGTGTACGCACACTACCTGCGCATCATCGTCTGGCCGATGTACGGATTCAGCCCGGTTCACGTGGTGGACACAAAACAGTTTTCGACGATCAGCCTCGCACTGGTCGCCACTGATGCGATTGCCGTACTCATTTTTGTCGGAGCGGTTTGGCTCGCCCTGCGCCGCAACCTTCTGGGTATTCTCGTCCTGGCTGCGACTGTCGCGTTGTTTCCAGCATTGCACATCATTCCGGTCGCGTTCGATCCCAGCATTTACCACGCGCGCTACGCCATGCCTGCGATCGCCATGACCTGCATCTGGCTGCCCGGCCTGCTTCGCGACCCGTCCGCGCGCTTCGCGCCGAAGGGCGCAGCGATTGCTGTCCCGACCGTGATCGCATGTTGGTTCCTCGCAGCCATCCTGAATATCGCCGTCACGCTTCCGTTGTGGTCGGACGACATCCTGTTGTGGCAGTGGGTGATGAAGGAACAGCCCACATTGGTTGCAGCGCAGGATGAGCTCCTGTCCACTTACATCGACAGGAGCGATCCGCGTGCGCGGGCGTTGGCGGATCGGCTCGTCGCCGAGCATCCCGAGTGCTCGAACTGCATGCTCAATGCCGCGTACCTTGCGATTTCCAACAATGATATTCCGCGAACCGAGGCTGCCCTGAAACATCTTCAGCAATCTCCGGATATGGCAAGCAGCGAGTCGTTGTACTCGGGATACATCCTCGCGGTGGGACAGCTACTGGAAATGCAGAACAATTTTGTCGAATCCGAACAGGCCTATCGCCGCGCCATCGAGACCGCTCCCTACGATCCCCAGCCGCTCATGGAGTTGGCATTACTGCTCGCCCGCGAGCGCAGAACGGGCGAGGCAAGGCTGACCGCGAACAGGGCCATTGCGTTGTTCCCGCCGGGCGAACGCGCGCGTCGCCAGGGTTATTTCGAACATGTGCTGGCCCAACCCATGACAGCACCCAGTCGGCCATGACCGACGCCGATGAATGCCTTGCGGGATGGCAAATGCCCAGGCCCGCAATTGTCTTTCGCAAGCGGCGTGCGTGAAGATGGCGTCGACCGCGATCATTATCGCTGTTGCATCCTATGCCGACATTCGTCGACGATGGACGACATATCCAGGCCTTCCCCCAGGGAACCGAATGAACCCCGCCACCGCTCCCACGAAAACGCAACCCGAGAGCGGATTCCCGTATGTGGCCGCGAGCATCCTTGTCCTGCTCGTCGCATTCATTTACTGGCCGGTGCACCAAGCCTTGTTCGTATGGGACGACAAGCTCCTCATTCACGACAACGCCTCTCTGTCGGTGGGCATCGGCTGGCGAACCATCGTCCTGCACGGATTCACCGACTGGAAGTATTTCCGGCCGATGGGCGTAGCGTTGTTTGTTGCCGAGATACGCTGGTTCGGCATCGATCCTGGCCCGATGCACTTGCTGTCGCTGACGCTGCATCTGATCAACACATCGATGGTTGGCATGCTCGCATGGCGCCTTTGCCCCCGTCACGTCATCGACGCGAATTTGAGGCGGCTCATTTGCTGCGCGATGCTCGTATATGGACTGCATCCTGTTCTTGTCGAACCTGTAGCATGGATTGCGAGCCAGTTCGATCTCCTGCTTACACTGTTCATGCTCCTCGGGTTACTGCTCAACCTGACGCTGCGGAGAACCTGCGTACGCGCGCCGGCAGTTGCTGCCTGTTTCTTCATTGCGGCCTGTTCCAAGGAGTCGGCGCTCGCATTCCCGATAGTGCTCGTGCTGCTCGATTGGCTTGATGCCGGCCCCTTGACCGATGCATCGAGCTGGGCGGATCGCTTGCGCGCACAGCTTCGCCGGCAGTGGCTGGTCTATCTGGGAGTGTTCGCGGCCGGCATCGCCTACCTAACGTTTCGCTTCTGGGCGAGATTGGACGTAGCGCCCGCCCAATTCGATCCGTTCCTTACATGGCAACGGTTCCAGGTTGTTTGCCATACCTACATGAGCTATTGGCGAATGATCGTGTGGCCATTCGCCGGACTCTCGCCACACCACATCATTTCAACCTCGCGTTTTCTCGTCGCCAACGGGACTTCGTTGATGACGGACTTTGCCGCCGTCGCCATCGGTATCGTCGGTTCGTTGCTCGCGTGGCGACGCAACCCCGTCGGCATTTTGATCGTAGGCGTGACTGCGACCGTGTTTCCCGTGCTGCATATCATCCCGGTCGGCTTCGACGAGAGCCTCTTTCATGAGCGCTACGCCATGCCTGCGATCGCTTTGTCCTGTGCATTGCTTCCAGCTGTAGTCACAATCATCAACATTCCGCCAAACTACAAGGCGATCGCGTCCCGGCTGTCATTCGCCGTCTCGATTGCGTGGCTGTTGCTCGCGGCATTGACCGTTCGCACGACCATCCCTTTGTGGTTCGACGACACGCGCAACTGGGAATGGTCCCTGAGGTCGAACCCCGGCTCGGTGTTCGTGATGGACAACCTGCTGGACGTCTACATCAACAAGCACGACCTGGGACATGCCACGGAGTTGGCCAATATCCTGATGGTGAGGGGACAATCGTGCGCGGACTGCATGATGGATGCTGCGAATCTGGCGCTCCAGGAAGGCGACGCGAAGCGTGCAGCAGAGACCCTGCGGTTAGCAGATGTAGCGCTCAACCATACGATCGTCTCCCATACCAGGTTGATCTCCTACTTGCTGTTGAACGGGAACCTGCACCAACTCGAACACGATGAAGCGGGGGCCGAAGAGGCCTACCGCGGCGCGATTTCCATCGATCCGATGCGACCGGATGGCTACATCGATCTTGCATTGTCGCTGGCACGCCAAGGCAAGTCGGAGGAGGCACAAAAGGTCTTCGACAAGGGAATGTCTCTGTCGGCACCGGATCAAATCGATACCTATCGCGAGTTCTTCCGTAAAGCGTTGGCGAAGGGTGCAACGCTTCCATCCAAGCACTGAATGGCTTCGCCCTGCCCGATGACGGAAGCCGTCTTTGCATCGCCCTCGCGCGCTTTAATCGATCATTGGTGGGAGCATGCAACATCAGGAGCGTAGATTGAGGTCGGCATCTCGAACCGTGGCCTCACCCACGAATGGTTCAAATTGAGCCACTCTCGCGCAGTGTTGAGGCTGGCCCGGTCGCCGCGCATCGGCTAATGTGCCGACAAGGGCGACGAACTCAAATCGGCGGAGGCAGCGGCAACGATGGCGAACGCGCGCAGCGCACTGGTGATCGACGACGAACGCGACATCCGCGAGTTGCTGGCGCTCACCTTGGGTCGGATGGGTCTGCGCGTGGATACCGCCGCCGATGTCGCCAGCGCGCGCGCCCAACTCGCCGAGCACAATTACGACCTGTGCCTCACCGACATGCGCCTGCCCGACGGCAGCGGGCTTGAGCTGATCGCCCATATCGTCGGACGTTATCCGGATACTCCCGTCGCGATGATCACGGCTTACGGCAATGTCGAAGCCGCAGTCGATGCGCTCAAGGCCGGCGCTTTCGACTTCGTGTCCAAGCCGGTCGACCTGGCGGTGCTGCGCCGGCTCGTGAACAACGCGCTGGACCTGCACAAGCAGCGTCGTGCCGCAGCGCCCTCCCCATCCGCACTGACCGGCGAATCACCGGTGATGCTGCAATTGCGACAGACCATCGCCAAGCTCGCGCGCAACCAGGCGCCTGTGTATATCGCTGGCGAATCCGGTGCGGGCAAGGAACGCGTCGCGCGATTGATCCACGAACAAGGTCCGCGCGCGACCGGACCCTTCGTGCCGGTGAACTGCGGCGCCATTCCAGCCGAGCTGATGGAAAGCGAATTCTTCGGCCACAAGAAAGGCAGCTTTACCGGCGCGCATGCGGACAAGGATGGCCTGTTCCAGGCGGCGAACGGCGGCACGCTTTTCCTCGATGAAGTCGCCGAGCTGCCACTGCACATGCAAGTCAAGCTGTTGCGTGTGATCCAGGAAAAATCCGTTCGTGCGGTCGGCGCGCCGGGCGAAGTGCCGGTCGATGTGCGCATCTTGTCGGCGACCCACAAGGACCTCGCGCAACTGGTCGAGGACAATCGCTTCCGCCACGACCTGTTCTACCGGCTCAACGTGATCGAACTGCGCGTGCCGCCGCTGCGCGAACGCGGCAACGACATCCCGCTGCTGGTGGACGCCATCCTGCGCCGCCTGTCCGCCGACATCGGCGAACAACTGCCGCAACTCGACGCCGACGCGATGAAGGCTTTATGCGAATATCCGTTCCCCGGCAACGTACGCGAACTGGAGAACATCCTCGAGCGCGCCACCGCACTGTGCGAAGGCGACACGATCCAGCGCTCCGACTTGCGCCTGCCGATCGCCTCGGCCGGGCGTCCGATCGGCACTTTCGTTGCGGCGCCGCCCATTCTGCGCGTTACCGGCGAACACCCGACATTTCGCATGCCGGCCGACCAGGACTCGAGTGCGGCGACCACGAACGACGCGCTGCCAAAACACATGGAGTCCCTCGAACGCGAAGCCATCGTGCGCGCGCTCGAGGAATGCCGGTACAACAAGACCAAAGCCGCCGCCAAACTCGGCATCACCTTCCGCGCGCTGCGTTACAAGCTCAAGAAACTGGCGATCGAGTAAGGGGTTTCCTTCAGGCACATTGTTGATGGATGTCATAACTTTTCAATGACGGCATGGGATTTGCATAGCTACTGCAGACACGGACGATTCCCATGCGCAATCTCCATCATGGTTTCACCCTGATCGAATTGATGATCGTCGTCGCGGTCATCGCCCTCCTCGCCGCGATCGCGATTCCGGCCTACCAGGATTACCTGATCCGTGCACAGGTGGCCGAAGGCTTGGCGCTAAGCCAGGTGGGCGGTACCAAAGCCCAGATCACCGAGTTCTACACGGAAAAGGGCTACATGCCGCATTCGGCGGCTTCGATCAGCCTGCCTGCCGCAGCCAGCATCAACGGCAACTATGTAAAGCAGGTGGACATCGGCGACCCTGCTGGCGGAGCCGGCTGGATCAAGGTCACGTTCTCCAGCCAAAGCCCGCAGCAGGCCAACAACGCCATCAATGGTGCCGTTGTTCTCCTGATCCCAAGCCCGAACGCCGGCTCGATGCAGTGGAGATGCAACAACGCAGCCAATACGGTTCAGCCCAAATACTTGCCTCCGCTGTGCAGGCCGTGATGCGCCCGCTGTAAACCAATGTCACTGACGCATCGCGTCACTTTATGACCCAAGAAAGCGCTGATTGACTAAGCAATCGAACCCGATCATCCTTGCCCCGCTACGACTGTGCCGCGCGTCACGAAATGGGGTTGGCACGGCGTTTGCAGTAATCCTTTCTGCACGCACTCCGGTTCGTTCCGGTCATGGACGCGATCCGCGAACGAACAGTGGGGCGCGCACGGTTAGCTAACTCACCACCAAAAGGACTCACCATGAACAAGATCCAGAAAGGTTTCACCCTGATCGAACTGATGATCGTTGTCGCGATCATCGCCATCCTCGCCGCGATCGCGATTCCGGCTTACCAGGATTACGTGATCCGCTCGCAGGTTTCGGAAGGCTCCAGCCTCGCCGAAGGCAGCAAGACCGCGCTCGCCGAGTTCTTTGCAAACAAGGGCTATTTCCCGGGCAACAACGGCTCGGCAGGCGTGGCTGGTGCGGCCAGCATCAAGGGCAACTACGTGACCAGCGTGACCGTCACCGGCAGCACCGGCGGCGGCATCATCACTGTTCTCATGGGCGGTTCCGTTCCCGCGAACGCGAAGATCAGCGGCTCCAAGCTGCAGTTCAACGGTACCGGCGGCGCTGGCAGCACGACCTGGGAGTGCAAGACGGGTACCACCATTCCGCCGAAGTACTTGCCGACCGTCTGCCGTTAATCCGGTTTGCAATAGCGCTGCATCCAATGCAGCATCGAGGGCCACCGCGAGGTGGCCCTTTTTTTGTTTTGGCCGTGGTTCAGGATTCGACCAGACGCGATCATGCCCAGCCTCCCCATCCTCCCCTACCGGCAATCTGTCGCGATGACCCCCAACCGGACGCCGCACTGGCTGGCGCCGATCGTGCTCATCCTGATCGTGGCTGCGATCTATTGGCCGGGCGTGCATGGAGGGTTCCTGTTCGACGATTTCGCCAACATCGTCGATAACCCGGCCTTGCAAATCGTCAAGCTCGATGTCCCGTCACTGAAAGCAGCAGCGCTCTCGTCGCCATCGAGCGAACTGAAACGCCCGCTGGCATCGTTGAGTTTCGCGCTGAACGAATACTTCACCAGGCTCGATCCCGAGCCGATGAAAATCGTCAATATCGTTATCCACCTGCTTAACGCCGCACTGGTTTACGCGTTGGCGCTCGTGCTGCTGCGCCTGCGCGACGCTCGCCGGGACGACAACTCTGCTGCGTTATCCGCGCATTGGCATCGCTTCGCGCTGGTCGTCGTCTCAGCCTGGGCGCTCGCACCGATCAACCTCACCCCGGTTCTTTATGTCGTGCAACGCATGGAAAGCCTGTGCAACCTGTTCGTGCTTGCCGGCCTCTTGGCCTACTTGCATGGAAGGGAACGTCAACTCGATGGCGGGGCTGGATGGCTCTGGATCGCCGGAGGCCTGATCTGCGGATCCGGCCTGGGCTTGCTGGCGAAGGAATCGGCTCTGCTGCTGCCGTTGTACGCAATGCTCGCGGAATGGGCTTTGTTGCGATGGCGTGCGCAACGTGCCACGACCGCCCGGGCGCTGCGCGCGACGCACGTCGGCCTGGTGGTGCTCGGCATTGTTGCTGCAATCGTGCTGGTACCGCCCTTCATCGATCCGAACGGCTGGCTATTCCGCCCGTTCACGCTGTCGCAGCGATTGTTGACCGAACCGCGCGTTCTGTGGAGCTACATTGACTGGACCCTGCTGCCCAACCTCGGCAAGCTCGGGTTCTATTACGACGACTACGGATTGTCGAAGGGTTTTTGGTCGCCGCCAACGACCGCGTTCGCGATTGCCGGCCTGTGCGCACTGGCGATCGCCGCGATAGTGCTGCGCCGGCGCATGCCGATGGCCAGCCTGGGCTTGGGCTGGTTTCTTGCGGGGCACGCGATGACGGCAACCGTTATTCCGCTCGAACTGGTTTTCGAGCACCGCAATTACTTCGCGAGTTTCGGCTTGATCCTCGCCGTGTGTTCCGCCGGCGAGCCATTGGCAATGCACCGGGACATGCGTCGCGTTGTTCCTGTGCTGGCGGCGGCGTGGATCGCGTGGCTCGGCTTCGTGACCGCCTTGCGCGTGCAGGAGTGGAAAGAGCCGCTGCGGCTGACCCAAAGCCTGGTCGCCAAGCAGCCAAACTCGCCGCGCACGCAGTACGAACTTGGCCGCGACTACCTGCTGATGTCGCAATACGATCCGCACTCGCCATTCACCCCGGCGAGCCAACTGGTGCTGGCCAAGGCTGCGGCTTTGCCGGACGCATCGCCGCTGGCCGAGCAGGCGCTGCTGATTCAGGCCGCGCACCTGAAAGTGCCGGAAAATCAGGCTTGGTGGGATTCGCTGGACGCCAAGCTGCGCAAGCGGACTCCCGACGCGCAGGCGATCACGGCACTGTACGGGCTCACCCGATGCGCGATCGACGGCTATTGCAACTACCCGCGCGAACGCATGGAGGCCGCCTATCGCGCCGCGATGGCAAGCTTGCCGCCGGCTCCGGAAGTTTTTGCGATCCATGCAAACTACGCTGTCAATGTGCTGCACGACCCTGCGCTCGCGGTCACGATGGCGCGCGAAAGTGTGCGCATTGCGCCGACGGTACCAAAATACCGCGAGAACCTGATTCTGCTGCTCGCAATCGATGGGAAACCCGACGAAGCGCGAAGCGGATTGCGCGAGCTTGCCACGATGATCGGAAATGACGATGCACTGGCATGGGCGAAGTCAATCGTCCCTGCAATGGTAGACAGTAAAAAGGACTGACTGCTCACACTCGGATACGCTGCTGGAGTATTGAGCAAGTTTTGCAGGCATCAGACCCGCTTGAGGTAGCCGTCGGGAGCGACCGTGATCAGCAGCTTGCACTCGATGCCTTTGTCGATTTCCAGATTCAACTTTCCCCCATCGGCCGCCGTGCGTCCTTCCTGGCCGAGCAGGCGAAGGTATTCCCATACCGCCGTCTTGGGATTGTCGCCAACATCCCACGGGCGATCGGGGAACGATCCTGCCGGCATGTCTTCAATAAGGGTGTCGAACACGACGCAATAGCTGCCCATGCTCACCAGCGGCGCATACGCTTCGAGTTCGGCTAGGACGTGTTCGTGGGTGTGGTTAGAATCGAGGATGACCATCACGCGTTCGCTGCCTTTAGCGGCGGCGCGGACCTTCGCGACGGTTTCCGGCGCAATCGACGAACCCTCGATCATGTCAATGCGATGCGCCAGCGGATGCGCCTCTATCGCCGCGCGATTGTGCGCGCGGATGTCGATGTCGATGCCCAGCACGCGGCGCGTGGTGGCCTTGGGATCGAGTGGCTGTCCAGTTGCAACCGCGTCGCAGTAATCGAGCAGCGCCAGCATGGAAGCGCTCAGGATCAGCGAACCACCGTGGGCGATACCGGCTTCGATGACCAGGTCGGGCTTGATCTCCCAGATCAGTTCCTGCATGGCAACCATGTCTTGCGGCAGCTGGATGATGGGTCGTCCCATCCAGCTGAAGTTGTACGCGTAACGGTGTGGCGCGATATCGCGTATCCAGTCCCTGGATGCCTTCTGTAGCTGCTTGTCGCGCACCAAGCCTTCGATGTTCTGCCGAACCTCATCGCGAAACTGATCATTCGGTTCCATCGATGAACTCCTTCCAGTAGACAGAACCCGAGCAGATGAGCCTGCCACCCTCGGAGCCACAGTTGGCGATCAGGTCGAGGACGCTGACGTAAGGTGTGAATGGCCCATGCTGCTGAGCATAGGGCAATCGCTGGTAATCCATGTACTCCACGCGCACGCCGTCCTCCTCGAACAGGCTATGGTCCAGGTAATTCCTTGCGCCATGCCCGGTGATGTAGCGATAACCGCCGACCGCCAGCACGATGTCGAGGACGCGACGGCTGCTGGCTCCATCGACCCCGAGCGCATCCGAGTGGACGAACGTGCGGCCCCGATCGAGCCCGAAATATCCGCACACCGCCATCAGCGATGCCTCGCTCAGACTGCCGATGTGCGCATGCTCCGTGTCGTACACCGAGCGCACCAGCGTCATCATGTCTTCGAAATGGGGGCATGTGCCGTAGGCGTCCGCGAGCATCGACAGATGCGACCGCTTCCAGTCGCGGCTTGCGTCGATCCGGGTTTCGTCGATGCGCTGTCCGAGACGGATGGCGACCGGGACCGTCATCCACTTGATCCCTTGCGCCGTCTTGACCTGCACGCGGTTCACGAAGCTGCCCTTGGAGAACTGCACATCGCTGTAATGCACGTAGGCATCGGCGAGCCGGACCTGCTCGAGCATTCCGACCCACGGGAACAGCATGGGTTGCGAAATCACAACGTTCATGAAGGCAGGTGGCGCTCCATGACCAGCACGTCGTGATAACCCTCGGCGGTGCGGTGATGGCGTTCCAGCGCGCCGACATCGCGATATCCGAACTTGCGGTAGAAACCGATCGCACGCTGGTTGTCGACGAGCACCTTCAAGGTCAGCTTGCGCAGGACGAGATTCTTCACCAAGTACGCTTCCAGCATCCCGCAGGCATCGCGCGCGAGGTCCTTCCCGTGCGCATCGGGCGACAGGCAGATGCCCAGTTCGCCATGGCCATGGAACGTGTCGATGTTGGTGACTTGCACGTAGCCAAGCGCCGCGTCGTCCGCACGCGAAGCGATCACGAAGAAAACGAGGTCGTCGTGCCCCGACCGACCCGTGAGCCACGCGCGCACCCGTTCCACCGAGTTCGGCTTGGGCTGGCTCATCAGCAGCGTCTGCAGGCCGATGTCGTTGCGCAACGCAGCCAGCGCGGCGAGATCGGACTCGCGCCATTCGCGCAGGAGGATGGTTTCTCCAGTCAGCACGCAGCCTCCTGCAGGTAGAAATAGTGCAGCTCGCGCGCGGCCAGCGTCGGAATCTCCGCGATGATGCTCTGCGCATGCGCCGGATTGAGCCCGACCAGCAAGGTACGAATGTCCTCCGGCAACGAGCCTGGTGGAAGAATGGGCTTTCCGCCCATGGTTTTGCCTTGCAGGAATGAATTCTGGTCAAGGTAACAGGCGATGCGTCCGGGAGCAGTCATGTTAGCCGCGATGAAGGCAGCGTAGAAACCGGCTCCGTACACGCCGACGCGTTCCTCAGCCGCCAGCGTGCTCTCATAGGCACGGATGCGCTTCGATGCGCCGCGCCAGAAATCCGCAATGCGCACGCTCTCGGCTTTCACGCGTCCGATTGCGGCGGCGTCGCGCTTCGGCCGCGTCGCTTCGCCGGAAGCCGGCTTCGTAGCCACCACCACGTACGCGCCGCGATGTGCGCGCGCATCGATGGCACGCATATTGAGCCCGGCGTCGCCAACCAGCCGCGCAAGCGACGTTTCGGTGAAGTGGTTGCAGTGATCCACCACGATGAAGTCGGCGATGTTGGTGAACACGTTCGGCACGATCGCGTAGAAGACGCCGCCCGGCTTGAGCAGGCCGGCGATCTCGCGCATCGACGCCGCCGGCCGGGGGATGTGCTCCATCGAAAAGAACGACGTCACGATGTCGAAGCGCGCTTCCCACCCCGGCTTGACCGCATGCACCGACCAGTTGGATTCGTCGACGAAGCTTTTCCAGAACGGAATGTAGCGGGCGCTGACGTCGAACAGGTGCGGCGTGAAGCGTGGCGCGCTCGAACAGAGCATTTTTATCGTCGAGCTCTTGGCGCAACCGTAGTCGAGCAGGTTTGCATTCGGCGGCAACGACACTTTGTCGAGTAAGGTCGCGACCTGGTGTGCGGTCCGATACACTGGATTGCCGTCCACGATTTCGTAGACTTGGTCCTCTTCCTCGCTGGCGACGAGAATGTCGTAGTCCGCATCGTAGTAGGCGTCGACGTCCGCGATCGGATCGCTCTGCACGTGCCCGCATTCCGCGCATGCATGGACGATGGTCGCCGACGGATGGGTCTGGCACAGCGAAGTCAACGACCTTCTGGCAGGCGACATATACAGGGCATCGCCCAACTTGGCCGCGCAAACGCAGCAGTTCTTTTCGCTCATCGCCCGACCTCGTCGCTGGCGCACAGTTCCGGATGGATCGTCCGGAAGTCCACGCCAGCTGCGAACGAGCCCCTCCAGCCGTGTGCAAGGCCGGTGGGGTCGTCGAAGTTGAAATAGCGAAACTGCAGGGACCAGCGCGAGCGTGCGCTGTTGTTGAAGCCGGACGCGTGCACGGTAAGGAAATCGACGACGACCAGATCCCCGGGCGAGGTGAGTGGGGCGATGCGTTCGTATTTTCCCAAGAGCTGCGCTTCATCCTTCAGGCGCAACGCATATGCACCCGAGGCGGAATCCGCGTTGTTGCTTGCGGTCACCGGCAGCACCCCTCCCGCATGCGAACCCGCGCAGAATTGCACCGGTCCGAGCGCAGGGCTGACTGGCACCAGCGGACTCCAAAAAACCAGCCCATCGCGGCTGCGCAACTGCGACGGATATTCCTGATGCCACGCGGCGCGGAAGCGATCCTCGTTCGGGTTGTCGATGCGGATCCCGTAACCACCGGCGGCGATGCCTGGAATCGCACCTGCGCGCAGGAACTTGAACAAGGCTTCGTGAGCCGGATTGCCAAGCAGGCGAATGAATGCCGGGATCTGTTTCACCGCATCGTAGACTTCGCTGCCCCACGAGCGATCGCGCGCGAGCAGCGGCTGGTAACCATCATCGAACCGCTCCGGTACGAACGGCGCGCGCGTGTCTGCGATGCCGTGACGCTTCATGACCTGGCCGATGACGGCATGGATTCCGGACTGAATCGGCACGATGTCCGCATCGAGATTGTAAAACCCAGGGATGACCAGCAGGCCGTCGCGCTCGAACAACGCGAGCTGCGAGTCCGAGAGGGCACCATTCCAGCTCATCGCCCGGCTCCGCCGATGTGCGCGGCAACGATAGCGACGACGCGATCCATGTCCTGCGCGGCTATATCGTGGTAGCTGGGCAGGTTCAGGGAGCGCGGCGACAGGTAGCGGCTGACGACATGATCATGGCGAGGCGAGAACATCGGCAGCGACGACAGCGGCCAGAAAAAAACGCGTCCGTCGATATTGTCCGCCTTGAACGCGGCAAGCAGGGCTTCGCGATCAAAAGCCACCCCTTCATCCACGACAATCGTCGGCATCCAGTAGCCGTTGAGCGTGCCCGCCGGTTCGGGATTCATCCGCAGCGGAAGATCGCCGAGGCGCTCGGCATAGTACGCGAAGATGCGCCGCTTCGCCGCGATGAGTTCATCGGAGCGTTCCATTTGCGCGCATCCGATTGCGGCCTGCAGGTTGGATATCTTGTACTTGTAGCCGAGCATGTCCGGCCAGAACTGCTTGGCCTGGCCGCGTGCGCGGCCATGGTTGGAGAGCGTCAGCGCTTTTTCGTACAGGGCGTCGTCCTGGGTGACGAACATGCCGCCTTCGCCGGTGGTGATCGTCTTGGAGCCATGGAATGAAAACGTCGAGAACGCGCCCATCGCGCCTGCGCTGATGCCATGCCATCTGGAACCGAGCGCTTCGGCGGCGTCCTCGATGACCGGTATGCCATGCCTTGCGCCGATGGCGCGCAGCGCATCCATGTCGCACATGTTGCCGTACAGGTGCACCGCGATGATCGCCCTGGTCCGCGGCGTGATCGCGGCTTCGGCTTTTTCCGGATCGATGCACCAGCTGTCGCGCAGCACGTCCACCAGCACGGGTTTCGCACCAAGGTAGGTGATCGGCGCGACCGAGGCGATCCAGTTGATGTCGCCGAGAATGACTTCGTCGCCCGCCTGCACTCCCAGCGCGGCAAGCCCGATGTGCATTGCGCCCGTGCAACTCGACGTCGCGATCGCGTGCCTGACGCCGAGATGTTCCCGGAAAAGCGCTTCGAAGCGGTGGATGTAGTCGTAGCAGCGCTCGCCCCAACCGTTCGCCGCCGCGTCCGCCGCATAGCCGGTTTCCAGCGCCGTGATCGATGGCTTGGTGTAGTAGATGCGGCTTTTCGCTTCGGTGCTCATGTGACTTCCAGCTTCGGGATCGTCGTCGCGAATGTCCCGCCCCATTCGCGGATGTAATGAAGCTGTTCGGAAATTTCGTGGCGAAGATTCCATGGAAGGATCACCACGACGTCGGGCTTGGATTCGCGGATGCGCGCTTCCGCAACCACCGGGATCCGCGACCCGGGCAGGTAACGGCCCTGCTTGTGCGGCGATGCATCCACGACATAGGCGAGCAAATCCGGTTTGACGCCTGCGTAGTTGAGCAAGGTATTGCCCTTCGCGGCCGCACCGTAACCAACGACCTGCTTTTCAGTGCGCTTGCAGTCGAGCAGGAAGGCCAGGAATCCATTCTTGATCCCGTCGGCCACCGCCTGGAAGCCACGATAGTAGTCCATGCCGCGCATGCCGGTGGCGGACTCCTTCGCCAGCAATGCGGCTACTGCTGTCGTCTGTTGATGTGCGGTGTCGTTGCGGCATGCCCACAAACGTAACGAACCGCCATGCGTCGACAGCTCTTCCACGTCCCAGATGCGCAGGCCATGCGCGGCGAAAATCTTCTGCACGGTATGCAGCGAGAAGTACGAGAAATGCTCGTGGTACACCGTATCGAATTGCCCCTGCGCAACCAGTTGCAGCAGATGCGGGAACTCGACGGTGACGACGCCATCGGGTGCCAGCACAACGGCCAGCCCGGCAACGAAGTCGTTGATGTCCGGAACATGCGCCAGCACGTTGTTGCCGATCACCAGATCGACCGGACGACGGCTGGCGACGAACCCGCGCGCGAAGTCCTCGCCGAAAAAAACCTCGAGGCTTTCGATGCCGCGTTCGCGCGCGGCGGCCGCGGTGCTGGCCGTGGGTTCCACGCCGACGCAGGGAATATCACGGGCCTTGAGGTACTGCAGCAAGTAGCCGTCGTTCGATGCGACTTCCATGACCAGGCTGCGCTGATCGAGGCCGAGGCGTTCAACGGCGAGTTCGACATATTTCTCGGCATGTGCCAGCCAGGTGCGCGAATACGACGAGAAATACACGTAGTCGCTGGAAAACAGCGCGTCGTGCCTCTGCACTTCATCCACCTGCACCAGCAAGCACTCGGAACACGTGAACAACCGCAACGGGAAATAGGATTCCGGTGCGCCCAAGTCGGCGGCGGTGAGGAAGGCATTGGACGGCGGTGCGCTGCCCAGGTCGAGAAATACATCGACAAGGTCCGTCTTGCAGAAGCGGCATTTCACAGGCGCACCCCGGCGAAATCGTCGCTGATCGGAGCATATCCGCGATCCCTGTTCGAGAGGATGCTCGCCGCCAGCGGCCACTCGATCGCTAGCCTCGGGTCATCGTGGAGCACGCCCTTCTCGCAAGCGGGCGTCCATGGCGCCGTATGCATGTAGAGCAACTGGACTTCGTCGGTCAGCGCCTGGAATCCATGTGCGCATCCTTCAGGAATGAAAAACGCGCGATTGTCGTGCTCTACAAGCTCGATCGCATGCCACTGCAGGAACGTGGGCGAACCTCCGCGAAGATCAACCGCGACATCGAACACACGTCCACGCAGGCATCGAATGAACTTGGCCTCTGCTGCAGGCGGCACCTGATAGTGCAAACCGCGCACCGCGCCGCGTCCCTTCGTTTCCGAAAGATTGATCTGGGTGAAATGCAGACCGGGGCGAACCGACGAAAGTTCGGTTTCGCAGAACAGGCGCGTGAAGCGGCCGCGCGCGTCGGCTGTGTCCGTGGTGCGGATTTCGTAGAGCCCGCGCAGCGGAGTCGGATCGATCTTCATGCGGTCCACGCGAGGCCTGCGCGTCGGGCCGCATCGACATAGGCCATGAGGTCGTCCGCGCTCAGGACCTTGCCGCATTCGTGGAACGCGCGATACCAAGCGCCGGTTCGCGCAAGCGCGGTGTCGATATCCCATGTTGGGTGCCACGCAAGTCGCCGTTTCGCCTTGTCGCAATCCAGTCGCAGGATGGCCGCTTCGTGCGGATGCGATCGGCCATCGTGTTCGAGGTGCAGCGCGGGCCATCCTCTGCCAAGACGCGAGGCAATCTCGCTGACCGTGAGTTCGCCATCGGCGCCGGGCCCGAAATTCCAGGCCTGCGCGAAATCATCGCTCTCGATCAGCATGCGTCCGAGCTGGAGATATCCCGAAAGCGGCTCCAATACATGCTGCCATGGACGCGTCGCGGCGGGACTACGAATCTTCAGTGGCTCTCCCGCGACGCCTGCCCGGACGAGATCAGGCACGAGCCGATCCTGCGCCCAATCGCCGCCACCGATCACGTTGCCGGCGCGCGCGGTGGCCACACGGACTGCGACGCCTCGGCCGTCGTCGCTTTTGAAGAAACTCTTGCGGTAGCAATCTGACACCAGCTCGGCGCAAGCCTTGGAATTGCTGTACGGGTCGTGTCCACCCAGCGGATCGGTTTCCCGATAGCCGGAGTGGCTGCCGTGCTCGGCATAGACTTTGTCGGTCGTCGCGTTGACCAAAACGCGCACCGAAGGGCAGGTGCGGACGGCTTCGAACAGGTTGACCAAGCCCATTACGTTGGTGTCGAAGGTCTCGACCGGCTGGCGATAGCTCGCCGTCACTAGCGGCTGCGCGGCGAGGTGAAAAATGATTTCGGGCCGGGATCGCTCCAGCACGTCGCTGACGGCGGCACGATTGCGCAAGTCCACCCGATGGTCGGCTACGTTATCCAAGCCGAGCAGGTTCCAATGCGCGGGGCTCGTGTCGGGATCGAGCGCTAGCCCCGAGACCTGCGCACCCATCGCACGCAGCCACATGACCAGCCAGGAACCCTTGAAACCGGTGTGCCCGGTGACCAATACGCGGCGGCCCGTATACGTGCCCGCGAACAGTCGGGTCAGTCCCAGACCTTCCACGGCGCGCTCCCGCTGTGCCACATCTCTTCCAGCCTGGTCTTGTCGCGCAGGGTATCCATCGGCTGCCAGAAACCGCCGTGGGTGAAGGCGGACAGTTGGCCATCGCGCGCAAGCCCTTCCAGCGGCTCGCGTTCCCAGATGCTGTCGTCGCCATCGATATACTTCAGCACGCCCGGCTCCAGCACGAAGAAACCGCCGTTGATCCAGCTGCCATCGCCCTGCGGCTTTTCTGTGAAACGGGTGATCCGGGTTCCTTCGATGTCGAGCGCACCGAACCGGCCAGGCGGCTGCACCGCGCACACGGTGGCCAGGGTGCCGCGCTCGCGATGGAATGCCAGCTGGGTACGGATATCGATGTTCGACAGTCCGTCGCCGTAGGTGAAGCAGAACGTGCCGTCGCCGAGAAACTCGCCGACGCGTTTCAGGCGTCCGCCCGTCTGGGTGTGGTCGCCGGTATCGACCAAGGTCACGCGCCATGGTTCCGCATGGCGATGATGCACCTGCAATTCGTTGCGGGAGAGGTCGAAGGTCACGTCGGACGTATGCAGGAAGTAGTTGGCGAAATACTCCTTCACCATGTAGCCCTTATATCCGAGGCAAATGATGAATTCGTTGATGCCGTGGTGCGAGTAGGTCTTGAGGATGTGCCACAACACGGGCTTGCCGCCGATCTCGATCATCGGCTTGGGCCGCAGCGCTGTTTCCTCGCTGATGCGGGTCCCCAGTCCACCCGCAAGGATCACTGCCTTCATGCCCGCATGTCCCTGGTGAGTGGCCGCATTGGACTCTGGCCGGCGACAGGCCCGTGCATTGCATCGACGGGCACCACGGCGGATGCTCGCCAGCCAGTTGTCCGTCGATTAGAGCCGAGCCTGAAAGAACGTGTCAAGGATCGCGCCCGCGCAATCGCCCACGAACGGATTTCACCGCAAGCAGCGCGCTGTAAGCGAGGAT
Organism: Lysobacterales bacterium; assembly: GCA_038226665.1. GTDB lineage: Bacteria > Pseudomonadota > Gammaproteobacteria > Xanthomonadales > Xanthomonadaceae > SZAS-103. The sequence goes on along the minus strand of JBBRQI010000018.1, from coordinate 2,184 downwards.
GTCGGCAGCGAGGATGGCGACTCGGAAACCGGCGGCCAATACCGCCGCGCCGGCGAACGTCAATGCGCCTTGCAGGAATACGCCGGCCACTGATTCGAACACCCCGATGCCCTGTGGCGCGAAGACGCTCACGAAGCCAGCGACCCAGGCTATCAGGTACACACCATAGATCTGCAATGCAGGCACGCTCATGCGCGCGTAAGGAAACGCCGACCAGTACGTGAAGAAAGCTGTGGCCGCAGCGATCCAGAATACCGCGGTCACGGCGGCGAGTTTCAGGTAGCCGCCCGCGGCGAGTTTGCGCGGCGCCAGCAACGCCCGGTGGCGCATTACCAAGGGGATGCATGCGAACAGCAACGGACCTGCGCACAACGCTGCGAGCGCCAGCCAGCTAGTCTTGCCTGCTATGCACAGGCACAGGCCGCCGAGGACAGACGCGACCGACACCGGCACCATGTTCTCCAGCAATAACATGACCGACAGCTGCGATCGGGTCACCCCGAGTCGATGCAGGTCCATCACCCGCGAAACGGTGTGCCAGACGCCGCCGGGCAGATAGCGGGCCGGCAACCGACCGACATGGATGGCCAACAGGGTCCTATAGCCGACGCCCGCGCCGATCTCCCGCAGTACGACCCAGCTGAATACCGGGGACAGCAGGTGCATCGATGCCCAAAGCGTGATCGTGACCACCAACAGCGTCGTATCGGCTTGCCCAAGCACCGTGGCAAACACGGCGCGCGCGCGCCAGCCCGCGACGACAAGGAACAGCAGTGCCGCCGGCGTGAACAGCCAGCGCAACAAAGCCATTGCGCGCTTGGTCATGTTGCCGGCGGTGGCGAGGTTCAAGGACTCATCCCATCCGCGCACGCCGCCCATCCCGGCGGCGCAGCGGAAACGACGCCATCAGCACGACCTGCGCCGCGATCTTGTCAATGCGCGAAAGTTGCGACCGCCAGACCACGCGCATCAACGCGGCCGGCAGGTGCAGCAGTGGAAACATCCTCTGGAAGCGCGTCTTGCCGATGCCCACGGTCGCCGATGCGTAGCGTTTCAGCTTCTCCTCGTAGCTCAGTTCAACACGGAACTCACGCCGGAACCAAGTCGCCTGTTCCGCATGCAGGAAGTCGCCCCGAAGCGCGAGATCGACGAGCAGCACGAGGTCGCCGCCGGTCACGTTGACCAGCGGCAGGCAGGCCCGCAACTGCGCGATCCTGATCAGTCCCACGACCGGATGCATGTTGCCCCAGAAAATCGTGAACAGGCGTGCGATCGGAGTCAGCCCACGGGTGTCGGTCCAGCCCGATACGCGCGGCAGCGGTTCGTTTTCCGCGCCGATCCACTGCGAGCCACCGAATGCGATGCAGGCACCGTCGCTGGCCTGCAGCCGCGCGACGCATTCGGACACGAAGTTGGGCGTCCAAAGGTCGTGCCCTGCGGCCCACATGAAATATTCGCCCTGCGCCATTTCCAACGCACGCGCAAAGTTGGCGTTCACCCCGCGGTTTTCAGGCGCGCGCGCGATGCGGATCCGCGCATCCTCGGCCGCGTGGCGTTGGCAGATTTGCAAGGTGCGGTCGGTCGATGCGTTGTCCGAGACCACGATCTCGAGGTTCGGGTAGTCCTGGTTCCGTAGCGAAACGAGGCTGGCGTCCAGGAAACGCTCCTCGTTGTAGATGGGCATTCCTATGCTCACCAATGGCCGTGTCGTCATGGACAGCTCATGGCCCGCGCGCGTTCGAACCGCGTTGGTAGGTCAATACGCAAATCTGCTCGGAAATGAGTCCGATCAGGAACACGATTACCGAGGCGCTGAACAGCAGCATGCTCATGTTGGTGAAGTGGTGCGAGGTCAGGAAGGTGTAGGCGTAGTAGCCCAATCCGGTCAGGAAGAATGCCACTCCGATCGGCGCGAACAACTTGACAGGCGAAAACAGGGTCGCGATCTTGAAGATGATCAGCAGGAAGCGCACGCCGTCTCGCACCGGCTGGATATGGCTCTTGCCGATGCGTTGCTTGACCTGCACGGGCACGTAGGCGACCGGATAGGCGCTGCGGAAGAACGCCATCGTGATCGTGGTCGGATAGGAAAATCCGTTCGGCAGCAGGTGCAGAAATTCGCGGAACTTGTCGGCGCGCACCGCGCGAAAGCCCGAGGTGAGGTCGCGGATCGCGTGTCCGGTC
>JBBRQI010000017.1:0-59842 GCA_038226665.1 Lysobacterales bacterium | reverse complement strand
GGTAATCCCCCCGCCAATTAGCTGACGCCAGAAGTGGAATTTTCTCGTACGCTTTCCCGAGGAGGTTCCATGAAAAAGTCCCGATTCACCGACAGCCAGATCATCGCCGTGCTCAAGCAGGCCGAGTCCGGCACGCTTGTTCCCGAGCTGTGCCGCACGCATGGCATCAGTTCGGCCACGTTCTACAAGTGGCGCAGCAAGTTCGGCGGCATGGATGCCTCGCTGATGTCCCAGCTCAGAGAGCTGCAGGACGAGAACCGGCGCCTGAAGAAGATGTATGCCGACGCACAGCTCAGTGCCGAGTTGTTGAAGGAGGCACTGGCAAAAAAATGGTGAGGCCATCTCAGCGCCGGGAGATGGCCCGAACAGCGGTGGAGCGCGGGCGGACAAGCATTCGGCACGCCTGCCAAACCTTTGTGCTGAGTCAGACCTGCTATCACTACCAGGCCAAGGCGAGCGAGGAAAACGCGCGCATCGCCGACTGGCTGGTGCGGCTGACTACGTCCTACCGCGACTGGGGCTTCGGCTTGTGCTTCCTGCACCTGCGCAACGTGAAGGGCTTTGGCTGGAACCACAAGCGGGTGTACCGCATCTACCGGGAGCTGGAATTGAACCTGCGGATCAAGCCGAGAAAACGGATCGTGCGCGAGCGTCCCGAACCGCTGGCAGTGCCTGCTGCGATCAACCAGGTCTGGTCGATGGACTTCATGCACGACCAACTCAGCGACGGCCGCAGCTTCCGGCTGTTCAACGTGCTCGACGACTTCAATCGCGAGGGGCTGGGGATCGAAGTCGATCTGTCGTTGCCGGCCGCGCGGGTGATCCGTGCCCTGGAGCAGATCATCCAATGGCGCGGCAAGCCACTCGCCATCCGCTGTGACAACGGCCCGGAGTACATCAGCGGCGCACTGCTGGCGTGGGCGCAGCAACACGCCATCCAGATCCGGCACATCCAACCGGGCAAGCCGCAGCAGAACGCCTACGTCGAACGCTACAACCGAACGGTGCGCTACGCATGGCTTGCCCGCAACCTGTTCGACTCGATCCAGCAAGCGCAGGACATGGCCACGCATTGGCTATGGACTTACAACCACGAGCGCCCGAACATGGCCCTCGGCGGTATTACCCCGATACAGAAACGGGCACTTGCCGCTTAGCTCCACTTTTGGTGTTCGCTAAAAGCGGGGGGATTACCGCACCACACGATCCGGCGGATCGGATGCGGTGTCTTGCGCCGATGCCACAGGAATGGCGAGCATCAGGAAAGCGGAAGCGATGGCCGAACTGAGAAGGCGGATGGTGGGCATTTCGAACTCCCGAAAGACAAGAAATTTGGCTGATCACATCGCCGCAGATGCGCGGATCAGCGACGAAGTGAGTCATGCTCGCGTGCATCAGAGCGCAGTCGGCCTGAACCACGGCCAGCCAGACCGTTCATGGCGACATTCAATTCATGGGGGAGTCATCGCAATCCTGAAATCGCGCTGTCGCAATTGAGGTGTTGCGGTAACGTACTTCACGCCGTAAGGGCGGCGGAGCTCGCGTCGTCAAGCATCGGCTACCCACGCGGACAATATCGCATTGCACGTTAAATTCGTCGCAAGCCGCGTGGCTAACAACCATGGCGTCAGGAAGCCGCATCCCTCTGCGATGGCTCTGGCGCCTGTTCGATTGACGCTTGTTCAATCCTCGCGACGGTGTCCGCCACCAGTTTCGACAGCCCAGTGAGCACTTTGATGATCGGCTGGCCCTCGAATGCATGACCCTTGTCGAACAGGGCGGCGAAGGAGGCGTACTGGTAACTGACGAATTGAACCTTGCCCAGGCCTTCTTCCAGGCGATACTCCCCGCGCGCATCGACTTCCAGCTTGCCGATCCTCACGAGTTTCCGTTCGAAGTCCCTGACCGACACCTGCTGCAGCGAAGCGACCGCGAGCACCGGAACGATGAGGCGATGCTTCTCGTCGATGTCGAGGTCGTGCAGCCCGTACAGCGCATCGTCGCCGCCCTTGTACGGCCTGATCGTGTCGAGGATGAGCTCCATCAGGTCGGGACGCGCGGCCTTCAACATGCCGCCATCGAGCGTCGCCACGAGTTTCTCGCGCGTACTCTCGATCGGAAACCGCGTGTAGCGCGTCGGCTGCTTGCCACCGCTGCGCACGATGTCGCAGGCGAGGAAGTCCAGCGCGGCACGCAGGTTGCGGATGGCGTCGCCGAGGATCAGCGGGATCTCGCCAGGCAAGTCGCCGATACGCTCCAGCTTGATGGCGACCACGCCCTCCTCCGTCTCGGTATCGACGCCGATGCGGCAGAAGTCGCTCTTGCAATACGCCTCCAGGACGGCAGCGAGATCGCGGATGAGCTGATTGGCCCGCCTGATCTTGAGTCTTGATCCTTCGAACATGGATCGAATCCTTTTTGTCGATGCGTCGCTCAACCCTTAGATTAAGAGGATTGCTGGCGACGACCTACCATTGCCGGCAAGGTAAAGGCATACATTAGAAAGGCTTCAGTAAAAGCGACAATATCTTTAGCCTCGTCTTCAGAAAGCTCCACATCGCTATGTATCGGTTGGTTTCCATCCAATCGAACAGCATGCGCCCAATCCTTTAGGTCTCTAGTGATTAGTCCATCATTGGCAAGTGCGTCAATACGAATGTAGAGAGTTTCCGACTTCGCGGCCTCCCCTCGAATGATCTTTGTCGCGATGTCCATCGACTTTCGACAGAGAATTCCGCATGTCTCGTAACGACGCAACTGGAGATTGTCCTTGGCTTCGACGAAAGGTTTCGCTGCGGAATTTGGGGTGTCAGCGGGCGCCACTGGATCAATTGCTTCTGGCCGGCTCCCTGCAACCACGAATTCTGTGTTGCCATTCAAGTGAACTGGATAATGGTGATTTGTTGGGCCATGCCGATGCTGTGCCGTGTCGAAAACGGAAACTATGATCCCGTCGTCGCAACAACTGCAGGTCATATAAACGTTCCACATAAAAGGCCGATCGCGCATCGTTGTCTCCGCATGGGAGATAAAGGCAGCATTCTTCGCGCCGCAATGCGGACAATTCGTCATATAAGTTGCTCGTCCCACGATGCTTGCGCTCCTTCTTTGGTCGATTTAATACAAGTTATTCGCAGAAATCACACCATCGGCAACTTCAACCCCTGCTCCTTCGCACAAGCCTTCGCAATTTCATATCCCGCATCCGCATGCCGCATCACGCCGGTGCCGGGATCGTTCCACAGTACGCGCGCAATGCGCCTATCTGCTGCTTCGGTGCCGTCGCAAACAATCACCACGCCGCTGTGCTGCGAGTAGCCCATGCCGACGCCGCCGCCGTGGTGCAGCGATACCCACGTCGCGCCGCCGGCGACGTTGAGCATCGCGTTGAGCAGGGGCCAGTCGGAGACGGCGTCACTGCCGTCACGCATCGCTTCGGTCTCGCGGTTCGGCGAGGCAACGCTGCCGGAATCGAGATGGTCGCGGCCGATCACGATCGGCGCCGACACTTCGCCATTGCGCACCATCTCGTTGAACGCGAGGCCGAGCTTGTGGCGCAGGCCGAGGCCGACCCAGCAGATGCGCGCCGGCAAGCCCTGGAAGGCGATGCGCTCGCGCGCCATGTCGAGCCAGCGATGCAGGTGCGGATCGTCATGGATGATCTCCTTCACCTTCGCATCGGTCTTGTAGATGTCCTCGGGATCGCCGCTCAGCGCGACCCAGCGGAATGGGCCGACGCCGCGGCAGAACAGCGGCCGCACGTACGCCGGCACGAAGCCGGGGAAGTCGAACGCGTTCGTGCAGCCTTCATCCTTCGCCATCTGGCGGATGTTGTTGCCGTAGTCGAACGTCGGGATGCCCATCTTCTGGAACGCGAGCATCGCTTCGACGTGCACGCGCATCGACTTCTTCGCGGCATCGCGCACACCATCTGGATTGGATTTCTGCTCGGTGAGCCAGCGCTCGACCGTCCAGCCGATCGGCAGGTAGCCGTGCACTGGATCGTGCGCCGAGGTCTGGTCGGTGACGGCATCGGGACGCACGCCGCGACGCACGAGTTCGGGAAGGATGTCCGCCGCGTTGCCGAGCAATGCGATCGATTTCGCTTCGCCGGCCTTCGTGTATTTCGCGATGCGAGCGAGCGCGTCGTCGAGGTCGCTCGCCTGCTCGTCCACGTAACGCGTGCGCAGGCGCATGTCGATGCTCGACTGGCGGCATTCGATGTTGAGCGAGCACGCACCAGCGAGCGACGCTGCGAGCGGCTGTGCGCCGCCCATGCCGCCGAGTCCGGCGGTGAGGATCCATTTGCCTTTGAGCGAACCGTCGTAATGCTGGCGACCCATCTCGACGAACGTCTCGTAGGTGCCCTGCACGATGCCCTGCGAACCGATGTAGATCCACGAGCCGGCCGTCATCTGGCCGTACATCATCAGACCCTTTTTATCGAGCTCGTTGAAGTGTTCCCACGTCGCCCAGTGCGGCACGAGGTTGGAGTTCGCTATGAGTACGCGCGGCGCGTCGGCATGGGTCGGGAACACGCCGACCGGTTTACCGGACTGGATCAGCAGGGTTTCGTCGTCGCCGAGTTCGCGCAAGGATTTCAGGATCGCGTCGTAGCAATCCCAGTCGCGCGCGGCGCGGCCGATGCCGCCATACACGACGAGCTCGGCAGGATTCTCGGCGACTTCCACGTCGAGATTGTTCTGCAGCATCCGGTACGGCGCTTCGGTGAGCCACGACTTGCAGCTGAGTTCGGTGCCGCGCGGGGCGCGGATGACGCGCGTGGGGTCGTTGCGTGATGCGGACATGGAAGACTCCCGGATGCATTGCGTTGCGGACGATGGTGCAGATTATCGCATCGTCGTGCGTCACCGATCCGGCCCGTGACCATCGACACTGGCGGCGTGCCGCGCTGTCTGCACAAATGCCGGATTACCCGCCATCATCCGGAGCCGCGCCATGAAGTGGACAACCCTCGCATTCGCCGCGGCACTCGCCTTGTCCATTGCCGGCACGGCTGGCGCATCCGCTGCGTCGCCAATTCCCGCCTACGTTGCGAAGGCCATTGCCGATCCGTCGCGCGGCGCGGATGCGACGATCGACGCGCGCCGCCATGTCGCCGAACTCGCCGGGTTCGCCGGCATCAAGCCGGGCGACAACGTGCTGGAACTGATTCCCGGCAGCGGCTATTTCACCCGCGTCTTCAGCAAGATCGTCGGGCCCAAAGGCCACGTGTACGCGGTATGGCCGGAACCGTACGACAAGGAATCGACGCCGGATTCCGACAACCTGCGCAAGCTCGGCACGCAGCCCGGTTACACGAACATCAGCGTCGCGATCCAGCCCGCGACCGCGTTGACCGCGCCGAAGCCACTGGATGTCGTGTTCACGTCGCAGAACTACCACGACTATCCGGACAAGTTCATGGGCAACATCGATCCCGCGGTATTGAACAGGGAAGTGTTCAAGGCGCTCAAGCCGGGCGGTGTGTTCGTGATCGTCGATCACGTCGCGGAAGCGGGTGCCGGCATGCGCGACACCGATACGCTGCATCGCATCGACCCCGACATCGTGAAGACGCAGGTGACTGCCGCGGGCTTCGTGTTCGAAGCGGAGAGCAACGTGTTGCGTAATCCGGCGGACACGCACAAGGTCAAAGTATTCGACCCGTCGATCCGCGGCCATACCGATCAATTCGTGTTCAAGTTCCGCAAGCCCAAAGCGTCTCGTTGAATCCGGACGGCGCACTGACGTCGCAACCAGATCTGACGCCTGACGCGAAATAGCGTCAGGCATTGATGTCCGAAAACAGCGAGTATCCGCCGGCGGTGCTCGTATGATGCGCCCATGCCCTACACCTCCATGCCCTCGCCGGCCATCTGCGACCGCGCACGCGCAGCCAAGGACGCGCGTTTCGACGGGCTTTTCTTCACCGCCGTGCGCAGCACCAAGATTTACTGTCGGCCGGTCTGTCCGGCACCGACGCCGAAACGCAGCAACGTCGTGTATTACCCGACCGCCGCCGCGGCGACTGCGGATGGTTATCGGCCGTGCCTGCGTTGCCGTCCGGAACTGTCGCCCGAAGCGCACGCGCGCGGTGGCGAGGACACTCTACAACGCGCGCTGTCGTTGATCGCCGACGGTGCGTTGCAGGATGCTTCGATCGAGGCGCTCGCGACACAGGTCGGCATCGGTTCGCGGCAATTGCGCCGCGTGTTCCTCGCACGCACGGGCGCGACGCCGATCGCGGTACACACGACACGCCGCCTGCTGCTCGCGAAACAACTACTGACGGAAACGACGTTGCCGGTCACGCAAGTCGCGCTAGCCGCCGGCTTCAACAGCCTGCGGCGTTTCAACACGGCGTTCCTCGAAGGGTGCGGGATGGCGCCGACCGCGTTGCGCAAGCGGCGCACCGAAACAGGCACGCCCACGAGCCGACGCCAGCGTGGCGAGACGCCCAGCGGCGCGTTGACCTTGCGGCTTGCCTATCGACCGCCGCTCGACTTCACGGCAATGCTCGCGTTCCTTGCGAGGCGCGCGATTCCCGGCATCGAACGCGTCGATGCAGACAGCTACGAACGCGTGATCGGCCCACCCAATGCTTCAACATGGATTCGCGTTACCGCAAGCCTTGCGAAGCCAGAACTGCTGCTGGAAATTTCCGGTACCGACCCGCGTGCGATTCCCGACATCGTGCGGCACGTGCGACGGATGTTCGACCTCGATGCGGATCTCGCGGCGGTGCACGCGGTATTGCGCGTCGAGCCATTGCTCGCGAAAGCGATCAAGAAGCGGCCGGGACTGCGCGTTCCGGGCGGCTGGGATGGTTTCGAGATCGCAGTGCGCGCGGTGCTCGGCCAGCAGGTCAGCGTTGCGAGCGCAACGACGCTTGCGCGACGGCTCGTCGATGCGTACGGCGAAACGCGCACGCAATCGCGCGAGGGACTCGCTCGCCATGATCTCGCTCGTCATGACATGGATCGCGCATTCCCGATGCCGAAGCGCCTGCGCGATGCGCCGCTGGAAGCGATCGGCCTGCCGAAATCGCGCGCCGCCGCCGTGCGTTCGCTGGCCGCGGCTGTCGCCGATGGCCGCGTCAGTTTCGGCGCGGGCCAACGACTCGATGCGTTCGTCGAACACATGAGTGCACTGCCCGGCATCGGCGCGTGGACGTCGCACTACATCGCGCTGCGCGCGCTTGGCCATCCGGATGCGTTCCCCGCTGGCGATCTCGTGCTGCAACAAATGCTCGGCGATGACAAACGTCTCAGCGAACGCGCGACGGATGCTCGTTCGCAGGCATGGCGGCCATGGCGCGCGTATGCGGTCCTGCAACTCTGGTATCTCGCGAATGATCAAGCGAAGGAGAAACGATGATGTGGTTTGATGCGTTCAAGACGAAGATCGGCGTGCTGACCGTTGCGGCGGACGACACGGGCATCCGCTATGTGCTGTTTCCGGAGAACAAATACGACGCGCCGGATCGGGACAGTTGGAAGCGCGACGCGGCGGCATTGCACGAACCGCGCGAACAATTGCTCGCGTATTTCGCAGGCGAACGCAAGACGTTCGACTTGCCGCTCGCGCCGCAAGGCACGCCGTTCCAGTTGAAGGTCTGGAACACGCTCGCAAGGATTCCTTTCGGCGCGACCTGGAGTTATCGCGACCTGGCCGCGAGGATCGAAGCGCCGAAAGCGATGCGCGCGGTCGGAGCCGCGAACGGCCGCAATCCGTTGCCGATCGTGTTGCCCTGCCATCGCGTGATCGGCGCGAATGGAAGCCTTACCGGCTTCGGCGGCGGCTTGCCGCTCAAGCAATTCCTGCTGGAACACGAAGGCGCGGCGCCGTCACGACTCGCATTCTGACCAGCCCGAATCACTGGACTGCGCGCGGGCATTCCTTCGGCAGCGACGCGATGAGTTTCGCGACATCGTCCGCGCTCGCCGGATGCATCGGTGCGGCACTCCCATCGAACAGCACGCGCCATTGGCCGTCCTTGTCCTTGATCCAGGTGGAGATGAATTCGCCAATCCGGTAGCGTTTCGTCACATCCGGCTGTTTCGGGTTCGGCTGCAGATCCTCGATCCACGACGGGCCGCGCGAAATTGCGAGGCTGCCATCGCCACCGATCGTCACGATGCCGGGCGACCAGCCAAGCTTGATCTGCTTGCCGTCGATGATCTCTTTCCAGTCTGCGACGACCGCATCGCGGCCGTGCGTTGGCGTCGGCGAGCCTGCATCGAACGCGGCCTGCGCATGCACGTGATCCGCGAATGCGGCCGTATCGTGCTGCGCGACCGATGCCGCGAAACTGCGTTCGCGATTCCAGACTTCGCATTCGGCGGCGCTCATCGTCGCCACTGGCGGCGACGCAAGCGATGGTTGAGCGGAGGCCATGGCGATCCACGCGCCTGCGATCGCGGCGAGCAATTGCGTGCAATGCATCGTTTTCATCGAAGTCTCCGGTGGGTACGCGACTCTCGCGGAATGCCGGCACATCGTCGTGTGCCGAAAGTCAGCGTCGATGGCGCAGCGCCCGCCGCGTCATCCATTCCGATGCAGCCAGCGCGCCCAGCGACAACAACACCGACACCAGCGCAAGCCGCCAGATACCTGGTTCGCCGTTCGGCACCTGGGTCAGCGACTGGATCGCGAGCGCGATGGTCCGCGTCTCGCCGGGAATGTTCGACACAAAGGTAATCGTCGCGCCGAATTCGCCCAGCGCCTTCGCGAACGCGAGCGTGGTGCCGGCCGCGATGCCAGGCAAACTCAGCGGCAGCAGGACACGCCAGAAACGTTGCCACGAGCCCGCGCCGAGGCTCGCTGCGATCTCATCCAGCTCGCGTGGGATCGCTTCGATCGACAAACGCACCGCGCGCACGAACAACGGGAAGGCCATCACCGCTGCAGCAATCACCGCGCCGGTCCAGCGGAATGCGACGCTGATGCCGAACCAGCCCGCAAGCCGTTCGCCGATCGCGCCATGGCGTCCGAACAAGACAAGCAGCACATATCCGGTCAGCACGGGCGGCAACACCAGCGGCAGGTGGATCAACGCATCGAACAGGATCTTGCCGCGAAAATGCCAGCGCGCGAGCACGTAGGCCGCGCCGACCGCGAATGGCAACGCAACGACGATCGCCAACGCCGCGACACGCACCGACAATGCGATCGCATTGGTTTCCTCGGCGGTGAACGCGATCATGTCGCGGACAGCCTCGATCAGCGTCCGTCGACGAATCCGGCGCTGCGAAAAATCGCGATTGCCTGTTTGCTGCGCAGGAATTCGAGGAATGCCGCCGCCGATTTCGGTTCGGCAGCGATGGTACGCGCGGCCGGGTACAGGATTTTCTCGTGGCTTTTCTCGGCGAATGTGGCGAGCACCTTCACCCTTGGTTCGGCGCGCGCGTCGGTGAGGTAAACGATGCCGAGGGGCGTGTCGCCACGCGCGACGTACTCTAGCGCGGCGCGGACGTTTTCGGCTTGCGCAAGGTGCGCGGACACGTCGTTCCACAACCCGAGTTTTTCCAATGCCTGTTTCGCGTACTTGCCCGCAGGCACGCTTGACGTTTCCGCGACAGCAAGGCGACCATTGCCGAGCGCAGCAAGCACGACGGCCTTGTTGCCCGGATCGAGCGATTGCAAGGGCGAGTTCGCCGGCGCGATCAACACCAGCGCATTACGCACCAGCACGAAGCGCGAGGCGGGTTCGACCAGCTTGCGATCCTGCAGGTAGTCCATCCACTCGTTGTCGGCGGAAATGAACACGTCGGCCGGCGCGCCCTGTTCGATCTGCTTGGCGAGCGCGGAACTCGCCGCATACGACACCACGGCCTTGCCGTGGCCTTCGGCTTCCCAGGATTGCTCGGCCTTGTCGAGGCTTTCGCGCAGGCTCGCGGCGGCGAACACCGTCAGCTGACGCTCGGCAGCGACGACGGATGCCGAACAGGCCAGCAAGAACAGCCCAATGACGCATGACTTGAATCGCATGAACCATTCCCTCGAGCATGAAGCTCGAAGGATAGCGCAAGCGATTGGTTTGCCGTGAGGAACCTTCGCCCATGCTCAATTGCACGGCATAGCCTCAGCTCGCGCTTTCATTGCAACCTGCGCCGACGAGCCGCACTGTTGATCAAGGTAAGAGCAGCAACGCCAAGCGGATGACGACTCAATGAATGGCGGGATCGAGCCTGCGCAACGCATCGGCGGTCGAGATCGCCCCGGTGCGTTCGATGTCCTCGCGTGTATATGCCCGGCCCGGCAGGCCATTGCATACGACCGTGTTTTCGCTGCGATCCTTCCTGATCGCACGTATATGGGTGCCGGTTTCGTGCAGGCAGAACGCATCGGCCGATTTTTCACTTGCGGTCTGGACGGGAGTGACGGTCTCGACGTTGCCTTTGTCATCGGTCGTGGTCACGCTGCCGGACTGCGCAAAGGCGGTGCCGACGCACAGAGTGAACAACACGGAAAACAGGATCTTGTTCATGGGTTTCTCCAATCCGGCGTGATGCGCCGGTGATGGCGGGAATTGCCGCAATGCTGCAGCTCCTATATTTATACGCCACGCGAGGGCGACCGGCGCTCAAGCTAAACCAAGCATTCATGCACCCGTCAGTCCGATGAACACGGCGCGTGGCGCGTCAGCAACGCTCGATCGCGCTGGTAACTCACATCGACGCGGCGAGGCGTTGCACGCAGGCCCGATAGCGTGCTGCGATGCGCTCCGCATCGACATGGCGGCCATCCCGCACCACCCGGCAGCCGCCGACGAACACATCGCGCACAAGGCTCCGGTTGCCGCTGAACAACCAGCTGTCGACCAGGCGACCTGCCTCGCGTGCGGCGAGTTCTGGCGCGTTTTCATCCAGTACGACCCAGTTGGCGCGCTGGCCCGGCGCGAGATCGCCGACCGCAACGCCACTGCTCGCGGAAGCACTGCGCGCAACGCCATGCAGGAGGTTTTCGCCGACCGAAGGTGTTTGCGCATCGGCGGCGACATTGCGAGTGCGGGTGACGAGTCGTTGGCCATATTCGAGCCAGCGCAGTTCCTCGACCGGCGACACCGAACTGTTCGAATCCGATCCGATGCCCCACGCGCCGCCCGCGTCGAGATACGCGCGCAATGGAAACAGCCCGTCGCCGAGATTCGCCTCGGTGGTCGGGCACAGCGCGACGGTAGAACCGCTTGCGGCGATGCCACGCAACTCACCATCGTCCAGGTGCGTTGCGTGTACCAGCGTCCACGACGCATCCACGTTCGCGTGATCGAGCAGCCAGCGCACCGGCCGCGCGCCGCGCAGCGCGATGCACTCGTCGACTTCCGCAGTCTGCTCGGCGATATGTATATGTCGCGGCATGCCGGATGGCAATACGGCCAGTGTCGAGGCCAACGCATCCGGAGGCACCGCACGAAGGCTGTGGAATGCCATGCCGACACACACTTGGGCATCTTCTTCCGCTCTCAGCATTTGAAGCAGGTGCAGGAATGCATCGACCTCATGCCCGAAACGCGCCTGCCGTTGCGACAGCGCGCGCCCATCGAATCCGCCACGCATGTACAGCACCGGCAGCAAGGTCAGGCCGATCCCGGTGTCGCGCGCGGCGGCGATCAGCGCGCGCGACATCGACGCAGGATCGGCATATGGCTTGCCGTCGGGCGCGTGATGCAGGTAATGGAATTCGCAAACGTGCGTGTAGCCTGTGTGCAACATTTCGACATACAACTGCGACGCGATTGCGTGGAGGTCGTCGGGAGTGACGCTTTGCGCGAATGCGTACATCGTCTCGCGCCAGCTCCAGAACGAATCCTGGTCGCTGCCGCGATGTTCCGCGAGACCGGCCATCGCCCGCTGGAATGCATGCGAATGCAGGTTCGCGATGCCGGGCAGCGCCCAGCGTGAGCGCGTCGCCGGTTCGGTCGTGCCCGTCGGCGTGGCGAACAGTCCTTTCGCATCGCAGCCCAGTTGCACGTCGCGCGACCAGCCATCGGCCAGCCACGCATGGTCCGCGCACAGATTCATCGATCCGGTATCCATCGTGGCAGCGTAGCGGCTGCACGCGCGGGCCGCCAGCGCAGTTATCATGCGGCGATGAAATCCACCGCACCAACGCATTGATGTCCACCCTCTGGGACGCGCTGCTTGTCGACGCCCGCCTCGCCACATTGGCTGGCGACGCCGGCTATGGCCTCATCGAATCCGGCGCAATCGGCTGGAAGGACAGTGTCATCACGTTCGTCGGGTCGATGGATGCGCTGCCTGGCAAGGCGGAGACACTGGCCGAACGCGTCGACTCCGCTCACGGCGCATTGGTCACGCCGGGACTGATCGACTGCCACACGCATCTGGTCTTCGCCAGCGACCGCGCGCACGAATTCGAATTGCGCCTGCAAGGCGCGAGCTACGAGGACATCGCGAAAGCCGGCGGCGGAATCCTGTCGTCCGTCCGCGCAACACGCGCAGCGAGCGAGGATGAACTGCTCGCTGCATCGTTGCCGCGTGCACGCGCATTGCTGCGCGACGGCGTGACGACGCTGGAGATCAAATCCGGTTACGGCCTCGACACCGAAACCGAAATGAAGATGCTGCGCGTCGCACGTCGCATCGGCGTGGAACTCGGCATCTGCGTGCGCACGACCTTCCTCGGCGCGCATGCGTTGCCGCCGGAGTATGCGGGCCGCGCGGACGACTACATCGATTACGTTTGCAATGCGATGCTGCCTGCGGTCGCGGCAGCGGGGCTCGCCGATGCGGTCGATGCATTCTGCGAAGGCATCGGCTTCTCGCTCGCGCAGACGCAGCGGGTCTTTGATGCAGCGACAGCACACGGGCTTCCGGTCAAGCTGCATGCCGAACAGCTGAGCCATCTCGGTGGCGCGGCCTTGGCAGCCCGCTACCAGGCGTTGTCGGCAGATCATCTCGAATACATCACCGACGACGATGTGCGCGCGATGGCTGCATCCGGTACGGTCGCGGTGCTGTTGCCGGGCGCGTTCGTATGCCTGCGCGAAACGAAGTTGCCGCCAATCGACAGCCTGCGCGCGCATGGTGTTGCGATCGCGGTGGCGACCGATTGCAACCCAGGCACGTCGCCGTTGTTGTCGCTGCGGCTCGCGATGGCGCTGGCCTGCGCGCAATTCCGGTTGATGCCAGAAGAAGCCCTGCGCGGTGCGACCGTCAACGCGGCGCTTGCACTTGGCCTGCACGATCGCGGCACGCTGCAAGTCGGGCAACGCGCGGATCTGGTGCTGTGGGATGCGCGCGACCCGGCAGAGCTTTGTTACTGGCTCGGCGGAACGCCCGCGCGTCGCGTGATCATCGGTGGCGCGGCCATCGCATAGTCAGTAGCACGCGCTTCGCACCTCGGTCGCTCAATTCTGCGACGTGCATGGACGCACACGTGTTGGCGAAGGCTGGATGCCGAGAGCTGACCGCTCATGGCATTCGCACATCCTTGTGCATCAAAAAAACCCGCTCAAAGCGGGTTTTTTTTGATGCTGCGCGACGCTTAGTCCTTCTTCGCCGGCGCCTTTTTCACGACGGTCTTGGTCGGTGCCTTCGTGACTGTCTTTGCTGCAGTTTTCGCAACCGTCTTGCCGGCCGGCTTCGCCGCGGCTTTCGGTGCCGCCTTGCTCGTGCCATGCGGACGCGCGTTGCCGTAGCTGCCGGCGCTGCGCTTGCCCTTCGGAGTCTTCTTGTCGCCCTTGCCCATGTTCGTTCCTGATGCGGTGAATTGGCGCGTAGCCTAACACCAACACAGTGCAATCGACACCGATCGGGCTGTTATCTGCCATCGCTCAATGCACCGCTCAGCAAGCAACACCGGAGCCTGCTCGGCGATCCTCAGTGCTGGCAAGCCGCGCCATGCACGTGCCAGTGGGTCAGCCGCAGATTAAGGATATGCGCGGTCGCGATCAAGGTGCCACCGCAGGCCATCGCGACCGCATGCGCGATCGCGTTTTCGTGCAGCGGCTCGATCAGCACCGCGGACCACAGCAGCGCGATGCCCGGCAGCAGGCACAACAGCGCGCGACCCACGCGATGCTGGCGATAGCCAAGAACCAGGCTGGTCAGCCCGAGCACGCTGGCGAACGCGATAAAACCGTACTCGAACGTCGCGCTTCCAAACCACGCGCCGAACGCAGGCGCGATCACCAGCACCAGCGGCAGTGCAGCGCAGTGGATCGCGCACAACATCGAGCCGGTCGCACCGAGGCGATCGAACAAGCCCCTGTGGGCACTTGTAGGTTGTGATGGCTGAAGAAGTGCGGACATGACTTTTGGCAGGGTTGCTGGCGAGTGCGAACACTATAACATTCTCCCTGAACTGATATGTAATATCATTACATTTACTAGGAAATCCCATGCGCCCACGTTCACTTCCATTACTGCCGCTCGTTGCGGCGATCACGCTTGTCCTGTCTGCCCATGCACAGGCCGCAGATGCGGTCTCGGCGCAGCCGATGGCGGCCGATTCAACCAATTCGGCGAACGACCGCAACGCGAAGACCCTCGACGCGGTCGAGGTCGTCGGCAAGCTGGACGCGTCCCGCAACCGTCTGTCTCCCGCGATCGGCGCCAGTCAATACGTGTTCAACCGCAAGGCGATCGACCAGTTGCCCAATCGCGATTCCACGCCGCTGAACTCCGTGCTGTTGCAGGCTCCCGGCGTCGTCAACGATTCATTCGGGCAATTACACGTCCGTGGCGATCATGAGGATCTCCAGTACCGCATCAACAACGTGATCATTCCCGAGAGCATCAGCGGCTTCGGGCAGACTCTGGATACGCGCTCGATCGACCATGTTTCGCTGCTGACCGGTGCCCTGCCCGCGCAATACGGGTACCGCACCGCCGGGGTGATCGACATCGCGACCAAGACCGGGCCCCAGGGCAATGGCGGAAGCATCGGCGTGACTGCCGGTTCGTTCGGCACGATCAACCCGTTCGCGGAGTTCCACGGGAACGACGGGCAATGGAGCTATTTCCTCACCGGCAACTTCCTGAAGGACGATGTCGGCATCGAGAACCCGACCTCCTCGCGCGACGCGATCCACGACCATACCGACCAGAGCAAAGGCTTCGGCTCGGTGTCGTATGTTTTCAACGACACGACGCGCGCGACATTCATGTTCGGGGCCGCGAGCAACCGCTTCGAGATTCCCAACAACCCCGGGCAGGATCCCGCCTTCACGCTGGCCGGCGTGACCAGCTTCGATTCGCGCAACCTCGATGAACGGCAGCGGGAAAAAACGCGTTTCGGGGTCTTTTCCTTGCAGGGTTCTCTCGGCAATACCGACTATCAGGTGTCGCTCGGCCAGCGCTATACGAGCGTGAACTACCAGCCCGATCCGGTCGGCGACCTGATCTTCAACGGCCTGGCTGGAACGATCGGCCGCAGCAATCGCGCGGATACGTTGCAGGCGGATCTCTCCGACCAGCTCAACGACGCGCACACGTTGCGCTACGGGTTGTATGCCAGCGCTGAACATCCGGTCAGCAACAGCACGTCGCTCGTCTTCCCCGCAGATGCCGACGGCAACCAGACCAGCGATGTTCCGATCACGATCGTCGACAACGCGCCGCACATCACCGCGAAAACCTACGGCTTGTACGTGCAGGACGAATGGCGGGCGACCAAGGCGCTGACCATCAATTACGGCGTACGCGCCGACCGCGTGGATGCATTCATCAAGGAAGGCCAGCTCAGCCCGCGCCTCGGCGCTGTCTATCAGTTGGGCGACAGCACCACCCTGCACGCCGGATACGCACGCTACTTCACCCCGCCGCCTGCGGAGCTCATCGCGCTCAGCGACATCGTGCTGTTCCAGGGCACGACCAACCAGTTGCCGACCAATGTCAACGCGCAGACCTTGTCGGAGCGCTCGCACTATTTCGACGTGGGCATCCAGCAGAAGGTCGGCGACCACCTGACGTTGGGCCTGGACGCTTATTACCGGCGTGTGAAGAACCTGCTCGACGAGGGCCAGTTCGGCGCTGCGCTGATCTTCTCGCCGTTCAACTACGCGCGCGGCAACGTGCGTGGACTGGAATTCACGAGCAGCTACAACGACGGCCCGTTCAACGCATACCTGAATGTCTCCGGCAACAAGGCCGAGGCCACGCAGGTCGTCACCGGGCAATACAACTTCGCGCAGGACGAACTCGATTTTATCGCGACGAACTTCGTGCATCTGGATCACGACCAGGCGCTCACCGGTTCGGGTGGCATCGGGTACAACTGGGATGGAACACACCTGGCGGCGGATTTCATCTTCGGTTCCGGGTTGCGCGAGGGATTCGCGAACACGGGACACCTGCCTGCGTACACCACGTTCAACCTTTCGGCGCAGCGCGACTTCGATCTCGGCCTTGGCGGCCCGTTCAACGTGCGGCTGGCCTTGCTCAATGTCACCGACAGAATTTACGAGATTCGCGATGGCTCCGGCATTGGCGTCGGTGCGCCGCAGTTCGGGCCGCGGCGCGGAGGCTATGTCACCCTGACCAAGTCGTTCTGATCGCTGCGGCCACCACGCTACAGCGCACTGCACCTCGCACACAGCCCATAGACTTCCAGCGTCTGCGCCTGCGGCCTGAAACCAAACGCGCGGACTTTCTCATCCAGCAGACAACCGATTGTCGCATCCTCCATTTCCGCCACTGCGTGGCATTTGTCGCAGATCAGAAACGGCACGGTGCATCGCCGACGCGGATGTCGACAGGCGGTGAACGCGTTCAGCGATCCCAGCTTGTGGATGAATCCATGGTCGACCAGAAAATCAAGTGTGCGATAGACCGTCGGCGGCGCGGAGATCGCCTTTGATTCGCTGATCAGGGCGAGCAGATCATAAGCCTTCATCGGATGCCTGGATTCGGCGACCAGCCGCAACACATCGGCGCGCAGCGGGGTCAGCCGCAGGCCGCGCTCGGCGCAGGCCCTCTCGACCTCGCGGACGTATTCGTTGGCGTGGAGGCGCATCGGATTGGTACTGGGGAGCCTGGCGACCATGCCGACCACGCTCGTATCAGTCGTTGGTCGATTCTGTGGGCTCATAGAGCGTGAGCGCCGCATCATCCATCGTGTAGGCAGCGCTGGCCAGTGCGTCGTCATGCTTGCTGGCGTGCAGCGTCCCCACCATCGACATCGCGGTGTAAATGTCCGGAGTCTTTACCGGGATCGCCATTTTGGCGAACACCATTTGATTCGGCGGCGGCGGCGGCACATGGATGCAGGCGCCGTAGAACGGCACAAAGAAGAATTCCGTCATGCGCCCGGCATCGTCCGTCTGCAGCGGCACTACATAGCCAGGCAGGCGCACGTGCTTCCCATCCAGAGTGCGCACTGTGTTGAAGGATCCGAATTGCGGCATTCGCCTGGTGCCGGTATGGTCGATCGTCACGTTGGTCGGATAACCGCGGTTGGGATCGTTCTTCGGAGCAAGATCGGTCCAGTCCAGATCGGTAAAAGGACCCGTCCACGTCCCCGCATTCTGGGCGCCAGAGTCGGGCTTGGGTGTGGATACAACCAGCGGCCGCGCAAAATATAAAGTGTCAGCAGCAACATCATCCTTTTGCACCGGGGTCGAAGCCGCCGTTGGTGCGTCGGCCTTCGCCGCGTTCGCCGACTGGCGGTCGCAGCCGCTCAACGACAGGACCGCCATGCATGCGCACTGCATCGCAAAAAAGAGACAGGTGCGTAGTTGCTTCATTCGATGTCCTCGATGCGATTTTCAAGTACGCGGAGTCAGTCCGTCGATCAATGTGCGTCGATATGCGATCGCCGCGGGCACGCATCCAACGAGTGCACCACCCAAGAGCACGATCGCGAGTAGCTGCCATTCGCCGACGCTCGGCGGGGCGAGCGGCAGCAGGATGCCAAGGCGCTCGGCCATCGCATCGCGCGCGGCCCATACGCCGAGATAGGCCGCAGCGATGCCCAGCGCGCAGCCGGTTACAGTCAGCACCATCGCCTCCATCAGCAGCAGCCCGAACACCACTCGAACCCGTGCGCCGACCGCGCGCAGGATTGCCATTTCGCGACGGCGTTCGTTGAGACTCGCAAGTAACGCGGTCAGCATGCCGGTCAACCCCGCAAGCACGACCAGTGCGCTTACCAGCCGCAATGCGTTTTCGGCGACCCCGACCAAACTCCACAACTGCTGCAACGCGACGCCCGGCAGGATGGCCAGCAATGGCTCGTCCGGATAATCGTTGATCGCACGTTGCACCGAGAACGTCGCCATGCGCGTCTTCAACCCGAGCATGAATGCGGTGATTGTTTTTGGTGTCAGGTCGAATTTTCGCGCCTGCGCAGCAGTGACGGGATTGCTTGCGTCGTAGGCGCCTGAACGCCAATCGACATGGATCGCTTCGATCGCCTCAAGGCTCACGATGACCGTGCCGTCGACTGGCGTTCCGGTACGTCGCAGCACGCCCACAACCCGGAACGGCTTGTCCTTGTGTTTGAGGAATCCACCGATGCCGTGCGCGACCACGATCTCGCGACCGAGTTCGTAGTGCAGCGCACGCGCGACATCAGCGCCGACCACCGCATCGTAGAGATCGTTGAACGGTTTACCTTGCGCGAACGCGAGCGGATGCCGGGCGCCATAGTGATAACGGGTAAAAAATGCGGTCGTCGTGCCCATCACCCGAAATCCGCGATGCGAATCGCCGAGCGAGATCGGCACTGCCCACGCCACCTGCGGCAGCGCGCTGAGTTCCTGATAACTCTGCCAGGACACGTTATTGGTGGCGTCGCCGACATGGAACACCGAATACAGCAGCAGGTTGATCGGTCCTGAGCGAGCGCCCACGATCAGATCGGTGCCGGATACGGTACTGGCAAAACTGTCGCGGACATTGGTGCGGATGCGCTCGACACCGAGCAGCACCGCGACGCTTAGAGCGATCGTCAATACGGTCAGCAGCACCGTCCAGCGGCGATTGAGCAGACTCAACCAGGCAAGTCTCAGAACTGCCATGCTCAGGCGCTCCGCATTGCGGGTGCTGCATTGATGCTGTCGAATCGCAATATGCGGTCGAAGGACGGCGCGAGCGACAGATCGTGGCTGACGAACAATACCGCCGTGCGGGCACGCGCCGATGCCTCAAGCAACAACGAAATAAAGGCAGCGCGCGCATCCGCATCCAGCGCGGATGTCGGTTCGTCCGCGATCAGCAATTCCGGCGCACCGATCAGCGCGCGTGCGGCCGCGACGCGTTGCTGTTGACCGACGCTGAGTTGATGCGAACTGCGCGCAAGCAGGACGTTGGCATCCAGGCCAAGCGCCGAGAGCAATTGCCTGGCCTGTCCTGCCGGACCGCCTTCATCGCGACTGCGGGAGCGACGCAGTGCCGAGAAGCGCGTCGGCAACAGCGTGTTGCCGAGCACGTCCAGATACGGCAGCAGGTTGAATTGCTGGAATATCAGGCCGATGTGGTCTGCGCGAAAACGATCGCGTGCCGCGCCGCCGAGCGTTGCCATATCCTTTCCCAAGACAGAGATCTCGCCCGCATCAGGCTTCAGCACTCCGGCGATCAGATTCAGCAAGGTGCTCTTGCCGCAGCCGCTCGGGCCATGCAGGAAGACGCGTTCGCCGCGTCGCATGTGCATGGACGCGACGTCAAGCAGCGGTGCGTCCCGCTTCCAGCCGAAACGCAGCCCGCGAATCGTCAGCAGACTGTCCGGATGCGGCGATTGCGGAGATTTCTCAACGCGATCGTTTGCGCCCGGCATGCTCAATGCCCCAGGTGGATCGTCGCCGCTGACGGCACAAGTTCCTGACGGTTCTGTCCGCTGGCTAGCGCCAGGTTGACGATCACCTTGTGCAGCGGTGGAAATCGCGCGAACAAGGCGACATCGATCCCGGTCAGTTTTGCAGGATGCACGCAAGTGAAGGATGCATCCACATCGAAATCGGAATGTTCGTGTACCTCCGTCGGGGCGTTGCCGCCTGTATGCGCTGATTGCAACTTCGCCAACCCAATGTCGAATCCATGTGCATCCACGACTGCTGGTTTCGCCGTGCAGCCCGCCGAGATTGTGGGCTTCAGCCATTGCAACGGATTGCGCAGCAGCATGACCGCACCGTCGTACAGCGTCTTTTCCGAAGCGTCCGTTGGCGGATGCTCGAAACCCGTGATGCTTGCACCGGGCGCATCCAGGTGCAGGTCCACCCGACCGCCCTCGATCGCTATGTCGAGGATCGCCTCGCCATGCACATGCGCCCCGTGTTGGCGCGACGCGGCAATCGCGACGGCACTGGAAGCAACGCCCAACAGCACGATGGCGAATACCAGCGGGGCATTCAACGGTGATTTCGATTGCACGGTGCCCGCTCCGACTTACGAGATAAGATATGATATAACGTATCATATTTCGCGGGACGAACAAATGCACGTTTTCCTGCCAAGTCGAGAGACATGCAGTCCGCATCGCGCGCTGGACCGGTTTGGAATGGCGGTCTCCGGTCTTTGCGGCATTCACTGCGCCCTGGTGCCGCTCTTGTTTCTTGCGATGCCGTCGCTGCAAGCCGCTCTATTCGCGTTCCGCGACCCTCGGCATGGTTTCGCGCAGTGGCTGCTCAGTTTGGGCCGATGGGAAGGGCTCGTGGTTTGCACAGCGATCTTCATCGCTGCGGTGAGCATGGGTTTTTCCTATCTCCGACACCGTCGAATGGCGCCCGCGCTGGTGGCCGTGGTAGGCGCGGTGCTGCTCATTGCGGCGATCCGGGGCCCGGGGGCGCATAGCCTTGCCTTGCACAGCACGCTCGCAGTCGCGGGAGGCAGCGCGATGTGCGCGGCCCATCTACTCAGCCTGAACATGTCAGGCCGCATGCGCGCCGACCGCGCAATCCCCGCAGACGCCCAATGACTACGCTGCCTGGAACGATCGGCCCGGTGCGCCTTAAAGTCTCGCGCTGGCTGCGCTAGCGGTCTTGCTGCAACCAGCGCACAGCCCGTGGACTTCCAGTGTTTGCGCCAGCGGCTTGAATCCCAACGCGCGGGCTTTCTCATCCAGGAGATGGCTGACACGTTCATCTTCCATTTCGACAGTCAACTGGCAGTTGTCGCAGATCAGGAACGGCACGGTGTGCTGCACGCGCGGATGATGGCAGGCGACATAGGCATTGATCGACTCGAGCTTGTGGATGAAGCCGTTGCCGAGCAGGAAATCCAGCGCGCGATAGATCGTCGGCGGCGCGGACGCGGCTTTCGATTCGCTGACCTGCGCGAGCAGGTCGTAGGCTTTCACCGGCTTCTTCGAATCGGCGACCAGCCGCAATACGTCGGCGCGCAACGGAGTCAACCGCAGCCCACGTTCGGTGCAGGCTTGCTCGACTTCACGCACGTAATCGTCGGCACCGTGGACGTGATGCTTGGGATCGGTGCAGGCAGCGGCGTGCTTGGCGCTCATGGTCGTTCAATCGTATCAGGTCGGCATGAATCAAGTCCGGCAACAGGTCACGATCAAGGATTCGCGACGCGCCTCGCAATGCGTTCCAGCGCGGCATCGATGCGTTCGAGCGCCGCAACGCGTCCGGCGAGAAATACCGTGTGCTCGATCGACGGCGATACTTGGGCGCCGGTGATCGCCACGCGCAGCGGTTGTGCGATCTTGCCCATTCCCAGACCCAGCGCCTCGGCCGTGCGCGCGAGCGCGGCATGCACGCCTTCGGAGGACCAGGTCGGCGCATCGGCGAGACGTTCACGCACCGACACCAGCGGCGCGACCGCGGCATCGGTCAGGTGTTTCGCGACAGCGGCGGGATCGTAGTCGCGCAGGGGTTCGAACCACAGTCGCGCGCGCTCGGCCATTTCCTTGAGCGTGTGCACGCGATCGCGCAATGCGATCACGATATCGACCGCTGCCGGTCCATTCGCAAGATCGTATCCGGCATTGCGCAGATGCCAGTCGAGATGTTTCGCGACATCTTCCGGCGCGTCGTTCTTGAGGTATTGCTGGTTGAGCCAGCCGAGCTTGGTGAGATCCAGGCGCGAGGCTTTCGCATTCACGTCCTTCAGGTCGAACAGTGACGTCATCTCGTCGATCGAGAAAATCTCCTGGTCGCCGTGCGACCAACCCAGTCGCACGAGATAATTCAGCAGGGCGTGCGGCAGGTACCCGGCTTCGCGGTACTGCATCACATCGGCCGCGCCGGTGCGCTTGGACAGTTTTTCGCCATCCTCGCTCAGGATCATCGGCAGATGCGCGAAATGCGGCACCGGCGCGCCCAGCGCCTTGTAGATGTTGATCTGGCGCGGCGTGTTGTTGACGTGGTCGTCGCCGCGCACGACATCGGTGATCGCCATGTCGATGTCATCGACGACGACCGCGAAGTTGTAGGTCGGAAACCCGTTGGAACGGAAAATCACCAAGTCGTCGAGTTCGTTGTTGCTGATCTCGATACGTCCCTTGACCTTGTCCTCCCACACGACGCTGCCATCGGGCGGATTCTTGAAGCGGATGACGCGATTGGGGTCGTCGCGGTAGCCGGCATTCTGCTCGCGATACGCGCCGTTGTAGCGCGGCTTCTCCTTCGCAGCCAGCGCGGCCTCGCGCACGGCCTCCAGTTCCCCGGCGGACTCATACGCGTAATAGGCGCTGCCGTCCGCGACCATGCGCTCGGCGACTTCGCGATAACGGTCGAGGCGCTGGGTCTGGTAAATCGGGCCCTCGTCGTAGCGCATGCCCAACCAGTCCATCGCTTGCAGGATGGCATCGACCGCTTCCTGGAGATTGCGCGTCTGATCGGTATCCTCGATGCGCAAGACGAACTGCCCGCCGCGATGGCGCGCTTCCAGCCAGCAATACAGAGCAGTGCGCGCCCCGCCAATGTGCAGGTAACCGGTCGGACTGGGGGCGAAGCGGGTTCGGCAAGTCATGCGTGCGCGTCAAGTTTGCAATAGCGCAGTTTAGCCGATGCGGATTTTAACTGGCGCGGAATTTAGCGGATGCTGGATCGATTCGACCAAGCTCCGGGGCGGATGCGATTTTCCGGGCGTTGGGAACGCAACTCCGGCAACGCGCAGCAACCGCGCCAGCGAACGCTGATGCGCTAACATGATCGGACAGGAAAAAGTGCGGAGCCCATCGATGCGGACAGCGAGTTTTTCGGTTGCGATGCGTCGACGCCAGCGCAACCGGTTCGCACACGTTCCCAAACCAAAACCAGGCATCGCGGAAGATGTTGCGGGTAAGCCCCCTGTCCTCCTTCCTGGCGGCGCGTCCAACGGCGATCTCCTGCGCGGATGAGTTTCACGGATCCCGCATTCCTGTTCGTCGCGCTGCCTTTCGGACTCATCGTTTTTTTATTCGCTGGCGCGATGGTTTGGAAAGAACGCGGCGTACGGCGCGATGTTCGGGCTGTCGATGCTCGCGTATTCGTCCTGGGGATTCCGCAACGTCGTCCTGCTGCTGGCCTCGGTGTCGGCGAACTACGCGGTGGCGCAGGTGCTCGTGTCGATGCGCGACGAACGCCCTTCGCTGCGACGCGCGGCCCTCTGGCTCGGTCAAGGCTACAACTTCGCTACTCTGATCTGGTTCAAGTACCAGATCGTGCAGTTTCTGCTGCAACGTTCGAGCGGGGCGGGACTGAGTGGAACCGGGCTGAGTCCGATCGATGTCGCGTTGGCCATCGGCATCTCCTTCTACACCTTCGCCGAGGTGCTCGAGTCCATTATTCCAACACCGCTATATGACCCGGTACGTGAGCGGAATCCTCATGTCGCAGCTGTGGTGGGCGAACCACACCGATGCGATGCGTTGGTTCCGCGATGCCTTCATCGGCGCGGCTCCGCCAAGGTTCTCGCACCTGGAAGTCGGCCCCGGCCATGGTTTGTACCTGGCCCTGGCGGCCTCTTCGCCACGCTGCATCCGATCCCGCGCTG
This sequence comes from Lysobacterales bacterium, assembly GCA_038226665.1. Taxonomy (GTDB): domain Bacteria; phylum Pseudomonadota; class Gammaproteobacteria; order Xanthomonadales; family Xanthomonadaceae; genus SZAS-103. The sequence continues at coordinate 35,945 of JBBRQI010000017.1, read as the reverse complement.
CTCTGCTGGCAGGCGACCCTGGACGACACGTTCGGCGCGCATGGCACGATCGCTGTTGTCATCGTGCGCAAGCACGCCGATGCGTGGATCATCGACAGCTGGTTGCAGTCCTGCCGGGTTCTCGAGCGCGTGGTCTAGGAAACGCTCATGAACCTCCTCGCTGCGGAGGCGTGCCATGCGGAATTCCGCAGATCCTTGGCGAATACATCGCCACCGCGCGCAACGCGATGACGAGCGATTTCTATCCGCGCCCGGGATTCCGCGAACGCGCGAGTCCGGCTGTCGATGGCCGCAAGATAGTCGTGCTGGATACGGAAACATCCGAACCACGCAGGAGTTTCATCGAAGTCGTACGACCGGGAATGTCGAATCAAGCGCCGTCGTGACCGCAATTGGCAAATGCTGCGTTTGGATGCTTTGACGCCGCGCACTACAATGGCGCAGCTCAACGCAAGAACGACCTGGAGTGACCGCGATGCCTACCCGTCCGAGCCTGTTGCTGTCCATCCTGCTGGTGCCGATCCTGGCGATCGCGCAGCCCGCCGCGCTAAAACATGCGGCCTCGGCGGCGACCGACACCAGCCTGCCCGTCGCGCTGCAAGCAGGCCCGCGCGTCGAACTGCACACCAAACTCGGCGATATCGTGATCGAGCTTTACCCGGACAAGGCGCCTAAAACGGTCGAGAACTTCCTGACCTATGCGCGCGAGGGTTTCTACAACGGCACGATCTTTCATCGCGTGATCGACGACCTGCTGGTCCAGGGCGGCGCCTACACCGTGGACCTGCAGAAGAAGCCGACCCACCCCTCGATCCCCGACGAAGCCAACAACGGCCTGTCCAACCAGCGCGGCACGATCGCCGCTGCACGCGGCCGCGTGCCGACTTCGGCGACATCGGAGTTCTTCATCAACCTCGTCGACAATCCGCGCTTCGACTATGTGTCCGAAGCGAACGACACGACCTGGGGTTACGCCGTGTTTGGCAAGGTGGTGACGGGCATGGATATCGTCGACAAGATACGCGCGGTGAAGACGCATCCGCAGGGCAAGTTCACGGCCGACGTGCCGGTTACGCCGGTGGTGGTCGATCGCGTCGAGATCCTGCCGCCCGCCGCGCAGTGAGCCGTTGTCTCCGATGACGACTCTGTTTGTTTCCGATTTGCATCTCGACGCCGCGCGCCCGCACATCGTCGCGCTGTTCAATGATTTCTTGAGAGCCGAAGCGACGCATGCAGATGCACTGTACGTTCTCGGCGACCTGTTCGAATACTGGGTCGGCGATGACGATCCGCAACCGGTTGCAGTCGAAGTCGCGGACGCATTGTCGGCGCTCGCGCATTCAGGCGTGCCGGTGTTTTTCCAGCGCGGCAACCGCGATTTCCTGCTCGGCGCAAACTATGCGGCGCGCTGCGGCATGCGCATCCTGCCCGATCCGTGCGTGATCGATCTGTACCGCCGCCCGACCCTGCTGATGCACGGCGACTTGATGTGCACCGACGACGCGGTGTACCAGGCATTCCGTCGACAGAGCCGTGATCCGGCCTGGCAGGAAGCGATGCTTGCGGAACCCCTCGAAGCGCGCCTCGCCTACGCACAACGCGCGCGCGCTGCGAGCATCGCGCACCAGCGCACGGTGCGTCCCCCGTCCCCGCTCACGGATGGCGGTGCCTCGCGCGAGGACATCACCGATGCAAGCCTGACTACCGTCGACGCAACGTTCGCGCGCTACGGAATCGACACAATGATCCACGGCCACACCCATCGTCCGGCGATCCACCGTACCGATATCGACGGCCGCACGCGCGCGCGAATCGTGCTCGGCGACTGGTACGAGCAGGGATCGGTGTTGCGCGTCGATGCCGACGGCAGCGCGCTTGCGATGCTCTGAGCGTGGCGAATCCGCTTCCGCTGAAGCGCTTGTTCGCGTGGTTAGTCGTCGCCCTCGCGCTGTGCTACGCGGCACTGTGCGGCGTGTTGTATTCGCTGCAGCGCGTGGTGCTGTACCACCCGCGTCCGCTTCTGTTCGAACCCGATGCGCAGGCGATCACGATTCCCGTCGGATCGGGAACACTGCGCGGATGGGTCGTCAATCCCCGGAACCGTCGCGCGGTGATCTATTGCGGCGGAAATGGCGAATCCGTTGAGCGTGATGTCGATTTCTTCCGCACGACGCTGCCTGAATTTTCCGTCTATCTGGTGCCGTATCGCGGCTACGGTCCGAATGCGGGCACTCCGACCCAAGCCGGCATCGAGTCGGACGAGCTCGCGGTTTACGATTTCGTGCATGCGCGGCACGCACGCATTTCACTGATCGGGCGCAGCCTCGGCACTGGCGTCGCGACCTATGTGGCATCGCATCGGCTGATCGACAAACTCGCGCTGATTACTCCGTACGACAGCATCCTCAACATCGCACGCAGGCGCTACGGCATCTTTCCGGTTGGCTTGTTGCTACAGGATCCCTACGAATCCTGGCGCAACGTGCAGAAGATCAAGGGGCCGGTCCTGGTGATCCTTGGCGAAGACGACGAGATCATCCCGCGCACGAGTTCCGACGCGCTGATGGCGCACATTCATCCCGCTCCGGAAGTCGTGGTGATTCCGCGTGCGGGACACAACAACCTGTCGAACAGTCCTATGTATGCGCAAGCGATCACGGGGTTTCTGCGCGACCCGCAGGCTCCGCAGCCAGTGCAGCCATTTCCACGGCGCTGAAACCTGCTGCCTGGCGTGCGCCCAAGTTGAACGGCCCGCGCACCGAACCGCGCGCATGCAGTGCGATCAATCGCGCGAACTCCGCATCGGGTTCGACGCCATCGCGTTCGCAGCACCAGCGGAACCAGCGCGATCCCGCAGCGACGTGTGCGACTTCCTCGCACAGGATGACTTCGAGAATTTCGGCAGTCGCGTTGTCGCCGACGGTGCGCAGGCGCACGATCATCCCCGGCGTCACGTCGAGTCCGCGCGCTTCCAGCACGCGCGGCACCAGCGCCATGCGCTCGCGGCAGCAATGCGCGGTTTTTTCCGCCATTTCCCAAAGGCCGTTGTGCGCATCGAAGTCGCCGTAGTCGTGGCCGAGTTGCTGCAATCGCTCGCGCAGCATCGCGAAATGCCGCACCTCGTCGGCGGCCACGCCAACCCAATCCGCATAAAACTGTTGCGGCATGCCGCGAAAACGATCGACAGCGTCCCAGGCGAGGTTGATCGCGTTGAATTCGATGTGCGCGATCGCATGCACGAAGGCGGCGCGACCTTCGGGGCTGCCGAGACCGCGATGAGCCACATTGCGTGGTGCGACGAGGTTCGGGCGTTCGGGGCGACCGGGAACCGCAATCGATTCGGGCTGTGGCGCATCGTCGATAACGCTCAACTCACCGCGCCTGAACGCTTCGGAAGCTGCGGTTGATTGCGCGACTTTGTCTGCTGGTCGTGCAGCGCCAAGACACGCCTTTGCGACTGCAAATAGTGAACCCGTCGTTTTCATGCTCCGCTCTTTACCAAGCGGTGCTGGCTCACGAAGCAACGCGCCGCTTCTTTTTCGCCTCTTCCGAGCGCAACTGCCGCAGCCGTTCAAAATAGCCCGGCTCGATGCCGGTGACGTATTCGCCGCTGAAACACGACGAGTCGAACTTGCGCCCCGGGAATTTCGGGCCGGCGACCGCGGCTTCGAGGTCGGACAGATCCTGGTAGATCAACCAGTCGCAACCGAGCAGTTGTTCGATGTCGCGCTCGGTGCGATCGTGGGCGACGAGCTCCTGCGACGACGGCATGTCGATGCCGTAGATGTTCGGATAACGCACCGGCGGCGCGGCGGACGCGAGGTACACCTTGCGCGCGCCGGCGTCGCGCGCCATCTGCACGATCTGCTGCGCGGTGGTGCCGCGCACGATGGAGTCGTCGACCAGCAGCACGACGCGGTTCCTGAACTCGAGCGGGATCGCATTGAGCTTGCGCTTGACCGATTTCGCGCGCTCGACCTGCCCCGGCATGATGAAGGTGCGGCCGACGTAACGGTTCTTGATGAATCCCTCGCGGTACTTCACGCCGAGCACGCTGGCGATTTCCAGCGCAGCGTCGCGCGAGGTGTCGGGAATCGGAATGACGACATCAATGTCATGGTCGGGGCGTTCGCGCAGTATCTTCTGCGCGAGGGTGACGCCCATGCGCATGCGCGCCTTGTGCACCGAGATTTCCTCGATCATCGAATCCGGGCGCGCAAAGTACACGTACTCGAAGATGCACGGCGCGTGCTCCTGCGGCTCGGCGCACTGCTGGGTATGCAGTTCGCCGCGCGCGGTGACCACGACGCATTCACCAGGCCGCACGTCGCGCACGCGCACGAAGCCGAGGATGTCGAGCGCGACGGATTCCGATGCGATCGCATATTCGTTGCCGGCCGGGGTTTCGCGCTTGCCGAGGATCAGCGGACGGATGCCGTGCGGATCGCGGAACCCGACCAACCCGAGTCCGAGCACCATGCTGATCACCGCGTAGCCGCCCTTCGCGCGTCGGTTCAGGCCCTCGACCGCCTTGAACACCGCGTCCGGCGTGAGCGCCTGCTGGCGGTCGAGTTCGTGCGCGAACACATTCAGCAGCACTTCGGAATCGGATTCGGTATTGACGTTGCGCAGATCCTGCTCGAATACTTCGCGGCGCAGCGCGTCGGTGTTGATCAGGTTGCCGTTGTGCGCAAGCGCGATGCCGTACGGCGAATTCACGTAGAAGGGTTGCGCTTCGTCCGAACCTTCCGAACCGGCGGTCGGATAGCGGCAATGGCCGATCCCGACACGGCCCGTGAGCAGGCGCATCGCGTCCTCGTCGAAGACGTCCTTCACCAGGCCGTTGCCCTTGTGCACGCGCATCTTGTTGCCATCGGCAGTCGCGATGCCAGCCGCATCCTGGCCGCGATGCTGCAGCACGGTCAGGCCGTCGTAGAGTGCTGCCGCGACTTCACTGGTGCCGACGATTCCGACGATGCCGCACATTGTTTGTTCCTCGAAAAAACTTCCGATTGGATCACTTGCCGTGATGTCGCTTCGGTCGCTGCGGAGATGGTACGTCGACTGCGCCCGAGTCTTCACTCGACGAACCCGCTGGCGACGCATCCGGCATGGATGGCAACACCTGATCAGCCAGCGCCTTTACGACCTTCTTCTTGCCCTGCTCCGCGACCGCGTCGAAGTTCACATGCTGCGCAGCCGATTCGGGCAACCAAGCCTTCATCCATTCTGCGCCGCGCTGGAACTCCGGTATCAGTGGCGACTGTTGCCACGACGGTTGCCTTGGCAACGCGGTCAATCCCAGCAACAACACCAGCATGCAGGCGAGCGCGCAGCCACGCACCACTCCGAACAACAGGCCGAGCACGCGATCGATGCTGCCCAATCCGACCGAACGCACCAGCTTTCCAATCAACCACGTCACCACGCTCCCGACGATCAGCGCCGCGATGAACACTGCCGCATACGCGACGAACAATCGTGCAGCAGGGTCGTGCATCTGCGCGAAAAACAGACCCGCCACCGCCGCGCCGTACCCGAACGCCAGCCAGAACGCCGCGATCCATACCACCAGCGACAGCACTTCGACCACGATCCCGCGAAACGCGCCCATCAACGCCGATAACGCGACCACGCCCAGCAGCACCCAATCGACCGTGCTCAACATGCGTCCGCAACGTCCAGACTCAAGGCGCGCGCAGACTCATGGATATCCGACGACCATTCCGCTCATGCCCATTTTCGTGGACAACTCCGTGCGCAGGTGATCGGCGGCATCGCGATCGGCTTCCGGCCCGATCCGCACCCGGAACAAGGTACCGCTGTCGGCCTTGATTCTCTCACTGAATGCGGTGAAGCCCGCCGCGCGCAGCTTGTCGCGCAATGTGAGGGCTTCGTCTTCGGAACGGAACGCGCTGACTTGCACTGCATAACCACGACCGGCAGCGGCTGGCGATGACGCGACAGGTCTGGAGGTCGCAACAGGAGGCACGACGACAGGAGGCGTTGGCTTGCCGCCGGGGATGGCGGCTGTCGAAGCAGGCGGCACGACGGGTTTCGACGTCGCCGCCGTTGCAATGGCAGCAGGTTTGGCGATGGCCGGAACCGACACAGGCTTGTTCGCGGGGGCGGCCAGGACATTTGCTGGCGAAGCAGGCGACGCCGGACTGGCCGCATCCAGCGCAGTCACGCTGGCCGGCATGTCGGTGCGTACCTGCTGCGCCTTCAGGCGCGCCGCTTCGGCATCACCGCGTTGGGCGAATGGCCCGATCCGAACGCGCGTCTGCATCTTGCCGGCTACATTCACCGGCTCGGCGTAGGCTGGCAGTTGCGAACCCTTCAACGATGTGACCAGCGACTGCGCATTGGCCGCATTGGAATAGGTGCCGAGGCTGACGACATAGTGACCGCCTGCGCTGGCGGCGGTGATCGGCGCGCTGGGCGCCGTGGCAACCGGCAACGGCAAGACCGGTGCTGGTGTTGTCGATGCCGGTGTTGTCGCTGCTGGCGTCGCAGATGCTGGCGTTGGCGCAACCGTCGGACTCGCTGCATTCATGGTCGCAACCGGCGCTGCGGGCAGCGCGATTGCTGGCGACGCGGCGGCCGTCGAAGAGGACGAGGCAGACATGACACCGGCAGGCATGACCGCGCCAGGCAACGGCTGGCCGTTCGCATCCACCGCAGGCGATGCGGGGGCAGACGCGGCTGGGTGGCTCGAATCCATCCCGACCACGCCACCATCCGGCACGCCCGAGGCGGGGGCGATCAGCGGCAGTTCCCTGGTCTGGAAGTCGCCGCCCGGAACGCCTGGCACCGTCAGCGGCACGTCGGCTGCAGTGTTGTTCTTGTCGTGGCCGACGATCAGCATCGGGAGGAAGATGATCGCCAGAGCGGACAATACGGCCGCGCCGATCAGGCGGTGTTTCAGGGCGGGGTCCATCAAGTCGGGTCCGAACGTCCGGAAAGGTGCCGAGTATATCCCGGCCGGCACTTCCCTACGGTGAATGGCGAATCAAACAAAGCGAACATCCAGCGCGCGCATCGCATCGGCCGCCGTGTGGAACGAGCCAAAAATCAGCACGCGGTCGCCCGCCTTGGCGATCCCGAGCGCTGCGTGCAAGGCGTGTTCGACATCCGGCTGCACCACGACCTCGCATCCAGCCAGTGCCTCGTGCAGGCGTTCGGCGAGTGCGTCTCCGGTCATGCCGCGTGGCGTGCCGTGCAAGCCGCACAACCACCAGCGCGAGATGCCAGCGCGCAACGGCATGACGATGCCAGGCAGATCCTTGTCACCAAGTGCACTGAACACCGACAGAGTCGCGCCCGTCGGCGGATGCGCGGCCAGCCAGTCGGCCAACTGCTGGGCGGCCTGCGGGTTATGGGCGACATCGATCACGACTTCCACGCCATCCCGCATCAAGGTCTGCAATCGCGCCGGCAAGCGCGCTGAGCGCACCCCTTCGACGATCGCAGCATCAGTGATGGCAAGTCCCATAGTGGAAAAATCCAGCGCACGCAACGCAGCGATCGCGGCAGCAGCATTCGCGCGCTGCGCGGGCGCTGCGAGCGCAGGTTCGGGCAGATCGATTGCATAACCGGGCTCGCGCCAACGCCATCCTTCGGGCAAGTCGTCGATCAGGTAATCGCAACCGGCGCGGATCGCCGACGCGCCGATCTTGTAGGCATGCTGCAGCACGCTCGCAGGCGGATCGCGTTCGCCCAGCACGACAGGCTTTCCGGCGCGCATCACGCCGGCCTTTTCGAGGCCGATCGTTTCGCGGTCCGCACCGAGCCAGTCCTGATGATCGAGGTGAACGGTCGTGATGACGGACACGTCCGCATCGACGATATTGACCGCATCGAGCCGTCCGCCCAACCCGACTTCGAGGATGGCGAGATCAAGTTGCGCATCTTCAAACAGCGCGAGCGCTGCGAGTGTGCCGTATTCGAAATAGGTCAGCTGGATCGCGGCATCATCGTCAATCTGGCGCGCGGCCTCGATGCGCTCGAATGCTGCCACCAGCGCATCATCACTTGCATCCACGCCATCGAGCCGCACGCGCTCGTTGTAGCGCAGCAAATGCGGCGAGGTGTACGCGCCCACACGCAGCCGGGCCGCGCGCGCGATCGCTTCGATGAAGGCGACCGTCGAACCCTTGCCGTTGGTGCCTGCGACCGTGATGACGCGCTTTGCCGGGCGCGTGAGCCCGAGCCGTTGCGCGACAACACGCACGCGATCAAGCCCGAGCGCAATCGCGTTCGGATTTTGCAACTGCTGATGCGCGAGCCACTGGTCGAGAGTCATGGCATGTCGTACTGGAGACTGCGCACAGTCTGAAGCACGGCGACGGCTTGGCAAGCGGACATGCCGGAGTAGACTCATTGCCGGGACAGTTATCCTGGAGAACATCGCATGCGTCGCAGCGAAAGCTCAGCCGTTGATCTCGGGTTTGCGCTCGGTGCTTCATGCGCAGCCATCATGTGCTTCGCGACGACCGCACAGGCGCAATCGGGCACCTCGGCACTAACTGCGCAATTCAACCAGGTTTGCGCCGGCGCAGCGCCAGCCTCTGCACTCGCGGCCCGCTGCGCGGTGATCCTGTCCAGCCCCGACCCGAATGCGCGCGCGATCGCTGCGGATCACAACGACCTCGAGGAAATCCCCGGCGCCGGTCGCGGCAATGCCCGCGACGCATCGCCCGAAGCAGCAACGCGCAACGAAGTGCGCAGCCAGATCACGCCGAAGCTTGCGTTGTTCGCCAGCGTCGACGACGCGCGATCCTCGCGCAGCAACGACAGCATCGAAGCCGCATTCGACGCCGAGGCGGTGACGCTCACGCTGGGACTCGATTGGCATCCGGCAGACAAGTGGCAGCTCGGGCTCGCGCTCAACCACGACCACGAGAACCAGAATTTTCGCGGTTCCGATGGTGCGCTCGACGCGAACTATACCGGCGCGATCGCACTTGCCAGCTACGACGCGAACGATCATGTCGTGCTGGACGGATACGCAGGATGGCTACGCGGCGGCCAGGACATCCGGCGCGTGGTGAGTTTCATCGACAACAGCGCGCCGGTCGCCGAGATCGCTGCGCCGAATGCCAACCGCAGGCTCACCGGCATCGCGCTGGACGTGACCTTCCCGCATGGCGCGCTGGAATGGCGCGGCGCGATCGGCTTCGACTCGTTGCGCACGTCCACCGATGGCTATTCCGAACAAGGCGGTTCGGGCTTCGACCTCATCGTGCCGGGACGTTCGACCGAAACCGATCGTGGCCGTATCGATGTCGCGCTCGCCGGCACGTTTTCGCAAACATGGGGCGTCTGGCAGCCGGAACTACGCGTCGGCCTGCGCCACGAATTCGGCAACGACGCGCATCTCGGCGGCGTGCATTTCGTCGACGACACCAACGGCACCGTCGTGCATTTCGACACCGGTGCCCCGGATCGCGACTGGATGCAGGCCGGCCTCTCCACGGCGTTCACGTTCACGCACGGCAACTCCGCGTTCGTGTCGCTAGGCCGCGAGTTTGGCCACAGCACGTCGACAGCGACGACGTTCGCGATCGGTTGGCGGCTGGAACTGAATTAGCGCGAAATCGCGAAATCGTCTGCCGCGATATAATCCGTACTTTCCGCAACAGCGCCGCGCGCACGGGTGTCGCCATGTCACAGCAGATGATGAAAGCGCTGGTCAAGCGCAAGCCCGAGGAAGGTATCTGGATGGAACAGGTGCCGATCCCAGAGGTCGGAGCGAACGAAGTCCTGATCAAGCTCGAGAAAACCGCGATCTGCGGCACCGACTTGCATATCTACAAGTGGGACGCGTGGTCGCAGCGCACGATCAAGCCGGGCCTTGTGATTGGCCACGAATTCGTCGGCCGTATCGTCGACATCGGCCCCGGCGTGACCGGCTATGCGCTCGGCCAGCGCGTGTCCGCGGAAGGCCACATCGTCTGCGGGCATTGTCGCAACTGTCGCGCGGGCAAGCAGCACCTGTGCCCGAACACGATCGGCATCGGCGTGAACCGCAACGGCGCGTTCGCCGAATACATCGTGATGCCCGCTTCGAATCTATGGCCGATCCCTGACCAGATTCCGTCCGAGCTCGCCGCGTTTTTCGATCCCTACGGCAATGCCGCGCATTGCGCGCTGGAATTCGACGTGGTCGGCGAGGATGTGCTGATCACTGGTGCCGGCCCGATCGGCATCATCGCGGCCGGCATCTGCAAGTGGATCGGCGCGCGCAACGTCGTCGTCACCGACGTCAACGATTACCGATTGAAACTCGCCGCCGACATGGGCGCGACGCGTGTCGTCAACGTCAGCAAGCAATCGCTCAAGGACACCATGTCCGAGCTTCACATGGAAGGCTTCGACGTGGCGCTGGAGATGAGCGGCAATCCGCACGCCTTCAACGACATGCTCGGCGCGATGTACAACGGCGGCAAGGTGGCGCTGCTCGGCCTGCTGCCGAATGGCGCAGGCATCGACTGGGACAAGGTGATCTTCAAGGGCCTCACCCTGCACGGCATCTACGGCCGTCGCATGTACGAAACCTGGTACAAGATGACGCAATTGGTATTGACCGGATTTCCGCTACAGAAAGTGCTGACCCACCAGGTCGCGATCGACGATTTCCAGCGAGGCTTCGACCTGATGGCGTCGGGCAATTGCGGCAAAGTCGTTTGCAGCTGGAATTGATCGCATGAGCCTTACCGCACGTTACGCCGAAGAACTCGAATCCATCCGCGCGCAGGGGTTGTTCAAGTCCGAACGCATCATCGCTTCGCCGCAGTCGGCCGAGATCGAACTCGCCGACGGCCGCAAGGTGCTGAACTTCTGCGCGAACAATTATCTCGGACTCGCCGATCATCCCGACATCATTCAGGCCGCGAAGGACGCGCTGGACACGCACGGTTTCGGCATGGCTTCGGTGCGTTTCATCTGCGGCACGCAAGATTTGCACAAGCAACTTGAGGCGACGATCTCGACGTTCTTCGGCACGCAAGACGCGATTCTTTACGCGGCCTGCTTCGACGCGAATGGCGGCCTCTACGAGCCGTTGCTGCAGGAAGACGACGCGATCATTTCCGACGCGCTCAACCACGCATCGATCATCGACGGCGTGCGCCTGTGCAAGGCCAAGCGCTTCCGCTACGCGAACTGCGACATGGCCGACCTCGAGGCGCAGTTGCAGGCCGCCGACGCAGCCGGCGCCCGCACGAAGCTGATCTCCACCGATGGCGTGTTCTCGATGGACGGCTTTATCGCGCCCCTGGATGAAATCACGACGATGGCAGCGAAATATGGCGCGCTCGTGCACATCGATGAATGCCATGCGACAGGATTCCTCGGCGCGACCGGACGCGGCTCGGCCGAGGTCAAGGGTTGTCTCGACCGCATCGACATCATCACCGGCACCCTCGGCAAGGCGATGGGCGGCGCGCTCGGCGGATTCACTACCGGCAAGCGCGAAGTCGTCGAAATGCTGCGCCAGCGTTCGCGTCCGTACCTGTTCTCGAATTCGCTGCCGCCGCATGTGGTCGCAGCTGGCATCAAGGCGTTCGACATGCTCGCCTCGGCGGGCGACCTGCGCGAGAAACTCGCCGACAACACGCGTTATTTCCGCGAGCACATGGTCGCCGCCGGTTTCGACCTGAAACCCGGCGTGCATCCGATCTCGCCGGTGATGCTGTACGACGCGCCGCTCGCGCAGCGCTTTGCCACGCGACTGCTCGAGGAAGGCATCTACGCGATCGGCTTCTTCTTTCCAGTGGTTCCGAAAGGGCAGGCGCGCATCCGCACCCAGATCAGCGCGGCGCACACACGCGAACATCTCGACCGCTGCATCGATGCCTTTACCCGGATCGGCCGCGAGCTCGGCGTACTCAAAGCCTGACGCGGATGGACGTCGTACTCGGGCGGGCTTTGTCGCCATTGCCTGAAGCGCCGCTTGTCGTCGGTTTCAGCGGCGGTCTCGATTCTACTGTCTTGCTGCACGCGCTTGCCGTATCCGGACAAGCGCGTGCGTACGGCGTGCGCGCCTTGCATGTACACCATGGGCTGCATGCGGATGCCGACCATTGGGCCCAGCATTGCGAAAACATCTGTGCCGAACTCGACGTGCCGTTGCAAGTCCTGCGCGTGCAGGTCGATCGCGCGGACGGACGCGGCCCTGAAGGCGCGGCGCGCGCGGCGCGATTGCGGGCTTTCCGCGCTTCGCTGGACAAACACGAGTTGCTAGCTCTCGCGCATCATCGCGATGACCAGGCCGAAACCGTCCTGCTGCGCCTGTTACGCGGCGCTGGCGGCGACGGCCTCGGGGCGATACGGCGACGTTCACGGCTCGGGACCTTGCAATTGTGGCGGCCATTCCTCGATCTGCCGCGATCCGCATTGCGCGATTACGCAGACGCCAATGCATTGAACTGGATCGAGGATTCATCGAACGCGGATGCGGACTTCGATCGCAATTTCCTGCGCCATCGCGTGCTGCCGCTGCTGGCGGAACGCTGGCCGCAGGCATCGAAGAATCTCGCGCGTAGCGCGGAATTGCTCGCCGAACAATCGCTGCTGCTGGCCGCAATGACCGATGCGCAGCTCGATGCGTTGCAGATCGCACCGGATGTGTTGTCGCTTTCAGGCCTGCGCGCGCAGCCACGCGCGCAGCGGGCCCGCATCCTGCGCGCGTGGCTGATGCGCCTAAACGGACAGGTGCCCCCGGCCAGCATCCTCGCCGCGATCGAGCGCGACCTGCTGCGCGCGCGTTCCGACGGCGATGCGCGCGTCGCATGGGCGGACGTTGTCGTGCATTGCTGGCGCGATCGCCTGTATGCGATGCATCCGTGCACGCCACTGCCGACCGACTGGAACGTGCAGTGGGATGGCAGCGCGCCGCTGCAGTTGCCCGACGGATCGCTTCTCGAACTGCATGGTGCCGACTATTTCGATACGCCACTGACGCTGCATGCGCGCCAGGGTGGCGAGCGCATCCAGCTGGTCGGACGCGATCACACCCACGCACTCAAGCATGTGTTGCAGGAGCGTGATGTGCCGCCGTGGACGCGCGCCCGGATGCCGGTGCTGTTCGCCAACGACGGCGAATTGCTCGCAGCCGGTGACAGCGTGTTGTCGGCGCGGATGGACGCATGGCTGCAAGCGCGTGGCGCGCATCTGCGCTGGCTTCCCGATGGCCGCGGCACGGCGGATTGACCGCCCGCACACACGGCGACACACTGCGCGCATGGCCAAGAAATCCACGCAATCCACGCTTGAACCCGCCCCGTCCGTCGTCGCCGGTTTCGAACGTTCGCTCGACGAACTCGAACAACTCGTGCAGCGCATGGAAAAGGGCGAGATGTCGCTGGACGAATCGCTCGGCGCATACGAGCGCGGCGTCGCACTGTACCGGCAATGCCAAGGCGCACTGCAACAAGCAGAGCTGCGGGTGAAACTGCTGAGCGACTTGGGCGACCCCGACCATGCCGAGCGTTTCGCACCTGATGTCGAGTGACGCCAAACCGATTGCTGCGGGTCCGTTTGAGGCGATATTCGAGCGCCGCATCGCACGACTGCATGCTGCGCTCGATCGCGCCCTGCCCTACCATGACAACACTCCGCAGCGACTGCACGCCGCGATGCGTTACGCCGTCCTCGGCGACGGCAAGCGCATCCGACCGCAACTCGTGTACGCGGCTGGAGCGGCTTGCGGCGTTCATGAAGCGATACTCGACGCACCCGCAGTTGCGGTCGAACTCGTGCACGCATATTCACTGGTGCACGACGACTTGCCTGCGATGGACGACGATGCGCTGCGTCGCGGCCGCGCGACCGTCCACGTCGCGTTCGACGAAGCCACCGCAATCCTGGTCGGCGACGCATTGCAGGCGCTCGCGTTCGACGTGCTGGTCGCCGCCGATTGCGGTGCCGAACTGCGCATCGCGCTGATCGCCACGCTTGCCGACGCGAGCGGAACTGCCGGCATGTGCGGCGGCCAGGCGCTCGACCTGGCCGCGACCGGGAGCGTGCAGACGCTGCTTGAACTTGAACGCATGCATGCACTCAAGACCGGCGCACTCATCCGCGCATCCGTGCGCATGGGCGCGCTATGCGCATGCGCGGACGAAGCGATGCTGCAACGATTCGACAACTACGCCGGCGCGCTCGGCCTCGCATTCCAGATCCGCGACGACATACTCGATGTCGAAAGCGACTCGGCTGCATTAGGCAAGACTGCCGGCAAGGATGCGGCACAGTCGAAGTCCACATATCCAGCACTGCTGGGAATCGATGGTTCGCGCAAGTTGCTGGATGAACTCGGCGAGGCTATGCGCGATGCGTTGGCGCCGATTGGATCGGCTGGTGCGGAGTTGCTGGCGCTTGGGGAGTTCGCGGTTTCGCGTTGTCGGTGATCGCGCCTTCCATTGCTACTCTGTCAGCGTCTAAGATCGACCTAATCCGGTCATCCGCGACCGGCAGCTATCAGGGTTCAGTGAATCCAATTAGTGTCCCTAACAGCTAGGCGCCGAATCACAGTTCGTGGGCCTCCCTCCTTATGTGTTGTCAGATGGGCAATACCCCGGGGGCCGGAACTGCGAGCTCGACGAGCTCGGCTGTGAAGTCTTCTGAGAATGCGCGAACCTGCTCGGCGAGGTAATCGCTGTTGCGCGCATGGGCCGGCAGCACCGGGCTATTCGTAGCCGCCTCGACCAAGGCCTCACGCCATGCTTTCAGTAGGCCTACCGGATCTGGATGGGTGCGCGCCAGCGTACGCAGGGCGATGCGTTGCGCGAAGAGCTGCGCCTGAACGCTACACAACTTTTCTTCCGTTTCTCGATCCATACGAAGGGATCTCCGTTCGGTTCAATAAGCGCGGCTGCCGCAGGGGCCGGGCAGCCGCGCGTTAAGCTGATTACGAATCGAGCGCCGAGCCGACTTGAATACGACGAGGAGCACTCTCCGGCCTCTTCGGAATCAGGATTTCCAGCACGCCGTGGCGTCCGGATGCCTTGATGCCGTTGGGATCCGCGCTGTCGGGCAACGCGAACCGACGATAGAAGGTGCCGTGCGAGCGCTCGACGCGGGTCAACTTTCCCTTCAGCTGGATCGACTCGTCGGTGCGCTGTCCTTTTAGCGAAAGGATGCCTTTTTCCATGGTGATCTCGATGTCCTTCGGATCCACGCCGGGAATATCGGCCAGGATGAGAAACCGATCCTCTTCCTCCTTGATGTCGACTTGGGGCGCCCACTGGCTGGTGACGACATTGGACTGGTCGGACTGTTCAGGGTTGAAGAGGCTGCCAAGGATCTGACGCATTTCTCTGTGAGGGTCGGTACCCTGAGAGGTCCAAGGGCTGTAGAGCGAAAGATTGTTGTTCATGAATTTCTCCCTGATGTTGGGGCGGCGCAATGCCGCATGAGGTCGAAACTGAGTATGTCGAACCGTTTTTCAAGGGGGCTGAAAAGGAACTGTCTCGACAGCGTGCCGCCCCCGGATGGCAGCGTCTGCCGCGTAAAGAGTAGGAGCGCTATCTGCTCCCGAGCAGCGGCTCGAATTGATCCGACAGTTGTCGCTTGATCTTGTCGAACCAACCCAGGCCACTCTTGCCGCCGGCAGACTTGATCTCGATCTGGTCCAATTGCTCCTGCATGGGTTTGTAGTCCGACTTGCGTCCGTAACCCAGCAACTCGGACAATTGCAGTTGTTCACGCGCGGACCTCAAGTCCTTGTCCAACTGATCGTTCTCAAGCTTGGTGCGGTTTGTTTTCTCGGCCAGCACCTGCGCCTGCTTGAGCAGGCATTCAGCACGCACCTTCGGCAAAGGGATTACGTCGGTGGTAACCACCAGCGTATCGAGCGCCGCTTGCAGCTGCGTTTTCGCTTCACTGACCTTGCCCGCGTCGATGAGCGGCGTGATGCCCTGATGGCGGCGGGATAGGTGGCCAGCGGAATGTTAGTGGTGTGTACCTCGATGTCACTCGCAAGCGCAGCGATCAGCCGGCGCGCGTCCTGGACATTCCCGGCGTCCAGGCTCTTCCGGACGTCCAGAAGGACCGCACTGACGGTGCCCGGGTTCGCGAACAGGTCATGGGTGACGGCGTCGACGTGGACGGGCGCGAGCGCGAGCCCGGGATCGCGGGCGATGACGAGCTCGAGCTTGCCGGTGGCGTCGGCCAGCGCTTTCAATGCGACGTCTTTTTTATTCTCATCCAGTGCCTTGAGAGCCTGTTCGGTTTCGGCGATGGCAGCAGTCGCGTCGGCGAGCAGGGCCTTGCGCTTCTGGGCGGCGGCGTCCGAGGCCTGTTTTTCCACCTGCGGCTGCACAGCCTTGCTGGACGCCGATTGGGCTTGAGGCTTGCTCGGCAACGTTGCGGCAGCGACGAAGCTCGGCGCAGCACAAGCGAGGCCCATGCAGAGCAGAGCGGCAGGCAGGGATTCGCCGGCGATCCTGCGCACGACGCTGCGGGCGGCAGGCGTGACGCACGACTTCACGGTGCGCTTTGTTGCCGGGGTGGACGAAGACCCGCGAGCCCAGGTGCGGGATTTTTCGATAGCGGCGTCGAGTGTGCGATGACTCTGCTCACCCGGGACTTTCAGATTGTTTGATTCCTTTTTGGGTTGGGCATCCATGGTGGTTCTCCTGTTGATTTGTCGTCACCGGCGGGAGACCAAAACCAGCCGGTGCAATTCAGATTATTGTCGGAATCAATCGACTTCAAGAGGCTTCCATGAATGAAAATTGAACGCCGATGCCACTGCCAGCGAAGGGGAATAACGCTGCATAGTCCGGGCCGCGGTCTGCTTACGGGAAGTATGTTCGGGAGCGCGACTGTTCGAAATTGGCCGAAAGCTTCAAGACGAGATCGCAGCAATAGAGCGCGTCGCCCGCAATAACCCACCCATCGGCTGCACCGCCGCGCTATCCGGAAACACACGCGCATCCAGCGCGCTCGTCGGCACCAGCAGGTGCCCTGCCAGCACACCCTTGAACAACGCGCGAATGTCGGTCGTCGCGTGCACATCGCGGCCTTCGTTGAGATCCTGCGATGAAATACCTGGCCACTTCCCGGCTACGCGCCCGCCTGCGACTGCGCCGCCGGCGAGGAACGACACGCCACCGGTTCCATGATCGGTGCCGCCGGTGCCGTTGACCTTCGCGGTGCGTCCGAATTCGGTGACGACCACGACGACCGTGCGATCCCAGGCCGCGCCCATCGCATCGTGGTAATTCTTCAATCCCTCGTCGAGTTGGCCGAGCTTGCGTTGCAATGTCGCGACTTCGGCCGCATGCGTATCCCAGCCGGTGTCCTCGACGAATGCGATCTGCGGGCCGTCGGCGCGTGCCATGAATTTCCCGGCCGCGGCCATCATGTCCGGCAACGCGCCGCCGTAGACGGCCTGTGCCTTGTTCGGCTTGAGCATCGCCTTGTCGTCGGACATCGCGATGCTCGCATTGCCGGCATCGGCATCCATCATCGCGCCATCGTGCGATTGGGCAACAGCGCGCGAATACGCTTCGACGAGTTGAGGGTCTTCCGAATACAACGTATCGAGCCGTTGCAGCAGGTTCCGGTCGATGCTCGTCGGCAATGGCGGCGACCAGGTGCTGACCTTCGCGTTGCCGCGCATGATCAGCGGCATGCTGGTGGCGATCGCGAGGCCTTCCTCGCCGTGCATGCTGGCGACGCAGCGATTCATCCAGCCATCCTGCGCGCCGCTTGGTCGCGCGCTGCCGTTCTCGACGCAGTCCTGCGCCTCGAAATGCGAACGTCCTTGGTACGGCGGCGCGACTGCGACGATCGGCAGGAACGATTTTTGCTGGTAGAGCTGCGCGGCGTACGGCATCGCTGGATGCAATGCGAAATTGCGATCGAGTGGCAGCGGCTTGGCGTTGTTGTCGCCGGGCGCAAACGGCAAAGCGCCACGCAGCGCGCCCCAGGCGTTGTCACCCATCGGCGGCAACGCGTGCAAGCCGTCGAGGCCACCGCGCAACATCACCACCAGCAACAACGGCTGGGCGGCACCCGCGTTCGAGGACCACGCAAGGCGCGGCCACAAAGTCAGCGTGACTGCACTCGCTGCCATCGCCTTGAGCAATTCACGACGCGTGGTCATGTCACGGTCTCCACTGGTCATATTCTCCATTGAAACTGGGGGCTGGCGAGCAACAGGCCCAGCGCCTGTTGCGGCGATTCGGCGCGTGCGATCGCTTGCGCGGTGCTCGCATCCAGTCGCGGGCCGAGCGCATCGCGCGCAACCTGCGCGGGCACCAGCGAGCGTGGCGCGCGCGCGGCGAGTTCCTCGGCGGCCTGAATGCGTTTCCACACAGCGTCGGGGCCGATCCATGCATCGGCGGTATCGGCGAATCCGGCCGGCGAGCGCGGCATGAAATCGGGCCTGCCGAGCCGCGCAAGCAAGCCGGCGACCTTGCGCACATCCGGCACTTCCTGGATGCCAAGCGCGCGCAACGACGCAATCAGGAAATCGTCGGGCGTGCGGAACTTGCGCGCACCGGGTCCCCACGCCTCGTCGCTCTGCAGCATCGTCAGGTACAGCTTCGACAAATCGCCGCCGCTTTCGAGATACGCCAGCGCCATTCTTTGCAGGAGCTTCGGCGGTGGCTGGTCGGCGACGAAATGGCGTGCGAGCTTGAACGACAGATGCTTCGCGGTCGCCGGATGCGCCGCCAGATCGGCCAGCACGCGGCGACCCTGGTCCATCCCGCCATCGGCGTAATTTTTGCCGAGGATCGTGCGCGCGCCGGGTTCGTGCGCGTAGTCGCGATACAAGAATCCGGTGATGCCATCGGGCGTGTTGCCGGCATATGCGCCGCCGAGGCGATCGTCGCGCGGACCATGCACGCTCCAGCCGGTGATCGCGCGCGCGAGCTCGGTGACATCGGCCTGCGTGTATCCCCCGTTCACGCCGAGCGTATGCAGCTCGAGGATCTCACGCGCGAGGTTTTCGTTGAGGCCGAGCTTGCGCTTGGGTTGCGGATCGTTCCCGCCGAAGCGTTGCGCGAGGCGCTCGCCGATACGCGAATCCGGGCCGATCGATGCCTCGTTGTCGAGATAGCGCAGCATCGCCGGATGGGTTTCGACGCCGAGCAAGAGATCCTGGAAACGCCCGAATACGTGAGGCCGGATCACCTCGCGCTCCATCGGCGCGGCGTAGAGCAGCGCCTGGCGTTTGTCGACCGACACCGCGAAATGATTGCTCCAGAAGCGCACCAGACGCTCGTCGAAACCGATCGGCGCGTTCAGCGCGACGTTCCAGCGTGCGGTGGCTTCGGCGATGATCTGCGCGCCGAATTGCTTGCGGAAACCCGCGACCACCGCCTTGACCGCGTCGGTATTAGCGGCGTTCGCATTGCTTGCGTTGTTGGCTGCTTCGAGTTCCTGCTTGCGCGCGCGGCGATCCTGCCGGTAGCTGATTTCCGCAACCAGATAATCCGCGCTGCGGGTAAGCCCGGCGAATGCGGCATTGCCCGGCGACGGCGCGCGCACTTGCTGCGCGAGCGCGCCGCGTGGATCGTGCAGGCTGTCGATCGTTCCGACTCTATCGGGCGTACCTGGCTTCGCGCCGAGTCCGAAGCGGTTCGCTGCCGATGCGGCATCGGCATAGCGATTGCTCGTCATGTGTGTCCTCCGGCGTCGGCACGGACGCGACGCCTGCAAATTGAAACGCAGGCGCGGCGCGGAGGTTGACAGTGACCGATCAGGCGATGTGTTGGGAGCCGCCTGACGCATGCGCGGCATCCGCGCACTCCGC
Source organism: Lysobacterales bacterium (assembly GCA_038226665.1). GTDB lineage: Bacteria > Pseudomonadota > Gammaproteobacteria > Xanthomonadales > Xanthomonadaceae > SZAS-103. The sequence continues at coordinate 16,171 of JBBRQI010000017.1, read as the reverse complement.
AAGCATCGGCGGCGCGCCTACTTGATCAGTCGTAGTGCGATCGGATAGCGATACGGGACGCCTTCATAGGCTTTCATCGACGCGATGATCGTATAGACCAGCGCGTACAGGCCGACGACGAGCATCAACGGTAGCGCGATCAGGAAACCGATGCCCAAGGTCATGATTCCAAATGTCCACAGGATCGCGAACGCAATGCAGATGGTGATGCTGAAGTTCAGCGCTTCCTTCGCTTGCTGGTCGACGAAGGGCATGCTGTCTTTCTTGATCAGCCAGACGATCAGCGGGCCGAGGAATCCGCCGGCACTGCCGGCCCAACCCGAGGTCAGGATGTAACCGAGCAACGCCGACAGGTGCGCAAGCATCGCCCACTGGCGTTCGTCGCCGCTGACGCCGGCATGATCCGTGGTTGCGATCGACGTTGCGGATGCCACTGCTTGCGGCGGCGGAATCGGATCGGCCTGGTTTTCAGGTTGATTCACACGCACTCTCCAGACTAAAAACGACCCGCCCGCTATTTGCGCGGACGGATCGTCAAGCTTACTTGATCAATCGCAGCGCGAACGGATAGCGGTATTCCACGCCCTCGTTGGCTTTCATGCCGGCCATGATGCACAGGATCAGGTTGACAATCAGCAGCACCGGATAAAGCAGGAATCCGATCAGCACCAGTGTCAGCGCAGAAGCAGCGACCCAGCCGATCGCCATGGTGATCTGGAAATTCAGCGATTCCTTGGCTTGATCGATGACAAATGCCTGGTCGGGCTTGTCCTTGTTGATCAGCCAGATCACCAGCGCGGCGATGAAGCCGGTGAAAATCCCCAGAACGTGGGCCAGCATGGCCATGGTCCTCTGTTCCTGCGGTACATCGCTCATGCGTCGTTCTCCCCGGTGGTGGTTGTGAAGCATCTGCTAGCGGCACATCAAGACTACTCTCGCGCGCTGCCAATTTCACGTTGCAATTCAGATTCTACCAACGCAATCATTCGCCCGAACCGGCCACCGTCATGCGGCCGATCAGGATCGGCCCGGTGCGGATGGATGAACGCGGATCGACGTCGCGGCCGACCGCTTCCAATGCGAGGAACATCTGCCGCAGGTTGCCCGCGATGGTGATTTCGTCGACCGGATAGGCGAGTTCGCCATTTTCGACCCAGAAACCCGCCGCCCCGCGCGAATAATCGCCGGTGACCGGATTCACCCCCTGGCCCATCAATTCGGTGACGTACAGTCCGCGGCCCATGCCGCGCAGCAACGCCGGCAGATCGTCGTTACCGAGCGACGCATCGAGGTTGTGCACGCCGCCGGCATTGCCCGTGCTCGACAAACCGAGCTTGCGCGCTGAATACGCGTCGAGCAGGTAGCGCTGCAACACGCCGCCGGTGACGAGGCTGGACTCGACCGTCGCGACGCCATCGCCATCGAACGCGGTGGACTGGAACCCGCGCTGCAGGTGCGGACGTTCGCGCAGCGCGAACCAGTCCGGGAACAAGCGCTCGCCGACCGCGCCGAGCAGGAAACTCGCTTCGCGGTATTGCGCGCCGCCAGCGACCGCACCGAGCAGATGGCCGATCAATCCGCGCGCCGTTTCAGCGGAGAACAACACCGGCACATTGCCGGTCGGCGCCATGCGAGGGTCGAGCCGGCGCAACGCACGTTCGGCCGCGCGCAGGCCGACCTGCTCGGGCGATTCGAGTTCATTGGCGGCGAGCGCGGTCGTGTACCAATCATCGCGCTGCATCGCATCGCCCTGCCCCGCGATCAGCGAACACGCGATGCTGTGGCTGGTGCCGCGTTCGCCGCCGACGAAACCATGGCTGTTCGCGTACACCGCGATGCTTTCGCCAGTGTTGACTGTCGCACCTTCGGAATTGCTGATGCGCGGGTCGGCATCGCGACCGGCGGTTTCGCAGGCGATGCCGAGTGCGATCGCGGCATCGGGTTCCAGCGCCCACGGATGCCAGCGGTCGTAGTCGTCGATGCGCGTCGCCATGCGATCGGCATCGGCGAGCCCGGCCATCGGGTCGGACTCTGTATAACGCGCGATCGCGCAAGCCTGGTCGAGGGTTGCCTCGAGTCCTGATGGCGACAGGTCGGCTGTGCTTGCGTTGGCTTTGGACTGGTTGAAGTACACGGTCAGCGACAGGCCACGGTCGCGTGTGTACTCCACGGTTTCCACGTCGCCCATGCGCACCGCTACATTCAGGCCGCGACTTTCGCTCAGCGACAACTCGGCCTGGTGGGCACCGCGCGCGCGCGCGCGACGCAGCAGGTCTTCGGCGAGGGTCGACAGTTCGGCGATGCGCTGCTTTGATACATCGACGTTCTTTGCACTGTCCGTTTTTGCGACAGCCGTTTTTGCTGAAATCCGGGTCACATGCGTATCCTTGCAGAATGATGATGAGCGAAACCGACGACGAAGCGATCAGTCCCGACGATTATTGGGCCGGCCCAAGCCGCAGCCATCTCCGGCGCGAAGCGTTGGCGGTGTTCGAGTTGGCCGAGCGACTGGTCGAGCAGAACGAAACGCAACTCGCGCGCTTGCCGCTCGACGATGAACTGCGCGCGCTGGTGCGCGAATCGCAGCGCATCACCCAGCAAATTGCGCGGAAAAGGCAACTGCAATACCTCGCGAAGATCCTGCGTCGCGAGGAAGACGAAACGCTGGATGCGATTCGCCACGCGATCGAAAACTCCAAGGCCGACAGCCGCCGCGACACTGCCGCCTTGCACCGCATCGAAGCCTGGCGCGAGCGCCTGATAGACGAAGGCGACGCCGCGCTCGCCGAACTGCTCGCCGCGCATCCCACCGCCGACCGTCAGCACCTGCGCCAACTTGCGCGCAACGCGAAAGACGAGCGCCTGCACAACAAGCCGTTGCATGCGTACCGCGACCTGTTTCGCGCGGTGCGGGAATTGCTCGACGAGTCCGGCAGCGCAGGCGATTCGACGCAAGAGGCCTGACGCGCCCGCATGGTTCACGCCCGCGTCCCGCCCACCGTCAAAGACTCCACCAGCAAGGTCGGCTGGCCAACGCCGACCGGCACCGACTGTCCATCCTTGCCGCAGACGCCGACGCCTTCGTCGAGCGCAAGATCAGTGCCGATCATCGACACGCGCTGCATCGCTTCGGGGCCGTTGCCGATCAACGTCGCGCCTTTCACCGGACGCGTGACTTTTCCATCTTCGATCAGGTAAGCCTCGCTCGCCGAGAACACGAACTTGCCGCTGGTGATGTCGACTTGGCCACCGCCAAAATTCACCGCGTACAAACCCTTCTTCACCGACGCGATGATCTCCGCCGGATCGTGCGAACCGGCCAGCATCAGGGTGTTGGTCATGCGCGGCATCGGCAGGTGCGCGTAGCTTTCGCGACGACCATTTCCGGTCGGCGTCACCCCCATCAGGCGCGCATTCAGCGTGTCCTGCATGTAGCCGGTGAGGATGCCGTCCTCGATCAGCACGTTGCGCTGCGTCGGCGTGCCTTCGTCATCGACATTGAGCGACCCGCGCCTTCCCGGCAGCGTGCCGTCGTCGACGATGGTGACGCCTTTCGATGCAACGCGCTGGCCGATGCGACCGGTGAATGTCGATGTGCCCTTGCGATTGAAATCACCTTCGAGTCCATGACCGACCGCTTCGTGCAGCAACACGCCGGGCCAGCCCGGGCCAAGCACGACCTGCATCGCACCTGCCGGTGCATCGGCCGCATCGAGATTCACCAGCGCCTGCCGCAACGCCTCGCATGCCCAGGCTTCGGGCTTGCCGCCATTGAACAACTCGACATAGCCGTAACGGCCACCGCCCCCTGAATAACCCTGTTCGCGACGACCGTTGGATTCCACGATCACCTGCACGTTGAAGCGCACCAGCGGGCGCACATCGGCCGACACGACGCCATTCGCTCGCGCAAGCAGAATCGTTTCGACACCGCCAGCAAGACTCACCGTCACCTGTTTCACGCGTGGATCGGCAGAACGCAATTGCAGGTCGACCGCGCGCAACGCGGCGATCTTCGCATCCGAATCCATCGCATCGATCGGATCGAGCGCGGGATACAGCGCGCGTCCGCTGACGTGGATCGGCGCGCCGCCGGTCGCCTCGATGCCGGTGCGCGCAATCGCACGCGCTGCGCCAGCGGCTTCGAGCAGCGCATCGCTGCGGATGTCGTCGGAATACGCGAAGCCGGTTTTCTCGCCGCTGATCGCGCGCACGCCGACGCCCTGGTCGATCGAATGCGCGCCATTTTTCACGATGCCGTCCTCGATCGTCCAGCTCTCGCGGCGCGTGTGCTGGAAATACAGGTCACCATCATCGACGCCGGGGCCGAGCAGGCGATCGAACGCGCGATTCAACGTTGAGACAGCGAGCCCACCGGGAGCAAGCAGGCGGGATTCGGCGAGTGCGAGCAAGTCAGTCATGGAAACCTTTCAATCGTTCGGAAAGACGCACGACGGATCGTCGCGCGCGGCGCATTGCATTCAAGACAGATGGGGCGCATGCAACCCGCATGCAAGCCTAGCCCGATGCAGGTTCGGATGGCGGCGCGGCATTGCTGGTGCCGCCGGGCAGCAGCTTCACGTCCGGGTTACTCCACGGCCCGGTCACGTGATAACGCTTGCGCCCCATCTGTTGCAACGGTCGCTTGAGGACTTCGCCCGCGACCGCGCCGACCGCTGCGCCGATCGGGCCGCCTGCGAGCGCGCCGACCGCAGTGACGATGCCGCCTGCCTTCGGCAGCACCTCGATGGTCTGGTCGTAGCGTTGCGCGACCAGATCGGCGCTGCCGCTCACACGGATGTCGGCAGCCGGACCCTTGATCGCGAGGTCATCCGTGTGCGCTTGCCCATTCGCGAACACGAAACGTCCGCGCAGCGTGTTGAAGCTGAAACCCTTGTCGAAGAAATCGCGAAAATCCAGGCCGAACCGTCGCGGCAATTCGGCAAGACTCACGAGTCCAAGGATGCGCCCGGCACCGGGTTTGACCTCGAGCAGGCGGCCTTCGCCCACGTCCAGGTCGAGCGTGCCGTCGAGCACAGCCATCCGGAATGCTGCGGGCGAGCCGGGCCATCCGCCCTGCAATTTCGCCTGCGTCTTGCCGGCCGCGACGACGCCCTTGAATCCGAACGCGTCGAGCATCTTGCCCAGGCTGTCGGCATGGAACTCGATTGCGAGCCGCGTGCGCGTGGCGGTCGGGCTTTGCCGCGTCCAGTCGCCGCTCGCATTCACCGTCTGCGATTTGGCGCTCGCGTCGAGTTGCTCGATGCGCAGGCCCTGCGCGACCGGGTGCGTCTGCAACAGAAAGTGTCCGAGTTTCGCATCGCCGAAACGCAGATCGGCGACATCAAGATGCAGTGGCGGAACCTTGGCCGGATCGATGTCGGTATCGGTGTCTGCAAGCAATGCGCCATTCGTGTTTGCGCTGGCGCTTGGCCAGTACAAGCGATCGAACTGGCCGCGAATGCCGCGCGCCAGATCCGTCGGCACGGCGATGTTGCCTGCGAGCGCATCGCCATCGAGATGCACTGTCGTCGTATCGGCGGTGCGTGTCATGTGCACGCGGGTATTGGCGAAATGACGTCCGCCGAGCGCGAGGTTGTCGACCTGTAAATCGACACTCTGCAATCCGCCCGATCCGGACTTGCCACCGGCAGCGATCGCGATCCAGCCCGCGGCGTCGAGTTCGGGTACATGCCCGTTCGCGATCAAGCCCTGCGCGGGCAACGCGCCGCTCGCGTCGCCACCAAATGCGAGCAATCCACGGAACGGTTGAGCATCGTTGTAACGGCCTCGCAACGTGAGCAAATCGCCGAGCTTCACGCTGATGTCGCCGGCGCTCGCAGGCAGCAATGCATGCACTTGCAAAGCGAGGGGGCCATTCGCCGGTTTGTTCAGCGGCGCGGGCAATGCGAGGACGGCGCCGCGCAGATCCGAACTGGCATCCAGTTGCGCGGGCATGGCATGCGCGCCTTCCGCGGTCTTCGGGACTTTCACCTCCACCGTCCACGCAGCGCGACCGGTGATGATCGATTTGAGCCAGTCGAGCGTCGGCGCATGTTGCAGCAAGGTGGTGGCTGGAAACGTGCCGCGTATTTGCGCTGCGACGATGATGGCCGGATCGCCCGTCGCATCGCCTATCGCAAGATGGAACGTCGCTGGATCGTCGTTGACATGCACCGCGAGGGCGTCGGCAAGCAGGCCACCCTGGTCGTAGTGGACGCGTCCGTTGACGTCGGTGAACAACAGGTCCCAGCGTTTGTCGTGCAGGCGCACGTGGCTGAAATCGATGTCGCCATTGACCTTGGGCTCGCCAAGTTCGTGCCTGAGCGGGATCAGCAGGCGCATCGTTCCGTGCAGGCCGTCGCCCTGCACGTCCAGCGCGTTGAACGTGTCCGCATTTTTTTTCTGCAACGGACTCTGCCGCAACAACGCAAGCATCTGCGCGCCGCTGCCGGTCACGTCGGCCCGCAGGTCGAGCATGGGCTCATGAAAATCGGGGATTGCCTCGGAGAGTTGGTGCGCCTGGATGCCGAGAACCGTGCCGTTGCCATCGAAGCTCATTCCCGGGCCATTGAACACGAGCCGACCGTTGACATGCTCGGCATGCGGCCATTCGGGATTGAAATGGATTTGCGCATCGACGAGATCGGCGACCGCATCGAAACGCCCTTCGTTGTGGCGGAACGGCCAGTCGTCGAGGTCGCCGGCGACCAGCACGTGGCCACCGGCAATTTCACCGCCTTCAATCGCGTTGTCGAGCCACTGGATGGTTTTCGGCGGCATGGTGTGGCGGATCCAGTAACGCTTTGCCGCGAGCAAGTGCGCGGGATGCAGGGTGGTGAAGAGGTCGAGTCGTGGCCGCGTGCCATCGTGCTCGAAGCGCATCGCAAGGCGCGTGTCCAGATCGATGTCGTCGTTGTGCGCATGCAGATTCGACGACTCAAGCGTCCACCCGTTTCCATCGCGCCATACGGTCAGATTGCCATCGATTTGCAACGGCACCGGGTCGCCGAACGCGGGTGGCCACAGCAATTGCATGGGATGCGATGCGTGCGGTGCGAGTTCCAGTGCAATCGCATCGTTGTCGAAGCGCAAGGTCCCACCGAACCCTTGCAACGCGGGAACACGTTCGACGGGTTGCCAGCTTGCGTCGTCGATCGTTGCGCTTCCACGAATATTGCCGGAGTACGTCGCATCCACGCGCAATTTGCCGAGCAGCAACTTCGGCGCGGCCTGCACGAGCCAGTCGCGTAGCGCCGGCGACACGTGGTCGCTGAGCATCGCGATCGGCAACAGGGTTCCTATTTCCAGCTGCGGCGCGACCAGCGCGATGCCGCGCGCATCCTGCATCGCGATTCCGTCGAGCGTTTCCTCGCCCGCCGCATTGCGCAAACGCAGCTTCGTGGCCTCCGCACGCCATCCGCCAGGCAGCTTTTCCCAACGCGCAACCAGCGACAGACCAGCCAGTGTTACCTGCGGCAATGCACCGGCTAGCTGCACGCGCGGCGGGCGCATCCGGAAAACAAGATCGTGCAGGTTCGCATCGGCCTGCACCGATACCACCCGGCGATCCTGCAGCGTGGACCACAACCCGACGCGACCACGACCACTCGCGACATCGATGCCGCCGTAACCGAATAATGGCGCCCACGGCGCAAGATCGACCGCGTCGCCGCCAATCCACACCTTGCCACTGTTGTCGCGCCGATCGAAATCGAGTACGGCGAGCAAAGGCGAACCGCTCGCGGCCGCGACGCGAACGCCGGCGCGCAAACGCTTGTCGGTCACGCGCATACGCAAATCCACGCGCGGCGAAGTAAATGCGATCCCGAGCGCGGGCGCGCGCATGGTCAGGTGCGCATCGGTGATCTGCAATTCGCCGAGCCCTTCAAGGTTCTTCAGCGGATCGTGGTGTTCGTCTTCCTTCGGGCCGGACAACCCGACGAAATGCCAGCGTCCGTCGGCATCGCGCTCGACGGTCAACGAAAGTCCACGCAGGCGCAACTCGGAGAACGGACGATCAGGCAGCATGCCCGCATACATGGCGACCAGCAGTTCGGCACGATCCACCGCCAATTGCTGCTTGCCTTCGCCGATGCGCAGGTTGTACAACGCGAACACCGGCCCGCGGCTCGTCCAATGCGCTTCGGCATGATCGAAATGCACGGGCCTTCCGGCGCGCGCGATCAGCCATGCGGCGATCTTGTCCGGATGCTCCTGCACCAATGGCAACAGGCGATCGGCGATCGCCACCACCACTGCCATCAGCACCAGAACGAGCGCGCAGGTATAGAACAAGCCACGCCGCGCGTGCCGCATTCCGCGCCGGAAAGGCGTCGGCATTCAGCGACTCCGCAAGGACTTACAGCAGCACGACATCGTACTGCTCCTGTTGGCATTGCTCGTCGGGCTGGAAGCGGATGCTCTTGCCGAGGAACTCCTCGAGCTCGACGACCGCTGCCGATTCTTCCTCCATTACCCGCGCAACGACTTTCGGCGCGGCGATCACCAGCAGCTGCGATGCGTCGAACTGGCGTACCGCGCGGGTGATCTCGCGGAAGATTTCGTAGACAACGGTTTCGGCCGTGCGCAGGCTGCCGCGTCCCGAGCATGTCGGGCACGGCTCGCAGAGCTGGCGCTCGAGGCTTTCGGTGGTGCGCTTGCGCGTCATCTCGACGAGGCCAAGCGGCGAGAACTCGTGCACGTTGGTGCGCGAATGATCGCCGGTCAGCGCCTTTTCGAGCGTTCGCAGTACTTGCCGCCGGTGTTCAGGATCGTTCATGTCGATGAAGTCGATGATGATGATGCCGCCTAGGTTACGCAGGCGAAGCTGACGCGCGACCGACTGCGCGGCTTCGAGGTTGGTGCGGTAGACGGTTTCTTCGAGGTTGCGCTGGCCGAGGAAGGAACCAGTGTTCACATCGACGGTCGTCATCGCCTCGGTCTGGTCGATCACCAAATAGCCGCCTGACTTGAGCGGTACGTTCTTCTGCAACGCGCGCTGGATTTCGTCCTCGACGCCGTACAGGTCGAACACCGGGCGCTCGCCCAAGTACAACTCGATGCGCTCGACCAGGGCCGGCATGAACTGGCCGACGAACTCCTGCAAGCGCAGCATAGTTTCGCGCGAATCCACGCGCACTTTCTCGATCGCGTCGTGCATCAGGTCGCGCATGGCGCGCAGCGGCAACGGCAGATCCTCGTAGATGCGTTCGCCGACAGCGGCCTGCTGCATGGAGATGCCGATCATCTCCCATGCCCGGCGCAGGTAGGCGACATCGTCGGCGAGCGATTCGGCATCGCAACCTTCGGCATTGGTACGCACAATGTAGCCCGCCTGTGCTTCGCCGCAGAGGTTGGTCATGATCGTTTTCAGGCGCGTGCGTTCGGCTTCGTCCTCGATGCGCGACGACACGCCGAGCACGGACACGTGCGGCAACAACACCAGGTAGCGCGACGGAATGCTGAGTTGCGTGGTCAGCCGCGCGCCCTTGCTGCTGATCGGATCCTTCACGACCTGCACAACGACCTGCTGGCCAAGGTGCAGTAGTTCGTTGATCGCGGGGACATGCTGCGCAGGCGAAACCGCATCGTCGTCCGCGCCAACGGCGGCATGCGCGGCGCGAACGATGTCCGACGCATGCAGGAACCCCGCACGTTCCAGCCCGATATCGATGAACGCGGCTTGCATGCCAGGCATCACCCTCTGCACACGCCCCTTGTAGATATTGCCGACGTAACCGCGACGTGCGGCTCGCTCGATCTGCACTTCCTGCAGCATGCCGTTCTCGACCAGCGCAACGCGGGTTTCGCGCGGAGTGACATTGATCAGGATTTCGCTCATTGCGCGCCCATGTTTGGATTCAACAAATCGATCCGGTCAAATGCGCGCAACAGGCCGACGGTCTCGAACAGCGGCAAACCCATCACGCCGGAATAACTGCCGGACAGGTGCTCGATGAACATCGCGGCGCGGCCCTGGACTGCATAACCACCTGCCTTGCCACGCCATTCATCCGTCGCAACATAACCCGCAATCGCTTCGCGGTTCAGTGCAGCGAAGCGCACTTCGGAGAGCGATTGCGCGCGCATTTCCCGACCTGCGTTAAGCAGCCATACAACGCTGATCACCTTGTGCGTGCGCCCGGCAAGTTCGGCGAGCATGTTTGCCGCGTCGGTCGCATCGACGGGCTTGCCGAACACGCGATCGCCAAGCACGACCTCGGTATCGGCACCAAGTACCAAGGCATCCGGGTTCGCCATCACCTTCAACAAGCCGGCTCCGGCTTTCTCGCGCGCAACCCGCGAGACGTAGTCGTCGGGCGATTCGCCGGGCAGGCGCATTTCAGGAACCGAAACCTCGAGCACGCCGGGTTCGACGCCGAGCTGGCGCAACAGTTCCAGTCGACGCGGGGATTGTGAAGCGAGATAGAGCATCGTTGCAGCATAACCGTTCGGATCGCAACGACCCCACGCACATGTTCGGATTTTGTTAATCCGATCCACTCCAGAAGCCTGCCCTTCGCGGCGGTCTTGAAGACGCCTTCATGACGCTTGACAATAGCTGTATTAAAACCATATAAATTGACTCTGAATTATGCTGACCATGAAAGCCAAATACGCTTTGCGCGCACTCTGCGCCCTTGCCGACGCGCATCCCGAGCACCTGCAGGCGCGGCAGATCGCGACCGTGGCCGTCGTCCCGGAAAAATTCCTGGAAGCGATTCTCGTCGAGTTGCGCAAGGCCGGCATCGTCGCCAGCAAGCGCGGCGTGCAAGGCGGGCATGCGCTCGCTCGCGCGGCCGACAGGATCATGGTCGGCGACATCATCCGCACGCTCGATGGCCCGCTGGCACCGATCCGCTGCGCGAGCGTCACCGCCTACCGCGCCTGCGACGACTGCCCGCAACCGGAAGCCTGCGCATTGCGCGTGCTGATGGGCGACGTGCGCGACGCGATGTCGGATGTCGTCGATCAGCGCAGCCTGCAGCAACTCGTCCTCGATGCACGCAGCCTGCAACGCAAGAGCAAGCGTGCCGCCGCAAAGACAAGCCGGAGGCCGGCAGCGAAGTTGCGCTGACAGGCACAGTCCGTCGATGCGTATGTGTCGAATGGGCTGCGAGCGGCTGCGCATTCCCTCGTGCCTCGCTCATGGCAGAGGGCAATCGCGAAACAGGACCTCCGTTGTGCACAGCAATCCCTTGTTCTCTTCCTCAATCATTGACGCAACAACCACATGGAGCCGCCCATGAAACGATTCGCGAAGCCGCTTCTCATCCTGATGACATCACTCGCCGCGAGCGCCGCGTTCGCGAAGGACGTGAGCCTGCTCAATGTTTCCTACGACCCGACCCGGGAGTTGTATCGCGACATCAACACCGCGTTCGCGCAGGACTGGAAGACACGCACCGGCGACAACCTCGACATCAAGATGTCGCACGGCGGCTCCGGCAAGCAGGCGCGCGCGGTGATCGACGGCCTTGAGGCAGACGTGGTCACGCTTGCGCTCGCCGCCGACATCGATGCCGTCGCCAACAAGGGCAAGCTGTTGCCGGCGGACTGGCAGAAGCGCCTGCCGAACAACAGCGCGCCGTATACCTCGACGATCGTGCTGCTGGTGCGCAAGGGCAATCCGAAGGATATTCACGACTGGTCGGATCTCGTGCGTCCAGGCGTCGCGGTGATCACCCCGAATCCGAAAACATCCGGCGGCGCGCGCTGGAATTACCTCGCCGCATGGGCGTTCGCCAGCAAGAACTGCAAGGCCAATGGCGCGTGCGTGATCGATTTCATGAAGAAGCTCTATGCCAACGTGCCTGTGCTCGACACCGGCGCGCGCGGCTCGACCACGACCTTCGTCGAGCGCGGCATGGGCGACGTGATGATTTCATGGGAAAACGAAGCCTTCCTCGCGCTCGCAGAATCCTCGCTCGACAAGTCCGGGGACAAGGCCTTCGAGATCGTGGTTCCGAGCATCAGCATCCGTGCCGAACCGCCAGTCGCCGTGGTCGATGAAGTCGCCAAGCGCCATGGCACGCAAGCCGTCGCAGAGGCCTACCTGAAGTTCCTCTACACCGCGCAGGGCCAGGCGATCGCAGCGAAGGACGGATATCGCCCGACGCTGCCGCAATTGGTGGATCCGGCACTACTCAAGAAATTCCCGAAGGTACCGATGGTCACCATCGACGGCGCGTTCAGCGGTTGGAAGAAAGCGCAGGAGCGGCACTTCGACGACGGCGGATTCTTCGACCAGATCTACAGCGGCGGCGCGCATTGAGTTTCGCGTCCTCCTTGCGCATCGCCGGTCGGCAGGCCGGGCCTTTGCCAGGCCTGCCGCTTGCGTTGGGGATGACCCTGGTCTGGCTCGGCCTGGTCGTGCTGTTGCCGTTGTCCGCATTGCTTCTGAAATCCGCGACGCTCGGCAGCGGCTGGATCAAGGTGCTCCACGATCCGCGCGTCATCGCCGCATTGAAGCTCAGCTTCGGAACCGCGTTCGCGGCCGCATTGTTCGACACCTTCGTCGGCGCGCTGATCGCGTGGGTGCTGGTTCGCTATCGCTTCGCGGGTCGCGCGTTTCTCGATGCGCTCGTCGACCTGCCCTTCGCATTGCCGACTGCTGTGGCCGGCATCGCGCTGACTGCGTTATATGCAGGGAATGGCTGGATCGGCAGCTGGCTCGCGCCGCACGGAATCAAGATCGCGTACACGCCGACCGGCATCGCGATCGCGCTGGCCTTCGTCGGCCTGCCGTTCTGCGTGCGCACGATGCAGCCGGTGCTGCAGACCCTTGGCGCGGAGTTCGAGGAAGCCGCCGCATCGCTTGGCGCAACGCGCATGACCACGCTGCGACGCGTGCTGTTGCCGCCGTTACTGCCATCGATGATTACGGGTTTTGCACTCGCGTTCGCGCGCGGCGTCGGCGAATACGGATCTGTGATCTTCATCGCCGGCAACATCCCGCGCGTGTCGCAGATCGCGCCGTTGCTGATCGTGATCAAGCTCGACGAATACGATTACGCGGGCGCTGCCGCAGTCGCTACGCTGATGCTCGCGCTGTCGTTCGTGATCCTGCTGTTGCTCAACATGTTGCAGAAGAAGGTGGCGCATGGCCGGCACGACTGACGCCGCCATCAACCCCGCATTGCGCGGTAACGCCTTGCAGGAGCCGGCGTGGCTGCGCTGGTTGCTGATCGCCGCGTGCATCGTGCTGCTCACAGGCGTCGTCGTGCTGCCGCTCGCGGTCGTCGCATTCGAGGCGCTACGCCAGGGCTGGAACGTGTACCTGACCGCGATCGCCGACCCGGATACACGCTCGGCGATCCGGATGACCTTGTTCGTCGCCACGATCAGCGTCGTCGTCAACGCGACCTTCGGCATTGCGGCGGCGTGGGCGATCACCAAGTTCCGTTTCCCCGGCAAGCGTCTGCTGTTGACCCTGATCGACCTGCCGTTCTCGGTCTCGCCGGTTGTCGCCGGCCTGGTGTTCGTGCTGCTGTTCGGCGCGCAGGGCTGGCTTGGCCCGTGGCTGCGTGCGCACGATATCCACATCGTGTTCGCGACGCCCGGCATCGTGCTCGCGACGATCTTCGTGACTTTCCCCTTTGTCGCGCGCGAACTGATTCCGCTCATGCAGCAGCAAGGCCCGGACCAGGAAGAGGCCGCCAGCTCGCTCGGCGCGAGCGGCTGGACGGTGTTCCGTTGCGTGACGCTGCCGAACATCCGCTGGGCATTGCTGTATGGATTGTTGTTGTGCAGCGCACGCGCCATGGGCGAATTTGGCGCGGTGTCGGTGGTGTCCGGCAACATCCGCGGGCTGACCAACACGCTGCCGTTGCAAGTCGAGATTCTCTACAACGAATACAACTACACCGCCGCTTTCGCGGTCGCGACGCTGCTGGTGCTATTGGCGTTGCTGACGCTTGCGCTCAAACTCTGGCTGGAACGGCGGCATGCCGACGCGCTGTCGCTTCGTCGCGGCAGGCACTGAGGACGCTGATGGATATTGGTATCGAAGGACTCCACAAACGGTTCGGCACGTTCCCTGCTTTGCGGGACGTGGATCTGCGGATTCCGTCCGGGCAGCTGCTCGCCCTGCTCGGCCCGTCGGGTTCGGGCAAGACCACCCTGCTGCGCACCCTTGCGGGACTCGAGGAACCCGATTCAGGCCGCATCCTGTTCGGCGAACGCGACGCGACGCGATTGAACCTGCGCGAACGCAACGTCGGCCTCGTCTTCCAGCATTACGCGTTGTTCCCGCATTTGTCGGTGTTCGAGAACGTTGCGTTCGGATTGCGTTCGCGCAAGCGACGCGAACGCCCTGCGCATGCGGAAATCCAGAAACGCGTGCTCGAACTGCTTGAACGCATGCAGATCGGCGAATTGCGCGAGCGCTTGCCGGATCAACTGTCCGGCGGCCAGAAACAGCGCGTCGCGCTCGCACGCGCGATGGCGATCGAACCTTCGGTATTGCTGCTCGACGAGCCCTTCGGTGCGCTGGACGCGAAGGTGCGCATCGAACTGCGGCGCTGGCTGCGCCATATCCACGAGGAAACCGGCTACACGACGGTGTTCGTGACCCACGACCAGGAAGAAGCGCTGGAACTCGCCGATCGCGTGGTGGTGATGCGCCAAGGAAATATCCAGCAGGACGGCACACCCGAGCAGGTTTATGCGGAGCCTGCGAATGCATTCGTGTACGACTTCCTCGGCCGCTCGAATCGCCTCGTCGGCAATGTGCGCGGCGGCGAGTTCCAGGCCGATGGCTGCGATGCGACTTTTGCATGCGCCGATATCCCCGATGGCGCTGCGCAGTTGTATGCGCGACCGCACGATCTCGCTCTCGTCGCTGCTGGCGAAGGCTTGGCAGCGAACGTTACCGACGTGCGCCAACTCGCCGGCCGCTATGTGCTGACGCTGGAACTTCCGCAACAATCGCAGGTGCTGGAGTTCGATGTCGGCAACGATGCACGGCAAGTGCTGCCTGCGCGCGGCGAGCTGGTCGCGATACGCCCGCTGCGCTACCGCGTGTTTGCGAACGCCAACGACGAGGATGCGAAAAGGGGTTGAGGGCGACACCCGCGACTCACCGCTGGTTTAGCGCACTCGGGTATCGTGTGCGCAACCACCCGGAGTCGCGCCCATGTCCAACATTCGTTTCGCCCTTCGTTTCATCCCGCTCGCCGTGCTGCTGTCGCCACTCGCATTCGCGGACACCGCACCGACATTGCCTGCCGACGCCACCCTGCTGCAGGTCAGCGCGCATGGCGAAACCAACCGCGCTCCCGATCTCGCGCAGATTTCCGCCGGCGTGGTGACGCAGAACATCGACGCGAACTCCGCGATGCGCGCGAACGCACAGCGCATGAGCGCGGTGATCGCGTCGCTGAAACAGGCTGGCGTCGCCGAGCGCGACATTCAGACCTCCAGCATCAGCCTCGAACCGCAATACAAATACATCGCCAACCAACGACCGACCATCACCGGTTACCAGGTCAGCAACACCGTCAACGTGCGCCTGCGCGACCTTGCGAAAATCGGCGACGTGCTCGATGCACTCGTCAAACAAGGTGCGAACTCGATCAACGGCCCGACCTTCACCATCGACAAGCCCGACGCGGCGATGGACGAAGCGCGCACCGATGCGATCAAGCATGCGCAGGCCCGCGCCGATCTTTACGCCGCAGCGACCGGACTGAAGGTGCGGCGCATCGTCAGCATTTCTGAATCCGGCGAGGTTGCGCAACCACCACGGCCGATGATGATGGCGATGAAGATGGCCGACGCCAACGTATCCACTCCGATCGCCACTGGCGAGAACAGCATCGGTGTGGACCTAAATGTGGTGTATGAGTTGGGACGGTAAGCTGTCGGCACATTCACCACGGGGATAGAGGCCATGACCATCGTTCTTTCAACGCGCGCTCACGCGGCACTTCGAGCCCTCGCAACGCTGGCTTTCGGAATGCTCGCCCTGCCGTTGCCGACCATCGCGGCACCCGCACCCGCGCCCGCAGGATCGACCTTGCCTGCGACTCCATCACGACCAGCCGAGAAAGGCTGCAAGTGGGAAAAGTTTTCGGATGCGAAGCTCGACCTCGACGCGTGGGTGCAACGCTGCGATTTCGGCAAGCGCAAGATCGATTTCATTGCCGGCGACCACTCGCTCAAGCAG
>JBBRQI010000016.1:0-61147 GCA_038226665.1 Lysobacterales bacterium | reverse complement strand
GCTGCGACCCTCCACCCTCTCCCTGGCGACCATAGCCCTGTGGCACCACCCGATCCCATCCCGAACTCGGCAGTGAAACGCAGGCGCGCCAATGGTAGTGTGGCTCAAGCCATGCAAGAGTAGGTCATCGCCAGGGTCTTTTATAAAGGGCAAACCCTTCCGTCGAAAGACGGAGGGGTTTTGTCTTTTATGGGTCTTGGTCATGCACGCCTTGCGGCGCGTGCAGCGGGATGCAGCAGGTCATCGCCAGGGCTTTATACAAGACAAAACCCTCCGTCAAAAAGCGGAGGAAATTTGCTTTTTATGAATCTGGACAATGATCAGAGTTGTGCAGCGCACGCAGGCTTAGGGAACAACCTTGCAGGCACCGAAAGCGCTGTAGCTTGCGAATCAGTTGCGTTGAATGCCGTCGACAATCACGATATCGGCTGGACGTTGGGCGAAGAGTCCGACCGTGACAATGCCCGGGATCTGGTTGAGCGTGCGCTCCAGATCGACTGGATCGGTGATGCGCAGCCCGTGCACGTCGAGGATCCAGTTGCCGTTGTCGGTCACCACCCCGTCGCGCCAGACAGGCTGGCCGCCGAACAGGCTGATCTCGCGGGCAACCGAGCTGCGCGCCATCGGGATGACCTCGATCGGCAGAGGGAAACCGCCAAGCACGTCGACCTGCTTGGCCGCATCGATGATGCAGACGAAGCGACGGCTGGCCTGCGCGATGATCTTCTCGCGCGTGAGCGCCCCGCCGCCGCCCTTGATCAGGCAGCGGTTCGGGTCGCACTCGTCGGCACCGTCAACGTACAGCTGCAGCGGACCGGCCGCGTTGAGATCGAACACCTCGATGCCATGAGCACGGAGCCGTTGCGTGCTTTGTTCGGAGCTCGACACCGCGCCTTCGATGCGGTCGCGGATCCGCGCCAGTCCGTCGATGAAATACGCCACCGTCGTGCCGGTGCCGACCCCGACGATGATTCCGTCTTCCACAAAGCGCAATGCGGCTTCGGCGGACTGCCGCTTCTGTTCGTCTTTGCTCATGGTGATCAGTTCGGCGTCATTCGAGGGCGAGGATGGTTTTCCACTGCGCGGCGGTGACTGGCAGCACGGACAGGCGATTGCCCCGTCGTATCAAGGCGAAGTCGCCGAGTGCGTCAGCTCGCTTGCGCAGTTCGTCCAGCGCGATGATGCGCTTGAGCTTGCGTGCGAAAGCGACGTCGACCGCGAACCAGCGCGGTTCTTCCGGACTGCTTTTCGGATCGTGATAGTCGCTGCGCGAATCGAACTGGGTCGGATCCGGAAACGCGGCAACCGCGACCTTCGCGACCCCGACAACTCCCGGCACAGCACAGCTGGAGTGATAGAACAGCACGCCGTCGCCGGCCTTCATCTGGCGCAGATAATTTCGCGCCTGGTAGTTGCGCACACCGCTCCAGGGCTCGACGCCGACGCGTTCGAGCGCATCGATCGAGAACTCGTCGGGTTCGGATTTGACCAGCCAGTACTTCATGCCGAGCGACTCCACGCAGCGCGCCGGATTCGTGCGCGAAATTGCAATGCTAGCGCGTGCACGCAATGTGTTCACGTTCAGTGACGATCGCATCGAGCGGGACATCCCAATCTTGCGCGGCGTATGCATCGACTTGCTGGCTGGCGAACCCGACCCCGATCAGCAACGGCGGCGTGTCCGCCATGCGCCGGAACGCGAAGCTGCGGTCGTACCAGCCACCGCCGGTGCCGATGCGATCTCCCTTGCGCGTGTAGCCAAGCAAAGGCAGGAGCACGATATCCAGTGCCCCGGGGACAAGTGCGTCGAGGACGTGCGCTGGCTCGGGAATGCCGTAACGGTTGGCGATGACGTCCTCGCCGATGCGCCATGGCGCGAAGCGCAGGGTGCGATCGGATTGCAGGATGGGCAGGCAATAACGTGTGCGTGCAGGCAATCGCGTCATCAAGCTGTGCAGGGGCAGTTCGCCACAGACAGCCCAATAGCCAGCGACGGTGTTCGCATTCTGCAATGCCGGCATCTGTAGCAAATGCCTGGCAACGGATTCGGCTGCTGCGATGCGAGTTGGCGCAGGAATCGCATTGCGACGCTCGCGCAGTCCATCGCGCAGCGTTCTCGACATGTCACTCATGGGCCGTTGAAACCTGGATGGAGCGGCACGCACTCATGCAACGCGCCATCGCGTTCGCATCGCGTGACAGAAAAAAGAAGAAAGCGACCTCCGCCATGACGATGCCAGCGCAACGACCTTGATCCCAAGGGATCAGGTGGAGGCGGGCTTTGGAGCATCAGGCTTTCCGCTCGTGGCGGACTTGCGCACCGCTTCATCGCCAGCTTCCGGGGTCGCATTATGGGTCAAGGCAAATGTAGACGCGGCTGTCGTACACGGCAGAGGACGCGCATGCAGTATATCCGCGCCGCGTGATCGCCGGGTTAAACGCGCTCGCGTCCGCGTGAAGGCGCGTCAGCAAGCAAGGCGTCGAGCTTGCGGTTGAGTTCATTCAAGGTGCGCGTGATCTGCTGGTCGCGATGCTCCGACGCCTGCTTGCTCTGCAACAATTCGTGCGCGAGATTGAGGGCTGCCATCACCGCGATGCGATCGACCGCTGCCATCCGGTTGCCGCCGCGGATATCGCGCATGCGCCCGTCGAGCAGGTGCGCCGCGGCAACCAGTCCCTCGCGCTCGCCGGGTTCGCACGCGATGAGGTAATCGCGGTCGAGGATGCGGACGCTGGCCGGCTCGCTCACGCGTTGTGCTCCATGGATTTGAGTCGATGGATCATCGCCTCGACGCGCGTACGCGCCTGCTCGTTCTTGGTCAGCAGCTGCGCACGCTCGCCGACCAATTGGTCATGCGTGTTGCGTAGTGTGCGATTTTCTTCCGACAGGTGGCGGCAAAGATCAGCCAATTGCTCGACCCTGGCGGCCAAGTCTTGCAATTGCTGGATGGAGTCGGGGATGCTCATGCGCAGACCACGATAGGCGTGCGTCCGGCCTTGGTCAATACAGACTGGTCGCCGGCCCGGTCAATACGCCGGTGCAATCGGCGCGTCGGCCGCACTGCGCC
This sequence comes from Lysobacterales bacterium, assembly GCA_038226665.1. GTDB lineage: Bacteria > Pseudomonadota > Gammaproteobacteria > Xanthomonadales > Xanthomonadaceae > SZAS-103. The sequence continues at coordinate 58,079 of JBBRQI010000016.1, read as the reverse complement.
TGGTCTGGTGCCAGCTTGTGATGAAGCTGCGGCAATGCGGTTCGCTCAGCGGCTGCGACAGCCAATATCCCTGGATCTCGTCGCAGCCGTGTTCGCGCAGGAAATCGAGCTGCGCCTGCGTCTCCACGCCCTCGGCGATCACGCTCAGGCCCAGCGAATGCGCCATCGTGATGATCGTGGTGGTGATCGCTTCGTCGTCCGGATCGTTGGTGAGGTCGGCGATGAACTCCTTGTCGATCTTGAGCATGTCGATCGGCAATTGCTTCAGGTACACCAGCGATGAATAGCCGGTGCCGAAATCGTCGATCGCGAGCGACAATCCGAGTTCGCGCAGCTGGTTGAGGATGCTGCGGGTCTCGGCTGCGTTCGACATCACCATCGTCTCGGTAAGTTCGAGTTCAAGGCGCGCGGCGGTGGCACCGGTCTCGGCAAGGACGCTGGTGATCAGTTCGGGAAGGTTGCCGCGCAACAGTTGCAGCACCGAGACGTTGACCGCAATCGCGACGTCGCCAAGGCCCTCGTGCTGCCACTGCGCAAGCGTGCGACAGGCTTCGCGCAGCACCCATTCGCCGATGCGCAGGATCATCCCGGTTTCCTCGGCGATCGGGATGAAATCGCTCGGCATCATCTCGCCGAGTTCCTCGCTGTGCCATCGCAGCAGGGCTTCCACGCCGTTGATGCGGCCGCGGGTCAGCGACAGGCGCGGCTGGTAGAGCAACTGGAACTCGTTGCGATCCACCGCGCGGCGCAGCGCGGCGGTGATATTGGCGCGCTGGCGCGTCAGCGTCTCCATCGTCTCGGTATAGGCCAGGTATGTGTTGCGGCCGATCGCCTTGGCCTGGTACATCGCGGTATCGGCGTGCTTGAGCAGGTCGGTCGGCGCCAGTCCATGCGCCGGGTAGATGCTGATGCCGATCGACGGCGTGATGCTGATCTCGCTGCGGTCGTCCACGAGCAATGGCCGCACGAACGCAGCGAGGATGTTGCGCGCGACCTGGAATGCCGCCTCGTCCGAAGCGATGTCCTCGATCACCACGGTGAACTCGTCGCCTCCCAGGCGCGACACCGTGTCGGTCGGATTGGTCGTTGCCTGCAGGCGCGTGGCAACCGCCTTGAGGATGCGATCGCCGACCGCATGACCGAGCGAATCGTTGATCTCCTTGAAGCGATCGAGGTCGAGAAACAGCACCGCGACCATGGTGTCGTGGCGACGCGCCCGCACGATCGCGCGCGCGAGCCGTTCGGACAGCAAGGCTCGGTTCGGCAGCCCGGTCAAGGTGTCGAAGTTGGCGAGGTAGCGCAGTTCCTGTTCGGCGCGTTTCCTTTCGGTGATGTCGTTGAGCACCACCACGAAATGTCCGCGCTGGCCATTCGGTTCCAGCACTTCCACCGCTTCGATGGCGCACAGGAATTCTTCGCCGTCCTTGCGCCTCTGCCACATCTCGCCCGACCAGTGGCCGGTCAACTCCATCGTCTCGCGCATCTCGCGATAGAACTCGGGCGCGTGCTGCGAGCTGTCGAGCAGCGTCGACGATTGCCCGATGATTTCCGCCTCGCTGTAGCCCGTCGTCAGGGTGAACGCGCGGTTGATCGACACGAAGCGGTACGCGAGGTCGATCACGCTGACCGCCTCGGTCATGCTGCGCAGCACTTCGCCGGCGATCAGCCGCTCGCGTTCGTTGTGTTGGGTCTGCGACACGTCGCGCGCGGTGCCGGCCACGCGCAGCGGAGTTCCATCGGGGTCGCGTTCGACCACCTTGCCGCGTGCGAGCACGCTCATCCATTCGCCGCTACGCGGATGGCGGATGCGATGCGCGCTCTCGAAATGATCGGTCTGGCCGCGCAAATGCTGAGCCAGGGATTCCTCGACATCGTGGGCGTCATCCGGATGGATCGTCTCGCTGCGCCATTGCGAAACGCTGATCGCTGCGTCGGATTGCCCGGTTTTCATGCCGGATCCGCTCGATCGCAGCAGGGTCTGCGTGCGCAGGTCCAGGTCCCAGAAATCATCGCCGGAGCCCCAGAGCGCCATCTTCAATTGTTGCTCGCGACGTTCGATCGCCTTGTTGAACGCGTCATCGCGCCGCCGCCGCCGTTGCAGGATGCGCCACGCGATCACGCCAGCCACGACCAGGATCAATGCATACAGGAAGTGCGCCCACGTGCTGTCCCACCACGGCGGAATCACCGTAATCGGGATTTTCAGGTCGTTCTGGCTCCACTGCCCGTCACGGTTGGTGGCTTGTGCGTGGAAAACATAATCGCCCGCGTCCAGGTTGGTATAGGTCGCGTCGGGGCGATGGTCCGCGTCGACCCAGCCCTTGTCGAATCCTTCCAGTCGGTACCGGTAGGCGATGTTTGCCGGGTTGGCGTAATCGAGGGCGCTGAAACGCAAACGCAGCACGCTGTCGTTCTGTCGCAGGCGCAATTGCGTTGGCGCGACGAGCGCGATGCGGTCGGTGGTATCCGATCCGATCCGCGCGCTGGTCAAAACCACCTGCGGCGCATAGACGCTATAGGCGATCGTGGACGGATCGAACAGGTTCAGGCCGCGGATGCCGCCGAACGCGAACTTGTTGTCTGCAAGCCGCAGATAGGCGCCGCCATTGAACTCCATGTTCTGCAGACCGTCGTTCGTCGTGAAACGACGCACCAACCCGCTGACCGGATCGAGCTGCAGCAAGCCGTCATTGCTGCTCACCCACAGATGTCCCCGCGGGTCTTCGATGATCCCGTAGATCGTGCTCGGATGATCGGCGTCGACGCCGACTGGATAACGGTGGATCTGCACCCGTCCGTTGGAAGCTGCCTGCAGGTGGTTGAGCCCCGAGTGAGTGCCGATCCAGAGGCTGCCATCCCGGGCCGCGACGATCACCCGCACGCGATTGCCGGACAACGTGTGCGGATCATGCGGATCGTTGAGGAAGTGCTGCAATTTTCCGCTGGCGATCTGCAACCGGTCGAGCCCGTCCATCGTGCCAATCCAGAGCACGCCGTTGCGGGCGTCCTCGAACAGGGTATTGACCGTCGCGTTGCTGAGCCCGTCGCTGCCCGCCTGGATGTGCAGGACGCGGTGCGCGGATGCATCGAGTTTGATCAGCCCGCGGTTCTGGGTGCCGACCCAGAGCCCGCCATCGGCGGCATTGGCAAGCGAGCGCACGCTCAACAACTGCGCTTCGGGATTCGCGTTGTCGTCCTGTAATGGCTGCGCATGCGAGCGCCCATGCAGCGGATCGATCCAGTACAGGCCAAGGTTTGTCGCGAGCCAGAGTGCAGCGTCGCCGGCAGGGCGTATTGCGTACACCTTGATGTCATGCGCGGCCAGTTCGGAAGGCATCGCGGTATGCAGCTGTGGGGTAAAGCTCGTGAACGTGTCGATTGCCAGGTCGTAGCGCTTGAGGCCATCGCCGTCGGTGCCGATCCAGAGTGCGCCATCCGGCGATTGGTAGAGCGATCGCACACTCTTCGTGTATTGCTGCGCATGCGCGGAATCGGGATCGGAGACGTAGGCAAAGCGTGCCCCAGCCGGATCTGTCGCCACCAACCCAGCAGTAAACGTGCCGACCCAGAGCAGCCCCGAGCGATCCACGAGCAGGGCATTCACCTGGTCTTCGGGTAGCGTGTCTTCCTGCGAGTTGTTCGCGTGTACCGAGATGGTTGCGCCACTGTCAGGTTCATAGCGCAGCAGGCCGCTGCGCGAGGTCGCAAGCCACAGCCGGTCCTGCGCGTCGACGGCGAGTCGCTGCGGCCAGTCGGCATCGGCACCGCTGCGCATCGGCAAGCTGCTGCGCTGCAATTGGCCCGATGCGGGATCGAGCCGGTACAACCCGTCCGCCGACACCCACATGCGACCGCGATGATCGCGAATGATGTCGGCGATGCCCGGCAGGGTCGATACGCGGCGCGTGGCGAGGGTGACCGGGTCGATCCGGTACAGGCCGCTGGGCAAGGTCGACCACAAGATTCCGGCCGGATCGCTGGCAAATCCGAAGCTGTTGCGCGTGGTGGCTGCAGTCGGCTGGCGCAGAACGCTGCGGCGTTGGCCTGTGGCCGGATCGATCAGGTCGATGCCGCCTTCGGTTGCGACCCACAGTCCGTGGCCGGGTTCGTAGTGCAGTGCCAGCACGCGTTTGCCCGGTTCGCCCGGATGATCGAGATCGGCTGGCAATAGCCGGCGGAAGTGCCCGCTCGCGAGATCGAGCTCGGCGACGTAGGCGCTATTGGTGCCAACCCAGAGCGTGCCGGGCTCGCCTTCAGCCAACGCCGTGATGAAGTTGTCCGGCAGACTGGCCGGATCGTCGGACGCCTGCACGAACAGGCGATAGTCCTGGCCGTCATAACGATGCAGTCCACCTTGCGTGCCAACCCAGACATACCCGTCGCGATCCTGCAGGAGCGCGCTCACGGTGTTCTGCGCGAGCCCGTGCTCGCCGTTGACGTGCTGGAAACGGAAGTTGCGCACATCGGCAAAGGCCGCATGCGCAAGCAGCAAGGCGAACATGCACGCGAAGGAGCGCCGGAACAGACGGCTGATGGAATCGCGCGGTTCGCGTTGACTTTGCGGCGTCGATCGCCGCCGCCACGCGCTTCCTGGCTGCAGTTGTTGCACGATTCGCGAGCCCCCTCCGTCGAACGTCGAGTGTAGGCGGCACACCATCCAGACTCAACACGCGCACGGCATGGTGATTGCGGCTGCGCTGCTACAATCCGGCCATGCAAGGACTACGGCGCGTCGCATGAGCCATTCCGATCAACCGGACACTGTTTCCGATTTGCCCGACAACACGGCAGTCGCAGCCGCATTGAACGCAGCCGGCCTGGCGGTCGATCCATCCGAATTGCATGGATCCCTGTGCGGCTATGTATCCGGCGGTGGCAATGGCGATACCGCCGACTGGTTGCAGCGGCTGGAACTGGATGCGGACGTCGAACCAGCGACTGGCGACGTGCTCGATGCCATGCGCATGACGACGCTCGCGCAATTCGCGGCGCAGGATTTCGCATTCGAGTTGCTGTTGCCGAGCGATGATGCGCCGCTCGCCGAACGCGCCAATGCATTGATCGATTGGTGTCGCAGCTTCCTCGGCGGCTTCGGGCTCGCCGCGCCGCCCGCCGACGCGCTCTCCGGCGAGGCAGCCGAAGCGCTGGAAGACATGGGTCGCATCGCCGCGTCGGATCTCGCATATGACGGCTCCGAAACCGACGAGGACGCGCTTGCCGAGATCGTTGAATTCGTGCGCGTCGCCGCGCTGCTGTTGCACGGCGACTGCGTGCAGGGTGCGCATCGCAAGCGTCAATTGCATTAGCGATGGACGACAGCGCGCACCGCATCAACGATTGACGCCGCGTCGCATCGATTCCTTCCATTCCAGAAAAGCGCGCCATGAACCAACTCGTTGCAACTCCGAACTCCGAATACGCGCGCCGCCGCAAGCAACTCATGCGCATGGCCGGCGACGACGCGATCCTGATCCTGCCCAGCGCGCCGCCGCGCATCCGCAGCAACGACACGCACTACGGCTATCGGCAGGACAGCGACTTCTGGTACCTCAGCGGATTCGACGAACCTGAAGCAGTGCTTGTACTGGTGCCCGGGCGGCCGCATGGCGAAACGTTGCTGTTCTGCCGCGAACGCGATCCCGCGCGTGAAGCATGGGATGGGCCGCGCGCGGGAACCGAGGGCGCCGTATCGACATTCGGTTTCGACGACGCCTATCCGTTTGCCGATCTCGACGACATCCTGCCCGGCCTGCTCGAAGGCCGTTCACGCGTCTATTACCACTTTGGCCGCGACACCGAGTTCGACCTGAAGCTGATCGGCTGGGTCAATCGCGTGCGTGCGCAGGTGAAGCAGGGCGCGCAGCCGCCGCACGAATTCCTCGAGCTCGGCCACTACCTGCACGAATTGCGCCTGTTCAAGAGCCGCGACGAACTGCGCCTGATGCGCCGCGCCGCGCAGATCGCCGCGGAAGCGCATGTGGTCGCGATGCGCACCGCGCGTCCGGGCATGCACGAATACGAAGTCGAGGCGGCGATCCTGCACCACTTCCGTCGCCACGATGCGCAACTCGCGTACGAGTCCATCGTCGGCGGCGGTGCGAATGCCTGCGTGCTGCATTACATCGCGAACAAATCGCAGTTGCACGATGGCGACCTGCTCCTGATCGATGCTGGCGCCGAATACCGGAATTACGCCTCCGACATCACCCGCACGTTCCCCGTGAATGGTCGTTACTCGAAAGAGCAGCGCGCGATCTATCAGTTGGTACTCGACGCGCAGCACGCCGCGCTTGCTGTAGCGCGCGCCGGCCACACGTACGATGCGGGACACAATGCCGCCGTTGCGACACTCACCGAAGGCTTGCTCAAGCTCGGATTGCTGAAGGGCACGCTCGAAAAGAATCTCGCATCCGGCGATTACAAGCGCTTCTACATGCACAAGACGGGCCACTGGATCGGCCTGGACGTGCACGACGTCGGCGAGTACCGCATCGACGGCGCGTTCCGCGAACTCGAACCCGGCATGGTCTTCACCATCGAACCCGGCCTGTACATCGCGCCTGGCAGCAAGGGCGTGGCTGCAAAGTGGCAGGGCATTGGCGTGCGCATCGAGGACGATGTGCTGATCACGAAGGACGGATGCGAAGTGATCACGGCCGGCGTGCCGAAGGAAATCGACGAGGTCGAGTCGCTGCTCGCTGAACGCTGAACCTGGCTTGGCAGTTGCAACGCTCGCAACAGGAATCGCAATGGCCACGATGCAACCACTGACCCGCGCCGAGAGCAGCGGCTACACCGAAACCTCGCGACATGCCGACGTGATGGCGTTCATCGCCGCACTCGCCAAGCGCAACGATCCTCGCCTGCACGTCACCGATTTCGGCACGACGCCAGAAGGCCGCACATTGCCGTTGCTGGTGTTGTCGGCGTACGGTCATTTCACGCCGGAAGCGGCGCGCGCATCGAAGTTGCCAACCGTGCTGGTGATTTGCGGCATCCACGCCGGCGAAGTTGAGGGCAAGGAAGGCGGTCTGATGCTGGTGCGTGACATTCTCGATGGAATGCATGGCAATGTGTTGGAGCACATCGCGCTCGTCGTCGCGCCATTGTTCAACGCCGACGGCAACGACCGCATCGATGCTCAGAACCGCAAGCTCGATATCGCGCATCTCACCGGACAACTTGGTCCGGCCAGCGGCGTCGGCACGCGCGTCAACGCAGCGGGCGTCAACCTCAACCGCGACTACATGCGCCAGGACGCGAGCGAAATGCGCCTCTTGCAATCGCGCGTCTGCCAGCCGTGGAACGCGCACCTGACCATCGATTGCCACGCGACGAATGGTTCGATCCATCGTTTCGCGATGACCTACGACGTTCCGCACACCGTCGGCAGCGGCCGCCGCGAACCGATCGACTACATGCGCCAGCGGATGATGCCCGCCGTCAGCGCAGCGGTGAAACGCAACGATGGCTTCGACAGTTTCTGGTACGGCAACTTCATGCGCGACGAGGGCGGGCAGGGCAAGGGCTGGCTCACCTACACGCATCATCCGCGTTTCGGTGGCAACTACCGCGGCCTCGCGAATCGCCTCGACCTGCTGCTGGAGGCGTATTCCTACATCAGCTACGAAGAACGCGTGCGCGTGACATACGCTTTTCTGCGCGAGTCGCTTGCTTATGTTTCAGCGCATGGCGAACAGATCGTGGCGCTGCTCGATGCATGCGAACTGCCGCCCGTCGAAATCGCGGTGCGCTATCGCCTCGAAACATTCCCCGGTGTCGAAGTCGAAATCCTCACCCGCGAGCCGTATGCGCTCGATGGTGCGCCGGTCTGCGCATTCGTGCCCCACTACGGCAACTTCGTCGGCGAACATGTCGTACACAGGCCGTGGGCTTACGCGGTGCCCGAGCATGTCGCTTTGCATCTCGAAGGGCATGGGCTGCGCATCGAACGACCTTTACAACGGCTGATGCTCGATGCCGAGATCGCAACCGTGAAAGGTCTGGTGTCATCGGCCGGGCGCGAAATCCTCGAAGCGAACGCGTCGTCATACCTGGATGCCGACTATCAGCACTCACAACGCGTATTGCCGGATGGTTGGGCGTTGGTGCACACCGAACAACAGCGCGGCGCAATAGCGGTGTATCTGTGCGAGGCGGGCAGCGACGATGGATTGCTGGCGTGCGGGTGGATCGTTGAGCCTGCTGTTGGAAGCGAGTTTCCGGCTTGGCGGGTGCACGGGGTTGTGGCGGAGTGAAATGAATTTCCCGCAAGGGGAGAAGGGAGAAAAATCACACCACAACCGCAAACGCATCCCGCGTCAGGTTCTCCGGCGCGCCATCGGTGCAATGCACTTCATCCTCGATCCGCACGCCGCCGAATTGGCGCAGGTGATCGACCGCAACCCAGTCCACCGATCCCGCATGCGGCCCAGCCTTGAGTTTCGCCAGCAGCATGTCGATGAAGTAGATGCCCGGCTCGATGGTGACGACCATGCCGGGTTCCAGCGTGCGGGTCATGCGCAGGTAAGGATGGCCTTCGGGTTTCGGAATCGTTCCACCCGCATCGGATGCCATGAAACCGGCGACATCGTGCACCTGCAGGCCGATCGGATGGCCGAGGCCATGCGGGAAGAAGGTCGAAGTCACCCCGGTTTCGAGCATGGTGCCGGGGTCCATTTTCACGATGCCGAGATCGTGCAGCACACCGCCGAGGCGCAGGTGCGCTTCGAGGTGCAATTCGCGGTAATCCTGTCCCGCTTTCACCTTCGCGGCGAGTTCCTGTTGTTCGCGCTCGACGCCATCCACGAGCGCAGCGAATGTCGCATCGCCATTGCCCCAGGTGCGGGTGATGTCGGACGCGTAGCCGGCATGCTCGGCGCCGGCATCGATCAACAGCGATCGTGATTCGTCCGGCGCTTTCGCCTGCTGGTATTGGTAGTGCAATGTCGCGCCGTGTTCGTTGAGGCCGACAATGTTGCCGTAGGGAAGATCCAGATCGCTGTGTCCGCTCGCGGCCAGATAGGCGCGATGAATGTCGAGTTCGGAACCGCCGGCGTGGAAGCATGCGCGCGCGGCGATGTGCCCGGCCACCGCATGGCGTTGCGCGACGCGCATCATCGCGAGTTCGTACGGTGTCTTGAACGCGCGATGGAAGTGCAAGTAGTCGAGCAATGGCTGCGGATTGTCCGGCACGAATCCGGGCAGTGCCGCATCGGCTTCGCCAAGAATCGCGATGCGTCCGGATTTCGGGAAATGCCGCGCCGCTTCCTCCGCAGAATGCACCACGCGCACCTCGAGCGAATGCGTCCAGTAACCCGACGGCGGCGCGGGCGGCAGGTGCCAGTAATCGTCGGGCTGCGCGTACACGAGCACCGGCGTGGTGCCGGGCGTGTAGGCGATCCAGCAATCGGGGTGATGCGTGAGTGGTGCCCAGGCCTTGAACTGCGGATTCACCTTGAACGGATATGGCATGTCGTCGAGGAAGCGCATTTTCTGCACGCCCGCCGCGATCAGCACATGATCATGCCCGGAACGTTCGAGCGCCCGATCCATGCGCGCGCACAATGTCGCGATGTGATCGTGGTAGGCAGTGGTGTGCATGGTGCATTCCCGGGTGGACGATGCCGCGATTGTGCCGCATCGGGGCGGACGTCGCAGGCGCAACGGGGAAGCATTTGCCCAACTCCGGAGGTTCCCTGCGGGCTCCTGTTCCGAGGGAGCCAGGGCCTCAGTCAGCGTTTGCGTCGGCCAGGGCCCATTCGCCGAGGCGACGTGCGTCGTCCGGCGAGATGTCGATGAAGCGGAAACCGATCCACGATTGATCCGGGGTCGCGGCGGGTTCCGACCAGAGGTGGTGTACGCCGACCTCGAAGGAGTGACGGATGCCGTCGCGATCGTGCAATGCGAAACGGAATTGATAAAGGGCGTCGTCCGCCAGCGACTGGTCGGCCTGGATCAGCATGCCGGTTTCGGAAAGGTTGCCGATCCGCCCGACCAGCGATTCGGTCATCACATCCAGCACATCGACCAGGCGATCGGGATGGCGGCGTGGCTTACGGCGATGCTCGTTCATGCGCTCGCGCCCGTTTGCTGTTTGCTTCCGGCATCGCCACGCAGCAGGTGCATTACGCCGTGGAGCGCGCGATCGAGCAACGATTCCTTCTTCTGCTCGACCAGGCGCACCTGGTCGCGCGCCATCGCACGCGCGAGCGTATCGAGTGTGTAGTCGCCGATCTTCTGGCCGCGATGATTGATGAACAGGCAATGCCCGCTGATCGGGCTGAACCACGACAAACGCCGGCGCACGCTGTCGCCTTGCTGGTTGGTGACGAATTCGAACCAGGTGCCGAATGGCAGCGCGCGGATGCGATCGAGGCATTCTTCCTCATGCGCGCTCAGTGGCGGCAGGTCGATACCCGCGGGTTTTGCGTTGGCGTGCTCGCCGAGCCGCGCGCGCACCTTGAGCTTGATCGCGATTTCGGTACGGCTGGCCGGCTCGTCGACATCTTCGCTGCCAACGCTCAGGTGCTGGCCGATCGCGGCCGCTTCCTCTGCGTGATATCCGACCTGCATCAGCGACTGCTCGACATGCTGGCTCAGTTCGGCGGTCTGTTGCGCATCAGTGGCTGCTGCGCGGACGCCCTTTGCAACGGCAGACGCCGATGCAGCGATCTCGGTGGCGACTTCCACCTGTCGCCGCCATTCGTCGGAATCCTCGCCGTGGCGCAACGCCGTCAGCGCGAGCACATCGGTCCATGCCTGCTGGAGCAGGGCGCGGGTGAACTTCGGAACCGGGTGCGCGCTGGTGACCTCGGCCATGATCCGGCTCGCGTGCGCCTGCGCGATCGCGAGTTTTTCCTTGCCGCGCGCGGCTTCCACATGCCTGCGTTCTGCAAGCTCGGCACGGCGCATCACCGCTTGCGACTGGTTCGCGAGGTCGGCGAGCAATGAATTGAACAGGCCGATGTCGCCGTCGAACTCCTGGCTGACGCGCTCGACAAGTTTTTCCACGCTGCCGAGGAGTTCGCGATCGGCTGCGTCTTCACCAGCCCAGTACGCTCCGGTTTCCGCGACGGCATCGAGCATCTGCCGCGCCGGATGTTCCTGCTGGCTGAAAAAAGCCTTGTCGGTGAGGGCGACGCGCAACAACGGAACCTGCAGCTTGCTCAACAGGCTCGCAGCAGGACTGCTCGGGCGCACGTCCTTCATGATCTCGTCGAACAGCATGCCGACCAGGTCGATCGTGTCGGTGTCTTCGCTGGCCAGCGAAGATGGCAAATTGTTGCCGGTAAGCTGGCGCAATTGCAGGAGCAGATCCTGCTTGACGTGATTGATCGAATGCGGGCGCGGCTGGCCGTCGACCATGACGGTGATGTGCGGGCGCCGTTGCAGCAGTCCGAGCACCGATTGCACGTCGGTGGGCGTGGCCACACCCGATTGCCCATGCACATGGCTTGAGCGCACGCCTGAAGTGGTTGCGGGTCGAGCGTTCCGCAGCAATTCGCGCAGGTTCGTGTAGATGGCATCGTCTGCGCTGGCCGGTTGCTGCCGACCGAGGGTTGCGCCGATCGATTCACCGGGCCAACCCGTGAACGCGGTGAGATGCGACAACATCCCCGCAGCCACGTGCGCAGGCGAGAGATGCGAAACCGGTTGGCGTTGATGCGATGTCGCAGGCGCAGGCAGTGTCGGTTTGTCATCTTCGCGGCGCGGGATGTTCTTGAGCCGCGCAGGCAGGTAAGCGAGGTTCGGCAACACGCCCTGGTTCACCAGATATGCATTCACGACCTCGACCAAACGGGTGTACTCGTTCATCAGATGGCGGTCGAATTGCCGGAACAGCAGCTGCCGGTGCTCCGGGCTCAATTCAAAGCAATGGCTCGCCCTGCGGAAATGACGGCATAGCGTCGCAGGGCCGATCGGCATGGAGTCCGAATCGAGCGCAGGCTTGCCGGCCAGCACCCCGAAGCGCTGGCTGAGGAGGAACAGCGGCAGGCTCGCTTTCATCTCTGCGCGCGAGGAAATCTCGTGCAGAAGGGTGGTTTCGTCCATGTCGGCCTCGGCCACGAGGCTGAGGTCGTTGAACGAGACCTCGTCGGTCGGTCGCTTGTCGGGTGAAACAACATCGCGGACGACAGCCAGGCTGGACTCGATCCATGCGATGTAGCGCGGCATCAGGTCGAAGCGTCCGCGCTTGACCGTGCCGAGCGCCTCGAGGCAACGCAATTGCACATCATTGCTGCGGGCCTGTTCGGCAAGCTTGAACAATTGCTGCTCGACGCCGTCGAGCGTCGCGACCAGGCCGCGATCCATCTCGCCAGTCAGGATCTCGAAAATGCCCTCAAGCAGCGTGCGCACCCGGCGCGGGAACGTACGCGTCGATAGCGTTGCGTGACCCGAATCGGATGACCACGGAGCTGAACTTGTGACGGGCATCACGTTTTTCCCCGGAGTATCGCGGCCGATCATATGCCACCAAGCCCGCCACGCCTAGCGAATCCCCGCACAGAACGGGGATTCACCCAAGACTCCGTCAACGCTGCGGCTGCCAAGACGCAGTCAATTGCCCGTTGCGGCCATGGTCTACAGAACTGGTTGCCATGCCAAAGTCAATTGCACATTGCGGCCAGCCGTGTTGTAGCCCCGCGCCAGTTCGTATTTCTCATCGAACAGGTTGCCGAGGCGCGCCTCGACCCGCCAGCCGGGATGGACGTTCCAGCCCGCGGCGAGATTCAGCAAGGCATAGGAATGCAGTTCGCCGCCGAAGTCCTGGCGCGCGGACGCCGCCAGCCCGTCGACCGACAGATCCACGCCATTGCCGAAGTTGTAGCGCAGGTCGGCTGCGAGCTTGCGCCTGGGTCGACGCAGCAATTGCACGCCGGTATCGGTATCGCGCGGGTTTTGCAGGGTGACGGACGTGCCGGCGCTCCATCGGCCGACATCGTAGCGATACGCGAGTTCGACGCCATCGAGTGCTGCGCGCGCGATGTTCTCTGCATCGAAATTCGGGAAACTGTCGAAAACGATCAAATTGTTGACGCGCGTGCGCCATGCGGAAAGGGTGAATGTCTGCGCAGCCGAAGGCTTGAAATCCAAACCTGCCTCGAAACTCTGCGAGCGCTCCGGCTGCAGTCCGGCATAACCCGCGAATTCGCCGAAGAATCCCGGCGAGTACAACTCGTCGAAACTTGGTGCATCGAAACCCTGGCCCCACGACGCGCGCAGTTTCGCCTTCTGGTTGATCTGCCAACCCCACGCGATATTCCCGGTCGTGGCGCCACCGAACTGGCTGTTGTGGTCGTGGCGCAGCGCGACTTCGACCAGTTGCGATCCGAACTTCGCGTCGTAACCGACGAATCCCGCTGCATTCGTCTGCGTCTTCGCGTAGTCGATGCCATCGGGATTGGTGGGGCTGCTCGATGTCCCGCTTTCGTGCTGCCAGTTGCCGCCGAAGGTGAATGTGCCGCCAGCGATGGCATCAAGCGTGTTGACCCAGTCCAGTGTGGTGCGCCGGCTGGAAGTCCGGCTGGCGTAGATCGGCGTTTCGATGGCGTTGTCCGCACCACCCAGCGTCAACGATTGCGACCAGTGCGCGGCCAGCGGACCGGACAAGCTCGCACCGCCCGAGGTATTGCGCGCGAAGGAACGCGAAGGATCCGGGCCGATGGGCGGGCCGCCGTCGAACATGGCATCGCCGTCGGTGTGGATCGCGGAGATGACGAGCGCCTGTGTGCCCAGCGGGATGCTGCCGCGCACGCTGGCGTTACGGTTGCGATAGCCGTCGTCGTCGGGATTGCCGAACGGGTTGTTCGCGGTAGTCGCGGAGAATCCGCGTTGGCGGTTCTCGCCGAAGGTCATGCCCAAATGGCTGTCGTTATCGGTCGGTGTGCCGACGGACACTTCGCCGCCGCGTTCGAGATAACTGCCGACATGCGCGCTGGTCGCGAACGGCACCGGCTTGCGGGTGAAAACCTGGATCACGCCGCCGATCGCGTCCGAGCCCCAGAACGCGGCGCGCGTCCCGCGCACGATCTCGATACGCTCGATCTGGTCGAGCGGCAAATTCGCGAAATCGAACGTGCTGTTGGTGGCGGAAGCAACGCGGATGCCGTCGATCAGGACGAGAGTCTGGTTGGAGTTGGCGCCGCGCAGGAAAACGGTGCTGGATTGGCCCGCGCCGCCGGTGCGCGAGATGTCCACGCCGGCCTGTTGCGCGAGCAACCCGATCAGCTCGATGGCAGGACTTTTTTCGATGCCGTTGCGGTCGATGACAGTGACCGACGCGAGCGTATCGTCGACGGTCTGCGCATGGCGGACACCGGTGACGATGACGGCGGGCTGGTCAACGGTCGGCTGATCCGTGGCCGGTTGATCAATGGCCGGTTGATCAATCGCCGGTTGATCAATCGCCGGATCGGCATGGGCGACCGCGATCGGAAGGATCGCCGCAATCAATGCCGCAAGAACGCGGCGGCGTGGAAGAAATAGTGTGTGCTGCAGAAAAGTCATGGAAACACTCCGATACGCAACCCCGTGGGTAGCGCGAACGGAAGGCACGACAACACGAAGCGCACGGCAAGCCGCGAACCTCGAGCGTCGCCCACCGCAACGCGCCGGTCTTGCCTTGAGCCGGTCTCCGGACTCGCCAGTGAAGTCGCATGCGCGTGGTCGCGTTGCGATATCGGCCCTCCGCCTTCCCGCTTGCGCAGTGGCGTGATGGAGGGTTTGACTGGCTTACCGTTGCGGGGGCAGTGCCGGGTTTGACGCGGTCATGACGACCGCTCTGGTCTTCGCGATCAAGGGATGATCGCAAGAACTGTCGCACCGGCTTCCCGAACACTCGTAGCGCGCGCAGTTTACGCGATGCGCGGCCTCTGCGCGAAATCAGTCGTCGCGGGAGGCGTCGAGCGCGAATCCATCGCCATCGCCGCCAGTCGACAAGTGCAGGGTGATCGGCCTGCAACACACGGGACAGTCTTCGACGTATTCGGCATCGCCACCGGATGCATCGACGACGGCTTCAAAACGCTCGCCGCAGAACGGGCAGGTGATGTGGATGGAATCGGGCATGCGAGAAGTATGGGCGCGAATGTGCTTGATTCAATGCAGTGCAATCGCCAGCAGCGCGATCAATGCAGGAACAATCCGATCACGTCGTTGCCGAAACGCTGGCCGAGTTCGGTCGGGCGTACATGATCGCCATCGATGACGATCCAGCCGCGTGCAGTCGCTGCCTGCAGTTCGCCCGTGATCGCTGTGCGCGACAATCCAGTGCGCGCCTCGAACAGCGACAACCTAAAACCTTCCACGAGTCGCATCGCATTGAGCATGAAGTCGAACGGACGCCGCGACGCATCCAGCCATTCGTCGCCACCGATTCGCGCATCGCTCGCCGCGTGCGCCATGTACGCGGTCGGATGCTTGAGTTTCCAGCGTCGCAGGATGCCGTCCCTCGCCGGCAGCGTGAGCTTGCCGTGCGCTCCTGCGCCGATGCCGAGGTAGTCGCCGAACAACCAGTAGTTGCGGTTATGCGCGCATTGCGCGCCGGGCTTCGCATAGGCCGAGACTTCGTAATGATCGAAACCTGCATCCGCGATCAATCGCTGGCAATGTTCCTGGATATCCCATGCGCCATCCTCGTCGGGCAAACCAGCTGGCGGTTTTGCGGCGAACACGGTGTTCGGTTCCAGGGTGAGCTGGTAGTGCGACAAGTGCGTGGGCTGCAATGCGAGTGCGCGCTCGATGTCGTATGCGGCCATCGCAAGTGTCTGCCAGGGCAGCGCGTACATCAGGTCGATGTTGAAGTTGGAATAGCCGGCATCCTGCGCGAGCTTGATCGCATATTCGGCCTGCGCACTGTCGTGGATGCGGCCGAGCCGCTGCAGGCAACCATCGTCGAAACTCTGCACGCCGAACGACAAGCGGTTCACGCCGGCCGCGAGGTAATGCTCGAAGCGCCCGTGCTCGGCAGTTCCCGGATTGGTTTCGAGGGTGATTTCGAGACCCGGCGCGAAGCGTAATCGCGCACTCGCGGCTTGCAGGAAACGATCGATCGCCTCGGGCGGAAACAAGCTTGGCGTACCGCCGCCGAAGAACACGCTGCTGATCGTGCGTCCCCACACCAGCGGCAAATCCTGATCGAGATCCGCGATCAATGCATCGACGTAACCGTCAAACGGCAACGCGCCGCCACTTCCATGCGAATTGTATTCGTGCGAATTGAAATCGCAATACGGACATTTGCGCACGCACCAGGGCAGGTGCACGTAGAGCGCCAACGGAGGCAACGTCAGCAAGCCGGACGTTGCCGAAGTTTCGCCGCGCACGACAGGTTCGCTCACGACAGCGCCAGCTTCCCTCGCAACGCAGCCAGCGCCTGGCCCCGATGACTGATGCGGTTCTTCATGTCGGGATTGAGTTCGGCAGCGCTCAGGGTTTGCCGGGCGGGCAGGAACAGCGGGTCGTAGCCGAAGCCCTGCGCGCCGCGCGGCGCATCGAGAATGCTGCCGCGCCAGCTGCCTTCCGCGATCACCGGCTGCGGATCGTCGGCACTGCGCAGCAGCACGAGCACGCAGTAGAAATGCGCATTGCGCAGTTCGGGCGGTATGTCGCGCAGTCGTTCAAGCAGCAACCTGTTGTTCGCTGCGGCATTGCCATGCTCGCCAGCGAAGCGCGCGGAAAGCAGGCCTGGCGCTCCGTCGAGCGCGTCCACCAGCAGGCCCGAATCGTCGGCGAGCGCGGCCATTCCGGTGACACGTGCTGCATGCCGCGCCTTCAGCAGCGCGTTCTCGACGAAGGTGCTACCGGTTTCTTCGGCATCGTCGACGCCGAGGTCGGATTGCGCGGTCAGCTTGAAACCCGATGGTGCGAGCAGTTCGCACAATTCATCGAGCTTGCCGCGATTGGAACTTGCGAGAACGAGGCGTGTCATTAGCTGCGCCTAGCTCGCCAGTGCTGCCTGCTGCAACGCGAGCAACTCACGCACGCCTTTTTCGCCAAGTGCGAGCAGCGCATCGAGCTCATCGCGACGGAACGCGTGACCTTCGGCGGTGCCCTGCAATTCGATGAAGCCGCCGCCATCGTTCATCACGATGTTCATGTCGGTGTCGCAGGCGGAATCTTCCGGGTAGTCGAGATCGAGCACCGGCATGCCATGCCAGATGCCGACCGACACCGCCGCAACCGCGCCGTGCAACGGATCCTTGCTGATGTCGCCGCGTTGTTTCAGCAGTCGCATCGCGTCCACGAGGGCGACGTAGGCTCCGGTGATCGCGGCGGTGCGGGTGCCGCCGTCGGCTTGCAGCACATCGCAGTCGATCGTGATCGTGCGCTCGCCGAGCGCGCGGCGGTCGATGCAGGCCCGCAATGCACGCCCGATCAGGCGCTGGATTTCCAGGGTGCGTCCGCCTTGCTTGCCCTGCGCGGCCTCGCGATTCATGCGCGAATGCGTCGAGCGCGGCAGCATGCCGTATTCGGCAGTCACCCAGCCTTCGTTCTTGCCGCGCAGGAATCCGGGGACACGATTCTCGACGCTCGCGTTGCACAGCACGCGGGTGTCGCCGAAGCTCACCAACACGGAGCCTTCGGCATGGCGGGTGAAATGGCGCTGGATGGTGACGTCGCGCAGCGCGTCTGCGGCGCGGCCACTGGGGCGGAGATTGCTTGTCATTTGCGTTTCATCAGGAAGGACTCCTGAGACTTCCTCAATGGCGGGTCGGGAGTTTACCATCGACATCTTCGCTACCTTGCCCGGGCACACCGGCGCAAGGATGTCCCGCCACAGGAGCGACGATGACGATTCGCAGCATGACGGCTTTCGCTTCCGGCGAGCGCGCGACGCCATGGGGAACGCTCAGCTGCGATATCCGCGCGGTAAACCATCGTTTCTTCGAGCTCGGCCTGCGCCTGCCCGAAGAACTGCGTCCGCAGGAAGGCATCCTGCGTGAGCGCATCGCGCTGAAGCTCAGCCGCGGCAAGATCGATGTGACGCTGCGCTGCCGTCCGCCCGAAGGCGCGCGCGCTGCATTGCATCCGAATGCGTCGATGCTCGCGCGGCTGTCGGAACTCGCACTCGACCTCGACGCGCGCTTCCCGCGCATGCACACCGATTTCGTCGAACTGCTGAAGTTTCCTGGCATTCTGGATGAAGCTGTCCTTGACCAGGCGGGCCTGCAAGCCGAAGCCTTGCTGTTGCTGGACGAGACGCTCGGCGAATTCGTCGCCGCGCGCGAACGCGAAGGCGGCAAGCTCGTGGCGGGAATGCGCGAGCGACTCGATGCGATCACCGCGCTGGTCAAGCAGATCCGCGCGTGGATGCCGGAGATCCGCGCAGGCCTGCGGCAGAAGTTCGAGGCGCGCGTCGCCGACCTGAAGCAACCGTTGGAGCCGGGCCGCCTTGAACAGGAAATGGTGCTGTGGTTGCAGAAGCTCGATGTCGAGGAAGAGCTCGACCGCCTGGATAGCCATCTGACCGAAGCGCGTCGCGTGCTCGACCTGCCCGAAGCGGTCGGTCGCCGGCTGGATTTCCTGATGCAGGAATTCAATCGCGAAGCGAACACACTCGGGTCGAAATCGGTGGATGCGCGCACCTCGCAGGCATCGGTGGACATGAAAGTGCTGATCGAGCAGCTGCGCGAGCAGGTGCAGAATTTGGAATAGTGGGTCAAAGATCGGGCATCCTGCCGCGACTTCGACACGCGCCTCGAAAAGCGTCGTTTTCGAGTCGCGACGCCGAGCCAACAAGCCGGCTCGGCGTCGGCACATCCCTGTGCCGAAATGCGGCTTCGATCGGGCTTCAAGAGGCATAGCCATGCGTGGAACTCTTTTCATCGTCGCGGCGCCATCGGGCGCGGGCAAGTCGAGCATCGTCAACGCAGTGCTCGCACGCGATCCAGCGCTGTGCCTGTCGATCTCTTTCACTTCGCGCGGGCCGCGGCCGGGCGAACGCCATGCGCAGCACTACCACTTCGTCAGCGCCGAGGAATTCCAGCGCATGGTCGCCGCCGGCGACTTCTATGAATACGCCCTGGTGCTCGGCGACTGGAAAGGCACGGCGCGGCAATCGGTGGAGCCGCAACTCGCGCTGGGTCGCGATGTGTTGCTGGAGATCGACTGGCAGGGCGCGCGCCAGGTGCGTCAGATGTTGCCCGACTCGGTCAGCGTGTTCATCCTGCCGCCATCGCTCGACGAACTCGAACGTCGATTGCATGCGCGCGGTCAGGACAGCGAGGACACCATCACCCGGCGGCTCGCGGCCGCGCGCGACGAGATGTCGCATTACGGCGAGTTCGACTTCGTGATCGTCAACGAGGTGTTCGAACAGGCTGTCGATGAGGTGTGCGCAATCTTCACCGCGAGCCGCTTGCGACGCGACGCTCAGGTCGCTCGCCACGGTCGATTGATCGGGGCGCTGCTGACGGGCGAGAGTGAAGGAGCGCATTAGCGAGTCATGGGTTCGCGCGATGTTGAACGCCTGAACGTTGCGCGCAAGGCCCAGACCGACGCAGCGCACTGCCGACTCGAGCGCGCATGCGGGCTCGGTGATCCGCGCAATGGCCGGACGGCCTGCAACCGTGCAGGGTTTGCGCAGGGAGCACTCTGCGGCTATACTTCGCAGTCCCATTCCGCCGTCCGGCGTTCTGTCGGCGCACCCACGGAGCAAGCATGGCCCGCGTAACCGTTGAAGACTGTCTGGAAGTGGTGGGTAACCGCTTCGAACTGGTGGTGATGGCGTCCAAGCGTGCGCGCCAGCTGGCGAAGGGCGTGCCGTCGGTGCTGGAAAACGCCGAAAGTTCGGACAAGCCGACCGTGCTCGCATTGCGCGAGATCGCAGCGCGCAAGATCGACCAGGTAACGATCGACCAGGTCGAAAAATCCGAGCGCGAGCGCAAGGAACGCGAGGCGCTGGAATGGGCCGCTGCCGAAGTCGTCGACGACGACCTGTCCAAGGGCGGCGACGACTGATGGTTTGATTGGCTCCGGGACAGTCCATACGGACTGCTCAGAGCGTGCCGAGTCCGGTCAAGCCCGCACTCGACTTCGCACAGCAAGCGCTGTGCATGCGGGCATCGCGTCACGTGTTCCTCCGATCGACGGCAGATCGTCGTCATTCGATTGATCGATAAGCCAGTTATAGAAAAACCAGCGGCGTTGCCGCTCCGCGCGCCGCCGCGTAGGCTGGCCGCATGAATACGCAGCTTGGCATGTCCGCTTCTTCGGGCCCCGAATCGGTGCCGGACGACGTGCTCGCGCTCGAAGCCAAGCTGCGCGACTACCTTCAGCCCGAGCAGATCGCGACCGTCCGCCGCGCCTATGCGCTGGGCGCTTCCGCCCATGCCGGGCAGACCCGTGCCAGCGGCGAGCCCTACATTACCCATCCGGTTGCGGTCGCATCGATCCTCGCCGACCTGCGCATGGATACCGAAACACTCTGCGCAGCGATCCTGCACGATGCGCTGGAAGACACGCCGCTCGAGCATCGCGTGCTCGCCGATACCTTCGGCGACACCGTGGCCGAGCTCGTCGAAGGCGTCACCAAACTCGATCGGCTGAAGTTCCGCGATCGCCAGGAAGCTGCCGCGGAGAGTTTTCGCAAGATGTTGCTCGCTATGTCGCGCGACCTGCGCGTCATCCTGATCAAGCTCGCCGACCGCCTGCACAACATGCGCACGCTCGATGCGATGGCCCCGGCAAGCCAGAAGCGCACCGCCCGCGAAACACTCGATATCTACGGACCGATCGCGCAGCGGTTGGGGATGAACCGGATGAAGAGCGAGTTGCAGGATCTCGGTTTCCGTGTCCTGTACCCGCGTCGGCACGCGACGATCCTGCGCCGTATCCACAGCCAGCCGGTGATGCGTCGCGAGGCGATGACCCTGATCGAGAAGCGGCTCGCCGACCGGCTCGCCGAGGAAGGTTTGCCGTACCGGTTGGTCGGCAGGGTCAAGACGCCGTACAGCATCTACAACAAGATGCGCACCGAGCATAAGTCCTTCATGCAGGTGATGGATGTGTTCGGCTTCCGCGTCGTGGTGCAGGCGGTCGGTCAGTGCTATCAGGCACTGGGCGTCGTCCACGGGGTCTACAAGCCGCTCGACACGCGCTTCCGCGATTTCATAGCGATCCCGAAGGCGAATGGCTATCAATCCCTGCACACCGTGCTGTTCGGGCCGTACGGCTCGCCGCTGGAGGTGCAGATCCGCACCGAGGACATGGACGTGATCGCCGAGCGCGGGATCGCTGCGCATTGGGTTTACAAGCATGGTGGCAGCACGCCGAACAGCGCACAGGCGCGCGCGCACGACTGGTTGCGCAGCCTGCTTGAGTCGCAGCAATACGCCAGCTCGTCGCTGGAGTTCCTCGAACACGTCAAGGTCGACCTGTTTCCCGACGAGGTCTACCTGTTCACGCCGAAGGGCGCGATCCTTGCGTTGCCAAGAAACTCCACCGCGCTCGATTTCGCGTATGCCGTGCATACCGATGTCGGCAACCACGCGGTCGCCGCGCGCGTCGACAAGAAGCTTGTGCCCTTGCGCACCAAGCTCAACAGTGGCCAGCGCGTGGAGATCATCACCGCCAAGTCGGCCGCGCCGAGCACGCAATGGCTGGACTACGTGGTGTCGAGCAAGGCGCGTTCCGCGATTCGCCACCACCTCAAGCACCTCGAGCACGAAGACGCGGTGGACCTTGGCCATCGCATCCTGGAACGCGCGATGGAATCGCGCGACAGCTCGCTCGACAGTGTGCCGCCGAAGGTGCTTGAAAAATACCTGGCGGAGCACCGCTACAAGCGGCTCGAGGAACTGCTCTCCGATATCGCGCTGGGCAACCGCATGCCCGCGCAGGTCGCACAGGCGCTCGCGCGTGCCGATGCGCATGGGCATGGCCGCGCGGCGAGCGAGGACAACATCCATATCACCGGTGCCGAACGCGGCATCATCACCTACGCGGCGTGCTGCAAGCCGATTCCGGGCGACCCGATCATGGGCCACCTCAGCGCGGGCAAGGGCGTGGTCGTGCATCGGCTCGAGTGCAAGAACGTGCCCGAGTTCCGCAAGTCGCCCGAGCGCTGGATCGGCATCGACTGGGATCGCAATGTCGAGGGCGATTACCGCGTCGAGCTGCGCATCGAGGTCGTCAACAAGCCCGGCGTGCTTGCGCAAGTCGCAGCGGCGGTCGCCGAGGCGAAGTCGAACATCGACAGCGTCGAGTACCAGGAACGCGACATCAGCGCGTCGGTGATGCACTTCGTGGTCGAGGTCAAATCGGTGCGCCACCTCGCCGATGTGCTCAGCCGCATCAAGCGGCTTGCGGTCGTGCAGGACGCGCAGCGCGTCTAGCCCGTGGCGTTACACTCGCGCATCCAACTCCGCCCGAAGGGATTCCATGCCACGCCAACCCGTCGCCACCGATCGTGCACCGGCCGCCATCGGCCCCTACAGCCAGGCCGTGAGAGCCGGTCGCACCGTCTATACATCGGGCCAGATCCCGCTCGATCCCGCGACCGGCCAACTGGTCGACGGCGACATCGCCGCGCAGGCGCGCCGCGTGTTCGATAACCTGCGCGCGGTCTGCGAGACAGCGGGCGGCAGCTTTGAGGATGTCGCGCGGGTCGGCATCTATCTCGTCGATCTTGGCGATTTTGCTGCGGTGAATGCGGTCATGGCCGAGTATTTCAATGCTCCCTATCCGGCGCGTTCGACGATCGGCGTCGCGTCCTTGCCCAAGGGTGCGCGGGTCGAGATCGACCTGGTGCTTGCGCTCGACTGACCGACGCGTGAGCAAGGCGCAGCGCCGCAAACCTCCCGCTCCGGCGCTCGCAGTCACTGGCGAAGCGTCATTGTCAGCACTCTCCGGAGTCGGCCCGCGCGTCGCCGAGAAACTTGCCGCATACGGGTTATTGCGCGTGCAGGACCTGTGGCTGCACTTGCCGCTGCGTTATGAGGATCGCACCCGGCTCAGTGCGATCCGGGCATTGCAACCCGGTGTCCCTGCGCAGGTTGAGGGACGCGTCGAAGCGGTCGAACGCGGTTTTCGTTTTCGGCCAATGCTGCAGGTCGCGGTTGGCGACGATTCCGGGGCGACACTCGTGCTGCGCTTTTTCCATTTCACCGGCGCGCAAGTCGCGCAATTCGTGGCTGGTCGCCGCGTACGCGTTTATGGCACGCCGCGTCCAGGCCGCAACGGACTGGAGATTGCGCATCCGTCGTACACCTTCCTTGCCGATGATGGCGAAGTCGATTTGCGCGATCGCCTCGATCCGGTCTATCCCGCAGTCGAAGGTGTGGGGCCGGGCGCACTGCGACGATTGATTGGCCTTGCACTCGATCGCTTGCCGCCAGCCGAGGAACTCGAGTTGCTGCCGGCGCAGGCATTGCGTGCAAACCAGTTGCCGGGCTTGCGCGATGCGCTGCTCACGATGCACCAGCCGACTGCTGATACCGATGTGCAGCAGCTCGCCGCCGGCATCCATCCGGCGCAGAAACGCCTTGCCCTGGAAGAACTGCTCGCGTACCAGCTCAGCTTGCGTCGGCAGCGGATGGCGGTGCGCCGGCTCGGTGCGCGACCGATTTCGGCGAAGGATGATCTCGCCAAGGCGTTGCGCAAGAAGCTGGGGTTCGTGCCTACCGCTGCGCAGGAGCGCGTGCTCCGCGAAATCCATGCCGACATCGCATGCGATGAACCGATGTTGCGGCTGTTGCAGGGAGATGTCGGCAGCGGCAAGACCGTGGTCGCCGCGCTGGCTGCATTGCGTGCGGTCGCGGCCGGGCGCCAGGTCGCCTTGATGGCCCCGACCGAATTACTCGCCGAACAACACCTGGCGACGTTTCGCGCATGGCTAGAACCGCTCGGCATCGCGGTTGCGTGGCTCGCCGGAAAGCTCAGCACGCGCGCTCGCCGCGATGCGCTTGCCGCAATCGCAGATGGCGGCGCGCAGATCGTGATCGGCACCCATGCGCTGATGCAGGAAGGGGTTGCGTTCGCGGATTTGGGGCTTGCGATCGTGGACGAGCAGCATCGTTTCGGCGTGCACCAGCGGCTCGCGTTGCGCAACAAGGGTCGCGATGGCGAACGCGTGCCGCACCAGCTTGTGATGACCGCGACGCCGATCCCGCGCACGCTGGCGATGACCGCGTATGCGGATCTCGACGTGTCAGTGATCGATGAATTGCCGCCGGGCCGCACGCCGGTACAAACCGTGGCTGCAAGTGTCGAACGCCGCGTCGAATTGATCGAACGTATCCGTGTGGCGTGCGCCGAAGGCAGGCAAGCGTACTGGGTTTGCACGATCATCGATGAAAGCGACGAGATCCAAGCGCAATCCGCGACCACGCTGCACAAGAAACTGGCCGAACTACTGCCTGAGTTGCGCGTCGGCTTCGTCCACGGGCGCATGAAAGGCACCGAGAAGCAGTCGACGATGCGTGCGTTCAAGGATGGCGCGCTCGATCTGCTGGTCGCCACCACGGTGATCGAGGTCGGCGTCGACGTGCCGCGTGCGAGCCTGATGGTGATCGAGAACGCCGAGCGGCTCGGCCTTGCGCAGCTACACCAATTGCGCGGGCGCGTTGGACGCGGCGCGGCGGCTTCGACCTGCGTGCTGCTTTATCAGCCACCGTTGTCGGCGATGGCGCGCCAGCGCATCGACACCATGCGCCGGACGACGGACGGTTTCGTGATCGCGCAGAAGGATCTCGAACTGCGCGGGCCCGGCGAATTGCTGGGTACGCGCCAGACCGGCCTGGCGCAGTTCCGGGTCGCGGATCTGATCCGCGACGCCGCGTTGCTGCCGCAAGTGCAGCGACTGGCCGACGATTTGCTGGCGAGCGACCCAACTCGCGCCGAGCGCCTGGTCGCACGTTGGGTCGGCGGTGCGGAACGCTATGCGGGCGTATGAGTACGGCGCTATTCGAGGCCGTGTTGGGGCGAAATTTGGGGCGCTGCCTGGCTTGGCTTGCGGCGAGGTAGCCCAAGCAGCTAGAATGATCGTCTTTTCCCGCCACTTCCCCAGGCGTCTGCCATGAAAGCCGATATCCATCCGAATTACCGTCCGGTCGTGTTCCAGGACGTGACCTCCGACTTCGCCATCCTGACCCGCTCGACGCTGGCCAGCAAGGACACCGTGAAGTGGGAAGACGGGCAGGAATACCCGTTGATCAAGATCGAAGTGTCCTCACACTCGCACCCGTTCTACACGGGCAAGCAGAAGATGATGGACACCAGTGGACGCGTGGATCGCTTCCGCAAGCGCTACGCGAAGTAATCCGCAATAGAGCGGCGCAATCGCGCGGCCGTTACGGCGGCTGTCGCGCTTTATATCTGTTACGAAAATTTCATCCGATCGCGACGCCTGTCGCGGTTTGTCGGTGCGCCAGCACTGACCGTGGCACAGCGGCTGTGTGATAATTCCTGCTTGAGTTGATGGTTCCCGCGACGCCTTTCAAGGCATATACGGGGATCATTCCGGCCGCGCCGATGGCGCGCGCAGACGATTCCAGCAAGGAGATTTGCGTGTCCGATACCAAGAGCGTGATGCTGAGCGACGCCGCGTCCGGCAAATCGGTGGAACTGCCACTGGTTCCCGGCACCATCGGGCCGTCGTGCATCGACATCACCAAGCTGCCGGGCGCCACCGGCCACTTCACTTTCGATTCGGGTTTCACCGCGACCGCGAGCTGCAAGTCCGCGATCACCTACATCGACGGCGATGCCGGCGTGCTGATGTATCGCGGCTATCCGATCGAGCAGCTGGCCAAGCATTCCAACTTCCTCGAAGTCAGCTACCTGCTGATGAACGGCGAGCTGCCGAACACGCAGGAGTTCGCCAAGTTCGAACACGAAGTCACGCATCACACGATGATGCACGAAGCCTTCCGCAATTTCCTCTACGGCTTCCGCCACGACGCGCATCCGATGGCGATGCTGACCGGCATGGTCGGCTCGCTGGCGGCGTTCTACCACCATGGGCTCGATCTGGAAGACCCGGAGACGCGTCGGCTCGCCGCGATCCGGCTCATTGCCAAGGTGCCGACCATTGCAGCGGCCTGCTATCGCTATTCGATCGGCTGGCCACTGCGTTATCCGCGCAACAACCTCGAATACGTCGATCGCTTCCTGCACATGATGTTCGAGGTGCCCAGCGAGCCGTTGCAGCTCAAGCCGATCGTCGCGCAAGCTCTGGATCTGCTGTTCATCCTGCACGCCGACCATGAGCAGAATGCATCGACATCGACGGTGCGCCTGGTCGGTTCGACCGGGGCGAATCCGTATGCCTGCGTCGCTGCTGGCGTCGCCGCGTTGTGGGGGCCGGCGCACGGCGGCGCCAACGAGGCAGTGCTCAGGATGCTTGCCGAGATCGGCCGTCCCGAGGATGTCGGCAAGGCCGTGGCGAAGGCCAAGGACAAATCCTCGGGCTTCCGTCTGATGGGCTTCGGCCATCGCGTTTACAAGAACTTCGATCCGCGCGCGACGATCATCCGCGAGATGACGCACAAGGTGCTCGAGGACCTCGGCGTCAACAACCCGATGCTCGAAGTCGCGTTGAAGCTGGAAGAGGCAGCGCTGAAGGACGACTACTTCATCTCGCGGAAACTCTACCCGAACGTGGATTTCTACTCGGGCATCATCTACAAGGCGCTCGGCATCCCGACCGAGATGTTCACCGTGATGTTCGCAATCGCGCGCACCGCAGGCTGGGTGTCGCACTGGCTGGAACAGCAGAACGAAACCGATGGCAAGATCGGCCGCCCGCGGCAGGTTTATGTCGGCGCGACGCCGCGCGATTTCACGGCAATCGGCATGCGCTGAATCCGTGCAGTTTGATGAAAGCCGCGCATCGCGGGGTTTTACTTCTGCACTCTGTTGACGATCACCATTCCCCTGGCTCGGCAAGCAGTTCCTGCAATGCCGCGAGCGATGCACGCTGCATCGGTTTCTCGTCGATGCGATCCAGGGGTGCCTGCCGAAGCGCTGCACGCGGCAGCACGGTGATGTCGAAGGGCAGGTCGTCGGCTACGAATAGCCAGACCGACACGTCGTCACTGCGATCGCGATCGAGGCGGATGCGCCGGCTCGATTCCTCCGCGGGGATGCGGTGGTCGGCGAGGAACAGCGGCACGCGCTCGGGTTCCTCGGCGTGCAGGTGCAGGCAGACCGCCGAATGCGCGTCAGCGGTGCCCTCCAGGACTGCGCCAACCAGACGCGGTTCGAATTCTGCGAAGAATGCCAGCGCGCGCGCGGCGGCTTCGCGGCGTTGGCGCAGCAGCTGTGGATGCGACTGGGCGAGAAACAGGCGCTGGTAATCGCGCAGGGCTTCCTGGATCTCGCTGTTGCGCGGCAGCGAGGCATCGTCGTGGATGCCAAGCCGCTCGGCGGCCTTGCGTTTCGCGAGATGGAAGTCGCGGATACCGCCTTCGCTGATCAGCCGCGCGGCTTCGATGGCGAGACGCTGGCGACGCTCGCGGGTGCGGGTTTCCGTATGGGTGACAGCGTGCGCGTACTTAGTCGAATCGGGGGCATGTCGCATGGCGGCCTCCGGAGCAGTACGACCCGCGCAACGAGCGTCGCGCGGAACCAGCCCGAAGCGAACAGCTCAAGGCAGACGCTCAGAAGATATCAAAAGCGGCTTCGTTCGTGGAGGCCGCATCGGCCGTGCCCGGCACTTCGTTCTGGAAGCGTTCGAGCTCCTCGGCCTTGAAGTACTCGACCATGCCGCCGGTCGTGCCGGCCGGCAGGATGCGACCGCTGCCGCGATCGATCAGCGTGGTGACGATGCCCGAGGGTGGATCGAAGGTGCGCAACGGTACGTTCTCCAGCGCCACGCGCATGTAGTCGATCCAGATCGGCAACGCGGCGCGCGCGCCGAACTCGGAATGGCCGAGCCCGGAGAAATCGTCCATGCCCACCCATACGGTGGTGACGAGATGGCCGCCGAAGCCGGAGAACCACGCATCGCGCATATCGTTGGTGGTGCCGGTTTTGCCGCCGATGTCGTCGCGGTGCAGCACCAGCGCGGGCGTGCCGGTGCCCCGATGGATCACGTCGCGCATCATCGAAACGACCAGGAATGCAGTGCGTTCGTCGATGGCGCGATGCGCGGGGAATGTCGATGGCGGGCCGACGAAATCCGGATCGTCCGGCGCTGCGGGAACCGGAACTTGAGTCGGCACGGGTGCCGGCAACGGCATGGCCTTGGTCGTGGCGTTGTCACTATCGCCCGATGCGTCCGAAGCCTGCGATGCATCGGCAGCGGACGCATTCGCACCGGTCAAATCCACAGCGGCCGGGGTTGAGGCCGGGCCGAGGTCGAAGCCGTCCACCACGCTCGACACCGCTTGGTCCTGTTGCGCGCGTTCGGCGCAGCCCTGGCAGGCGCGCACCGGATGCGCGCGCGAGATCGTCACGCCATCGCGATCTACCACACGATCGATGAAATACGGCTCGACGAGAAACCCGCCGTTTGCGAACACGGTGTAGCCGCGCGCCATCCACATCGGCGGCACCGAGGCGGTGCCGAGCGACATCGACAGGTTCGGCGGCAGGCTCGCTTCGGTGAAGCCGAAGTTCTGGATGTACTTGCGCGCGAAATCCACGCCGATGGCATCGAGCAATCGCACCGAGACGAGATTGCGCGATTGCACCAATGCCTCGCGCAGGCGGATCGGGCCGGCGAACGTGCCGTTGTCGTTCTGCGGACGCCACGACTTGCCGGTGGAGCGATCGGTGAACACAACGGGGGCGTCCAGCACGATCGATGCCGGCGAGAAGCCGCGCTCGAACGCTGCAGCGTAGATGAAGGGCTTGAAGCTCGAGCCCGGCTGCCGCAGCGCCTGCGTGGCGCGGTTGAACTTGTTCGCCGCGAAACTGAAGCCGCCGACCAGCGCGCGCAAGGCACCGTCTTCGGGTTCCAGCGAAACGAGCGCGGACTGCGCCTTGGGAATCTCGTTGAGCTGGTAAGCGATGATCTTGCCGGCGTCCGGGTCGATGTTAGGCGGCGGTGGCGCGAGCTTGTCGGCGTCGGTCTGGCCCTTGATCTTCGAGGCCGCCTCGACGCGTGCCTGGTTTTCCTTGTCGGCCTTGGTGATCGGAAGCAAGCGGATCACATCGCCGCGCGCGAGCAGCGTGTCGACGCGCGACTTGCCGCTCAATGCCCAGCGCACATCGTCAAGACCGAGCGCGACCTCGTTGCCGTCGCCAAGCAGCACGTTTGCGCTCGTCGTGCTGGTTTGCAACACGACGCCTGGCAACAGTCCGCCGAAGACGCCTCGCGCGAGCAATTTCTGTAGCAGCGCAGCGCGATCGGTTTCGACCGACAGGTCGAGCTTGGCTTCCGGGCCACGATAGCCGTGGCGGCGGTCGTACACGAGCAGGTCGTCGCGCACGGCGCGATTGGCGGCGGCCTGCTTGGTCGCGTCGATGGTTGTGTAAACGCGATAGCCGCGATTGAGCGCATCGCTGCCGTAGCGGTCGAGCATCGCCTGTCGCACCATCTCGGCCACGTACGGCGCTTCGACTTCGACCGGCGGCTCGTGCGGAGCCGCATGCGGCGCTTCGGCTTGCGCCGCGCGCCGCTCGGCATCGCTGATGAAATGCAGTTCGAACATGCGATCGAGAATGTAGTTGCGACGCTCCTTGGCGCGATCGGGATTCGACAGGGGATTGCCGCTCGACGGGAACTTCGGGATCGCCGCGAGCGAAGCGGATTCGGCGAGGCTCAGCTGGTCTAGTTTCTTGCCGTAGTAATACTCGGAAGCAGCGGCGACGCCGTAGGCGCGATTGCCGAAAAAGCTCTTGTTGAGATAGAGCTCGAAGATCTGGTCCTTGGTGAGCTCACGCTCGATTTTCAGCGCAAGTGCGATCTCGGTGAGCTTGCGGGTATAGCTGTATTCGTTGCTGAGAAAAAACTGCTTGACAACTTGCTGGGTAATCGTACTGCCGCCCGGGACGCGGTGTCCGTGGGTTGTCGCGAGCAGCCAGACCGCACGCGAAACGCCGCGCCAGTCCACACCGGAATGCTCGTAAAAACGCGCATCCTCGACCGCAAGGAAGGCCTTCTTGAGTCGGTCGGGCACATTGTGGATGTTGATCGGGTAGCGCCTGACTTCGCCGAATTGCGCAATCAGCCGCCCTTCGCGGGAGTAGACGTTCATCGGCAGCTGCATCTCGACGTGTTGCAGGCCAGCGACGTCAGGCAGATGCGGTACGACGAGCCAGTACAGGACGCCCAGCGCAGTCGCGCCAAGCACAAGCAGGACAAGGGCTGCATAGGTCAAACGACGCAGCCAGCGAAGGAGTCGGGCCATCCTTGGGAACTTCCGGAGGTTTACAGGTGGTAGGGCGATGGAGTATAGAACGTGGGCGGACTGCTCAGGGGAACCGGGCTGTCCGCCTCTTCGAGGGGCAGGCGGGGCCTGTGGAGGGGTTCAAGTTGGGGGTCAGCCAAATATTTTTTCGCTGCCTGTTGCTATTTCGTGAGTAAATCGTTATTAATTTAATGCAGCGGTGCACGTTTTGCCGCTAAATGCCCGCAGGAAGGGGAGAAACCGTGGGTCTCTTCGGAAACACTCAAGCGCCGCTGGTCGGCGTTGACATCAGTTCCACCGCGATCAAGCTCCTTCAATTGAGCCAGAGCGGCGGGCGCTATCGCGTGGAGCACTACGCGGTCGAACCATTGCCCTCGAATGCGGTGGTCGAGAAGTCCATCGTCGAGGTTGAGGCGATCGGCGACGCGATCAAGCGTGCAGTCAGTCGCTCTGGAACCAAGGCCAAGCATGCAGCGGCTGCGGTTGCAGGATCGGCGGTGATCACCAAACTGATCACGATGCCGGCCAATCTTGATGCGGACGCACTGGAAGACCAGATTCAGTACGATGCCGCGCAGTACATCCCGTATCCGATCGACGAGGTCAGCATGGACTTCGAGGTGCTGGGCCCGATGCCCGGCAACCCCGACGTGTTGCAGGTGCTGCTCGTCGCCTCGCGCTCGGAGAATGTCGAGTTGCGCCAGTCGGCCCTGGAAATGGGCGGTCTGGCAGCGCGGGTCATGGACGTCGAGGCCTTCGCGATGGAAAACGCCTTCCGCCTGATCTCCGATCAACTGTCCGTTCCAAAGGATGGCTTGGTCGCTTTGGTCGACGTCGGCGCAACCGTCACGACTCTCAACGTGCTTCGCGATCAGCGCAGCATCTACACCCGCGAGCAGACATTCGGCGGCAAGCAGCTGACTGACGAGGTCATGCGCCGTTACGGCCTGAATTATGAGGAGGCTGGCCTGGCCAAGCGCCAGGGCGGTCTGCCGGAGAGCTACGAGGTCGAAGTGCTGGAGCCGTTCAAGGAAGCGATGGTTCAGCAAATCAGTCGTCTGCTGCAGTTCTTCTATGCCGGTAGCGAGTTCAATCGCGTCGATCAGATTGTCCTGGCCGGCGGGTGCGCATCGATCGCCGGCATGGCCGGCATGATCGAGGAACAACTCGGCGTGCCGACCCTGATCGCCAACCCGCTGGCCAATATGTCGCTCGGCCCACGTGTGCAGGCCAATGCGCTTGCCCAGGATGCACCCGCGCTGATGATTGCCTGCGGCCTAGCCCTGAGGAGTTTCGACTGATGGCCAAGGTCAATCTCCTACCGTGGCGCAGCGAGCGCCGCCGAGTCCGTCAGCAAGAGTTCCTTTATCTGCTGGGCGGTGTCGCCGTCGGCGCGATCGTGCTTGGTCTCCTGGCCATGTTCTATTACAGCGGCCAGATCGAAGGGCAGAACAAGCGCAACGCCTACCTCACCGATCAAATCACCCAACTCGACGCCAAGATCAAGGAAATCGAGGAGCTCGACAAGAAAAGGGACAAGCTCCTCAAGCGCAAGGAAGTCATCGAAGAGCTTCAGTCGAACCGTTCGCAGATGGTGCATCTGTTCGACGAATTGGTGCGTACGATCCCGGACGGCGTGCGCCTGACATCGGTCAAGCAGGACAACAACACGCTGGTGCTGGAAGGTCAGTCACAGTCCAATGCACGCGTGAGCGCATATATGCGCAACATCGAGGCATCCGGCTGGATGACCAATCCCGACTTGTCGGTGATCGAGGCCAAGGGCGACGACAAGACCTTGCCGTATCAGTTCAATCTTTCGTTGACCCTGACCAAACCTGGCCAGGTCCTCGGGCCGGATGGAAAACCGATCCTCGGGCCTGACGGCAAGCCTGTAACAAACCCGACGCCTGCCGCTGACTCGTCAACCGCTCCAGCAGTCGGCGCACCGGTGCAATCAGCGCCTGTGGCGGTGCCGCCTGCCACGACAGCGCCCGCACCGGCCGCCAGCAGCAAGGGAGGGGCGACCCCGTGAGCACGAAAAAGATCGATCTCCGCAATCTGGATTTCAACAACGCCGGCGCATGGCCTGACTGGTTGAAGTTCACTGCATGCGGAATCCTGGCAGCGATCATCCTCGGTGGTTTCTACTATTTTTCGATCAGCGACAGCCGTGAAACATTGGCTGGGCTGGAGAATACGGAAACGTCGTTGAAGGCGACGTTCGAGGAAAAGCAGGGCCGCGCCGCCAACCTCGAGCCACTGAAGATACAACTCGCACAAATGGAAGAAATGCTGCAACAGATGATGCGGCAATTGCCCGGCAAGACCGAAATGCCGGATCTGATTGTCGATATCTCGCAGACAGCTCTCGCCACCGGCATCGTCAACGAACTCTTCCAGCCGGGACCGGAAACGCCGCAGGAGTTCTACGCCGAAAAACCGATTGCGCTGCGGATGGTCGGCACTTATCACCAATTCGGCTCGTTCATGAGCGGCGTGGCTTCATTGCCGCGCGTCGTGATCCTGACCATGCACGACATCTCGCTGAAGCCTGCGATGAAAGCTGGAAAGATCAGCGCGGACGGCAGCCTGACGCTGGAGGGTACGGTGAAAACATACCGCTATCTGGATGAAGACGAGATTGCTGCACAGCAGCCTGCCAGTAACGGCGTTCCTGCTGCCAATGCCGCACCTTCGCCGGCTGCATCGCCTGCGGGAGGACACTGACATGGTTGCCATTCGGAAGCCCGCATTGCGCTGGATCGCCGTTCTCATTGCGATTTCCGCGCTGACTGGTTGCGGACGCGGTACGTCGGATCTTGAGCAATGGGTAGCGGAAGTCAAGGCCAAACCCGCGCCAACGTTGGAGCCGGTACCGG
This sequence comes from Lysobacterales bacterium, assembly GCA_038226665.1. GTDB lineage: Bacteria > Pseudomonadota > Gammaproteobacteria > Xanthomonadales > Xanthomonadaceae > SZAS-103. Next base: position 24,895 of record JBBRQI010000016.1, on the reverse strand, counting down.
TGATGCAGAAGTTCGAGACGTTCCTGTACAACGATCAGGGGCTGCGTGATCCGTTTTCGGCGCCGATCGATGAACACAGCGCTTCTTCCGGGCCACGTCCCGAAAAGGATCGTCCGAAGCAGCCCTTGGAATCCTATCCGCTGGACAGTCTTGTGATGGTTGGAACACTCGGATCCGGCTCAGGCGTCGTCGGGTTGGTGTTGTCTCCGGACAAGGTAACGCACCGGGTAACAACGGCTTCGTACATTGGGCAGAACGACGGACACGTGACATCCGTGGGGCCGGCCAAGATAGAAATCACCGAACTGGTGCCGGATGGGGCAGGTGGCTGGATTGAAAGGCCGGCTTCCATCGCACTAGCAAATCAATGATCGGGGGAGTAGCAAGATGAGCGCAAACAACGTCATTCGCCGGAACAACCGGTCGCGCGCCACGGCGCTGGGCTTGGGTGTCTGGCTGCTCAGCAGCGCATTCCCCGCGTTCGCGACGAATGTTCTGCAACAGGTCAGCCACGCTCCGGGCGCGAAAGGTGGGGTGGAAATCACCTTCCAATTCGCGGACCCGATTGCCGACGCACAGGTCTTCACGACTGATAATCCGCCGCGGATCGCCATCGACCTGCCGGATACGCACAACGGCATGGCCGGACGCAAGGTCGCGATCGGCAACGGGTCCGCAAGCACCGTTTCCGCCGCCGAGGCGAATGGGCGTACACGGGTCGTGGTCGACTTGTTCCGGCCAGCTGCTTATGAATCGCGTATCGAAGGCAACCGTCTGGTTCTTTCGGTTGCCGGTTCAGGCGCGGCTCCGGCAATGGTCGGCAACTCCGCAAGGATGCCCGTGCTCGGCAACACTGCCGATCCGGCGCGGCATGCGAAAGGCGATATCAATGTGTCCAACATCGATTTCCGCCGCGGAGCGAATGGCTCCGGCAAGATCGTGATGCGTTTTAGCGGCGAAGGCGCGACTGCGGACATGCACAATGAAGGCTCGCGCATCGTCCTGGATGTCGGCAATGCGACGATTCCGGCAACTCTGTCCAGGCACATGGACGTCAGCGACTTTGCCACTCCCGTCCAGTCGATCGACCCGCGCGAACAGGCGGGTGGCACGCGATTGGTGATCAACACCAACGGTGCAGTCGAGTCGTCGGCTTACCAGACCGGCAACGAGTTTGTCGTGGAGATCAGCCCGAAGAAAGGTGTTCATGCAGATGCAGACGCAGGACGCATCGGCATCAACCCGCTTGGAAAGGTGGTCTACAAAGGCAAGCCCGCCACATTCAATTTCCAGGACATACCGGTTCGCACCGTTCTGCAACTGATTGCCGAGGAGTCGAACCTCAACATCGTCGCGTCTGATACGGTGGGCGGAAATGTCACCCTGCGTCTGATCAATGTGCCCTGGGATCAAGCGCTGGATATCGTGCTGCGCGCCAAGTCCCTTGACAAGCGTCAGGACGGCGGCGTGATCTGGGTCGCTCCGCAGAAAGAGCTGGCCGACTACGAGCAGGCGAAGGAAGATGCGCGCATCGCCATTGATCAGCGCGCCGAAACCATTCTTGAATACATCCCTGTCAATTACGGCAGCGCCGAAGACATTGCCAAATTGTTGACGGAAGACAGCAAGACCAGTTCCTCGGGTGGGCAAGGAGGGCAGCAGAACCGAGGCTTCCTGTCGCCGCGCGGGAGCGTAAGTTTCGATCGCCGCAGCAATACTCTGATCCTCACCGATCTTCCGAAGAAGGTGGCCGAGATCAAGCAACTGGTTTCGATGCTGGATCGTCCGGTCGATCAGGTACTGATCGAGGCGAGAATCGTGATTGCCGATGAAGAGTTCGCACGCAGTCTTGGCGCGCGCTTGGGTGTGAGCGGATTCAATGATGGCAGCTCGAGCCTGACCTCTTACGGCGGCAATCTGGAAAGCACGCTCGCCACGAGCAATTCCGTCGTGGGGGCTCAATCTGCCAATTCCATAGCTAACAATGCTTACACCGTGGCGTTTGCCACTGCGCAAGCAGCTGCGGCAGCCGCACATACGCCGTTTGACCCGAACACGGTGCCTTTGCCGACGCGAACGATTCCGACGATCACCCGCGGATTGAACGTCAACCTGCCCGTTGCCAACGCAGCCGGTGGACTTGCCTTCAGCATCCTCAACGGGGGCCATCTGCTTGACCTCGAGTTGACGGCCATGCAGACCGAGGGCAAGGGCGACGTGATTTCCAATCCCCGCGTGATTACCAGCAACCAGAAAGAGGCGGTCATCAGCCAGGGCGACGAGATCGGCTATGTCACCATCACCGGCGGCGCTACTGGTGCTGCCGCCACACCGAACGTGCAGTTCAAGGACGTTCTGCTGCAGCTCAAGGTCACACCGACGATAACCAACGACAACCGCGTTTACATGGCGTTGGACATCGACAAGGACGAGCTCGCGAAGTTCATCACCGTTGCGAACTTCGGCGACGTTCCGCAGATCACCAAGCGCAAAATCACGACAGCTGTCTTGGTCGACTCGGGCCAGACGGTCGTCATCGGCGGCGTCTACGAGTTCAAGAGCCGCGAGGATCTGACCAAGGTTCCGTTCCTGGGCGACCTGCCTGGCTTGGGTAACCTGTTCCGTACCAAGTCCAAAAGCAGCAACAAGGCCGAACTGCTCGTGTTCGTGACGCCGAAGATCCTGCAGGTGCGCCAGCGCAACTGAGGCGCTTGGCTCATAACTCTGCGTCAATGTGAAAGGGCCGCTCTTAGCGGCCCTTTCTTTTTTCCAGAGAGACGCGGCGTTTCCGCACAAGGTGCTGGCCGCGGGTGAATGCCTCTTTCGGGAGGGCGATCGATTGGTTGGAGTCGACGCTAGTCCAATCGCATAGCGCGGCGATCGCGGTCGCAGCCATGGAAGCGTGATCGTTCGTCTGCAACGAGCGGAGTTTCGCGTCTCAGTTGGCGACCGTTGGCGCAGCGCGCCACGGAACCTTCGCCAGACCCTTCTGTCGAAATCGTGCAGCATACGCAACAACGCACCGTTCAATCCTTGATCGATCCCCATGGACATTCCCATCGACACCACCAACCTCCACGCGCGCTTTAACGCGTTGCGCAACGATCTTTCGACAGCAGTCATCGGCCAGAGCGCATTGGTCGAGCGCCTGCTGATCGCCTTGCTCGCCGACGGACATCTGCTCGTCGAAGGCGCACCAGGGCTGGCGAAGACAACGGCAGTCAAAGAGCTCGCCGCGCGCATCGAGGCAGACTTCAGTCGCGTGCAGTTCACGCCCGACCTGTTGCCGGCCGACCTCACCGGCACCGATATCTGGCGCGCGATCGACGGGCGTTTCGAATTCCAACCGGGTCCGTTGTTCCACAACCTGTTGCTTGCGGATGAAGTCAATCGCGCGCCGCCAAAAGTGCAATCGGCGTTGCTCGAAGCGATGGGCGAGCGCCAGATCACCGTCGGCCGCACGACCTATCCGTTGCCGCGATTGTTCCTGGTGATGGCGACGCAGAACCCGATCGAGCAGGAAGGCACGTACGCGTTGCCCGAAGCGCAACTCGATCGTTTCCTGATGCACGTGCGCGTCGGCTATCCCGAAGCGGGCGCGGAAACCGAAATCCTGCGGCTGGTGCGCGAGCGCGCACGCACGATGCTGCACGACACTTCAGCGCCAGCGCGCATGTTGACCCAGCAAGAACTTTTCGACGCACGCGTCGCGGTACTCGACCTGCACCTTGCACCGACGCTTGAACGCTACCTCGTCGAACTCGTGGTCGCGAGTCGGGACGCCTCGCGTTACGACCCCGGTCTCGCCGCGAAGATCGCCTGGGGCGCGAGCCCACGCGGATCGATCGCGCTCGAGCGTTGCGCGCGCGCACGTGCATGGTTGGGCGGACGCGATTACGTGACACCGGAAGACATACAGGCCGTTGCGCCGGATGTGCTGCGCCATCGTCTGTTGCCGAGTTACGAAGCCATCGCCGAAGGCTGGGACGGCGATCGACTCGCGCGCGCGTTGCTCGATCGCGTCCCGCTGCCCTGAGGCCGACGTGGCATCACCTACGCCGCACGCCGATGGACTACGGCCCAGCCTGGCAGAACTGATCGCGCTGCGCGAGCGCGTGCGCGGCTGGCCGCCTGCACAGCGCGGCGCCGCGAGCGTCGCCGGTCCCGCACCATCGCCGTTTCGCGGACGCGGCATGGAATACGCCGAATCGCGTCCATACGCGTCCGGCGACGACGCGCGCCACATCGACTGGCGACTCACCGCGCGCAGCGGCAAGCCGCACACGAAACTGTTCCAGGCCGAGCGCGAGAGGATCAGCCTGATCGTCGCCGACACCGCACCGCAGCTGTATTTCGGTACGCGTGTGCGTTTCAAGTCGGTGCAGGCAGCGCGTGCGGGCGCGATCGCGGCGTGGGCTGCGCAGCGTCGTGGCGATCGCATCGGCGCATTGCGCGGCACGATGTCCGAGGCACCGATCACGCCGACTGGCGGCAGTCGCGGCACCTTGCGGGCACTCGACGCACTGGTGCGCTGGTATGCACATCCGCCAACCCAGGACCTCGGACTCGATCAGGCACTCGCGACTGCCACGCGCCTGTTGCACCCGGGCGCGAGCCTGATCGTACTCGCCGATGCCACTTCGCTCGCCGATGTCGCGCAGGCGCGCCTTGCAGCGCTCGCAACGCACCACGACCTGCTCGCGGTGCTGTTGACCGACCCTCTCGAATCGCAACCGCCGCGCGGGCAACTGCCATTCGCTCTCGGCGAGGCGCGCATCGAGCTCGATCTCGACGGTGCGGCTTCGCGCGCGCGATGGCGGCACGTCTTCGCCGATCAAGTGCAAGCGCAAACGCAACGCCTGCGCGGCATGGGCGCGCGCGTCAGCGTGTTGCGCAGCGACGACGGCACAGATGCCTTGCTGGCGGCACTGCTCGATCAGCGCCGCATTGCCGCATGAACGCTCGATGCCGATGATCGATTCAGCGCCAGCGCTGCGCGATATCCACTTGCCACCTACGCCGGGTTGGTGGCCGCCGGCGCCTGGCTGGTGGATGCTCGCAGCATTACTGCTGATCGCGTTGGCCTGGATCGCGCGCCGCATGATGCGTTTGCGAAAGCAGCGGCGTCGCATTTCTGCATTGCGGAAGGAATACGATCGCGTGCTCGCCGATGCCCGCGACGCGCCCGCGAAACTTGCCGCATCTTCGTCGTTGTTGCGGCGCGCGGCGAAAGCGCGTGATCCGCATGCAGCATCGCTAGAAGGCGACGCGTGGCTGAGCTTTCTCGATGCGGATGATCCGGCGCGTCCGTTCACGAACGGGGCCGGACGGTTGCTTCTGCACGGCGGATTTCAGCGTGAAGTGATCGAGGATATCGCGCCGACGATGATGCTCGCACGCGCACGCTTCAGCACCTTGCTGGAGTGCGACGATGCCTGAGTTCGCCTGGCCATGGGCGCTATTCGCACTGCCATTGCCGTGGTTGGCGATGCATCTGCTGCCTGCCGCGCCACGGCGATTGCAGGCAGCGCTGCGGGTTCCGTATGCGCGCGCTTTCGATGCAATGCGCGTCACGAGCGACGCATCGCTGCGCATGCATCCGCGACGCTGGTTGCCGCTGCTCGGCTGGTTGTTGCTGTGCGTCGCCGCCGCACGACCGCAACAACTCGGCGACATCACGCAGCCGCCGCGCAGCGGACGCGATCTGCTGCTCGCGGTGGATCTGTCCGGCAGCATGCAGCAGCAGGACATGCGCCTGGGCGGGGGCGCAGTCGATCGGCTTACCGCAATCAAGGCCGTGCTCGGCGATTTCCTCAGCCGTCGGGTAGGCGACCGCGTCGGCCTGATCCTGTTTGGAACGCAGGCTTATGCAGTCACCCCGCTGACGTTCGATCGTGAAAACGTGCGCCAGCAATTGCTCACCAGCGAGGTCGGACTCGCCGGCCAGAACACCGCCATCGGCGATGCGATCGTGCTCGCGGTCAAACGCGCGCGTGCGCAAACGCGGCAGGATGCTGCGCCGTCATCGCACGTGCTGATCCTGCTCACCGACGGGGTCAGCAATGCCGGCGCGGTCGAGCCGTTGAAGGCAGCGCAGCTTGCAGCCGCCGAACACCTGCGCATCTACACCATCGGTTTCGGTGGCGATGGACAAGTCGATCCGCTGGCGGGGCTCGCGCTGCCGACGCAGGACGACGGCGTCGATGAAGACACGCTGCGCAAGATCGCGGAACAAACCGGTGGACGCTATTTCCGTGCGCGCGACACCGAATCGCTCGCCGGCATTTATGCCGAGCTTGATCGCATCGAACCGAGCCTGCGCGAAGGCCATGTCGAACGTCCACGCATCGAACTGTATTCGTGGCCGCTTGCAGGCGCGTTGTTGATCGGCATCCTCTTGATTGGTGCGCCCGCATTGCTACCTGTGCGGAGGATCGCGTGAACGCAATCGCGCTGGCGACGATCGTTCCGCACCTGCTGCGGCCATTCTGGCTTCTGGCTCTGCTCGCATTGCCGTGGTTGTGGTGGTGGCATCGTCGCCACGCAAACAGCGATACGCCATGGCGCGACGCAGTGGACCCGCATCTGTTGCCGAGCTTGCTGCAAGTCGCGCCGACGACGACGCATCGCATCGCGTGGTTATTCGGAATGGCCTGGGTCCTGTCGGTATTCGCACTGGCCGGACCGTCGTGGCGGCAACTGCCGATGCCGCTGTACGCGCCATCCGCGCCGTTGGTCGTGGTGATGGATGTGTCCTCGCACATGCTCGCTGCGGACCTGCCGCCATCGCGCCTGCTGCGCGAACGATTGAAGATCGAGCAGTTGATCGCTGCGCGCAAGGGCGGACAAATCGGCCTGGTCGCCTACGCCGGCGATGCATTCACCGTCGTCCCGCTCAGCGACGATGCGAACAACCTGCGCGATCTGTTGGCTGCGCTCACGCCCGACACGATGCCGGTCGATGGCCAGCGCGCGGATCGCGCGATCCGCCGCGCCACCGATCTGCTTGCACAGTCGGGTGATGCACGAGGACAGATTCTGTTGCTCAGCGATGGCGCCGACGCGACAGCGCAGACAGCCGCAGTCGATGCGGCAGCAAAGGGCTACAGTGTCGATGTCATCGGTGTCGGTACCACGAATGGCGCGCCATTGCCGTCACCCGATGGGACCTTCGCGGAGGATGCCGGGGGTGCGATGCTGGTCGCGCGCCTCGATGCCGATGCGCTGCGCGCACTCGCACAACACGGGAACGGCCACTACGCCGCATTGAGCGCGGACACGAGCGACCTGGCCGCGCTCGGTGTGCTCGACAATCAAAGCGCGAGCGCCACGCATCGCGACGATGCGGAGTCATTGCGTTGGCGCGACGACGGGCCGTTCCTGTTGCTCGCGTTGCTGCCGCTGGTCGCGCTTGGATTTCGTCGCGGCTGGCTTGCAGTCGCGTTACTGGCGGCATTTGCGATGCCCGCGCAGCGCGCATCGGCCGCTGACGCGGACTGGTGGAATGCGCTGTGGCAGCGTACCGACCAGCGCGCCGATCATGCGTTGCGACGTGGCGATGCGGCGACTGCGGGCGCGCTCGCACAGACAGTCGACCAGCGTGCGGCTGCGGCCTATCGCAGCGGCGATTTCGCGGCAGCAACGCGCGACTGGACGCAAAGCGATAATGCCGATGCGAACTACAACCGCGGCAATGCGCTGGCGAAGATGAAGGACTATCCGCAAGCGATTGCCGCGTACCTGCGTGCGTTGCGGCAGCATCCCGGCATGGCCGATGCGCAAGCCAATCTGGAAATTGTCAGACAATTGCAGCAACAAGAAAAGAAGCAACAGCAACCATCACAGCAGAACAACGAACAGCAAGACCAACAGCAGCAAAAGCATCACCAACAAGGCGAGCAAAAGCAGGATAGCGGGCAAAGCAAGAGCAAGGAAAACATGCAGCAGAGCCAGCAACAAGCCCAGCAGCAACAGAGTCAGAGTCAGCAGGGTCAGAACCGCCAGCAACAGCAGCAGCAAGCCCAGCAAGGCAAAGAACAGCAACAGAACCAGGCTCAACAACCAGCACCTGACCGCAAGAAACAGGCGCAAGCAGACGCTGCCGAACAACGCGCGTTGCAGCAGGCGTTGCGCGATCGCAAACCGGGCACCCCGAAAGTGCAGCGCGCAGCGCTCGCGAAGGAATCCATGGCGCAGCGCGAGCAGCGCGAAGCGAACGAAGCGTTGCTGCAGCGCGTAGCCGACGACCCGGGCGGACTGTTGCGCCGCAAGTTCGCGCTCGAATACGCGCGCCGCCAGCAGGAGGGCGAGAAATGAAGGCCATCCGTTGGTTGATGCTTGCCGCTCTATTCGATGCGAGTCTTCTCGGCGCGGCGTCGCCCTCGATGGCGGGTGTGCAGGCGTCCCTGAATCGCGATTCCATCGCGCTCGGCGACAGCATCACCCTGACCATCATCTCCGATGCGTCCGGCGCGCAGCCCGATCTCGCGCCATTGCGCGCGAATTTCGACGTGCGCGGCAGTTCAACCAGCAGCCAGATGACGATCGTCAATAGCAGCATGCAATCGAGCGTGCAGTGGGCGGTCGAGTTGGTGCCGCGCAAGGCCGGCGTGATCGATATTCCCGCATTGATGGTCGGCCGCGACCGCACGCCGCCATTGCGCGTCGGCGTCAGCGCGCAACCGACGGCGGCAGCATCCGCGCAAACAGCTGCCGACGGCGCGCCGGTTTTCATGGAGACGTCCATCGAGCCGAACAATCCCTACGCGCAGCAGGCGATGGTTTACACGGAGCGGTTGTATTACGCAGTCACCCTGCTCAATGGCGCGCTGGATGCGCCAAAACCCGACAACGGCGACGCACGACAGATCGGCACCGACACCACGAATTCGGTCATGTTGCAGGGGCATCGCTACGACGTGCTTGAGCGTCATTACCTGCTGCAGCCGGAACACAGCGGCGCACTGCACATCCAGGGCCCGGGTTTCGTCGGCCACGCCATGGGCAAGACGGGCGACGTGTTCGATGAAGGCACGATGGCCCGCATCGTCGGTAAGTCGATCGATGTCCCGGTGCGCGCGCGTCCGCCGCAGGCGAGCGACCCCTGGTTGCCGGCGCATGCGATCGCGATCAGTGCCGATCCGCCGAACGCGCAATTGCATGCGGGTGAACCTTTCAGCATCGTCGTCAAGCTCGATGGCGAAGGCGTGACCGCCGCGCAATTGCCGGAGATCACGTTGCCCGCGATCGCCGGCGCGCAGGTGTATCCGGAGCCATCGTCCACCGCCGAACAACAGCGCGATGGACGTCTGCTTGCCGAACGCACGCGACGTTTCGCGATCGTGCCTGCGAACGCGGGCAGCCTGCGCATCCCGGAACTTGCCGTGTCGTGGTGGGATGTCGCCAATGATCGCGCAGCGACCGCGCGCCTGGGCCTGCCAGCGATGCAGGTCTTGCCGGGAACCGCGACGCCGGACGCCGCCGGCAAGGACGCATCGCCACGCAGCGACAACACGCCAGCCGCATCATCCAAGAACGTCGTCGCATTGCGCGGCTGGCAGATCGCGACGTTTTCTCTTGCTGCATTGCTTGCGCTGTCGCTGTGGTGGGGCTGGCGACGCGGACGCGATCATGCGTCTGCGCGCGACGACACGGCGCATGGCGATGACGCGACCGCACGCGCACCGAATCGTGCGCCGACGTTGTCGCGCGCATTGGCGCTCGGCAATCCGGCCACAATCACCCAGGCCTTGCTCGAAGCCGTTCCGGATGCGCCCGCGCGCAATCTCGACGAGGTCGCACGGCGCCTGGGCGATGCGACGCAACGCGATGCCGTGCTTGCATTCGATGCTGCGCGCTGGAGCGTCGATGGCGAACCGTCCGCGCAAGTGCTCGCGCAATTGCGCAGCGCATTCGTGCAGCCACCACGTTGGGCCGGGCGCATGCGATCCACGGCGAGCGACGACGTTCTTCCACCGTTGTATCCGTCCTGACGTTATTCGTTCGCCCAGGGGCGCACCGTGTGGTGTTGTATCCTCGCGCGAATTGACGGGAGGCCGCATGAGCCACGCATCGACAGCGCATTCCATTCCACCCGATCCCGAAGCGCGCGGTCGCGGCCTGCCGTTGCACCTGAAAGTGCTGATCGGCTTCGTGCTCGGAGCAGCGATCGGTTTGCTCGTGCATGCCTACGCGGTCGATGCGCCATTCGTGCACGGGATGATCACGTACGCGACCAAACCGTTCGGGCAGATTTTCCTCAACCTGCTGTTCATGCTGGTGATCCCGCTGATGTTCTCGGCGCTCGTGCTCGGCGTGGGCGAGCTCGGCGACATCGCGAGCCTCGGAAGGCTCGGTTGGAAGACGCTGGCGTACACCGCGGCGGTCACCGGCATGGCGGTCGCGATCGGCCTGTTGATGGTGAACCTCGTGCAACCCGGCCTGCACATGAAACCCGAACTCGTGCAGCAGGCGATGGCGAGCAATGCGGCGAAAGCTGGTGAGATCGTCAGCAGCGGCCATCAACTCAATGCGGTCGACCTGATCGTCAACATCGTGCCGCACAACGTCATCGCGGCAGCGGTCGACGACAAGCAGATGCTCGGCGTGGTGTTCTTCGCGCTGATGATCGGTATCGGCCTCGTTTTGACGCCAAGCGCGGCGACGCAGGCGTTCAAGACCGCGCTGCAGGGCTTGTTCGAGATCAGCATGCGGCTGATCGGATTGTTCATCCGCCTCGCGCCGTATGCAGTCGCGTGCTTCATGTTCAACCTGTGCGCGCAGTTGGGCTTGGACGTGCTGGTCAGCCTGAGCTGGTTCGTCGTCACCGTCGTCGGTGCGCTCGCGTTGCACATGTTCGTGGTGTTGCCGCTGTGGGTGCGTTTCATGGGTCGGATGTCGCCGCGACGTTTTTTCCGCGACAGCCAGGAAGCGATCCTCACCGCGTTCGCGACCGCGTCGTCGACGGCGACCTTGCCGGTGACGCTGCGCGTCGCCGAAGAAAACCTGATGTTGCCGCGCAAGGTATCGCGCTTCGTGCTGACGGTGGGCGCGTCGGCGAATCATCACGGCACCGCGCTGTTCGAGGGCGTGACCGTGCTGTTCCTCGCGCAGGTGTTTGGCCTGCACCTCGCGCTGCTGCAGCAGGTGATGGTGCTCGGGCTGTGCATCCTTGGCGGCATCGGCACGGCGGGCATTCCGTCCGGCTCGCTGCCGGTGATCGCGATGATCTGCGGGGCGATTGGCATCAATCCGCAGGGTATCGGCATCATCATCGGCGTCAACAGCTTCCTCGACATGTGCCGCACCGCGCTGAACGTGACCGGCGATCTGGCGACCGCCGTGGTCGTATCCGAGCGCAGCGGCGAGGCCGATCTGCCGCAACCGCTGCTGCCGTAATCGCTGATGGAACGCACGCCTCCGGCGTAGCACCGCGTTGCCGCGCGCGCAACGGCGACAGCATGGCCGGCGGATGGGACAATGCGCATCCCGTTCCCCAGGCACGCGCCCGCCATGTCCAAACCCACCCGCCGCGAGCTCGCCAACGCCATCCGCTTCCTTGCCGTCGACGCCGTGCAGGCGGCGAACTCCGGGCATCCGGGGATGCCGATGGGCATGGCCGATATCGCCGAAGTGCTGTGGAACGATTTCCTCAAGCACGCGCCGAAGAATCCGAAGTGGTTCAACCGCGACCGCTTCATGCTCTCCAACGGCCACGGCTCGATGCTGCAGTACGCGTGCCTGCACCTGAGCGGTTACGACCTGCCAATCGAACAACTCAAGCAGTTCCGCCAGTTGCATTCGATGACGCCGGGACACCCCGAGCGCAAGGACACGCCCGGAATCGAAACCACCACCGGGCCGCTCGGGCAGGGCTTCGCGAACGCGGTCGGTTTCGCACTCGCCGAGCAATTACTCGCGCGCGAGTTCAACCGTCCTGAGTTCGACATCGTCGACCACCACACCTACGTGTTCATGGGCGACGGTTGCATGATGGAAGGCATTTCGCACGAGGCTGCATCGCTCGCGGGCACGTTCAAGCTCGGCAAGTTCGTCGCGTTCTGGGATAACAACCACATCTCGATCGACGGTGATACTGACGGCTGGTTCAACGACGACACGCCGGCGCGCTTCGAGGCTTACGGCTGGCAGGTGATCCGCGACGTCGACGGCCATGACCCCGACGAGATTGCGACCGCGATCCGCACGGCGCAGGCCGAGACCGAACGGCCGTCACTGATCTGCTGCCGCACGATCATCGGTTTCGGCGCACCGAAGAAGCAGGGCACGGAAGCCGCGCACGGTTCGCCGCTGGGCAAGGAGGAAGCCGCCGCCGCGCGCGCGAATCTGCACTGGCCATACGGGCCGTTCGAGATTCCCGCAGAAATCTACGACGGCTGGCGTGCTGGCAACGCCGGTATCGTGCGCGAGGACGCCTGGAACAAATTGTTCGATGCGTACGCGAAACAACATCCGCAACTCGCAGACGAACTCACGCGTCGTTCGCATTCCGAATTGCCGGAGGATTTCAATGACGTTGCCGATGCCTACATCGCAAAGATGCAGCTCGAAGGCCCCGAGGTCGCCACGCGCAAGGCATCGCAGATGGCGCTCGATGCCTATGGCCCGCACCTGCCGGAACTGATCGGCGGATCGGCGGACCTGGCCGAATCCAACCTCACCATCTGGAAAGGTTCGGTCAACATCCTCGACGACAAGCCCGTCGCGAACTACATCCACTACGGCGTGCGCGAATTCGCGATGACCGCGATTTCCAGCGGCCTCGCATTGCACGGCGGCTTCCTGCCGTACGACGCGACCTTCCTTGTGTTTTCCGATTACGCGCGCAACGCAGTGCGCATGTCGGCACTGATCCCGGCGCACTCGATCCATGTGTATACGCATGACTCGATCGGTCTCGGTGAAGACGGCCCGACCCACCAGCCGGTCGAGCATGTCGCGGCGCTGCGCTACATCCCGAACAACGATGTGTGGCGCCCGTGCGATGCGGTCGAATCCGCAGTGTGCTGGAAGTTCGCGATCCAGCGCCGTGACGGACCGAGCTGCCTGGTGTTCACCCGGCAGAAACTCGCGCACCAGCAGCGCACGAACGAGCAAGTCGCAGACATTGCACGCGGCGCGTATGTGTTGAGTGATCCGCTGGAGGCGAAGTTCGACGTCATCCTGATCGCCACCGGTTCGGAAGTCGCGCTTGCGATGGACGCGATGAAACAACTCGCGAGCACAGGCATCAAGGCGCGCGTGGTGTCGATGCCTTGCGCAGACGTGTTCGATCGCCAGCCGATCGAATGGCGCGAAGGCGTGCTGCCATCGTGGTGCCGGAAGCGCGTTGCGATCGAAGCGGGCGTCAGCGATTTCTGGCGCAAGTACATCGGTCTCGATGGCGCGGTGATCGGCATGGACACGTTCGGCGCATCGGCGCCTGCGGAAGCCCTGTTCCCGTATTTCGGATTCACCGTCGAACACGTGGTCGAAGCGGTCAAGGCGCTGGGCTGATTTCAGGAAAACGACGTAGACGCTTCACAGCGTCCGATCGGTGTCGATCAGATCAGGATCGATTACATCAGGATCGATCAATGCGGTCGCGGACTCGCAAGTACGGAATTGAGCTCCGCTGCGAGACGCGCGCCCGCAAGCCGCAGGCGTTGTTCGGCCAGCGGACGATGCGCGTCGAGATACGCATCGTCGATCGTGTGGCCGGATGGATACAGTTGCGCGCCATCGATCGCCACGCATGATTCATGCGCCCAGCGTTGCGCGGCGCCTGCGTCGACTTGCGTATCGGATGCCGCGACCGGCGTCATCGCAAGGCGCGCGGCATAGTCGCCCGGCGTGGGCGCCTGTCCATTCAGGATCAGCGAATCCCAGACCGCGTGCAGGTTGGTTCCATGGCCGCGATAACTGATTTGGTAATCGTTGGCGCCGCGGTCCGGGCGATTGCTTGAATGCAACGGCTGGTGCACGTCGCCGATGAAATGCACGACGAACTTCAGCGCCTGGAGGCGCGCCGCGCGCGGCTGCGACTTGTCGCCCAGCACGCCCAGTTCGTTATCGATCGCGGCGATCACGCAGTTGTCGCCGGGGCAATCGCGCGTCGGTACGTAATCGCAACTGCCGGGGGCGACATCGACGAAGTGCCAGCGAGACGTGCGCTTGCCAAGTTCCGGATCGGTCTGGCGCAAGCCATCGGCCCAGTTCGCGACGCCCGCGAGAGACGGATCGGGTTCGTCGCGCAGCAGGCCGGCGACCGCAGCAGCGGCCTGCGGGCTCAGTTGCCGCTGCGCAAGCTCGCCGACGATGCGGTGGCCCGTCGGCCCCCACGCGATCGCCAGCGCGGGTAACAGCAGCGTGGCCAGTAGTCCGTGCCGGAATGGGATGTGCATCTGCAACCTCGAATGCTGACGGGGGTGTCTTGTCAAACCCCGGACAGCTAAAATACGCGTCTTCCCGGCGTATCGCATCGCCGACCCACCGTTTCGGGCCTCATTCACAACAGGAGTTCTTCATGGCGATCAAGGTCGCGATCAACGGTTTCGGCCGCATCGGCCGCAACGTGCTGCGTTCGGCGATCCAGAATTTCGCCGACGACATCGAGATCGTCGCGATCAACGACCTGCTCGAACCCGACTACCTCGCCTACATGTTGAAGTACGACTCCGTGCACGGGCGCTTCAAGGGCGATGTATCGGTTGACGGCGGCCACCTGGTCGTCAACGGCAAGAAAATCCGTCTTTCGCAGGAACGCGATCCCGCGAACCTGAAATGGAACGAAGTCGATGCCGAGGTGGTGATCGAATCCACCGGCCTGTTCCTCGACAAGGCCACCGCGCAGAAGCATCTCGATGCGGGCGCGAAGAAAGTGCTGCTATCGGCACCGTCGAAAGACGACACGCCGATGTTCGTGTTCGGCGTGAACCACAAGAAATACGCGGGCGAAGCGATCATCTCGAATGCAAGCTGCACCACGAATTGCCTCGCGCCGGTCGCGAAAGTCCTCAACGACAAGTGGGGCATCAAGCGCGGCCTGATGACCACCGTGCACGCGGCGACCGCTACGCAGAAAACCGTCGATGGCCCAAGCAACAAGGACTGGCGCGGCGGCCGCGGCATCCTCGAGAACATCATTCCGTCCAGCACCGGCGCGGCCAAGGCCGTCGGCGTGGTGATCCCGGAACTCAACAAGAAGCTCACCGGCATGAGCTTCCGCGTGCCGACTTCGGATGTGTCGGTGGTCGATCTCACCGTCGAACTCAACAATCCTGCCAGCTACGCCGAGATCTGCGCGGAAATGAAGGCGCAATCCGAAGGCGCGCTGAAAGGCATCCTCGGCTACACCGAAGACAAGGTCGTCGCCACCGATTTCGTCGGCGACACCCGCACCTCGATCTTCGACGCCGACGCCGGCATCGCGATGGACAGCACCTTCGTCAAGCTCATCGCCTGGTACGACAATGAATGGGGCTACTCGAACAAGTGCCTGGAAATGGTGAAGGTGATGACTGCGAAGTAATCACGCCGCGGCTTCAGGATGCGAGACAGGCCCCGCGAAAGCTGGGCTTGTTGTTTGTGGAGCGGATCAATCGAATCGCGCGCTCGTCGCACGATCAGTGATAGTCGTCCTCGCGTTGATGGCGCAGTGCCAGCACGGTGACGGTCTTGTCGTCTTCGATTTCAAACAGCGCGACGTATCCCGACGTGCCGAACGCGATGATCAGTTCCCGCAGGAAGCTGTTGTCGTTGCGCGCCTTGCGGCAACTGAAAGGCGTTGATTCCAGCAATGCGATGCCGTTGCGGATTGCATCGAGCGCGCGTTCCGCGGCGGCAAGGTCGGCGCTATCGCGTTCGATGATGAAATCGTACAAGCGTTCGATGTCGTCCTGCGCGTCGCGGGTAAAGCGAACGCGGAACGTCACCTGGCTTTCTTCCTGGCCTTCGTGAGTCGCGATGCCAGCGACTTCACGACGTCACCGGAGGACACATACACGCCAGATCGCTTCGCCTTGTCGCGCGAAGCCAGCCCGCGCGCAATGAATTCATCTTGTGCCTTGCGGCGTTCGATAAGGGCGCGCACCGATTGCTCGACGAAACTCGACAGACTCTCGCCTTCCTCAAGCACATCCTCGGCGGCACGCCGCAGGGCAGGGTCGACACGCAACGAAGGAATTGTGGCTGTTTTCATGTGAGATGATCCGTGCATCGCAATTGCAATGCACTATCGCTCGAACGCTCTCGGATTTCAAGCGATGGCCATTCGAACAAGTGCCTGAAGATGTTTCAGGTGATCGCAGCGAAGTAGTCGCGAGCTAAAGCCTCAGGATGCAAGGCAGGCCCCGCGAAAGCGGGGTTTGTTGTTTGTGAGTTCAACGGCCAGAAATAAGCGGCGTGTCGGAGGCGCGTCCTTTGGGTTGAATTGTTAGGCATCACTCGCCTTCAAAGTAGTCGGTGTCAATCTTTTTGACTTCGTATAGACCAACGCTGGATATGCCAACATTGTGATCGACCATCAGGCCAGTCAGCTCGATGCCATCTATAAGAATGATCTTTGTGTTTATCATTCCCGTGTATTCCT
This sequence comes from Lysobacterales bacterium, assembly GCA_038226665.1. GTDB lineage: Bacteria > Pseudomonadota > Gammaproteobacteria > Xanthomonadales > Xanthomonadaceae > SZAS-103. The sequence goes on along the minus strand of JBBRQI010000016.1, from coordinate 8,307 downwards.
TGGCATCGCGAGTGTACGAGGACGTTGTGATAAAGACGCCTTTGTTGGCTCGGTGTCCTTGAAGTGCGCCAGCGAATTTTTGAATTTCTGGACGGCCGACGGTGCCTTCCCAACGCTTTGCCTGGATGTAGATAACGTCTAGGCCGAGTTTGTCCTCTTTGATGATTCCATCAATGCCACCATCGCCACTCTTGCCTATTGCACGGCCAGCATCTCGTCGCGACCCGCCGTACCCCATTTTTACTAGCAGGTCGATCACAAGGCGCTCGAAGAATGCGGGCGAAGCACCTTTGACCTGCTCAAGTAGCTCCGCCTCTAATCTTTGGCGAAGTCGTTGATAGGCAGACGCAAGTTGATCCTCTGGCGTTGCGGTCATCGCTGCTTCTTCTACCATTTCAATGTTTGAATCAGCAGTAATCGTTCCGGCGTCTCGACGCCTAGATCGAAATTGTCGAAATGCTTCGTACTGCTCGAGAATGTGCAGACCAACAGCTGTGGGATTCTTTGCTAAGAGTGCAACACCAGGTACTGTGATGTGGAAAATGCCTCTCTTCGGCGAGGCTAACAGGCCTGCCTGTTTTAAGTATGTCTTGGCCCAGCCAACGCGATTGTCGAATACAGGCTGTGAGCCGCTCGGCAAAAGCTCAGCTCTTTCGTCGTCCGAGAGCGAAAACTCGGCAGCCAAACCTTCTATTGCTTCGCGAAACCTGCGCTCTTTCCCGTCGGACGCGAAGCGGAGCAGAGGTAGCATCAGTGATTGGTAGTCGGGAATTGGCACGCGAGAATCCTTCTGATGATGCCTTACCTGTATTCGATACCGTTTGAAGTTTAGTCCAAGACTTCAGGCGGCGAAGGGACTACTTCCAAAACACCGATACCCCAAACCCCGCCTGCACATCCGGGCTGTGCGAGGTCAAACCACGCAATCCATAGAGATCGAACTGCACGCGATCGTGCAGCAGCCACGTGAGTCCGCCACCGGCAACCGTACTCGATTCACCGCCGCCGAACGTATGGCCGGCTTCGATGTAGCCGCCGAGGTTCCCGCTGATCGGGAATCCGAAATTGGGCGACAGCGTCCATGTGTCTTTGCCGCCGCTGCGGTCGACGTTCGCGTAGAACGCCAGCGAGCGGCCGTTGCCGAGGTCGCGTGCGATGGTGGTGCCGAGCGACACGATATGCCGTCCGTTGGTGAATGCGGCTGAGCCGGTTGCGGCAGTCACGCTGCCGAGCACCGCGAGGGTGATGTCCTTGCGCGCCAGCGACGGTGCCCATTTCAGCGCGAGCCTGGTGTCGCCCGCGCCGTCGTCATGGAACGACATTCCGCCAGTGTGTTGATCGAGCCGGTTCCACAACGAACTGGCGAGTTGCACTTCCAGCGTCGATGTCAATCCGAAACGGAATGTCGTGTCGGCGGTGTAGTCGGTGCTGCGCACGCCATCGGCATTGTCGTGTGCGAGGTCGGGCAGGCCCTGTTCCCAATCGAACGATCCGGCAGGCAGCACCGATGTCGCGAAGGAAATGCCGGGACGATCGAATGCCGGCGCATCTGCGAGCGCGGGATGGACGCACAGCAGCAACGTTGACAGGCCAAGCGCCTGCATGAAACAACGAGGCGACGTGCGTGCTGCGCATTTGGAATTTGATGGCGCGGCGGTCACAGCAGTTCACCCCGCAACAATCCCAATTCGCCTTTCAACAAGCCGTATACCGCCGAATCCTGCAACTCGCCCGCGACCAGCCAGCGTTCGCGCAGCAGGCCTTCGCGCTGGAAACCGGTGCGTTCGAGCAACCGGCACGAAGCCTGGTTGCGTGGATCGACATCGGCCTCGATGCGGCGCAACTGCAATGCGTCGAACGCAAATGCGATGGCGAGCCGCAACGCTTCCTGCGCATGGCCGTGGCCCCAGCGCGCGGATGCCAACGCGTAGCCGACCTCGGCGCGCGCGTTCGCGGAATCGATGTGCAGCACGGTCATCGTGCCGATCAGCACGTCGTCGTCGCGGTCCGCGATCGCCCATGCGAGCACGCCTTCTTCGATCGTCGCATCGCGCACACGCGACAGGTACGCGTCCGCCTGCGCAGGTTCGATCCACGCGGGATAGCTCCAGTAGCGCATCACCGCTGGATCGGAGTAGATCGTGTAGAGGGCATCGACGTCGTCGTCGCGGAATGCGCGCAGGCGGATGCGCTCGCCTTCCAGCAGCGGCAGTTCCAGCGCTTGGGTTTCGTTCGTTGTATTCATGCGCCCTCGACCGTCTTCGGCAAGCTCCAGCCCCGGCCCTTGAATGCAGCGAGGGCCGCGTAGTAGAGCACGGCGCTGGCGATCGCCTTGTGCGGATACGTGATCCATTCGCCGCTTGCAGGCAGGTGCAAGGCCGCGACGGTCGCGGCATCGAGCCCGAGCCGGGGCAACGGCAGCATCACCCCCGCAAACACCGCGCCGACGTAGGCCATGACGGAAAATCCCCATGCCGACATCTGGCGGGCTTTTTCGTCATCGCTGCTGCGCGGGTTCGCGAACACCCAGGCGATCTTGCCGACCAGCAGCCAAAGGAACACCGTCACCGGCCACCATGCGTGGAACGCATACGCGAATCCGCCGACAAACAACATGTAGATCAGGGTGAGCCCGAGCATCGGGCCGATGCGTTGCATGCGTGTTGCATCGGTCGCCAGCGCATAGACGGTGAAGAACCCGGTCGCGTGCACAAGGATGAATTCCATCAGCATCATCAGCAGCACCGTCTCGACCGCATCGTTGCCGAGCGCGCGCGGTGCGATCCATACGATCAGGCAAGCCAAAGCGGTCGCCCCATCGGGCAATGTCGACCACACCTGGCCTGCGAGTCCCGGATTACCCGGGTTTGCGATGGAGGACAAGTCAGTGGGATCGCGACGAGATGAGGTGGATCCGGTTGTTGTCCGGATTCGCACTGCGCACCGCGGCATGCAGCCACTTGAACAGCGCCAGCGCGGCGAAATAGAACACACCGGCAGCGACCGCCTTGTGCGGTGTTTCCATCCATTCCCCACCACCGGGCATGTGCAGCGAGGGCACGATGGCGGGGACGATGCCCAGCGTCGGTAGGTGCATCGTCAGCCCGGCACCGACCGCGCCGAGGTAGGCTGCGACCGAGAAAGCCCACGCACCCATCAGCCACATCTGGTCGTTGCCGTTGACGCGCCGGTTGCGCAGCACCCAGATCACCTTGCCGAACGCGAGCCAGCCGAACGCGAAAAACGGCCATAGGGCGTGGAACGGCAGCGCGAACCCGGCCACCAGCAGCAGATAGAGTGCGGACAGGCCAAGCAGCATCGCGACCCGCGTGCTCCGGCCCAGGTCGATCATGAAGGGAATCGCGGTGAAGAATCCGGTCGCATTGAGCAGGATGAATTCCATCAGCATCATCAGTACGACGCCTTTCACGGCGTCAGTGCTGGCCGCCAATGGATCCATCCATACCATCAGGCACCAGCAACTGGTGACGGCATCGGGCACTCCGGCCAGCAAGGTATCGACCGAACGGCTGATGCGACGGTTTCTTGATGATGGCGTTTCGATGTCGTCGCGCATGCTCGGGCCCCGATTGCGCTACAGCGGACAACGCGAGTATCAGTCCAAACGGCCCGGATTTGTCAGCCGGGGCGCGTGCCCGGACAATATGCGCCTTCGCGCGCCGCGCTGTCGATTGGAAACCACATGACCATCTTGCGCATGACCGACCTCGACCTGAAGGGCAAGCGCGTGCTGATCCGCCAGGATCTGAACGTGCCGCTCGACAACGGCCGCATCACTTCCGACCAGCGCATCAAGGCGTCGCTGCCGACGTTGAAGGCGGCGCTCGCCAATGGCGCGACGGTGCTGGTGATGTCGCATCTCGGCCGGCCGAAGGAAGGCGTGTGGAGCGAGGCCGATTCGCTTGGCCCCGTCGCGCAGCGCTTGTCGGAATTGCTTGGCATCGACGTGCCGCTGCTGAAGGACTGGGTCGATGGCGTGAACGTCAAACCCGAAAGTCTCAGTCTGCTGGAAAACTGCCGCATGAATATCGGCGAGGGTAAGGACGACGAGGCTTTGGCGAAGAAATATGCTGCCCTCTGCGACGTGTTCGTGATGGATGCGTTCGGCACCGCGCATCGCGCGCAGGCTTCGACGCACGGGGTGATCCGGCAGGCGCTCATCGCCTGCGGCGGCCCGCTGCTGATGGCCGAACTCGATGCGCTCGGAAAGGCTCTGCTCGAACCCGCGCGTCCGCTACTCGCGATCGTTGCGGGCTCGAAGGTCTCGACGAAACTCGAACTGCTGACCAGCCTCGTGTCGAAGGTCGACCAGCTCATCGTCGGTGGTGGCATCGCGAACACGTTCCTCGCCGCGCTGGGGCATCCGGTCGGCAAGTCGCTGTGCGAACGCGACCTGCTCGACACCGCGCGCGCGATCCTTGCCGACGCGAAAGCGCGCGGCACCGACATTCCGATTCCGACCGATGTCGTGGTCGCGCCCGCATTCGCGGCCGATGCGCCCGCGACGGTCAAGCGTATCGCCGATGTCGGCGACGACGACATGATCCTCGACATCGGTCCGGAAACATCCGCACGTTACGCTGCGTTGATCCGCGATGCCGGCACCGTGGTGTGGAACGGCCCGGTCGGCGTGTTCGAGTTCGATGCGTTCGGCAAGGGCACCGAGGCGCTTGCGCATGCGATCGCTGATTCGCAGGCGTTCTCGATCGCGGGCGGCGGCGACACGCTCGCCGCGGTGGAGAAGTACGGCATCGCCGACAAGGTGTCCTACATTTCCACCGGCGGCGGCGCTTTCCTCGAATTCCTTGAAGGCAAGGAATTGCCGGCGGTTGCCGCATTGAAGGCGCGCGCTACGAATGCGTGACACGCTGTTCTTCGACCTTGATGGGACCCTGATCGACTCGGCGGTCGGCATCACAGGCTGCGTTGCGGATGCCCTGGAAAAACTCGGCGAACCTGTCCCGGACGCCACCGCGTTGCGGCGCTGGATCGGCCCATCCTTGCGCACGAGTTTCCGTCAGTTATTCGACGATGGCGGGCTTGGCCATGCCGAGCGCATCGAGCGCGCAGTGGAACTGTATCGAGCGCGTTTCGATGCCGTCGGCTGGTCCGAGCACACGATCTATCCAGGCATCGAGCGCGCCGTGCGCGCATTGCATGCGGCCGGCCATCGGCTTGCGGTCGTCACCGCAAAGTACCAGTTGCACGCCGAGCGCATCGTCGCGCACCTGCCGTTCGGCGCGTTGTTCGAAACGGTCTCCGGCGCGAGCCCCGACGGACGCATCGGGGAAAAGCCGGAGTTGATCGCGGCAGCGCTGGTGCACATGCGCGTTTCGCCTGAGCAATGCTGGATGATCGGCGACCGGCGTATGGATATCGATGGCGCGCGCCACCACGGCATGCGTTCGGTCGGCGTCTTGTGGGGTTTCGGTGAAGCGGTGGAGTTGCGCGATGCGGGCGCGACGTATCTGTGCGCGGAACCCGCCGGCCTGGTGCAATGGTTCGCGGGCGACAAGGCGGTCGCTGCGCCGTGAATCGTCGCGTTCACTGTGCCTGCAGGGAATCCGCGTAGCCGAAGCGTTCGATATACGGCTGTAGGGCAGGCAGGTAAGGCGCAAGATATTCGCGATAGCGCTCCCAGCGATAGCGCGCCTCGCGATAGATCGGCCTGCTGACCTGCTCGTAGCTCGGCGTGTTGATCCTGCCGCGATCCAGCGCCTTGTCCGCGAATTGCCGCAGGCCATCGTCCCACGGCACGCCGAGGAAATCGCACAACGCGCTTACCTGCCCGTCGAAATCGTCGATGACATCTTCATAGCGGATCGTGTGCACGTTCAACGGCAATTGTTCGCGATACGCCTGCCAAAGATCCATCGTCTTCGTGTATAGCGCGACGGCATCGCCGAGCGTGCAGAAATTCGCCATGGTGTTGTTGAGTTCGAAGTCCTGCATGAAGCAACTCAGCACGACGTCGCAGGGATGGCGGATGGCCAATACGAATCGCGCCTTTGGAAAGACGCGATGCAGCAGGCCGGCGAGCGTGATGTTCATCGGAAACTTGTCGAGGAGAAGTTTCGATGGCGCGAGGTTTGAAGTAGCGGCTGCTCCGTGCTCGGCGGCAGCACGGAAATACGCGGCGCGCAGGTAGGCGATATCGAGTGTGTCGAAGTCGACCAGCGCGTGCGGGTAGCCCTTGGGCATGCCGCGTACGGCGTCCAGGATCTTCTGCGCCAGCGGTTTTTCCTCGATGGCATGGATCGCGCCATGGCTGTCGAGAACCTGGTTGAGCAAGGTGGTGCCAGAGCGCGGAAAACCGACGAGGAATGCAAGGTCAGCGGTTGCGGGCAACGGATCGATCGGGTTCCATTGCTGCAACCAGCCCTTGCCGACGAGGTCGAGCATGTAGTCGACTCCGGCAAGCGTCTTGTTCCTGCCGGGATTCTCGCGTTGCCACGGGACGATGGCCAATGCGTTTGCCTGTGCGAACGCGGCGATCGCGCCGGACGTGTCGCCGCACAGATCCATGATCTTGCCGCGCTCGAAATGCGCGAACGTGCGTTGGGTGTCTGTTGGTCCGAACGCATCGATGCGCCTGAGCATCTCGTGGCAACGCGGGTAATCCTTTTGCCGGCGCGCAATCTTGCACGATGTCAGGAGCAATTCGACACAGGCGTTGTCCTGCTCGCCGGAACGAATGAATTGCGCGGCGCTGTCGACAATCGATTTCGCAGCGTCAAGGCGGTTGGTATTTTCGTACAGCAGGGCGAGGTTGGCGGGCGCGTCGAGGCTGGATGGACTGGCCTCGATGGCCTTGCGCCAAGATGCTTCCGCCGCATCGATGCGATGCCGCGCATTCTCCAGGATGCCCAGCGAATTCAGCCCGGGGGCGCTTGCCGGATTCGCGGCCAGCAAGCGAACGAGCAGCGCTTCGGCGGGCGCCAAGTCGCCATCCTTGAGCCAGCGATCGATGGCTTGCAGCCAGTAGCGCTCGCGCAGCGCGGTATCGGCTGCAGCCTGCAGCAAGTTGCCGCGCTCCACGCTGCCTTCGGGCAGGCCGGGCGATGATTTTTCGAGTCGATCCAGCCAGCGCAACGCATGCTCCGGATCGCCCAATGCGCGCAGGCAGCGGATCTTCTCGAGGATCACCGTCGGATCGTTCGGAAGCAGTTGCGCGCAGCGATCGACCAGCAGCATCGCCGGGGATGCCTCGCCTTGTTCGCGTAGGAATTTTGCGTAAGCAAGCAATAAAGCCGGAGCGTTTGGCGCGATCTGCTGCGCGAGTAGAAAGTGCCGGCGCGCCTGCGCATCGTCGCCTGCTTGATGGCAAGCGTCGGCGAGCCGAAACAGGATCGGAAATGCGTCGGCTTGCGCGGGTTGCGCGGCGAGCGCCTTTGCGAACGAAGCGGCAGCAGCCGGCCATTCGCCCGCGTGGCGTTGGCACAATCCCAGCCCGTAATTCGCTGGAGCATGGTCCGGCGATAGCGCAATGGCGGCACTGAAGCTGTGCCGCGCGCATTCGAAGTCCTGCAGTTCGATATGCGCATAACCAAGGTTGGTCAGCACGTCGCAGCCGCCCGGATGCAGTGCGTTCGCTTTGTACAACAGATAGCAGGCGGTCGCGGCACGACCGGTGCGCATGCAGAAAACGCCGTAGTCGCCGAGTCCTGCCGCGTCGTCCGGCGCTTGTGCGAGATGCTCGAGGAACAGGCCGTCGGCGTGTTGCAGATCCCTGCGATCCATCGCGGCTTGCGCGGCGCGCAGTAACGGGCGATCGGTTGGAAGCGTCTGCTCTGGCATGCTCGTCGGGTCGTTTCGTGCGATCGGTGGACGCGGCGTGCCAACAGGATGGCGCATCGGTCGCCATCGGCAGACAGTGCAGCGGCCATGATAGCGCAGCGCCGCAACCGCACGCGCGCCATGCTCGCGATCACCCGCGTCATCGGTGCTGTGCTAGGTTTCGATCGAGGGAAATTGCGTCAAAGGAGACTGCATGCCCGACCAGATGCGCCGCACCAAGATCCTCGCTACGCTCGGCCCGGCAACGGATGCGCCCGGTGTGCTCGAAGCGTTGCTGCGCGCGGGCGTGAATGTTGTACGGCTGAATTTTTCGCACGGCGCCGCCGAAGATCATGCGCGCCGCGCGGCCGAAGTGCGCGCGATCGCGGAGGAATTGCATCGCGAAGTCGGCGTGCTTGCCGATTTCCAGGGGCCGAAAATCCGCGTCGAACGTTTCGTGGAAGGGAAGGTGCAGCTGCGCGAAGGCTCTGCATTTACGCTGGTTTGCAG
>JBBRQI010000015.1:0-76459 GCA_038226665.1 Lysobacterales bacterium | reverse complement strand
GGCGTCCGCACAAGTATCCTGCGCACACTGTCAAAGATCCGCCGCTCACGACTTCCGTCGCGAACCGCTTCATCCACAACGCCTTCCGGCATCGCAGCGGCTGGGGCCTTTCGCTCCAGCGAGCCGCACATCATACAGCCTCACATGCGAAGGTCAACACCTCGAGGGTAGATTTTGCAGCGAAGCCCCGACGGGTTGTGCTTAGCTCAGCCTTACGCGCACGAAATTGCGCTTGCCGATCTGCAGCACGCCTTCGAAGCCGGGGTTGAACATTCGCATCGCGTCTTCGATCACCTCGCCATCGATGCGTACTGCGCGTTCCTTGAGCTTGCGTGATGCTTCGCCGTTGCTAGGCGCAAGCCCGGCCGCGACCAGCAGCTGCGCGATGCGCAATCCTTCAGCAGGAATCGCCAGTTCGTGCAACGGCAACAGGCTGGTATCGCCTTCGCCACGCACCACCGCATGCCAGCCTGCAATCGCCTGCTCGGCAGCTGCGACATCGTGGAATCGCGTTGCAAGTTCACGCGCTAGCCGCAACTTCGCATCGCGCGGATTGAGTTGCCCCGCCGCAACTTCGGCTTGCATGCGCGCGAGCTCGGCCATTGAAACATCAAAACTCAACAACTCGAACCAGCGCCACATCAGCACATCGTCGATCTTCATCGCCTTGGTGACGATGTCGATCGCAGGCTCGTTGATGCCGATGTAGTTGCCCAATGATTTGGACATTTTGTTGATGCCATCCAGCCCTTCGAGCAACGGCATCGTCAGCACGATCTGCGGGGGTTGCCCAGCTTGTTCCTGCAGTGCGCGGCCCATCAGCAGGTTGAAGCGCTGATCGGTACCGCCGAGTTCAACATCGGCATGCAACGCCACCGAATCGTAGCCCTGCACCAATGGATATAAAAATTCGTGGATGGCGATGGGCTGTTGCGACGCATAGCGTTTTGCAAAGTCGTCGCGCTCGAGCATCCGCGCGACTGTGTGCGATGCGGCGAGCCGGATCATGTCGGCACTCGACATCTTGTCGAACCATTCCGAATTGAAGCGCAGTTCGGTCCTCTCGCGATCGAGCACCTTGAAGACCTGCTCCGAGTAGGTGCGCGCATTCGCGGCGACGTCTTCGCGCGAGAGGGGCTTGCGCGTGATGTTCTTTCCGCTCGGGTCGCCGATCATCCCGGTGAAATCGCCGATCAAGAAGATCACCGTGTGCCCAAGGTCCTGGAACTGACGCATCTTGTTGAGCAGCACGGTATGGCCGATATGCAGGTCGGGCGCGGTCGGATCGAATCCGGCTTTCACCCGCAACGGCCGGCCAAGCGCGAGACGCGCTGCTAGCTCCTCGCGCTTGAGGATGTCGGCCGCGCCGCGCGCGATCAGACCAAGGCTGGTTTGAACATCGCTCATCATCATCCTGTTTTTGGCCACAAAGCCCGGCTGCACGCCAAATTAGACCGTCCTGACGATATGTGACGTTAAAGTGAAGTTAATTGCTGCAAAGCAAAAAATCCAATTGCAACAAGGGTTTGACGCGCATCCTTCAAGCAAGTTATGGTGCGGCAGCCGTCAGCCGGGGAGGACCCACACGCATGGATCAACCAGCCAATTCCGCCGGCGGGACGCATCAACACGATAGCGTATCCCTGACCCGTTCAGCCAAATCCTGGGCCAAGCGCCTGGATGCAGCTGGCAATGAGAACTTCCGTGGTCGCTGGTCGCGCGAACATTGGATGCTCGCCAGCATGTTCGCCACGATGGGCGCATTGGTGGTCGCCATCGTTCCCGGATTCACCAACGCACTACACACACCCAGGGCTGCGCGTGCGACGTTCGCGTTGTCGTTGCCCGGGTTGCCGAAGTCCGCCTCGACAACTCCTGTCGACAATTGGCAACTCGTGCGCCTGCACAAGGGCCAGAACCTGCAATCGTTGTTCGCCGACATGAACCTCCCCGCCGCCGACATGCAGCGCATCCTTGCGCAGCCCGGTGCGAAGCAGGTCCTGACCCACCTGCACGATGGCGACGAGTTGTCCTTCAATGTGCCCACACCCGGCCAGTTGCGCGGACTGCGTTTCAACAAGGACGACGCGACCCGCATCGAATTGCGGATCGCCGACGACGGCATCCACAGCGTCGCGATGCAGCGCGCACTTGAAGCCCGACTGGAATCCACCAGCGGCGTGATCGAGAACTCGCTGTACCGCGCCGGCGAAAAGGCGGGACTGAGCGATGCGTCCGTCACCCAGATGGCGAAGGTGTTTTCCTACGACATCGACATGGCGCAGGATCTGCAACCCGGCGACAGCTTCCAGGTCGTGTACCAGGATTACTGGCGCGACGGCCAGCGCGTACGCATCGGCGACATCGTTGCAGCGAGTTTCGACAACAATGGCAAGCGCTACTTCGCGTACCGCTACACGCATCCGGACGGCAAGACCGAATACGTTGACCAGGACGGCACGCCGCTGAAGAAAAGTTTCATGCGCACTCCAGTCGAATTCACCCGTATCTCCTCGGGCTTCACGCTCGCGGGACGCATGCACCCAATCCTCGGTTACATGCGTCGCCATACGGGCGTCGATTACGCAGCACCGAGCGGCACCCCGATCGTCGCTTCCGGCGATGCGAAAGTGCAGTTTGAAGGCTGGAAGAACGGCTACGGCAATTGCATCATCCTCGACCATGGTCGCGGCTATACGACGTTGTATGGCCACATGTCGCGGTTCGGCCGTTTCCATGTGGGCCAGAGCGTCGGCCAAGGCACCACGATCGGCTACGTCGGCATGACCGGCATGGCGACCGGTCCGCACCTGCATTACGAATTCCGCATCAATGGCGAATACCACAATCCGTTGTCGGTGACGATGCCCAAGCCGCTGCCGCTGACTGGCGCCGCGCTTGCGAGCTTCCATGCACAGAACACGACAGCACTCGCCCAGCTCAACCGCATGCAGGTGCTCACGCATCAGGTACTGGCGCAAAAAGTCTTGGCGGCGCCGGCTTCGGTCAAACGGGCCATGAAACGCCAGATCCTCGCTTCGGCCCGCAAGTCGCACGCGCGTGGCTGAGGCTGGGCCTGGGCTCTTTCTCGGACTGATATCGGGAACCAGCGCGGATGGCATCGATGCCGCGTTGGTGCGTTTTGAATCGCCTACGCACGCCGAACTGATCCTCGGTCGTACCTACGCATATCCCGACGCGTTGCGCACGTGCGTCCTCGCACTGGCGAAGAGCAGCGCGTCGATAGCTCTCGACGACTACGGCCATCTCGATGTCGAAATCGGCGCATGTTTCGCGAGCGCCGCGCTCGCGCTGCTACGCGAAGCCGGTGTCGAACCGACTGCAATCACCGCCATTGGGTCGCACGGCCAGACCATCTGCCATCGTCCGACCGGCATGTTTCCTTTCACGTTGCAGATCGGCGACCCGAGCGTGATCGCCGAGCGCACCGGAGTGACCACCATCGCCGATTTTCGCCGTGCCGACATCGCAGCCGGCGGACAAGGCGCGCCGCTTTTGCCGGCGTTGCATGCGGCCGTGATGTCCGATCCGCTGATTCCACGCGCGATCCTCAACCTCGGCGGCATCGCGAATCTGACGATGCTTTCTCCTGGTCGCGAAGTGCTCGGCTTCGACACCGGTCCGGCGAATTGCCTGCTCGATGCATGGGCCGCGCGCCACCTGGGTGTTGCGCGCGACGAAGGCGGTGCGTGGGCACGCCAAGGACGTGTCGATGCGGATCTGCTGGCGCGATGGCTTACCGATCCGTATTTCGTGGCAGCTCCGCCGAAGAGTACCGGCCGCGAGGTCTTCAACCTTGGCTGGCTCGATGCGCGCCTGCCCGTAACTGTCGCGCCGATTGACGTGCAGGCAACCTTGCTGGCACTCAGCTCCCGCAGCATCGCCGACGCATTGCGTTCGCACGGTGCCGATACACGCGAAGTCTTTGGCTGCGGCGGCGGGGTGCACAACGCGGCGCTGATGGATGCGCTGCGCGTCGAACTTCCGGACATGCGCGTCGATACCACCGCCGCACTGGGCCTTGATCCCGATTTCGTCGAAGCAGCCGGCTTCGCGTGGCTCGCGCGCGCGCGCCTTGCAAATGAACCGGGCAACCTGCCTTCGGTCACCGGGGCACGCGGGCCGCGCGTGCTGGGTGCTATTTATCCCGGATCACGTCGCAGCGTTTGATCGTTACCCGCCTTCAGTCGAGCCGGCTTCCTCCAGTCGATCAATCGGCACCGGCTTGCGCAACGCCAGCAAAACGCACAACAGGAAAGCTGGAATCCCGAGCATCGCCGTGCCAATGAAGAACAGCGCATACGCGTCGGACAAGTCATGGCTCACCGCGAGCTTCTCGACCACGACGCCGGAAAAACCCTTGAGCAATTTTCCGGGCAGCGCATAGAACGAACTCAGCAACGCATATTGCGTCGCCGTATAGCCGATGTTCGTCAGGCTCGACATGTAGCCGATCAACGCGACGCCCGCAAAGCCTTGCGAGAAATTGTCGATCACCATCGTCGCCGCAAACACCTGCGGATCGCCGCCGTGATGGGCCATGTAGGCGAATGCGAGGATTGAGCCGGGCCCGATGATGCCGCCGACCAGTAGCGTCGCAATCACGCCGAAGCGCAGCGCGAACAATCCAGCCACCGCGATTCCTGCGAGTGTGGCGAACCAGCCGAACGAGCCACGCACTTCACCGACGGTTTCCTTGGCGATGTGCAGGTCTGCATAGAACGGATTGGCCATCGGACCCATTACGAAATCCGGCATCCGGTAAAGGCTGATCGCGACGAGCATCAATAGCGCCCAACTGCCGTGCTGCTTGAAGAAGGCGATAAACGGGCCGGCGATCGCATCGAACAGGCCTCTTGGCGTCCACAAGGAGGCGTGGTGCATTGCATTCGTTCGCATTGAGGTGAGCGGCTCACGCGCCAGCAGTGTCGCTCCAAGGCCGACGGCCATCGTCATTGCCATGATTCCATACGATAGCGACCATCCGACTTTCGATGCCACGATCAGGATGAGCGCCTCGGTGATCAGCAGCACGGTGCGATAGCCGAGCTGGTAGGCGGACGTAAGAAGCGCAAGCTCGCCTTTCGCTTCCGCGCTTTCGATCCGCCACGCATCGATCACGATGTCCTGCGTCGCCGACGCAAATGCGGCGACCAGCGCGAACGCCGCGAATGCCATCAATCCGCCTTGCGGGGTCACGAAAGCCATGCCGGCGAGACCGATGGCGATGATCAATTGCGCGAGCACCATCCAGCCGCGTCGATGGCCGAGCCAGCGGCCGAGCAGCGGTACATCGGCCTTGTCGATGATCGGTGCCCACAGGAATTTCAACGAGTACGCGATGCCGACCCACGACAGGAACCCGATCGCCGACAGTTCAGTCCCGCCCTCGCGCAGCCAGAAGCCCATCGTGTTGCCGACCAGCATGAACGGCAGGCCCGAGCTGAAGCCGAGCATCAGCATGATCCCGACTTTCGGGCGCGAGAGTCCGCGCAATACATCGCGCCAGCCCGGGCGTTTCGGCTGATCGGTTGCTGCGATCATCTGGCGTAATCCACGACGTATGGCGCGTGATCGGAAAAACGCGGCGTCGGATGGATCGCGCAGCTTTTCAGTTTCGCGCGCAGCGACGGCGTCGCAATCTGATAATCGATGCGCCAGCCGACATTGTTCGCGCGCGCGGCGCCGCGCTGCGACCACCACGAATATTCGATCGCATCGGGTTTCAGCGCGCGGAAAGTGTCGACCCAGCCATGTTTCGGGGCCGGTGTTCCATCGCCGCTGGCATCTTCGATCATGCCGTTGAGCCATGCGCGTTCTTCGGGCAGGCATCCGGAGTTCTTCTGGTTGGATGTCCAGTTCTTAATGTCGTTCCGGGCGCGCACGATGTTCCAGTCGCCGCACAGCACGTAATCGCGGCCGCTCGCGAGCCAACCGTCGAGGATCGGCTTGAACCATTTCATCGACTTGAATTTGAACTGCTGGCGCACCTCGCCCGACGAACCCGACGGCACATACAGCGACACCACGCTGAGGTTTCCGAAACGCGCTTCGATGTAACGGCCTTCCTCGTCGAACGCGTCCCAGCCCAGCGCCGTACGCACTTCGTTGGGCTCGCGCTTCGAATAGATCGCAACGCCGCTATAGCCTTTCTTCGTCGTCGCGTCACGAAAATACGCGTGGTAGCCCTTCGGCAAATAGCTTTCGACGCGCAGCTGTTGTTCCTGCGCCTTGGTTTCCTGCACGCACAACAGGTCGGCTTTCTGCTCGGCAAACCAGTCGAAAAACCCCTTGCTCGCCGCCGAGCGCAGGCCGTTGGCATTGAAGCTGATGATACGCATCGAGTCGAGCCGGATGAGGTCGCGCAATCATACGGTGTCGGGCACGGAGCGCGCGCATGATCCGTCCTGTGCCGCCAACTCGTGGCCCGGCATCGCGGCATGGTAATTTCGTGGTTCCAAATGCACGGCCCAGGAGGCCTTGATGTGCCCAAGCAGGATTCCCGATGGCGGTCAGCGCGGCTGGATCGTTCCGATCGGCGGTGCCGAGGACAAGGAAAGCCGGCGGCGGATCCTCAAGCGCTACGTGGATCTCTGCGGGGGGCGTGACGCCGACATCGTGGTGATCCCGACTGCGAGCCGCAAACCCGACACCGGTGCCCGCTACGAGGACCTGTTCGACCGCCTCGAAGCCGGACGCGCGACATCGGTCGATATCGCGGTGCGTGAAGACGGCCATCGCGACGATTTCCTGCGCAAGATCGACGACGCGAGCGGGATTTTCTTCACCGGCGGCAACCAGCTGCGGATCTCGACGATCCTCGGCGGCACGCCCGCCGCGAAATTGATCCGAGAACGCAACGCGCACGGCGTGCACGTGGCCGGTACCAGCGCCGGCGCAAGCATCCTCAGCGAACACATGATCGCGTTCGGCAAGGAAGGCTCCTCGCCGCGCGCCGGCAGCGTGCGCCTTGCGCCTGGTCTTGGACTTACAAATCGCTTCATCATCGACCAGCATTTCCGCCAGCGCGACCGGCTTGGCCGGCTCGTCGCGGCGCTGGCCTACAACCCGTTCGCGATCGGCATCGGCCTCGACGAAGACACAGCTGCGTTCATCGCGCCGGACAACACGCTCGAAGTCGAAGGCAGCGGTGCGGTGACCGTGGTGGATGCCGACGGGCTGGAGTTCTCGTCGATGGCCGAGGCCAGCCTGAGCCAGCCGGTATGCCTGCTCGGCCTCAAGGTGCATATTCTCGTGCAGGGCGCGACCTTCAACCTGCACACGCGCAAGGCTTCGGCGGGAACGCTGGTTGCGAATAGATCGGGCTAAAACAAATGATCCGCATGCTTCTGACGCTAAGTTTCGGTTTCCTGCTTTCCCACGCAACTCTTGCGAAAGAGGATGGCGTGCCTTCCCGGCTGCTGTTTTCATGCGATGGGGAATCTTGGATACATCTCGCATTGGCGGATCACTCAGGGGTCTCGAGGCACGGAATGGCGAAGGTCAAAGCCGAAGCGATCGACATCGCCAAGCTCGTTACCTATGGCAAGCAGGACGAGCGGGGAATCGTCCACCGCACCGGAGCCAAGACCATCAGCCGGACATGCGGGACGCTAAGGCTTGTAGTGAGCGGCGGTTACTTCAACGAAAACACGCAAGGTGAGTTGGGCGCTGCTGAAGACTACCCGATCATTGAGGTGTACGACGGCAAGCGTAGCCTCACCGGCCCCGTTGGCGTGGGCGCATGCGAGGCATCCATCCCTCGATCGAGCCAGATGGTCGAGTGCCCAGCCCACTGGGCGACAACGGTTACGGTTTTCAAGTCCGGGGGCAAGTTTCTCGTCCACATGGACCATGCATACGAGGAATACCGCACGCCATAGTGATCGGATTCCAACGGTGGCGATCTGGCCAAACCGCGCCCATCTTGCGCATTTTCGTCCGTCGGAGTAAGCGTTGCACTCCCGGGCCACAAGCCCGGATCATTCTCAAGCTGGGTTTCTGGGGAGACACCATGCGCATTCTCGATCGCTCCATCTATCAGGGCCCGTCGCTGTACGCCCATTTTCCGGTGATCCGGCTAGAGCTGGACCTGGAGGCGCTCGAGCAATGGCCGACCGGGAAGCTCGGGCCCGCGTTCGTGGATGGACTGATGGAGGCCCTGCCCGGATTGCGCGAACACGGTTGCTCCTATCGTGAACCCGGCGGCTTTGAGCGGCGCATGCGCGAAGGCGAAGGAACGTGGCTCGGGCATGTGCTCGAACATGTCGCGATCGAATTGCAGAACGTCGCCGGCGAGAACGTCACCTTCGGCAAGACCCGCAGCATCAGCGACGATCGACCCGGTGTTTACATGGTGGTGTACGAATACGTGCAGCGTGAGGAAGGCGTCGCGGCCGGCGAGCTCGCGCTGAAATTGCTTTGCTCGTTGTTGCCCGACGCGATCCGCCCGGCCAGCAGCGTGCCGGACGGTTTCGTCTGGAGCGAAGCGCGCGATGCGTTCATCCGATATGCGCAACGTCGCGCGCTCGGCCCGTCGACACGATCGCTCGTGCAGGCCGCGGAACAACGTGGCATACCTTGGTTGCGCATGAACGACCAGTCGCTGGTGCAGCTCGGCCACGGCAAATACCAGCAGCGCATCCAGGCGACCGTGACCGGCAAGACGCCGCACATCGCGGTGGAACTCGCGAGCGACAAGGAAGAGACCAACAAGATCCTCGGCGCGCTCGGCCTGCCGGTGCCGCGCCAGGATCTCGTGCAATCCGCCGAAGACGCGGTGCGCGCCGCGCGCAGCCTCGGCGGACTCGTGGTGACCAAACCCTACAACGGCAACCACGGTCGCGGCATTACGATTGGCATTTCCGGAGATGATGCGGTGCGCGGCGGATTCGCTTCGGCGCATGAGCATTCGCGTTCGGTGATCGTGGAAACCTTCGTGGCTGGCGACGACCACCGCCTGCTCGTGGTCAACGGCGAACTGATCGCCGCGACCAAGCGCACGCCCGGGCATGTTGTCGGTGACGGCACCAGCACGATCGCCCAGCTCGTAGAAGTCGTGAACCAGGACCCGCGCCGCGGCGTCGGCCACGAGAAGGTGCTCACTCGCCTCGAACTGGATGCGCAGGCCGCGATGATGATGGCGCGCGTCGACTACACCGCCGACTCGGTGCCGAAGGCGGACGAGGTCGTCTACTTGCGCTCGACCGCGAATCTCTCCACCGGCGGCACCGCGACCGATGTGACCGACATCATCCATCCCGACAACCGCGACATGGCGGTGCGCGCAGTGCGCGCGATCGGACTCGATGTCGGCGGCGTCGATTTCATTTCGCCAAACATCGCCGAAAGCTACAAGTCCATCGGCGGCGCGATCTGCGAGATCAACGCCGCGCCCGGCTTCCGCATGCACGTCGCGCCAAGCACCGGCACACCACGCGACGCCGCCGGCCCGGTCGTCGACATGTTGTTTCCACCCGGCGCTCCATCACGCGTGCCCATCGCCGCGATCACCGGCACCAATGGCAAGACCACGACGGCGCGCATGCTCGCGCACATCACCAAGATGGCCGGCTACACACCGGGCCTGACCACGACCGATGGCGTGTATATCGACGGCCAGCGCACCGTGGAAGGCGACATGACCGGCCCGGTATCCGCGCGCATGGTGCTGGCCGATCCGCAGATCGACATCGCGATCCTCGAGACCGCGCGTGGTGGTTTGTTGCGCGCGGGTATGGCGGTGCGGCATGTGGATGTCGGTGCGGTCCTGAACGTGCAGTCCGATCATCTCGGATTGAAAGGCATCGACACGCTGGAACAACTCGCCGAAGTCAAACGCGTCGTTGTCGAGGTCGCGACCGAATGCGCGGTACTCAATGCCGACGATCCGAACGTGCTGAAGATGTCCGGCTACACCGAAGCGAAGACGATCTGCTACGTCACCATGAATCCCGCGCACGCGCTGGTGCGCGAACACATCCGCGCAGGTGGCCGCGCGTGCGCGCTCGAGGGTGGCGTCAACGGCCAGATGATCACGTTGTACGACAAGGGCAGTCACATCCCGCTGCTGTGGACGCACCTGATCCCGGCAACGCTCGAGGGCCGCGCGCTGCACAACGTCCATAACGCGATGACGGCCGCGGCGGTCGCGTTCTCTCTGAACATCAAACTCGACGCGATCCGCCAGGGACTGCGCACGTTCGACACCACGTTCTTCCAGACGCCCGGGCGCATGAACGTGTTCAACGAGCATCCGTTCAAGGTGCTGTTCGACTACGGCCACAACGCGCACGCGGTCGGGGTGATGGCCGATCTCGCGCAACGGCTCGACGTGACGGGTCGACGCATCGTCGTGGTCGCGGGCCCCGGAGATCGTCGCGATGAAGACCTGCGCGACATCGCCAATGCGGTGGCGGGCCGCTTCGATCATTACATCGTGCGTCGCGATGATGCCTTGCGCGGTCGCGCCGGCGACGAAGTGCCGCGCATCATCGCCGCCGAATTGAAAGCGAAGGGCGTTCCCGAATCGGCGATCACGATCATTCCGAACGAGCAGGAAGCGATCGATGCGGCGTTGCAGATGGGGCGTAGCGGCGACCTGATCCTGATCTTCGCCGACACATTGGTGCGTTCGTGGAAGCAGATCATCAAGTTCCGGCCCGAGGGTGCGCCTGAAGCGCCGCCGCGCGAAGCAATGCCGGAAATGCGCATCGTTGAACCCGCCGCCGCGGAAGCCATCCACGCCGCGATGGAAGGCGGCATGGTGCGCGACGAACGCGGCATCAGCATCGCGCGCGAAGGCGACGATTGAGGGCGATGTCGAATGCAAGCGATTGAACATGCTGTTCGACATGTGCACGCAACATCCGGCGGCCGCGCGGGCTCCGTGCGCGCGTCGGCACTTCCCACATCCAGGTTGATCGCAGGTACGGACCATGGGCAAGGGACGCTCCTTGAACATGATCTTCTTCCCATCTTTGTCTGGTCGGCGCGATAAGTGGAGCTTGAGCCGAGTCCAACGCCGTTCTCCGATTCGCGCCGGTTGCTCGGTCCGAATCCGTATTTCGGCAGCGTGGGCGCTGCGCTGGAAACCGATGGCATCGCGGTCGATGCTGCATTGCTGGAAGCGTGGCGTACGCACGTCGCAACAGCACGCGATGCGCTCGGATGGCCCGACACTCCCGTCTTCGCGCAAACACATGCAAGCGGCGCAACGCTCGCGTTCGCCGCGCCGCTCGATCAACTGTTCGCCGCGACCGACGTCAACGAATGGGCATGGCTCGCAAGCATCGCCGACGCGCGCGCGGACTCCGGCTACGCGCGCTTCCATGCGCCGGGCTATGCCGCGGCGTGGGATGAAACGCTGGCGATGGCGACCCTGCGCGCGCTCGCGGCGAGCGAAGCGAATCCAGGATTGATCGCGCTCGAACGCGCGGCGCAGGCGCATCGCGTCGCGCTGTTGATCGACGACGATGCAATCACGCTCGGCGAAGGGGTCGGTGCGCACAGCTGGCTGCCTGATGCATTGCCGGGTGCGGGCACCATCGACTGGTCGACCCTGCACGATGTTCCGCTTGCGCTCGTTACCGGCACCAACGGCAAGACCACGACCGTGCGCCTGCTCGCAGCGATGGCGCGCGCGCACGGCTGGCGCACCGGCTACAGCTGTACCGACGGCTTGTTCGTCGATGCCGCGCAGAGTGCAGCCGGCGATTATTCCGGCCCGGCTGGCGCTCGCGCCGTGTTGCGACACCCGGAAGTGCAGGCTGCGATCCTCGAAACCGCCCGCGGAGGCATGCTGCGGCGCGGACTCGCGATGCAGCGCGCGCGCACCGCCATCGTCACCAATCTCAGCGCCGATCATTACGGTGCTTACGGCGTGCACGATCTCGACGGCCTCGCGCGGGTGAAGCTCGCGGTCGCGCGCGTCGTCGATCGCGATGGATTGCTCGTGCTCAACGCCGATGATGCGACCTTGCGCGCACACGCCGATGGCCTCGACTGCGTACTCGGATGGTTCGCGCTGGACGATCGCAACATGTTCCTGGAAACGCATCGTGCGCGCGGCGGCGCGACCTGCGGCGTGCGCGACGGACGCGGACACCTCGTATTCGCCGGCAAACCGCACGATCTCGGTGCGATCGATGCGATGCCGCTCAGCGCGCATGGGCAGGCGCGCTACAACATCGCCAATATCCTCGCAGCGTCACTCGGTGCGATTGCACTTGGCATCGCGCCACAAACAATCGCCGACGTGCTTGCGCGCTTCGGTGCCAGCCATGCCGACAATCCGGGCCGACTGCAACATTGGTCGCTGTCCGGAATCGACGTGTGGCTCGACTATGCGCACAATCCCGATGGCTTGCGTGGCTTGTTGCAGGTTGCAAATGTGCAACGCGCCAATGGACGGCTTGGGTTGCTGCTCGGCCAGGCCGGTGACCGCAGCGATGCGGATCTGCATGCGCTCGCGGTGATTGCGGCGTCATTCCATCCCGGTTGCGTCGTGCTCAAGGACATCGCTGGAATGCTGCGCGGCCGCGCGCCCGGAGAAGTCGCCGCGATCCTGCGCGAAACCCTGCTTGCCAAAGGCATCGCGGCGGATGCGATGCCATTCCACAGCGACGAACACGAAGCCTCGCACGCATTGCTCGCCTGGGCGCAGCCGGGCGATACCGTGGTGTTGCCGATCCACGGCAAGCTTGCGCGCGCGCAGGTCGCATCGTTGCTGGATCGCCTTGATGCGAGCGCATGGCAACCACAGCAACCGTTGCCGACCGACTGATCGGCTTCGTCTGGATCGACTTCGACCCGATCGACTTCGATACGATCAGCGGCGCAAACATGCGGCGCTTGCGCGACAATTGCCCCCTTCCATTCGCGAACGCTTGCCATGCAGGAATACCAGCGACAATTCCTTGAATCAGCACTCGCGCGCGATGCGTTGCGCTTCGGCGAATACACCTTGAAGTCCGGACGCATCAGTCCGTACTTCTTCAATGCCGGGCGCTTCGACAGCGGCGTTGCGTTGGCGGCGCTCGGCGATGCGTATGCGCAGACTCTGCTCGCTGCGCAACTCGAATTCGACGTGCTGTTCGGACCGGCCTACAAGGGCATTCCGCTCGCCACCGCCGTCGCCATCGCATTGGCAAGGCAAGGGCGCGATGCGCCACTCGCATTCAACCGCAAGGAAGCCAAGGATCACGGCGAAGGCGGTTCGCTGATCGGCGCCTCGCTCGCTGCCAAGCGCGTGCTGATCGTGGACGACGTGATCACCGCAGGCACCGCGATCCGCGAGGCGATCGACATCATCCGCCAAGCCGGCGGCATCCCGTGCGGCGTGCTGATCGCGCTGGACCGGCAAGAGCGCAGCGGCAACAGCGGCATGTCCGCAACCGACGCCGTGCGCGCCGAATTCGGGCTTCCACTCCTCGCGATCGCGGGCCTGGACGAGTTGCTGCAACTGGCCGATGGCCGGGCCGACCTGGCCATGCACCACGAAGCACTTTTGGCGTATCGTCAGCGCTACGGAAGCGGCCCTTGATGCCGTCGCTGGAGGCGCCATGAACAGACCGCGCAAGACACTCGCAGCCATCGTCGCCACGTTGTTTTTCGCGCCGGCTGCATTCGCCGATGATCCGCCCGCGCCCAAGCTGTACCACTGGGTCAGCGCCGACGGCAAGGATCATTACAGCGACGTGCTGCCACCGGAAGCAATGACCCAGGCTCGCCAGGAAATCAGCAAGAACAGCGGAATGACCCTCAAGAACGTCGACCGCAGCTTGTCGCCGGAAGAGCGTGCCGCTGCGCAGGCCAAGGCGGATGCCGAGGCCAAGGCTGCCGAGGCGATCGAGAAGGCCAAGCAGACCGATGTGGTCTTGCTGGCCTCGTATCCATCCGAAGCCGAGATCAAACGTGCCTACGACGAGCGCGTCGCGATGCAGGCCGAATCGCTCAAGGCGACCCGGATCGGTCTGGACAGCCAGCAGCAAGGCTTGTCGTCGCTGCTGATCGCTGCGTCCAACCTCGAGCTATCGGGCAAGCCGGTGAACGCACAGCTCACAACCTCGATCAAGGCCACCCACGCACAGATCGTCGAGCAGCAGCAAACCGAAATGCAGCAGGAAGTGCAGGCTGCGAACCTGATCAAGGAAAGGGTCGCGACGATGAGTCGCTACCGCACGCTGCGGGCTGCCGCCGAGGCGGCGCATTCCGGCAGTACGCCGACGTCGGCACCCACGATACCTCCGCCGAAAGGCTGAGCCTGGCGGCGCGGCCGCAGGTCAGAACGGCAATGCCAGATCTGCTTTCACCGCCAGCAGTTGCTGGCGGAAAACGCCCTGGATACGCTCGAGCGCTGCCGGCGTATCCGCATCGAAACGCATCACCAGCACCGGCGTGGTGTTGGATGCACGTACGATGCCCCAGCCGTCGGACCAATCCGCGCGGATGCCGTCGATGGTGGCGACGCGCGCTCCCTCGAACTTCGCGCGTTCGCGGAACCTGTCGATGAACGCATGGCTTTCGCCTTCGGCCATGGGCACCTTGAGCTCAGGCGTACTGAAACCCTTGGGTAATTCGGCGAACACCGCGTCGGCGTCCTCGTCGCGCGTAGCGAGGATTTCCAGCAACCGCGCGGCGGCGTAAATGCCGTCGTCGAAGCCGTACCAACGCTCCTTGAAGAAGAAATGACCGCTCATCTCGCCGGCGAGTTCGGCGCCGGTTTCCTTCATCTTGGCCTTGATCAGCGAATGCCCGGTCTTCCACATCAGCGGGCTGCCGCCATGGCTCAGGATGTGTCCCGCCAGGTGTCCGGTGCACTTGACGTCGTACACGATGCACGCACCGGGATTGCGTTCGAGCACGTCGGCTGCGAACAGCATCAGCAGGCGATCGGAATAGATGATCTCGCCGGCGCGCGTGACCACGCCAAGGCGATCGCCGTCGCCGTCGAATGCAATACCGATGTCCGCGCCGAGGCGTTGCACCATCTGGATCGCGTCGGTGAGGTTCTTGGGCTCGCTCGGATCCGGATGATGGTTCGGGAAGGTGCCGTCCACCTCGCAGAAGATCGGCATCACCTCGCAGCCGATCGCCTCGAGCACTTCCGGCGCGAGCATGCCCGCGACGCCGTTGCCGCAATCGACGACGACCTTGAGCTTGCGTTCGAGCTGCACGTCCTCGGCGATGCGACGGATATAGTCCTGGGCGACTTCGCGCTGCGAGAGGATGCCGGGCGTCACCGCCTTGTACAGGCGATCCTCGGCGATCCGTGCGTACAACGCCTCGATCGCCTCACCGGCAAGCGTGTCGCCACCCAGCACGATCTTGAAGCCGTTGTAATCCGGCGGATTGTGGCTGCCGGTGACCGCGACGCACGAACCGGTGCGCAGCTGGAACGCGGCGAAGTAGCACAGTGGCGTCGGCGCCTGGCCGATGTCGATGACATCGCGGCCGGCGGCGCGCAGGCCGTCGATCAGCGCGTTCATCATCTCCGGTCCCGACAGGCGGCCGTCGCGGCCGATCACGATGTCCTTGAGTCCCTGCTCCTGCATCGCGCTGCCGATCGCATGGCCGATCAGTTTCGCGACACCCGCATCCAGGTCCTTCCCGACCACGCCGCGGATGTCGTAGGCACGGAAGATGTCACGCGAGATCGCGACCGCAGCGCGTTTTTCCGGATCACGGATGATCTTGCGCGGCTGTTGTTCGGCGGCGAGCGCGTCGGCGAACGTGCCTTCGTCCGCCGTATCGGCGACTGCCGTGTGGCGGGAATGCAGCTCCTTGCCGAATTTCAACAACGCGGCTCCGGCCAATACGAACAGCGCGAACAGGATGTATTCGATCGTCGGTGCAAGGCCGAGGAAACTTTCGGCGACCTGGGGGCTCGCCGTGTGCACCACGAATCCGTTGTCGAACAACGCGAGCATGTCGGATTTACCCATCAACGCCACTTGCGGATCGCCCTTGGTCGCGATGTCGTAGCCGTGGAAACGCAAGGCCAGATAACCGTTGCCAGGATGGGACTCGCCGATCGGATCGCTCATGGCGGTCGTCGGCAATGCCACCATCACCAGCGATTTGACTTCGCCGTTCTGCTTGATCGCCCCGGCAAGCATCAGCATCGGCTTGCCATTCACCCGCGCCACCGAAGCCCGCGCCACGCCGTCGCGCAGGGCGGCATTGAGCACCGCGATGCGCCCGTAGCCGAACTTGTCCGGATCGGCATACGCCACACCGAGGTCAGGCGCGACGAATTGCACATCGCGCGCGTCCGCCCAACGGACGGTAAATGCCTTGGCAGCGGCACTGGTATCGCCAGCGACGACCGCCGCAACGACCGCCGGTGCGCTGCGCGCGTGGTCGAAATTCATCATGAGATCGGCCAGGATGCCGCGTTCCTCTGCCTGCAACCGCCCTCCCTCCGCCGCCACGGTCGCAACGGCGCGCGATGCCGCACCCTGATGCCATGCGTCCCAGGCGAACAACAACGCCAACACGAAGAGCAGCGCTGCGATCGGCAGGCGCAAGCGTCCCAGCGCAGCCTTGAGGGTGTCGCTCTTCTTGCGTTCGACCTGCTCGTCCATCCGCTTCCCCTGTCCAGATGGCCTGGGCGCCTGCTCGCCCGTCATGCCGCCCGTGTTGCTCAGCGCATCCCAGTATGGCCGAAACCACCCATGCCGCGCGCGCTATCCGCAAACTCCGGCACCACCTGCAAGGCGACCCGCGCAACCGGCAGGAACACCAGCTGCGCGATGCGATCGCCCGGTACGATGGTAAAGGCTGCTTGGCCGCGATTCCATCCGCTCACCATCAAGGGGCCCTGATAGTCCGCATCGATCAGGCCGACCAGATTTCCAAGCACGAAACCATGTTTGTGCCCCAACCCGGAACGCGGCAGGATCACCGCGCACAGTTCCGGATCGCCGATGTGGATCGCGATGCCGGTCGGAATCAACGACGTGCCGCCGGGCGCAAGGGTGAGTTCGGCGTCGATCATCGCGCGCAGATCCATTCCGGCCGAACCTAGGGTCGCGTAATCGGGCAGCGGGAAATCGCGACCGAGGCGCGGATCGAGCACGCGCATCTGCACGAGGTCGGTCATGCGGAGAACCTCATGGCTGTTTGTCCATGACGCGATCAAGCAACACCGCCATCAGTTCGCGCGCAAGCTGCGTCTTTGGCGCAGGACCGAGTTCCGCCTCGCCACTGCTGCCATCGCCATTGCGCCAGTAAACGCTGAGCGCATTGCTGTCGCAATCGAAACCGCTGCCGGGCACGCCGACGCGATTGGCGGCGATCGCATCCACGCGCTTGCGCTGCAACTTGTCGCGCGCGGACTCGGCCAGCGCGCGGGTCTCCGCTGCGAATCCGACAACGAGGCGCGGACGTTGCGGATGCGCGGCGATTTCGGCAAGTATGTCGGGAGTGCGCACGAGCTCGAGGGTCAATCCGGAATCGCTCGCTTCCGCAGCCATGCCCTTATCAAGACTGCCTCGATCAAAGATCGGTTTCTTGATCTTGTCGGCAGCCGTTTGCGCCGGCATGTAATCGGCAACAGCCGCTGCGCCGATATAGATGTCCTGCGGCAATGCAGCGATTGCGGCGTCGTGCATTTCAACGGCACGCCGCACATCGATGCGCCGCACCCCGGCGGGCGTCGGCAACGCAACCGGGCCGGCGAGCAGGGTCACATCCGCACCGAGTTCGGCAGCAGCGGCAGCGATCGCGAAACCCATCTTTCCCGAACTGCGGTTGCCGAGGTAGCGCACCGGATCGAGATCTTCATACGTTGGACCCGCAGTGACCAGGACACGTTGTCCCGCCAACGGGCCTTCTTTCTTCTGCGCATGCGCCGCGATCAACGCGCGCACGATCGCATCGGGTTCGGCGAGCCGGCCCGGGCCGAATTCGCCGCAGGCCTGCGCGCCATCATCCGGCCCAACGATTTGTGCGCCGCGTTCGCGCAAGGTCGCGACATTCGCTTGGGTCGCCGGGTGCTGCCACATGCGGTTGTTCATCGCCGGGGCAAGCGTCAGCGGCGCGGTTGTCGCGAGGCAGAGCGTGCTGAGCAGATCGTTCGCGTGGCCGTGCGCGAGTTTCGCGATCACATCCGCGCTCGCCGGTGCGATCAGCACGCGCGACGCCCAGCGCGCGAGTTCGATATGTCCCATCGCCGCTTCGGCCGCCGGATCCCATAGCGAGCTGCGCACCGGATTGCCCGACAACGCCTGGAACGTCGCCGCACCGACGAAATGCGCAGCGGCTTCGGTCAGCACGACGCGCACCTGGGCATGCGCATCGCGCAACCGGCGCACGAGTTCGGCCGCCTTGTACGCAGCGATGCCGCCGCTGACACCGAGCAGGATGCGTTCACCGGACAAGCCCGGGCTCGCGCCTAACACGTTCACGTCAGAAGATTCCTACGCCGATACGAGCCGCTAGCTTACCCGAAGCGCCTGCATTTACCGCTGCAAGCCGGGTTTCGGCAACACGATCATGGCCACATGAAAATCAGCGACTGGCCGGCCGACGAAAGACCCCGCGAACGCCTGATGGCGCGCGGCCCCCAACATCTGTCCGATGCCGAGCTACTGGCATTGTTCCTCGGTTCGGGCCTGCGCGGCATGGATGCGGTCGGCTCGGCGCGCGTCCTGCTCACGCGCTTCGGGTCGCTGCGCGTCTTGCTGGAAACCTCGACATCCGACCTGATGCAGGAACCAGGCCTCGGCCCGGCCCGCATCTGCGCGCTCAAGGCCGCGCTCGAACTGGGCAGCAGGCATCTCGCAGCAGGCCTCGAACGCGGCGATGCGCTGACCGATCCGGCACGCGCGGGCGAATATTTCGCGCGACGCCTGCGCGGCCTTCCGCACGAAGTCTTCGCCGGATTGTTCCTCGACAACCGCCATCGCGCCATCGCGTTCGAGGAATTGTTCCGCGGCACGCTCGACGGCGCCGAGGTCTACCCGCGCGAAGTGCTCAAGCGTTGCCTCGCGCACAACGCGGCCGCATTGATCGTCGGCCACAACCATCCCAGCGGCAGCAGCGAACCCAGCGCCGCCGACCGCGCAGTGACGCTGCGTTTGCGCGATGCACTCGCGATGGTCGAGATTCGCCTGCTCGATCATTTCGTGATCGGCGACGGCGCGCCGTGTTCACTCGCCGCGCGCGGCTGGGTCTGAGCCACGCTGCATCCGTGCGATGTCGGCACGGCTCGCCGTCGTTACTGCGGCAACGTCACCTTGAATTCGATCTTCGCCAGTTGCTCGGGCGCTTGTCCTCGTTTGCGCAACAACGGCAGCCAGCGTGGGTCGCAAGGCCGCAGCCCACTGCACCAGCTTGCGTTGGCGGATCTGTTCCAGCAGCGTCATGTCGTTCCGCATCGCCCCATTGCGCAAGCCTGACCGATGGCTGATGGGATGGCAACGCCGTCCGGGACGCGTCGTGCAATGCGCAGCAGCCGACCGTACACACTGGCCGTAAGCACCTGCTCCGCGCTTATACTGCGGCCGCGGCATGGGGCCGCGCGGGGTCGTGCCCTGATCCTCGGTTATTCCAGCCTGTTTCTGCCGGATGCCAGCGAGCGTGCCCTGCCCGACGCCGATGCTGCGCGCGCGCTTGTATCGCAGCATCGTCCGGACATCCTCGAATGGATGCGGCATCGGCGCCTGCGCCTGCTCGAGCACTTCGGCGACGCTGCCGCGCCGACCCTCGACCGCGCCGCCGACGCCTTCATCCTCGGACTCGCGCGGCTGGGCCTGCGGCATGGCAGTTTCGGCAACGACCCGCATCCGTATCACAACGAAGGCCACGTGCTGGAAATCGCCGATCGCCGCTTGCGCGCGCTCGAACGCGCCCTCGGCTACGCCGCATTGCCGCTGGCGGACTGGCTGAAACTCGCGCTGTTCGCGGCCTGTCACGACTTGCGCCAGCGCGAGTCGGCCGACGTGCCCGGCCCGATCGGCGGCAACGAAGCGGCCAGCATCGCCGAGACCCTGCGTATCCTCGACACCTGCGGCTACAGCCGCGAGCACGATCGCGCGCTGTACATCGCGATGGAAATCATGATCGCCGGCAGCACCTTCGGATTGTTCGCGCGACCATTGGCCAATTCGGCCGAGGCCGCGGTCTGCGGCGGGGCGCTCGCTCGCTATCTGCCGGGCTGGCTGGACCAGGCGGTGCCGGACTGGCGGCGCGATCCGATGATCGAATCGGCGCTGATCCTCGCGCGTCTCGCCGCCGACCTCGACACTGCCAATGCCGCCGAATCGTTCGCGGAACTTGCCGACAGCGCACTGCGACTATGCCGCGAACGCGAGATGCGCGATGGCCGCAAGCTGGATTCGCCTGAATCCGCGCAACCCTGCCTGGGTTTCCTGACCGACGGCCAGGAACGCTTCTTCTTCGAACTGCACCAATTCTCCTCGCGCGAAGGCGAGCGCGTGTTCGGGCTTGGAAAGATCGCCAACGCACCACGCGTGCGTGCGGTCAGCGCAGCGCTGCGCGCGCAGTTCGCGACCGTGCCGCCGGCCAACGGCAACGGGGTGATCGCCGCCTACACGCAATTGGCTGGAAGCTGAGTCGCGCATCGCGCACGGCGCAGTCTTCCGCGCCGCGAGCCGCTAAACTATGCCGCCGAACACCAGTTGGATTTTCCCGTGAAAGATGCACTGCGCGCGCTGCTGACCACCGCGATCGACACCTTGCGCGCATCCGCCAAATTGCCGGCCGATCTCGTCGGACCGACGATTGCCCCGCTTCCAATTAACGTGGATCGCACCAAGACCCGCGAGCATGGCGACTTCGCGACGAACATCGCGATGGCGCTAGCGAAGCCCGCTAAAACGAATCCGCGCGCGCTCGCGCAGCTTATCGTCGATGCGTTGCCTGCGAACGACGATGTCGCGAAAGTGGAAATCGCCGGCCCGGGTTTCATCAACATTTTCCTCAACGATGCCGCGTGGCAACGCGAAGTCGCGACGGTGCTCGCGCGTGGCAGCGACTACGGACGCAGCAAAACCGGCAACGGCGTACGCGTCGGCGTCGAATACGTGTCGGCGAATCCGACTGGCCCGTTGCACGTCGGCCATGGCCGCGCCGCGGCAATCGGCGACACGCTCGCGCGCCTGCTCGCCGCAACCGGCTGGGACGTCATGCGCGAGTATTACTACAACGA
The DNA here is from genome assembly GCA_038226665.1 of Lysobacterales bacterium. Lineage (GTDB taxonomy): Bacteria > Pseudomonadota > Gammaproteobacteria > Xanthomonadales > Xanthomonadaceae > SZAS-103. Next base: position 55,263 of record JBBRQI010000015.1, on the reverse strand, counting down.
TGCCGGCGCGCAGATCGACAACCTCGCGAAGTCCGTGCAGGCGCGTTGCCGCGGCGTTTTCCCGGATGACGCCGGCTGGCCAGAGAACGGTTATCGCGGCGATTACATCCTCGACATCGCCCGCGATTATTTGCTTGGGAAAGCAGTGCGATTCGAAGGTGGAACCACCGCCGCGATGCGCGACCCGACCAACCTCGACGCCATTCGCCGTTACGCGGTGGCCGCATTGCGCGCCGAACAGGACAGCGATCTCGAAGCGTTCGGCGTGCGCTTCGATGTCGTCTTCCTCGAATCGTCGCTGTATGCGGACGGACAAGTCGAAGAAACAGTGAAAGCGCTCGAGGCCGCTGGCCATGTCTATGCGCAGGACGGCGCGCTGTGGTTGCGCAGCACCGATTACGGCGACGACAAGGACCGAGTGATGCGCAAGTCCGACGGCACGTACACGTATTTCGTGCCGGACGTCGCCTACCATTTCAGCAAGTGGCAGCGCGGCTATGCGCGCGCCATCACCGAGCTTGGAGCGGACCACCACGGCACGCTCGCGCGCGTGCGCGCCGGCCTGCAGGCACTCGAGCGCGGCATTCCGAAGAACTGGCCCGAATACGTGCTGCACCAGATGGTCACGGTCATGCGCGGTGGCGAGGAAGTGAAACTGTCCAAGCGCGCCGGCAGCTACCTCACCCTGCGCGATCTCATCGACGAAGCCGGCCGCGATGCGACGCGGTGGTTCCTTGTCGCGCGCAAATCCGATTCGCAACTCACCTTCGACATCGACCTCGCGCGCGCGCAGAGCAACGACAATCCGGTGTTCTACGTGCAGTACGCGCACGCACGCGTGTGCAGCCTGCTGCGCCAGGCCGGCGAAAAGGGTTTCGCCTACGACCAGGCGAACGGCATCGCGCAATTGCAGCGGCTGACCGATGCGCAGGAACAGACCTTGATGGTTGAGATCTCGCGCTATCCGGAAACCGTCGAAGACGCCGCCGCGCAACTCGAACCGCACGCGCTCGCGCAATACCTGCGCGATCTCGCCTATGCTTTCCACACGTTCTACAACGCGCAACCGATCCTGGTCGCCGACGATGCGGCATTGCGCGATGCGCGCCTCGCGCTCGCGGTCGCAACGCGGCAAGTGCTCGCGAATGGATTGGATCTATTGGGTGTCAGCGCCCCCGAGGTGATGTGAGATGGCGGTGAAACGCGGCAAGAAACAGGCACGGCGCAGCGGCGAATCGTCGATCCCAGGCTACGTGTGGCTACTGTTCGGGTTGATCATCGGCGGCGCGGTCATGGTAGCGGTTTACATGAAGATGCCGCACGCGATGGACAACCTGCTGCCGCATCCGAACCCGGCTGCGCATCCGGCCGTGGCGGGCGATTCCGGCGTTGCGCCCGAAGGAAATCCGGCGACGGCACCCGTCGAACCGAAGAAGCCGAAGTACGATTTCTATACGCTGCTGCCGGAGAAGGAAGTCATCATTCCGGACGAGGAACTCAGCGCGCAGGTGAAGGCCGAGGCCGCCGCGAAGCTCGCATCGCAACAACAGGCCGCGCTGCCAGTCGCGCCAGGCGCATCGGTGAACACGTTGCCGAATGCCGTGATTCCGGTCGCACCGACAGCATCGGCGAATGTCGCGACAACACAGACAGCGAGCACAAATACATCGACCCCGGTCGATACGACGCCAGCTTCGACAGCGCCAGCTTCGACAGCGGCAGTTGCAACAACGCCAGCGAGCGCAACAGCTGCGGCCGCGCCGAAGAGCGGCCAATACCTGTTGCAGGCCGGCGCGTTCCGCAACGACAAGCAGGCCGACGACCTCAAGGCGCGCATCGCGATGCTCGGCCTGGTTGGCCGCGTCGAGGTCGTGCAGACGCCCGCCGGCGAAATGCACCGCGTCCGCCTCGGCCCTTACGCGACCGCGAGCGAACTCGAAAACGCCAAGCAGAAACTCGGCAGCGGCGGATTGCCTGCAGTGGCGATTCGGGTGAAGTGAACCATTTCAATAGCGATCCAGATCCTTCGCCACGACGACCTCGCCCTCGAACCCCGCCGCGCGGATCGACTCCAGCAACTCATCGTCGTCCACAATCTGGCGCACGATGTGGTGCAGCACCAGCAGCTTCGGTTTTGCTTGTGCCGCAAGCAATCCGAGTTCGATGTCGGAGGTGTGGAACTCGCGCATGTAGCTCGGCCACGTCTTGCCGCCGCTGCGGGTTTCCGGAGCAACCTGCGACGCCGGATAAACCTCGTGCACGAGTACGTCGACGCCGCGCGCGGCTTCGAGAATGGTATTCGTCGGCACGGTGTCGCCGGAGATCACGATCGATCGATCCGGCGTGTCGATGCGGAATCCGAATGCCTGCTTCCAGCAACCGTGGATGACCGGGATCGCAGTGACACGCACGCCGTCTTTTTCGTACACCACACCGCCATTGTCGGACACGTCGAACTCGTGCACCGCGACGTTGTAGCCGGTGGTCGTCTGCTGTTCGAGTCCTTCGATGCGCACGTGGATGTCCTCGGCCCACGCGGCAAGGAGGTGTCGGGTCATCTTCTTCAACCCGACCGGACCGTAGACCTGTAGCGGCGTGCGCCTACCCATCACCCACGTCGTCAGGATCAGATCGGGATAGCCGAGCGTGTGGTCGCTGTGCAGGTGGGTGATGAACACCGCCTCCGGTCCGCGGATCGACAAGCCTGACGCCGCCATCCGCCGCATCACGCCAGCACCCGCATCGAACAGGAACACGCGACCGTCGTACACAACCGCAGTCGCCGGGCCGGAACATTCCGGATCGGGCCGCGGCATGCCGGTGCCGAGCATCACCACGGCCGTACCCGAAGGCTTGCGCCGCTTCGCACGCGCAAGCGCGGCTCTGCGCGCGGCAGCTATGGGGGTGGACGGCGTGCGTGGAGGCTTCGGCATTTGCGGCTCATGCGTGCGCAGGTACGAACACGATGCACCAGTTCGTAGCGCAAGTCATCGCGATCGCGCGTTGCCCGACCGTGATCGGATCGCGGCGCGCGTTTACACTGGTGCCGCATCGCCAGCATCAGGAAACACCGATGACGAAAACCGCATGGATCACCGGCGCGACGTCGGGCTTCGGCCGCGCAGCTGCGAAACGTTTCGTGGAAGGCGGCTGGCGCGTGATCGCCAGCGGTCGGCGCATCGAACGGCTCAATGCCTTGCGCGACCAACTTGGCGCGGATCGCGTGCATGTCGCGGCGTTCGATATCCGCGATGCAGATGCGATGAATGCAGCCGTTGCGGGGTTGCCCGACGGCTTCCGCACGATCGATCTGCTGGTCAACAGCGCCGGCCTCGCGCTCGGCACCGGGCCTGCTCAAGACGCGAGCCTCGACGACTGGCGCACGATGATCGACACGAATATCACCGCGCTGGTCACGCTCACGCGCGCATTGTTGTCGGCGTTGATCGCGCAGCGCGGCGCAATCATCAACGTGAGTTCGACCGCCGCGCTTTATCCGTACCTCGGCGGCAATGTGTACGGCGCGAGCAAGGCTTTCGTCAGCCAGTTCTCGCTGAACCTGCGCGCCGATCTGCACGGCACCGGTGTACGCGTGACCACGCTGGAGCCGGGCATGGCCGAAACCGAATTCACACTGGTGCGCACGCACGGCGACCAATCGGCATCGGACAAGCTGTACCAAGGCGCGCATCCGATCACCGCCGGAGACATCGCCGAGACGCTGTGGTGGATCGCGACGCTGCCACCGCATCTCAACGTCAATCGACTGGAGCTGATGCCGACCAGCCAGTCGTTCGCTGGATTCCAGATCCATCGTGAGAACTGACGCGCGTCATGCCAGCGTCGTCGCATCCAGATAGGTATAGCCCGTCAATCCTTTTTCGAGCGCATCGCCGAGTTCACGCGCAACATCAGCCGGCAAGTGCGCTGCTGCAATCTTCTGCTGATATTCCGCGCGCAACTTCGCGAGATCGTAACCGACGTAATCCAGCATCACATCCGATGTGTCGCCACGACGCGAACGCTCGAACGTATAGCCGTCATTCGTCAACCGCACATTGACCGCGTCGGTGTCGCCGAACAGGTTGTGGATGTCGCCGAGCGTGTCCTGGTACGCGCCGACCATGAAGATCGCGAGCCGATAGCTCTCGCCGTTGCGCAATGAGTGCAACGGCAAGGAAGAATCGAGCGCGCCATCGTCGACGTAGGTATCGATGCGGCCGTCGGAATCGCAGGTCAGGTCGGCGATCACGCCACGCCGCGTCGGCTCCTCGTTCAATCGCGCTACCGGTGCGATCGGGAACACCTGGTCGATCGCCCATACGTCGGGTACCGACTCGAACACACTGAAGTTGACAAAATACTTGTCTACCAGCCGCTCATCAAGTTCGTCCAGCACCGCGCGGTGGCTCTTCTCGTCGAAGCTCAGCCGTGAGCGCACGCCATGCGCGATCGCGTAGAACAGGTCGTCGATACGTGCGCGATCCGTCAATCCGATCTGGCCGAGCGCGTACAAGGTCACGCCTTCCGCATGATGATGCTGCGCTTCGTGGAACAGTTCGAGCGCGGGACGTTCGCCAAGTTCGGCGTGCAGTTCGCGCAGATGACGCACCACGTTGGGCTCGTCGTCTTCCGGCGACGGAACCGAACCTTCCGGCGCGCGCTCAACTTCAGAGACGTTCGCGACGAGCACCGCGTGGTGTGCGGTGAGCGCGCGACCGGATTCGGTCAACACGACGGGTTGAGGAAGACCGAATTGCGCGCAGGCTTCGGCGAGCGGCTGCACGATGTTGGTCGCGTATTGATCAAGCCCGTAATTGATCGAACAAAAGCTGCGCGAGCGCGTGCCTTCGTAATCCACGCCGAGGCCGCCGCCGACATCCATATAGCGGATCGCGCAGCCGAGCTTGCTGACTTCGACAAGGTAGCGCGTCGCTTCACGCATGCCATTGGCAATGTCACGCACATTGGAAATCTGCGAACCCATGTGGAAGTGCAGTAACTCCAGGCTGCGCTCCAGACCTGCCGCACGCAATTGTTCGATCAGATCGGCAAGCTGGCGAGGCGACAACCCGAACTTCGCCTTGTCGCCACCGGAGTTCTGCCACTTGCCCGCGCCGAGCGACGCGAGCCGCATGCGCACCCCGAGGCCTGGCACGACATCGATGGCTTTCGATTCGGCAATCACGTGCGCGAGCTCGGACGGCTTCTCGATCACGATGAAGGTCTGCAGGCCGAGCTTGCGGCCGATCAGCGCGAGGCGGATGTATTCGCGATCCTTGTAGCCGTTGCAGACGATGACGCTACCGGGCTTCGCGAGCGCGAGCACCGCCATCAATTCCGGTTTCGAGCCTGCTTCAAGTCCAAATCCTTCGCCGCCCTGGCGTGCCAGTTCGCCGGCGACGCCGTAATGCTGGTTGACCTTGATCGGATAGATCGCGGTGTAGCCGCCGCTGTAGTCGCATTCGCTCATCGCGCGCGCGAACGCACCCTGCAACTTGCACAGGCGATCGCCGAGGATGTCGGAGAAGCGCAACAGCAACGGCAACTGCATGCCGCTGGCGAGCGCGCGATCGACTGCTTCAGGCAACGCGATACTTGCGCCATCCGCGCCGTGCGGACGCACGACGATGTCACCGCGCGCATCGACGTCGAAATAGCCTTCGCTCCAATGGGCGATGGAATAGGTGCGGCGGGCGCGATCGGTGTTCCAGGTGGACATGCGCGGTTCCTCAGGCGAGGCGCGCATTGTAGCGCTCGCGGACTGCCGTGCTATTTCAAGCACGGCTTTGTTCTAAGGAGCTTCTGTAAATACCGGCCACGTCATTCCCGCGAGGATGTGAGCACAAGCGGAAAAGTGGCATCCCGTACAATGGTGGCCTCGTCTATCCACTGGTTTCGAACGTCATGAATCAACCTTCATCAACATGGTTTCGTGAGGACTTCTCGCACACCGGCTCGTCGATCGGCTTCCGCATCAAGCGCAAGCTCGACGAAGTGCAATCGCCGTTCCAGAAGATCGAGATTTACGAGACCACCGACTGGGGCAACCTGATGGTGATCGACGGCGCGACGATGGTGACCACGCGCGACAACTTTTTTTACCACGAGATGATGGCGCACGCGCCGCTGTTCACCCATCCGGATCCGAAAGATGTGGTGATCATCGGCGGCGGCGATTGCGGCACGCTGCGCGAAGTGCTCAGGCATCCGGGCGTGCGCACGGCAGTGCAGTGCGACATCGACGAGCAGGTCACGCGGATGGCCGAGAAATATTTCCCCGAGCTGTGCGAATCCAACAACGATCCGCGCGCGACGGTGATGTTCGACGATGGCATTGCTTTCATGGCGAATGCCGCGCCCGAAAGCATCGACGTGATCATCGTCGATTCGACAGATCCGGTCGGTCCGGCCGAAGGCCTGTTCAACCGCGCTTTCTACGCGAACTGCCTGAAGGCGTTGCGAGCGGACGGATTGCTTGTGCAGCAAAGCGAAAGCCCGCTGGCGCTGATGCATCTGATCCTCGACATGCGCGCAGCGATGCGCGACGCGGGCTTCCGTGATTTCCAGATCCTTCCCTTCCCGCAACCCTGCTATCCGACCGGCTGGTGGAGCTGCATGATCGCTTCGAAACAGTCGCGCGATCTTGCCTCGTTCCGCAAGGACGCAGCTGCAGCGAAACCGTTCGCGACGAAGTACTACACAGCCGACGTGCATAGCGGCGCGCTCGCAACACCGCCGTTCGTGGCTGAGGCTTTGCGCGACTGAGGATGGATCAACGACAAGCGGCGGCGTGTTGATGCACGCGGGCAATGTCCGGCCGGTCCGATGGCGGCGCACTGCCTTCCTTGACCAGGGCCTGCCAGGCATCGTCGCTGGCGATCCAGTCTCGGCACGATTCGGCGTGGTCGGAATCCTCATCGGCGATGCCGTCGTACACGACCGCGACATCGCGACGCAGCATCGCGGCTTTCGGCGCCTGCGCAACCAATGCCTGCCGCAACGCGAGGGCCTGCTTGTAGGCTGCGAGTGCTTCGTCATGCCGATGGGTTTCGTGCATGACCGAGGCGATGTCGTACCAGCTCATGGCCATGTCTTGGCGCACCGTCTGGTTGCGCGCATCCAGACGCGTCACGTCCTGCTCGCTCGCAAGTGCAACGCGGAAACGCGCCAGCGCCTCGTCATAATGCTTCATCTCGAAATACGCATCGCCGAGTTTCTGCTCGCTGAGCGCGAGCTGGATCTTCGCGCGCACGTCGGCCGAATCGGCTGCCGCCAGTCGCGCGGATGCATCGCGTGCGCTTGTGTATGCGTTGAGCATCGGCTGCTTGTCGGGAAGGTCGTCCATGTTCCCGCCAAGCTCCATCCATGCGATCGCGAGTGCATGGTCGATCGACGTATCGTCGGGATACGTCTTCTGCAATGCCTGCAAGCGCACGATGCCTTGCATCATCAGCGTCCGCGCCTGTTGCGGATGGCCGAGCCAGCCCTGGGTGTTGCCGCGTTGCTGTTCGGTCTGGCTGATGAAGAGTGCGTAGGTTCGCGGGTCCTTGTCCGGCCCGCCGTTCTCGATCGTCGCCTGCGCCTGCGTGTAGATCACGAGCGCGGCATCGAGCTTGTTGGTCCAGAACATCACGTCGCCCAATCCGTCCAGCGAACGGGCGATGCCGAGTGTCGCCTGCGGCGCTTTCTCTTTCGCCAGTGCAGTCCATTCCGCCAGCGCCTGCCGGTAGATCTGTTCCGACTTGTCCAACACGTTGCCCTGGTAGAGCGCATCGGCCTGGTGCAGCAGGATTTGCGCGTGCAGCCTGCGCGCGGCGATGTCGGCAGGCAATGACCGTATCAAGGCTTCGGCGTGTTGTCGCGCCTGCACGTAGCTTTTCATCGCGCCCTCGAGATCGCCGAGGTTGGAGACGCCGGATCCTCCCTGCACGTCGCCGACGCGCATCCAGGCGCTCGCAAGTTCGCGGTTCAGCGCGGGCGGCGCGTCCCTGTCGCCGCCGAGACGCTGCAGGTAAGCGAGAGCTTCGTGCACGAGCATACCGCGCGCCTTGGTCGAGCCCGGCAACTTCACGAGTTCATCGTGCAGGTCGAAGATCATCGAATGCGCCAGGCCACGCACATCCTCGAAGCGTCGATCGGCGAGGATGCGTTGCTCGTTGGCCAGATGCGCCTGCCACAGGCTGGCAACGAGGCCGCCGACCAGCGCCAGCGACACCGCGATCGTCGCCGCGACACCGATCACGTTGCGGCGCAGGAACTTGCCGGCGCGATAGTGCAGCGAGTCGGGCTGCGCGCGGATCGGCTCGTGCGCGATATGGCGGCGGATGTCCTCGGCGAACGCGTCGACCGTCGCATAGCGGCGCTCCGGCTGCTTGTTCAGCGCCTTGCGTGCGATGGTATCGAGGTCGCCAGCCAGCAGGCGCGAGCGGCGGCGGTGCGTGCTTCCAGCCTGGATGGTGTTGTCGCCGAGGATCGCGCGACTGGGTGCGACGAGGGTGTCGTCGCCGAGCGCGTGCACGAGCGCGGCGGTATCGACGGCATTGAAGCGATACGGCGAAACCCCGGTCAGCAGCCGGTACAAGAGGACGCCGAGCGAGTAGATGTCGCTGGCGACGCCGATCGGCCGGCCGAACACCTGTTCCGGGCTCGCGTATTCGGGCGTGTAGGCACGCTCGACCGTGCGCGATTCCTCGGCGGTCTCGGTGGACTGGAGGAGCTTGGCGATGCCGAAATCCAGCAACTTCACGTCGCCGTCGCCATCGACAAGGATGTTGTTCGGCTTGATGTCCCGGTGCAGCACGAGCTGCCGGTGCGCGTACGCGGCGGCCTCGCAGACCTGCAGGAAGATCGCGAGCACGACGTCGACGTCCTTGTCGGCGAGATAAAGATCGATCGGCATGCCGTCGACGTATTCCATCACCAGATACGGCCAGCCGCGTTCGGTCTCGCCGGCGTCGATCAGGCGCGCGATGTGCGGATGCTCGAGTCGCGCCAAGGCCTGCTTTTCGGCATCGAAGCGTGCATGCGCGGCCGGCGTCATCGCGCCCTGCACGAGCTTGATCGCGACCTGCTTGTCGAAGCTCGCATCCGCGCGCTCGCCGAGATACACCTCGCCCATGCCGCCGCGCCCGATCACCCGCAGCACCCGCCATGCGCCGATCCGCGAACCGCTGACGAGCTCGCCCGCTGCCGTCGTGGTGCCGCCCAATATGCGTGTCGATTCGTCCATCGGCTGTTCCATTGCCTGCATTCTGGCGGCCAGCGCCCACGCACTCAAGCAATGACACCTGCGCCCATCGGATGGATGGCAGAGATGACTGCATCGTGCACCGCTGCCTCGCCATCATGGCCTGCTGTCGCGGAGGAATGTCATTGTCGTCACTGATCACGAGCTCGTGTCTTCAATCAACCCGACCACGCGCTTTTCATCGACGAGCGCGATTTCGAGCCACGGTCTCGCCAGCCTCACTGATGTCGCGCAACCGCCGCGCCGACCGATCAACAAAACAAAGGGCGCGGATCACTCCGCGCCCTTGTCATGCGTGACGGTTGCCCGCGTCTTACTTCACCTCGAAATCCTTGCTCTGCACCACGTTGCCGTCGAGGGAGACTTCGACCTTGTACTTGCCGGCCGGCCAGCCGTCGGGCTTGCTGATCTGGAAGTCAGTCGTACCGCTGCCGGTGAAGTCAATGTTGCGGGTTTCCTCGTTGACCACCTGACCATCCTGATAGGTCCACTTGACACCCAGCTTGCCCGGGACTTTGGCGGCCGGATCGCTGGTGGCGGTGGAGACCACCGCATGGATGGTGTCCTTCCTGTCGAACGCTCCGGCGGGAACAGCAAGTTTTGCGTTGGCGGCGACGCCATTGCCAATGTCGACGCTGACGATCGAGACGGTGCCGGTCGGCGCGGGAGTGGATGCCGGAATTGAGGCAGGCGCCTGGACGACCGGCGGCGGAATCGGGGCTGCTTCTTCCTTCTTGTTGCAGCCAGCCAGTGCCAGCGCCGCAATCAGAGCAACGGCAAGGGCGTCATGGGGTCGATTGTTCATGGGTTACTCCTGAGCGGAATGGAGGGAGACAAGACAGGATGCGGATTCGACCGGATCGGCCTAGTCCTTGTCCGCAGGAATCTTCAGCACCTGGCCCGGGAAGATCTTGTCCGGGTCCTGGAGCAGGTCGCGGTTGGCCTCGAAGATTGCGTGCCAATGACCGGCCTTGCCGTAGAACTGTTTGGCGATGTGGGAAAGCGTGTCGCCCTTGACGACCGTGTAGGACTGTTCGCCGATGCTGCCGCCGATGATTTCCTCGGTCGAAGCAACTTTGGACTGCACGTTGCTGAAGTCGGCTTTCTGCTCGATCTGCTCGGTGCTCGTGACGCTGCCTTGCACGTTGGAAAACTCGGGTTTGTTGGGGGGCGTGTTCATGAACGGGTCTCCCGGACGGTGGGTACGGCAGCCACCTTAGTCGAAAGGCTGCCATCGAAATATTAAGATTTGCGTAGTTACGCTCACACAGCCGCTCACGCGCTGCACGGCGCAGACTTGGTTCAGTTTTGAAGCGACCGGAAATGCCGCAGATGGCCCGATCCGTGCCTTCCCACGGTCAGCGCTATCCGCCACCCCGCAGGAGCGCCCCTACAAGGCATCGCCGTCCAGTTCCCCCGTGCGGATGCGCACGACGCGATCAAGGTCGTACACGAAGATCTTGCCGTCGCCGATCTTGCCGGTGCCGGCGGCTTGCATGATCGCCTCGACGACGCGCTCGGCCTGGTCGTCGGCGACGGCGACTTCGAGCTTGATCTTGGGCAGGAAATCGACGACGTATTCCGCGCCGCGGTAAAGCTCGGTGTGGCCTTTCTGGCGGCCGAAACCCTTGACCTCGGTCGCGGTGATGCCGTTGACGCCGGCCTCGGACAGCGCCTCGCGCACGTCGTCGAGCTTGAACGGCTTGATGATGGCCATGACCATTTTCATGCGAGGCGCTCCGTTGCGCGGCGGCTTGTCATGGGAGTGTAGCGGCATGCGCGCGGCAACGGATTGCGGGTGCCAAGCGGCGACCGTCATCCGGATTCGACATGCGGCGTTCATGCGAATGTAGGAATATTCCTACAAGACATCGCCGGTTACTCCGACGGCGCGGCCACCGCGCCAGGGCGAGACTGGAATCCGGCAACCAAAGGGGAACACCATGATCGACCTGAAATCCATCGACGACCTCGCTCGCCGCCTGAACGACCTCGTGCCGCCCGGTGCTCGTGAAGCTGCGGGCGACCTGCACCAGCATTTCCGCTCGACGTTGCAGGTTGGGCTCGGCAGACTCGATCTCGTTACACGCGAGGAATTCGACGTGCAGCGCGCGGTGCTATTGCGCACGCGCGAGAAGCTCGAACTCATCGAGAACATGCTGATGCTGGTCGAGGCGCGGCTGGATGCGCTGACCGGCCCGAACCACTAAGCCTGCGCGGCCACCGACGATGAGCCTGGCGCTGGTCCACAGCCGCGCGCGTGACGGCGTGCGCGCGCCCGCGGTGCGGGTCGAGGTGCATCTGTCCGGCGGGCTGCCGGTGATGACGATCGTCGGCCTGCCCGAAGCGGCGGTGCGCGAAAGCAAGGATCGCGTGCGCGCGGCAATCCAGAACGCGCAGCTGGAATTTCCGCAGCGGCGCATCACGGTGAATCTCGCGCCTGCGGATCTCCCGAAAGACGGCGCGCGTTTCGACCTGCCGATTGCGCTTGGCATCCTCGCCGCATCGGGGCAGATCCCGATGGAGCAACTCGCGCGCTGCGAATTCCTCGGCGAACTCGCGCTCACCGGTGAACTGCATGCGGTCGATGGCGTGTTGCCTGCCGCAATCGCCGCGACCGCAGACGGCCGCACCATGTTCGTGCCGCGCGCCAATGGCGCCGAGGCAGCGCTGGTGTCGGGCGTCGATGCGCGCACTGCACGCACGCTGCTCGAAATCTGCGCGTACCTGCAGGGTGTGAGAGGATTGCCCGACGCATTGGCGGAACCGGTCATCGAAATCCATGACGGCCCCGACCTCGCCGATGTGCGCGGTCAGGCGCATGCGCGCCGCGCGCTCGAAATCGCTGCGGCTGGAAGCCATCATCTTTTGCTGATCGGGCCGCCAGGCTGCGGAAAAACACTCCTCGCAACACGGCTGCCGGGAATCCTGCCGCCGATGCTCGAAGCCGAAGCACTGGAGACAGCGGCGATCGGATCGGTCAGCGGACGCGGCGTCGATCTCGCGCGCTGGAAGCAGCGGCCGTATCGCTCGCCGCATCACACCGCGAGCGCGGTCGCACTGGTTGGCGGCGGCGCTGATCCGCGTCCTGGCGAAATCTCGCTCGCACATCATGGCGTGTTGTTTCTGGACGAGCTTGCGGAGTGGGATCGGCACACACTTGACGTGTTGCGCGAGCCGATGGAATCGGGTCGCGTGAGTATTTCACGCGCGGCACGGCAGGCGGAATTCCCGGCGCGCTTCCAACTCGTCGCCGCTATGAATCCTTGTCCCTGTGGATGGGCCGGTGATGCATCGGGACGTTGCCGTTGCACCGGCGAACAGATCGCGCGCTATCGCGCAAAATTGTCTGGCCCATTACTCGATCGGATCGACTTGCACGTGAGCGTGCCGCGTTTGGCGCATGGCGAATTGCGGCCCGATGCGCCGCAGGGCGAATCGTCCGCCGTCGTGCGCGAACGCGTGATCCGCGCGCATGAAATCCAGTTGCGTCGCAACGGAAAATCCAACGCGCGTCTTGGCCAGCGCGAAACCGAACGCATCTGCAGGCTTACGCCATCGGATCAATCACTGCTGGAACGCGCGATCGATGCATTGCAACTGTCCGCGCGCGGCACTCACCGCATCCTGCGCATGGCGCGCACGATCGCCGACCTCGCGGGCAGCGATGCGATCACGACCCAGCATTTGTCTGAGGCAGTTGGCTATCGACAGATGGATCGGCGCAGCGCGCCGGTTGCGGCATAGGCTAACGCTCGTCACGCGCAACGCGTCGAAAGCAATCGGCTGGAGTACGATCGGCCCATGAAATCGAAACTCTGCTCGGCTGCGCTGGCCACGTTGCTCATGCTGTTTTGCGCGTGCGCATCTGGCAGCGGAGCGATCACTGCACCTCCTGCCACGGAGCCTGAGCAGACCTCGCCTATCCCCGTGAAATCCCCGAATCCCTGCGGTTTCAACCCCAGCGATTGGTGCCCGGCGCCAGCGGGCGATGCCTGCGGTGAACACCGCGACACGGTCTCATGCAAAGCTGATGAAAGCTGCCATGGAATGCACTACCGCGGTGAATCGGTGGTCGCATGCCATTACGACAAGCGCGGCTTCGCCACCAATTGCCCAACGGTCGGCTGCGTGTCGCGCTGAACGCCTGCGGATTCGCGTGTCACGCGCACGAATCCGCGAGGACATCACATCAAGCAACGGCCGCCTGCGGCGCGTGCTCGTGGAACTGTTCTTCCTCGGTCGAACCTTTCAGCGCGACAGTGGAGGACTGCGCGCCCTGGATCGTCTGCGTCACCGAGTCGAAGTAACCGGTGCCGACTTCGCGCTGGTGCTTGACCGCAGTGAACCCACGGTCGGCGGCGGCGAACTCGGCTTCCTGCAATTCGACGAAGGCGCTCATCTGGTTGCGCACATAACCGTGCGCCAAGTTGAACATCGAATAGTTCAACGCGTGGAAACCAGCCAGGGTGATGAACTGGAATTTGTAGCCCATCGCCGCGAGCTGCTGCTGGAACGTTGCGATGGTCGCGTCGTCGAGGTTCTTCTTCCAGTTGAAGCTTGGCGAGCAGTTGTACGCGAGCATCTTGCCCGGGTATTTCGCGTGGATCGCCTCGGCGAACTGCTTCGCATAGGCCAGATCGGGCTTGCCGGTTTCGCACCACACCAGATCCGCGTACGGCGCATAGGCGAGACCACGGCTGATCGCCTGGTCGATACCCGGCTTGGTCTTGTAGAAGCCTTCGACAGTGCGCTCGCCGGTGAGGAACGGGGTGTCGTTCGCATCGACATCGGACGTCAACAGGTCGGCGGCTTCCGCATCGGTGCGCGCAACAATCAAGGTCGGCACGCCCATCACGTCGGCGGCGAGACGCGCGGCGACGAGCTTGTCGACGGCTTCGCGCGTCGGCACCAGCACCTTGCCGCCCATGTGGCCGCACTTCTTCACTGACGCGAGCTGGTCTTCGAAATGCACCGCCGCGGCGCCGGCTTCGATCATCGCTTTCATGAGCTCGAACGCGTTGAGCACGCCGCCAAACCCGGCCTCGGCATCGGCGATGATCGGCTGCAGCCAGTCGATGTCGTCCTTGCCTTCGGCGTGGTTGAGCTGGTCGGCGCGCAGCAGGGTGTTGTTGATGCGCTTGACGACTTGCGGAACCGAGTTCGCGGGATACAGCGACTGGTCTGGATACATCTCGCCGGCGAGGTTCGCGTCGGCGGCGACCTGCCAGCCGCTCAGGTAAATCGCCTTGAGCCCGGCGCGCACCTGCTGCATCGCCTGGTTGCCGGTCAGCGCGCCGAGCGCATTGACGTAGGGCTCGCTGTGCAGCGACTTCCAGAATTTCTCGGCACCCAGGCGCGCGAGCGAATGCTCGACGGCGACGGTGCCGCGCAGGCGCACGACTTCCTCGGCGCTGTACGGACGTGTGACGCCTTTCCAACGCGCGCTGTTGGTCCAGTCGAATTTGATCTGTTCGGCGGTCGGAAGGGTTTTCATGACGTGATCCTCTGGTTTGGCAAGCAATGAATTCGTTGCGGTGTGGAATCAGGAAAGACGCAGGTAAGCCGGCACCGTCAGGAATGGAGCCAGCGTCTGCGATTCGGTCAGGCAGTCGAGCAGGGCAATTGCCTCGTCGATGCGCGTCGCGCCGGGCAGCTTGCCCATCGCGGCGAGCTTCGACGGCAGCGACAGCAGCGCGCGGTCGAACAGGGTTTCGTCGAGCACGCTGCCGTCGTCGAGGTGCAGCGCGTTGGCGCCGGTCGAGGAGATGTGCAGCCACTGCCACAGCTGCGCGCGCGCGATCTCGGCGGTTGCCGCGTCTTCCATCAGGCCATGGATCGGCACGCAACCCTGGCCGTCGAGCCATGCGGCGAGATAGCGCACGCAGACCTCGATGTTGTTCTCGAATCCCTTGCGCGTGATCGTGCCGAGGCAGGGGCGGATCATCTCGTCGCGGGTCGGGTTCACGTCCTCGCGCAGCACGTGCTGCTGGTTCGGCGTCGGCATGTGCGCGTCGAAGATCTCGCGCGCGACCGGGATCAGCGCCGGGTGCGCGACCCAGGTGCCATCGTGGCCGGCCAGCACTTCGCGCAACTTGTCGGCGCGCACGCGCTCCATCGCGGCATCGTTCGCGGCAGCATCGTTCGCGATCGGGATCTGCGCAGCCATACCGCCCATCGCGTGGGCGCCGCGACGGTGGCAGGTCTTGATCAGCAGCTCGCTATAAGCCTTCAGGAACGGCTGCGTCATCGTGACCTGGCTGCGCTCGGGCAGCACCTTGTCGCGGTGTTTGCGGAAGGTTTTCAGGTACGAAAAGATGTAGTCCCAGCGCCCGCAGTTCAGGCCGACGATGCGACCGCGCAGCGCGTGCAGGATCTCGTCCATCTCGAATGCGGCGGGCAATGTTTCGATCAGCACCGTCACCTTCATCGTGCCGACCGGCAGGCCGAGCGTGTTCTCGATGTGCGTCAGCGCGGCGTCCCAGAGCGCGGCTTCCTCCATGCAGATGAGCTTGGGCAAGTAGAAATACGGGCCGCGATCCTTCGCGTGCAGCGCCTTCGCGTTATGGAACGCAAACAGGCCGATGTCGAAGAGGCTGCCGGACATGGCTACGTCATCGACCAGCACGTGTTTCTCGTCGAGGTGCCAGCCGCGCGGGCGCACCATCAGCACGGCCTGCTGGTCGGAAGGGTTGAGGGCGTATGTCTTGCCGCCGTCGGCGACGAACTCCAGGGTGCCTTCCACGGCCTTGCGCAGCGCGGCTTGGCCTGCGATCAGGTTGGCCCAGGTCGGCGCGGTCGAATCCTCGAAATCGGCCATGAAGCAGTTCGCGCCCGAGTTCAGCGCATTGATGACCATCTTCGGGTCCACCGGGCCCGTGATCTCGACGCGACGATCCTGCAGTGCGGCCGGAATCGCTGCGACGCGCCAGTCACCTGCGCGGATCGCGGCGGTGTCGGCGCGGAAATCAGGCAATTCGCCGGTATCGAAGCGGGCCTGGCGTGCGCGGCGCGCAGTCAGCCGGAGCTTGCGCTCGGCATCGAAGCGGCGATGCAGGCCGGCCAGGAAATCCAGCGCGGCGGGGGTCAGCACGGTCATCTGCGATGACGCAGCCTGGGCGGCGACGGCCGGGCCGATCAAACGGACGCCGCACATCGGCACGTCGGTTTCGCAGGAATCCGTCGTGTCATGGTTGCGCTGGGTCGAGTCTGTCATCGAAACGCTCCTGTCCGGGGAACCGACCTTAGTTGCAGTGCAGCAATGTTGACAACTCATATGATTGAATGATTAATATTGAATAAGTTAATAAGCAGAGATTTTGTGACCGAGTCGACATCCCGTTTCTATTACAAAGGTGAGCGCCTCAAGCCGTTGCGGGCGTTTTGTCAGGTCGCACGGCTGGGGTCGGTCTCGCGTGCGGCCGAGGCGCTGTTCCTCAGCCAGCCGGCGGTGAGCCTCCAGTTGCAGGCATTGGAGCGCGATTTCGGAGAGCGTTTATTCGAACGCGTGGGTAAGCGGTTCGTCCTGACCCACGCTGGTGAGGCGCTCTACGATCTTGCGCGGCCGCTGGTGGAAGGGCTGGACGGGCTGGAATCGGAATTTCGTACCAAGCTCAAGGGCTTGGCTGCAGGGGCCCTGCACGTCGCCGCCGGCACGTCGACGATCCTCTACTTGCTGCCAGCACTGGTGCAGGCGTATCGGGAGCGCCATCCAGAGGTCCAGTTGGTACTGCACAACGTGACCGGCCAGGAAGGCCTCGGCCTGCTGCGCTCCGATAGCGTTGATCTCGCGGTCGGCTCAATGCTCGACGTACCCAGCGATCTGGACTACGCACCCACCCACTCCTTCGACCCGATGCTGATCGTGCCGCTAGGCCACCCGCTCGCGACGAAGGAGCCGCTGAAACTGGAAGACCTCTCGCCATACGGCCTGATCCTGCCGCCGCGCCGGCTGACGACTTGGCGGCTGGTGGATCTCGTCTTCCAGCAGCGCCGCGTGCCCTACAGCGTGGCGCTCGAGGTTGGCGGCTGGGAGGTCATCAAGCAATACGTCGCGATGGGCCTGGGCATCTCGATCGTCACCGGCATCTGCCTCACCGACGCCGACCGCGAGCGACTCGCGGTGCGCAACCTGCGCGAATACTTCCCTCCGCGCAGCTACGGCGTGGTGATCCGCAAGGGCAAGTTCCTGAGCCCGCATGCGCGCGCGTTCGTGAATCTGGTCAAGCCCGGCCTGTTTGCGCGTGGCGACTACTTTGAGGCCGGGCATTCGGAGCGCTGAGCCGAGTTTATTCCGCTAGGAGCGGCAGCCGCGAATACCCCACTTCACGGCCAAGCCGCTGAGCATTGGCGCTGGCGTCGGCAGTTAGTTCGGCGGATCCAGCGGTGAACTGCGAATCCTCAGATAGTCTGCGCATCCACGGTTGGCACCTTACGCCAGAAGCGGGCGGTCGTGTCTTGTAACTCCGTTCGATCCTGCGCATGCAGGGAGCAAGTATTTCGTGCACACGAGGTCGATCATCGACGGCGGTCAGCTACCGATTCGACGTCGTCGGAGTCGCCTTTAAACAATCGACCTGGCAA
The DNA here is from genome assembly GCA_038226665.1 of Lysobacterales bacterium. Lineage (GTDB taxonomy): Bacteria > Pseudomonadota > Gammaproteobacteria > Xanthomonadales > Xanthomonadaceae > SZAS-103. The sequence goes on along the minus strand of JBBRQI010000015.1, from coordinate 37,430 downwards.
GCTGCCGAGCGCCAGGGTGCCTACGCCAACGAGCAGTTCGAAAGGAATCAACTCCGGAAGCACAACATCGATGCAGACCAAGGCTGCGGCGATCTTCAAGAGGGTGGCTGGGCGAAGCTTCCGTGCCCAGCGCATGAACGGGGAAATCAGCAGCTTGGACATGGTGAAACTACCTCGCGTTGTGACAGCAATGTCGGTGGCGGTGATGACGCTAGCACGCGCTGGAGCGTATCGACTTCCTGCAAGTCCGAAATAAGGGTCGGGTTGCCGAACCCAAGAGTTCAAAGTCGGCTGTACTTCGTCTGCGTTCAGCTTTCAATGCAAGCAACATAATCTGTCTTGGTTGTTACTTCGAACACGACGATTCCCTCGGCCTGGCTGCCGTCCTTCCTGCCGGGAGGAAAGCATCGCGCCAGCCAGCCCGGAGCCCGTGGCAGCGCGTGCCTGTGCAAGAAATTGAATCGTCTGCCCATTTGCGATCGTTCGCGAATGACCGGCACAGCACCAGCACGTTCGCATCACGGGCGACATGGCGGAAGCCAGTCATGCAGCGCACCACGCGCTTGCTTGCCTTCGGGGGCGAGCACGAACCACATCATGTCGGACTATTCGAAACGCTCGACCACCGAATCCACTACACCATGCGCCTTGGCGCGATCAACCGACATGCTGATGGCTGTTCATCCGGCTCCCCGGATGAAGGCGCTGAAGTCTCGACAACATCAGCTTCCTTCACCACAGCCGGATGAACAACCTGTCGAACCACAACACCCAGGGAGTCGTCGTCAACCAATGGCAGCCTCGAGATGACTACGGGCCACCGGTTGAAACCCGAATTCTCGCGCCCTTTGGTTTTCCGCAGCTGGACACTGTTCACAAGGCAAAGCGCACACTTCCGGCTCATCTCTTCGTTATTGCCGACGTGCATAGCGTGCGTCGGAGTGGCACTCCACGAGCCCTGCGGCGGTCCAAAGCCGCATGCCTTGAAACAGGCCCGTGCCGCCCAGGGCGGCCAAGATAGACTCATTGAGGATCTGTGCAGGGAAGATCATGAGATCCGACCGATCCGCAACCATCAGGGAGATCGAAAGCCAGGCGGCAATCCTGGATGCGCTGCCTGCGCACATCGCATTGATTGATGCGGAGGGATTCATTACCTCAGTCAACAGGGCATGGCGACAGTTCGGCGATGCCAACGGGCTGCACAGCCCCGGTCACGAGGTCGGGGTCAATTACCTCGCCATTTGCGACGGGGCGCGGGGAAAGGACGCGATCCCTGCCCACCGGGCCGCCAACGGCATCCGCTCGGTGCTGGAGTCGCGGGCGCTCAGCTTTTCGATGGAATATCCGTGTCATTCGCCAATCGAACAACGCTGGTTCGTGATGACGGCGACTCCGCTGGCCGACGGCCGCCCAGATGGCGTACTGGTCATGCATCAAACCGTGACTGCGGAGAGGCTTGCGGAAGCAAGCCTGCGCGATAGCGAATTGCGATTCCGGCAGCTGGCAGAAAACATCCGCGACGCGTTCTTCCTGCAGGATATCCTGACCTCTCGCATGCTGTACATCAGCCCCGCTTACGCGGAGATCTGGGGCCGCAGCTGCGAAAGCCTGTATGCAGACCCGCAGTCGTGGATCGAGGCAATCCATCCCGGCGACCGCTCAGCGATCGAGCAGAAATACAAGGCGGCACTGTCCAGTGGCAGGATCGAATTGCTATATCGGATCGTGCGCCCCGACGGTTCGATTCGCTGGATCCAGTCGAAAAGTTTTCCGGTCATCGACAATGCCGGCACGATCCTGCGGCGCGCAGGCGTCGCGACGGACATTACGGAACGCAAACAGGCGCTGGATGCAATGGCGGCGAGCGAGGCAGAGCAACGCAACCTCGTGCAGCAGCTGGAGGCAGAACGGGCGCGCCTGGTCGCTGCCCAGCGGGTCGCCAAGATTGGAAGCTGGGATACTGACCTGGCCACGTTGTCGGTCATCTGGTCCGAGGAAACCCACCGCATCCACGAAACTGACCCCTCCCTATTCCATCCCACCCACCAGGGCTTCATTGCATTGGTTCATCCCGCAGATCGCGAAGCTGTGGGTTCGGCTTTCGCTCGGTCTCTCGACCAGCATCACGCCAACGCGATCGAACACCGGCTGCTGCTGGCGGATGGGCGCATCAAGCACGTGGAAGAGCGCTGAGAAATCGCTTTCGACACGCAGGGCAAGGCGGTCCGGGCGGTGGGCACCTGTCAGGACGTGACCGACCGCAAGCAAGCGGAACTCAAGATCGAACGCCTGAATCGCGTCAACGCGGTGCTCAGCCAGATCAATGCCCTCACGGTCCGGGTGCGCGATCTCGACGAGCTTTTCAGGGAAGCGTGCCGGATCGCGCTTGAGACCGGCGGATTCCGCATGGCGATGATCGCCATGGTGGATCAGGCCACCACGAAGATTGTCCCGATCGCCACTGCGGGCAAGGACGAGGAGCTCCTGCAGTTCATCAGGAACGTCTTCGCGTCCGATGAAAAAGCGCCGACGACCATGGCCGCGAAGGTGATCAGGGACAAGTTGGCGATGGTGTCCAACGATACGGAAATCGACCCCAGGGCCCTGCTCCGGGAGAGCTACACCCGGGCGGGAGTGCGCTCGCTCGCGGTCCTTCCGCTGATGGTGGCGGGAGAAGCCGTCGGCATATTGGCCCTGTATTCCAGGGAAAAGGATTTCTTCCGCGAAGAGGAGATGAAACTGTTGAGCGAGCTGGCGGAAGACGTCGCGTTCGCGATCGACCATATCGGAAAGGAACAAAGGCTCAACTATCTTGCCTACTACGACCCCACGACCGGGTTGGCGAACCGGGGCCTGTTCCTCGAACGACTGCAGGAAAACCTGCTGTCGTCGCAACCGGATCCCTGCGGACAAGCAGTATTCGTTCTCGACATCGAGCGATTCAAGACCATCAACGACACGTTCGGGCAAAAAGCCGGGGATGACCTGCTCAAGCAGGTTGCCGTGCGCATCGTGCAGGCCGGAGGCGGGGACGCGAGCCGCTTTGCCCGCCTTGGTGCGGACCGCTTCGCCATCTTTGCTTCCGACATGGACAACGCGGAACAGGTTGGCCGCTATGTGGAGCAACGACTGAGCGCGACCTTCAACGGCTCGTTCCGGATCAGGGACAACGACCTGTATGTGCTGGTCAAGGTCGGCATCGCGTTGTTCCCCGATGATGGATGGGATGCCGAGACGTTGTTGCGCAACGCGGAAGCGGCGTTGAAGAAAGCCAAGGGGACCGGCGATCGCTACCTCTTCTTCACCAAGGCGATGACCGAGCGCGTCGCCGAGCGCCTGTCCCTCGAACACCGGCTGCGCCAGGCGATCGACAAGGAAGAATTCGTCCTCCACTACCAGCCCAAATTGAACCTCGCCACGCGCAACGTGACCGGCGCGGAGGCGCTGATCCGATGGAACGATCCGCGCACCGGACTGATACCGCCGGGCATGTTCATCCCGATTCTTGAAGAAACCGGGCTGATCCATGAAGTCGGGCGCTGGGCGCTGTACAAGGCGGTCGAGGACTACCTGCGCTGGCGCAACGCGGGCCTGACGGCAGTGCGCATCGCGGTCAACGTTTCCGCACTGCAACTGCGCAATCGCGGCTTCCTCGCGGAAATCGGGCAGGTACTCGGCATCGACGCGCACGCCGAGAACGGACTGGAACTGGAGATCACCGAAAGCCTGGTCATGGAGAACGTCAAGTACAGCATCTCGGTTCTCGAGGCGATCCGCGCCATGGGCGTCACCATCGCGATCGACGACTTCGGGACAGGCTTCTCGTCGCTCAGCTACCTGTCGAGGCTGCCGGTGGACACGCTGAAGATCGACCGTGCGTTCGTCAATGACATGACCGCCTCTACTCAGGGACTCGCGCTGGTATCCACGATCATCAACCTCGCGCATTCGCTGCAGCACAAGGTCGTGGCCGAGGGCGTCGAGACCGACGCGCAATGGGATTTGCTGAAGTCGCTCGATTGCGACGAGATGCAGGGCTTCCTGATCAGCAAGCCGGTGCCAACCGAGGTCTTCGAGAAATTGTTTCTTTCACTGAAGGCCAGCAAATGACCGGATAACGCTGCCGGTTCTTTAGGCAACCGGGCCGTTTTGGGTCGAAACCGGAGGTCATGCCCCACGCCGGGCATGCACTCGCGGTACCGCGATCATGTCTTTTCAGCGCAAATGAATGCGGACCCCTCAGGTGGTTCCGCGATTCTTCCCGATCCACGGTTTGTAGTACTCGCGCACCCGTGCCATGTCGGCCTTCAGGTCGGCGGTCATGTGCAGCACCGGACCGATGCCGATGGTTTTCGTGGGGTAGTGGAAATACGCGCACAGCACCGGCACGTTCGCATCACGGGCGACATGCCAGAAGCCGGTCTTCCAGCGCTCCACGCGCTTGCGTGTGCCTTCGGGGGCGAGCACGAACCACATCATGTCGGACTGTTCGAAACGCTCGACCACCGAATCGACTACACCATGCGCCTTGGCGCGGTCGACCGGAACCGCACCGAATTGTCGCAACAACCAGCCCAGCGGCCCGCGAAACAATTCCTGCTTGCCGATGACCACGATGCGGATACCCATCGCGACTTTCGCGGCCAGCCCCCAGACCGCATCCCATGCCGATGAATGCGGCGCGGCGAGGATGACAAGTTTGCGTTCGTCGGGGAAATCCCCTTCCATCGTCCAGCCGCCAAGCCGCAACACCGTGCTGCCCAGCCAGCGAGTGAACGGATTGCCGGTGCGCGGCATCCAGTCCGGCACGGATGCGAGACGAAACCTCACGCGTCCGAGTCCGCGCCACGACCGCCGCGACCGCGCTTGATCTGCGCGCGCTGCTTCTTGCCGTCGAGGCGGCGCAATTTCGACGCGCGCGTGGGCCGCGTGGCGACCCGTGTTTTCGGCACGTGCGTCGCGGCAAGTACAACCGCAGCGAGGCGTTCGCGTGCATCCGCACGGTTGCGTTCCTGGGTGCGAAAGCGCTGCGCGCTGATCACCAGCACGCCGTCGCCTGTCAACCGACGATCGCGTCGCGCGAGCAGGCGCGCGCGCAAGGCTTCAGGCAGCGACGGCGAATTGGCGACATCGAAGCGCAGTTCGACCGCAGTCGACACCTTGTTGACGTTCTGCCCGCCCGGCCCGGCCGAACGCACGAAACGTTCGACCAGCTCGTCGTCGGCAATGGCGATGTCCGCGTCGATCACGAGCATGGTTGGAAGACCTGCATCTGTGCGTACTTTAACCCGACAGCGTGCATCCGCCGCCAGCCATCGCGATGCGCTAGGCTGTCCAAAATCCTGGAGACTTCGATGACGCATTTGCCCGACCTGGTGACCCTGCTTGCCGTCGCAGTGTTTTTCGGTTGCGTTTTCGCCGTCGGGCGCGGGCGCGGCAAGTACAAGATCATCGCTCCCGCGACGAGTGGGCATCCGGATTTCGAGCGATTGTTCCGCGTGCAGATGAATACGCTGGAAGCGCTCGCACTCTTCCTGCCCGCATTGTGGATCGCCGCGCGTTATGCCGATCCCGCACTCGTCGGCGGGATCGGCCTGGTATGGATCGTCGCGCGCATCTGGTACGGAGTCGCCTATGCAAGCGACGCGAAAAAGCGCGGACCTGGTTTCGGGCTCGGCATGGTGGCGACAGTCATCCTGTGGGGCATTGCGGCCTGGGGTGTGATCAGGGCGATGATGGCCGGTTACTAGCCTGCCACATCACGCACCGCCGACGGCAAGCCCCACCCACACAACCCGAGCGCGCGTTCGAATTCCGCATCCAGCGGCGCAACGACATCAATGCGCTCACCAGTCTGCGGATGCGTGAATCCCAAGGTGTGCGCGTGCAGCAACATGCGGTGCACACCGCGCATCCGGAACGCACGGTTATGACGGCCGTCGCCGTGGCTGCTGTCGCCGATCAGGTGGTGGAAGATGTGCTTGAGATGGCGGCGGATCTGTCGCCAGCGACCAGTCTCCGGCCTGCATTCGAGCAGCGCATAACGTGATGTCGGAAAGTGCTCGGACGCCTGTTCCAACTCCACCGTCGCCAGCCTTCGATACGCGGTGACTGCAGGTTTCTTGACGGGCTTGCCCGGTCCGCCGTCGAGTGGATGATCGATCACACCTGCTTCATCGGGCCAGCCGCGACACACCGCGAGATAGGTCTTGTTCACGCTGCGATCCATGAACTGTGCGCCGAGCGCGGCGGCCGTCTCGCGATCGAACGCGATCAACACGCAGCCACTGGTCGCGCGATCCAGTCGATGCACCAGCACGACATCGCGCGCGAATAGCGCACGCAAACGATCGACCAGGAAATCGTCCTCGCCGCGCGCCATCGGGCTCGCATGCGCCATCAGCCCGGCGGGTTTGGCGATCACGGCGAGTGCTTCGTCTGCGTAGAGAATCGGGAGCGCGACGCCGGTCATGCGTTCAATGCATTCCTCAACGCCGTCGGCTCAGCGCCTGCGTGGCCACGCGGCAACGAACGCCACGAACGAGCCCACGCCCGCGACCCACACCGCGAGCGGTGCGCCGTACAGTTCGCGCCCGCCAAGATGGAAGGCGTACAGCAGCACGCCGCCGATCGCGAGCGCAGCGCCGAGCAATGCCAGCACGGTTTGCCGTTGCGCAGCGCGCGAACTTTCTGCGAGCGCTGCAAGGTCGTCCGACTGCATGCGCAAGGCAACCTGCCCGTTGACCGCCTTTCGAAGATAATCGTGCAGCAGTTGCGGAATTTCCGGCGCGCCGAGCAACCAGCCCGGGAGTTTTTCGCGCAGGCGATCGAGCATCGCGCGCGGGCTGCGTTCGCGTTGCAGGATTTCCGCGAGCACCGGTTGCGCGACCACCCAGATATCGAGCTTCGGGTCGAGCGTGCGACCGATGCCTTCGATGTTCAGCAAGGTCTTCTGCAGCAGGATCAGCTGCGGCTGGATCGTGAGCTGGTTCCTGCGCGCGAGCTTGAACAGCTTGAACAGCACTTCGCCGAGCGCGATCTCCGACAACGGCCGGGTGAAATACGGCTCGCAGATCGTGCGCACGTCGGCCTCGAGTTCGTCGAGTCGCAGGGTCGCCGGCATCCAGCCCGCTTCGATATGCAGTTCAGCGATGCGCCGATAGTTGCGCTCGAAGATCGCGGTGAAGTTCTCGGCGAGGAAGTAGCGGTCGATCTCGGGCAACGAACCGACGATGCCGAAATCCAGCACGATGAAGCGTGGCTGCTGCGGACGCGACAGGTCGATCCACAGATTGCCCGGATGCGCGTCGGCGTGGAAGAAGTTGTCGCGGAATACCTGCGTGTAGAACAGCCGCACGCCGGTCGCCGCAAGCCTTGTGCGATCCACGCCGGCCGCATCGAGCGCGGCGATGTCGTCGGCGCGCACGCCGCTTACGCGTTCCAGTGTCAGCACGCGTTCGGCGCTGTGGCTCCAGAATACTTCGGGAATATAGAGATCGGCCGATCCCGAAAAATTCCGCCGCATCAGGCTCGCATTAGCGCCTTCGCGCTGCAAGTCGAGCTCGTTGAGCAAGGATCGCTCGAGTTCGGCGACGATTTCCTGCGGTCGCGTTGTTTCCGGGTTCGGGCCGATCGTCTCGGCGAGCCGCGCGACGCTGCGCAACAACGACAAGTCCTGCGCGATGCGTTTCTCGATGCCTGGGCGCAATACCTTGACGACGACCGATCGTCCATCCGGAAGCTCCGCGGCATGCACCTGCGCGACTGATGCCGACGCGAGCGGGGTCCGTTCGAAACGGCGATAGGACTCGGCAAGCGGCCGCCCGAGCGCGGCGGCGACAAGCGCCTCGGCCTGCTCGCCTGGAAACGGCGTGACCCGATCCTGCAGGTGCGCGAGCGCATCTGCGATATCGGCAGGCAACAGGTCGCGGCGCGTCGAGAGCACCTGCCCGAACTTCACGAACAAAGGACCGAGCTCCTGCAATGCGAGCCGCAACCGTTCACCGCGCGCCAAGCTGGCGACATCGCCGCGCACCGGGACGAACGGACGCAGCAGCTTCAACCAGCGCGCGAGACGGGTTTCGTCGAGCAGCGTGTCGAGGCGATAACGCAATACCACGCGCAGGATTTGCAGGATGCGCAGCGCGCCGCTCATGCGCTGGATCCGTCCTGCCCGGATGAGGATGGATCGGCCGGATTGCGATCGCTGTCCGACGCATCGATGTCGGGCAATCTGCTTTGCAGGTTCCGCATACGCGCGGCGAGCCGTTCGACCCTGTCGCGCAGCGCATCGACATCGTCGAGATGCGCATCGAGTTCCGCGCGACCGACCAGGTCGCGCGATTCCTCGGTAAGGAATTCGGCGCCATGCCGGGCAAGCTGACTCGCGCCATCGCGACCCACGCGCATCGCTGCACGCACGCCATTCGCGAGCTGCACTCCGAACACCTCGCCGAATGCATTGGTGAACGGCAGGTTCCAGTCGGGATCGTAGCGTTCGGCGAGACGCTGCAATTGCCGCGCAAGCTCTGCATCTCCGGCGATTTTCACCTTGCCGACGCTGGTGCCCTTATTCGGCCGCAGGAACGGAAGTTGCGCAAGCAATCCGCCGAACGTGCTGCGCACCGCAAGATCGGGTTCCATCCCGGGATTCGCCGGGCCAACCGCAATGCGCCCATCGCGCACGACCAACTCCATCGCCAATGCTGGCGCTTCCATCGTCAACTGGATGCGCTGGCCTTCCAAGGCAGACAACGCGGAGTGCGTGTCCGGATCAAGCGCGAGCAAATGATTGAGCGCAGTTTCAAGCGCACGACCCGCGATGGGTTTGAATGCGTCGAATATGGAGGTATGGGCAGCTGCCATCCGCCATTGTAACTGGCCCGCCGCATGCGACGGGCCATTCTCCTGCGAGCGTCCGACAGCCCGCTTGCTCCATGAAGCCGCGCCTGATCAGGCAGCCCGTTTCAGGAAGCTGAGAATTGCGAGGATCAGGAACACGACGAACAGGACTTTCGCGATCATGGCGGCAGTACCGGCGATGACGCCGAAACCCAGTACGGCAGCGATGATTGCGACGATGAAAAAGACAATCGCGTAATGCAGCATGGCGCCCTCCCTATGGCTCAAATGCCTTCATTGGCATAGCGGACTATGCACGGTTCAGCCTGAACAGTGCGTATCCCACGCGGCCGCAAGCCGTCGCAACCCTTCGTCTAAACTCACTCGCGGCACATATCCGAAATCATCGCGCGCAGCGGAGATGTCGTACCAGTGGGTCGTGGCGAGTTGTTCGGCGAGGAAACGGGTCATCGGCGGTTCGCCCTTCAATGGAAATATTTTCCACAAGCCTTCCATGACGGCGCCCGCTGCATAGGCGGCTCCGAAAGGAATCGTGCCCTGAACTTGCGGTGCGCCGACTGCGCCGAGCAATGCGTTGACGGTTTCGCGCGCGCTGCGCGGGTCGTCGTTGGAAATGAAATACGGCTTGCCCGAGCATGTTGCGCCAACCATCAGATGGTCGAATGCATCCAGATGCGCCTGCGCCGCGTTCTCGACATAGGTACTGTCGATCAGGTTCTCGCCATCGCCGACCAAACGCAGCCGACCTGCACGTGCGCGTTCGACGAGTCGCGGCAACAGCTGGTTGTCGCCCGGCCCCCAGATCAGTCGCGGCCGCAATGCAACGGTCGCCAGCGTTGCGTCGTTCGCCGCGAGCACGGCTTTCTCGGCGATCGTCTTGGTGATCGGATACGCAGCCTTGAAATGTCCGCCGTACGGCGTGTTCATTTCATTGCCGCCGGCAACAGGATGGTTCGCGCGATGGGTCACGCTTGGAGTCGAGGTGTAAACAAGTTTTCCTATCCCATGCTTGCGGCATGCAGCGAGAACATTATCGGTACCGACCACGTTCGCGAGCCGATAGCTTTCGTAACTGCCCCACACGCCCGCCTTCGCGGCGTTGTGGAAAACCGCATCCATCCCGTGCGCAGCAGCGCGCACCGTATCCGCATCGGCGAGATCGCCGCGAAGCTGGCGCACGCCGAGCGTATCGAGTTCCGGATACAGGCCGCGATTGAAACTTGCGACGTTGTAGCCGCGAGCGACCAGCAAGCGGCAGATCGCCTGGCCGAGGAAACCACCACCGCCTGTGACCAGAATCTTCATGGCTCGTCGCCTGCATTGGCGATCGAGTCCGCACCCGGCAGAGAAAGCTGCGCTTGTGCTCCCTCCATTTCGCAAAGCGAAGGGGAGGGCTGGGGAGGGGTAAAGCCTTTCGTCAACTGTCGATGAATCTCCGCGAGCACTGTATCCGTATTTTGAATGGCTTCATGATTCCAAAAGCGCAAGACGCGGTAGCCTTTCTCGGCGAGCCATATTGTTCGAGCATCGTCGTACATGGCACGATCAGTGTGCTGACCGCCGTCCAGTTCCACGATGAATCTCGCTTGGGGGCAAAGAAAATCCACGATGAAGTCACCGAGAGGCGCTTGTCGATGGAAACGGAATCCATCGAGCTGCCGACTTTTCAATGAGTGCGATAGAAGACGTTCCGCATCGGTAGCATTCTTCCGCAGCTCGCGAGCGAATTGCCGCTTCGTGTCCAAGAACTATCCCTCCGCAACCCTCCCCTTCGCCTGCGGCGAAAGGGAGGGAGTCGATGCGACCCACAAAGCAAGTTTTTCGCGGCCGATCTTCGCGTTGTGGCGGATATCGACCGGGAATTTCGGATGGAACAGGAAGGTTGTGATCCTCGCCGTGTGCACGAATCCTTCGGCGCTATGGCGCAGCGCGTCGGCGATCCGTGCGTGCTGGTCTTTGCGAATGCCATCGCGCAATTCCACGCACAATACCGGTGTCTGCTTGCCACCCACGCCGACGCCGACGAGCGCGGTGCGGCGAACATCAGGATGCGTGTTGAATATCGGCTCGACCTGCTCGGTATACAGCGGCCCGTCTGCAGTCTCGACGCGATGCGACTTGCGGCCGCAAAACCACAATCGACCTTCCGCATCGAAGTAGCCGAGGTCGCCCATGCGATGGACGATGCGCTCGCCGTCCGGAAAATGCTCGCGAATCTTCGCCAGCCGTGTCGCTTCCGGTCGATTGAGATAGCTGTCGGTTGCGGTCGGACCAGCGACGGTGATTTCGCCTGCCTCGCCTTGCGCGAGCAGCAAATCGTCCGACCATTCCGCTATAGCCGCATCGTCGATCCGGATGATGCGCACATCGTTCGGCGGCACCGCGCGACCCACGCACGTGCCTGCGCCCTGTTCGGTCGCCATGCGCGTGGACTGCAGTTCGCGGCCTTCGATGACTGCGACCGGCAGGCATTCGGTCGCGCCATACGGAGTCCACAGTTGCGCGTCGTGGGGCAACAACGCGCGCATTTTGGTCACGACATCCGGGGGCACCGGCGCGCCTGCAGAAGTGATGCGGCGAATCGTCGGAAGCTTTTCGCCGAAGCGTGCGAGTACATCGACCAGCGCAGGCGATCCGAAGAGTTGGGTCACGCCGAAACGCGCGATCGCATCGTGCAGCTTTTTCGGGTTGGCACCCGCAGGCCGCGTCGGGTCCATGTCGGGAATGATCGAGGTCAGGCCCAGCGCCGGATCGAACAATGCGAACGGCGGGAACGTCGGCAGGTCGACGCCGCCGGGTTCGATGCCGAACGCATCGCGCAACATGTCGATCTGCGCGACGAAATGCCGGTGCCGATAGACGACGCCCTTGGGCACGCCGGTCGATCCCGATGTGAACAGGATCGCTGCGGCGTCATCTGGCTGCGTATCGGCAAGTTGCGTCGATGCGCCGACGCCAAGCGCCTCGATTTGCTTGAGTGTCGCGCCGCGCCAGAACCAGCGCGCGCCGACGGTGACGCGGATGCGCGCGGACTTCGCCCAGCCCAGCGCGATCCGCGCCGCATGCGCGAGCGGAATACCGATGAACGCATCGGGTTTCGCTTCGTCGAGGCACTGCTTCAACGCGCGCTTGTCGATGCCCGGATCGACCAGCACCGGCACCGCGCTGAGCTTGAACAGCGCGAACATCAGCAGGAAGAATTCCGGCGACGGTCGCACCATCAATACGGTTCGCACGCCGCGCACGATGCCGATCTGCGAGAGCCCTGCCGCGATCGCGTCGCTGCGGCGGTCGAGCTCTGCGTAAGTCAGGGTGACGTCGTAGCGCGCGAAACCATTGATGCCGCGCGAACCCGGGCAACGCATCGCGACCTGGTCGCCGCGCTCGGCGGCCATGCGCGGCAGGGCAGCAGCGATGTTGCAGGGCTCGACTCCCTCCCTTGCGCGTGGCGCAGGGGAGGGTTGGGGAGGAGTGCTTGTCTCTTTGAGTTCCATAGCCAAGAGCTTAACCCCCTCCCAATCTGTCCTGCCCTGCCGGGCGTTCTTCGCCGCACGATCTGCCACTGGCGGATCGTACAGATGCGGCTCATCACCCCCTGCGCGATGCGCAAGGGAAGGAGTTCACAACGCATGCGCGTCGAGGAACGTCCGAATCGCCGGCACCAGCACCGCATGCTTGTCCTCGAGCACATAGTGTCCCGCATCGTCGAACGCATGCACTTCCGCATTCGGCAGCGCGCTGGTGAAGCCTTCGAGGAAGTGCTTGTCGAACACGAAATCGCGCAGCCCCCAGCCGATGAAAGCCGGACGATCGGCGAACTCATGCAGATGCTGGCCGACTTTCTCGACCAGCGGCCACGCGGGATCGACCGGCGACAGCGGAATGTCCTGCACGAAGCGCAACGTCGCAATGCGATGCGCCCACGAGTCGTACGGTGCGAGATAGGCGCGACGGACATCGGCGGGCATCGGCGTTTCCACACCATGCTTTGCCGCGCCCGCCGCGAATGCGTTGAAGCCGCGGATCATGCACGCGCCGAGCCACGAATCGCGTCCGAATTTCAATCGCCACGGCAGTGGCTTGGCGATCGGTAACGGGAACGCGCCGGTGTTGAGGATCACCAACCGTTTCACGCGCCCAGCATGCTTGAGCGCCCAGCCGAAACCGATCATCCCGCCCCAGTCGTGCACCGCGAGAGTGATGTTGTCGACGACGTCCAGATGCGCGAGCAGCGCATCCAGGTCGTCCACGCGCGATTGCAGTGTGTACTTGTATTGCTCATCCGAAGGCTTGTCCGACAACCCCATGCCGACGTGGTCGGGAACGATGCAGCGATAGCGGTCCCGCAGGCCGAGCACCAGGTGCCGCCAGTAATAGCTCCACGACGGGTTGCCGTGCAGCATCACAATCGTTTCAGGAGCCGCGACCTCGCCATCGCGCCGGCCGTTATCCGACGGGCTTTCGTCGAGGTAGGACATCGCGATGCCGGGGCGCACGTCGAAGCGCTGTGGAGTAAATGGGTAACCGGGGTAGTTCATGCGTAATGGTTGCTCATGAGTTTCAGGCGCGTGGCGCGGTGCGCATCGCGGTGGTGATGGCCTGGGTCTCGACGCTGACGCGGGTTACGCGCAGCAGCAGGTCGATGACTTGCTCTTTGTAGTCCGTGAAGCGATAGGTGTCGAACTTTGCGCGGATGGTCGGGTCTTTCGGCTTCTTTTCCTTGTACTGGTCGAGGATCCATTCCAGCGCGGAGCGGTTGCCGAGTTTGTAGTCCCAGGCTTCGGGCGGGATCCCGGACAGCGTGGTTTCGCTGTCGAGCACGATGCGACCAGCGGGCTTGTCGGCTTTGAGTACGGGCTTGGGCGATTGGCCGGCAGCGCGCGCTTTTTCATCGACGATGTCGGTGCGCGTCAGCGGCCACGGCGCGACGGATTCGTAACCGATGTGCAGCGCCATCAGCGCCTCGCCCCATGCGGCCCAGCGCCAGAAGTCCGGATACAGCGGAATGCGCGGAAACTCCCGCTTGAGATTCTGCGCGTACGTCTCGCGATAGACCGGATCGTGCAGCACCGCATACACGTAGTGGAAGATCGCCTGCTTGTCGATCACGCGCGCCTTCGCCTTGCTCCCTCTCCCATCGGGAGAGGGCTGGGGTGAGGGGCCGGACTTGTAGTGATCCTTGAACTGCTTGAGCGCCCAGTCGGTGATGTTGTCGACTGCAACTCCGTTTTTATCGAATCGTTGGAACCCCACAACTTTTGTGTCGCCGATGTAATGGAAATCGCTCGGCAATCCTGTGGCCAAGCAACGGAAGTCATTGCCTGCGGGAAAATTGATTGTCACGTTATTGGTCACGTTGAATGAGTCGAACTGGCCAAGCTCGTCGATCATCAGCGGCGACAAATAGCCGAAAACTAAGAAGAACGGTCGATAGGCATATCGCTGCAGATGCGATACGTCGAACGACTCTCGAGTTCCTCGAATAAGCTTAGTCTTGAGATTTCTCGACCACTTGAGGGGGCCGCTATACGTCTTATCTGTAGCTGAGTGTCGATTGAACTCGTCTAGAAAGAATGTGGCTTTGCGGGCAAGTTCTGTTTCACTAAGGTCTGTAACCCATGCATCGCGAGCAGTATTGACGCCATTTCCAAAGAGCTTGAAGATCGATCGTTCTCGGACTCTCGTCGTTGCCGCTTTTGATGTCTTATCGATGAGTGGGAGTAACGAATCAAAATCGTTGCTCGTCAGGTTTATCCAATTGTGTTTTGCGTCCGAACGAATCTCCACCATGTCACGTTCTTGCAACTTCTTTGCTGTAAGAAACTCGCGCTTCTCATCAGCTTTCGCGTAGTCGTGGACAGCTTCGTAACGAAGACGACAGCCCTGCGCTCCGCGCTTTTTGACGCAAAACCAGACTGCAATCCCGACACGAATTTGGTCATCAAAAATGTTGCCAGCTTCTCTTCGACGACGCTCGCCAGTAGTACGTGCGTTGCCTTTGAGGTCGATCATCCAGACTTCGTTGAACTCGTTCACCAGGCATGCTCGGAAGCCATCGAACGTACGTGCTTCAATGAATGATGAGTTGCTAACGAATGCAATGACGCCGTCGTCGTGTACGCGATCTGATGCCCAACGTACAAACCGCGTGTACATGTCGTACAGCTTGGTCTTCTGCGCGGTGGACGCCTTGATGTAGGTGTCCTTGATGCGGCGGTCGATCTCCGGGTATTCGCGGTTCTTGTTGTTGTCGTTCTCGTTGGCTTGATTGGCGTTGTAGGGCGGGTTGCCGATGATGACGCTGATCTTGCGTTTGTTCTGGCGCTTGATGCGCTCGACGTTCTCATCTCCCATGCCGAACAGATCGGCAATCTGCGCGCCGGTGCGCTTGCCGAGGCCGGCGACGTTGTCGAGCGTATCCACCAGGCACAGGCCGGGGAATTCCTCGTAGCCGCCAGTGATCGCGGCGTAGGTCGCCTCGATGTTCAGGTTGGCGACGTAGTACGGCAGGATGCCGATCTCGTTGGCGTGCAGCTCTTCGAGATATTTGTGCTTGAGCTTGGCGGGCTGGCCGCGAAAGTGTTCGATCAACTCGGTGATGAAGGTTCCGGTGCCCGCCGCCGGGTCGAGGATTTCCACATCGCGGTCGATCAGGTTGCGGCCGAAGTGCTGCTCGCACAGCCAATCGGCAGACTCAATCATGAAGCGCACGATCTCGTTCGGCGTATAGACCACGCCGAGGCGGTCGGCGGCCTTGGGGTTGTAGACCTTGTAAAAGTTTTCGTAGATCGTCTTCAGGAACGCCTGCTTTTCGGGATGCTTGTCGATGCGCGCGGCGGCGGCGCGGATGGCGCGGTAATAGACCTCGAGACTCTTCAGCGTCTGGAACTTGGTGTTGCCCGTAAAGAAGGTGTCCTCAAGCTTGTGCAGTTCGATAGCGACGTTGTTTTCCTTGTGGAAGGGCTGGCCCGGAAACACCTCGTCGAAAATTTCGTCGGTGAGGATGTGCTGGATCAGGATCTCGCGCACGTCGTCGAACACAAGACCGGGATTGATGGTCTTCTGCGCGTGCGCGAGGAAATCCTGCGCGGCCTTGCGGAATGCGGGATTGTCGGCGTGCGCTGAATCGATCATCGCGCGCAACGCCTTGAGCACTTCGGGCAGGTCAGTGGTGAATTGCTTGACCGCCTTGCGGAACTCGACGATCTCGGTCCGCTCATAGGCGAAGAACAGCTTCAGCAATTTCTGCAAACCCTCGACATCGTCCACCTTGCAGCGGATGACTTCGTTGCCGTTCTGGATCAGCACAGCCTGCGTCGAATCCTCAAAGATGATGTTGTCCTTCGGATAGCCGCGCTTGAACTTGATGGCGATCTCGGCGTCGAGGTCGTCCTTCTCGTCCTTGGCTTCCCAATAGCCGAACGGCATCCGCAGCGCATGCAGCAGCGCGCCATCGACCGTGCGCAGGTCGTTGGCGGTGGACTTGAACTGGTATTGCGGGATGAAGACGAGGTCGTGGCTGCGCGCGTAGCCCTTCAGCAGATCCTTGAACGCCTCGCTGACCACCGATTCGCGATGCGTGCCGCCGACCTGTTTGAGCCGGGCGAGATCGTTGAGATATTGCGAGATCAGGAGCTTAGACATGCGGGTCCTAGAGCGGCTGCGCGCCTTCACTGAGGATGGCGAGATATTCGCTGTATGCGAAGACGCGGTGCCTGCGTTGTCCGGTCAATTCGTTGACGATGTCCATTTCTTCGAGCTTGCGGATCGCGGCGCGAATGGTGGGTGCGGTCAGCGCCAGATGCGGCTGCACCTGCGGCACACCGAGCAATACACGGCGTGCGAATTGCTCGAATATCAGGCCGACATTGCCGGCGCGCGCGCCGAGCGCGGCAATGCGTGTGCGATCGCGCGTCAACAACGCTAGCAACCGCTGCGCGGTGTCCACCGCTTGTTGTGCGGTTTCGGCCACGCCGTCCAGGAAGAAGCCGAGCCAGCCCTCCCAGTCGCCGCGCACGCGCACACCGTTGAGCATGTCGTAATAGTCGGCGCGACGACGCTTGAAATACAGGCTCAAGTACAAACTCGGTTCGCGCAGTACATTTTCGTTGCACAGGATCAGCGCGATCAGCAAACGTCCAAGGCGCCCGTTGCCGTCGCTGAAGGGATGGATGGTTTCGAACTGCACATGCACAAGCGCGGCCTTGATCAATGGCGGCGTCTGCGTGGTCGGCGCGTGCAGGAAACGCTCGAATGCCGCCAACAGTTCGGCGAGCGCCTCGGGCGGCGGCGGTACAAAATGCGCAAGCGCAGGCGTCGCGCCACCGACCCAAACTTGGCCCGTGCGAAACTCACCCGGCTGCTTGGCGGCACCGCGTCCGCCACGCAACAACAGTGCGTGCATCTCGCGGATCAGTCGCAGGGACAATGGGAAATCGTCTTCGCGCAGGCGCTTGAGACCATGATTGAGCGCAGCGACGTAATTAGATACCTCCTCGACATCATCGAGCGGCACGCCCGGCGCCTCGTCCAGTTCGTAGAGCAACAGATCGGACAATGACGACTGTGTGCCCTCGATCTGCGAGGACAGCAGCGCTTCCTTGCGCACGTACTGATAGAGGAACAATTCCGGGTCGGGCAGCATCAAGGTGATGCCGTCCAGTCGGCCCAAGGCCTGATCGGCGCGTTCCTTGCGGGCAATCAGATCGTGCGTGGACAGATCCAGTGGCGGCTGCGGCGGCAACGGATCGGGGACGAATGCCCGATAGCGGCTGTTCGCCAGCGATCCTTGGACATAGTGTCCGGTAACGCGCGAGGGCACGGAGCTTTCCTTACAACAGGCCTTGGGCCACGCAAGGAAAGATTTATACCAATATCTTTCTTAAAAAGCCAGAAATAGCCAGAAAAGAAAAGGTGGCTTTTAATTGGTTGTCGTGCCGACGAAGAACCGGCAGTTACCAGACGACTTCGGCCATCGAGCAATTCAGGCCCGAGCCGATGCCGAGCAGGGCGACGCGGTCGCCTTTCTTTAGGCGGCCGAGATCGCGCAGCTTGCTCAGCACGATCGGCACCGAGGCCGGGCCGATGTTGCCGTGCTCGGCGAAGATCGTTAGCACTTTTTCCGGGTCGATGCCGAAGGCCTTGATGAAGGCCTGCGTATGCACCTGGCTGACCTGGTGGATCACGAATTCGTCGAGCTCCTCGACCACCCAGCCGAGCGCGAGCTTGGC
This sequence comes from Lysobacterales bacterium, assembly GCA_038226665.1. Taxonomy (GTDB): domain Bacteria; phylum Pseudomonadota; class Gammaproteobacteria; order Xanthomonadales; family Xanthomonadaceae; genus SZAS-103. The sequence goes on along the minus strand of JBBRQI010000015.1, from coordinate 19,335 downwards.
GGCGACGAAGGTCTTCTGCGCGAGCTTCAGGCCTTCGATCAGCAGGGTCTTGGTATCGGTCACCATGCGGTCGAGATTGCCGCGGCACAGCTTGTTCCACTCGGTCGCCGCGCGGGTGACGCCGCCCTTGTAGCGCGGCGCGTCGGGCGTGAGTTCGCTGCGCGAGAGCACCATCGCGGCCGCGCCGCAACCCAATGTGAGCGAGGCCAGTTCGTTGCGGAACTGTTCCTCGGTGACATCGGGCGCGCACAGGCGCTCGAGGGTTTTTTCGTAGACCAGATTCGCGGTTTCGCCATCGACGACCAGCGCGTATTCGATTTCGCCGCGTTCGATCATCCGGCTGGCGATGTCCATTCCGTTGAGGAAGGCAAGGCAGGCATTGGTGACATCGAAGTTCTGGCAGGTGTCGCCGAGACCCAGGTTGCCGCAGATGATGCTGGCGGTGGACGGCTCAAGGTAGTCGCGGCTGACCGAGGTATTGACCAGCAGTCCGATTTTTTCGCGGGATACGCCCGAATCGAGCAGCGCCTTTTCGGCCGCCAGCGTCGCGGCGTCCGAGGACTCGATGCCGATGCCCCACATGCGGCGCGCGTGGATGCCGGCAATGTCGCGCAGCACGTCGGTCTTGATGCCCAGCCGTTGCATCGTCGGCTGCAGACGCAGGTTGATCGCATCCGAGCTGAGCCGCTCGGGTGCATCGATGTGCGCCAGACCGGCGATGGAGACGTGTTCAAAGAGCATGGGCAGGGCCTGCGAGCGTAACCGGGCAACGCTACTAGGTTCGGGCGGTGGTGGCAAATTTCAACCCGTCATGCGCCGCCGATGCGCGTCAGCGGCCGCCTTGGCAGCGGAAGGCGACCCAATGCTGCCGGCCCTCGTCTGGTTCGGCCCTGGGTTGGACGGCGTCGGCATGCAGGGTCAGCGCCTCATTGCGCGCGAGGGTTTCGAGCTCCTCGCGTACCGCCAGGGAATTGCGCTGGTATGGGCCGATCTGGTGCTGGATCGAGACCGCGAGCTCGCCGACACGCTGGCACGACGCCACAGGCTGGCCGAGCGCCAACACGCGCACCTGCGCTGCGCCTGGTTCCATCCTCACGACTTCGCAACCCGCACCGAACATGGCGCATCCGGCCAACAGGCAAGCTTGCAAGATGCCGCGACGCATGTGCGTTCTTGATTTCATGTGCGATCTTGGTTTCATGCGCCGAGCATAGCGGCTGAACGTGAACGGGCAAGCAATGTTTCCGCCATGCGGCGGAGATGCTGCCTGCCTGTGGTTACTTCTTCGCCGGCTGCGCAGCCGGTTTGGCGGCGACGGGATGGCCGTCGGCATCGAGCACGCTGACCTCGCCGATGTTGAGCGCGCGCACCGGCGCCTCGATTTTCGACAGGTCGCCGACGACGATCCAGGTGAGTCCGGCCGGCACGAGAGTCGCCGCGGCGGCACGGATCGACGCATTCGGCATGTTGTCGATCCGCGCCTTGAAGGTCTGGATGTAATCGTCGGGACGGTGATAGCGCACGATATTGCCGATCGATGCGAGCACCGCGTTGCCGGTTTCGTAATCGCCTGGCAGGCTGCGCACGGTATTGGCTTTCGAGCGCGCGATCTCGGCATCGGTGATCGGCGCCTTTTTGTCCGCGAACGCGCTGATCTCGCGCTGCATTTCCCGCAGCGAATCGGCGGTCTTGTCGATCTGAACGGCTGCGGCCGCGATCCACGGACGCTGGCCCTTGGCGCTGACGTTGAAACTCGACGCCCCGTAGGCCCAGTGTTTGTCTTCGCGTAAATTGGCGTTCAACCGGGAGGAGAACTCGCCGCCGAGGACATCGTTGGCGAGGTTGAACTCCAGCGCCTTGGCATCCATCGTCGACGGCACGACCTGGCCGACCAGGATGTTCGCCTGGTTCGAGCCGGGCTGATCCACCAGCACCACGCGCGGCCGGGAGGGCAACCCGACCGGCGTGATCGCCAGCGCCGTCAATGCTTGCGCCGGTGCCTTCCAGTCACCGAAATGCTTCTCCAGCAACGGCACGATGTCCTCGAGCGTGGTGTCGCCGACCACCATCACGGTCGCGTTGTCCGGGCGCAGCCATTGATCGTGGAATGCGATCAGATCATCGCGGGTCAACGAGCGTATCGATGCCTCGGTGCCGGTTCCGCTGAACGGAACTGCATACGGATGGCCGCGCCCGAACATCAAAGGGGGCAGCAGGCGCAGCGCAATGCCGGTCGGTTCGGTCTGTTCCTGCTTGATGCCGGCCAGCCAGGTCTGGCGCACGCGTTCGATTTCGCTGGGCGCGAATGCCGGACGGCGGAGCACATCGGCATACAACGACAACGACGGGTCGAGGTTCTCCTTCAGTGCCGACATGTAGGCGCTGTCGCCGTCGAGGCTCGCGCCCGTACTGATGTCCGCGCCCAGCGATTCCTCGCGGTCGCCCAGTGCTAGCGCGTCGTACTTGCCGGCTCCCTCGTCGAGCATGCCCATCATGAAACTCGACGTGCCGAGCTTGTGGCCGAGGTCAGCGGCATAGCCGCCGCCGAACTCCATGCGCATCTGCACGACCGGAATTTCATGGCGTTCTGCCAGCACGACCTTCATGCCATTCGACAAGGCGGCGTGTTGCAACGCCGGGAATTTCAGATCCGGGAAACTGCTGACTTCAGGCACGCCCTTGCTGCGATCGACATCGGATCTGGTCACGGTGAATTTCGGATCGATCGCAGGAATCTTGCGACCCTTCGTTGCATAAGGCTCGTTTGCCGTGGACGTGTCGGCGACAGTCGGCGGCAACGCGCCAGGCGACACGACGAGGGTGTCATCGCCCTTTGCAAGCCAGCGATTGCCCGCCGCTTTCAAGTCCGCAGGGGTTGCGTTCTCGAGGGTTCGCAAGCTGTCGCGGAAGCAGCCCGGGTTGCCGGTGAACACCGCGCATTCGGCAAGCGCGTCGGCCTTGCCGCCGATCCGTTCGATGCCGCGAATGAAGGCGGCCTTGAACACGGTGCGCGCGCGCTCGGTTTCGTCGATGGTCGGGCCGTCCTTCAACAAGCGATTCAATTCTTCGTCGATGATCGCCTCGACCTTCGCCGGATCCTCTCCTTGTTTGACATCGGCGGTGATGTAGAAGGAGCTGCCGAGCTCACCCGACGACGCATAGGCACTGACGTGATCAGCGAGCTTGTCGTGGTGCACGAGGCGCGTATCGAGCCGCGACGAACGACTGCCCCCCAGAACCTCGGCGAACAGTTGCAGGCGATCCAGATCGGCATTGCCGAACTCGGGCACGTTCCATTCGCGGTAGATGCGCACCTGCGCGACGCGATCGCTCATCGTGCCGCGTGTGGATTTGTCGCGGACGGCGACCCACGCTTTCGGCATCGGGTTGGTCGGCGAGGCCGGGATGTCGCCGAAGTAGCGCGCAACCTTCGCTTTCGCGGTGGTTGTATCGATGTCGCCTGCCAGCACCAGGGTCGCGTTGTTCGGGCCGTACCAGCTGCGGAACCAGGTTTTCACGTCATCAAGCGAGGCGTGATCAAGGTCGGCCATCGAGCCGAGCGTGGTGTGGTGGTACGGATGCGCGGCCGGGTACATCGCGGCCTGCATCGCATCGTCCACGCGGCCGTAAGGCTGGTTTTCATCGCCGCGTTTCTCGTTCTGCACCACGCCGCGCTGCTGGTCGAGCGTCGCCTGGGTGACCCCGCCTAGCAGGTGCCCCATGCGATCGGATTCCATCCACAACGCCATGTCGAGCGCCGTGGTCGGCACGTTCTCGAAGAAGTTGGTGCGATCGTCGTTGGTGGTGCCGTTCTGGTCGGTCGCGCCGACCTTCTCGAACGGATCGAAATACTTGCCCTTGTGATCTTCCGAATCCTCGAACATCAGATGTTCGTACAGATGCGCGAAGCCGGTCTTGCCCGGTTTCTCGTCCTTCGACCCGACGTGGTACCAGAGATTGACCGCCACGATCGGCGCCTTGTGGTCTTCGTGCACGATCACGCGCAGGCCGTTCGGCAGTGTGAATTCGCTGTATGCAATGTCGACGCCCGCGGCGATTGCCTGCTGTGCGAAAGGAATGGGCACAAGCGCGGTGGAAAAGCTCAAGGCAAGCAAGCCGGCGCGCAGCCGAACGGGACATATCATGGCAAAACCTTTGGCGAGTCGGAGATAGCGATGCAGCGCCGCGATCTGTGCGGGGAGTCCCCATGCTACTGCCGCGAGCGTGCCTTAGACTAGAAAACCCGTTACGGAGCAGAACATGCGCCGCATCATCGTCACTGGAGCAAGTCGTGGACTCGGGTTTGAATTCACCCGCCAACTGATCGTACGCGGCGACCGCGTGATGGCAGGCTGTCGCGATCCGAAGCGCGCCGAGGCACTGAATGCGCTTGCTGCTGCACATCCGGACCACCTGCATGTGCGTCCGCTCGATGTGACCGATGCGGGATCGATCACGGCGTTCTCCGAACACGCCGCGCGCGTGTTCGATGGGATCGACCTGCTGATCAACAACGCGGGCCAGCTGGTGCCGGGAGAACATTTCGGAGCTGTTACTGCCGATGCGTTGACCTCGAGTTTGCTGACCAATACGGTCGGGCCCTTCATGCTCACCCAGTCGCTCGCGCCATTGCTGGCGCAAGGCGACCACGCGGTTGTCGCGAACATTTCGTCGCAGCTTGGTTCGATCGCGCGCACCAACAGTTTCTACACACCAAGTTATGCGATCAGCAAGGCTGCGCTGAACATGGCGAGCGTGTTGCTCGCGCGCGGATTGGCCAACAGCTCAGTGTGCGTGATCGCGTTCCATCCCGGCTGGGTGAAGACCGACATGGGCGGCGTCGACGCACCGCTCGAACCGATGGCTTCGGTGGCAGGGATGCTGCGTGTCATTTCGGGATTGAAGATCGAAGACAGCGGCCTGTTCGTGGACTATCAAGGCAATCGGATGCCGTGGTAAGCGCCATGCATGTGATCCTCTACCAACCCGAAATCCCGCCGAACACGGGCAACGTGATCAGATTGTGCGCGAATACCGGCGCGACCTTGCATTTGATCGAGCCGTTAGGTTTCACGCTCGACGATGCGCGCCTGCGCCGTGCCGGCCTCGACTACCACGAGTTCACCGATTTGCGAGTGCATGCCGACCTGAACGCGTGCCTCTCGGCAATTCCGGATGCGCGCCTGTTTGCCTTGTCGACGCGCGGAACCGTGCGCTACGACAGACCGCTTTACCTGAACGAGGATGCTTTCCTGTTCGGTCCGGAGACGCGCGGACTGCCGGCCGGTGTGCTCGCGCAAGTTCCGGAAACGCAACGCCTGCGATTGCCGATGCGCCCGCAAAACCGCAGCCTGAACCTGTCCAACGCGGTTGCGATCACCGTGTTCGAGGCGTGGCGGCAACTCGGCTTTGTCAACGCAGTTTCGCGCGATTGCGAATAAGTTCCTTCAGGTACACCTCCGGTTTAAGGCCTACTAAGTTGCGAGCGCATAGCGTGGGCCAGCCGCATCGAGCGGTACAAGACATAACCAGAGGTATCACATGAAGCGCATTCTGCTGGCCGCATTGGCCACTGCCATTCTCCCGCTCGCCGCCCAGGCGGGCGACCTGAGCTACAGCTATCTGCAGGGCGGATACGATTACACCAACAGCGATTCCGGGCATAACTCGCACGGCTGGGGCGGAACGGGCTCGGTCGCATTGGGCCAGAACTTCCAAGTGTTCGGCGGCGGCAGCCGCGTCAGCCATGACCATTTAGATGCGATTTCCAATGTGTGGAACCTGGGTGGCGGTTTCCATACGGCCATCAGCGACAGAACCGATTTCGTCGCCGATGTCGATTACCGCCAGGCAACGCTGGAAGGACGCAGCGGAGATGCTCGTGCCTATAGTGGCGAACTCGGCGTGCGTAGCGCTCTCGCGCCGCATTTCGAAGGCTGGGCGATGGCTGGCTATGCCAACAGCCACAACGACAACCTCGGCCACAACAACAGCGAAAAGCTCTTCGGCAAACTCGGCGGCCAGTACAAGTTCGACAAGAACTGGGGTCTGGTTGGCGTAGCCACGGTGTCGCATAACGGCGAAAGCTATTTCGTGGGCCCGCGATTCAGCTTCTGATAGCACCTCTGATGAAACCAAAAAGCCCGGCTACGGCCGGGCTTTTTCACACCTCATTCAAACGCAAGCATCGATCAAGCAAGATCGCCGCTGTATTCGGGCTTCTGCTGTCTTGCGAGCAACAGACGCAGGCTATCGGCAGGCGTGATCTCCTCGTGCAGCACGCGTTGCACCAACCCGGAGATCGGCAACTCAACGCTAAGCCGACGGGCGAGGCGCATCACTTCATCCGCCGTATCCACCGATTCGACGACTTGTCCGATCTCGGCAACCGCATCCTTGATCGACTGCCCGCGGCCCAGTGCGAGTCCAAGCCTGCGGTTGCGCGACAGGTCACCGGTGCAGGTCAGCACGAGATCGCCAAGGCCGGCCAGGCCCATCAGAGTTTCCGGGCGACCACCGAGCGCGGCATTGAGCCGCAGCATCTCGTTGAGACCGCGCGTGATCAAACCTGCGCGCGCGTTCAATCCGAGGTTCATGCCGTCGGCGACGCCGGTCGCCACCGCGAGCACATTCTTCATCGCGCCGCCGAGTTCGGCGCCTTGCACGTCGTTGCCGGTGTAGGCGCGGAAGGTCGGCCCGTGCAATGTGTCGGCGACGAGCTGCGCAAACGCCGGACGTTCGGAGTGCACAGTCACCGCAGTCGGCAAACCCTGCGCCACTTCGCGCGCGAACGATGGGCCGGTGACGATCGCCAGAGGTACTTCGGCACCAAGCACTTCGCCTGCTACTTCATGCAGGAAGCGCCCGGAACCCGGCTCGAAGCCCTTCGTCGCCCACGCGACACCCGCATGCCTGGGCCGGTGCGGCGCGAGCGCGTGCAGGGTTTCGGTAAATGCGTGGCTGGGTACAACCACAAGTACCAGGTCGGAATCGGCCAGCGCGAAATGCAGGTCAGCGGTTGCACGCAATCCTTCAGGCAACACGATGCCCGGAAGGTAGCGCTGATTGCGATGCTCGCAATCGATCGTCGCGGCCTGTTCGGCATCGCGCGCCCACAAGATCGTGGGCACGTGATTGCGCACCGCCAGCGCGGCCAGCGCCGTACCCCACGAACCCGCACCGATGACGGCCAGTCGTGGCGGCACGGCCGTCATGTCGCTTAAGCGTTACCGATCGCGGGCTGCTGCGCGGACTGCGGGTCTTCCATGCGACGACGCATCTGATCGGCGTAGATCGCATCGAAATTCAACGGCTGCAGCAGGAATGGCGGGAAACCGCCGAGCGAGACGAGTTCGCTGATCGCTTGCCGCGCATAGGGGAACAACACGTTCGGGCAGTGCGTGCCGAGCATCATGTCCACTCCGGCGGCATCGAACCCGGCCAATCCGAAGACGCCGGCTTGATCGACCTCGACGAGATACGCAGTCTTCTCGTTGATGGTGCAGGTGAGCGTGATCGTGAGCACGACCTCGTACACGTCGTCCTCGAAACGCGCAACCTTCTGGTTGAGGTTGAGTTGGAGCTGCGGGATCGCCTGCTCCTGGAACACCGCCGGCGCGTTGGGCGCCTCGAAGGAGACGTTCTTCAGGTAGATCTTCTGCACGTTGAACTGCGCGGGCGTTGCGGCTTCGGCGCCAGCGGCGCCATTGGTGGCTTCATCGGCCATGGAATTCGGACTCCGGGAAAGGGGACGTATCGAGGGGCTGCGGGAATTGCGGATTATCCCACAGAGGCATGTTGCAGGGATGGTGCGGCGACCTGCTTCGTTCAACTTCGAGGCGAGTCAGCGTACATGGTGGTGCGCGCCGGTCCTTGTCGGGCGGCTGTTCCCTTGAGTTCCAGACAAGCAACCATCCGTGGTGTTTGGCGCCGGCCCGCGCATCCGTGCGCGGTCGCTCAGCGGGCCGAAGCGATGCTTCTGCTTTATCCGCCTCGCCCGCGCGCCACCGGCAGGTCGGCCGACTGCCATGCTGCGACACCGCCATCCAGCCAGAAGACCTGCTTGAAACCGGCCTTGGCCAAGCGTTTGGCCGCGAGCGCCGAGGTCGTGCCGGTGCGGCAGACCAGTGCGACCGGGAGTTCGCGGACTTTCACGAGATCCTTGTTCTCCGGATCGAACTGGCTCATCACCACGTTGCGCGAGCCGACGACATGGCCTTTCTCGAAATCGGTCGGGGCGCTCACGTCCACGACCAGCGCGTTCTCGCGGTTGATCAGGTTAGTCAGCTGCGCCGGCCCGATCGCGCGATAGCCGCGGGTGAAGCGCGAGAGTTCGTTGCCGATCAGCGCGATGGTGACGCCCACGATGCCGAGGCACAACAGCACGTGGTTGCCGAAGAATGTTTGCAACTGGTCGATTGACGGCACGGGAATCCTAACGACGGCAGGCCCGCGATTATAGACGCTCCGCAGTGACGATCAGCGAGGCAGCGATCAGCGAGGCCTCGCTAGTCCTGCGGCGCGATGTCCGGCAATCCGCTCACCAGCCACCATTTCTTTTTCTCCGCATCCCAGCGCCAGTGCTCGTGAAAGACGACGTTGCGCGGGATCTGGGTATTACGATTGATGATACCGAGTTGGACTTGCTGATCCACCTTGCCCTCGCCATCCACCCGCGACACCACGTCGTAAGCCGAGACCGAGATTTGCTTGAAACGCGCGCGATCGACATCGCTGAGCGGATGGTCGATCTTGGTTTTCGGATCGACAAAATCGTAAGCCGCGTCGAAATCGCCCCAGCGTACATCGCTCGAGTATTCGTAAAAAGCCATATCCAGCGCATGCGCAGGACTTGGTTTCAACGCCTTCATTCCGCAGCCGGCGAACAACGCCAAAGCAAGGCATGCCAGTAGATCGCGCAACCTGGGATGGGGCATGTCCGGACTCCGATCGTCTGCAGATGCGACAGACTAACGCATCGGGCGCATTGCGACGAAACGGCCGGTGAGTACGGCAGCCTCACCGCCCGCCGCCATCGGAACCCGCGCCTGCATCGCGATGCGCGCCTTCCCGTAACGTTGCAACGTGTCGATGAATTGCTCCCACGATTCGTCGACCGCAGGCATCGCCTCGGCGATCAGGTCCGCGTACAGCGGCGACAGGTATTTCACCTGGCTGTCGGCGACATAGACGTCGGCGTCGAGTCCTTCTAGCCGAAGACGCAGCGTGACCCATCCCCATCCGGCCAGCGTCATCAGCCCGCTCAGGCTGCCGCCAAACGCGCAGCCCTTGTCGTTGACGTTGGCTGCGAGCGGCGCGCCGAGGCGCAGCATCTTGCCGTCGTAGCCCAGCGGACGCGCGCCAAGCGCTGCGACCGGCGGCATCTTCCGGCAATGCGCGGCGATGTGGGCGAGTGCAGCCTCGACGCCATGGGTCTGCGCGATGGCTGGGGTCGTTTGGGTTGTGCGAAGCTGTCCGGATGCTGTCGTCGATGCCACCGTCGTCCCTGCCGTTGTCGAATTGGTTTGTCGTGTCGTTGCGGCCGGTCGGCCAGCATCGTCGCTTGTTGCGCGCCGCCGAGGCGTTGGGAGCGGACGGTTTGAGTCTGCCCGGATTGCGGTTGATGGCGCGTGAGGATACGCCGACCCAGGTTACTTTGGACGCTGCTTTGGAATGCGCGCGCGTGATCTTCACCAGTCCGGCGGCGGTGCGTTTTACCGTACGCATGCGCACGTTGGGCGCAAAGCCGCGACAGGTGGTGTTCGCGCTTGGCGAAGCGACGCGCACCGCGTTGCGTCGCGCCGGCATCGCCGAAGTCACGGTTCCACCGCTGGCGACCTCCGAAAGCCTGCTCGCGCTGCCGGAACTGGCATCAGTGCGCGGCGCACGCATCGGCATCGTCACCGCGCCCGACGGACGCGGCCTGCTTGCGCAATACCTGCGCGAACATGGCGCGACGCTCGCAATCGCCGAGGTGTATGCACGCATGCCGGCGCGTTTGAATCGAGCGCATTCGCAACGCCTGCTCGATACACGCGGGCACGGCGCAGTCTGTGTGACCAGCGCCGAAGCGCTACACAACGTGCTCGCAGCGTTGCCGCATGCCGCACGCGCGGCATTGCTGCGATGCATTGCGGTGGTCAGCAGCGAACGCCTTCTCGCGATTGCGCGCGACGCAGGCTTTCAGACCATCATCCGCGCCGACGCACCAACCCCGCGCGCATTGCTGGACGCGCTCTGCACGCATGCCAGCCAGCGAGGCTTCCGGTAGCATCCATTCCAGGCACCTACGCGACGCGTCACTCCATGGCCAGTAATGATTCATCCGACTCCATCGCCGTCGCACCGCCGCGCCGCGGGCGTGGCCGCGCGCTGTTGTGGTTGGTGATCCTCGCGCTGCTCGCATTCGGCGGCTGGGAATTGCGCGCGTGGTGGCGAACGAACATGCAATCAACGCCGCTTGCCGCGACATCCGACGATGCGTCGATCGGCGATACTGCCACCGCGATCAGCGCGCTGCGCCGCGAACAGCACGCGTTCGCGCAACGCATGAGCGACGCCACCGCGAGCAACCAACTGCTGCGCGACGAAGTGCTCGGCGTCGGCGAACGCGCCGCATTGCTCGAACAATCGGTCGCGCGCATTTCCAGTCCGCGCGCGCAAGGCGAACAGGCATTGCGCCTCGACGAGGCCGAGTTGCTGCTGACCATCGGCGAGCAGCAATTCGTCCTGTCGTCGGACGTGGGCAATGCATTGCATGCCTATGCATTGGCCGACGCCACGCTCGCGGGCTCGACCGATCCGTCGGCATTGAACCTGCGCCAGTCGCTTGCGCAGGAAATCGCCGCGTTGCGCGCGTTGCCGCCCGATCCGCGCGCAGGCATCGCCGGGCAACTCGATGCGCTCGAGACAACCCTCGACGCCTTGCCCTTTGCCGCAGCACCGACGCGCATCGAACACACGTCGGTGCTCGATCGCGTGGTTGGCAGCATGGTCGAAGTGCGCCACGCGCAAACACAGGACCTGCTCGATCCAGCCGCACGCGAAGCCGCACTGACTGCAACGCGGCTTGAAATCACGCTTGCGCGATTGGCACTCGAACGTCGCGATGCGATCGCATTCCGCGCCGCGCTCACGCGCATCGATGCGTCGCTGCCGCGCCTGTATGCGCCCGCAACCGTCACGCACCAGCGGCAATTGCTCGCCGACCTGCAACACGCACCCTTGCGCATCGACTTGCCGACACTCGGCCGCACGCTCGACGAATTGCGGCGTCTGCGCCAGTCGCAACCCGATCCATCGGTTCCCGCAGCGTCTATGCCCAATGCTGCGAATACGGCTCCCGCAAATGCAACTGCAGCAGCACTAACAGCAACAACTGCTCCTGTCGTGAAACCAACAGCCGCAACGACAACTCAAACGAAACGTCCATGAAACTGTTCCGCGGACTGCTGTTGTGCCTCGTGCTCGCCGTGCTCGGCGCAGTGCTGTGGCAGCGTTTCGCACACGATCAGGGCCAGGTGATCGTGAGCCTGGATGGCACCACCTACATCACCACGGTGACCAAGGCGCTGCTGATACTGGCCATTGGATTGCTCACTGCATGGCTGGCGTTGTGGTTGTTGCGCCTGCCGTTCCGGCTGTGGAAGCGGCGTCAGCGCAAACAGGCGCGCATTCGCATGGCGGGCGGACTGCTTGCCTTGCACGAAGGCCGCTGGACGCGTGCGGAAAAACTGCTCACCCTTGCCGCTGACGATCCGGCAATGCGCCTGACTGCGCGACTCGGCGCAGCGCACGCCGCGCAAGCGCGTGGCGATGCGGCCGCGTTCGATCAACACCTCCTAGCTGCCGGCCCTGAAACCAGCGACTCCGCAACTGCACTCGCGCGCGCGGATGCGTTGCTCGCCAGCGGACGCGCGCAGGATGCGATCGCGATGCTCGATGCCGCCGCGCAGCAAGCACCGCTGTCGCCACGTGCGTTGTTGTTGCGCACACGCGCATTGATCGCGACGCGCCGTTCCGGCGAGGCCTACGGCGCGCTCGGTGCGCTCAAGAGCGCGCAGGCGTTGTCGCTGAACGATCACACCGCGTTCGAAGCCGAACTTGCCGCGCAATCGTTGCGCGAATCAGAAGACGCGAATGCACTCGCCGACCACTGGGATCGCTTGCTCGCACCGTTGCGCGCGCGTGCGGAAGTCGTTTCGGCCTATGCGCAACGTGCGGTCGATCTCGGCATGGAAGACGCTGCCGCAGCGGCAATCGACAGTGCGTTGAAGAACCAGTGGAGCGAAGCACTGGCTCTGCAATTCGGCCGCATTCCGCCGGGCCGCATCGCCGCGACGCAGCCGAATGCGCGCCTGCTCACTGCCGAGGGCTGGCTGCACGGACATTCGGACAGCGCCGCGCTCGCAGTGACGCTCGGTCGGCTCACCCGCGAACAGCAGCAATGGGGCAAGGCCGAGGATTACCTGCACCGCGCGATCGCGCAGGGCGGCGGCGCGGATGCATGGGAAGAACTCGGCAGCGTGTACGTCGCGCAGAACGACGATGCGAACGCGCGTCTGTGCTTCGCCAACGCATTGCACGCCACCCGAGGTGAAGCGACCGAGCCGATGTCCGGCCGCGGCCTGCGCGAACGGATCTTCGATTCCTCGGTGATCGAGGAACGCGACCAGCACGGTGTGCCACGTTTGCCGAGCGCCTGACCATGCGCCTGTGCCCCGCGGACTTCCTCGCGCACCTGCCGTTGCCGGCGAGCGAGCGCTGGCCGGATGGCGTGCGTTTCGTGGAAGCCTTCGCGCGCGGCGGTCTCGAACTTGAGCTGTACGCACCGCGCGGCCACGATCCGCAGGGACCGCATTCGCGCGACGAGATCTACATCGTGATCGCCGGCAGCGCCGCGCTCGACATCGACGGCGTCGAGCACGACTGTGCGATCGGCGATGCCCTGTTCGTGCCGGCGCACGCGCCGCACCACTTCGTCCGCATCAGCGAGGACTTCGCGACGTGGGTGGTGTTCTGGGGCGAGGCGAAACCCTGATCATCCGCGTCGTCGGTCCTTGCGATTCATGGCGAGGAACGCCGCTTCGCGAAGTAGCGGACGAGCGCGATGCAGCCAAGCACCAGCATCCACAGAGGCCACACCGAAACCGCCGCGACCACGATGTCGAGCAGGCCGAACCAGCCGCTGCGCAACGAGCTTCCGATCCGCTCGAAGAAGCCCGGGCTGTTGCGCTGGAACTCGGCTTCGGCATCGACCATCTCGGTCATGCGGATCTTCGGCGTCTCGTACAGGGACAAGTCGATCGTGCTGAAGGCGACTTTGTCTTCGAATTCCTTCTGCGCGACCAGCGCCTCGTCGCGCACGGCCTTCGCCTGTTCGCGCATCTGCACGGCGTCGGTGCGCTGATCGAGCTTGCCGCCCTGCTGTTCGGCCTGACCGATGTCCTGCTGGCTTTCCTGGCTGCGCTGCCAGACGAGTTGCTGACGCAACATGTCGAATTGCGCATCGGTCGCATCGAACGTGCGATGGTCGAGGAAATCGACCTGGCCGACGATCGCGAGCAGGAAGGCCTGGGTCTTCCCGCTCGGCACGCGCACCACCATTGTGCCGCGGGTGACGTATTCGGTCAGCTCGACGAGCTTGCCGTCGCCGCGCGCGCGACGCTGCGTGCTCTGCGTCTCGGCCGCTATATCGTTGTGGACCACGAAGCCGCCGTGCGCGGCGACGATGTCCTCGATCGCGAGCGCCGACCGGTACACATCCTTGACCCGGAAATCGGCGTGCGCCGTGCGGATGAACTTGCGCTGGGCGTCGGTCGCGGTGACGGCACTCGAGGTGAGTTGCGCGGCGACGGGCACGGTCTGTGCAACGCCGGGCGACGCGTTCTTCGACTCCATCGCCGCGGGTGCCGGCGGCGGGGATTCCACGGCGGCGCCGGCCTTATCGGCTGCCGCGGCTTCGGTGCGCGCCGCGCCTTCCCGAGGTGCTTGTGCATCCTTCGATCCCTGCTGGCTGCAGGCGACCAAGACAGTCAACAGGAGTGCGGCCAGAAAAGCGCAGCGAGCTGTAAGCGGTTGCATGATTCGATCCTTGGCGAGTGGGCGGTTGGCAAGCCGCTGCGATTGCATGGAGCGCAGCGTTGGACATGCCAACGCCATCCTGGGACGAACAGGGTTAGCGACGACGAACTGTCGACAGGCATGGTGTGCGCTCAGCATTGCTTTCGCTGCACGCTGCGATTCGTGTTCAACGCTCCAGAATCGCCACCACGCCCATGCCGCCCGCCGTGCAGATCGAGATCAACGCTCGGCCTGAACCCTTTTCCTTGAGCAACTTCGCGGCAGTCGCGACGATGCGTGCGCCGGTCGCGGCGAATGGATGGCCAAGCGCGAGCGATGAGCCGACCACATTCATCTTCGACGGATCGATGCTACCGAGCGCGCCGCGCCCGAGCTTCGCGCGACAATAATCTTCGGATTCCCACGCGCGCAGCGTGCACAGCACCTGCGCTGCGAAGGCTTCATGGATTTCGTAAAAATCGAAATCCTGCAAAGTGAGTCCGTTGCGTTCGAGCATGCGCGGCACCGCGATTGTCGGCGCCATCAGCAGGCCGTCTCCGTGCACGAAATCCACCGCCGCGACTTCGGCATCGCGCAAGTACGCGAGCGGCTCGTGATGGTGCGCCTTCGCCCAGTCGTCGCTTGCAAGCAGGCACGCGGCGGCACCGTCGGTCAGCGGCGTCGAGTTCGCCGCGGTCAGCGTGCCTTGCCCGGATGTCTTGTCGAACGCGGGTTTCAGCGCGGCGAGCTTTTCCAGCGTACTGTCGGCGCGCAGGTTGTTGTCGCGCTCGACACCGCGAAAGCTCGCGACGAGGTCGCTGTAGAAACCGCGCTCGTACGCAGCCGCGGCTTTCCTGTGCGATGCCAGCGCGAGCTCATCCTGCGATTCGCGTGCGATGTGCCATTCCTTCGCCATCATCTCGCAGTGCTCGCCCATCGACTTGCCGGTACGCGGCTCGGTGACGCCGGGGAATTCTGGTTTCAGCTCGCGCAACCTGAAACCGCGAAACGCACCCAGCTTCTCGCCGAATGCCTTGCTGCGCGCAGCTTGCAGAATGCGTGCGCGGAGTTTTTTTCCATACGCGATCGGGACATCGGATGTCGTATCCGAGCCGCCGCCGATGCCAACGTCGATCTGTCCGAGCGCGATCTTGTTGGCGACGGTGATGATCGTGTCGAGGCTGGTGCCGCACGCGCGCTGCATCGTGATGCCCGGCGTCAGCGGCGACAGGCCCGACGAGAGCGCCGCTTCGCGGCCGAGGTTCCAGTCCGACGAATGCTTGATCACCGCACCCATCGCGACCTCGCCGAGCACCTGTCCGTGCAGCCCGTAGCGTTCGACCAACGCGCCAAGCGTGCGGATCGACATGCCGAGGTTGCCGACATCCGCATACGCAGTGTTGTTGCGGCAAAACGGAATGCGTACGCCGCCGAGGATGGCGACCGGGCGCGTGGTGGTGTGTTTGTCGGCGAGGCTCATCGTGCTGCTCCGTTCATTGCCCAGCCCTCATTGTCGCGTTCCAGTCGTTTCGGGTTTCGGTCGCATCGATGCCACCGCACATGCGAGGCGTATAGAGTACGACCTGCGAACCATCGCACCAAACGGGGATGCCGATGCCGAATTCGCAACACACCAGTTCACAACCTGCCTGCTTTGGCGCGCTCGCACTGGAATTGCGCCCGGATGCGCACGCCGCACATGCGTCGATCGAACCCGCCGCAGCGGCGGAACTCGCCGCAGGCATCGCCCGTGATCTCGCGATCCTGGTGCCGGAAGCGGCGGCGCTCGACCTGGTCGTACTGGGCGCGCATTACGATCCGGTCGAATTGCTGCGCGCCGGCTGGCCGTTGCATGCAGCGCTGGATGCGCTCGCACTGCGCGCGCCATTGCATTCGGAGCGCACGAACGATGATGGCCGCATCTTCGCCTTCGGCGCGCGCGACGGCGAATTACCCGAAGCCGTGCCCGCGCCCGACGCCGATTACTCGCAAGGAACGCTGCGACTGGTTCCATTCCTGCTGCGCGGCGATGCGGATGCGCACGCGCGCATCGAACAAGTCGGCCACGCGCTCGAAGACGTGTTGATCGATCGCGGCATGGCCGGCGCGGCGACCGCGCTCTTCGCGCAGCAGGCGTTCGGCGCGCTAATCGAACACGCACGCTACGTCACCATCCACGACCTCGCCGCGCTGATGGCGATGCAATACGAACACGCCGGCCTCGCACCGCTATGGCCGCTGATCGAAGCCGCCCTGCTGTCGCCTCAAACCGAAGCCTGGCTCGACGCCCCGCCCGAACCACTCGCCCGCTACACCAACGGCGGCGTGCGTATCGCGTTGCTGGATTCGGAAGCCTGGCGCAACGGCGGCTTCGCGCCGGCATCTGCTGGCGAGGATGCAGACAAGCTCGAGCGCGCGTTCGAACACTTCGAGGCGAGGCAGCGGCAGATCGCCGCGGTGCTAAGCGCGCATACGATTACGGTGACGTTCGATCATTGCCCGGCCGGAAAAGATCCGCGCGAAATTCTTTCGATGTGAAGTCGCATTGACCGTGTGGTATAGGGCAGCGCACGATAAGACTTGTCGCGCGAATGTTGGTCTATTAGTCGTTAAGCGGCATGGAGATGACTTGGTGAACGAAAAAGAGCTCGAGGCAATCCGAACAAAGATGCGTGCCATGAACATAGAGCAGATGTTGGTGTGGCAGACGAAGGTACTCCGCATGGTGCTAGACATGCTCCCGGCTGAAATCAGTTCTCAGATTCGTGCGGCAATAATTACTTCGCTAGAAGCTCAAAAAGAACAGTACGAGCTTATCCCTTTTAAACGACTGTCGGCAGAATGGGCGGATTTGATGTCCTCAGAAAACCATGAGCAATTCCTGTCCATCTGTAAAGACATCGAAAAACAACTGGGGTTGGCACATGCCGCCTAAAAATTTAATCAAACGCGCGTGCCTTCGGCGCGCCATTTGTCTCGGGCGTTAGGCCAGAAGTGCCACGAGGTCCCAATGAGCAAGAACAAGAGTACCGAGGCAACGATAGCCATTGCGCTCGCTGTATTGGCAGTTCTGACATACAGCAATTTCCGGAAGCAGCAATACGCTGACGAGCAAGTACAGCAAGGACAACAGATTGCTTCGAAGTATGTCGATAAGTGGCAAAGCGAAGACGCGCGGAAGTATCCTGGTCTATCTCAAGTAAAAGTCATGCAAAAAACCGCTGAGGAGAAATCAGCCCAGACTCTAGCAAGTGCCGGTAACGCAGATAATCGCGAAGAGCTGGCAGCAGACACTTTTTTTGGCTTCTATTTCATGCGCACTCGACAGCATGTCACCTACTGCCGACAGCGCGGAGTAGACATCAGCGGATTCATATCCGCATTCACTGCAGCCCACCGAGCTGTACTATCCAAAGCTGAATCAATTTTCGTTAGGTCACAGCGCGATCCCGAGGTCTTTTGGCAAATGATTCAACCTCAAGCTAGCCAACTCGAGGATCAATTGATGTCTGCTTTGGCATCAGACTTGCGAGTTTCACCCGATCAGGTCTGCCAATATTTGGCGCGACATTCGCAACAGATGGCCACATACGATCATATGCCAGCGGCGGCTGAGCAAGTGCTAACTGGTCAGTAATGAGCATCTCACCAAATCTAGCCGTCTCGGGCCTAATCCCGCGCTCAAGTGGATCGTGCGGGATGGAGCTTCCGGTGCAATCAGGCGTTGCGGCCCACGCTGCCGCTTAGCTTCGCAATGAGCGCAGAAGAAAGCCTTCAGCTCGATGCGAAGCAGCTAAAAATCCCTTATTGTGAGCCCGAGTATGGATGGCAGCACTCACCGCCGCACGAACTCATCCTCGAACATCGCATACCCCGCATCCCGCATCCCCAGCGATGCATACGTCCGCTGTGCATTCGCATTCCCACGCTCGACATACAACCGCAATCCGCACACGTCTGGCGCGTCGTGCGCGAGCGCATGCACATGCGCGTACAGCGCGCGATACACGCCACGACGGCGATGTTCGGGCGCGACGTACACACTCTGGATCCACCACCAGTCGCCGCAGCGCCAGTCGCTCCATTCGTGGGTCAGCATCAAGGTCCCGACGGCTTCGAGGCCATCATCATTCGCTGATTCGGCGATGAAGTAGCGGCCGCGCGCAGGCTGATCGAACACCGCACGCACGCCACGCGCGACGACATCCGCATCGAGTGCCTTGTGCTCGGTTTCCCATGCCATCGCGATCGCCCAAGCGGCGAGCCGTGCGCCATCGTCCGCGCGCGCTTCGCGAATGTGCAGCGGCGCTTGCGTCCTGCTCGATGCGATCGTGGCTTCTTGAGGATCACGCGCCGCGATCATGGTTTCTTGAGGATCACGCCGCAAGCAATGCGCGGACCGGAATTACCGGACGGCTGGCTGGCGTAGTCATCGGGATCGCGGTGCAGGATCAGCGCGCGGCCGATCACGTCATCCGCCGTGCCGGTATCAAGCGACACGCCATGCACGGTCGCGTCCACGTCGATCACGCCCTGCGCATCGGCGATCTGGTTGGCGATGTCCCCGGCATGGTGGATCATGCCGACCGGATCGCCGTGCTCGACGCCGGTCGGATTGAAATGCTCGCCGGCGCTGCTCGCATCGAATGCACTGCAATCACCATGTTCATGGATATGCAAGCCATGCGTACTGCCTGGCGGCAACCCGGTCAGCCGTCCCTGGAGATGCACACCATCGGCAACCGCAGTAATCGTCAGTGTCCCCTTGGCGCTGTTGCCGACGGTCGGCGCAAGTACAGCTTCGCGTGGTTTCGGTGTCAGCTTTTGTTTCACGCTGGCGCAGCCGGTGGCGTTCAGTGCGATCGCGCACGTCAATGCAGCCCAATTGGCCAGATGAAAGGATGATCGCAACATCTTGATCTCCCGAAGGGTGGAGGCTCGCATCCTAGCGCGATGCGTCGACGCTGACGCGTGCATGTTTCAGTCGGCGGTGGGATCGTGCTTGCGACCAAGCTTGCGGGTCAGCGTGTTGCGGCCGAGGCCGAGCAGTTCGGCGGCCTGCTGGCGATGGCCGCCGGTGTGTTCGAGGGCAGCGTTCAACAGCGCTTGATCGAAATCGCGCTTGGCACGCGCGTGCACGTCGGTTCCGCCGGATGCGAGCGCGGCGCGCGTCCATGCGGTCAACCGCTGCGTCCAGTCGTCGTTGCCTGCATGGCCGATCGGGCGCGGCGACGCACGCAGTGATGCGCGCACATCACTGGTGCGGATGCTTTG
>JBBRQI010000014.1:0-78205 GCA_038226665.1 Lysobacterales bacterium | reverse complement strand
ACTCCATCACGACCAGCCGAGAAAGGCTGCAAGTGGGAAAAGTTTTCGGATGCGAAGCTCGACCTCGACGCGTGGGTGCAACGCTGCGATTTCGGCAAGCGCAAGATCGATTTCATTGCCGGCGACCACTCGCTCAAGCAGCGTTATTCGGATAGTGCCGGCGCGCCGGAGCTGGTGATTGCGATCCTCGACCTGTTGCCGGCGGAAACGCCAGAGCACGGCATCCAGCGCGTGTTTGCGGCCCGTACCGACAAGAAGGTCGCTGCGCAATGCGTGCTTGCGCCTTACAAGGGTGAAGGCAAGATTCCGGCTGGCGCGAACCAGGCTTCCATCAGGCGCTATACCTTCCTGCCGAATGCCGCGCTCGCCAAGGCGCTCAAGGCCAAGGCCGATCCGAACGACGTTCCCGAGGCTGCGTGCGGCGCCTGGGGCGATGATCCGGATGGCATCCAGTATTTCGAGGCGCAACCCGCGAGCGGCGTGGCGAAGGTGCTGTTCGTGCGCGTCGGCCAGGACACGCCGTTGTTCGACGAGGCGACGTTGCGACTGAAGTAATTACTCGCGCCAAGGCGCGTGTTGCGTGTGCGCGGGCAGGTGTCCGCGCTGCATGCGCCGGCGGTCGCCGATGCGATCAGCGAGCCATTCGCACCATTCGAAGAATTTCGGATTGTCGGTGCGCGTACGTTCGTTTTCCGCCCAGGCTTTCGCGCGCGACCA
Source organism: Lysobacterales bacterium (assembly GCA_038226665.1). Taxonomy (GTDB): domain Bacteria; phylum Pseudomonadota; class Gammaproteobacteria; order Xanthomonadales; family Xanthomonadaceae; genus SZAS-103. Next base: position 77,488 of record JBBRQI010000014.1, on the reverse strand, counting down.
GTACATCTGCGTCAGGCCGCCCATGAGTTCGTCCACCGTGTCCAGCGGCAGCATGCGCCGGAACGCCATGTAGCCGATCGATTCCAGCCCGACGCCGAACTCAAGCAGGGCGCGCCGCGTCTCCGCACCTGCCTTCTCGATTTCCGCAAGCGGTGTGTTTGCGGGTAGATCGCTCAGGAGTTCCAGGGACTGGGTCAAGGTATCGCGCATGACGGTTTTCATCATTGCGAGTGCCGCTTGGTCGCGCTGCGAACGATTGCCCTGACGTACCTGCAACGCGGTGAAGATCAGCGCGCCGACGATCGCGATCGTTGAAACGAGATTGAGGATCGTCGCAAGATCAACATGGAAAAATGGAGTCACGTTCATCAGAATCCCCTGTCGAATAACCCGTGGTCTAGGCACGATGATACGGGTGATTCACGAGCAGGCTCGCCGCGCGATACAACTGTTCGGCGACGACGAGTCGCACGATCATGTGCGGCAAGGTCAGAGGACCAATCGACCATAGTTCGTGCGCTGCAGCAAGGACTTCGGATGCATGTCCTTCGGGGCCGCCGATCAGGAAGGCGAGATCGCGGCCCTGCCCGCGCCAATGTTCCATCCGTTGGGCAAGCTGCGCGGACGAGAACATTTTCCCGCCGCCATCGAGCGCGATGACATGCGCGGATTTCGGCAACGCGGCGATGACGCGCGCACCTTCATCGCTGGTCGCACGCACGGCATCGCGGTTCTTGCCTCGCAATCCGGGAGTTATCTCGACAAGCTCCAGCGGCAGCCAGTGCGACAGGCGTTTTGCATAATCGGCATAGCCGGCCGCGACCCAGTCGGGCGCGCGTTCGCCGACCGCGATCAGGCGCGCTTTCACTGCGATCCGTCTGGCTCCACGCGCACGGCCGTGCCGTAGCAGAGTACTTCGGTCAGGCCGGCCATTACTTCGGTGGCGTCGTAGCGCATCGCGATGATCGCATTCGCGCCCATCCTGTGCGCTTCGCGGCACATCAGGTCGAAGGCTTCCATGCGCGCCTGCTCGCACAGTTGCGTATAGATCGTGATATTGCCGCCAAACAGCGACTGCAGGCCGCCGAGGAAGTTGCCGACGATCGAACGCGAACGCACGATGATGCCGCGCGAGATGCCTAGGCTCTTGACGATGCGCTGGCCGGGCAAATCGAAAGCGCTGGTGATCATGTCGCGCTGCATGCATTCCTCGATCCGTTGTCGGTTGCTTGGCGCAGCACGCCCGGAATCACGCACCAATCATTACTGTCCGGTGTTGGCACCGCCGTCGTAGTCACCGCGATCCGGCGGCTGGTCGCCGACCGTCCATAAACGCTCGAGCGCGTAGAACTCGCGCACGCGCGGCAGCATCACATGGACGATCACGTCGCCGAGGTCGACGAGCACCCATTCCGCCTCGCGCTCGCCTTCCACGCCGAGCGGCATCACGCCGGTTTTCTTGGCGTACTTGACGACTTCGTCGGCGATGGACTTGACGTGGCGGGTTGAAGTGCCGGAGGTGACGACCATGAAATCGGCAATGCTGGTCTTGCCACGCACGTCGATTTCGATGCTGTCCTTGGCTTTCATTTCTTCAAGCGCCGCGCGCACCTCGACGAGAAGAGCCTCGGGCGACGGCGGCGGTTCGGGCATGCGGGTCTTGATGACGAAAGCCTGGGCGGTCAAGTGCTGGACTCGGAAAGCGCGAAAGGGCGCGTCGCCAGTATAAATCATGCTCGCGATGCGAGTGTTTCAGCCGGCGTAGAGCCCGTGCGCGCGGATATAGGCTGCGACTGCCGGCGGCACCTCGTTTTCCCATGCCAAGCCTTCCGCAATGCGCTGGCGTACGCCGCTGGCGGCTTCGGTTCGCGGTGAGAAAACCAGCGGAAACGCCAATCCATTCGCAACATGCTCGAGTTGGGCATGATGGACGACCCAGCGCGGAGTGACCTCGGCCTCCAATTCGGGATCCAGCGCATCCAGCGTATGTCCGGGACGCACCGCGACGATCAGGTGCGCGAGGGCGAACAATTCGCGCCATTGGTGCCAATGCTGCAGGTCGCGGAATGCATCGGCGCCGAGCAGCCAGGCTAGTGGTGCGTTCTGGCCGATTTCGGCGCGCACTTCGCGCAAGGTATCGACCGAATACGACGGCCCGGCCCTTTGCAGTTCGCGTCGATCGACGTGCAAGCGTGGATGCCCGGCGATTGCGAGATCCAGCATTGCAGCGCGCTGCTCCGCGCTCGCGCCCGGCAGCGCGCGATGCGGCGGATCGGCCGACGGCAGCAGGAACACATCCGCATCGAACAATGCCGATCCCGCATCCGCGACCGCGAGATGGCCGTCGTGCACGGGGTCGAAGGTGCCCCCGTAGAGGATGCGAATCACAGCGATCAGGCGCTCAGCAGTTTTCGCGCGCGAGGCGATGCGATCGCCGCCAGCAAGCGTTCGAGCGCAACCCATGCGTCGCCCGCCGCACGACCCTTGGAAATGCGATCGATGTGGCCTGTCTCGATCGCGAACGCTTCCCAGTGCGCGGCATCGTGGCGCTCCAGCGCGCGCTTGAACTGCGCCTGCTTCGAATCCCAGATGCGCTGCGCATTCATCGCCGCGCGCAGGTCGCCGCCGCGCGCCGTCTCAGCGGACAACCTCGCAAGTTGCAGTACCGATTGCACGATCGGCCCCATCAGACCGGGCACCGCCTCGCCCTCGGCGCGTAATGCACGCAGGATGCGCAATGCGCGCGCGGCATCGCCGGCGATGCACGCATCCATGAGCTTGAATGCATCGAAGCGCGCGGAATCCGCAACGAGTTGCTGCATTTGCTTCGCATCGATGCGTTGCTTGCCGTCGACGAGCAGCGCGAGTTTGTCCACTTCCTGCGCGGCTGCGAGCAGATTGCCTTCGACGCGTTCGGCCAGTAGTTCAGCGGCTTCATGGGTCGCATCGATATTGCGCGCGCGCATCCGCTGCAGCAGCCATTCGGGAAATTTGTGGCGCGGCGTCTCCCACATCGCGAGCACGTGCCCTGCCTTGCCGACAGCCTTCACCCACGCGGGCTCGGCGTGCTTCTTGCTCCAGTCCATGCAGGTGATCAGCAACGTAGTGCCAGGTGCTGGGTACTTGCAGAAATTGGCGACAACCTCACTGCCATCCTTGCCGAGGCGACCGCTCGGAGCTCGCACATCGAGCAGGCGCGAGCGTGCGAACAGGCTCATCTCGGAAAAACTTGCGGCGAGCGTATCCCAGTCGAACCGGCCTTCGGTCTCGAATACATCGCGCTCGTATCCATGCGCGCGCGCTTTCGCACGCAGCGCATCGGCGGCTTCGATCACGCGCAGTTCTTCCTTGCCAGCGATCAGGATCGCAGACGGCAATCCCGCGCGTTCGATCTGCTTCGCGAAACCGGTTTCGTCGTCGAATTGCATCAGTTTTCTTGCCGCATCGTCACGCTCAGGGCTTGTAATGCCGCAACGCGATGCCGATCCGGCGGATGATCGTCGCGGCCATGTCGCGCTGCATTTCCTCGTGGATCGTGTCGAGCTCTTGCGACGCGCCGAGCGCGTGGGCATCGTCGTAGGTGAAATCCCGTTGCAGCTTCGCTTCCTGCAACGGGTTGATATCGGTGTTGTCCGCGGCAACGAAGGAAAACTTCACATCGTAGGTGATGATGTATTCGCGCACGTGGGAAAACGCATCAACCGATAGCGGGAGTTCGCTCCATGCTTCGCTGACGACCTGCAGCGTCGCGACTTTCGTATCGCCCGCGAGCGCTGGTTTTGCGCCGGCCCTTGTGAGAACCCGCGACAGTGCATCGCCAAGCGGACTGGAGGGATCGCTCGCGACCACCTTGACCGGGCCGAGATCCATCGGCAGCGCAAGCTCAGCGCGCGGATGGAAGCCGCAACCAGCCAACATGAACGTGCAGATGCAGGCGAACAGCAGTGTGATACGACGCAGGGTCATGTGCGGGTTCCGGCAAGGATTTGGGCGCTGGCTGCCAGCAGATCATACGGCGCGCGCCAGTCCCGCAGCGAGCGAATCCGTCCGAGCCATCCAGCGATTGCCGGCCACGCCAACATGTCGACGCAGGCATCGCGGGAATCGCGATGACGATAGGGGACCGGCTTGCTCACTGCGACTCGTTCACGCAGTCGCAACGATGTTGACGATCTTGCCCGGCACCACGATCAGCTTCATGACGGTCAGGCCGTCGAGGAATTTCGCGACGTTGGGCTCGAGCAGCGCCGCCGATTCGATGTCCGCGCGTTTCGCGTCGATGGCAACCTCGATCGTGCCGCGCAGCTTGCCGTTGACCTGCACCGCGAGCGTCAATACGTCGCGGCGTATCGCTTCGGCATCCGCGACCGGCCAGTGCATGCTGTCGACGAGGCGTTCCTCGTGGCCGAGCTGCTGCCACAACGCATGGCACAGGTGCGGTGTCATCGGATTGAGCACGCGCAACAGTTTCGAGTAGCCCTCGTATTGCACAGCTAGGCGATCGCGCGCGGCGTCGCTGGTGGCCTTCGCATCCATCTGCGTCGCCAGCGCTTCAAGCACCTTCAACATCTTCATTGCCGCCGAAACGACGGTGTTGAACTGCAACCGGCGCATGTCGAAGTCGGCTTGGGCGACGTGCTCGTGGATCTCGCGGCGCGACACACGCAATGCCGCATCCAGGTGCGCAGCGACGACCGTTCCGGGCCTTCCGTGTGTCGCCAGCTGCGCGGCGAGTTTCCCGCCGTACGCCCAGACCTTGCGCAGGAACCGCGCGCAGCCTTCGACGCCGGCCTCGTTCCATTCCAGCGATTGCTCCGGCGGCGCAGCGAACATCGAGAACAGGCGCACGGTGTCTGCGCCGTACTTGTCGACCATGATCTGCGGGTCGACTCCGTTATTTTTTGATTTCGACATTTTCTCGGTGCCGCCGATCTCCACCGGCTTGCCGTCGGCCTTGAGCAGTGCGCCGACTATGCGGCCCTTCTCGTCGCGCCTGATATCGACATCGGCGGGATTGAACCATTCGTGGTTCCCGATTCCTTCCGCTCCGTGCGGAGTTTCCTGCGGGGATTCGCGATAGAACGTCTCCGCGATCACCATGCCCTGGCAGAGCAAATTCGTCGCCGGCTCGTCCGACTGCACCAGGCCCTCGTCGCGCATCAACTTGTGGAAGAAGCGGAAATACAGCAGGTGCAGGATCGCGTGCTCGATGCCGCCGATGTACTGGTCGACAGGCAACCAATGCTGCGCACGCGCATCGACCATGTCGACCGCGCCGGGCGACGTGTAGCGCGCGTAGTACCAGCTCGATTCCATGAAGGTGTCGAACGTGTCGGTCTCGCGCTCGGCCGCGCCACCGCATTGCGGACAAGTCGTCTTGCGCCATTCCGGATCGGCCTTGATGGGCGATCCGGTACCCATGAACGCAACATCTTCCGGCAGCAAGACCGGCAGCTGGTCCTCAGGCACCGGTGCCGCGCCGCACCTGGCGCAATAGATGATCGGGATCGGGCAACCCCAGTAACGCTGGCGGCTCACGCCCCAATCACGCAAGCGAAAGTTCACCCGCACCGTTCCGCGACCGTCCGCACCCAGTCGCGCCGCGAGCGCCGCGAAGGCCTGCTCGAAATCCATGCCATCGAAATCGCCGGAATTCACGCAGATGCCGCGTTCCGTCCACGCTCCATGCTCGGCGATGCCGCGCTGGAATTCCTGCACGACTTCGACCGCCGCGCCCGTCGTGTAGACGTCCAGCGCTGCCGCGCCTCCGAACGCCACGGACATCGCATCGGTGCCGCGCGCGACATCGGATGAAATTTCCTTGAGCGCATCGCGCACTTCGTTCGGCACGACTACCATCACGATTGGCAGATCGTACTTCCGTGCGAATTCCCAATCGCGCTGGTCGTGCCCAGGCACCGCCATCACTGCGCCGGTGCCGTAACCCATCAGCACGAAGTTCGCGACCCAGACCGGCACGCGCTCGCCGCTGACCGGATGGATCGCATACAGGCCTGTGAAAACGCCCTTCTTTTCCTGCGTCTCGATCTGCGCTTCGGCAGTACCGCCGTGGCGGCATTCGTCCACGAAGACCGCGACTTCAGGATTGGACTGCAGCACGCGCAGAGCGAGCGGATGCTCGGCGGCGATCGACAGGAACGTCACGCCCATCAGCGTGTCCGGACGCGTCGTGAATACCGTCAGCGATTCGACTTCGGCTGCTCCCGGCGTCCTGCCTTCCGCGGCACTTGCGCATCCATGCGCGTCGTCCTCGATCGCGAACGAAATGTCGAGGCCTTCGCTGCGCCCGATCCAGTTGCGCTGCATGGTCTTGACCGAATCCGGCCAGCCCGGAAGCGTGTCGAGGCCATCCAGCAACTCCTGCGCGTACGCGGTGATCTTCAGGAACCACTGCGGGATCTCGCGCTTCTCGACCAGCGCGCCGGTGCGCCAGCCGCGACCGTCGATGACCTGCTCGTTCGCGAGCACGGTCTGGTCGACTGGATCCCAGTTCACCACCGAATTCTTGCGGTAAGCCATGCCCTTCTTGAACAGGCGCACGAACATGCGCTGCTCGTGGATGTAATAGTCGGGCTTGCAGGTCGCGAATTCGCGCGTCCAGTCGATCGCGTAACCGAGCGTCGCCAGCTGGCCGCGCATGTGCTCGATGTTCGCGTAAGTCCACTTCGCGGGCGCGGTCTTGTTCTTGATCGCGGCGTTCTCGGCGGGCAATCCGAATGCGTCCCAACCGAGCGGCTGCAGCACATTCTTGCCCTGCATGCGCTGGAAGCGCGAGATCACGTCGCCGATCGTGTAATTGCGCAGATGGCCGACATGCAGTGCGCCCGACGGGTACGGCAGCATCGACAGGCAGTAATACTTCGGCCGCGGATCGGACTCGACGACCTCGAACGCGCGCGTCCGCGACCAGTACGCCTGCGCGGCGGCTTCGACCGTGCGCGGATCGTAGCCATTGGCTGGCGCTACGGTTTCAACCGTGCTGGAGTCGGTCTTGCCGGAAGTCTGATCGGGGCTGTCGTGCATGGGGGTTGCGGTCTTCTGTGATGCGCGCGGAAGGCCGCCCAGACTAGCGCAGCGCTGCGGACTGCGAAACCCCGCCGCGCATGCCTATCCGCCAGACGGCGCCAGCAGTCGGTATCCGACGCCGATTTCGGTCAACAGATATTGCGGTCGCGCCGGTTCAGCCTCGATCTTCCGGCGCAACGCGCGCATGTAGATGCGCAGGTATTGCGGCGATTCCACGTGCGCCGCGCCCCACACCTCGCGCAGCAGTTGCCGATGGGTGATCACCTTGCCCGGATGCTGCGCGAGCGCTACCAGCAGCTTGTATTCGATCGGCGTGAGATGGACGTCGGCACCATCTCGCAGGACACGACGCGCGGCACGGTCGATCGACAGGTTCCCGATCTCGATGGTCGCCGACGGTGTTTCTCCGCCGCGCTCGAGCTGGTGGCGCTGCGCGACGCGCAACCGCGCAAGCAATTCGCCGATCCCGAACGGCTTGGTCACGTAATCGTCGGCGCCGATGTCCAGCGCCGCGACCTTGTCGGATTCCTGGCTGCGCGCCGACAGCACGATGACCGGTCCCTTGTACCACTCGCGCAACGCGCGGATGACCTCGAGGCCGGAACGATCGGGCAAGCCAAGATCGACCAGCACGATATCCGGTTGCCGCACCGCCGCCAGATGCAGTCCTTCCGCGCCGGTCGCCGCCGCGAGCAGTTCGTAACCGTGCGCCTCCAGCGCCGCGACGAGGAAACGCTGGATATGCACGTCGTCCTCGATCGCAAGCAGTTTCAGGCGCGGTGCGTTCATGCGGTGCTCGGCTCCGCGCTGGTCAGCGGCAGCGTGAAGTGGAAGTCGGCACCACCGTCTGCGTTATTGGACACGCCGATATGGCCGCCATGCGCTTCGACGATGTACTTGCAGATGCTCAGGCCGAGCCCGAAACCGCTCTGTGCCTCTTCCGTGCGCACGCGGTGGAATTTCTCGAAGACCCGATCTTCCTCGCCATTCGGCAGGCCTGGGCCATGATCGCGGACATGCACGATCATGCTGCCGTCGGATGATTTGGCGCTGATCGCGATGGCCGTGCCTTTCGGCGTGTGCTTGATCGCATTCTCGATCAGGTTTGCGAGCACCTGCGCGATCAGCACTTCATCGCATGGAACCAGCGGGAGGTCGGCAGCGACATCGACCGAGACGTCGCGTCCCGCGAGCGCCTCGTCGGGTCGTGCAAGCACGGCACCGACGAGTTCCTCGATCGACACCAGCTCGCGCTTGAGCACGACCTTCCCCGAATTCAGACGAGTGAGGTCGAGCAGGTTCGCCATCAGGTGATTCATGCGCTGCGCTTCGTCGAGCAATCCACGCAGCAGGCTCCGGCGGCGCGCGTCGTCGAGTTGCGCGGCATCGCTTTCGAGCAGGGTCGATGCCGAGCCAATGATGGTCGCGAGCGGCGTGCGGAAGTCGTGCGAGATCGAACTGAGCAGTACGTTACGCATGCGCTCGGTTTCGATTTCGAGACCGGCCGTCTGCGCCGCCTCGGCAAGCTGGACGCGTTCCATCGCCACCGCCGACTGGCTCACGAATGCTTCGAGCAGGTGCATCTGCTCGGGAATGTGCAGTTGTCGAAGATCGTGCGGCCGCACCGCGAGCACCCCGACGCAACGCCGCAAGGCTTTCAGCGGCAGGTAGATCGAGTCCGCGCCCGCGAGCGTGCCGGTGTTGAGCCCGGCCATGACCTGATGATGGAAAGAATATTGCGCGATGCCGAGTTCGTTGCCGGGAACGGGGAAACGATTCACGGAACCAAGCGGTCGCACTTCACCGCGCGAACAAAAATTCGTCGGGTCCTGGATATGCCCTTCGCCATCGGGCAGCAGAACGACGGCGTTGCAATCCATCGACGCCAGCACATGCCGACACACGATCGCGCAGAGCTCATCGAGATGGCGACTGCCCGCAAGTTCGCGGCTGAGATCGTAAAGCTCGCGCGTACGGCGCTCGCGGTGGCGCGCGACGGCAGCCTGGCGGCGCCCGAACGCGGTCAGGCCGCTGATGATCAGGCCGATGACGAGCATCACGCCGAATGTGATCGCGTACTGGGTGTCCGATACGCCGAACGAGTAGTACGGTGGCACGAACAGGAAATCGAACGACATCACGCCGAGTACAGTGGCAAGCACTGATGGCCCACGACCGAACCGCCATGCGGTGACGACGGTCGCCAACAAGAACAGCATGATCAGGTTGATGTTGTCGATGTGCCCGGACAACAGCACGCAGACGCCCGTCACCAGCGCGACCACGCCTGTGCCCTTCGCATACGCTGGCCATTGGCTGGAACGTGTCGGGATCCGCGACGGCGTGACCGAGACTTCGCCAATCTCCCCGGTGATCACATAGACGTCGATATGCCCGCTCGCGCGGATCAACTCGTCGACCAGCGAGCGCTTGAACCGGTCGCGCCATCGCGACTGTAGTGGCTTGCCGACGATGATCTTGCTGATGTTGCGGTGGCGTGCGAGCGCGATGAGTTCCATCGCGACGCTGTCGCCGCTGAGGTTCGCGGTTTCGGCGCCGAGTTCCTCAGCGAGCTTAAGCGTCTGCAGCACGCGATCGCGTGCTTCCTGCGGCAGACGCTGCAACGACGGGGTTTCGACGTACACGGCCAGCCACTGCGCATGGTGCGCGAGCGAGAGTCTGCGCGCAGCGCGCACGACACGTTCGGAAAGCGCATCCGGCCCGACGCACACCAGCAGGCGTTCGCCCGCGACCCATGGGTTGGCGATCGCATGGCGTTCACGGTATTCGCGCATCGCCGCATCAACGCGGTCGGCGGTCGCGCGCAATGCGAGCTGGCGCAGCGCAATGAGATTCCCCTTCCGGAAGAATTGCTGCAGCGCTTGCTCGGTCTTCTCGCCGCCGTAGACTTTTCCTTCGCGAAGTCGTTCGAGCAGATCGTCCGGCGGCAGGTCGATCAGCTCTACTTCGTCCGCATTGTCGAACACTCCATCCGGAATCGTCTCGCGCACGTGCGCGCCGGTGATCTGCGCGACCACGTCATTGAGGCTCTCCAGGTGCTGCACGTTGATCGTCGCATAGACGTCGATCCCACCCTGGAGCAACTCTTCGACGTCCTGCCAGCGCTTGGGGTGGCGCGCGCCGGGGACATTGGAGTGCGCGAGCTCGTCGACGACGATCAGGCTCGGCTTGCGCACGAGCGCCACGTCCAGATCGAACTCGCGCAGGCTGATGCCACGATGCACGATGCGTTGCGCGGGCAATATTTCCAGGCCTTGCAGCAGGGCTTCGGTTTCCGGGCGGCCATGCAGTTCGATATAGCCAACGACGACATCGACGCCAGCCGACGCTTGCTTGCGTGCGGCTTCGAGCATCGCGTAGGACTTGCCGACGCCCGCCGAGGCGCCGAAGAAAATCTTCAAGCGACCGCGTCGTGCGCGCGCCTCGTCTCCCTGCACGCGCGCTAGCAGCGCGTCCGGATCGGGGCGCTCTTCGGATCGGCTGCCGGGCATGCGTGCGGACATCACATCATGATGCCGATTGGCGCGCGTGCATTACCAGCGCTTGTCGAGCATCAGATTGAGTTGCAGGACGTTGACGCGCGCCTCGCCGAGCATTCCCAGGAAACGTCCTTCGGTCGCCCGATCGACCATCGCCTGCACTTGCGCCATGTCGAGATGGCGCTCTCGCGCCACGCGAACGACCTGATACTGCGCTGCAGCTGGCGATATCTGGGGATCCAGGCCACTTCCGGATGCGGTGATCAGGTCGACCGGGATCGCCGCGCTATTGCCGGGATCGGCCGCGTGCAGCGCATTGATGCGCTGCTTCACGGCATCGGTCAACGCCGGATTGCTGGTGCCGAGATTCGAGGCGTAGGACGCTCCGGCGTTGTACGCCTGGGGTGAGGTCGCCGACGGCCTGCTCCAGAAGTAACCGGGCTGGTCGAACGGCTGTCCGATCAACTCGGAGCCCAGGGCCTTGCCCTGACGTTCGATCACGCTACCGTTCGCCTGGTGCGGAAACACCGCCTGCGCAATTCCCGTGACCACCAAGGGGTAGGCGAAGCCGGTGATCAAGGTCATCAGCACCAGCATCATCAGCGATTGACGCAGCAATTTACCCACGAGATACACTCCGCTCAGAAGGTGACCAACAACATGACGAAAGCTCCGATACGCTCATAGTGCTCGTGTCGGTAAAATACGACTTGCGGTCTTGAGAAGCTCAAAACAACAACCCCACTTCCATTAGCAGGCGCGTTTGTGCGGAGTGCGTTCCATCACGACCGAATGCAGCTCCCGCCACGACACTGCTGGCTTTCGTGTAGGAAAGCTCGCCACGCGCGAAGAAGCGTTGGTTTTGATAAGTCGGGGTCAACGTCATCGACCACGCTTTGCTGCCGGACCCGTACATCAAGTTAGGCGCGCCATCGTCGGCGTTGCCGCTGCTGCCGATATATTCGACGCGACCGGCCAGGCTCATGTGCGGGGTGAACGCGTAGTTGGCGAGCAGCCCGGCGCCGAAGGTCGAGGCCGAACGGTCGATACCAATCTCCGGAGCTGTCGGAATCGTTGTGTACTGCAAATAAGGTTGGACGATCCACGGTCCCGTGGTGTGCGTGTAGATAACATTGTAGATGTCCTGGTTGTTCTGAAACAGCGGCGTCGCCAGACTGGTCTTGCTGGTCTGACCAAGATTGCCGCCAGCAACGATACTCAACACGTTTGCGGCGTTGAAGGTGTACGCCAAAGAGCCGACCAGCCAGTTGTAGTGTCCTGAGTAGAAGCCATCGTTCCACGACACAGCGACGGCAATCAGGCCATGCGCGTAATTGGCCTGAATGCCACGATTCACGGCGTTTTCCTGGTTCCAGAGCAGGCCGCGCTGGATGTTCATGTTCTCGAACGTGAATGTGTATTCCGCGCCTAGAAGGGTAGGAAGTTTGCCGAGGAGCACCGAGAAATTGCTGCTCGGGACGATCTTGATGTAAGCCTGCGGCACCGAGCCGTAGAACGAGTTGACCGTCTTGCCGGACGAAAGATACGCAGTACCCAGTGCCGGCAGTGAATAGTCACCCACCTGGAGGAAGTACTGGAAGACGCCGTCGGTCTTTTGCACAAACACTTGTGCATTGCTCAAATCAATGCGATCGGTTCTATCCGCCGGGACGGCATGGTTCTGCGTAAAGCCAAGTCCACTGATGACGCCCGTGAAATAGGGCTTTCCGAGCGGCCCCAAGTCCACCGTCATCGGGGTCGGATTGGCGGTCAGCGGGCCAGTCATCGCCGGCGTCGTCATGGCGGACGGGGTTGCTGGTTCGGCTGTAGCCGGGCTCGGGGCCTGTTGAGCGGAAGCAAGGGGCGCAAGGATCTGCATGCCGATGGCCAGCCGAACCGCAAGGTCGCTGCGCCGGCGCGACGGGGATGTCAGGAAGTTTTTCATTGATGCGTTCCCGTGGTGAGTTGTGAGTCGTCAGATACCAGCATAGCCGCCCAGCCAGTACGCGTCGTCGTCGGCCTTGGCGATCGCGCTTGAAACAGGCTTCAACCCTGCTGTGCGCGCGTCGGCAAGCGTGCACATCGTTGTCGTCAAGGCAACACCAGATACATCGTACGTTGTGTCGTTTGCGGAGGCCGGCAAGTCGCCGGCGTTGGTCGGGAAGCAGTGGCTGTCGATATCAACAACGTGAAGCAAATGCGCACGCATGGATGTCCTCAAGTCAGGTGAAGCAGAACCAGCAGCATGTCGATCGCCTTGATGCCGATGAACGGGACGATCATGCCGCCGACGCCGTAGAGCAGGAGATTGCGGCGCAGCAGTGCCCCGGCGCCGAGCGCGCGATAGGCGACGCCCTTGAGCGCGAGCGGGATCAGGAACACGATGATCAGCGCATTGAAGATCACCGCCGAAAGAATCGCGCTGGCCGGCGTCGCCAGGTGCATCACGTTCAACGCGTTCAGCGCGGGATAGGTCGTCGCGAACGCCGCCGGAATGATCGCGAAATACTTCGCGATGTCGTTGGCGATCGAGAACGTGGTGAGCGATCCGCGCGTGATCAGCATCTGCTTGCCGATCTCGACGATCTCGATGAGTTTGGTCGGGTTGGAATCGAGGTCGACCATGTTGCCGGCCTCTTTCGCGGCCTGCGTCCCGGTGTTCATGGCCACGGCCACGTCGGCCTGGGCGAGTGCAGGCGCGTCATTGGTGCCGTCGCCGCACATCGCGACGAGGCGACCTTCGGCCTGGATGTCGCGGATCAGCTTGAGCTTGGCTTCCGGCGTTGCTTCGGACAGGAAGTCGTCGACACCAGACTCGGCGGCGATCGCAGCGGCGGTCAGCGGATTGTCGCCGGTGATCATGATGGTCTTGATGCCCATCCGGCGCAGTTCGGCAAAGCGTTCCTTGATGCCGCCCTTGACGATGTCCTTGAGTTCGATCACGCCCAGCGCGGTGTGTCCATCGGCAACCAGCAGCGGGGTCGCTCCCTTGCGCGCGACCTCTTCGGCGGCGCGGCGCAGCTCGACGGGTACGCTACCTCCGAGCGCGATCAGGTATTTCTCGACCGCATCGATTGCGCCCTTGCGGATCTTGCGGCCGCCAGCGAGGTCGACTCCGCTCATGCGGGTCTGCGCAGTGAACGGCACGAACTGCATCTCGCCGTCGTGCAGTTCGCGCTCGCGCAGGCCGAATTGCTCTTTCGCCAGCACGACGACACTGCGGCCTTCCGGGGTTTCGTCGGGCAGCGACGCAAGTTGTGCGGCGTCGGCGAGCACTTCCGGCTTCACGCCCGGCGCCGGATGGAACGCAACCGCATGGCGATTGCCGAGGGTGATCGTGCCGGTCTTGTCGAGCAGCAGCACATCGACATCGCCCGCAGCTTCCACCGCGCGTCCGGATGTCGCGATCACGTTGGCCTGGATCATGCGGTCCATGCCGGCAATGCCGATCGCCGACAGCAATCCACCGATCGTGGTCGGTATCAGGCACACCAGCAGCGCGACCAGCACCGTGATCGACACCGGCGTGCCGTGTCCAGCGGCATGCACGCTGTAGATCGAATACGGCAACAGCGTCGCGCAGGCGAGCAGGAAGATCAGGGTGAACTTCGCGAGCAGGATGGTCAGCGCGATCTCGTTCGGCGTCTTGCGCCGCGCTGCGCCTTCGACCATCGCGATCATGCGGTCGAGGAAGCTTTCGCCGGGGTTGGCGCTGATACGCACGACGATCCAGTCGGAAAGAACTTTCGTTCCGCCGGTGACCGAATTGCGGTCGCCGCCGGATTCGCGAACGACCGGTGCTGATTCGCCGGTGATCGCGCTCTCGTCGACACTCGCAGCACCTTCCACGACTTCACCGTCGCCGGGAATCACGTTGTTCGCATCGACGAGCACGAAATCGCCCGCACGCAGCTCGCTTGCCGTGGTGTGGGTGATCTGGGCATCGTGGTGCGGCGCGGCGAGCTTGAGCGCGAGCACTTCCTTACGGGCTCCGCGCAGCGCATTCGCCTGCGCCTTGCCACGGCCTTCGGCGATCGCTTCCGCAAAGTTCGCGAACAGCAAAGTGAACCACAGCCAGATCGCGATCCCGAGGATGAAGCCGGCCGGCGCTTCGCCATGGCCCAGCAGCGCCTGTATCCACAACACCGTGGTCGCGATGCTGCAGATGAACACCACGAACATGACCGGGTTTCGGAATTGCACGCGCGGCGACAGCTTGCGGAAGGCGTCGGCAATCGCCGGCACCATCAGTTCGCGGCTCATTGCGCTGCTACGAGTGGTTGCGCTCATGATTCAGTGTCCGGTCGCAGTGAGGTAATCGGCGATCGGGCCCAGGGCCAGTGCCGGCAGGAAGGTCAATGCGCCGATCACGATCACGGTCGTAGCGAGCAGCACGACGAACAGTGGCGTGTGGGTCGGTAGGGTGCCCGCGGATTCGGGCACATGTTTCTTCGCGGCCAGCGAACCGGCGATCGCCAGCGTTCCGACCGCGAGCATGTACCGTGACAGGAACATGCAGATGCCGAGCAGGCTGTTGTAGAAGGGCGTGTTCGCAGAAAGTCCGCCGAAGGCACTGCCGTTATTGTTGGATGCCGATGACAACGCGTACAGCACTTCGCTGAATCCATGCGCTCCCGGATTCTCCATGCCCGCTATTCCTGCCGGGGCGAGCACGCCAATCGCGGTGCCGACGACGGCAAGCGCGCACGGGATCAACACGATCAGGCTGGCCATCTTCATTTCGTAGGCCTCGATCTTCTTGCCGAGGTATTCGGGCGTGCGTCCGACCATCAGCCCGGCGATGAACACCGCCACGACTGCAAACGCGATCATTCCGTACAGACCCGATCCGACGCCGCCGAAGATCACCTCGCCGAGCTGGATCAGCCACATCGGAATCAATCCACCGAGCGGCGTGAAGGAGTCGTGCATCGCGTTGACCGAGCCGTTGGACGCGGCGGTGGTCGTGGTCGCCCAGATCGTCGAACTGACGATGCCGAAACGGGTCTCCTTGCCTTCCATGTTGCCGCCGGCCTGGGTCGCCGAAGCGACCTGGTCGACGCCGATGTGGGTGAACGCCGGGTTGCCGGCCTGCTCGAGGTACGTGCAGGCGACCATCAGCGGGAGCAGGATCACCACCATCGCCGCCAGCAGGGTCCAGCCCTGCCTGCGGTCTCCGACCATCACGCCGAACGTGTAACACAGCGCGCCGGAGATCAGCAGGATCGACAGCATCTCGACGAAATTGCTGAGCGGCGTCGGATTTTCGTACGGATGCGCGGAATTGACGTTGTAGAAGCCGCCGCCATTCGTGCCCATCTGCTTGATCGCGATCTGCGATGCGGCCGGACCGAGCGGCAGGGATTGCGTGGTCACGGTGGTCTGCTTGGTGACGTCCTTGCCGTGCGCGTCCTTGACCGCATTGCCGGCGGTATCCTTGACAGTCTCGGTGATCGTGGTCGGTTGCAGCAGCGTCACGTCCTTGTAGGGCGAGAAGTTCTGCACGACTCCCTGCGTCACCAACACCAGCGCGAGCACCATCGACAGCGGCAGCAGGATGTACAAGGTGCTGCGCGTCATGTCGACCCAGAAGCTGCCGATCGTCTTCGCGCTGCGCCGGGTGAATCCGCGGATCAACGCGATCAGGATCGCGATGCCGGTCGCGGCCGACAGGAAGTTCTGCACGCCGAGCCCGACCATCTGGGTCAGGTAGCTCATCGTCGACTCGCCGCCGTAGCCCTGCCAGTTGGTGTTGGTGATGAAGCTGACCGCAGTGTTGAACGAGGAATCGGGACTCACCGCGGGGAAATGCTGCGGATTCATCACTTGCCCGTGCCACTGCTGGGTGCGCTGCAGCGCATACACCGCGAGCAGGCCGACCAGGTTGAACACCAGCATCGCCAGCGAATAACGGCGCCAGTTCATCTCCTCGTCGCTGCGGATGCCGCAGATTCGATAGATGATCCTCTCGGTGCCTCTGCCGAATCGCGTGATGCGATTGGGTACGTCCGAGAAGACCATTGCCATGTAAGAGCCGAGCGGCTTGACCAGTGCAAGCAGCACGATCATGTACAGGCTTATTTGAATCCATGCGTTCGCGGTCATTCGAACCACTCCGGCTTGAGCAACGCGGCAAGCAAGTAGATGCTCAGCGCGACCGAAGCGAGACCCGCGAGCACGTAGAGGATGTTCATCGGCCGTCTCCGAGGCTGTCGCACAGCCACAGGTAGCCCGCCGTGCCCAGGGCGAGTGCGGCGATCAACGCGAGATAGACAAGATCCATGGCAACGGCCCATGAGTGACGATGCGGCCACTATGGGAAACGACGCATATCGAAGTCGTAGGAATTGCGTGCCAAGACATAAAGATCGCGTAAAAATCGAGCGATCCGCGCTGCACCGCCGTGAGCGGTCGTCGCGGCGCACTTGCTATGCTGAGGGCGACTTCATCGGAGACCGACCATGCCGAATCGCACGCACGCACTTGCCCTTGCGCTGACCACCGCAATCGCAGCGCTTGCCGCAGCGCAGTCTTCGGCGCAGACAGCCGCAGCAGGCGCAGCACCAACGAAGACCGTGCTGCACTGCCCGGCCCTGCTCGATACAGTCGCCGGCAAAATGCTGGGTGCGACGACGGTGGTGATCGATGGCCAGCGCATCAGCGAAGTCGTGGCTGGCCGCGCGGATCGCCCGGGCGCGACCGTGATCGACATTCCCGCCGGCAATACCTGCCTGCCCGGCCTGATCGACAGCCACGTGCATCTGACCCAGGAAACCAGTCCGACCCAGTACAGCGACCAGTTCCGCTTGAACATCGCCGACTACGCGATCCGTTCCACTGTGTATGCGCGGCGCACGCTGATGGCCGGCTTCACCACCGTGCGCAACGTCGCCGACCGCGCCAACGAATCCATCGCGCTGCGCAATGCGATCAACGCCGACATCGTGCCGGGACCGCGCATCTACAGCGCCGGCATGGCGATTGGTTCCACCGGCGGGCATGCCGATGCTACCGATGCCTATCGCGCCGACCTGATGGGCGACCCAGGCCCGCGGAGCGGCATCATCAACAGCCCCGAAGATGCCTTGAAGGCCGTGCGTCAGCATTACAAGGACGGCGCCGACCTGATCAAGATCATGCCGCCCGGCGGCGTGCTCGATGAGAGCGCGAGCGTGGACAACGCGCAGATGACGATCGAGGAAATCAAGGCGGTCGTCGCTGCCGCGCATGATTACGGATTTACCGTCGCCGCGCACGCGCACGGCGCTGAGGCGATTCGTCGCGCGGTGATCGGAGGGGTGGATTCGATCGAGCACGGCACCTTCATGAATGACGAGGACATGAAACTGATGAAGGAGCATGGCACCTGGCTGGTGCCGACGATCATCGCCGGCGAGTTTGTAGGAGAGAAAGCGAAAGTGCCCGGCTACTATCCGACGCAGATTGCCGCGAAAGCGGCGATGGTCGGCCCGGTTATTTCGGCGACGGCAGGCAAGGCTTATCGCGCCGGCGTGCCGATCGCGTTCGGCACCGACGCGGCGGTGTATCCACACGGCCAGAACGCGCACGAATTCGAGTTGATGGTCAAGGCTGGAATGCCGCCCCTGTTCGCGATCCAGGCCGCGACCACGCACGCTGCAAAACTGCTCAGGCACGACAAGGACCTGGGCAGCATCGACGCCGGCAAGTTCGCGGATGTCATCGCCGTTCCCGGCAATCCGCTCGACGATATTTCATTGTTGAAGAAAGTCGGCTTCGTGATGAAGGCGGGCACGGTGTACAAGCGTGATGGCGCAGCGGTTCTACCAGTCGCGCAAGCCGCCGCAATACCAACACCGATCCAGGCGCAGAGCGACGAACTCCAAGGTTATTGATCAGCGCGGAGAATTGGCACCCTATTCGGTCGTGTTGCGGCGCGGGCGGGTTCCCTTCGGTGCTACCGGCTGCCGATCTGCTGTGTTGTAATCGGGTCGCCAACTCAGGGGGTTGTATGGGCAAGTCGCATCTCGCCGGTCGCATGACCTTGCTCGTCGCGGTGTTCGCCGGACTGTTCCTGATCTTCGGCGGGACCACGTGGTACACGATCGACCAGGTGCGGGTGCAGGGCAAGATCTACGAACAGATCGTCTCCGGCAAGGACTTGATCGCCGACATTCTGCCGCCACCGGAATACATCATCGAGGCGTATCTGGTCGCACGTCAGCTCAACGACGAAACCGACCCGAGCAGGATCAGCGAACTCATCGAACGCGGTGATCGTCTGCGCGTGGACTACGAAAGCAGGCAGGAATTCTGGCGGCGCGCATTGCCGCAGAATTCGATGAAGGATTTGATGACGGTCACCGCGTACCGCAGCGCGATGCAGTTCTTCCAGTTGCGCGACGAGCAATTCGTGCCTGCTATACGCGCGGGCGACCGGGAACGCGCCAAGGCCATCCTCGCGCAAATGAATCAGCGCTATGAGGCGCACCGGCTCGCGATCGACCAGGTCGTCAAGATCGCAACCCAGCAAAACGCAGACTTCGAGTCGAAATCCGAAACCGTGATCGCGAATCAAACCCGGCTGCTGATAGCCTTGGCAATTGCGATCCTGCTCGTGGTCGGCTTCATGGCCGTGTATGCGCAACGCACCGCACGCGATCTTTCCGGGCGCATCAAGATGGCTTCGGAGATCGCCAACCGGGTCGCATCCGGGGATCTGGCCACCGAAGTCCCGACGACCGATCGCGACGACGAAGCCGGGCATTTGCTCAAGGCGATCCACAAGATGACGCTGAGCCTGCGCGGCCTGGTCACGCGCGCGAAACAGGCCTCCGTCGAACTCATGACCACGGCGACCGAATTCGCCGCGACCAGCCGGCAGCAGGAAGCCACAGTGCAGAACTTCGGCGCCTCGACCAACCAGATCGCCGCAGCGGTGAAACAGATCAGCGCGACCAGCGCCGAGCTGCTGACCACGATGGAAGGCGTGAACCTCGTCGCCGGCCAGACCGCCGACATGGCCGAGGATGGCCAAGCCGGCCTGCGCAACCTGGACAACACCATGGAACGCCTTGCGGGCGCGGCCAATACCATGGCGGCGCGGCTGGCTGCGATCCGCGAGGAAGCCGCAGAGATCACGGGCGTGGTCACAACCATCTCGAAGGTTGCCGATCAGACCAACCTGCTGTCGATCAATGCCGCGATCGAAGCTGAAAAAGCCGGCGAACAAGGCCTCGGATTCCTCGTCCTCGCGCGCGAAATCAGGCGTCTTGCGGATCAGACCGCGGTCGCGACGCTGGACATCGAGCAGATGGTCAAGCAGATGCAGACGGCGGTGTCCGCAGGCGTGATGGAGATCGACCGCTTCGCCGAGGAAGTGAAGAGCGGCGTCGGCAATGTCGAGCGCGTCGGCGGCCAGTTCGGACAGATCATCACCCAGGTGAAAACACTTTCCGAACGTTTCGACGCGGTCAACCACGGCATGCGCAGCCAGTCGCAGGGCGCGAGTCAGATCGGCGATGCGATGGGCCAGATGATCGACGGCGCGCGGCAGACCTCGGTGTCGTTGCGCGAATTCAACAGCGCCACCGAAAGCTTGCGCGATGCGGTGTCGGTGTTGAAGCAGGAAATCGCGCAATTCAACGTCGGTAGCTGAGCGCGGGTCCGGCGATGCTCGCCCTCGCCTTCCGTGCCGGCGAACTGCGACTGGCGCTGCCGACGGCTGCAGTCGTCGAAGTGCTGCCGCGCCGCGCCTTGCGCCCGCTCGCCCTCGCGCCGGCAAGCGTGATCGGCTTGCTGCCATTTCGCGGCACGCTCACGCCGGTGGTGGATCTGTGCCGATTGCTGCTCGGGCGCGACTGCCGGCCATTGCGCTCGAGCCGGATCGTGGTCGTCGCCTTGTCCGGCAACACCCGCCCGCGCCTGCTCGGCTTGCTGGCCGAGGACGTGCTCGATCTGGTACCGGTCGCCGCCACGATTCCCGGCCTGCGGCTGCCGAATGCACCGTGGCTCAGCGAGCACCTGGCTGATCAGCCGAACTTGCCGCAACTGCTCGACCCCGCCGCGTTGTTGCCGGAAGAACTCGAAGCCCTGTTCGTTGCCGAGGCCGAGGCATGAGCCGGTCGGCGTTGCTCAAGCTGCTGCACCAGCGCATCGGCCTGGACGCCGGGTCGCTCGGCGAGCGCGTGATCGACGATGCTTTCGCGGAATCGCGCGCGGCGCTCGGGGTCATCGATGACGAAGCTCTGTACGCAAAAGCAGTGCTGCAACCCGACCTGTTTTTCGACATCGTCGAGCGCTTCGTGGTGCCGGAGTCGTGGTTCTTCCGCGCCGGCGATCAGTACGCCGACCTGATCCGCTACGCGCGCGAGCATCGCGACCGTCGGCCATTGCGGGTATTGAGCCTGCCGTGCGCGAGCGGCGAAGAAGCGTATTCGGCGGTGATCGCCCTGCTCGAAGCCGGGTTGCCGGCCGACGCCATCGACGTGCTCGGCATCGACATTTCGCGCAGCGCCGTCGTACGGGCGCAGACTGGAGTTTTTCGCAACAATGCCCTGCGCGGGCAACCCGTTCCGGGCACCTGGATACAGCCGCGCGCCGGCGGCTTCGCGATCTCGGACAGCATCAAGCGATGCGCGCGCTTTCGCGTCGGCAATGCGCTCGATCCGATGCTGCTCAATGCGTCCGAACGCTTCGACGTGGTGTTCTGCCGGAACTTGCTGATCTATCTGCATCCGCAAGCTCGCGCCCAGATGCTGAAAATCCTGCTGGCCGCGCTCGAACCACGCGGCTTGTTGTTCGCGGGACAGGCCGACGCGCTCGACATGGCCGCCTACGGCCTGCGACCTTACGCAGGCGGATGTCCGCTGAGCTATCTGCGCGAGCCTGCACCATCTGCACGCACGGCTCCAGGCAACACGCCCGCGCGTTTGCCCGAACGCGCGGCGGTCGTGACTGCGACGGTTGCAAGACATCCGCCGCGACCGCGCGCCGATCCCGTCGCTGCGCCGACGCCGCCGTTGTCGCCGCAAGAACTGGCCGATGCCGGGCGTCTGGAGGAAGCGCGCACTGCATGCGAGCTGCTGCTGAGGCGGCATCCGGAGGATATCGACACCCTGTTCCTGCTCGGCCTGATCGAGTCGGCGCGCGCTGATCTGAGCGCGGCCGACGCAGCATTCGCCAGGGTCTGCTTCCTCGACCGCGACCACATCCCTGCGATCGATCACCGCATTGCGCTGGCCGAGCGTCTGGGTCGCCCGGAGCTTGCAGGCGATCTGCGCAAGCGTTCCGAACGGCTGCGCAAACGCCTCGGGAGGCCTGCGTGAACGCAGTACTCGCCAACTCGGCACCGATGAAAGGAACTCTCGAGCATTGCTGGCGGCGCATCGGCGTGTACGGCGGCGATCAGAGTTGTCCGTTGCTGGTCGAATGCCTGCATTGCCGGAACTGTCAGGTCTTCTCCGACGCGGCACGCACCTTGTTCGATCGCCCATCGGAAGCCGACCCAGCCGAACAATGGCATGCCGGGATCGCAGCGCAAGGAAGTCAAAGGTCGGCCCTGGTGTTCCGTCTCGGCCAGCAATGGCTGGGCCTGCCGCCCGCGCTGGTCGCCGAAGTAGCCGCGCAACAATTCGTTCGGCGTCTCGCGCACCGCACGACGGGCCGGCTCGAAGGTATCGTCAATGTGCGCGGCGAGCTGCATTTGTGCGTGTCGCTGGATGAAGTGCTCGGCCTCGGCGCGCGTGGCGAATCCAGCGAATCGGTGCGGATGGTGCTGGTGCGCGACAGCAGCGCCCGCCTGTTGGCGTTCCGCTGCAATGAAGTGCTCGGCCTGCAGCACTTCCCAGGCAACAGTCTGGAACCGCCGCCGGATACCTTGCCTGAGCCGCTGCGCGATTGCGTGGAAGGCTTGTTTCCGCTGAAAACCGGGCATGTGGCGATGCTCAAGGACGAAGCGGTGTTGCACTTGCTCGCACAGGCGTTGTTCGCGTGAGCGCGCTGTGGCCGCTGATGCAGGAAGAGCTGCACCGGTTATTGCCGCAGTTGCGCGGATTCGGCAATCGTCTCGCGCTCGCGGACGATGCGACGACGGTCGCGCAATGGCAGCGCCGGTTGCAGGCATTCCTCGGCGCAACCCGCGCGCTGGGCGAAACGCCGTTGCCGGATTTCGTCGAGGCGATGCTGCCGATCTGGAGCGATGGCCGCCGTCGTCAGCAGCAAACCCAACGTGCGCAGGATGCATTGGATGCACTGGAACTGCTCGCCGACCTCGACGCCGATGCGCTCGCCGGCGGCTTCGAGCGGCTGCGTGCGCTCGTCGAAAACCAAGCAGTTTCCCCGGCTGCCGCCGACGACAGCGCTGACCCGCGCCTGCTCGCGTTGTTCGCTACCGAAGTCGAGGAAAAATGCGCGGTCATGGACCGCGTTTTGCTGCAACTCGAACAGCACCCCGACCGCCTGGAATTGATCGCGCCATTGATGCGCGCGGCGCATTCGATCAAGGGCGCCGCACGGGCGGTTCGCAACGAAGCGGCGGTGTCGTTGGCGCATGCTCTCGAGGATCGCATGAGCGGCGCGCAGCGCAGTCCACCGCCGATCGGCGAAGCGCTGGTCGATCTTGCGTTGCGCACGGTCGATCGCTTGCGCGCGTTGGGGCACGATCGCTCGGCCGCTTCGCTCGCTGCCGCGAATGAACTCAAGGGCCGTTTGCGCGCGTATGTGCCGGGTGTGGTGGAAGCCGCGTCGATGCCTGCGCTGACGATGGATGCGGCCACCTACATCGCCGTGGAGGAAACCGATCCGATCCTGCGCGTGCGCGCGAGCCATGTCGGCAAACTCATTGCGCTCGCCGGTACCGGAATGGTGGAAAACCGCCGGCTGAAACCCTTCGGCGAACGCCAGCAATTGTTGCGGCGGAGAATGGGCTCGATCTCGCGGCTGCTCGACGACCTGCACCACCAGCTCGGCGCACCCAGCGGCAAGAGCGGCATCGGCGCGCAACTCGCGCACATCCGCCATGAGCTGTCCGAATCGCGTCACGGGGTCAACAACTGGCTGGATGATTTCGGCGCCTACCAGCGCGAATCCTTCGACTTGAACGAACGGCTCTACCATCACGCGGCGATGACCCGCCTGCGTCCATTCGGCGACATCGCCAGTGGTTATCCGCGCATGGTGCGCGACATCGCCCGACAACTGGGCAAACGCGCGCGCGCAGTGCTCGAAGGCGCCCAGGTCGCGGTCGATCGGGACGTGCTCGAACGCCTCGATGCGCCACTGACCCATCTGCTGCGCAACGCCGTCGATCACGGCATCGAGACACCGGAGCTGCGTCGCAGCATGGACAAACCTGAGGAAGGAAGCATTCGCGTCGGAGTGACCTATCGCGCCGGGATGCTCGCCATCGAAGTGGCCGACGACGGTGCCGGCATCGATTTCGAACGCATCCGCGCCAAACTGGTCGAGAGCGGCAGCATGGCCGCGCAGGATGCAACCGAGCTCGATGAGGAGGCATTGGGTGAGGTGCTGTTCGCGGCCGGATTCTCGACGCGCGATGCTGTCAGCGAAATCAGCGGACGCGGGGTCGGCCTGGATGTCGTGCGGCAGATGCTCAAGGAACTCGACGGCAGCGTCCGTCTGTCCTCGACGCGCGGCAGCGGTACGCGTTTCAGCCTGCTGGTGCCGATTTCGCGCGCCGTCACGCGCGCGGTCGTGGTCAGCGTCGCTGGCGAAGCCTATGCATTCCCGCTGTTGCGCATCGAGCGGCTGGTGCGCTCGGAGCGCGCCGCCGTGCAGGCCCGGCAAGGCATGCAATACTTGGCGCTGGATGGTCAGAACATCGGCCTGGTGCCGCTGGCCGAACAGCTGGATCTCGGTCAATCGCATCTGCGCGGCGAGCATGTCGATGTTGTCGTCGTTGCTCAGGAAGGCCGTCGCGCGGGCTTCGTCGTGGATGCGGTGCTTGGCGAATTCGACCTCGCGACGCGTCCTCTCGATGCGCGCCTGGGCCGGGTGACAGATCTGGCTGCGCTGGCGATCTTGCCGGACGGCGCGCCGGTGGTGATGCTGGATGTCGAAGACCTCATGCACGGCGCGCTCGACCGCGAACGCCAGCTGTCTCGTTTGCGCGATGCCGAGGGCACCGAGGCGGTGCGACGGCGGCGGCGTGTGCTGGTCGTCGACGATTCGATTTCCGTGCGCGAGCTCGAGCGCCAGTTGCTCAGTGCACGCGGCTACGACGTGGAAGTCGCGGTCGATGGTATGGACGGCTGGTCGAAACTGCGCGACTGGCCATGCGATCTGGTAGTGACCGATGTCGACATGCCGCGCATGGACGGTATCGAGTTGACTCGCTCGATCAAGCAGGACCCCAAATTGCGCAGCCTGCCGGTGGTGATCGTGTCGTACCGGGATCGTCCGGAAGATCGTGCGCGCGGCATGGAAGTGCGCGCCGATGCCTACCTGACCAAAAGCGATTTCCAGGAACACGGCTTCCTCGATGTCGTGCACGGCCTGATCGGCGACAGCGACGCGCCCGCATGAAACTCGTTGTCGCCCATCGCGAACGTCTGGTGCGCGAAGCGCTGCGGCGCAGCCTGATGAGTAGCCGCTTCGATCTGGTCGCACAATCGGCCGATATCGACTCGTTGCAACGGGATTGCCGCAAGCACGCGCCGGAACTCGTGCTGGTGCAACTCGAATTGCTCGGCAGCAAGGCCGAACACCTTCCCGGATTGCTCCGGTGCGGCGCCGCAGTCATCGCGCTCGCATCCACCAATGCCGTGGCCGGCGCTTACGAAGCGATGGGCCACGGGGCGCTCGGGCTGATTGAACCGCCGACCATCGACGACAACGGCGAAATCCTCGGTGCGCATCGGCTGCTGACGCGGATGGAGCGACTGGCGGTCATGGTCGGCGAAGCGCCGGGAGCAACGCCATCGGCAACAGCGATGCAAGCATCTAAACACCCGCCGATTCTGGCGATCGGCGCATCCACCGGAGGCCCGCTCGCGCTCGCAAAGGTACTGGCCGGCTTGCCGATGGATTTCGAAGCCAGCGTGGTGATCGTGCAGCATATCGAGGGCGAATTCAGCGCAGGCCTGGCCGAATGGCTCCGTGGCCAATGCCAACTCCCGGTATCGCTCGCGGTGCGCGGTGCAGCGCCGGAGCGCGGCAAGGTGCACATCGCCGGATCGGGCGGCCATCTGGTGCTGACCCCCGCATTCCAGTTCGGCATGCAGTCCGCAGCAGCGGATGAATTGCACATCCCAAGCATCAATGCACTCTTCCACAGTCTGGCGCAGCAAGCCAATCCCGGCGCGGCGGTCATCCTGACCGGCATGGGCAGTGATGGCGTCGCCGGCATGGGCGTGCTGCAACGCAAGGGCTGGCTGACCGTAGCCCAGGACGAAGCCAGCAGCGTGGTATACGGAATGCCGCGCGCGGCGCTTGAAGCCGGCGCGGCCACCCAGACCTTGGCTTTGTCCGCGATCGGCCCGGCGCTCGTGCGGCACTTCCGGAAACGCAGCCCATGATGTCCAAATCACTGCGGGTCATGGTGATCGACGATCAACCGATCATCCTCGAAGCCGTGCGCGGGATGCTCGCCGATGCGGCCGAACTCGAATTGCACCTGCATTCGGATCCGGCGACCGCGCTGGATGCGGCATTGCGCATTCAACCCGACGTGGTGCTGCTCGATTTCAACATGGAGCCGCTCGACGGCCTGGAATTGCTGAGTTTGATCCGCGCGCATCCGGTGCTGACCGACGTCTCGGTGGTCATGCTGTCGGCCGCGGAAGATCCCGCCACCAAGGTCGAGGCGTTCCGGCGCGGCGCGAACGATTACGTCGTCAAACTGCCGAGCGCGCTCGAGTTGATCGCGCGGGTGCGCTATCACGCGCGTTCCTGCCAGTCCTCGCGCGAGCGCGAAGCCTCGTTCCAGGCGCTTCTGGAAAGCCGGGTTGCACTGGAACAACGCAATCGCCTGATCGAGGACCAGAAGGAACAATTGCAGGCGATGAATCGCGAACTGACCGAATCGTCGCTGACCGATGCGCTGACCGGTCTGCGCAACCGGCGCTATCTCGACATCCACCTTGATCATGATCCATCGGCCCGGACCGAGGATCGCCCCGAGCATCGACGCGATCCGGAGCCGGACGGATTCACGTTTTTCCTGATGGATCTGGATCACTTCAAGTTGATCAACGACCGCTACGGCCATGAAGCCGGCGACGTGGTGCTGATCGAAATCGCACGCCGTATCCGCGCGAGCTTGCGCGCGAGCGATGTCGCCGTGCGCTGGGGCGGCGAGGAATTCCTCGTCATTGGCCGAGGCCGCGGCGAAACCGTTTCCGCAGAACTCGCGCAGCGATTGCTCGCGGCCATCGGCTCGGCCCCGATCCAGTTGCCGACAGGACAGGCACTGATGGTGACCTGTTCGCTCGGTTTCGCGCCGATACCGTGGTCGTCCGCACATGCCGGGCAACGCTTGAACCGCGACCAGATCCTCAACCTTGCCGACATCGGCATGTATCTGAGCAAATTCGAAGGCCGCAACCGCGCCTGTGGTGTCTTCCCCGGCTCGGACGCCAGTATCATCGATCGCATCGTCGACCTGGATCTGGATTTCCACGGCTTGCGACATGCGGACGGCAGCGGTGTGCGCCTGCTGACAATCCATGGGCCTGACCACCCGATGTAGACATTCCGCATCCCTCTTGCATCGATGTTTTCCGCACCCAAATCCAACTGATCCTTCTTGCTAGAGCTTGCAATGACTGACATCGCCGCCAATCCACACGTCTTCGACGCCACCACCGCTGCCTTTGAAGCCGATGTGCTGCAAGCCTCATTGACCGTGCCGGTACTCATCGATTTCTGGGCGCCGTGGTGCGGGCCGTGCAAGACGCTGGGACCGATCCTCGAAAAGCTCGCCGCCGATTACAACGGTGCGTTCCGGCTGGCGAA
Organism: Lysobacterales bacterium; assembly: GCA_038226665.1. Classification (GTDB taxonomy): domain Bacteria; phylum Pseudomonadota; class Gammaproteobacteria; order Xanthomonadales; family Xanthomonadaceae; genus SZAS-103. The sequence continues at coordinate 49,988 of JBBRQI010000014.1, read as the reverse complement.
GGTCGATGTCGACAAGGAACAGGAAATCGGCGCAGCGTTCCAGATCCGTTCGATCCCGACCGTCATCCTCGTCAAGAACGGCCAGCCCGTGGATGGGTTTCCGGGCGCGGTGCCCGAAGCGCAGTTGCGCGCATTCCTCAAGCAGCATGGCATCGAGCCCGCGGAGAAAGTCGAAGAAGACTCACCACCTGAAACCGAGGCACCCATCGATCCGCATGCCGATGTCGTGCGCCTGCGCGCAGCGGTCGCGGCCGCGCCGGAGAACGATGCGCTGAAACTCGACCTCGCACTCGCGTTGCTGAAAACCGGCGCGGCACATGAAGCCGAACAACTCATCGACGCCCTGCCCGCAAACCTCGCAGCCGACGACCGCGCGATTCGCGCGCATGCGCATCTGCGCTTCATCGCCTTGCTCAAGGAAGCGCCGCCGAGCGCCGTGCTGGAAGCCGCGATTGCTGCGAATCCCGATGACCTGCATGCGCGCCACCTGCTCGGCGCGCACAACCTGATCGAAGGTGATGCGGCGGCCGGCCTCGATCAATTCCTCGAAATGCTCCGTCGCAATCGCGGCTTCGAGAACGGCCTCCCGAAGCAGGCATTGATTGACGCATTCCGCACCATCGAGGACGCAGATCTCGTCACCGCCTATCGTCGCAGGATGTCGTCGCTGCTGTTTTGATCCTTGCCAGGCAGCGCAGGTCAACGAACGCCGTTGGCCTTGCGTTGACGCATCCGGGACAGGGTCGCTTCCGGCCTTCATCCGGGTGCCGTATGCTGCTGACACGCGCAGCGCAGGCCGCGCTCACTACAGGAATCGATCCGGCGATCCATCCCGTGCAGCCACCGACCCACCCATCCGATCCACACGCGACCGCCGTGCAATCTCCCGGCTCTGCGACCGACGACGCGAGCCTGTATCCGCAGATTGCGGGTTACCGGATGCTGCGCAAGCTGGGCCAGGGCGGCATGGCGACTGTGTACCTCGCGACCCAGGAATCGCTCGATCGTCCGGTCAGCATCAAGGTGATGGAACGCGATGCACTGCTGGACGAAACCAGCAAACAGCGTTTCGAAAACGAGGCGCGCACCGTCGCCAAACTGTCCCATCCGAGCATCGTGAGCATCCACGAAGTGGGCCGCACGCTCGACGGCCGGCTGTACTACAGCATGCCGTTTCTGCCGAACGGCGATCTGGCGCAACGCGACCTGGACAAGGACGAAGCGCGTATCGTCGATTTGCTGCGCACACTGCTGTCTGCATTGAATTATGCGCATGCGCGCGACATCGTGCACCGCGACGTCAAACGCGAAAACATCCTGTTCGACGCCGACAACCGGCCGCTGCTGGCCGACTTCGGCATCGCGCTGTCGAAGACGGACACCGTACGCGTGACTACCGCCGGCCTGGCGGTCGGTAGCTCGGGCTACATGGCGCCGGAACAGGCGCGTGGCGATGCGGTCGACGGCCGCGCCGATTTGTACAGCGTCGGCGTGCTCGCTTACGAATTGCTGACCGGCGCATTGCCTTATTATTCATCCGACGCATTCGCGCTTGCGTTGATGCACGCGCAAAAATCGATCCCGCAATTGCCGCCCGCGAAACGCCACTGGCAAGGTTTCATCGATCGCGCAATGGCGAAGTCGCCCGAGCAACGTTTCGCGAACGCCGGGCAGATGCTGGAGGCGCTGGATCGGATCGGTCGCCGCAGCGGCAATCATCTGTCCGGGCGTGTGTTGCGAACCTTCGACCGCACCATCGCAGGTAGCGGCTGGAAACGCCCACGCGTGTGGGCGCTGGGCGCGGTGTTGCTGTTGGCGGCCGCGCTGTACACGGCGCACCAACGGCTGTCGCCGGGCTCCAAGGAATCGTTGCAAACGCATTCGCTCGCAGCGACGCCGGCATCCACGCAGTCTGTCGTAGCCGGGAATGCTGCGGTTGCGAACATGCCGACCGTGACGCCCAACACAGCACGCGCGACGTCCCTCGCGGCCGTGTCGGCATCCGCAAAAGCGGCGGCACCGGAATCGACGGCCGCCGCCGTGGCGCTGCGCGCTGCACGCGAAGCGCTCGACCATCGCAACCTGATTGCACCGCCGGGCAAGAACGCGGTGGACATGAGCCTGGCGGCGTGGGAATTGGCGCCCAACACCGCCGATACCAGCAAGCTGGTCGGTGATGTGCTGAAGGCGTTATTCGAACAACAAAGACTCGCCATCAGCCAGCACAATGATCGGCGCGTTGTGGATTACCAGCAGAAAGCCGAACTGCTCGCCAACGCGACCATCGGCCAGTCCGCATCGGTGTGGCGTACGTTTCGAAGCGGTGCATGGGCTGTATTTGTTGCTCGCGCGCAAAAGGAATCGAATGCATCGGACGCCGCCGCATTGGCGCGCACCACGAATCTCGCAAAACAGCTCGAAATGCCCCCGGACATGCTGCCTATCGCCGCGCGTAGCGCAACGCCGGCCAACCAGGCCATCGCACAGGCCAATCCCACCGTTGCAGCCGCAGCCAATCCGTTCAATCGGCCGAACGGTATCCACGCTGCAGCAGTCCCGGACCAACAAGTTGGCTTTGGCGTCGTCAAACCGGCAGCGACCAGCGATTCTGTAACCGTCAATCCGGCATTCGTGTTCCTGCATGGCCCGATCGGCGGCTATCCGGCGGCGGCGATCCAGCGCAATGCCGTCACCCGTCGCGAATATGGCATCTTCGTCAATGCAACCCATCGCGCAGCTGCGGATTGCTCGAACCAGAAAGCCCTTGGTCTCGGACGCGCGGAAAACAAGAACTGGAGCAATGCGGGTTTCGCGCAAAACAGCAATGATCCAGTGGTCTGCGTCAGTTGGGACGATGCCAGCGCGTACGCGCAGTGGTTTGGCCAGCGCAGCGGCCAGCGCTATCGGCTGTCCTCGTTTGGCGAGTGGCGCATGGCGACCGCAGCGGGGATGCCGAATGCATTGGGGCTGACCGTAGGCAATGTGTCCGAATGGTTGCAGGACTGCGCCTTCGGTTGCCAGCGGCATCGGGTGACAGGCGGCTCGTGGCGTGACCGCGGCACCGATCCCGCGGCGTTCGGTCGCGCGGCCGACCGCGGCTTTGCAGACATCGGTTTCCGAATCGTGCAGGTGCTGGCACAGAAGAACGCGGCCGTCGACGCGGCCTCAGCCGCGACCACCGAACCCCCACTGCAACCGCAACCATCGGTCCGCCCCCGCTGGCGTCGCACACGGCGTTGATCTGCGAAAATCGCGGACAATCGCGCGTCATGGCAACGCGAAACAAATGCTCAATGCGTTCGATCGCTGCAGCGGCACGCATCTGTCCGGTCGCGTGCTGCGCAGTTTCGATCGCACGGTTGCCGGAAATACATTGATGAATCCATACCGCAAAATGAACCGCAAAGGCGCGTGCTTCCGGGCAGCCGCGGCCTGCCGTATGCTGCAATTGCCAGCCACGACCATGCCGCAGAACGCACGCCGAGATCATGCAGATACCTGTCGGCCCGTTCGAACCACATGCCGCCAACGCGCGTCATACCGGGGAGGCTGCGCAATTTCCAGCCATTCCCGGGTATCGCGTCCTGAAGAAACTCGGCCGGGGCGGCATGGCGACCGTGTACCTGGCGACGCAGGAATCGCTGGATCGCCCGGTCAGCATCAAGGTAATGGAGCGCGAGGCGTTGCAGGACGAGGTCAGCATGCAGCGCTTCGAAAACGAGGCGCGCACGATCGCCAGGCTCTCGCATCCGGGCATTGTCGGCATCCACGAAGTCGGCCGCACCGCCGATGGGCGCATGTACTACATCATGCCGTACCTCGCGAACGGCGACCTGTCGCAGCGCGACCTGCGCAACGATGAGGCGCGCATCGTCGATGTGCTGCGCAGCCTGCTGTCGGCGCTGGATTACGCGCACGTGCGCGGCATCGTGCATCGCGACGTCAAGCCGGAAAATGTGTTGTTCGATGCCGACAACCGGCCGTTGCTCACCGACTTCGGCATCGCCTTGTCGAAATCGGACACGGTGCGCATCACCACTGCCGGGCTCGCAGTCGGCAGTTCGGGCTACATGGCGCCCGAACAGGCGCGCGGCGATGTCGTCGATGCGCGCGCGGATCTGTACAGCGTGGGCGTGCTCGCCTGTGAATTGCTGACCGGCGAACTCCCATACCAATCGAACGACGCGCTCGCGATGGCGTTGATGCATGCACAGGATCCGGTTCCGCGCCTGCCGGCAGCGAAGAGCCACTGGCAGGGTTTCATTGATCGCGCAATGACGAAGTCGCGCGACCAGCGTCATGCCAGCGCCAAACAAATGCTGGATGCGCTTGACCGCATCGGTCGCCGCAGCGGCACACATCTGTCCGGTCGCGTGCTGCGCAGTTTCGATCGCACGGTGACAGGAAAAGCATGGATGACTCCGCGCGTGCTCGCGGCAGGCGGTGCATTGTTGCTGGCGACGGTGCTGTATGCGGAACGCGACCATCTGCCGTCCATCGGTGGCTCGAGGGCACCCGAAAAACCATTGGTGGCGGCTCCGAAAGTGCCGGCAAGCGCACCAGCACCCGCGAACATTCCCGCTCCTCCTGCATTCGCATCGCCCGCCATCCAATCTGCTTCCACGCTATCGGATGCTTCGCCCACGCAGGTGAAGCCGAAACAACCCGTGACGCACGCCAGGAAAAAACGATCCACGGCGGCACGCCGTCCACAGCAATCAAAGCCCGGGTTCATCCGGCGCATGTGGCAACGCATCAGGCATCCGTAGCGCCCCATCCCGCGCATTAAACCGCAAAGGCGCGTGCTACCGGGCAGGCTTGGCCTGCCGTATGCTGCATCCCCAGCCACGACAATGCCGCAGATGCACGCCGAGATCATGCAGAGACCCGTCAGCCCGTTCCAACCACATGCCGCCAACGGGTCTGATACCGGGGAGGCGGAGCAATTTCCACGCATTCCCGGCTACCGTTTCCAGAAACGGCTTGGTCAGGGCGGGATGGCGACCGTGTACCTGGCGACGCAGGAATCGCTGGATCGCCCGGTCAGCATCAAGGTCATGGAACGCGAGGCGCTGGCCGACGAAACCAGCATGCAACGCTTCGAGAACGAAGCGCGCACGATCGCCAAGCTCACCCATCCGAGCATCGTCAACATCTACGAAGTCGGCCGAACCGCCGATGGGCGCATGTACTACATCATGCCGTACCTCGCGAACGGCGACCTCGCGCAGCGCGACCTGCGCCACAACGAGCAGCGCATCGTGGAAGTGCTGCGCACGTTGCTGTCGGCGCTCGACTACGCGCATGCGCGAGGCATCGTCCATCGCGACGTGAAGCAGGAAAACGTCCTGTTCGACGCTGCCGATCGCCCGTTGCTCACCGACTTCGGCATCGCCCTGTCCAAACGCGATACCAGCCGCATCACCACCGCCGGGCTCGCGGTCGGCAGTTCCGGTTACATGGCGCCGGAACAGGCGCGCGGAGATGTGGTCGATGGCCGCGCCGATCTGTACAGCGTCGGCGTGATGGCCTACGAATTGCTGACCGGCAAGCTGCCATTCCGCTCGCCCGATGCGCTCACCCTCGCCTTGATGCACGTGCAGAATCCGGTTCCGCGATTGCCGCCGGAAAAGCGCCACTGGCAGGCCTTCATCGATCGCGCGATGGCCAAGGCGCCGCAACAGCGCTATCGCGATGCACAGCAGATGCTGTACATGCTGGACCGGGTGGATCGGCGCACCGGCAACCATATCAGCGGACGGATGTTGCGCCGCATCGATTACACGGTGACCGTGCAATTCTGGAAACGTCCGAGCACGCTTGCGCTCATCGGCGCGCTGCTGGTCGCGTTCGGCCTGTATTCGACGCGCAACCAGTTGGCCGCGATCGGTCCTTCGGCTGGTTCCATGCAAGCGCGACCGATCGCCACGCCGGATGCGCCAATCAACTCCACTCCTGCAAACACCGCATCAATGGACGCTGCGCCCGCTGCTGCAACTCCAGTTGCAATATCCGCAAAGCCTGTTGCAACCGCAATGACGAACGTATCGGCAAAACCCTTGGCGCAAGCCGCGCCGCCCTTGGCATCCGTGTTGCCCCCGACATCCGCAGTCGACGGAGCGAAAACGTCCACTGCGATGCCGCCGAACACTGCGGTCGCGTCGGAAACAGCCCCTGCACCTGCATCCATTCCGCCAGCATCCATCACACCTGAGGCAGCCGTGCTCGGCGCAGCGCGCGACGCACTCGCGCATGCAAACCTCACGACGCCTGCCGACGACAACGCAGTCGATCTCACACGCATGGCATGGAAGCTGTCGCCCGCGATGCCGGATACGCGGGCGCTCGCTGGAGATGTGCTCAAGGCGATCTCCGTGCAGCAGGCGCTCGCGATCGGCCAGCACAAGGACCAACGCGTGCTCGACCTGCAGCAGAAAGCGCAGCAGCTTGCGGACGCGACGATCGGACGCGCGATTCCGGCGTGGCGCGCGCTGCATGCCAACGCCGCCACCGCCATCGGCAAGCGCGTGCAGATCGAATCGGATGCAACCGACACCGCCGCGCTCAAGCGCAGCGAAGCGCTGGCGAAACAACTCGACCTTTCCGATGTCTACGCGAAGTCGCTCGCATCCGCACAGCAGAAAGCCAGCGCCATGGCCACTGCCAGTGCGGCAGCGATGGCCAGCGCCGCAGCGAATGCCGGACCCGGTTTCATGGTGTTGCCGGTCGCGCCGAAGGCGAAGGAACTCGCGGCGATGGCGCGCACCGAGGTCACCCGCCACGAGTACGCGCAATTCGTCAACGCGACGCGGCGCCCGGCCTCCGCATGCGGCGACCCGAAAGCCACGACGCGGAAGAACTGGAGCGAGCCCGGGTTCGCGCAAACCAGCGAGCATCCTGTCGTCTGCGTGAGCTGGAACGATGCGAATGCGTACGCGCAATGGCTGAGCGCGCAGAAAGGTCAGCGTTATCGCTTGCCGGGTTCCACTGATTGGCATCCGCCTGCGGCGAAGGGCGCGGTGCCGGCTGCTGGCCCTGGCACGCTCGGCGGCGACTACGCCGAATGGCTGCAGAATTGCGGCACCGGTTGCCAGAACCATCTGGTCGCCGGACGTGGCTGGCGCGAACACGGCGCGGACGCACCTACGGGACGCGCGGCTGCCCAGGGTTTCGACGATGTCGGCTTCCGCGTCGTGCGCGTGCTGGACGCGCATCACTGATATGTCGACGCCTCTCGAAAACCGGTCCGCTGCTCCACAATCTACCCTTCCGACACGCACACTCGCCGTCAGGATGCGCGCGTTGTTCGTCACCGGCTTGTTGACCTTGTTGCCGATCTGGTTGACCTGGGTCGTGTTCAAGTTCGTGTTCGGCCTGCTGTCCGACCTCAGTCGCCCGCTGGTCGGGCCCTTGCTTGCCGGCATCGCGCAGGAGACACCCCAGCTCGCATGGATCGCGCATCCATTGGCGTTGACCGCGATCGGCATCGTCGCGACGGTCGCGCTGATCCTCGCGGTCGGTTGGCTCGCGCGGCGCGTGGCGGGGCAACGCGCGCTCGCGTGGTTCGAGATCGCGATCCGCCGCGTGCCGCTCGCGAAAACCATCTACGGCAGCGCCCGGCAATTGCTCGACCTGATGCAGACGCCGCCGGATGGCGGGCAGCGCGTGGTGCTGATCGAATTCCCGCATCCGGGCATGAAAGCAGTCGGCTTCGTCACCCGCACCTTGCGCGACGAAGCGACCGGCCGCGAACTCGCCGCCGTGTACGTGCCGACAACGCCGAACCCGACCGGCGGCTACCTCGAAATCGTGCCGGTCGAGGATCTGATCGCGACCGACTGGACGGTGGATCAGGCAATGACCTTCATCATCTCCGGTGGTGCCGTCGCACCACAGCGGATACCGTATTCTGGCGCGCTGGGAAATGCGAACGGTGTACGCGGTACGGACGCGGAAAGCCCGGCGAGCGCTGGTTGACGCAGGCGCAATGCTGCGACTTCGCGACGACGACTCAATCAATCCCGCACCAACTCCTTTCGTGTTTTTTGTTCCTCATTCCATGCTCCCGCGTTTCCCATGACTTCCGGGCTACATGACGTTTGGCCCGCGCGACACGACAGGCGCGGCAGCACCATGCGTTACGACTGACGTTCGTCGATCGCCTCCCTTCACTCGCCGCATCACACGTTTTCATTCCATCTGGGGTTTCCAATGCACAAGCCGATCCTCGTTCTCGCCATCGCCGTTGCACTTTGCGCCGGTTCCATAGCTCTCGATGCATCGGCTCAGGGCGCATCCACGCCGGCGTCCATTCCGGCAACGGTGCCGGCCTCCGACAAGAGCGCGCAACTCGACAAGTTCTACGCCGACTTCTGGGAAGCATCGCTCAAGCTCAACCCGGTCCAGGCGACCTACGTCGGCGACCCGCGCTACAACGACCTGCTGCCGAATTTCCTGTCGAAGAAGTACATCGACGAGAACAATCGTTTCAACAAGGAATGGCTGGCAAAGGCCAAGGCGATCGGGCCGGATGGCCTCAGCGGGCAGGCGCTGCTGTCGTACAACATCTTCGTGAAGCAGCAGCAGGATGCGATCGACGGCGAGCGCTTTCACAACGAGTACCTGCCGATCGACCAGTTCAACAACCTCGCGTTGCTGGCCGTGCAGCTCGGCTCCGGCACCGATGCCCAACCCTTTCAGACTGTGAAGGACTACGACAACTGGCTGGCGCGCGCGGGGAAGATTCCGGCATTGCTCGACCAGGCCATCACCAACATGCAAGAGGGCGTGAAGCTCGGCATCGTCGAGCCGAAGGTGCTGATGGTGAAAGTGGTGCCGCAGTTCGACGCAGTCATCAAGGCCAAGCCCGAGGACACCGTGTTCTGGGGCCCGATCACCCACATGCCGAAGGATTTTTCCGCCGCCGACAAGGCGCGCCTGACCGCTGCGTATCGCCACCTGATCGCCGACCAGGTGATGCCGTCGTACCAGCGTTTGCGCGACTACATCGCCAACGACTACATGACGCATACGCGCGACACCGTCGGCTACGACGCACTGCCCGACGGCAAGGCCTGGTACGCGTACCAGGTGCGCACCAACACGACCACCGACGAAACGCCCGACCAGATCCACCAGATCGGTCTCGCCGAAGTCGCGCGCATCAAGAAGCAGATGGATGCGCTGCGCGTGAAGCTCGGTTTCAAGGGCGACCTCAACGCGTTCTTCCACTACCTCAACACCGATCCAAAGTTCACGTTCAAGAGCGAGAAGGATTTGCTCGCTGGCTACAACAGCGTGTACGCGAAAGTGGAGAAAGGCGTGCCGCGCGATTTCTCGATCGAGCCGAAGGCGAAATTCGAGATTCGTCCGGTCGAAGCCTACCGGGCCCAATCCGCTGCCGGCGGTTCTTACCAGCCGCCGAGCGAGGACGGCAAGCGTCCCGGCATCTTCTACGTCAATACCTACGACCTGCCCTCGCGCAAGAACTGGGAGATGGAAGACCTGTTCGTGCACGAAGCGATCCCGGGCCATCACTTCCAGTTGTCCATCCAGCAGGAACAAACCGGCCTGCCGAAGTTCCGTCGCTTCGGCGGCTTCACCGCCTACATCGAAGGTTATGCGCTGTACTGCGAAACGATCGGCTACGAACTCGGCATGTACACCGATCCGTACCAGGAATTCGGCCAGCTACAGAACGAGCAGTTCCGCGCAATGCGCCTTGTTGTCGACACCGGCCTGCACAGCAAGGGCTGGACGCGCGATCAGGCGATTCAGTACATGCTCGACAACTCGGCGATGAGCAAGACCGACGTGATCGCCGAAGTCGAACGCTACATCGCGATGCCGGCGCAGGCGCTGGCCTACAAGACGGGGCAGATGAAGATCACCGAGTTGCGCGCCCGCGCAGCTTCGGCGCTCGGCGCGAAGTTCGACGTGCGTGCGTTCCATACGGAACTGCTAAAGGACGGAGCGTTGCCATTGGCGGTGCTCGAACAAAAGATTGATGCCTGGATCAAAAGCCGGAAAAGCTGAGTCCGAACGTTATCGCGGCACAAAAAAGACCGGCTCGATGCCGGTCTTTTTCATGGCGTTGCTGGAATGAACGGTATTACATTTTTGTCGCCATGATCCATGCGCCGTCGCATCCGGGACGATGCACGCATCGTGCGGTCGAACGTCGATCACGGCGTCTCCAGTCATGCGCTGCGGCCGTACGGCCGCGTAGCTTGCGACGCCGTCTTGCGATATTTCACGATCTCCTCGACGAATCGGCGTGATCGCACACGGCCCTTGCCGGATGGTTCGCCCAGAACTCGCTGAGCGTGAGTAAGCGTCCGCCCTGCGAACGCGCCCATGTTTCGGCGGCTGCGGTCAGCGCGAGTCCAGCAGCAAATTCATGCCGGGCATCTGCGACAACAAGCTGCGCAACATGGCCGCATCGCGCGTGCGTGTAGCAATCCATCGCCGCGACGAGAAGGATAAACCCGAGCGGAACTGCGTGTTCGTCTTCGGCAATCAGCAAGGTTGCATCAGCGCGCTGTTTGTGGCGCTGCACTCTTTCCTGTCGGCTTTGCATCAGCTGCGGCCGGCTTTGCAGTCCTTCCATTTGAAGGATGCTGTTGATGACTTCGATGTAGGCCGCGAGCATCCGGCGCGGATCGCGCCAGGGCGGCAGCCCGGACGCGACCAGTTGTGGCGCGAGCGAGATCACGAACTCGCGATCGGCTGGCTCCGCAACGCGAACGCCCGCATCGGACGTCGCCATCGTGCATTCGTTTCCAATCGCCTTCCGTGCGTGCGTGGTCATGGCATTGCGGGTGTCGGTGTAGGCGTGGCAGCTACCGGCAACTGCGCAACGCCGTACCAGTCGATCTTGCGGGTGACGATCATGATCGCGGCGAGGATCGCGAACAGCATCAGCGAGCCAAGCACCAACGCGTTGTCTTCCGAGACCAGCAGGCCGTACAGCGCCGCGTACAACGCGGTCAGCATCGCGGCAAAACCGCCACCGCGTGCGTAGCTGTGCAACACGTTGCCGACGTAGAAACCCAGCAGCCCGATGCACGCAGCGCTTGCGCACAGATATGCCAACGCGAACGCGATGTGTTCGGACAGGCTCAGCAACAGCAGGAAGAAGATCGCGAGCGCAAGGCCGACCAACAGGTACTGGATCGGATGGATGCGCAGCTGCTTGATCAATTCGAACATGAAGAAGCCGACAAAGGTCAGCAGCACGAACAGCAGTCCGTATTTGCTGGCGCGATCGATCTCGGTGTAGATGCTCACCGGGTCGACCAGGGTCAGCTCGATCCGGTCCATGCCTTCCGTGTTCGTACTTGCGGCAATTTGACTTTGCGTGTTCGCAGCGAGTGCGGAGACTTCCCAGATCGCATCGAATCCTTTTGCCGATAGCTCTGGCGTGTGCGGACGAAAGCGGCCCGCGAATTGCGGATGCGGCCATGTCGATTTCAGTTCGATGCGGTTGTCGTCTGCGATCGGCGCGATCGCGAGGCGTTCGGTGCCGCCGACTGCGAGATCGAGAGTGAACGCCAGCGTGCGCTTGTCGCCCGCGGCGATCGGCGCGAGGTCGGCATGCACGCCAGCGCCAGTGCGGCCCGCACCGATGCCTTGCAGCAGCGTCGCGGGCTGGTTGTCGACGCGCAACTGCGGCGTGCCGATCAGGCCGCGCACGTCGTCCACGCCGACGCTGAGGAAAGGCGTACCAACCTGCAACAATCGACAGCCAGCCGCAGGCTGCGGCACGGTCAGGTCGAAGCGACCGGAAAGCCTGCCGCGCAACTCGTACACCTGCACGTCGTACAGGCCGAGATGGCGCACATCGGGCAGGATGTTTCCATCCAGTTGCTCGGACTTCGGAAAGAAAACCCATTGCATCCACTCGTTGCGGACGACCGTGTGCGCCACGGCGTTTTCGTCGTTGTGCGTGGTCTGCACCTCGACCAGATACGGCACGACCAGGACCGGTCCGACCAGCGTCTGCGGACCAGCATAGCTTTCCGCAACCTTCGCGACGGCTTGCTGTCGATAGGCTTGGCGCTCCGCGATTGTGTCGCGGATCATGCCGAGTGGAACCAGGATCGCGAGGATCAAGACGGCGATGACGATGAACTTGAACAGCAGCGAGCGACCCATGGCGAAGTTCCGGTGGCGAGGATGCGTACATCCTTGCCCCGGCACATGCGTTCACGACGAAGCCTGTGTGAAGTCGGGTGAAATCGGCAAACGCAACGTCGCAACCGCGCCACCGTCCTGCGCGTTTTCCAGAGTCGCCGTGCCACGATGCAATTGTGCGACCTCGCGCACGAAGCACAGACCCAGGCCGCTGCTGCGACTGCCGGCACCGGGACGCGGCAGCGAATAGAAGCGCTCGAACACGCGCTCCAATGCGAAATCGGGAACGCCCGCCCCGGCATCGCGGACGTCGATGCGCAACTCGCCTCCCTCGACGCGCAGGACGACATGCACCGCACCGCCGCGCGGAGAAAATTCGATCGCGTTGCGCAGCAGGTTGCGCAACGCCTGCCCGACCAGGAAGCGATCGCCGAGTATCCTGATCGGCACGCCCGGCGCGTCGACACGCAGCGTCAATTCCAGCGCTGAAACCTGCATCGCGCATTCGGCTGCCAGCTCGCGCGCAAGCGCGACAAGGTCGAACATTTCCGGCTGCTCGATCGCCTGCCGATGCTCGACCGCGGCGAGCGCGAGCGTCTTGTCGATCATCTGGGCGAGGCGCTGCGCATGCTCGAGGACATTGCCCGCGAAGCGCTGGCGATCCGCTTCGGGCAACGGATCCTGCAGCAGTTCCGCCGCGCCGCGGATCGCAGCAAGCGGACTCTTCATTTCATGGGTCAGGCTGTGCACGTATTGCTCGACGTACTGCTTGCCATCGAGGCGTTCGCGCATCGTGTCCAGCGCCTGCCCGAGTTCGCCGAACTCGCCGCTGCCGCGCGGTGCCGGCGCGCGTTCGCCAGCAGTGACCGCGTGGGCGAAGCGTTGCAAGCGCGCGAGTTCGCGTCCGAACCACAAGCTGATCAGCAAACCGATCGCAAGCGCGACGCCGAGCAGCAACCCGCCCCAGCGCTGCACCGCAAGCTGGCTGCTGGCGATGAACGGCGCGATCGTGCGGTTCGCTTTCGCCACCGTCAGCACGCCGATGATGCGGCCGTTATCCGCGCCGCTGCCGTCAAGAATGGGCGCGGCGACGTGCATCACCGTCGAATCCTCGTCGGCCGGATCGCTGCGTGTCGAGCGCGCGCCATAGCGCCCGCGCAGCGTGAGATAGACGTCGTTCCAGCGCGAGTAATCGCGACCGACATCCTTGCCGCTGGAATCGAACACGACGATGCCGCGCGCGTCGGTGACGTACACGCGATAGTCGAGCGACTCCTTGTGGAAGCCCCAGATGCGCGCGTGCACGTCGCGCTTGCCCAATGCGCCCACCCGCCGCGCAAACGCGCCATCCTTGATGTGCCCGCTGGCCATGTCGTCGGCCGCAAGCAACGCAAGGACGTTGGCGGTATCGACGAGGGTATCTTCCATCGCCTGGCGCACGCCCGGCTTGATCTCGCCGACGAAAACATGCATCACCAGCCACGCCGCGATGCCGACGATCAGGAAGTAGCCGAGAAAGATGCGCAGGCTGAGGCGCACTCAGGTCTCCAACGCGTAGCCAACGCCGCGATGCGTGCGCAACGGATCATCGTCCGGCGCGATGGCACGCAGCTTGGCGCGCAGCGTCTTGACATGCGCATCCACGGTACGGTCGGCGCTGTCGGCGGCATCGATCCAGACCGCCTCCATCAATTGCATGCGCGTCAGGATCGCTCCCGGTCGCGCGAGCAACGCGGCAAGCAATCCGTACTCATAACGCGTCAATGCAAGCGCCTGCCCGTGGTAACGGATGCGGTGGCCGGATGGATCGTGCTCGAATGTGCCGGTCCGCTTCCAGCCGTGGGCATCGGGCTGCCGCCCCGCGCTGCGCCGCAGGCGCGCGCGAACGCGCGCGATCAATTCGCGCGGCGAGAATGGTTTCACCATGTAGTCGTCCGCACCGAGCTCCAATCCGACCACGCGATCGATTTCGTCGGAGCGCGCGGTCAGGAAAATCACCGGAATGTTGCTGCTGCGGCGCAGTTCGCGACACACATCGAAGCCGTTGCGATCCGGCAAGCCCACATCGAGCACGACCAAGTCGATCCCGCCCTCGACAAGCCGTTCGAGGCCGGCACCGCCGAGCAGGCAATGGCTCGCCTCGAAACCCTCGCTGCGCAGCGCGTACAGCACTGCATCGGCGATACCGGCTTCATCCTCGATCAGCAGGACGTGGGGCATGCGGTCGTGCGTGGTCGTCATGCCTCCAGCATAGTGGAAGCGAATGCTGCAGCGTCACGATCTTTACGCACGGATAACAAACGACGATGGTTCTTGCGACCCGATCAACGCTCGTGTCCGCCAGTCCAAATCGTTCGCGTTAGACTCGATGACCTGTCGCATTCTGCCCTCCCCCGGCCGCCATTCCGGCGACCCGGCATACGCGCGCAGGACTGGAGCATCTCATGTCCATCGACGAACAGAAATTGAATGCCTTCCTCGGCCACGCGGTCGGCGATCTCGGCGCCGCGATGAGCGCGACCCTGATGCTGGTCGGCGACCGACTCGGCTACTACAAGACCCTGGCCGGCGGCCCGCATACACCGGCCGACCTGGCCGCGAGCACAGGCACCCATGAACGTTATGTCTGCGAGTGGCTCAACAACCAGGCCGCCGGCGGCTACGTGCAGTACGACGCGAGCAATGGCGCGTATTCGCTGACCCCGGAACAGGCGCTCTGCCTTGCCGATCCGGGCGGCCCGGTCGACCTGCCAGGCGCGTACAACATCATCGAGGCCACGTTTCACGCGCTCGACCGGACTATCGAGAACTTCAAGACCGGCAAGGGCATGGAATGGGGCGAGCACCATCCGTGCCTGTTCCATGGCACCGAACGGTTTTTCCGCGCTGGCTACAACGCGAACCTGATGACGTCGTGGCTGCCCGCGCTGGATGGCGTCGCAGCCAAACTCGCAAGCGGCGCCAAGGTCGCCGACGTCGGCTGCGGCCATGGCGCGAGCACCATCCTGATGGCGCTGGCCTATCCGGATTCGCAGTTCATCGGCTACGACTATCACACGACATCGATCGATACCGCACGTGAAAAAGCGAGTGCCGCAGGCGCGGCCAACGCACGCTTCGAAGTCGCCGATGCGACCGGCTACAAGGACAGGGACTTCGACCTGATCGCGTTCTTCGATTGCCTGCACGACATGGGCGATCCCGCTGGCGCCGCCCGCCACGCACATCAGGCGCTGAAGCCCGACGGAACCTGCATGCTGGTGGAACCGTTCGCGAACGATCGCGTCGAGGACAACCACAATCCGGTCGGGCGCGTGATGTACGGCGCTTCGTCGCAAATCTGCGTACCGGTCTCGCTCGCGCGCAACGGCCCGGCGCTGGGCGCGCAGGCCGGTGAGGCGAGGCTGCGCAAAGTGATGGTCGATGAGGGTGGGTTCGGGAGTTTCAGGCGTGCGACGGAGACGCCGTTCAATCTGGTGCTGGAAGCGCGGCCGTAGACCGTCCTTCGTTCTTCGCTGGATTCCTTCCGTCGAGCCTGCGTAGCAGGTTGGCATCGGATTAAGCAAGAACACACGGGAAACGCTTTTACGCGCTTTGAAGAAATGCGCGATCCCGCAAGCGAAGGCTCACCATCACAGCCGAGCATGGGAAACTGTATCGATGAACTATCGACACGCCTTCCATGCCGGCAACCACGCCGATGTCTTCAAGCATGTCGTGTTGCTTGCGCTGATCGATGCGCTCAAGCGCAAGGACACGCCGTTCATGGTGCTGGATACGCACGCGGGACGCGGGCGCTACGCGCTGCACGACAATCCTGCGCGGAAAACCGGCGAGGCCGACGCAGGCGTCGCGCGCGTGCTTGGCGCGAAAACCGATGCGGTCGCGATCAGGCGCTACCAGGATGCGCTGCGCGCCTGCAATCCCGATGGCGGACTGCGTATTTATCCGGGATCGCCGATGCTCGCTGCGATGGCATTGCGCGACGACGACCGCCTGACCTGTTATGAAACGCAGGCCGATGAAGCGCGCGCATTGGCCGCACTGTTCGCGCGCGATCGCCGCGTACATGTGCAACCCGGTGACGGTTATGCCGCGATGAATGCCTTGCTTCCGCCAAAGCCGCGACGCGGACTTGTGCTGATCGATCCGCCATACGAAACCCAGGAAGCTGAATTCGGCGCTGTGCTCGCTGCATTGACCGAAGGCCTGCAACGCTGGCCGCAGGGCATCTTCGCGGTGTGGTTTCCGATCAAGCAGCGCCGCAGCCTGCAGCGCTTCCTGCGCGCGGTCACGAAGCTGCCGGCGCAGGAGATCCTGCTTGCCGAGCTGCTGATTCGTCCCGATGATTCGCCACTGCGACTCAACGGCAGTGGCATGCTGATCGTCAACCCGCCGTGGAAGCTCGACGTCGAAATTGCAGCTGCATTGCCGTCGCTCGCGGCCGAGCTTGGAGAAGATGGGGCGTCGCACAGGCTGGAATGGTTGCGTCGCGAAACGACTGACTGATTCCGCGACTCAGTCCGAATTGTCAGGCTCGAAGAACAGCCATTTCACCTGCGGAAATTGTTCTTTCAATCCGGCTTCCACCGCATTGATCTGCTTCACGAGCTCGTCGCCGCGCAGCGAGAAATCCATTTCCGCCTGCACCGCGACCATGATGTCGCTGCCCATCTGCATGGTGATCAGGCTGAAGACGCCGCGTACTTCGGGACGCTCGTTGAAATAGGAATAGATCGCGCGGTGCACGGCGGGCTCGACGCTTTGCCCGATCAGCAACGCCTTGACCTCGACCGCGACGAACACCGCGACCACGATCAGCAACACGCCAATGACGAGGGTACCGATCGCATCCCACATCGGATCGCCGGTCGCCATCGTCGCGATGACCGCGACCAGCCCCGTGCCGAGGCCCAGCAGGTCGGCAAGGTTCTCGCCGAAGATCACGATCAGTTCGCTCTGCCGGCTCTGCCGGAACCACTTCCACAAACTGCGGCCTTCGCGCGCCTTGTTCGCTTCCTGCATGCAGGTGCGCATCGAGAAGCCTTCGGCGGCGATGCTGAAGAGCAACACGAACAGCGCCCACCATGGCTGGGTCAACGGCTCGGAGTGGTGGAGCTTGTGCCAGCCTTCGTAAACCGAAAAGACGCCGCCGACGGAAAACAGCATCAGCGCGACGAGGAACGACCAGAAATAGATCTCGCGCCCATGGCCGAGCGGATAGTCCGGCGATGGCGGACGCTGCGCCTTGCGCACGCCGTACAGCAACAGCACCTGGTTGCCGCAGTCGGCCAGCGAGTGCACCGATTCGGCCATCATCGCGCCCGAGCCCGTGAACAGGGCCGCGCCGAGCTTCGCAACGAAGATCAGGAAGTTCGCACCGAGCGCGTGGAAAATTGTCTTGAGCGTGTCGGCCTGGCCGGACATGGCGACGCATCGATGCGGAAGTGGCGCGAATTCTAGCATCGTGGTCGTAGCACCTTGCCCTGCGATGAACGCCGGCGGTTTTGCGAAGCCGTTTGGAGCCCTTGCTCGGCAATGCGCGTGCGAAGGTGGACAATCGCGGGTGTGCGACGCCGGCTCAATCGAACGCATCCACCAGGGACACATGAAGAGACAACGACTCGGATCGCCATGGCATGAGCGCATCGTCCTCGACGACCGGCGCGAGTTGATGCTGCGCCCGATCGTGGCTGCCGATGCCGACGCGATCCGCGATGGTTTTCCGCTGCTGAATCCCGAGGAAATCCGCCTGCGCTACCAGCACCCGATGAAATCGTTGAGCGAGGAGTACCTGCAGCGGCTCACGCAACCGCGGCGCGGTCGCGACTTCGTGCTGGTGATCGCCGAACCGCTGCCGCCAGGCGAAGGGCTGGTCGGCGCGGTCGCACGGTTGTCGCAGGTCGATGGCACGCGCGAGGCCGAGTTCGCGATTCTCGTCTCGCGCTTCATTTCAGGACTCGGCCTCGGCCGGTTGCTGCTGAGGAAACTCGTCGCGTACGCAAGGCGACGCAAACTCGATGCGATCCACGGCGACGTGCTCGACGACAACACGCCGATGCTGCAACTGGTCGAGACGCTGGGTTTCCGTCGCGAAGCGAGCCAACACACCGGCATGACCCGCGTGCGCCTCGTACTTGCGTGCGCGAACCGGTTGGCGGATCACGCCGCCCGCTGAGCCAACGCGCTGAGCTAAACTGCGCAGCTTCATGCGATCCCTGACCGAGCTTCCGATCTCTCCGCTTTCCACGCCTCCGTTACCCAAGGCCGGCCAGCAGCGCGCGTACTGGCGCGCGCCGGCCAGTGCGAGTGCGCTCGCGCTCGCGTTGACGCGTTGCGCCGAAACGCACGACGGCCTCGTGCTCGCGGTCGTGCGCGACACCCACGCCGCGCACACGCTCGAGTCCGATCTGAGGCTGATGGCCGGCGCGTTGCCCGTGCTGCATTTTCCGGATTGGGAAACCCTGCCCTACGACCTGTTCGGGCCGCATCCGGACATCGTTTCGCAACGCGTCGCGACCTTGTACGGTTTGCCAACGACGCGGCGCGGCGTGCTGGTCGTGCCGGTCGCGACCTTGATGCAGCGGCTGTGTCCGCCGGGTTACATCGGCGCGCAATCGCTGCTGATTACGCGCGGGCAGAAACTCGACCTCTTGCGCGAGCAACGCCGCCTTGAAGCGGCCGGCTATCGAAATGTGCAACAGGTGCTCGATCCGGGCGACTACGCGGTGCGCGGTGGCCTGCTGGATCTGTATCCGATGGGCGCGGACGAGCCCTACCGCATCGAAATGTTCGACGATGTCATCGACACCATCCGCGGCTTCGATCCGGAAACGCAGCGTTCGTCGCACCCCGTCGAATCCGTGCGCCTGTTGCCCGCGCGCGAATTCCCGCTCGACGAAGCCAGCATCCGGCGCGTGCGCGAAATCCTGCGCGAGCGCTTCGACATCGATACGCGCCGCAGCGGCCTGTACCAGGATCTGAAGGAAGGCGGCACACCGGCTGGCATCGAGTATTACCTTCCGCTGTTTTTCGAGAACACCGCGAGTCTTTTCGATTACGTTGCCAATGACACATTGATCGTGCTTGGCGAAGACGCGCTTGATGCGGGCAATACGTTCTGGACGCAGATCGGCGAGCGCTGGGAGCAGCGTCGCCACGATCTCGAGCGTCCGATCCTGCCGCCGGACGAACTCTATCTGCCACCGGATGCGTTGCGCAAACAACTCAATTGCCACAAGCGCATCGAGGTGTGCGGTGAAACGCATCCTAAACGCGCAGAGGCATTGCCGCTTGGCGATCAACCTGCGCCGACGTTGCCGCTGAACCAGAAAAACGAAGCGCCGGCTGCCGCGCTGCGCAGTTTTCTTGCGAGCTATCCGGGACGCGTGCTGGTCGCTGCCGATTCGGCGGGACGGCGCGAAGCGTTGTTCGAACAATTTGCCAATGCGGGATTGACGCCGCAGCAGGTTTCCGGATGGCAAGCATTTCTTGGTGCTTCGATCATCGCGAACGAAACGGCACTGCCGCGCTTCGCGATCACCGTGGCGCCATTCGAGAACGGTTTCGCGCTGATTGAGCCCGCGTTGTGCGTGCTCACCGAGCGCCAGTTCAATCCCGACCGTGCGCCGGGTGCGCGGCGGCGCAAGCGATCCGGACGCGACCCCGAAACGATCATCCGCGATCTTGGCGAACTGGCGGTCGGTGCGCCGATCGTGCACGAAGATCATGGCGTCGGCCGCTTCCGCGGATTGGTCACGCTCGATGCCGGCGGCGAACGCGCCGAATACCTCGAAATCGAATACGCGAAGGGCGACAAGCTCTACGTTCCGGTCGCGCAACTGCATCTGGTCAATCGTTATTCGGGGGCGTCGCCGGAAACCGCTCCGTTGCATTCGCTGGGTGGCGAGCAGTGGCAGAAAGCCAAGCGCAAGGCCGCCGAACGCGTGCGCGACGTCGCGGCCGAACTGCTGGAGATCCAGGCCAAGCGCCACGCGCGGCAAGGACTCGCGATCGCGGTCGATCGCGCGATGTACGAACCGTTCGCGTCGAGTTTCCCGTTCGAGGAAACACCCGACCAGTTTCAGGCCATCGAAGCGGTGATCCGCGACCTCGCGCTACCGCAACCGATGGATCGCGTGGTTTGCGGCGATGTCGGTTTCGGCAAGACCGAAGTCGCGTTGCGTGCCGCATTCGTCGGCGCGAGTGCGGGCCGGCAGGTAGCAGTCCTTGTGCCAACGACATTACTCGCGCAGCAGCACGGGCAAAACTTTCGCGACCGTTTCGCCGACTGGCCGATCCGCGTCGAAGTGATTTCGCGCTTTCGTTCGACCGCCGAGATCAAGACCGTGCTGCAGGAACTCGCCGAAGGCCGCGTCGATATCATCGTCGGCACCCATCGCCTGTTGCAGAAGGACGTGAAGTTCAAGGATCTCGGCCTTGTGATCGTCGATGAGGAGCAACGGTTCGGCGTACAGCAGAAGGAAGCGCTGAAGAAACTGCGCGCCGAGGTCAATCTGCTGACGCTGACCGCAACGCCAATCCCGCGCACGCTCAACATGGCGATGGCGGGTCTGCGCGAGCTATCGCTGATCGCGACCGCGCCGGCACATCGCCTCGCGGTGAAAACCTTCCTGACACCATGGGACGCCGCACTGCTGAAGGAAGCGTTCCAGCGCGAGATTTCACGCGGCGGGCAGATCTACTTCCTGCACAACCAGGTCGAAAGCATCGAGCGGATGGCGCGAACGCTGGGCGAATTGATGCCCGAGGCGCGCATCCGCGTCGGCCATGGGCAGATGCCGGAGCGCGAACTCGAACAGGTGATGCTCGACTTCCAGCGCCAGCGCTTCAACGTCCTGTTGTGCACGACGATCATCGAGTCCGGCATCGACATCCCGAACGCGAACACGATCATCATCGATCGCGCCGATCGCTTCGGCCTCGCGCAATTGCACCAGCTGCGCGGACGCGTCGGCCGTTCGCACCATCGCGCGTATGCGTACCTCGTGGTTCCCGACAGGAAATCGATGACCGGCGATGCGGCGAAACGGCTGGAAGCAATTGCAGCGCTCGACGAACTCGGTGCCGGTTTCACCCTCGCGACGCACGACATGGAGATCCGCGGTGCCGGCGAATTGCTCGGCGCAGAGCAAAGCGGGCAAATCGCCGAAGTCGGTTTCAGCCTGTACACCGAGCTGCTGGAACGCGCGGTGCGTTCGATCCGCGATGGCCACCTGCCCGACCTCGATGCCGAAGCCGATCATGGCGCTGAAATCGAACTGCACATCCCCGCGCTGATTCCAGAGGATTACCAGCCAGACGTGCACGCGCGCCTCACGCTGTACAAGCGCATCGCAAGTGCGCGCGGCGTGGATGCGTTGCGCGAGTTGCAGGTCGAGATGATCGATCGTTTTGGTTTGTTGCCGGATCCAGCAAAGAATCTATTCGTGATCACCGAACTCAAGCTCGCCGCGACGCCGCTCGGCATCCGCAAGATCGACCTCGGCGCGGGCGGCGGCCGCGTGCTGTTCACCGCGAAACCGAACATCGACCCGATGTCGGTGATCCAGATGATCCAGAAACAGCCGAAGAACTACCAGCTGGACGGGCCTGACAAGTTGCGGATCAAGATCGAAATGCCGGATGCGGCCTCTCGCATCGCTGCGGCGCGTGGGCTGCTGTTGATGCTTGGCAAGCCGATGTAGCGGGTGCCGTGCCGTGCATGGCGCCAGTGTCGCGACAACATTGCACGTCAGTGCACACGTTGATTGGCGCTTGCTAACCTGATCCCGGATGCATCAACCGATCCGCGAACAGCTCGAATAGCCCGGGCTTCATCACCAGCACGAACGCCACGCCATACGCCGCGCCCCACAGATGCGCACTATGGTTGATGCGGCCGCCGCCGCGGCGGTTGCTCCATATCGTGTAACCGACGTAAAGGACTGCGTACACAATCGCCGGAACCGGTATCGCGAAATAGAAATAGATCAACGACCACGGCTGGAACAGGATGTACGCAAACAGCACCGCCGACACCGCGCCGGATGCGCCGAGGCTGCGGTAGTTCTCGTCATCGCGATGCCGGATATACGTCGGCAGGATCGAGGCGATCAACCCCAGCACGTAGAAGAACGCGAAGCCGTACGCGCCGAGTTGCGCGTTGATGATGCCCTCCATCGAACGCCCGAAGAAATACAGGGTGAGCATGTTGAACAACAAGTGCGGGCCGTTGGCATGCACCAGGCCATAGCCGATGAAACGCGAATAGTCGTGCTTGCGGGTAACCGCCGGCGGCCAGAAAATCAGTTCGTCCATCACCTTCGGATTGCCGAACGCGACGAACGACACCACGCAAGTGATCGCGATGATGATGATGGTCGAGGAAATGTCGTCCATGCCGTGATGCTTTCCTTGGTTGACTCAACGCGAGCAACTCGTCTCAAGCTGCCGTGCCGAAGCTGCTCTGTTGAAACAGCTCAGCTCATGTCCTGCAACGGTCCGCCCTTCGCGAGCGCGCGCTGGTACGCGGGCCGCGCGTGGATGCGCTGCAGCCAGCCCCAGAGATTCGGTCGACTCGCATCGAGGCCGCCGCGCATGCTTGCGGCCTCGATCGGATAACTCATCTGGATGTCGGCGCCGGTGAATACCTCGCCCGCGAACCACGTGGACTTGCCGAGTTCGGATTCCATCCAGTCGAGGTGCAGCTTGACCTGCGGCGCGATGTAGCTGCTGCGCACCTTCGCCGAAAGGCCGCTCACGATGGGCTTCACGAAGAACGGCATCGGCGCTTTCGGCAACCGCGAGAACACCAGGCTCAGCAGCAATGGCGGCATCGCCGAACCTTCCGCGTAATGCAACCAGTAGGTGTAGCGCAGGCGTTCCGGCGAACCCATCAGCGGTTTCAACCGGGTGTCCTGCCCATACCGGTCGATGAGGTATTCGACGATCGCGCCCGACTCCGCGACCGTCGCCTCGCCATCCACGATCACGGGCGATTTCCCGAGTGGATGCACCTTGCGCAACTCCGGTGGTGCCAGCAAGGTCTGCGGATCGCGCTTGTACGGCACGATCTCATACGGCAAACCGAGTTCCTCGAGCAACCACAGTACGCGCTGCGAACGCGAATTCTCGAGGTGGTGGACGGTGAGCATGCTAAGAAATCCCTGGTGATATTCAGACGATCGTATCAGTGTCCCGGTTGGCTGCGGATTCTGGCACCCTAGCCGTTCTTCAAAAGGCCATCGCGCATGACCGACGCCCGCTACCTGCAACTCGATGTGTTCGCCGATTTCATCGGCGGCGGAAATCCGCTCGGCGTCGTGCTCGATGCGCACGACTGGAGCGATTCGGCGATGCAAGGCTTCGCGGCATGGACCAACCTTGTCGAAACCACGTTCGTGCTTCCACCGACATCGCCGAAAGCAAGTTACCGGCTGCGCATCTTCACGCCGACCCGCGAGATTCCATTCGCCGGCCATCCGAGCATCGGCAGCGCGCATGCGGCGCTCGACTTCGGCAACGTGCAGGCGCGCGATGGACTGCTGGTGCAGGAATGCGCCGCCGGAATGTTGCCGATCCGCATCGAAGGCGAAGGCGAAGGCGCGTTGCGGCGACTCTTCGTGCAGGCACCGTCGGCTCGCGTGCTGCATATGGGAATCGATGAGCCCCTGCTGCGTCACGTGCTTGGCGGACTCGCGCTCGGCGCACTCCCGCCGGCATTCGTCGAGGGAGGCCGACGTTGGTGGATGGCCGAATTTGCAAGCGAATCGGGATTGCGCGACTGGCACCCAGACCATGCGGCAATCGGCGCACTTGCGAAGGCGACTGATAGCCTCGGTCTGTGCGCGTTCGCGCGCTGCGTGAATCCGAAGTACGAACTCGTCGTGCGCGCATTCCCGGCCGGCGTCGGCATCGTCGAAGATCCGGCGTCCGGGGCGGCGAACGGATTGATCGCCGCCTACGTCGCATGGCAGGAACCGGATGGACCACTCGCCCGCGGCTACCGGGTCAGCCAGGGCCGCGAGATGGGCCGCGACGCACGCATCCGCATCCGCATCGAAGGCGACGCCGTGTGGGTTGGTGGACGCACGCAGACCGTGGTCGTTGGAACAACGCGCTGGAGCACAGGCGCAGCGCATTCGTGATGCGGCGTTGGCCGGCGCCAGCGGCTACCATGTCGCGAGCCTTTCATCGGGAGTGGCCATGTTTTCGATTCGCGCACTTTGCATCGCGACGTTATTCGCGCTTGGCGTAGCGGCTGCGGCAAGCGCAGCAACACCGGATGCTCTGGCCACGATCTCCGAACGCTCCGGCTTCGAGAAGACCGGCCGCTACGACGAAACGATCGCGCTCTGTGCCGCCTTCGCCAAGGCATATCCCGACGCCGTGCGCTGCATCGATTTCGGCACGACGCCGGAAGGCCGGCCGATGAAAGCGCTGGTCGTCACGCGCACTGGCGCGTTCACGCCCGAGCAGGCACACGCGAAACAGATTCCGGTACTGCTGATCCAGGGCGGCATCCACGCCGGCGAAATCGACGGCAAGGACGCGGGTTTCCTCGCGCTGCGCGAAGCACTCGATGGCAAGACCGCGAAGGGCGACTTCGAGAAGGTCGTCTGGATCTTCGTACCGGTGTTCAACATCGACGGGCACGAACGCTTCGGCGCATGGAATCGCCCGAACCAGCGCGGCCCCGTCGAAATGGGCTGGCGCACGACCGCGCAGAACTTCAACCTCAACCGCGATTACGTGAAGGCGGACACGCCGGAGATGCAGGCGATGCTCCGGCTCATCAATGCGTGGGATCCGATCGCGTACGTCGACCTGCACGTCACCGATGGCGCGAAATTTCAGCACGATGTCTCGATCACCGCCGAGCCCACCCATTCGGGCGATGCGGAACTGCGCAAGGACGGCATCGCGATGCGCGATGGCGTGGTCGCGCGGCTCGCGGCGCAGGGCTCGAAGCCGGTATCGTTCTATCCCTCGTTCATCACCAACGACGATCCCGCCTCGGGCTTCGCCGATGGTGTTGCCACGCCGCGCTTCTCGCACGGCTACATGCCGCTGCGCAATCGCTTCGGCATGCTCGTTGAAACGCATTCGTGGAAGGATTATCCAACGCGCGTGCGGATCACCCACAACACCATCATCGCCATGCTCGACCTGACCGCGACACGCGGCGGCGATTGGCTGCGGCTTGCGCGCGATGCCGACGAACGCGCGACGCAGCTCGGCGGACAGACCATCCCGCTCGACTACAAGGCGACGGACGCATCGCACAACATCGACTTCCTCGGCTACGCCTACACGCGCACGCCTTCGGACGTGTCGGGCGCGCTGATGACGCACTACGATGAAACCAAGCCGCAGGCTTGGCATATTCCGCTGCACGACGACGTGCAGCCAAGCCTCACCGTGGTCGCACCCATGGGCGGCTATATTGTCCCCGCCGCGCACGCGGCATGGGTTGCGGAAAAACTGCGCCAGCACGGCGTGCAGTTCCGCACGATCGATCACGCGCTGCCGCACGCAGCGGTGGAAACCTTCCGCGCCGACACAGTCGCGTTCGGCAAGGACTCCTACGAAAGCCATCAACTGCTGACGCTGACGGGTTCGTGGAAACCCGAGGCACGCGATATCGGCAAGGGCGCGTTGTTCGTTCCGATCGCGCAAGCCAAAACGCGTCTCGTGATCGAACTGTTCGAGCCGCAGGCACCCGATTCGCTGATTGCGTGGGGCGAATTCAACAACGCCTTCGAACAGAAGGAATACATGGAGGCCTACGTCGCCGAAGACGTCGCGCGTGAGCAACTCAAGGCCGATCCCGTACTCGCCGCCGCGTTCAGGAAAAAACTCGCCGACGATCCCGCGTTCGCCAAAGATCCCGATGCGCGCCTGGATTTCTTCTATCGCCGCAGCCCATCGTGGGACGAACGCCGCGACTTGTATCCGGTGATGCGCAGCGCGCGCGTTCCAGAATAGGCAAGAACGGCGTACCGACGGAATCCGCAATCATGGACGCTGAGTTCTGGAAACAGCGCTGGCAGGAAGGGCAAATCGGCTTCCACCAGGAATGCGTCACGCCGCTGCTGGAAAAACATTGGGGCGCGCTCGATCTTTCGGCGAACAGCAAAGTGTTTGTGCCACTCGCCGGCAAGAGCCGCGACATGGACTGGCTTGCGGCGCGCGGACAGCATGTGGTCGGAATCGAACTGACGGAGCTCGCGGTGCAGCAGTTCTTTGCAGAGCGCGATCTGACGCCGGCACGATCCGCATCGCGGTTCGGCCAGCATTACACGGCCGGTCCGTACGAATTGATCTGCGGCGACGCCTTCGCTCTCGATGCCGCGATGCTCGCCGATTGCGCAGCGGTCTACGATCGCGCCGCGCTGATCGCGTTGCCGCCACCGATGCGGCAGCGTTACGCGGGCGAGCTGTATGCGTGTTTGCCGGCGCATTGTCGTGGCCTGCTGATCACGCTGGAGTATCCCCAACAAGAAAAAACCGGCCCGCCGTTTTCGGTTGATGAAGCTGAAGTGCACGCCTTGTTCCATCGCCACTGGCGCATCGAGGTGCTCGAACGCCGGGATATTCTCGCGGAGCAACCAGGCTTCATTGCCGAAGGCGTCACCGCGCTGTGGACTGCGGTTTACCGCCTCGGTTGACAGGCAGATCGCGTCCTTCCAGATCGTGTTCTTCCAGATCAGGCCGTTCAGAAGCGCGCGTTCTCCAGCGGCCGATCGCGGTGCATCAGAGCCCATTCCGAGTGCTCGGCCAGTGCCGATTCGCCGAGCTCGTGCAGGATTTCGCGCTTGCCTGCGGCGTCTTGGGTGGCGTCCAGCTTGGTCCGCGCATTGGCGAAGATGTCGCGCATGTAGCGGTATTGTTTGGCGAGTTCCTTGTCGCCCTTGCGATAGGCATAGGACTCGCGTGCCGCAGCGATGATCGCCAGCACGCCCATCACCGAAACCAGCATGTTGGTGTTGTCGCTACCGAGGTGGCGCTGGAACAACGCGAGCAGGACACCGATGGAAATGCTCACCCACAGGCAGGCGAGGCCAAGACGCCGCGTCAGGTGATGCATGCGGCTGCGATGCGCGGTCTTGCGCGCGTAGTAGTCGAGCTGGCCGCCGCTTCCGGATGCGCCGACCCAATCGGCGATGACGGTCGCCAGCGCGGCATCGGATACCGGTGCGCTGTCGTTGCCGTCGAGGCTCGCCGCGCGCATGACGTTGCGGATCCAGCCCAGTTCGATGTCTTGCTTGCGCAGGAAATTGTCGTGCGCGAACGCGCTGGAACCGACGTCGACGATGCCGGCGCGACGCCACCAGCGCTGCACGCGCAAGCCTTCGGCAAGCGCGCGGTAGTCGACGTATTTCCTGTGCCAATCGTGGCGGCGCGCGAGCCATGCCAGCATCACGCCAACGCCGAACAGGACGATGAACACGTAGATTCCGTAGAACTGGAACGACAGGTCTGAAGGCAGGTCGGAGTAGCTGACGAAGGCGATGCCGGTCAGTGCCGCCACGACGTGCGTGCTGCGCATCGCCAACAGCACGCGCTTCTGGAAGTGGATCGCGAGGCTATCGGCGGCAGAAAAAAGCCCATCCAGGATATCGCCACTGGATGTATCGGCGATGTCGCCTCCTGAAGCTGTCGCAGCGAACGCGATCTCGTCCGCATAGCGATGCTGGTCGAGGACAAATTCCTGCATGCGGATGAACATGCGGTGGAATTCTTCCGGCATGCCTGCATCGACCGCGCACACATGGTTCTGGCTGATCCAGCGCGTCTGCAATGACGCAAGCGAAGCCAAGGGCGGTTGCAACTCGCCATTGCCATTCGTGCGCGAACAGGCGATGTGATAGACGATGCTTTCGTCGATGCTGTCCAGTGCTGCGCGCGCATTGTGGCGGCGTTCGACCAGGCCCGGCATGACTCCATGGAGGGCGTAGCGGACGACTTGCGCGGTGCCGCCGAGCAGGTCCGAGTCGCGGCCGTCCCACAAAGCCAGCAGGATGTGGCTGTGGCTGGCGACGAATACGCCGGCCTGCGCGTACTGTCGGTCGCGCGCTTCTCCAGGCACTGCAATCGTCGTGGACGTGTTGCCGCGCACCAGCGGCAACTGCACGACGTCAGCGCGTTTGCACAGTTCGTTGAACGCGGCGCGACTTTCGACATCGACGAAATCCTCGATGTACGACTCCGGCATCAGCGGCAACGGCGCGATCAATCGCGCGCCTGCGGCAAGCGCTTCGTGTGCGACCAGTTGATCGCCGCCTTCGGCCAGCGCCGAGAGGACGACCAGCGGCAGGTCCGGGAAATCGCGCTTGAGCAATGCGAAGAAATCCCGGACCCGTTGCCGGACCAGCTCGATTTCGCTCGCTGCAAGGTTGCGATGGCTGGTGACGCCCACCACCAGCGGCACATCCGTAAGAGGTCTATCAGGAAGGGGGCTTCCGGCGCTCAATGAGGTATTTCCATCGGCCACAAGCTGGGCCTGTCATGAATCAGGGGACGCCAGCCAGAACGTGCATCCAATCGCAAGCCGATCACAGCGGCAAATATTTGCTCCAAGAAAACACCGCAAGGCAGCCAATTGAATTGATCGCTGAGCGGAAGTCTTGGCACGACTTCCGCTCCGCAGAGGCATGCTAGTGATTCTTGATCGAGGGATCCGTGGCGCTCCTGCTGGCAATCGTTGGCATTGGCTTGCTTTGATTGGTGGCTTCCTGATCGTTTCCTTCGTCCTCGACAGACGCATCCGAAATGTCGGCTTCCTCGTCGGCGTCGGAAATTTCGTCGTCCGGACCTGCGTTATGGATGTTGGACATGACTTTCTCCAGGGTTTGTTGAAAGTTGTTTGCGGCCAGCTGACCTGCGCTCCTGCCACTTCGGCGATCGCCTTTGCATCGTACAACGAGGCGTATGGCTCGGCGAGCTTCTCTTCCCGGCAGTCTTGTCAGGCCATCCCGGCTCAGTGACGAACAGTATTCCCGGTTGCTGCCCGAAGTTGCGACTGGAATCGTGCATTGACGGGATATTCGATTTCCTTGTCCCGGAGAACATCCAACAGGGCAAGATCCCGATAGCCGCTGTTCCATAGTTGCTGGATGATCGGCTGAGCGTCGGCCTTTCTGCCTCGTCCCGCCAATGCCTCGACCTGCAGCGCGAGCAGGCGCGGATCGCCGCGACCGGATTTCACGCCCTGGATCGTCTGCAATGCGTCGTCCCGCAGTTGCTGCCCTGCCTGCGCATCGGCAGTGACGCTCGCAAGCAGTAGCTTGGCGCCGACGACTGCCAATACTGTGGAGCGGTCATCGGGGCTCTTGGCAACCAGTGGTTCGAGTATTGCCAGCGCGGCGTGCACGTGTGTGCCCGCCGCATCGGTGTTGCCCGCTGCCCGTTCCTGCGCAGCGTGTTCGCTCTGCGCCTCGGCGTATTCGCCCTGCCAGTCGGTATTGGCCGCGTCCTGCTTGGTCAGGGCGAGATAAATCGCCAGCGACTGCGCCAGCAGCGATTGCGCCGTCGGCAAGTCGCCTGCCAGTCGCCGCAACCGGCTCAACTGCGCGGCGTATAGCGCAACATCGCGCTGAAAGCCGACGTTGCTCGGATCGACTTTGGTCAACTCTTTGGCGGTATCGACCGCTTGCTGCAAATGCGCGATGCCCGCATCGATATCGCCGGTCAGTGCCAACGTGCGTCCCAGGATCGCATGCACGACCAGCATGTTGTCGCGCTGTTCGTTGTCCTTGGGATCGCGCGCGGAAAGCGCGGATTCGATTGCGTCATCGGCACGGTATTCGGCGATCGCCGTAGCGAGATCGCCGCGCATCAGCGCCAATTTGCCGAGATTGTTGTGCGCAGCGCCCAACTGGGCCGTCCACTGCGTTTTCACGTCCCTGCGGGCGACCAGCAGCTTGCAGTGAGCCAGCATGCTGCGGTATTGGACTTCGGCTTCATCGAGCTTGCCGCGCGCTTCAAGGACGTGGCCGATATTGTTGTCGATGGCTGTCAATTGAAAGATCAGTTCCGGGTCGTCGGCCGAATGCGATGCATCGCGTTGCAGGACTTTTTGCGCGGATTCGAAACTGCGTTGTGCGCTATCGAGTCGTCCCTGGTACCAGTCGGTCATGCCGACAAAGGCCAATACGCGCGAGTAGGCGATCTGCCGCGCGGTGTCGTCGGGGGCCGCCTTGGCCAGCGCGCCGGAGAGCTTCGCGGCGGCCTGATACGACTCCATCGCCGCCGGCAGATGGCCTTGGTCCAGTCGTACGCTACCGATTTTTTCCAGCGCCTTTGCACGCTGCATGAGTGCTTCGTCGGTCACATCCGCTGTCGGCAGCGACTGGAAGTATTTCATCGCCCGATCGTCGACCGCTTCCATGATGTCGAGGCGCTGCACCTGGGCCAGCTTGTCGTTGAGATCGCCGAGCATGAAATCGGCCAGGCTCTCGGCTTGTTTCTGGCGGCGCTCGGCGGCCTGGCGCGCGACCATGGCATTGATCGCAAGGCCGGTCGTCACCAGCATCACCAGCAGGGCCAGCGCGGTGATCGTCGCCATGCGTCGAATGCGCCGCTGCTGTTCGCGTTGCTTGAGTGCGTCCAGGCCGACATCGAGCAGGCCGGAAATCAGCTTGAGTTTGGCATTGGCCTTGCCGTCCTTGCCCGGACGCGCATCGGCGGCGATCGGCTCGGTGCGTTGCTGCGTCAACTGGCCGTCGGCGCCGATCTGGAAGCGCAGCGCGGGCGCGAAGCATTCCTCGGCCTCGCGTCCGGCAACAGCGCTCGCGTTAGGCTCGCCGCCGACGATCAGGCAGAAAATGCGATTGGAGCGCTGCAGACGCCTGAACGCGAGGACTTCTTCATTGACCCAGAGCGAAGTGGCTGAACGCGGCGAACACACGACGATGAGTGCAGCCGATTGCGCGAGCGCCTCGTTGACCTTGCCGCTGAGATCGGTCGCGCTCGGCAACTCGTCGCGATCGCGAAAGATCGGCGCGAGACGACGTGGAATGATGCCCGCCGGCGTTTCCGTACCGACCAGACGCTCGGGCACGCGGTAAGTCTCCAGTGCCTTGTGCAGCCATTGCGCCCAGGCCTGATCCTGGTGGCTGTAACTGATGAAGGCGCGGTACTTGGGCGCGGCGATCGTCATCGGGATTTCCATCGTCCGCCGTGCTGGCGATCAGCGGCTGCTGGCGCAGCAATGGACCGGCCACGGAATTTTCTGCCGCCAGGCATTTCAGCCGCCCTTAGAAGCGCGCGCCGCTGCGATCAAGGCCGCGACATCGCGCATGTCCGCAAGATTTTTGGCTTCCGACGATGCGCCATTGATCAGCTTTGCGGCCGCGTCCAGGTCGGCGCCCCGTTGCGCCTGCCCGGGAGGTTGCGCAAGCGCACTGACGTAGAGCGCATAGGCATAGCCGAACCGGAACGAGATTTCCTGCGCGCCGGCCTGCTCTTGCGAGCGGTAATAATCGAGCGCGGGCTGCACGGCGACCAAGGCGTCGGCGCTGCGGGATTGCATCACCAGCGCGTGCGCCATCGCCGCGCGAGCGCGCGACGTTTCATCGCGCGGGTCGGCGTATGAATTCGGATCGGCAAGCACCGCCAGCCAACGCCGTGCCACCGCCTCGGCCTTTGCGCCTTGGCCCAGCTGCAACGCCGAGAATGCGGCAGTGCGCAAGGCCGCGCGCAAGAAGTTGTCGCGCAGAATGATCGCGCTGCGGCTCTGCTCCGGAACATTCATCTTGCCGATGGCGTCGGCGGCCGCCGTGGCATTCGCCAGTGATCCTTCGCGATCGCCTCTGAAGTATTGCAGGCGGCTGCGCAGCAATTGCTCGGCCGAGACAAGCAGCTGTCGCCGCGCATCGTCCGGCGTGAATGTCGCGATCAATTCATTGCGGTCGCGGACGAAGGACTGCAGCGATTTCTCCGCGGCTGCCGCGTCTCCCGCCCGGGCCTGCAGGGTCGCCAGCGTGCCCCACCGGTTCCAGACGATCGGACCCAGGCTAGACGGCCGGCGGGGATCCTGCGCCAGCGTCAGTGCATCGCGCATGGTCGCCATCGATTTCGCAACCTGGCCCTGCTCGAGTAGCACGTCGCCGAGCCGGCCCTTGCCACCGGCCCAGAACTGCCACGAGGCCAGGTTAGCTGGATTGAAACGCACCAGGTCCTCCCCGGCCTGCTCGGCGCGATGGGCATAGTCGACCGCGCCAACCGTGTCGTGCTTGCGCGATGCCAGGCTGCCCAGCAGATCCGCGGCGTAAGCGCGGTTGCCGAGCGAACGCAGGTCGTTGGGGCGCTGGGCCAGTACCCTTTCGGCCAGGTTGAAGACTTGCGTTTCGAGCTTTTGCGCTTCTTCGACGCGGTCCAGGTCTACCAGGTGGCGGGCCTCGGAATCGGCGACGTCGGCGTAGGCCGCTGCGGCGTCGAGGTCAGTCAGGTCAAGTGCGCCAAGACCCTTGAGGATGTCCCGCGCCTCGTCGCAAATCGCCACGGAGCGTTTCCGGTCGGCCTCGGCGTGGCTCAGGAAGTTGAGCGTGTTCGCGTAGAGCAGCTTGGCCTGGCGCGAGCCAGCCCGCGAATGCGCCAGAGGCCGCAACATGGCCGCCGCCTTGTTCAGGAGGTTGGCGTCGACGCGGCTGGCGCCGCCGGAGTTGCCTCCGGTGCCCAGATCGTAGTTGGCCAGGGCCAAGCCGATGGTCACCGTCTCGCCATGGTCGCCAGCGTCGTATTGCTTCTGGAACACGTTGCGCGCTTCGGTAAAGCTCTTGCGTGAGGCATCGAGCGCGCCGCTGCCGTCCTGGGCCTCGCCTTCGCGGATCAGCGCCATCGCGCGGTAGGCCTCGGTCTTGGGCGTCACCAGCTGCGCGGGCAACCCGTCGTAGTAGCCGACCGTCTTGTGCGCGAGCTTGCCCAGCGTGTCAAGTCGGCCGGTCGGCGCGAGTTCCGCGTAGAAATCCTCGATCAGGAAGCTGACAAGTTTCTCGGCATCGCTGCGCGACTTCTGCGCTTCGGCTTCGGCCTCGCGCGCACGACGCTGGCTGATCCAGCCGAACACCGCGCTCGCGATCGCGACCACCATCAGCACCGCGCAGACGCTGGCGATCGTGCGCGCGCGCAGCAGCGCACGATGGGTAGCGGCTTCGCGTTCCTGCTGCGCGGCGAGCTGGCGTTGCGCTGCATCGCGCGCCTCGCGCTCGTGGCGCAGGTTGCGGCTGGCGAGCACAACGCTGCACAGCACATCGTGGGTCAGCTCGACGCGGCGCATGTCGAGGCGTTCCTCGATGCGCAGCAGGCGTCGATCGACGAGGGTTGCCAGCGCGTCCGGAGCGGCGTCGACGGCGGCAAGGGCCTTGATCACGCGCTCTTCGGCGAGGCTTTCGCGATAACCGGACTCGGTCAGCAACTCGTCTTCGATGACGCGCCGTACTCCCACAGGCTGATCGGCAAGTGTGCGTTCATAGAATTCTGTGAGGATCGTGTCGCGCGAACCGGCCAGCAGGTCGGCGGAAATCTCGCTGCGGCCCTGCGTTTGCCGAACCGTGTTGAGCTCGCGACAAACCAGGCTCAACAACGAAGGTTCGATCTCCGCGTTGCCGAGTTCGGAACCACCGGCGACGAAGCGCACGATCGACTCGGCCACTTCCTGCGAGACCAGCCGCCCGCCGGGCTTGACCACCGCGCTCAGCGCCTGCACGCCGTTCATTCGCGCGAGCCGCATCCGATTCTGGGTGATCGACGGCATGATCGTTTTCACGCCTTCGAGGTGCGCGAGATAGTCCTCGCGCAGCGCGATCAGCACGCGGTAGTCGGCGCGCGCGAAATCGAATTGTTCCGCCGCCGCGTCGTCGAATTCGATGCGGGCCTCCAGTGCCGCCGGCGGACGGTTCTCGACGAGGTCGGCGAGGTCCGAGAGGAATTCCTTGGCGCGCAGTCGGCCAGCATCGTCGGCTTGCCCGAGCGTGAAGATTTCCTCGAACTGATCGAAGATCAACAGCGGCATCAGTGCGTGCCCATCGGCATCGCGCAACAGGTCGCCGCGATGATGGAGAAACTCCCACAGCGATTCGCCTTCGATTGCGGTGCCGGCTTGCGTCCAGTAGCCGGCAGCGGCGGTCGCTTTGAAGATCGCCTGTTTGATTTGTTCCGAAGGCGCCGGCGAATTGCGTGCGTAATCAATGCGTACATACACCGGACAGAACCCTTCGGCGCGCAATCGCGGCACGATGCCGGCGCGCAATAGCGAGGTCTTGCCGAGTCCTGACTGCCCGAACAAAACGGTCAACAGCTTGCGCTGCACGCGCCGGCAGAGCTCGGCTGTCTCTTCGTCGCGACCATGGAAGTAACCGCGCGACTCCTCGGAGTAGGAGAACAGGCCCAGCCATGGATTTTGCGGATCGATGGCCACAGTGTCGTCGGCAGCGGTCGCGCTCATGCGTGCCTCCCGCTGAACAGTTCTTGCAGCCTCCGCAGAAACTCGGGCGGAGGTTCGCCACCCGGGATGCGCACGATATGGAGCGCCTTGAAATTCTCCGGCACCAGCGCCTGCGATTCCTGGGTGTCGTCGATGCAAACCGGCAGGACGAACACCGCGCCATCGGCGATGTTGCGCGCGCGGTCGACGGCGTAACTCCATTCGCGGCGGAAGTAAGCTTCATGCCGACGCTGGGTCGTTGCCGAGATCACTGGCAGGAAGAAGCTGCAACGACCGATGTTGGCGCGGATCTTGCGGTCGTAGTCGTCGCCGCCTTCGAGGCGGTCGAGGTCGAACCACGTGGTGATGCCGGCCGCATCCATCGCGGCCTTGAGGCGCTGCACGGCGGGCAGGTCTTCGCGCGCATAGCTGATGAAAACCGCGTTCTCCGGCATCTCGCGCGATGGCGGCAGGAAGCGCTGTGGTGCGCTGGACCCATTCGCGGGCAACGCAGGATGCTGGCGCTTCATCCAGCGCGCATGCAATTCGGCGACGAATGCCTCGGCGCCGCCATAGACCCGCGTGCGCACGCTGACCTGTTGCAGGAACGCCACCAGCCGCCCGTCCTGCATGGTGTGGTCGTCGGCGAACACCTCCGTGAAATCGCGCGGATCCGACAGCCGCTTGCGCTTGGCCATGCGCAGGAACAGCCGCGCCAGCCAGTTGGAGAAATCGCTACCAATCAGCAGCAGGTGGTTGTGCTCGAGTTCGTGGAAGAGTTTTTCCGGCGTCAGGTGCTCGGACTGCAGCGCGCAAATGAACTCCAGCATGTCCTCGTCGGAGAGCACATACGTCGGCGATGCGGAAAGCCGCCCGAGCAAGTGATAGACGACGGTGCGTTGCAGATTGCTGCGCTCGGACGGCAGGTCGGCCACGCGATTCGGCGCATAGGCGATGACCTCCGTCGACGGCTGCCCACCATGGCGTTCAAGGTTGATCGCGTTCTCGAGCAACGGATCGAACGTGGTGGTGACGAAGAGATCGAAGTCGGTGATTTGCGCGAGTTGCCGCAGCGCCTGCGGCGGCTCGAACCGCACTTCGCGCATGATCGAACGCAGCCGTGTGTAGGCTTCCTCGCGCCGCCCGTGCTGGCCGAGGTAGCAGCACATCACGTCGTTGAGTGTCAGCGGCCGCGGCAGTCCGACGATATCCACCGACAATCGCGCAGCCAGTTTCTCGGCAAGCCATTCGTACAACGGGCGCAGGCCGCTGTCGGTCTGCACACGCAGCAGGTCGGGCCCGATGATCGGGATGACCCGGCGTTCCTCGATGTAGTTGAGCAGGTCGTCCCAGGCATCTTCATCGAATGCCTGCAAGGTGCTGGTTGTGGCTGGAACGCTCGACATGTTCCCCACCCCCGGGGAAATTGCGATGGACCAGTCTACGGCTGATTGGGCTAATGTGCAGGCCGGGGCGGATCATGCGGAAGGATGCGTCGTCTGCGATGAGGCCTGCGCATTCCGATGCACGCCAACGATCGCCCTCCCCGACGGGTCGGCCGCGCTCGCAAACGCTGCATCCCATGCAATCGCGGTCGGCGATGAACATGCGATCGACTTGCCGCCGGGCACCGTGCGTGCACAGGCATCGCTCGGGAATGCGCGCTCGAACAGGCAGCGATAGAAATACGCTTCCTTGGTCTGGGGCGTGTTGATTGGAAAACGTCCTGTGGCTGTCGCGAATTCGCGGTCGCCCACATGTGTTTCCGCATGCGCCTTGAGTCCGTCGATCCAGCCATAACCGACGCCATCGCTGAACTGTTCTTTCTGCCGCCACAGGATTTCCTTCGGCAGATACCCTTCGAACGCTTCGCGCAACACCGCTTTTTCGATGCGACGCACTCCGTCGGAGCCGATCCCCGCCATCTTGGCCTGGGCATCCATCCGCATCGCCACATCCATGAATTCGACATCGAGGAACGGCACGCGCGGTTCCACGCCCCAGGCCATCATCGACTTGTTCGCGCGCAGGCAGTCGAAGCTGTGCAATGCATCGAGCTTGCGCACGAGCTCCTCGTGGAACGCACGTGCATTGGGTGCTTTGTGGAAGTACAGATAGCCGCCGAAGAGTTCGTCGCTGCCCTCTCCCGACAGCACCATCTTGACTCCCATCGCCTTGATGCGCCGCGCAAGCAAGTACATCGGCGTCGATGCGCGGATCGTGGTCACGTCGTAGGTTTCGACATGGCGGATCACTTCGGGCAACGCATCGAGCCCTTCCTCGAAGGTGTATTTGAAACCGTGGTGCACGGTGCCGAGCGCTTCCGCTGCAATTTCCGCCGCAGCAAGGTCGGGCGACCCTTCCAGCCCGATCGCGAACGAATGCAGGCGCGGCCACCATGCTTCCGATGTGTCGTCATCTTCGATGCGCTTGCGTGCGAATCGCGCCGCGCAGGCTGCGACCAATGAGGAATCCAGGCCGCCCGACAACAGCACGCCGTATGGCACGTCGCTCATCATCTGCCGATGCACCGCTCTCTCGAATGCTTCGCGCAATTCCTGCGCCGTGACTTCGACGCCGGCGACCGCATCGTAGTCGCGCCACGGTTTGTCGTAGTACTTCACGCACTCGCCGGTGGCGCTGTCATACCAGTGGCCCGGCGGGAACGCGGCCACGTCGTCGCAGATGCGCGCGAGTGCCTTCATCTCCGACGCGACCCACAGCCGACCGTCGCCATCGTGTCCCCAGTACAGCGGACATACGCCCATGTGGTCGCGCGCGATCACCACGCGTTGCTTCGCGCGATCCCATAACGCGAGCGCGAAGATGCCGTTGAGCTTGCCGATCCATGCAGGTCGAAGACGCCGAGGATCGAACACATGATGGAAATTCCTTTGAAAAGCTCTTGTTGAAAGTCTGGCCATGGATGGCCAGTTCTGAATGACGAGGTCGCGTTGATCTTGAGTCCAGATAACAATTTGTTCCTTCGTTTGGATGGATCCAAACACAAAAAAAGACCCGCATCTTTCGGTGCAGGCCTTGGGGATCGATGCGGGTGGATGTTCTACGCGCTAATCGCCGGCCTGCTGGAGGTTGGCGTTATTGTTCCGATTGCTGTTCGCGTCGTCCGCACGCACGCAGCCACCGGCAATGGCAGCTGTAGGGCGGAACTGGCGGAAGGCGAAGGACATGTGCCGATCCTGCTTGATTGGGGAGTCGCATGCAAGCGCCGCACGATGCGAGGCGCCGGTGACCACATGACATCCGCTAAGCTCGCGACTTCGGCGGAGGATGCAGATGGTCCGGTGGCTCAAGCGTGGTGCGATCGTATTGCTGGTCCTGGTCCTAGCCGCATTCGGAACGGGTTGGTGGCTGACGCGCGGCAGCCTGGCGACGCTGGATGGAACGGTCGAGGTGCCGGGGCTGTCCGCGCCCGTGGAAATCGGACGCGACGCGCTCGGCGTGGTCACGATCCATGCCGCGAACGAAATTGATGCGATGCGCGCACTCGGCTATGTGCATGCGCAGGAACGGTTCTTCGAGATGGACCTGATGCGGCGCTCGGCCGCCGGCGAGTTGTCCGAACTGTTCGGCAAGATCGCGCTCGACGTGGACAAGCGGCATCGCGTGCACCGGTTCCGTGCGCGTGCGCTCGATCAGCTTCTCGAGATTGCTGGCGACAAGATGCCGCAGCTCCAGGCCTATACCGATGGCGTCAACGCAGGTCTAGCTGACCTGCGCGTACGACCGTGGCCTTACCTGTTGCTGCAAACAAAACCCGAACCGTGGCAATTGACGGATACCGCGCTAGCCGGCTATGCGATGTTCTTCGACCTGCAGGGCGGCAGCAACGAACGCGAGCTCGCGCTGTGGCGGATCAAACAAGCGATGCCGGCAGCGCTTTACAAGTTGATTGCAACTGACGGCACCGAATGGGATGCGCCGCTGGAAGGCCCTCCACGCGGCAATGTCGCATTGCCCGACGCGGCGACCCTCGACCTGCGCAAGCTGCCTGCTCCCGGCATTGACGGCAGCCCGCCGTATGTTGATCCGAATGCGCCTGGCAGCAACAATTTCGCAGTCGCTGGCGCATTGACGAAAGACGGTCGCGCGATCGTCGCCGATGACATGCACCTGGGCTTGCGCGTGCCGGACATCTGGTTCCGCGCGCGTCTGCTGTATCCGGACGCGCGAGCCATCGATGGCAAGGTCGATGTCAGCGGCTTTACGTTGCCAGGCATTCCGGCCGTGATCGTCGGCAGCAATACGCATGTGGCATGGGCCTTTACGAACAGCTATGGCGACTGGGCGGATTGGGTGAAGGATTGCGATCAAGCGCGCGAGCCCTCGTGCAAGGTCGTAAGAATGACGAAAGATGTCTTCATCGAGCGGATCATGGTCAAGGGTGGAGCACCATTTCTCCTCAAAGTGATCGAGCGTCCGAGTAGCATCCGCATCCCTGCCGCGTCCCGCGCGAACGCGAAGCTGTCGCTGATCTGGACTGCACATTTCCCCGGCGCATTGACGCTCGGTTCGATGGAAATGGCGCTTGCCAAGGACATCAATGCCGCTGCGCAGACTGCAAATCATGCTGGAATTCCGGCACAGAATTTACTTATTGCCGACAGCAGCGGGCATATCGCTTGGACGATCGCCGGTCGTATTCCAGTTGATTTTGCCGACCCCGGATGTGCTCGCGATGCACCCTTGGATCGACCGATCCCACCTCCTGGAATGATCTTTGAAACACTTCAACCTCCAGCAAAGATCGGCAGGAAGGAATCGCCGGTACGAATGCAACAGCGGCAGGAAACACCAGCGCTTTCCTGTGTCTCCTGGGCTCGTGCGGATTACACCCCATGGGCCGAACACAATCCCGCCATCCTCAACCCCGCTTCCAACCGCCTCTGGAGCGCCAACAACCGCGTCACCGACGGAACTGACCTCGCCACCATCGGCGATTCCGGCTACGCCCTCGGGGCACGCGCAAAGCAGATCCGCGACGACTTGTTCGCGAAAAATCAGTTCACCGAAAAGGACCTGCTCGCGATCCAGCTCGACGATCGCACGCTGTTCCTCGAACGCTGGTGGAAACAGTTGCGCGCGCTGGTGCAGCCGTCCGATGATCCGGTGCTCAAGCGCATCGAAGCCGCGACGCGGCATTGGGACACGCACGCTTCACCCGATGCGGTGACGTATCGCATCGTGCGTGCGTGGCGGCTGGAAGTGCTCGATCGCATCCAGCAGGGCTTGATAGCGCCTGCGGAAGTCGCGCTCGGCAAACAGTTCGTGATGCCGCAACTGGATCAACTCGAAGGCGTAGCATGGGAACTGGTAACCCAGCATCCCGACAATTTATTGCCAAGGAAATTCGATTCTTGGAACGCATTACTGATCGACGCCGCGCACGCAGCAGAGTCCAGACTCGAAATAACTGGCCCGCTCACGCAACGCCAATGGGGTGAACGCAACACCGCCGCGATCTGCCACCCGCTCGCCGGTGCATTGCCGTCCTTCCTCAAGCGGTTCCTGTGCATGCCCGCCGATGCACTGCCTGGCGACTCGAACATGCCGCGCGTCGCCGCGCCCGACTTCGGCGCGTCCGAACGCATGGTGGTTTCGCCCGGGCACGAAGCCGACGGCATCATCGAAATGCCGGCGGGGCAAAGCGGCAACCCGCTGTCGCCGTTCTGGGGAGCGGGCCACGCCGCCTGGGTGCATGGGGAGGCGACGCCGTTCCTGCCCGGCCCGACCACGCACACGTTGCGATTGGTTCCTGCACGCTGAATGCCTGGTCGCGATACACATGCGCAGGCTCGTTCGCTGCGCTACGCTCAGGCGACCCTTGCGACGCAGGCGCGCCATGAAGACCACGAATGTTCCCGTTCGCACGATCGCGTTGTGCATCCTCGTTGTGCTTGCAACCGGTCTGCCAGGTTGCGGTGGAGGCGGTGGCCAAGTCAGCGCCACAGTCGGCCCACCGCCGCCGCCGCCGCCTCCTCCCCCACCTCCACCGCCAACAATCCTCGATCCGATCTATCTGGCATCGGGGCCGACTCCTTTCGTCAATGGCTGCGATGGCGTTGCTGCGGACGGCACGTTATTCCTCAACTCGGAAGTCGAGCCATATGTCGTGGTCGATCCGCGCAACACGATGGACCTGATCGGCACCTGGCAGGAGGATCGCTGGCTCAGCGGCGGCGCGCGCGGAATCGTCACCGGGCTATCGTTCGATGGCGGCAAGACCTGGAGCCGGAAACCGATGGCGTTCTCGCGCTGCGGGGGAGGCAATGCAGCGAATGGCGGCGATTATCCGCGCGCATCCAATCCATGGGTCACGATCGGACCGGTCGGCAATGTATATGAGAGTGCGATCTCGTTCGGCGGCGGCCTGCTCGCCGCAGGTTCGACGAGCGCCGTACTCGCGATCCGTTCCACTGATGGCGGCCGCACCTGGGGCAATCCCGTTGCACTGATCAGTGACACCGACAATTTCTTCAACGACCGCGACGCGATCACCGCCGACCCGAACAATGCGAACTTCGTGTACGCGGTCTGGGATCGGCTTGCGGCAAGCGGCGGCGGGCCGACCATGCTCGCGCGGAGCGTTGACGGCGGCGCGACCTGGCTGGCCGCGAAAGTGATCTACGATCCGGGCACGGCAAACCAGACGATCAGCAACGAAGTGGTCGTGCTCGCAAACGGCACCGCAGTCGACCTGTTCGTCGAGCTCGACACGATCGGCGCAAGCCAGGTTGCAACCATCAAGACGATCCGCTCGACCGATCGTGGCGCGACATGGTCGACGCCGATCAAGGTCGCCGACCTGCTCGCGGTCGGCACGCGCGACCCGGAGACGAACGCAGTCGTGCGCGATGCATCGATCATCCCGCAAATGGTGGCGGCACCAAACGGGGAATTGTTCGTCGTATGGCAGGACGCGCGCTTCACCAATGGCACGCACGACGCGATCGCGCTCACCCATTCGCCCGATGGCGGCACAACGTGGTCGACACCGGTGCGCGTGAACAGCAATCCGGGCGTCGCCGCGTTCGATCCGAGCATCCATGTGCGTGCGGATGGAACGATCGGCGTGACGTACTACGATTTCCGCAATAACACCACCGACGCGGCGACGCTGCCGACGATCCTCTGGCTTGCTCGCTCCAACGACGCGCTCACCTGGCGCGAGAGTGCGATCGCCGGGCCGTTCGATCTCAACAACGCGCCAAACTCGTCGGTAGCGGGCGCTCCCGGACTGTTCCTCGGCGACAACCAGGGCCTGAGCAGCATGGGCGCGGTGT
The DNA here is from genome assembly GCA_038226665.1 of Lysobacterales bacterium. GTDB lineage: Bacteria > Pseudomonadota > Gammaproteobacteria > Xanthomonadales > Xanthomonadaceae > SZAS-103. Next base: position 8,120 of record JBBRQI010000014.1, on the reverse strand, counting down.
TCGCACCATTGTTCACGCAGACCAACAACGGCAACGTCAACAACCGCACCGACATCTTCTCGGCGCCCGCGGTTTCGGTGACGACGAATTTCAACCTGTTTGCACGCGCGGTGGTGACGACGGCACAACCGGCGAGCGGTTTCCGGATGACTCCGGCACTCTGGAAGCGCGTGTCGAACCATCTCGGCGATGCGATGGAAGGACGCATTCCGGGCTGGCGTAAACTCGTCGCGCGCTGGCACGATCCTTCGCCGACAACGCCATAGCGCAACGTCGTTGCATGCTTGCAAGGCCGGGGCTAGAGCCGGCCTGCGCAGCAGACTACCAGGGCCGGCCCGCGACCGTAGCGTGGCCGGCCGATGAATCGATCACCGATTCAGCCGCGCAGCAACCGCTCCGCAATCGCCTGGAAGATCGAAGGCAGGCGTTCGAGTTCATCAAGCGCGACGCGTTCGTCGATTTTGTGGATGCTCGCATTGATCGGGCCGAACTCGATGACTTCCGCACCGAGCGGCGCGATGAATCGCGCATCCGACGTGCCGCCGCCCGTGCTTTCTTCAGGTACCGTGCCGCAATGTTCGCGCAGCACGTCGCGCACGACCGCGCGCAGCCTTCCTTCATTCGTGAGGAACGGTTCGCCGCCGCGTTGCCAGCGAATGTCGTAGTCGAGTCCGTGGCGATCGAGCAAGGCTTGCACTTCCCGCTCGAGTTGTTCGGCGCGCCAGCCCGGGTTGTAGCGGAAATTGAACACCACCTCGCAGGTTCCGGGAATCACGTTGTTCGCGCCGGTGCCGGAATGGATGTTGGAAATCTGCATGCTGCTGGGCGGGAAGTTGCTTGATGGAAGCGGATGCGCGGTGTCCGCCGCATCACGATTCGGCGAATCCAAAGCGTAGCCGTCGTCCCAGTGCCGCGCCGCGAGTTCGGCGAGCGCCGGCATTGCCTGGTGGATCGGATTGCGCGCGCGGTCGGGATACGCGACATGCCCTTGCACGCCGCGCACGGTCAATGTTGCTGTCAATGTTCCGCGACGGCCGACGCGGATCAGGTCGCCGAGTTTCGTCATCGACGATGGCTCGCCAGTCACGCAGAAATCGATGCGCTGCCCCGTCTCGCGGAAGTGTTCGCAAACGTGCCGCACGCCATCGATCGCATCGCCCTCCTCGTCCGAGGTCAGCAGCAACGCGACCGTGCCTGCGTGTTTCGGATTTGCTGCGACGAATGCTTCGAGTGCGCAAACCATCGCAGCTACGCCGCTTTTCATGTCGGCAGCGCCGCGCCCATACAGGAATCCATCGCGCACTTCCGGTACGAACGGATCGCTTGCCCAAGCCTCGCGCGGCCCCGGCGGAACGACATCGGTGTGGCCGAGGAAGCACAGCACCGGCCCCGAGCACGTTGCATCGCGCGAGCCATGCGTCGCCCAGAGGTTCTTCACCGATCCGAAATCGATCTGCTCGCAGCGGAATCCGGCACGCGCCAAGCGTTCGGCGATCAGGGTCTGGCATCCCGCGTCGTCGGGCGTGACCGAGACACGGGAAATCAGTTCCTTCGTCAACGCGATCACATCGCTCATTTGCGAATCCCGAATCGCTGCTTGAAGACATTGTCGGTGAAACCGACGCTGACGACACCATCATCCGTCACCACCACCGGGCGCTTGACCAGTTGCGGATACTCCTTGATCAGCAACGTCCATTCCGGATCGCTTTGCGGCGATTTGCGCACATCCGGCAACGTGCGCCACGTGGTCGATGCGCGATTAATCAATCTGTCCCAGCCGCCGAGTTGTCGTGCCCAGCCCTTTAGCGTATCGGCTGAGACGCGCTGATCGCGATAATCCACGAACGTGTGCGCGACATCGAAGCGCGTCAGCCAGTTACGCGCTTTCTTGCAGGTGTCGCAGTTCGCAAGTCCGTACAACATCGTCATCGGTTTCAACCCTGCTGGCGCGCGCGATCGACGCGCTGGATCAGGTTTTCCGCAATCGCATTGCGTGCAAACGGATTGAACTGGAAAGACGGCATCTTCGGAATGAACACGATCTCGTCGCCGAACTTTCCAGGCATCCGCAAACGCAACGTTAGACGTTTCGGATTCGTGAACTGGCTCATGCTCACGTTCATCACGTTCGCCAGTTGCACGCGATCCTCGATCGAGCCTTTGCGCACCAGCAAAAACGTACCGCCATCCTTGACCTCGTCGGCTAGACCCCAGAGCAGCTTGCGGAACAATAGGAAACCGAACACGAATATCGCCAGAGGGCCGATCACCAATGCTGACGCAGCTTCCTCATGGTGTGCGATCACTGCACCAATCGAGCCAAGCAAAACGAATCCCAACCAGAACATTGGAAAAATACGTTTGAAGAAGAATGTCTGCCCGGATGAAATCGTTTCCACGCGTGCGCCTCCGTATCGTGTAATCGTCAATCCGCAGCGCCGCGCAACAATTCGTTGACCGACGTCTTCGAGCGCGTTTTTTCGTCGACCTGCTTGACGATCACCGCGCAATACAGCGAGTGCGATCCATCTGCGGCTGGCAGCGAACCCGACACGACCACGCTGCCCGCGGGCACGCGTCCGTAGCTGATCGTCTTCGTCGCGCGATCGTAGATGCGCGTGCTCTGGCCGAGGAACACGCCCATGCCGATCACGCTTCCGCGTTCGACGATCACGCCCTCAACGACTTCGGAACGAGCGCCGATGAAGCAATCGTCCTCGATGATCGTCGGCGCGGCCTGCAACGGCTCGAGGACGCCGCCAATACCGGCGCCGCCAGACAGATGGCAGCGCGCGCCGATCTGCGCGCACGATCCCACCGTCGCCCAGGTATCGATCATCGTGCCCGCACCGACATGCGCACCGATGTTCACGAAGCTCGGCATCAACACGACATCACGACCGAGATGCGCACCGCGGCGCACGACTGCCCCCGGCACCACGCGAACGCCAAGCGCGCGGAACGCTTCGGCATCGAAACCCTCGAAACGCTGCGATACCTTGTCCCAGTAAGGCGCCGGCGCGGCGTCCAGCACGCGGTTGTCGTTCACACGGAAATACAGCAGGACGGTTTTCTTCAACCACGCATTGACACGCCAGCCGCTTGCGTCGGGTTCGGCGACACGCAAAGCACCGGATTCCAATCCGGAGATTGCTTCCTCGATCGCGGGACGCACGCGAGCGTCGATTTCGTGCGCAGAGAGTGCGGCGCGGCGATTCCAGGCATCGTCGATGATTTGTTGCAGGATCGAACTCAAGTCACGTCTCCGTCGATGCGCGCGATGAGTGCGTCGCGCAATACCTGTTGTGTGGTTTCGTCCAGAGCGCGGTCGTTCGCGTCGCTGATCACGAAGAAGTCCTCGACGCGTTCGCCAAACGTCGCGATCCGCGCATCATGCACGCGCAGACGCTGCACACGAAACACCTGCGCGACACTGGCCAGCAATCCGGGGCGATCGCCTGCAACGAGGGTCACGCGTGTCAGCGTACCCGCTGCACTGAATTCGACGCGCGGCGCGATGTTGAAATGGCGCAGTTTGCTCGGCAATGCGCGGCGCGTCGGCCGCACGGCTTCGGGATTCCGCAGCGCATTGCGTAACGACTGCACGACATGTTCGACCGTCGGTGCACGCTCGGCCTGCGTCGGCAATACCTGGAAGCTGTCGAACACGCGGCCGTCGCGCGTCCCCAGTGCGCGCGCTTCGAGGATGCCCAGCCCGATGCGATCGAGCGTGGCGACGGCGGCCGCGAACAAACCATCGCGATCGCGCGCACGCATGAAAACTTCCAGCAGGCCGGAGCTATCCAGCGTGCGCACAGCGATCAATGAATCTTCGGTATCGGCATGCGCAATGATCGCCGCTGTCAGCCACGCGATCTGCGACGCGCGGTAACGCAGGAAAACCTCGTCCGGAAAGTGCTGCCAGACCTGCTCGATCGCCGCCGCATCGAATTCCTCGACATGCAGCAGCGCCAGCGCCTCCGCGCGTGTTTCGGCGATGCGCTCGGCAGCGTGCACCGGATGTTCGAGTCCGCGACGCAACGCGAAACGCGTCGCCGCATACAGGTCCGCGAACAGGCGATCCTTCCACGTATTCCACAATTTGGGGCTGGTGCCGGCGATGTCGGCGCAGGTCAGCAGGTACAGGTAGTCGAGGCGTTCGCGATCGGCGACGCGCTCGGCGAACCGGTTGATCACGACGGGATCAGCGATGTCCTGCTTCTGTCCGGTGATCGACATCACCAGATGTTCGCGCACCAACCATGCAACAAGATCGGTATCGGCGTTGGGCAGGCCATGCGCAGTGCAAAATTCGCGCGCGTCCTCGGCACCGAGTTCGGCGTGATCGCCGCCACGGCCTTTCGCTATGTCGTGGAACAATCCAGCGAGCAACAACAACTCCGGCTTGCGCAAGCGCGGCCACACCGCTTGCGCTTGCGCGAAGCGTTCGGCTTCGGCACCGCTTGCGAAACCATCCATGTGACGCAACACCGTCAATGTGTGCTGATCCACGGTGAACACGTGGAACAGGTCGTACTGCATGCGGCCGGACACCTTGCCGAAGCTTGGCAGGTAGCGCGATAGCAGACCGAGCCGCGCCATGCGCGTGAGCGTCGCGACCGCATCGGGCCTGCGCAACAACGCGATGAATTGCGCGCGCAATTCCGGCGTTGCTTCGGCGTACGACGGAAAGCGCGGCAAGGCTTCGGCGAGCCGGCGCGCGGATTCCGAATGCAGGCCGCGCAATTCCGGATGCGCCGCCCACGCTGCGAACAGGCGCATGCATTGCGCCGCATCCAATGCTCCCGCATCTGCGAACGCGAGGTAGCCGTGCAAGGCGATGAAGCCCTGCTCGGATCCAGCACGGCCCAGATCGACCGGCTCGAAACGTCCTTCAAGTTGTTCCTCGAAACGCTGCAACAAGCGTTCGTTGACGCGCAACACGATCGCCGCGCTGCGGAAGAAATCCTGCATCAGCTGTTCAACCGCGAGATTGTCGCGATGCTCGTCCACGTAGCCGAGCCGTGCCGCGAGTGTGCGCTGGTGATCGAACAACAGGCGTTCCTCTGCGCGCCGGGCGACCAGATGCAACGCAAAGCGCAAGCGCGCGAGCGCGTGCCATTCGCGTTCAAGCGCGGTATTTTCATCGGCACCGAGTTGGCCAAGCGCAACCAGCGCAGCAAGGTCGGGCGCGCCGAGCACGCGTTGCGCCATCCAGCGCAGAGTCTGCAGGTCGCGCAATCCTCCAGGACCATCCTTGATGTTCGGCTCGAGGTTGTGCGCGGTATCGTTGAATCGCGCATGCCGGCACCGTTGTTCGTTGCGCTTGCCGGCAAAATAATCCGCTGCCGGCCAGACTCCCGGCGGCGCAATCGCCTCGCGCAGGCGCGCTATCGCGACAGGATCGCCGCGCAACAGGCGCGCTTCCATCAGCGCGGTCAACACGGTGATGTCGGCCGCCGCCGCTACAGTGCATTCCGCAGGCGTGCGCACGGCGTGGCTGGTCTTGAGCTTCACATCCCACAGCAAGGCGAAGAAACGCGATAGTGCGGCTTGTTGCGTCGCCGTCGGTGCAGCGTGCGCGAGCACCAGCAAGTCCACGTCCGAATACGGGAACAATTCCTGGCGCGCATAGCCGCCGGTCGCGAACAGATGCAATGCGTTGGAGTCATCGCACGCGCGCGACCATGCTTCGAGCACGATCACATCGACAGAGCGCGAACGCGCTACGAGCAGAGCACCGACCGACTCACCCGCATCGAAACGTGCGGCCAATTCGGCATCGCCGGCAGTCAGCCGCGCACGCGCATCGATTGTCCAGCCTGCGTCGTCGAGCGCGGACGCTGCCGGCCCCGAAGACGCAGACGGCGCAGCGCTCACAGGATGTTGTCGTCGCCGGGCACGCGTGTGAGCACGTCAACGCCATCGTCGGTGACGAGGATCGTGTGTTCCCACTGCGCCGAAAGAGAACGGTCTTTCGTCACCACGGTCCAGCCATCCGGCATCAATCGCGTGTGTCGCGCGCCGGCATTCACCATCGGTTCGATGGTGAAGGTCATGTTCTTCTGCAGCTTGAGGCCTTCGCCTGGACGGCCGTAATGCAGCACCTGTGGGTCTTCGTGGTAGATGCGGCCGATGCCGTGGCCGCAATATTCACGCACGACGCTGAAGCGCTCGGCCTCGACATAGCTCTGTATCGCATGGCCGATATCGCCCAGCGTGGCACCCGGCCTGACCACGCGGATGCCGCGCCAGAGCGCCTCGCGGGTGATGTCCACCAATCGCCGCGCCATGACCGGCGGTTCGCCGACCAGGTACATGCGGCTGGTGTCGCCGTGCAAGCCGTCCTTGATCACGGTGACATCGATATTGACGATGTCACCGTCCCTGAGGATCTTCGCGTCACTCGGAATGCCGTGGCAGATCACATTGTTGACCGACGTGCAGACCGTCGCCGGAAAACCGCGATAGCCGACATTGGCCGGAATCGCGTGCTGGACGTTGACGATGTGGTCGTGGCAGATGCGATCGAGTTCGGCCGTGCTCACGCCGGCTTTCACATACGGCGCGACCACCTGCAGCACTTCGGCCGCAAGTCGCCCGGCCACGCGCATCCTGGCGATGTCATCGGCGGTCTTGATGGTGACTGGCATAGGGTCGGAATTATCCGCTAGTTGCCCCGGGAATTGGGGTGGAGAACACTTCCTATGCGCGATACCGCACAGGGCGCCTCCGAGTGACCAGAATATGGAAGTCGTCGGTCATCAGGACATACGCTTGGATAGCCGCGCCACAGCATAACCGACGCCTGTTGTAGCGCCTTACAATAGACGCGGTAATCAGCATTCGTGGAAGAAGTAGCTCAGCAGAGTGTTGCCACGTTGGGCGACGCGCTCCAGCGATTAGGGAGTTCGAGTCGGGAACGCGCACCATGGAAGTTCATGCTTTTCATGGTTTCAACTGCACCCGACTAGGCGCATTATTCCTCTACTTCCGCGAAGCCAATGCCAAATAGTCAGTAGGATTTTCGACATCTATATTGAGCTCACGCGCAATCTTTACCATAGGCTTGTCCCAAGTGATCAGTTGGTAGAGATCCACATGCGCTACGACAAGGTAGATATGATCGCCCGCTCTTGCGTAAGGGATGTCAACATTGCCGTACTTCGAGATGAAGTGAGCATCAATGTGAATCAATCTGATCGGGTAGTGCCTGAAACCATCGAAAGTGGTAGATGAGAATTGTTTGTCAATTCTCTCGATTCTTTTCAAGTTGCACCAGACTTCGAACCAGCCATGAGCTGGCATAGTAATGATTTGGCCACTTTTGAGAACGAAGTCAAGGAATTTTCTTGAGTCATCTCGATACTCCGAGTCGTTCTTGAACGCATTGATAAAGACACAAGAGTCAACAAGTAAATTCATAATAATGAGCCCGCTGAATAGAACATCCAAGATGCAAAAACTCAGTCATCCGTTGGAGAATAGCGATGAATATAAACATACCTCGCAAAATTAGGAACCTGGCCGCGATGTCGCTGCTCGCATGGTCAACAGTCTCCGCTGCGACAAACGTCAGCATCGGTGGCGTCGCAATTTCGATTCCAGCGCCCGACTCGTTCTCACAATCGACTACGCCTACGATGCTTCGGATTGGCGAACTTTCAACTCCTAATGAAGATCATCTATTGGCTGTCTTCGCGCGGACAGCGGCGCTCGAGGAAGCCAAGGGCGGACGTCCACGAATGGATAGATACGCGTACGTCCAATCAATTCGGCTCCTCGAACCGCGCCAAATCCCGCTCAATCAATTTGCCAAATACAAGTCCGAGACAAAAGTACAAGTTCTGGCGGGATTGTCACCAAAGGATCGAGTCGAAATGCAAAAAAATTTCGATCAACGGTGGAAGGCGGTTGATTCTGTCATGGGGGCGACGAAGTCCAAAGTCGATGTCCCACAAGTCGGGGCAATCCTTTTCCTGATTAGCGTCGATCCTCAGCCAACTTTCGCATGATCTGAGACGGCCAAAGCCGATGGTACCTCCACTGTCGAGGTGGAGGTGGGTCATGGCGATGAACATGGTGCAGTTCCAGGCGGGTCTGTCGATGCCGGAGTT
>JBBRQI010000013.1:0-79523 GCA_038226665.1 Lysobacterales bacterium | reverse complement strand
GACCTACGGCCTCACCGAAGGCGACCTCAACCACGGCCAGCTGATCCTCGACCAGATGTTCTTCATGCGCCCGATGCCTGGCTACTCGAACCACCGCACGCCGATCGATGGCTTGTACCTGTGTGGAAGCGGAGTGCACGGCGGCGGCGGCATCAGCGGAGCGAGTGGGAGGAATGCGGCGAAGGCGGTGCTGAAGATGAAAAATGCCTGAGGCTGCCTCACGCAAGTCATGACATGGCTTCCGTATACTGTTCATCCACGATTCGCGCGACCGGGGGGATAGTCGTCTCCTGCAAGCGCAGCGATCGCGCCGCCTTGAAGAGATTTTCCTACTGGAGGTTGTCATGAAATGGGCAGGCATGTATCTGATTGGTTTCGTCATCCTCATCGGGGGCGTGCTGGCCGCCCTGTGGAAGCTAGGTGTTCTTGCCACCATCGGTACGACCTGGATCGTGATCGGTGTGGTGATCCTGATCGGTATCGGCATCATGATTTCCGTGTCGCATAGCGGCACCAAGGAAAACATCGAGATCGACCGCAAGTAGGTGCCCGCGCTCATGCCTGCTTGAGGCTTGGGCGTTCGACGATGAGCGATGCGGTGTTCGAGCGCAGCAGCGAGATTGATGTGCTGCGCGTGATAGGCGCAGGCCACGGGGCGTTCATGGCGCCGACGTGTCACTGCGCTGACCGGCGATGATCGTGATGGTGTCGGTGCTGGCATGCGCATTGCCATCGCACGATGCGATGATGGCGGATGCTCAATCTACTTCGCCGCCATCAAATCCGCATGCAACAACCGATGGAACAGGTGCTCGCCCGCCTCGCGCCGCACCGATAGCCTGCCCGTCGAATACGCGCGTGAATTCAGGCCGCGCTGGACGGACTTGCAGATCGCCATGTCTTCGTCCTGGATGATGTTGCCGACGTTGATGCTTGCCTGATTGCGTTCGCGTGCGGCTTCGGAAACGTCGGCGAAGTAGAAGTCGAAGATCACCTCGGTGCGGTCGAGGCCGAGCGGCAGGACGAGGTTGGTGTCCATCACGCCTTCGTACCAGTTCATCATGAAGTTGGGATGGATCCAGTAGTACATCGCGCGATCGCCTCCACGCACGGACGAGAATTGTTCGTGGTCGCCATCCTTCACGATCGGGCTGGATTGCAGGCAATGGCGCAGGCCGTTCGCGATCGTGTACTTCTTGAAGTCGAGCACGCTGTCCAGGCCCTTGTGCAGGTGCGGAACGTGGTAGCCGCCGTCGAGGTAATTGTCGACGAACACCTTCCAGTTGCAGTCGAAGTAATAGCTGCGACGTGCGAACCAGTGCAGCTTGTCGAGTTGCAGCGCCTTGATCTCGTCGATCAGCGCCGGGCCGAGGAATTCCTCGATGCTCGGACCCTCTGCGTCGAGGCGCACGAATACCCAGCACTCCCAGACGGCGATCGCGACACGCACGAGTCCGTGCGCACTGCGGTCGAAGTGGCATTCGCTGACGAAACTCGGCGTGCCCTTCAACGCGCCTTCAAGCGTGTACGTCCAGCCGTGATAAGGGCAGCGCAAATTCTTCACGCAACCCTGCGCTTCGGTCATCACTGCCGCAGCGTGGTGACGGCAGACATTGAAGAAGCCGCGCAACTCGCCGTCGTCACCGCGCACGACGAGGATCGGCTCGCCGGCGATTTCGCAAGTGACGTACTGGCCAGGCTCACGCAACTGGTCGATGCGTCCGGCGAGTTGCCAGGTGCGCGAGAACGTCGTTCGCCGTTCGAGATCGAGGATGCGTTCGTCGACGTACCACGCTGCCGGAATCGTCGAAGCTTCCTCCAGCGGAAGGTCGGGTTGATACTGCGCGAGCAGTTCCGGAATCGATGGCTTCATGCGATGCGTCCCTTGTTGCGCAGGCTGGCAGCCATCCTTTCCGAGCGCGCTGGCGCTGTCAATGCACAATGATAAACACCGCGGAATTGACGTGGGATACTGTTCATCGCCTACGGTTAGTGGATGCAGGTATCGCCATGAAGATCGCGCAAGTCAGCCAATTCGCGCTGTCGCTGCCTGAAGCGACCGAAGAACCGCACTTCCAGTCCACGTCGTTCCGCATTCGCGGCAAGATCTTCGCAACGGTTCCGCCCGGCGACGAGCTCCTGCATGTTTTCGTCTCCGAAGACGAACGCGAACTGGCACTCGCGATGAATCCCGATTTCGTGGAAAAACTTTATTGGGGAAAGCGCGTGTGGGGCGTTCGCGTCGTGCTCGCGAAAGCCAAGCCGAACGTGGTCAAGCGATTGCTCAAGCAGGCATGGACGTGCAAGGTGCCAAAGGGCTTGCACAGCCTGATCTGAGTCGGCCACGCATCGCATGACTGCCATCCTCCGCGCACTGCAAGCAGACATCACCACGCTCGCCGTCGATGCGATCGTCAACGCCGCGAACACGTCTCTGCTCGGCGGTGGCGGCGTCGATGGCGCAATCCACCACGCGGCTGGACCTGAACTGCTGCACGAATGCCGGTCGCTTGGCGGCTGCGCGACCGGCGATGCAAAGATCACCCGCGGCTATCGATTGCCCGCAAAACATGTCATCCACACGGTCGGCCCGGTCTGGCATGGCGGCGCGAATGGCGAACCCGGACTGCTAGCGTCCTGCTATCGATGCTCGCTCGAAGTCGCCGCCGCGAACGGCCTGCGCACGATCGCGTTCCCGTGCATCAGTACCGGCGTGTTCGGCTATCCGCTCAGGCCGGCAGCCGGGATTGCGATGACGACGGTTCGCCAGGCACGTGCAGTTTTACCGAGGCTCTGCGAAGTCATTTTCTGTTGCCATTCCGAAGCCGACCTGGCGATCTACAAGTGTCTCCTCGACGACCTCGCGCACTGACTCCGGTTATCCACTGACGCAGTAGACGAACGCGCGAGACTACCGTGCGAAGCGCGTCGCATCGATGACCGGTACGATGATGACGGTGCTCAATCGCGAAGGAATGCGGCACTGAGCGTGTCGACGACGCCCCGGACAGAGCAACACCATGCATGTCGCAAACCGGCAAGAAGTACAGCGCAGATCAGTCGCAGCTTGTGAGCCAGCCAGCGTTTATCCTGTGTGCCTGCCGATACGCAGCCGCTTTTGGAGATTCGCATGGTGATCGAAACATCGCTGCTCAAACCCATTGTCGACGCGATCCTCGGGCTCGCGCGAAGCGGCAACAATGCACGCTTGAAACGCGACGCGGCGAAAGCCGTACGCGAGGCGATCCGCGAACTGCTGCTGGCCGATCCGAATGAAAGCGAAGCCGAAGCCAAGATCGCGATCGCGAAAGCGGCCGGATTGATTTCCGAAGACGTGCTGCTCGCCGACGACATGCTGCGCAAGGTGCGCGCGAAGAAATCCACGGTAAGCCGTGTCAACCGGAAGCGCGCTGAAACACCGGCGAAAGAGACCGCGAAGAAGGCCGCAGCGAAACATCCGACCGCGAAAAAATGATCGCGCGCGGTGCGCCTTAAACAGGATGCGCCATGCAGGATCCTGTCCAATGGCTTTCCGGCCTGCGGAGATCAAAATGGCAGAAAACTGCTCTAGGCGAAAACTGCGTATACGTAGCAACAACTCACTGGATTCAGACACCTGTCTCAGGAGTGGTCATGCGAACCTCAGCATTCTTTGTCCCAATCCTGTGCGCAATAGGCGCATCAGCCAGCGCAACACCATTGCTGCTGACCCACGCCAACGTCATCGATGGTACCGGCTCTCCTGCGCAGGCCAACACCACCATCGTCATCGAAGGCGCACGCATCCAGTCGATCTATCCGAGCGACAGCCAGCCCGTACCGAAAGGCGCGAACGTGGAAGATGTGAGCGGTCTCTACGTCATTCCCGGCCTGATCGATGCACATGTGCACATCAGCGATGTCGAGCCCGACATCGCGCACTACCAGGCATTCCTGAAAGCGCTGCTGCTCGGCGGCGTCACCGGGATTCGCGACATGGCCGGCAACGCGCGGTTGCTCGGCTATCTCGCGCAGCAGACCGACACCGATGCGTTTGCCGGACCGGATATTGTCTACACGGCGCTGATGGCAGGCCCGTCGTTCTTCGCCAACGACAGCCGCGTGCAAGCTGCGGCGCCCGGCACGTCGGTCGGCACCGCAGCGTGGATGCGCGCGATCGATGTGCAGACCGATCTTCCATCCGCGATCGCCGAAGCGAAAGGCACGGGCGCGACGGCAATCAAGATCTACGCGAACCTGCCGGCGAGCCGCGTGCGTGCGATCGCCACCGAAGCGCATCGACAAGGCCTGCGCGTGTGGACGCACGCGGCGATCTTTCCTGCCAAGCCCAGCGACGCGGTCGCAGCAGGCGCGGACACGATTTCGCACAGTGCGTATCTGGTTTGGGAACCCGTGCCGAACGTGCCGACGGATTACGGCGTTCGCGCGCACGGAGACTTCAAACACATCCGCCCGGATGCGCGGGAAATTCTTGCGCTGTTCGATGCGATGAAGCAGTACGGCACCATCCTCGACGCGACCTTGAACATCTTTCGCGAGGAAGCGGAACATCAGCCGACGAAAGTCGGCGCCGGCATCATGCCGTGGAGCTACGCCGTCACCAAACTCGCGCACGAGCGCGGCGTGCTGGTCGATACCGGCACGGACGGCAATGGCCTGCCGAACGATGCCCAGAACAATCCCGATCTGAATGCGATGCCGCTGGTACATGCGGAGATGGCGATGCTGGTCGAACACTGCGGCTTCACGCCGCTCGAAGCGATCCGTGCCGCGACGCAGATCGGCGCGATGGCGCAAGGCGAGTCCGCGACGCGCGGAACCGTCGCAAAGGGAATGCGCGCCGATCTCGTCGTGCTGACAGACGATCCGGGCATCGACATCCGCAACACCACGAAGATCGCATTCGTCGTCAAGAATGGAATCGTTTATCGTCGCGATCATTGATCGCTTGTCGCACTCCAAAAAATCGCAGTTCAGAGCGGAGCCACCATGTCGCGTGTCGAAGAACGCTTGCGCGCATTGGGCCTGACGTTGCCGTCGGTCGCACAGCCGCCGCCGGGCATCATGCTGCCGTTTCAGTTCGTGCGCGTCGTCGGCAACCGTGCATGGATTTCCGGGCACGGGCCGCAGAGTCCCGCCGGATGGTTTATCGAGCCGCTCGGCAAGGTCGGTCGCGACGTTACGCTCGAACAAGGCTACCAAGCGGCGCGACTCACTGCATTGTCGATGCTGGGCAGCCTGCAACGCGCGCTGGGCGACCTCGATCGCATCGCCGCGTGGACGCGCGTGTTCGGCATGGTCAACTCCGCGCCCGGCTTCAATCGCCAGCCGGGCGTGATCAACGGATTCTCCGATCTCATCCTCGAAGTCTTCGGCCCCGACATCGGCGCGCACAGCCGCAGCGCGGTTGGCGTGGCGGAATTGCCGTTCAATATTCCGGTCGAGATCGAGGGCGAAGTCGAATTGAGGGTTGCCTGATTTCGCCACATGTTAGCGACTTCAGGAAAGCAAGAGAAACTCCATGCCACCATCCTGAGTTCCATGCGCCCACCGCACTCGATCATCCGTCTGACACGTTTGCGGCGGAGGAATGACGGCGCGAGGGGTGACCTGCGGCACGGGTCTTGCGTTCGACGCAGTGCTAGCGTGAGGGCGATACACCCCACCCGACCAATCTTGCGAGTGCCAGCATGCGCATCGAATTCCGTCGCCCGCTTTCCTCGTTTCGTCGTCGCACACTGCTCGCGCTGACCGTCGGCGTGGCGCTGAGCGTTTCATCCCTGCATGCGGCCGAACCTGGAATGGCCGAAGCGCAGGCGAAATTGCAGGCTGGCGATCCGGCGGCGGCGCATGCAATCCTTGAAGGCGTGGTGAAACGCGAACCAGCGAACGGAATGGCGTGGCGCACGCTTGGCTCCGTGTGCATCCAGGCCAAGCATCCGGATTGCGCGGAACCTGCGTTGCACAAGGCGCTGGAACTGCTTCCTGGCTCGCCGCAGGTGATGTACAACCTCGCCATCGTGGCCGAGCGGCGCGGCGACAAGGAGCAGGCGTTCGCGTGGCTGGAGAGGACGAAGGCAACCCACAAGCTCGACCTCACGCCGATCCTCACCGATGCGGACCTGTCGAAACTCGGCGACGACCCGCGCTTCAGGAAATTGCTGCCGATCCCCGCGGATTTCGCCGATCCATTCGTCGAGCCGGTGAAGATCATCCGCGAATGGGATGGAGAGTCGGCGAACGACCAGTTCGGCTGGATAGCGCGCGTGCTCGGCGATGTCGATGGCGACGGCGTGCCGGATTTCGTGACGTCCGCACCGACCAAGAACATCGGCGGCGAGAATGCCGGTCGCGTCTACGTCTATTCCACAAAGACCGACAAGCTGGTCTGGTCGGTCGATGGCAAGCCCGGCGACCAACTCGGCACCGGCGTGGAATCGGCCGGCGATGTCGATGGCGATGGCATCGCCGATGTCGCGGCGGGCGCGCCGAACGGCGACAAGGCATTCGTGTATTCGGGGAAGGATGGCCATGTGCTGCTGGGCTTCACTGCCGAAGCGAAGGGCGACATGTTCGGCCAGCACATTTCCACCGCCGGCGATATCGACCACGACGGGCATGCCGATGTGATCGTCGGCGCGCCAAACAACAATGCCGGCGGCAAGGGCGCGGGTCGTGCGTACGTGTATTTGGGCAAGCATGGACATTTGCTGCAAACACTGACCGGCGAGCGCGAAGGCGACGCGTTCGGCAGCACAGTCGGCGGCTACAGCGATGCGAAGCACGAATTCCTGTTAGTCGGCGCGCCCACATCCGGCCCGCGCAAAACAGGTCGCGTGTACGTTTACGACAGACTGGATGCGAAGCCGAAATTCATCATCGAGTCGGATGCAACCGGCAACGCGCTCGGCCTGATGTTCACCGCCGTGCTCGGCGACACCGATGGCGATGGCGTGCCCGACATCTATGCGTCGGACTGGTCGAACACCGCGAAAGGCCGTTCGACCGGGCGCGTGTACGTGCACTCCGGCGCGGATGGGCATCGCCTGCTGACGTTGACCGGAGAAACAGCAGGCGAAGGTTTCGGCACCACGCTCGCGGTCGCTGGCGACGTGGATCACGACGGCCACGCGGATCTCATCGTCGGTTCGTGGCAATACGGCGGCGCCGTCGTTTCCGGGGGCCGCGCGATCCTGTATTCCGGCAAGGATGGCAACGTGCTGAAAACCTACACGTGCAAGACGCCTGGCGACACGTTCGGATTCGACGCGGTAGGCATGGGCGACGTGGATGGCGACGGCACCGACGACCTGCTGATCACATCGGGCTGGAGCAGCATCCACGGATTCCAGTCGGGGCGCGTATTCATCATTTCGAGCGGCATTCAATCACCGAAACCCGCGAAACCATCGCGTTAAATCGATTGCTCCGCCCTGTCCGTCAAACTGCACCATCCATCCACTGGATGCGAACGCACGCTGATCTGTAAAGTCGCCAACCATGCCCGCGCCATTTCCGAACGCGATGACTTTGCATTTCATGGCGCTGTCCTGATCGTCCGCACCGACAAAGATGCGGATGGTTACCGAGCATTCATCGCCGCAACGCTTGTCAAGCATTTCGTAACATCGAGTGCAGCATTGTCTGTCTGTGTACGGTTCATGTGGAGTCCGCCAATACCGGCCGGGTGCTTCGCCCTCTTCGTTAGCACAATCAAATCGCAAAGGATTGTCGTGAACAATCATCCGCAACGGAATGCGAGCACCGGCTTCGATCGGCAGATGCTCAACAAGGTTCCGGAAATCACACTCTACTTCTGGATCATCAAGGTGCTGTGCACGACGGTCGGCGAGACCTTCGCCGATTTTCTCAACGAGAACCTGCATCTGGGACTGACCAATACGACATGGATCATGGGCAGCCTGTTGCTTGCCACCCTGTTTTTCCAGTTCATGGCCAGGAAATACCTCGCGGGCGTGTACTGGCTCGCAGTCGTTCTGCTGAGCATCGTCGGCACCTTGATCACCGACAACCTGACCGACAACTTCGGCGTCTCGCTGGTGACGACCACCATCGTGTTCAGCGTGATGCTGGCGGCGACATTCGCAGTGTGGCATGCGATCGAGAAGACCCTTTCGGTCCACACCATCTGCACGACGAGGCGGGAGGCCTTCTACTGGTTGGCGATCCTGTTTACCTTCGCCCTCGGCACCGCCGCGGGCGATCTCGTTGCGGAACGTCTGCACATCGGTTACCTGTGGTCGGCGTTGATCTTCGCGGGACTGATCGCAGTCGTTGCCATCGCCCACCTGCGGTTCAAGTTGAACGGCATTTTTGCGTTCTGGTGCGCCTATGTCCTGACCCGTCCACTGGGCGCATCAATCGGTGACTATCTTTCACAACCGCGCGAAGAAGGCGGCCTCAATCTGGGTACGTCCGTGACGAGTGGCCTGTTTCTCGTCACAATCCTGGGCCTGGTGATCTATCTGGCGATCACCAGGAAAGACACGATCCCGGAGACAACGATCGCTTGAGCCGCGGTTCGATTCGATCCGCCGAATGCGCTCGCGGTCAGTCGGCATTCATCGCTTTACGACAAATGCACGGAACTCCGAGCATTTCGTAACGTCATTGCGGGCAAAATCGTTGCACAAGCCCGATGCTCCTTGGCGGGTCATCCAAAAGTTGCCGCGCGCATCGCGCCATTCCAATCCCCCTCACGAGGTATCCCATGAACTCCATACAAATGCTTGCAATCGGTGCCGCGCTTGCGGCTTTCACGTCTGCAGCCGCACACCCGGCAACTTGCTCGATCCACCCCGCGAAAGGAACCTCGGATCAGGCACTCGCAAAGCTCGCCAAGGTGTCCAAGGAAACTGCGCAGGCCACCGCCCTCGGCGCGGTTAAAAGCGCGAACACTGCGACCGTCGCCAGCGCCGAACTGGAAGCCGAGGACGGCTGCCTGATCTGGTCGTTCGACATCAAACAAGCGAATGTGCGCGGCATCCAGGAAGTGACCGTGGACGCCGGCAACGGCAAGGTGCTTTCCTCGACGCACGAAGCGCCCAGCGACGAAACCGTGGAAGCCGCGCAGGAAGCCGCCGAGACGAAGAAGAAGTAACGGCATGAGTCCGATAATTTAATTCTTTCGTTTCCGCCCATCTCAACATGCGTCTACACTGCGACTTTCGCTGAACCGGACGGACTCGCATGCGTCGATCGCTTCTGTGTTATCCATTGCTGAGTGCTGTCATGTCGCTTTGTGCGCAATTGGCGGATGCAACGGGCAACGACGATCTGGCGGCGCAGTGGACATCGAAGCTCGCCCCGCAGGTCGTGGCATGGCGGCGTGACATTCATCAGCATCCCGAACTCGGCAACCACGAACTGCGCACCTCCGCACTCGTTGCAAAACAATTGCGCGCGCTCGGGCTCGAAGTGAAAACCGGCGTCGCGCATACCGGCGTGATCGCGCTGCTGAAAGGCGGCAGGCCCGGACCGCACCTTGCGATCCGCGCCGACATGGATGCGTTGCCGGTGGTCGAGGAACTCGAACTTCCGTTCAAGTCCAGCGAGCGCACGCAATTCAACGGCAAGGATGTCGGCGTGATGCATGCCTGCGGCCACGACGGCCACACCGCGATGCTGCTCGGCATCGCGACCGCGCTCGCGGGAATGCGCAAGGACCTTCCTGGCGAAGTGCTTTTCATCTTCCAGCCCGCCGAGGAAGGCGTGCCCATCGGCGAAGACGGCGGCGCGACGATGATGCTCAAGGAGGGCATCTTCCGCGACTTCAAACCCGACGCGGTGTTCGGCATGCACGTGGTGAGCTGGTTGAACACCGGCACGGTCGAGGTTCATTCCGGGCCGGCGATGGCGGGATCGGATACGTTCAACCTGGTCGTGCACGGACGCCAGACGCATGGCGCGATGCCGTGGAATGGCGTCGATCCGATCGTGGCGTCAGCGGAAATCATCGGCGCTGCGCAGACGATTGTCAGCCGCAAACTCAACATCGGCGATCTGCCGGCGGTGCTGACATTCGGCGTGATCCAGGGCGGTACGCGCTTCAACATCGTGCCGGACAAGGTCGAGATGCAGGGTACGCTGCGCACTTTCGATGCAGGCATGCGCCAGCAGGCGATCGACAACCTGAAACTCATCGGCGACGGCATCGCCTCGGCGAATGGGGCAACCGCCGAACTCACCATTCCGGTCGGCACCAACAATCCGGTACTGATCAACGATCCCGCGCTCGCGTTACGCGTGAAGTCCAGCATCGCCAGCGCGATCGGTGCCGAACACGTCATTGATGGCAAGGTGTGGATG
The DNA here is from genome assembly GCA_038226665.1 of Lysobacterales bacterium. Classification (GTDB taxonomy): domain Bacteria; phylum Pseudomonadota; class Gammaproteobacteria; order Xanthomonadales; family Xanthomonadaceae; genus SZAS-103. The sequence continues at coordinate 69,194 of JBBRQI010000013.1, read as the reverse complement.
GCTTCGGAGGATTTCGCGTGGTACGCGAAGCAGGCGCCCATCGTGTATTTCTTCGTCGGATCGACGCCGACAGGCCAGGATGCGACGCATGCGCCCTCCAACCATTCGCCGAAATTTTTCCTCGATGAAGCCGCGCTTCAGGTCGGCATGCGTAGCATGCTGCAGGCCAGCCTGGATTTCCTTGGAGACAAATCGTGAAAAAAACCTTTCGTTCCACATTTCTGATGCTTTTCTTCGGCCTGATGATGTCCGCATTCGCCACCGCCGCGCCACTGACCGAACCGCAGAAGATCGATGCGCTGATCCACAGCATCGAAATACTGCCGGGCGCGCAGTTCATCCGCAATGGCAGTGCGTACGATGGCAAGGCCGCAGCGGATCATCTGCGCACTAAACGAAACTACGCCGGCGACCGCATCAAGACGGCCATGGATTTCATAGCGTGTTGCGCCTCGAAATCCTCGATGAGCGGTGAGCCCTACCAGATCCGCTACGCCGACGGGAAAACCGTGAATGCGGCTGATTATTTCCACGCGGAACTCAAGCGGATCGAGGCGCAGCCTGCTGTGATCGCGCCGACACATTGAGGAGGTTCAGAACCTGCCCTGCTGGTAGTCCACGAACGCCTGCATGATTTCCTCGCGGGTGTTCATCACGAACGGCCCATGGCGCGCGACGTTCTCGCGCAACGGACGGCCTGCGATCAGCAACAACCGCGCGCCACCTTTGCCCGCTGTGACGACGAAACGATCGCCACCGCCAAGCACTCCAAGTTCATGCGATAGCACCTGGCGCATGCTGTCGCCGTCGCCGATCGTCGCTGCGCCCTCGAACGCATACGCGAACGCGTTGTGGCCATCGGGCAGCACATGGTCCCAACGCGTGTTCGCGTCGAGCATGATGTCGAGATACAACGGATCCGTAGCCGGTTGCTCAATCGGTCCGCGCATACCAACAACCGTACCCGCGATGACTTTCACCGTGACGCCAGCGGCCGGATGCACGACTGGAATACGATCAGGCGCGAATTCCTGGTATCGCGGCGCAGTCATCTTGTCGCGCGCCGGCAGATTCACCCATAACTGGAAACCGCGCATACGGCCGGATTCCTGTTCGGGCATTTCCGAATGCACGAGTCCGCGACCCGCAGTCATCCACTGCACTGAACCCGGCACCAGCAGGCCTTCGTTGCCGTGGTTGTCGCGATGGCGCATGCGGCCGTCGAGCATGTACGTCACGGTCTCGAAACCACGGTGCGGATGCTCGGGGAAACCGGCGAGGTAATCCTCGGCACGATCGGTTCCGAATTCGTCGAGCAACAGGAACGGATCGAGATCGGGCAATTCCCCGCCTCCGATCACGCGCGTGAGCTTGACGCCCGCGCCGTCGGACGTAGGGCGGCCACGTACAGTTCGCAACACGCGACTGCTACCGGTGGAATGGTTGGCCTGCATGCGATTCTCCTCGCGATCCACATGGATGTGCTGAGTGCCGCAAGGTGTAGGAGTCTGCGGCCGTCGACTCGCGCGGGTTGTTGCGCGAATCATCCACACGATGTGCGGCTCGCGCGGTTGCAGGCAAGGGAATGCGGCGGGAACGGATGGTTCTGCCGGCGCAACGATCCGCTCGCGACCCTGACAATCAAGCGAGTAACGCGTCAGGCGCGGCGGGTAAACACATACACCGTCGCCGGCGGCAGGTTTCGCCAAGCGGTGGTGCTCTTGCGCGCTTCCAGTGCGAGTCCATCCACCACTTCCTGCGCGACGGGAACCGCGGGGCCGTAGGTGAATTGCACGAAGCGTCCGCCCGGTCGAATGCACTCGAACGCGGCGGCCATGATGTCCTGCTGGAACTGCTTCGGCATCGACAGCATGCCCAAACCTGAAATCACCGCGTCGGCCGGCCCGCGCGCAGCGTAGCCGTTGTCGGCGGCGATTCTCGCGAGTTCGCGTGCATCTCCATTGACGACATGCGCGCCCGGGAACCGCTGCGACAGATGCGTATGCAACGCGTTGCTGAGCTCAAGCACCATCAGGTCGTCGGCCGCGATGCCGTGCTCGATCAATGCGGTCGTGAACACCCCGGTCCCTCCGCCAAGCTCGATTACGCGGCGTGCGTCGGGCGGCAATTCGGCCATCATCATGCCGGTCAGTTGCTGGCCGGAAGGAGTAATCGATGCCATCCGGATCGGATTTTTCAACCATTGACGGAAGAAGGTCCACGCGGACGAGTTGTCGGCAGAGGGCCGGGTTGGGGTCGATTTGGCGCGGTCGCTCATACTTTGCGCATCATGCCCGTTCGCACCTTCCGGGCGTGTTAAGGCCGGCTCTGTCGAGATTCCTGCGACTGCGCGCCCTGCTCATCGACTCAACTGCCAACAGCGATGGATGCGTTGGTTGCGCTCGAAATCCGGCGGGATCGTCTGCATGCTGATGTCGCGAATCTTCGCCGCGCCAGCCAATGCTTCTTTGTCCAGGCGGAAGCGGCGGTAGTTGTTCGAGAAATACAGCACGCCGTCCGGTGCCAATCGCGCGAGTGCAGCCTGCAACAGGCGCACGTGCTCGCGTTGCACGTCAAAGTCCTCGGCGCGCGCGGAATTCGAGAAGGTCGGCGGGTCGCAGAAGATCAGGTCGTAACTGCCGCGTTCGGCTTCGAGCCACGCGACCGCATCGGCCTGTACCAACCGGTGCGCGTTTCCGGTGCGGCCATTGAGCGCGAGATTCGCCGCGGCCCATTCGAGATACGTCGCCGACAGATCAACGCTCGTCGTATGCGCTGCGCCGCCAACGGCAGCCTGCACGCTCGCAGCACCGGTATACGCGAACAGGTTGAGGAAACGCTTGCCGCGCGCTTCCATCGCCATGCGCGTGCGCAAGGGACGATGATCGAGGAACAGGCCAGTGTCGATATGATCGAACAGGTTCACGCGCAGCTTCGCCGCACCCTCGCGAACCACGATGTACTCGCCACGCCCGCCGTCATTCCGGGCCGCCATCGCGCCGTATTTGCTGCCTCCCTTGCCGCGTGCGCGGGTCTTGAGCGCGATGCTTTCGCGTGGCAGTTCGAACACGTCCGCCGCTGCGCGGACGAGTTCGCCGAAGCGGCGGCGCGCATCGGCTTCCGGGATCGTGGCCGGCGCCTGGTATTCCTGCACATGCAGGAAGGTGCGTGGCGCGCCGACACCGTCGGCATCTTCGGCATAAACATCGATCGCTGCCGCGTATTCGGGCAGGTCGGCGTCGTACACGCGATAGCAATCCACGCCTTCGCGCTGCCGCCACGATTTGAATTTGCGGATGTTCTTGCGCAGACGATTGGCAATCATCTGTGCGCCTTCGGACAGCGGTGTCACTGCGCGCGTGTCACGATCCGTTTCCGATGAGGCAGCATCGCGCATGCCTTGGCGTGCGTGTTCGCAGACCAGCAACATGCATTCGAGCGCGCCATTGAAAAAGGCGTAGCGCTTGTTAGCGCGCAGGCCCGTGGCGCGCGCAAGGTTTTCGTCACCCGCGAGCATGGTGACTCGCCAATCCGCCGTCGCGCGCTGCAGGGCATCGCCAAGTTCGCGATACAGGCCTTCGTCGGCAGCAAGCCGCTGGTCGTAGGGAGGATTGCAGATCGCGAGTCCGGTGGCTTGCGGGGGCGATTCAATCAAGCGAACTGGCGTGATCTTGAATTCGATCGCATCGGCGACGCCAGCCGCTTCGGCATTCGCAGTGGCCGCACGGATCGCGTGCGGGTCGGCATCGGAACCGTGGAAGACCGTACGCAACGACGCACGACCGATGCGTTCGCGTTCGCGCGCTTCGTCGACGAGCCGCTGCCAGAGGGCGGCATCGGATTTCAGCCAGCGACTCGGCGCGGCCGAATGGTTACGCGCGAGTCCGGGTGCGATATCGGCGACCATCATCGCGCCTTCGATCAACAGGGTTCCGCTGCCGCACATCGGATCGAGCAGTCCGCCGCCATCGCTGTAGATCTTCGGCCAGCTTCCGCGCAGCAACATCGCCGCAGCGAGCGTCTCCTTGAGCGGCGCTTCGTTCTGCATCGCCCGCCAACCGCGCTTGTGCAGACTGCCGCCGCCGAGATCGACCGACACCGTCGCGCGGCCTTTGCGTACCAGCAAATTCAAACGCAGATCAGGCGCATCGGTATCGACCGACGGACGCACACCGAATTGATCACGCAAGCGATCGACCACCGCATCCTTCACCCGCAGCGCGGCAAAGCGCGCATGCGTGATCGCATCGCCGGACACATGCGCATCGACAGCAAGCGTTCCGTTCGGATCGAGGTGTTCGGACCAGTCGATCGCCAAGACGCCATCGTACAAGGCCTGTTCGTTCGCGCATTCGAATTCGGCCAACGGCCAGATCACCCGGCTCGCAAGCCGCGACCACAATACCGCGCGATACGCGACCTCGGCATCGCCTTCGACATTGGCTCCAGCCAATGCTGCGGTCGCCTTCGTCGCGCCAAGCGCGGTCATCTCGTCGGCAAGCAGGTATTCCAGGCCCTTCGCACAACTTGCAAAGAACTTCACAGCACTCTCAGGAAGTCAGCAAAGCGTTCCGCGCAGAACGTGACATGGTCGGAAAGACGATGGCTGTCGTTGACCAGCACGAGTCGATCGCGGCGCAGGCGCGCCCACTCGACGACCATCTGCGCGGGAATCAGTTCGTCGTCCCAGCCGTGCACGATCGTGGTCGGCACCGCGGCGGCGGCGAGCTGGCGCGGATAGCCTTCGATCCACGGCGGTGGCGCCATCAGAAACAAGCCAGCGCAAGGCACGTCGAGCGAGATCAACGCCGACACGAACGCGCCCAAGCTGGAGCCGGCGAACACCAATGGGCCTTTCGCGGCCAGCGCGCGTTCGCGCAGGACCGCAAGCCGCGCGTCGATGTCGCCGAACGCGCCGCCCTTGTCGCAGGCGAGATAATCCGGCCGCTCGGTCGTCCAGCCGAGTGCCTCGGCGGCTGCCGCCAGCGCGCTGACCTTGGTCGCATGCGGGCCGCTTTCGAGCCCGTGCGAAAGGATCGCGTGGCCGATCATGCGATCGCCCCGCACGCCCTGTCGCATGGATTTGATGTCGGCGCAAAAGCCATGAAACAAACCCGTTGCGGAAGGCCGCGATGCTAGCATGCGGCATGCCGGCCGACCTGCCCTCGAACCTTCTGATCCAAGAGTGGCCGCTGCCTTACGAGCAACGTCTCGACATACGCGAGCGAGCGCAAATCGACCTCGTCGTGATCCATTGCACCGAACTGCCTGACCTCGCAATGGCGCGCGAATACGGCGAGCGCGTGCTGCATGCCGAGTCGGAAACCGGCAACAGCGGCCACTACTACATCGACCGCGACGGCAGCATCCACGCGTTCGTGCGACCCGAACGCACGGCGAATCACACACGCGGCTACAACCCGCGTTCGATCGGCATCGAACTGATCAACACCGGTCGCTATCCACACTGGCTGGATTCGCACCACCAAGCGATGGACGAACCCTACACCCATGCGCAGATCGCAGCGTTGATCGCGCTGTTGAATGCGCTGTGCGCGCAATTGCCGAACCTGAAATGGATTGCCGGCCACGAGGAGCTTGATACTGCGCTGGTTCCGGCCAGCGACGATCCAGCCAAATTCGTCGCGCGCAAACGCGATCCCGGTCCGCTGTTTTCGTGGGAGTCCGTACTGGCGGCGACCCCGTTGCAACGCCTCGCAACGGCTTGACCGCGTTGGCCGAACACGCGCGGCAGCTATACTTCGCAACCTGTCCGTAGGCGTCTCGAAGCGAGCATGATCAACGATTCCACACCGCAAGGCCCGGTCGGCGAACTCGTCGAGTTGCTGTCGCTCGAACGCCTCGAGGACAACCTGTTCCGTGGCCAGAGCCGCGACATCGGCACGAAATACGTGTTCGGCGGACAAGTGCTCGGGCAGGCGCTGTCGGCCGCGCAAGCGACGGTCGCCGGCGATCGCGCGGTGCATTCGCTGCACGCGTACTTTTTGCGCGCAGGCGATATCGAGCATCCGATCGTTTACAGCGTCGACCGCGCCCGCGACGGCGGGAGTTTTTCGGTGCGCCGCGTCACTGCTATCCAGCATGGACAACCGATTTTTTTCCTCGCCGCTTCGTTCCAGACGCCCGAAGTCGGCGCCGAACACCAGTTGCCGATGCCGGTGGTGCCTGCGCCCGAGGACTTGCCGCCATCGGCACCGCTCGATGCCGCGACGCGCGCGAAACTGTCGCCGAAGATGCAGCGCTGGCTCGACCGCGCCGGACCGTTCGTGTTCCGCCACGTGTATCCGCGCGACGAACTCAATCCAAGCAAGCGACCGCCCTTCCAGCAGGTGTGGTTCAAGCTTGGCGAACGCATTGGCGATGCGCCGGAGCTGCATCGCGCCATGCTCGCGTATGCGTCGGATTTCCATTTGATCGGCACGGCCACGTTTCCGCACGGGATCAGCTACTACCAGCCGAAGGTGCTGATGGCGAGCCTCGACCACGCGATGTGGTTCCATCGCCCGTTCCGCATCGACGAATGGCTGCTGTATTCCTGCGACAGCCCGACCGCGCAAGGCGCGCGCGGGCTTGCACGCGGCACGATCTACGATACGCGCGGCGTGCTGGTCGCATCGACTGCGCAGGAAGGACTGATGCGCATCCAGCCTCTGGCGGAGGCAACCTGATGCGCAGCGTGTTCACATCGCCACGCCTTGAGAACGTCGAAGCCGTCGCGAAAATGCTGGCGGATGCCGGCATCGAAGTGCGGGTCAGCCAGGATCGTTCGTACAAGGGCAAACGGCGGCAGCCTTTCAGCTATCGCGACAGCGCCAATGCGAATGCCGAGAACAATCCGCAGGTCTGGGTGATCAAGGCCGAGGATCAACCGCGCGCCCGCGCGATGCTGCGCGAGGGCGGATTGATCGATTCGACGCGGCCCGAATTCAGTCAAGCGGTTTCTTATCTGCCGCCATCGTCAACCGCGCCGATCGCGCGCAAACCCGATCGCCGCGCGTCAATCGTGATGCGCATACGCCTATTGCTGCTAGGGATCATCACCCTGCTGTCGATCCTGATCCTGAGCGGCGTGCTGCACCGCTGAGGCTAGCGCGGTGGCAATGCGAATTCGGCTGGCCCGACCGACCCGTCGTGGTTCTCATCGAAGAACGCGAACGAAGGTGCGAACCGCGGGAATGCCGCAGTGAATTCGGCCTGGCTGAGTTTGCCATCGTGGTTGGTGTCGGCCTTGGCGAACAGGGCCTGCATCTGCTGCCCACGCCCGGCCAGCGCCTGCTGCGCGACGGCGATGGCGCCTTTCTGCATCTCGTCCTTGCCGACGAAGCCGTCGTGGTTGGCGTCGAAGGCCTTGAAATTGCTGACCACAAAAGCCATCCCGCCAGCCTTGGCTTCATCGGGGCTGAGCTTGCCATCGTGGTTCGCGTCGGCCTTGGCGAAGGCAGCCATGCGCACCTGCACGCTGGCCTGCGCCTGCTGCACCAACTGCGCATGCCACATCGCGCGGATTTCCGACATGGTGATGCCACCATCGTGATTCGCATCGACCGCCGCGAAACCTTTCGCGACTTCCGGCACGACGGCCACCTCCTGCGCGGTGATGCGGCCATCGTGGTTCTTGTCCAGATCGCCCACCCAGACCATCGCTGCACCATTCGCTGGCGCACCTTTCGCTGGGGCGGCGTTCTGCGCGAGCACTGCGGTTGGGCAGCAGGTCGCTACCAGGGCAAGCAACGGACTCAGGCGAAACAGGGACGACATCGAAGTACGGTTCATTGACGAATTCCGGCGTGGAGATAGTCGCCACTATAGAGGTGTAGCGCAGCGCGCGAAACTGCCACGTGATCTGCCACGCGATCTGCCGCATGATTCTGCCGCCGATGCGGCCAGCGGATTCCGGATAGGCCGGCTGCATTGGGCTTGCGCCGCATTGGGGCTACGATGACCGCATGGGCATCTATCGCACCGGCGAGCATCCCTGCGGCTACTTCGCCGATCGCGTCGCGCGCGACCTGGTGCTCGATCCGCGCGACCCGGTCCTCGCCGAGACGTATTCGACCGCACTCATGCAGGGCTTCCGCCGTTCCGGTGGCCATGTGTATCGACCGAATTGTCCCACCTGTCGAGCCTGCGTTCCCGTGCGCCTGGACGTGCACGCGTTCCAACCCGATCGCAGCCAGCGCCGTTGCCTGCGCGACAACGCCGACATCGCATCGCGGATGGTTCCGGCGTTGCGCACAGACGAGAACTTCGCGCTGTACCGGCGCTACCTGCAAGCGCGGCACGGCGACGGGCCGATGGCGGATACCGACGAGGACGATTTCGACGAGTTCGTCGCAAGCCCGTGGAGCCCGACGCGGTTCATGGAATTGCGTCGGGAGGATCGATTGCTCGGCGTGGCGATCACCGATGCACTATCCGACGCAGTGTCGGCGGTCTATACCTTTTTCGACCCGGACGAAAACGCGCGCGGCCTCGGTACACTCGCGATCCTGAAACAGATCGAATTCGCACAACGCAGCGGTCGCGCGTACCTGTATCTCGGCTACTGGATCCAGACGCATCCGAAGATGCACTACAAGACGCGCTTCAGGCCAATGCAGGCTCTCGACAAGACGGGTTGGCGCGACCTGGAACGCGACGCGGCGCGCTGACGATCCGCGTCAGTCGGCTTTCGACGGCTGTGTGCTCGCTACTGCGGGTGCGATGACCGCTTCGCCGGGCAGCGGATCGTGTGTCGGAGGACGCGAGGATACGACGTCGGTTTTCCGCAGCAACGCATCGACGCCATCGCGCTGGTGGTGGAAGCCGAAAACGCCATCGCTGTGCGTGGACACGACCATCCGCACCATCGCCGATGGGATCATCAGCTCGCGTTCAACCATGCTGCCGTCGGCCGTCGTGCTCTCAAGCACCATTTCAAAGAACGCGCCGCCGCTGTCGATCTCGCTGCACATGACATGCAGGCCGTGAGGACCATCGCTGAGATAAGGCTTGATCGGCTCGCCTAGCGCTTCGAGCGCGGCCGGATGGATGAACACCGCATACATCGTCTGGTCGGTCACGATCATTCCTCTATGAGGTCGATGCTGAGCGCAGCGGCAGATGCGCGCGCCTTGGCACGTGCGTTGTCGATGGAATCCGCGCGCGCAAGGGTCACAGCGACGCGACGATGGCCTTCGACACGCGGCTTGCCGAACAGGCGCAACGCGGTATCGGGTTCGGCAAGCGCCGCATCGACGTTTCCGAACTTCGGCACACCATAGCCACGCGCGAGCACTGCGCACGACGCCGACGGGCCGCGTTGTTCGATGCGTGGAATCGGCAATCCAAGAATCGCTCGCGCGTGCAGCGCGAATTGCGACAGATCCTGCGACACCAGGGTGACGAGCCCGGTGTCGTGCGGTCGTGGCGAGACTTCCGAGAACCACACCTCGTCGCCTTTCACGAACAGTTCGACTCCGAAGACGCCATGGCCACCGAGATTATCGGTAACGGTTTTGGCGATGTGCTGCGCGCGCATGAGCGCCGCATCGGACATCGGCTGCGGCTGCCAGCTTTCGCGGTAGTCGCCATCCATTTGCAGGTGCCCGATCGGCTCGCAGAAACTGGTGCCGTCGCGATGCCGCACGGTCAGCAAGGTGATTTCGTAATCGAACGCGATGAAACCCTCGACGATCACCCGGCCCTGCCCCGCGCGGCCACCGGTTTGCGCGCACTCCCAGGCATTGTCGATGTCATCGGCGTTGCGCAGTGTGCTCTGGCCCTTGCCGGAACTCGACATGACGGGTTTCACCACGCACGGCAATCCGATCGCCGCGACGGCATCCCGGTATTGATCGAGCGTGTCCACGAAACGGTACGACGACGTCGGCAGGCCGAGTGTCGCGGCGGCGAGCTCGCGGATCCCTTCGCGATCCATCGTCAGCCACGCGGCGCGCGCGGTCGGAATCACATGCACGCCGTGGTCGCGTTCGAGTTCGATCAAAGTCTGCGTATGGATCGCTTCGATCTCCGGCACCACTAGGTGCGGTCGCTCGCGCGAAATCAGTTCGCGCAACGCTGCCGGGTCCAGCATGTTCAACGTGTGCGAGCGATGCGCAACCTGCATCGCCGGCGCATTCTCGTAACGGTCGGCAGCGATGACTTCCACACCGAAGCGTTGCAGCTCGATCGCGACTTCCTTGCCCAGTTCGCCCGAGCCCAGCAGCAGCACGCGCAGCGCGCCTGACGTCAGCGGCGTGCCGATTGAAATCGCATTCGCCAGGGCTGGAACCGGATTCGGTGCTGAAACGGGATTCGGTGCGGTCATGGTGCGTTTTCAATTCGGGATTCGACATTGTAACGGCTTGCACGGCGGCACTCGCGCCCGCTGCGCCGTGCGTGGCAAGGTAGCGATCCGCCTTCGCTGGAAACGCGCATGTTCCGCAGCCTTGCCTTCGCCCTGTTGTGCTGCGCCTTGCCGGCGCGATCTCTGGCGGACGCAACCATGACCGGCTGGATGACCGATCCCGCGCTGCCCGAAGTCAGCGGCATGGCTGCCTCGCATGCTTATCCGGGCACGCTGTGGGTCGAGAACGACAGCGGCAATCCGGCGGATGTCTACGCGGTCAGCCCAGGCGGCTCGTTGCGCGCGACCCTGCACATCGATGGGGTGCCGAATATTGACTGGGAAGACTTCGCGTCGTTCGACCTCGACGGCCACCACTACCTGATTCTCGCCGACACCGGAGACAACGGCGGCATCCGCAAGACCCTCGCAGTGCATGTGGTCGAGGAGCCAAAGCAACTGCGCGACACCCATGCACGCCCTGCGTGGAGCATCGCATTCCGCTGGCCGGATGGCCCGCGCGATTGCGAGGCGCTCGCGGTGGACGTGCGCACGATGAGCATCCTGCTGATCACCAAGAAGCGCGTGCCCGCGCAACTGTTCCGGTTGCCCCTGCGACCGACGGACTCCGGTGTGCTCACTGCGGAATTGCTTGGCACGCTCGCGGATATCCCGCAACCGACTGCCGACGAAATCGCGGCCGCGCCGCATTACGCGCGTTACCTCTCGCAAGTCACCGCCGCCGGCATCGCGCCCGACCGCAGCAGCATCGCGGTGCTCACTTATCGTCGTGCATATCTGTATCGCCGTCGCGCCGACGAGCGCGCTGGCTACGAAAGCTGGGCGCAGGTCGTTGCGCATGCACCGATCCAGCTCTCGTTCGGCTGGCTGCCGCAGGCCGAAGCGCTAGCCTTTGCGCTCGACGGACGCAGTTTTTACGTCAGTGGCGAGCACTTGCCGGCGCCGATCATGCAAGTGGATGTTCCTGTAAACCGTTGATTCCATTCGCAACGGATTGTTTTTCCGGAAGCGGAGGCAACCGTCTGTTGCAATTTGATATGTTTTTGATATCGTTTGCTCCAGCCCGCACAAGCACGTGCGCACGCTTCAATCGGAGCACGACCATGCAAGAGCGCACCATCACCACCGCATCCGGCATCCCGACCCTGCTGGTCATCCTCGCCCTGCTGCTGGTCGACGGCTGGCTGTTCTCCGTCGGCGCCACCACCACCAACATCCTGCTGATTGCCGGCGCGATGGTTGTCGGCGCGGGACTGTTGCTCTGCTTCGGCGGCTTCTTCAACATCGAGCCGAACCAGGCCGTCGTGCTGAGCCTGTTCGGCAAATATATCGGCACCGCGCGCGAGGCCGGCCTGCGCTTCACCAATCCGTTCTACGCGGCGAAAAAAATCAGCCTGCGCATCCGCAATTTCGAGACCAGCAAACTCAAGGTCAACGAACTCGAAGGCAGCCCGATCGAGATCGGCGCGGTGATCGTCTGGCAGGTCGTGGACTCGGCCGAAGCCGTTTACAACGTCGACGACTACGAAAGCTACGTTCACATCCAAGCCGAATCCGCACTGCGGCAGATGGCGACGAGTTATCCGTACGACAACCACGACGACGCGAACACGGTTTCGCTGCGCAGCCATCCGGTCGAGATATCGCACCACCTGATGGAACAGCTCAAGGAACGTTTGGGCCAGGCTGGCGTTGCGATGATCGAAGCGCGCATCAGCCACCTCGCCTACGCGCAGGAAATCGCCCAGGCGATGCTGCAGCGTCAGCAGGCAAGCGCAGTGGTCGCCGCGCGCAGCCGCATCGTGTTCGGCGCAGTGAGCATGGTCGAGATGGCGCTCGCGCAACTCAAGGAAAAAGGCCTGGCTGATCTCGACGAGGAACGCCGCGCGACGATGGTCAGCAACCTGCTCGTCGTGTTGTGCTCCGAGCGTCCGGCGCAGCCGGTGGTCAATGCCGGCACACTGTATTGATGCGCACATCCATGTGCGCCGTGCTCCCACGAGTGTGCGCATACCAACAGTCGACACTCTTGCTGCCAGCAAAACCGCACATCCCGTTGCGGACTTTTGAAGAAATGCACCCAGCCCCCGTCTCCCTGATTTCTTTCGGACGATCTGATGGCTGAAAAGAAAGCCTACCCGTTGCGCATCAATGCCGACGTGCTGCAAGCCATGCAGCGCTGGGCGGACGATGACTTGCGCTCGGTCAATGCGCAGATCGAATATGTCCTGCGTGAGGCATTGCGCAAAGCCAAGCGGCTGTCGAAGTCGGACGCCGACAGCACGAAATCCGATTGACCGAGCACATGCGACTCGCCCATTGCCGCAGCATTCATGGAAAGCCCAACCGCCATGCGCAAGAATTTCACCGTAACCAAGCCACCGCACGATCCACGCTGGTTGCTCGCGCTCATGCTGGCAATTCCGATGCTGATTGCGCTGATGATCGCGATCACTGTCGGCGTCCATGCTCATGGCCGGGTGATGCTGGTCATCGTCGCAGCGAATACGACGATCTTCCTGATTCTTGGCGTCTTCCTGGGATGGGCCGCGCAACGCCGCACGATTGCGCTCGGCGATGGCGTCCTTGAGGTGCTCGCAACCTTCTATCGCCGGCGCGTGCCGGTGCAGGACATCGACCTCGCCAAGGCGCGCGTGCTCAACTTGCGCGAGCGAAGCGAATGGCGACCGTGGCTTAGAACCAATGGTTTCGGCCTGCCCTACCTGCGCGCCGGCTGGTTCCGCAGCCGCAACTGGACCAGCTTGTTCTGCCTGATCACCGACCGCCAACGCGTCGTTCTGCTGCCCTTGCATGCAGGCGGCGCGCTACTGCTGAGTGCGGAACGACCGACCGAATTGCTGGATGCGCTGCGCGGCGGATGACGGGCTTCGCGCACGCGGCTAAGCTGCACACATGCGCCTGCGCGAACAGCGGCTGATCAATACCGAGCACGTCGAAGCGATCCCCGCGTGGCTCGCACGTGCGCGCGGCAATGCGACAGCGCGCCGGCTTGCGCAATCCGACTGGTTGCTTCGGCGCAAATCCGACGGACGTTTTCTAGCCGCACTTGACGCCGAATCCTTGCAACCGCTCGACCCCGCTGCGATATCGCCACACAACGGCATCGGCGACGCGCTGCGAGCGGTCGCGCGTGGATTCGGCATTGAAGTCGAACTCGACGAGCATGCGCCGCCCTACGCCGCACTCGGCATCCCCGAAGATTACGGCGACGCGCACGCGTTGCAGCCGGTGCCCGAACCCGCCGGACTCGCCTATGCCGGACGTGATCGATACCAGCGACCGTTGTGGCTGCTCGCGCCCGCCGCGCGCGCATGGCGACGCATGTGCGAGGCCGCGTTGTTTGACGGCGTGCAAATCGACGCAATCTCAGGCTACCGCAGCCATGCGTACCAACTCGGCATTTTCAAACGCAAGCTCGCGCGCGGGCAGACGGTGGAACAGATCCTCTCGGTCAATGCCGCGCCCGGTTACAGCGAGCACCATTCCGGCCGCGCGATCGACATCGGCACGCTCGGCGAACCGCCCGCCGAGGAAAGGTTCGAGTCCACGCCCGCATTCGCATGGCTGATGCATCGTGCAACCGACTTCGGTTTCACCCTCAGTTATCCGCGTGACAATCCGCATGGCATCACGTACGAACCGTGGCATTGGCGGCACAATGGATCGCCAGCACGTGGAAGCATACCTGCTTGACCAGAACCCGCCGTAAGCGAACCATACGGCGCAATACCCCGCTTCCGGGGCTCGATTTGGCGTTAGACGGCTATGAAACGACTCGCAGATTTGCCCATTCACATACGACTGAAGCTCAGCGCATTGTGGACAACTACCATGTTTTGCTACATCTACTGCGACTACTTCGAGCTCTACACGCCAGGCAAGTTAGAAAGCATGACGCAAGGAAAAATGCTTCCACTCGGGGTCGTAACGCAAGGTGTCTTGGTGGGAACATCCTTACTTATGGCAATCCCGAGCCTCATGATCTTCCTGTCCGTCGCGCTGCCTGCCCGCTTCAGCAAAGTTGCCAACATCGTGTTTGGGGTCTTCTTCACCTTGTTAATGGCTATGCTCACATATTCGGCAGGCTGGTATTTCTACAAACTCTTCGCGGCAATAGAGACGGTGCTTTCGGCGTTGGTCGTGTGGTATGCATGGAAATGGCCGACCGCAGAGAGCGCCGTCTAACAATTCATTCGCGCGTTAGACGGCACAAGAATCCGAGCGAGTCCACCATGGTCGAGAATCAACAGCTACAAGGATCATGTCACTGCGGGGCAGTTCGCCTCACGCTTCCGTCAGCGCCCGAGAAGGCGACCAAGTGCAACTGCTCCCTCTGCAGGCGTCTCGGCGGACTATGGGCGTACTACGAGTTCGGGACGGTCCAGGTGGAGGGACACCCGGAGAACACCGCCGAGTATATCTGCGGCGACAAGACGCTGCGTACTGTGCGTTGCAAGATCTGCGGGTGCGCTACGCATTGGGAGCCACTCGCGCCGGAATCCGGCGGAAAGCATGGTGTCAACCTCAACAACTTTGATCCGCGTCTTCAAGAGTCAGTTCAGATTCGCCGTTTCGATGGTGCGGACACCTGGGCATTCATCGACTGAGCCGCAGCCCCATCACTAAAGGCGCTGCTTTTGATGCATATCCAAGTAATATGCAGCGTCTTGTGACGCGGGGACAATACATTCAAGACGAACCCGCTTCGCGACTTCAAGACTCCATCTGAGTTTCCTGGGCGGTCCGGTTTCATTACGGCGTTAGCCATAAACGGAGCGATCATGGGCATTGACCCGCAGTCTTTCACACCAGCACGAGATCTGCGCATCGCTCGCTTGATGGCCGTCCTGATTGCCTTCGTTGTAGTGGGACTTGGTCTGTATGCCGTGGTCTCAGAGCATTACTACGGCCATAATTCTCGAAGGAATATCGAAGTGATCATGGATGGGCCACGCGCCATCTCGATGGGTTACGTCTATATCGCGTTGGGCTTGATGCCGCTAGCGCTTTGCTTTCCTACTGGCCGGGCGGCTGGTTGGTGGGCCGTATTGTGTGCCGTTGCATTTGCTGTTGCGTTGGTTGTGTCGCTTAACGGCTGAGAATTCACTCCAGCGGACGCCTCTTCCGCAAGTCGCTTATTTCAGGCAATAGAGCCCACGAACAATCAACGAGGTCCCATGAAGCACTGGTTGATATTTGCCCTATTGCTATTAGTGCCTTGCGCTGCTTTTGCGAAAAAAAACATGCGGCCTGTTCTGGATGGCGCAGGTGCGGCACAGTCGATTGTGCTGTGCCACACGTCACTGGCAGAACTGGAAGCCCGGCTCGGCATTCCCACGCGCGACGGGATATTGCATTCAAGCCGTATCGTCAGCTGGATCACCGAATGGGATCCGCTGGTCCGCTACCTCGCGGTGATGGTTGACAAGAGGGGCGTCATTGTCGATCTGTATTGGAATGTGCCTACAGAGATTCCGTGGAATCCCGCTGATCAATGTGTCGGCACGTAACCCTGACAATTCATACAAGCCGGACGTGCATTCGGCACTCAAGACGCAAGGCGCTGGAACGACTTCATTCCTGTGAACGCTTGACAGGTTTTGTCGATTTCCTGACAGCAACGGACTGCTTCGCAGCAGCTACGGGCTTCTTCGCAACCGGCTTCGCCGCATCGGCGATCCGCCATAAATACATCCCCGCAAGCGTTCGATACGGCCCCCACGCTTCACCGCGCGCGAGCAGTTCCTTCGGCGTCGGCATCGCATCAAGACCATCGACGATCTGCGCGCCCTTGCGGATGCCCAGGTCGTCCACCGGCAACACATCGGGCCTGCCGAGACGGAACATCAGCATCATCTGCACTGTCCAAGCACCGATGCCGCGCACCGCGCTCAGTGCGGCGATGATCTCGTCATCGTGCATGCGCGCCATCTGCATGGTGCTAGGAACTTCTCCACGCAGCGCGCGTGCGGACAGGTCGCGCAACGCGAGCAGCTTGTTGCCGGACACGCCGCAAGCGCGCAGCGTCACGTCATCAGCGCGCGCGAATGCCTCCGGGTGCAGCAATTTCGAGCGCGTCGCGACTTCGACGCGTCCGACGATGGTCGATGCGGCCTTGCCCGAGAGTTGCTGGAACAGGATCGCGCGCGCGAGCGCATCCGTGACATCGAAGCGTTGTTTCCAGCGCGCGGGCGTCTCGAAGGCTTCGACTTTGCGCAGCCATTTCGCAAGCGCGCGATCACGCTTGCGCAGGTGCGCGTGCGCAGCGTCGACGTCGAATCCACGGCTCAAGCGCGCCATCGTCGCACTCCTCGTCAGCGATCTATCCGCTCATCGCTTCATGTAATCAGGAAATCCCCACCGATCAACAACCAGCCCAGCATCAACAGGCTACCGCCGAATGGCGCGAGCGTGGGCGCGATGCCAAGCCATGCGGCGAGCACGAGACTGCCCGCGAACAGGATGGTGCCGATCATCAGAATGAGCAGGCCCGCCTGCCGCAAGCGCGAGCGCGTGCCGGGTGCGAGCGCGGCGAGCGAGAGTCCGTGCGCGAACAGGAACACCGCGGCAATGACGAGGCGTTCGTGATCTTTCGCCGCCAACGCGCCATGCATTGCGTACGCGCTGACGCCGATCGCGACGCCGCAAGCGAGCGCGCCGATTCCCGCGAGCACGCGCATCGAACGCGCCGTGGAGTCCATCACCAACGCCTCCGTCACCGTGGAGTCAGCCTTCGCGCGAGAATCAAATCGCATTGCGTTGCGGACGTCGCCGCCGCCACGCAACGATCAGCGCGCCCAGCGTCAGCAGCAACGGCACGCCGAGGATGTCGATGAGCTTCAGTTGCGTGCCGAGTTTGTGGATGCTTGCATTGAGTTGTTCCTGCACGCCGCGCAGTTCGGTACGGACACGCTGGCGTTGCTGCTGGAACTCGCGGATCTCCGCGCCTTGGCGCGCATCGAGCTGTTGCGCCGCGTTGCCGGATTTGTCGGGCTGCAATTCCGCCAGCTTGCCTTCCATCAACTTCAGTTGCGCCTGTAGTTCGTCCTGCTTGCCGCGCAGGCGCTGGTCGGCCTTGCGCTTGAGCTGCTCGACGCGGGTAAACGGACGATTGAACCCGGGCCGCGTGCGCACCGCGATCAGGTCGGGCGTACCCACGAGATTGTCGACAGCGTTCGCGACGAAATCGCCGTTCTTCGCGAAGGCGTTGAGCAATTTGCGGCCGAAGAAATCCTGCGAGTGCACCCATAGCCGATCGGTCAATATGTCGGTATCGGCGACGACGATGATGTTGACGGGATTGCGGGCAACGGTGAGGTGCCTGGCCCCGGTGCGCTCGGGGAAAGCGCTGTCGGGCTTGCCGGTCAGGCGTGCGGCGAGCACATAGGATTTCCCGGTCGCATGAAAACCCTCGGACAACTGCTTCGGATCGGTCTGCAAACGCACGCGATTGGTGGCGACAAGATCCGCGTTCGTCGAGCTCTGCGCGAGCGGCTCCATCGTCATCGGGCTGCGGGGCGCGAGTTCGATCGCGCCGGCGCTCGCAAGATTCAGCGCATCGAGTTGCGCCGAGACGGTGTCGTTCTGGTTCAGTGCATCCTTGTTCAATCCGATAAGCACCGGGTTCGACACTGGCTGCATCCGCGGGTCGTTCTGTATCTGCAATGCGTCCTGCGGATCGCGCACGACCATGTCCGCATTGAAAGCGACGCCCCAGGCCTTGAACAGGCGGTCTAGGGAAGACGACACGCCCGGGCTGAGTCCACCGCCGGGAAGGAGTTGCGGCGGGTTCTGCGCACCCGGATCGGATTCCGCAAACGGATCGACAAACACCAGCAGGCGACCGCCGCGCAGCACGAACTGGTCGATCGCGTA
The DNA here is from genome assembly GCA_038226665.1 of Lysobacterales bacterium. Classification (GTDB taxonomy): domain Bacteria; phylum Pseudomonadota; class Gammaproteobacteria; order Xanthomonadales; family Xanthomonadaceae; genus SZAS-103. The sequence goes on along the minus strand of JBBRQI010000013.1, from coordinate 50,929 downwards.
CGACACATCGTCGGAAAGATTCCTGGGATGGATGAGGATCAGCAAATCGACGCCGTCGCCGATCGATGTCAGGCTCGGTTGCAGGCGACGCAGTTCGTACAGGCGCGAGAGTTCGGTGTCCATCGCCCAGCCATCGTGGACTTGACCGGTGTTCGCATCGAAGCTCGGCCCGTTCTGCAACGACGACAGCATCGCGACGACGGGCTTGTGCCGGCTTGACAACGACGTGATGAGCTTGTCGATGTCGTATTCGAGGAAGACTTCCTTGGACGGATCGAAGAACGGATCGACAGCCTGCGCGCCGTGCGTATTCGTGGCGACCAGCCCGAAATACACCGGCGCGCCGCCGGTGCCGATCGGCAGCGCCTGCAATCCGTAGCCTGATGCCTTGTCCTCGGCGTCGGAATACGCGATCGGATCGACGATATCGAGGGTGATGCGTCCATTCGATTTCGCGGCAATCTCTTCGATCAGCTCACGCACGCGCTGCGCATAGGTGCGCAAGGATGGCAGGTCGCGCATGGCCTGGTCGGATGCGAACAATTGCAGCCGGATCGGTTCGCGGTTGCTGGCCAGGATGTGTTCGGTACCTTGCGACAGCGTGTAGAGCCTGTTCGCGGTGAGGTCGAGCCGCGCGCCGCGCAGCAGCAGGCCGCTGAAGAACACCAGCACGACGCATGCGACCGCGAGCAACAGCAATTTGATCGAGACTGGAAGGCGCGTCGTCATGGTTCAGTCCGCTTTCCGAAGATCGACGACGATCGTGCAGGCGACCAGCCAGGCGATGATCGTGATGACGAAGAACGCGATGTCGCGCAGATCCAGCAAGCCGCGCGAAATCGCGTCGAAGTGGCTGAGGAAACTCAGCTGCGCGATGGCATCGGCCAATGCGTTCGGCAACCACGCACGCGCGGTTTCCTGCACCAGAGGGTAGCCCGCTAGCAGGAACACAAAGCACACGCTCGCAGTCAGGATGAAGGCGATGACCTGGTTGCGCGTTGCTGCGGACAGGCAGGCGCCAACCGCAAGGAATGCGCCCGCCATCAGCCAGCTGCCGAGGTAACCGGCAAGGATCACGCCATTGTCCGGATCGCCGAGGTAATTGACCGTGATCCACATCGGGAACGTCAGCGCGAGCGCAAGACCGACATAGCACCACGCAGCGAGGAACTTGCCGAGTACCGCCTGCCATGTTGGCAGAGGCAACGTCAGTAGCAATTCGATGGTTCCGTTGCCGCGTTCCTCGGCCCACAGGCGCATCGAAACCGCCGGAACGATGAAAAGATAAAGCCACGGATGGAATGCGAAGAACGGCTGCAGGTCGGCCTGGCCGCGCTCAAAAAACCCGCCGAGATAGAACGTGAGCGACGCCGCGAGCATCAGGAAGATCACCGTGAACACGTACGCGACCGGCGTCGCCAGGTAGCTGCTCCACTCGCGGCGGAATACCGTCCCTACAGCACTTATCGAAGGGCTGGCGCTCATCGAGCGTCTCCAGCGAGGGTCAGGCTGCGGAACACATCCTCGAGGCGGCCGCGTTCGACGCGCGCGTCGCTGTAGGCAACGCCGCGCGCATGCAGGCGTTCGCCGATCGCAGCGAGCAGATCGACGCCGCCCTGCGGCACGACCAGCAGGCGATTGTTTTCGCTGTCGGCTTCGATCGCGGCAACTCCCTGCATGCCTTGGAGCGCGGAGCGCGCGGTCACGCTGTCGCCGACCTGCACCGAGATCGCGCCGTGGTAGCGCGAACGTTTTTCGAGCTCGGCGGGCGTGGCGTCGGCGAGCAGCTTGCCGCGCGCGATGACGATGGCGCGCGTGCACAGCGCCTGCACTTCCTCGAGGATGTGCGTGGAAATCACGATGGTGCGTTCACGCGACATCTCGCGGATGAGCTGGCGCACGTCGTGTTTCTGGTTCGGGTCGAGGCCATCGGTTGGTTCGTCGAGCAACAGCGCGGGCGGATCGTGCAGGATCGCGGCAGCCAGCGCGACGCGGCGGCGAAAGCCTTTCGACAGAGTGTCGATGCGTTGCTGCAACACGGATTCGAGCGCGAGCCGCGCGATCACTTCATCGAGGCGGCGCCGGCGCGTGGCCGGTTCCAGCTGGTGCGCATCAGCGACAAACGCGAGGAACGCCTGCACGCGCATCTCGCCGTAACTCGGCGCGCCCTCGGGCAGGTAGCCGAGCGCGCGACGCGCGGCGAGCGGATCGCGCACGACGTCGTGGCCGCATACGCTCGCGCTGCCATCACTCGGCGCGAGGTAGCCCGCAAGCATGCGCATCGTGGTGGATTTGCCGGCACCATTGGGGCCGAGGAAACCAAGCACCTCACCAGGGCCGACCTTGAAACTGACCGCATCCACCGCCGTGATCCGACCGTAGCGTTTGCTCAGCTGCTGGGTTTCGATCATCGGTGGATCGTCTCGCTGGGAGTCGTTGATCGAACTGGCGCGCGCACCGAAGCGCGCGGCTGCGGATGATTGTGACCGTTCGGGATGCCTGGAATTTCCGGATCAATCACGATCGCTCCCGCGGCGATCGATGCCGTCGCGACGAACCGTATATGCCGCGCGCCGTCGAAACCGACGCGCATGAACGCAACAAGCGCGGTGATTACTTGCTGCCCGCGGGCTTCAGCGGCCAGTACAACGTGAAATCGCCGGTTTCGCTGAACGACGTCGCGATGCCCTTCGTATAGACCTCGTACGGGTGATCGCCGACCTGCACGCCATGCACGACCGCCCAGGCTTTCATCGCCTCGCGGATCGCCGACAGTTGTGCCATGTGGCCGGCATAGGTCGTTGTGATGGCGTCCGCAGCCTGCGTCTGGACGTACTTCACGGGACCGTCGAGCTTGACCGTCAACTGCGACGGCGCAGCACCTGCGGCCTCGCCAACCTTGTGCACGGGAAGCGCGAGGTCGAAATCGTAGGTATCGGCACCGTAGCTATTGGTGATGACGCGCAATGGGCCGGTCGCTTCAAGGCCGTTCTTCGCGATCACCTGGCGCAGCCATTTTTCCTGTGTCTGCATCGCCGACATCACTTCGTCGTTGGCGCGCTTGGCCTTGGTCGGTGCGGTCAGCAGGTTCTCGGCCGGAAGCTTGACGATCTTCGGCGCAACCGTGAGCTGGGTGTAATCGAACTTGGGTATCGTCGCAAGCAGGTTGTTGAGGTTGGCCAGGCCAGCCTTCATCAAGTCGCCAGCGCTGCGGGACACGTACAGTCCTGCGTAACGGCCGAACAGGTTCCAGCCGTAATCGACGTCGTAGTCCTCGCCGATCTCGACCGACAACTTCTGGTTGCCGACCCTCTTGAAGTGGAACGTCATCGTCTTGTTGGAACCGTAATCGCCATTGATCACGTTGATGACGATCTTGCCCGCGTCGCCGGGATCGACCTCGGTCACTTCCCAGCTGCCGCTGCCGACACTCGCATTCTGCGATGTGTAATCGACGCGTGCGCCCTTGCCGCTTTCCGCGCCGCTCAGGCTGTAATGGATGTGCGGATCCATCTTGGTCAGTCCATTCCAGTCCTTGAAGCGCTTGAACCCGGACAGCATGTCGAAGACCACCGGCAACGGCCGGTTGGTCTCGGTCGCGTAGAAGGCATGGCGATGCGATGGCAATGCCAGTCCGACCACGACAAACAGCACCACGACCAGCACCATGGCGATCAGTAATTCAAGAATCCGAATCATTCGCAGTCTCCAGAAAACGGGCTGACGCGGCCCGTCCGAGCATCGACGGCGACCGACGCGGCATCATCGCAACACGGGGTCGCGCATGCACAAGTGGCAATGCTAGCAGGGAACGAGGCAGCCGGGCAGCTACCCCGCGCAGGCTTTGACGAGATCGATCAGACGAAGCCTATACGAGTGCGCGGCCGCTGCATGCGAGCCGCAGGCTCACGCGGTTGCGAACGCCGGCACGCTGCGCTTGGCCGGACGTCCGACTTATGCCAATCCCAGTTCGAAGGCCCTCAACACTGCACGGGTGCTGCCATTCCGAGTGACGCGCTCTGCGGTTCTATGGCTCGAACCCGCAGTTTTTCGTCTGGGGATATATCCATACTTCCTGTAGCTCGCGGCTCGGGACGTCTCGGATCGGTGGACGCGATCGCAGACGCCACCGGTACCTTGGTCGAGACCCGCGGCTCGGATGCGTTCGGCAAACCGAGGTCAGGCACCTGGGCCGATCTGTCGCCGGCGCGCATCCAGAGCATGGCGATCACCGGCCATGGCTTCACCGGCCACGAGCACCTCAACAGCGTCGAGCTGATCCACATGAACGGGCGCGTGTACGATTACGCGCTGGGCAAGTTCCTGAGCGTGGACCCGTTCATCCAGTTCCCGCTCAACAGCCAGAGCCTGAATCCGTACAGCTACATCCTCAACAATCCGTTGGCGGGAACCGATCCGACCGGGTATACGGCTTGTCCCGCAGACCCAAGCAGAGTTTGCACCGTCGCCAAGAAGACGCTGGAAGTAACTCCGACGGGTACGCACATCAAGGGCGGCATGACGACCGAAGGCAACGCAGGCTATGCCGGCGGCACCGCAGGCGCTGGCTACACGATCCAGATGGGTCCTGGCAATGGTGCTAGTCCTGGGGCCACGCCCAGCAGTTCAACCGGTAGCCGACAAGCGCAGGCTGCCGGGTCCGAAAACAGCGTATCCACGCTGGACATTACGAGTGCGGGCGGCAACAGCGGCGACATCCCAGACAAGGTGTTAAGAGAATGTCGATCGTATTCGCTACCCGCTTCGTGCGGTGGCAGCACGAACGATCAGGCAATAGCACACTCAGCAGCCGATCACGTAGCGACTGGAAGCAGATTGAATCCAGACTTTGTGAACCCCGCTATTGCGGCCGAGACTACCAGCGATGGAAAGACGACCAACACGGCACTGAAAGTCGATGGCGATGTGGCCCAAGCGACTATAAGAGGCGCGCTCTCTAACTGGAACGGCGACGGGTTAAAGATTTCGCCGGTGAATCAAACGGGAGACGATTCCTTGCACATTCTTGCCCGGAGCACGGCGCAGTTCGCTGGTGATATGTGTTTGTCAGTTTGCACAGCAGGCTACAACATAGGAGGTCGCACGGACCTTTCCAAAAGCACTATCTATCTCAATAGTGACCATCCTGGATGGTTGCAGGAGACCTCGCTGACTCATGAAATGGGTCATTTTTTCTTTGGCAACGGACATCCGCAAACCCCTGGCGATTTCTTGTATGGTGGAATCATGGACTACCATAGCCAGCGCGTGAACGATGCAGATAGAGAACACTTCATGCAAAACTACGGCAAGAATCCAGGCGGTGGGCCATGAAACGCTCTTCGTTTTTCCTTCTTAGATTCGGCGCCTCTGCTGTGCTGGGTGCTGGTCTGTGCTTTTTCTCGCTGAGCTCAACGACTCATGCGTCGAATTCTGCTGCTTCGTCGGGGCTTATAAGTCTGTCTGCCTCGGTTGAGAAAATATGCGTCGAATGCGACATGGTAGACCTTACGAATGGGGGTTCTCTGAACTGGGATGTGGTCACCGTCCGTGTCACGACACCTCAAGACCTCTTTGGAACGAAAATTTCGGTCAGAGTCCTGGTCGAAGGGGATGGTTCAGCCCAAAGAAAAACTTACCCTCTAGCGGCCCACATATCTTTCCATGCTACGAAAGCAGCGATCGATGCACGGGAGGTGAGGCTTCATCTCTCAGATATAAAGGCGATTCAGACTGAGCCGGAAAACGGGCCACCATTTCACCGAACAAAGGGGCAGAGAAAATAGGGGTCGGAATCAAAGGGGACGGAGTTAATGGACGAAAGGGGACGGGAACAATTAACTCGAATTAATTGTTCCCGTCCCCTTTTCAAAGTTATCGGGTCAAACCAATCCGAGCTCGAAGGCCTTGAGTACTGCACGGGTGCGATCGCGCACGCCGAGCTTCGACAAGATATTGGAGACGTGATTCTTGACCGTGCCCTCGGCGACGTGCAGCGAATTGGCGATTTCCTTGTTGGAAAAACCGCCAGCCATCAGCCGCAGGATTTCGGTTTCGCGTTCGGTGAGGGGGTCGGGGCGCTCGAGGCTGACGAACGCGTTGTTCATGTGCTCCAGCCCTGAAAGCAGCCGCTGGGTCACTGCAGGCTGCACCAGCGAACCGCCGCCTGCGACGGTCTGGATGGCATTGACCAGTTGTTCGAGCGAAACGTCCTTGAGCATGTAACCGCGCGCGCCGGCCTTGATTCCCGCAAGTACCAGCTGGTCGTCGTCAAAGGTGGTCAGGATGATCGTCGGCGGCAGCTCGCCGCTGGCGTTCAACGCCTGCAACGCTTCCAGCCCCGACATATGCGGCATGCGCATGTCCATGAGCACGACATCGGGCTTGAGCTGCGGGATCAGTTCGACGGCCTGCCTGCCATCGGCGGCTTCGCCGATCACCTCGATGCTGTCGGCGAGTGCCAACAGGGAACGGATGCCCTGCCTCACCAAGGTCTGGTCGTCCACCAGGCAAACGCGAATCATGGGCAATTCTCCGTGGGCGAAACGTCAGTATGGGTGTAACGCATGTTGTGCAAGAACTGTGGATCGGAACATTTCACGCCAGCTTCTCCAGCGGGAGGCTCAAGGTCAGCGCAAACCCCTGCCCGCGCGCGGTCTTGATGTCGACCGAACCGGCGTGCTGCTGGAGTCGCTCGCGCATGCCGCGTAGACCGTTGCCCAGCGCGAGGTGATCGGCACCTTGGCCGTCGTCGCTGGCGTCGACCTCGATCGCGCCGCCTGTTTGCCGGAAGCGCAACCAGAGATGATCGGCCTGCGCGTGGCGGACGGTGTTGGTGATGATCTCCTGCGCGCAACGCAACAGGATATTGGCGTGATCGGGATCCTCGACCAGGAATGGCTGCGGCATTTCCAGGTGGATTTCCGGTGCAAGCACGCCTTCGGCCAAGGTGGTCAACGCGGTGCTCATGTCCACTGCGCCCTCCTCGCGCAACTGGCTCACGGCCTCGCGCACATCGGTCAACAGCAGCCGTGCCAGCGTGTGCGCCTGGCGCACGTGCTCCTGCACCTTGCCATCCGACAGGTGAGTGGCGACCTCGAGGTTCAGGCTCAGCGCCGTCAGGTGATGCCCGAGCAGGTCGTGCAGTTCGCGCGAGATGCGCATGCGCTCGCTGAGCCGGCTGCTTTCTGCGAGCAGGGCACGGGTGGCGCGCAATTCGTTGTTGAGCCGGCGCTGTCCCTCGCGCGCCTCGGCCTGGCGCTTGGCCACCAGTGCGGTAATGAAGGTGAAACTCGAGTAGCCCACGAACAGCATGGCTTGCAGGATCGCATCGCCGAGCTTGAAACCCTGACCGTTGGTGAAGACCGGGATCAAGGCGACGTGCTGCAGCAACAGCCAGGGGATGCCGATCCGCAACGGCAGCAACCAGGGCAACACGCCTGCGAGCACCAGCAGCAGGATGCCGCCCAGGCCACTTTGGCTGAACTGGCACACCGCAACCGCCGATACCGTCAGCATCAGCAGCAACAGGAAGTCGTACCAGCGCGGACGGCGCACGCCCAGCGAGCGCGTGACCAGCCAGTAGCCGGCGCCGAACGCGACGTAGGAGACCAGCCACCAATGCAGATTCGATTGCGCGGCGATGCGCTCGATGCCTTCCGCGGTCGGGAAATCCGAGGAATTGAGCAACAGCGGAATGCTCACCATCGCCCAGGTGAACAGACCGGCATAGCGCAGGAGTTGGGTGTGGCTGACGCGCGCGAGCATCCCACATCATAAGTGGCGGTCGGCCCTGGCGTACGGGCCCAAAGTCATGCCTGCCCCTGTTTGCGGCATCCGGACACAAGATGTTGTGCATCCGGTCGGGATGCGATGGCATAATCCGTACCAGCGGCGCACGGCATTCGGGCGCGTGACCGCCCTAGACGCCAGGAGTACGGTCTGCATGACGATGGTTATCCGCGACGTGCGCGAGCACGAGCTGGATTCGGTTCTTGCCCTCAACAATGCCGCTGGTGCGGGCATCCTGCCGATCGACGCTGACCGGTTGCGGTTTTTCTGGCGGCACGCCGCCTATTTCCGCGTCGCCGAAACCGACGGCCACCTCGCCGGTTTCCTGATCGCATTGATGCCGGATGCGGTGTACGACAGTCCCAATTTCCTGTGGTTTCGCGAACGCTATCCCGAGTTCGTGTACATCGATCGCATCGTGATAGCGGGCGCTCATCGCGGCGCCGGGCTCGGTCGCATTTTTTACGCGGACGTGCAGAGTTTCGCCGAAGTGCGTTCGCCGTTGATCGCATGCGAGGTGTTCGTCACCTCGGGGCGCGATCCGGCATTGCTGTTCCACGGCAGTTTCGGTTTTCACGAAGTCGGCCAGCAAGTCGTGCCGGGCATCGCCCTGCGTGCGGCGTACCTGGTCAAGGAGTTGTGCAGTTGGCCGTGGGTGCGCGCGACCTATCTCGACAATGGCGCGCACGGCCTGCCCGCGCTCGACTGGCTGAATGCGCGCGCGACCGCCGATGCAATCGAACGCCCGCAACTTGCGACGGGCACCTGATGGCCGCCACCGTCCCCGATTACGAACAGGCCGGCGAACTCAAGATCGGCCAGGTCGGCATCGCCAACCTGCGGGTGCGCACGCTGGATGTCGCCAAGCTCGTCGCCGAGATGCGCGAGCGCGTGCAACGTGCGCCGAAGTTGTTCGAGCGCGCCGCGGTTGTCGTCGATTTCGGATCGCTGAGTCGTTGCCCGGATGCAGCCAGCGCGCGTGAACTCGTGAACGGATTGCAGCAGGCTGGCGTGCTTCCGGTCGCGCTTGCGTTCGGCACCACCGAAGTCGAAAAACTCGCGCGCGAAATCGGACTGCCATTGCTTGCGAAATTCCGCGCCCAATACGAACGCGCTGCGGAAGCCATTGCACCTGCGCAAGTCGAGCGTGTCGTCGAAAGCGCACCGGTGCATGAGGAACCCGTGCAACCGGCACCAACGGCCGCGCCGCCAGGTTCACCGGGTCTGATGCACACCGCGCCGGTGCGTTCCGGCCAGCAGGTGTATGCGCAGAATCGCGACCTCACCGTGTGCGCGCCAGTCGGTGCCGGAGCTGAAGTCATCGCCGACGGATCCGTGCACATCTACGGGCCCTTGCGCGGCCGCGCGCTCGCAGGGGCGCTCGGCGATACCAACGCGCGTATCTTCTGCCGCGAGTTCCATGCCGAGCTCGTAGCGGTCGCAGGCCACTACAAAGTGCTCGACGAAATCCCGGCTGGCCTGCATGGCAAAGCCGTCCAAGTGTGGTTGCAGAACGACAAACTGCACATCGAGGAGCTCAACTGATGACCGCCGACAACGAAACTCCCCTCGCCGAACCGATTGCGTCGTCGCCGATCCAGCACAGTGCACCAGCGACGGAACCGGATATCCAACCGCAGCCGGTTGTAACGCAAACTTCCGTCCCGGCAAGCGTCACTGCAAAACCTGCCGTGACCCCGCCGGCTGCCGCGCCACCTGCTGTTGCAATCGAACCACCTGCCGCTGTAGTCGCGCCGACTGCCGTTCAACCGCCTGCTGCCCAACCCTCCGGGCCGCCGATGCCAGCCATTCAAGTGCCGACACCGGTAGCCGAAGTCGCGCAAGCGGCGGCACAACCAGAAGCCGCCGCGCCACCCGCAGTTGCAACGTTCCCCGAAGCCGTCACCAACAACGCAATTGCCAAACCGGAGCGCAAGAACTTGGCCGAAGTCATCGTCGTCACATCCGGCAAGGGTGGTGTGGGCAAGACCACCACCAGCGCCAGCCTCGCCTGCGGACTCGCGCGCCACGGCAAGAAGGTCGTGGTCATCGACTTCGACGTCGGCCTGCGCAACCTCGACCTGATCATGGGTTGCGAACGTCGCGTGGTGTACGACTTCGTCAACGTGATCAACAACGAATGCAACCTGCGCCAGGCCCTGATCAAGGACAAGCGTTTCGAGAATCTGTTCGTGCTCGCCGCGTCGCAAACGCGCGACAAGGATGCGCTCACGAAAGAAGGCGTCGAGAAAATCCTCAACGACCTCGGCGACGACGGTTTCGAATACATCGTCTGCGATTCGCCGGCCGGCATCGAGAAAGGCGCATTCCTCGCGATGTATTTCGCCGATCGCGCGGTCGTGGTGGTGAATCCTGAAGTGAGCTCGGTGCGCGACTCCGACCGCATCCTCGGCCTGCTGTCGAGCAAGACCCGTCGCGCCGAACGTGGCGAACTCGTGAAGGAACACCTGCTGCTCACGCGCTACAGCCCGACCCGCGTCGAGAAAGGCGACATGCTCTCGATCAAGGACGTGCAGGAAATCCTCGGCCTCGACGTAGTCGGCGTGATTCCCGAAGCGCCCGAAGTGCTGCAATCCTCGAACTCCGGCGAACCCGTGATCCTCGACATGAATTCGCAGGCCGGCCAGGCCTACGACGATGCGGTTGCGCGACTGCTCGGCGAAAAACGGCCGCTGCGCTTCACCACGGTCGAGAAGAAAGGCTTCTTCACCAAACTGTTCGGAGGTTGAGCATGGGTCTCTTCGATTTCCTGCGCTCCAAGCCGAAACACACCGCATCGATCGCCAAGGAACGCCTGCGCATCATCGTCGCGCAGGAACGCAACGCACGCGGCACCCCGGATTACCTGCCGATGTTGCGCCGCGAAATCCTCGAAGTGATCCGCAAGTACGTCCTCGTGGATTTCGAAGCGGTGAAAGTCGACCTGGTCAAGGAAGGCGACCACGACGTGCTGGATATTTCCGTGTCGCTGCCCGACAAGGACGACGGCAACGCGCTTCCGGTTGCAGGGTGAGTTGGGTGAGTGGGATCAGACGAAGCACTGCTTCGTCCCCGCGAACGCCAACACATGGGTGAGTCGGAAAAAGGCGAAGCACCGCTTCGCCCCGACGAACGCCAGCACATGGAGCTGCTGGCAGGAAGGCAATGCAAGGATGCTTACTTGCCGTATCCAGAGAAGAATCGCCGCATCGCATGCTGACCCTCGCCGACATCGGATTCGCCGCCCCTGCCGCATTGCTCGAACGCTACGGCCTGTGCCTGCAACATATCGCCGACGACGCACCGATTCCGGGCAGTTTCTGGGGCGAGCCCGAAGCTGGATTGATCGGCGACTGCATTTATGCGCGCAACGACACGCCAGTGCATTCGCTGCTGCACGAAGCCGCGCACCTGATCGTGATGCCGGCCGATCGCCGCATCACGATCCACACAGACGCGAGCGATTCGGTCGCCGAAGAAGACGCGGCCTGCGCGTTGCAGATCCTGCTCGCCAATGAACTGCCTGGCGTCGGCAGCACGCGCCTGATGGGCGACATGGATGCGTGGGGGTATACGTTTCGGCTCGGCTCGACGCGCGCGTGGTTCGAGCGCGATGCAGAAGATGCATTCGCATCCCTCTTCGAACGCGGCCTAGTCGATGCCCGGCGCAAGTTGCAGCAATCCCCATGCGCAGCGATGGCAGCGACGAATGGAATTCGTGGCACACGTCACACCTGAATTGTGGCGCGCGTCACACTCTGTCTGGCGGACGAAGACGACACTCGGTGGGCTTGCCTGTGCGACCTTTCCGCATCCTTCCCCCGGGGTGACACATGAACACGACTCAGATCCAGCGCATCCGTTGCGTTGCACTCGCCATTTCCGCCGCATTGGTGACGTCGGCAATCGCCGACAACGCCGCAGTCAGCGTCAACGTGGATGCGAACGCGGGCAGGCATCCGATCAGCCCTTACATTTATGGTGTTGCGCCTCCGGGCAACGGCATCACCTCGGCAACCTTGCTCGATCTCAACGCACCGGTAGATCGCTACGGCGGCAACACGAGTTCGAGCTACAACTGGCAGTTGAATGCAGCAAACCGCGCGAACGACTGGTATTTCGAAAGTATCGGCGAAAACAGCGCAACCGCGGGCGAACTCGGCGATACCTTCATCGGCACGAACAAGGCCGCCGCCGCGCAGTCGATGATCACGATCCCGATGCTCGACTGGGTCGCGAAAGTCGGCAGCGGCCGCAGCAAGCTCGCGAGCTTCTCGCAAACCAAATACGGATCGCAGCAGGATGCCGATTGGCAATGGTTTTCGGATGCGGGCAACGGAGTACTCGCCAGCGGCCAGAACGTCAGCGGCAACGATCCCAACGATTCCAGTACGGCATCGAGTGCGACGACCCAGAAATCATGGGTGCAGCATCTGGTATCCAAGTGGGGCCTCGCTGCGAACGGCGGCCTGAAGTTCTACATCCTCGACAACGAGCACAGCATCTGGCAAGGCACGCACCGCGACGTGCATCCGGTCGGCGCGAAGGAAGGAGAAATCCGCCAGAAAATGATCGATTTCAGCAACATGATCAAATCGGTCGATGCGGGCGCGATCGTGATCGGCCCCGAGGAATGGGGCTGGAGCGGCTATTTCTATTCCGGCTACGACCAGCAGTACGGCGCCGCGCATGGCTGGAATGGCGTGTATCCCGACCGCCAGGCGAACGGCAACATGGACTACATGCCATGGCTGCTCGACCAGCTGCACAAATACGACGTTGCGAACGGCACCCACGTGCTCGACGTGTTTTCGTTGCACATCTACCCGCAGAGCGGCGAATTCAGCGACGACACCTCAACCTCGATGCAACTGCTGCGGAACAAGTCAACGCGCTCGTTGTGGGATCCGAACTACACGGACGTGAGCTGGATCGGTGCCAAGGTCTACCTGATTCCGCGCATGAAGAGCTGGGTTGCGACGTACTATCCGGGACTCAAGACCGCGATCACCGAATACAACTGGGGTGCCGAAGGACACATCAACGGCGCGACCACGCAGGCCGACATCTATGGCATCTTCGGCCGCGAGGGTCTTGATTACGCGACGCACTGGACCACGCCGGATGCGACCACGCCGACGTACAAGGCGATGAAGATGTACCGCAACTACGACGGCAGCAAGCATGGTTTCGGCGACAACTCGGTGTCGGCGACCGCGCCCAATCCCGACAACCTGTCCGCGTTCGCGGCGACGCGCAGCAGCGACGGTGCGCTGACCGTGATGGTGGTTTCCAAGGTTTTGTCGGGTAACACACCAGTGACCTTGCACCTCGCGAATTTCGCGGCCGGCGCCACCGCGCAGGAATGGCAATTGACATCCGCCAGTGCGATCGTGCGAAAAGCCGATGTCGCCGTGAACTCCGGCAACATCGCGGTATCGGTGCCGGCACAGAGCATCAGCTTGTTTGTCGTGCCGGGCAGCGGTGTAGCGAATATTCCGCCGACGGCGGTAGCGAAAGCCACCCCGAACCACGGCATCGCGCCGCTCGCAGTGACTTTCTCGTCGGCTGGTTCATCCGATAGCGACGGCAGCATCGTGAACTATGCGTGGAACTTCGGCGATGGCACGACCGGCAGCAGCAGCGCCAATCCGAGCCATAGCTACACAACCACCGGCACATACACAGCAAAGCTCACCATCACCGACAACCAGGGTGCGACCGCGCAGAAATACGTCCCCATTAGCGTGACAAACATTGCTGCGCCGACCAATGCAGCGGTGGCGGTCGCCGGTAATACCGTCACGCTGACGTGGAAGGACAATTCGAACAACGAGGAAGGCTTCTATGTCTTGCGTGCGACATCGCCATCGACCACCTATACGAGAATTGGCAGCGTCGCTGCGAATACCACGCAATTCACCCGTAGCGGCGTTGCGTCCGGAACCTATCTCTATCGCGTGCGCGCCTACAACACGACGACCAGGCTGGACTCCGCATTGTCCAATACCGTTACGGCCGTCGTGCCGTAGCCGACAGGCGCCAAGCGGCCGCAGAGCGACCGGTGGGCGCTGGATTCATCCCGAATGCTTCTGGCTCAAATCAATCAGGCATCGGGCAATTCAGCAACCATGCAATCCTGCGCACGGCAGTGCACACTTCAGCACTGCCATTCCTGCGTTGAAGGACACACCATGCGCATGCTGAGCATGATCCTGATCGGAATCGTCGCGTTCGAACATCTGTATTTCATGTACCTGGAAATGTTCGTGTGGACGACGAAGAAGACGCGTCGCATTTTCGGCACCACCGAGGAGTTCGCCGAGGCGAGCAAGTCGCTGGCGGCGAACCAGGGGCTTTACAACGGATTTCTGGCTGCGGGGCTGGTCTGGAGCCTGCTGCAACCGGATGCCGCGTTTGCGTGGCAACTCAAAATGTTCTTCCTCGCGTGCGTGATCGCCGCGGCGATCTATGGCGCGCTCAGCGTCAAGCGCAGCATCCTGTTCGTACAGGGCGGTCCGGCGATTGCGGCGATGATCGCAACGATGCTGGCCTGATCGCGGCGGCCTACATCTCGTCGTTCGGCTCCAGCGCTGCCGCTTCCTTCGGCGCCTGCGGCAGATTCGCATGCTGGCGCGCGTAGCCTCGCCACAGCACCCACGCGAACAGGGTGAACGCGGCGGCAGTCAGCGCAAGGCGCATGCCGCTGTGCGCAACCAGTGGCGACACGATGCCGGCGACGATCGCGTTGAGCACCAGTCCGATGAACGCCTGCGCAGACGACGCGCTGCCGCGCTGGCGCGGATACATGTCGAGCAACGCAAGCGTCAGGATCGGGAACACCAGCGCGACGCCGAAGGCCGTCAACGAAATCGGCAGCACCGCCACCGGCAGCAGCAACGGGACACCGAACAGGTTGAACGCGAGCGGATGCAGATTCGGCGCGACTGCATTAAATGCAAGATTGATCGCCGCCGCAACGCCGCTGATCGCGCAGCCGAGGTTGGCCATCCGCAATCCGCTGACGCGGCCGGCCATTCGCCCCGATGTGAATGCGCCGAGCATCATCCCGCCAATGGTCGGTGCGAAGAACCACGCGAACTGGCGTTCGTTCAATCCCATCAGGTCCATCACGAAGACCGGCGCCGACGCGATGTAGAGGAACAACGCGTTGAAGTTCAGCGAGCCCGCAATCGCGAGTTTCACGAACGTCGTGTTGCCGAGCATCATGCGATTGGTGTGCAGCAAGGTGGATGGAAGGAATGGCGTGCGCTCATCCGGCGGATGCGTTTCCGGCAGTGCGAAGAACGTGGTCGTCCACAGCACTGCGGAGAATAGCAACAGGAACCAGAAGATCGCATGCCATCCCGACCAGCCGAGCAGCCAGCCGCCAATCACGGGCGCTATCGCCGGCGCGATGCTGAAGATCATCGACACGCTGCTCATCATCCGTTGCGCGTCGTCGCCGTGCAGGCAATCGCGGATCACCGCGCGACCGACGATCAGGCCGACGCCTGCCGACAATCCCTGCAACGCGCGGAACGCGAGCAATTGCGCGATCGTCGTCGACAATGCGCATCCGACCGATGCAAGCGCGAACACCGCAAGGCCGCCGAGGATCACGCGCCGACGACCGTACGCATCCGACAACGCGCCATGGAACAGCGACGTGCTCGCATAGGCGACCAGGTAGATGCTGACCGTCTGCTGCATCAGCCACGGGCTGACCGCAAGATCGGCCGCAATCACCCGGAATGCGGGAAAGATCGTGTCGATCGAGAACGGGCCGAACATCGCCAGTCCGCCCAGCAGCAAGGCCAGCCGGGCGCGGGAAACGGAAAGATCGGGACGCATCGGAGAACCGGCGGTGCTTTGTGCCAGCATAGCAGCGACAGTGACCACCATGGATGGTGGCCGCTCCTGGGCATCCTGCCCTCGCGGCATTCGTCCATCCATGGACATCACAAATGCCGAAACTGCAGGAGCAAGTTTCGGTCTTGAAGCGCGGACATCAGCACTCTATCTCTAGCCAATGACCGACTCATCAAACACCACCGGCGACGCACCCATCACACGCCCCGCCAGCGCACGCAGCGAAGCGCAGGTCGTGCGCGAGTTGTTGCCGTTCCTGAAACCGTATTCCGGGCGCATCAGCCTCGCGTTGGCGATGGTGCTGATCGGCAAGCTTGTGAACCTCGTCGTGCCGATGGTGCTCAAGGCGCTGGTGGACGATCTGGGCGTCCGGCCGACGCCGCTGGTGTTTCCGGTCATGTTGCTGATCGCCTACGGTGCGTCGCGATTGTCGACGACCCTGTTCACCGAACTGCGTCAGGTCGTGTTCGCGCGGGTGATGGCGCGGGTGTCGCGGCGGGTCACGCTGCAGGTGTTCCGCCACCTGCACGCGTTGTCGCTGCGCTTCCATCTTGCGCGCCGCACCGGCGGCGTGGCGCGCGATGTCGAACGCGGCGGCAGCGCGATCTCCGACCTGCTCGACTGGACGCTGTACACGATCCTGCCGACGATCATCGAGATCGCGATGGTCACCAGCGTGCTGGTGTGGAAGTACGACTGGGGGTTCGCTGGCATCACGCTCGCCACCCTGGTCGTCTACGTCGCCTTCACGTTCTCGATCACCGAATGGCGCACGCGCTTTTATCGTGCGTCGGTCGAGGCCGATACGCGCGCGAACGAACGCGCCGTGGATTCGCTGCTGAACTACGAAACCGTGAAATATTTCGGCAATGAGGAACACGAAGCGCGGCGTTACGACGAGAACCTGATCCATCTGGAAAATGCGAGCGTCAAGGCGCGCAAGACCCTCGCCGTTCTCAACCTTGGACAAAGCGCGATCGTCGCGATCGGCGTCACCGCGATGATGTGGCGCGCTGCGGCTGGCGTGGTTGCCGGGCACATGACGGTCGGCGACATGGTGCTGGTCAATGCCTACCTGTTGCAGTTGTCGGCACCGTTGAACCTGCTCGGCATGATGTACCGCGAGGTCAAGGCGGCGTTCACCAACCTCGAACGCTTGTTCGGCCTGCTCGACCAGCGCCAGGACGTGCAGGATCACGTCGACGCGAAGCCACTGCAGGCGCGCACGCCGCGCGTGGCGTTCGACAACGTGCGCTTTGGCTACGATCCACGACGCACGATCCTGCAGGACGTGAGCTTCGCGATTCCACCGGGCGGCACCGTTGCGGTTGTCGGACATTCGGGCTCGGGGAAATCCACGCTCGCGCGGCTGCTGTACCGTTTCTACGACGTGGATGCCGGGCACATCACGATCGAGGACGAAACCAGCATCGCGCGCGACATCCGCGATTACACACAGGCATCGGTGCGCGGCGCGATCGCGATCGTTCCGCAGGACACCGTGCTGTTCAACGACACGATCTACTACAACATCCTCTACGGCCGCCCGAGTGCGACGCGCGAGGAAGTCGAAAGCGTCGCGCGCGCCGCGCACATCCACGATCTCATCATGTCGCTGCCGGATGGATACGCATCCGAAGTCGGCGAACGCGGCCTGAAATTGTCCGGCGGCGAAAAACAACGCGTCGCGATCGCGCGCGCGTTGCTGAAGAATCCGGCGATCCTGATTTTCGACGAAGCGACGTCCGCGCTCGATTCCAAATCCGAGCAGGCGATCCAGGCCGAGCTCGACCGCATCGCCGTCGGCCGCACAACGCTCGTCATCGCGCACAGACTATCGACGGTGATGAACGCCGACGAGATCCTGGTGATGGACGCTGGTCGGGTCATCGAGCGCGGCGGGCATATTGCGCTGCTGTCGAAAAATGGCGCTTACGCGCAGATGTGGAAACTGCAGCAGCGCGACGAGGAGAGGCTGCGCGAGACGGGAACGACCAATGCAGCGCCAGCCACTGCTGTTTCCGAAACGGAGCGCATCGCGGAACTGACGACGGCGATCGGCGAACTCGGGGAAAGCGACTGAAGCCTTCCGAACGTCAGTGGCCCAGCATCGGCGAGAACATCAGGTACAGGCCACCGGCGACAAGCAACAGCATCGCCAACCGGATCACCAGGCTCACGACCTTGATCGCGATGTAAACGCCGAGCACAACCATGATCATTCCGAACACGCTCATGAAGCTTCCCTGCTTTCCGTCGCTTCCGTCATTTCAATGTCCGCCGCTGGTTGCGCCGGGCGCGGCACCGCCGAACGGTGGCCGCGCGAACCAGATCAACGCGATGATCGCCAGGAACATCCAGCCCAAGGCGTAGAAGATTTCGTTGAACCCGATCTGCGATGCCTGCTGGGTGATGATGCGCTCGAGTGTCGCCGCGCCGCGCTGCATGTCGCCCATGCCGAGCGCGAGCACCGAGCTTGCCGATGACGGATCGTACATCGAGATGCGTTCGGTCATCTGCGCGTGATGCACGATGGTGCGGTTGTTCCAGACGAAAGTGGTGATCGACGCCGCGAAGCTGCCGCCGAGCGTGCGCAGGAATGTCGCGAGGCCCGAGCCTGATGCGATTTCGCGTCCGTCCAGGTCCGACAGCAGGATCGTCAGGATCGGCATGAAGAACAATGCCACGCCCATGCCCATCAACAACTGGATACCGGCAATCGTCGCGAAGGTCACGTCGAGATTGAATCCGGAACGCATGAAGCTCGTGGCCGCCATGAACATGAAGGCGATGCTCGCGATCATGCGCAGGTCGAAGCGGCCCGCGTACTTGCCGACCAGCGGCGCGAGGAACACCGGCAGGATGCCGAGCGGCGCGGTCGCCAGCCCCGCCCAGATCGAGGTGTAGCCGAGATCGCGCTGCAACCACAACGGAATCAGCAGGCCGACCGAAAAGAATGCCGCGTAGGCAAACACCAGCGCGATCGTGCCGACCCTGAAATTGCGATGACGGAACAGGCTCAGGTCGACCAGCGGATGTTTGTTGTCGAAGAGTTCCCAGATCACGAACACGGCGAGCGATATGGCCGAAACAACTCCGAGAATCACGATGTGCGGCGAATGGAACCAGTCGTCGTCGTTGCCGAGGTCGAGCATGACCTGCAGGCAGCCGACGCCGATCACCAGGCTGGCAAGTCCCACGTAATCCATCGGCGGCTTCTCGATCGGCTCGGGGCGACCGGCGAGCTGGGTTTTCACGACCACGCTCGCGAAGATGCCGATCGGAATGTTGATGAAGAAGATCCATTCCCAGCTGTAGTTGTCGGTGATCCAGCCTCCAAGAATCGGCCCGGCGATCGGCGCGACCACGGTCACCATCGCAAGCAGCGCGAGCGCCATGCCACGTTTGTCGCGCGGATAGATCGACACCAGCAGACTTTGCGTGAGCGGATACATCGGACCGGCGACGAAGCCCTGCAACGCACGCGCGACCACCAGCATGCCCATGCTCTGCGCAAGCCCGCACAGTAGCGAAGCCACCGAGAACAGCAGCGTCGCCCACACGAACAAGCGCGATTCGCCGAAGCGTTTGCTCAACCATCCGGTCAACGGCAGCGCGATCGCGTTGCTGACTGCGAACGAGGTGATGACCCACGTGCTTTGCGACGCGCTTGCGCCGAGGTTGCCGGAGATCGTCGGCAACGACACGTTCGCGATCGTGGTATCGAGTACCTGCATGAAGGTCGCGAGCGACAGGCCGATCGTCGCGAGCGCAAGGCTCGGCGGTCGGAACCCGCTCGCGGTTTCGGCGGCGACTGCGGCCATGGTTGCGCTACTCAGCGGTTCGCGGTTGCGGGGATCGCGGCAGCGTGCGCTGCCTGTGCATGTGCGGCGGATGCGTGCGCAGAACCGGGCAGGTTCGCTTCGATGATCTTCGTCACCAACGCGTCCGCATCCTGCAACTGGTGCGCGTACACATCAGTCGTCAGCACTGGCTTGTCGATGGGCTTGGTCGACAGCAATTCGCCGTCCTGGCCGTGCAGGTTCACGTCGACGCTCATTGACAGACCGATCCGCAGCGGGTGCTTGCGCACTTGTTCCGGATCGAGCGCAATGCGTACCGGCAGGCGTTGCACGATCTTGATCCAGTTGCCGCTCGCATTCTGCGCGGGCAGCAACGCGAACGCGCTGCCAGTGCCGATGCCGAGGCTCAGAATGTGGCCCTTGTAGTCCACGTCGCTGCCATAGATATCGGCGCGCAACGCGACCGGCTGGCCGATGCGCATGTGGGTGAGCTGGGTTTCCTTGAAGTTGGCATCGACCCAGACCTGCTCAAGCGGCACGACTGCCATCAACGGCGCGCCGGGCTGCACGCGCTGGCCGAGTTGCACGGCGCGACGCGCGACATAGCCCGTCACCGGCGCGACGATCTGCACGCGCGCATTGTTGATGTACGCCTGACGTACCTGCGCAGCGGCGGCCTGCACGTCGGGCTGCGTCGCGACGCCGGTGTTGTCGACAAGCGCGCTGTCGCTTGCGACTTTCTGCGACGATACATCGACCGCAGCTTCGGCGGCCGACAGCTGATCGCGTGCGTGCGCGAGTTCCTCGGACGAGATCGCGCCGGTGCCGGCAAGACTTTGCCGACGCGCGAAATCGGCGCGCGCGCGATCGAGTTCGACACGCCGCGTGGAGAGCAACGCCTGCGAACTGTCGATGCCGTTGTAGAGGCCGCGCACCTGGCGCACTGCGCGCGCGAGCGCTGCTTCGGACTGCGCAAGCGCAGCCTGCGCATCGCTCGAATCGAGTCGCACCAGCAATTGTCCTTCGCGCACCAATGCGCCGTCATCGGCGCCGATGCTGACCACAGTGCCGGGCACCATCGGCGTGATCTGCACGACATTGCCGTTGACGTAGGCATCGTCGGTCGATTCGTTCCAGCGGCCTTCCAGGAAATACCACAGCGCCCAGCCGATCAGGCCGAGCACGACCACAAACAGCAGGATGCGCAGCATGACTCCGCGCTTGCCGGCTGGCTTGCCGGGAGTGACGTTGGCGACGATGGGTGCGGGAGAGCTCATGGCGGTATCCGGTCTGATTCGGAAGGGGCGTGATGGTGTGGTCGTGATGAAGTGATTCGGGCAAGGATGTTCAGTGCGACGAGGCGTTTGCT
Organism: Lysobacterales bacterium; assembly: GCA_038226665.1. Taxonomy (GTDB): domain Bacteria; phylum Pseudomonadota; class Gammaproteobacteria; order Xanthomonadales; family Xanthomonadaceae; genus SZAS-103. The sequence goes on along the minus strand of JBBRQI010000013.1, from coordinate 30,094 downwards.
GCGGCTGGTTGCAGCGAGGAAGTGTCATCGGGCTGAAAACCACCGCCCAGCGACTGCACGAGCCGCATCGATGCTATGACGCGCTGTGCATGCAGGTCGGCGAGCCCCTGCTGCGCGCGCAGCAACGGCTGCTGCACGCTCAACACATCCAGGTACGCCGACAAGCCGCTGCGGTACCGTCTCTGGCCGAGGTCATACGCCGATTGCGCGGCATCGAGCGCTTGCTGCTGGATCGCGATCTGGGTATCGAGCGAGCGCAGGGTGATGACCTGCTCGGCGACTTGATGCAACGCGTCCACGAGTGTCTGATCGTACTGCGCGACCGCGACATCGTAGTTCGCATCGCGCTCGGCGAGACCGGAACGCAAACGGCCACCGTCGAAGATCGGCAACGAAATTGCCGGCCCGACTTGCAGGTAACGCGACGGCAACTCGAACAGTGTGCCGAGGCCTGCTGATGCGAGTCCGGCCGCAGCACTGAGGTTGACGCTCGGATAGAACTGCGCTTTCGCTGCCTTGATGCCATGCGCAGCGGCTTCGACGCGCCAGCGTGCGGCCACGATGTCCGGACGGCGCGACAGCAAATCGCTTGGAAGATCGGACGGTAATCGCAGCGCAGCCAGGGCGAGCACGGGCGGACGCGCGATCTGCAAGCCGCGATCCGGTCCCTTCCCGACCAATGCGGCGAGCGTGGCGCGCAACAGCGCGGACTGTTCCTGCGCGGCCTGCACGCCGGCGAGTGCCGATGCGACCGCGGCGTCGGTCTGGCGCAACTGGATGGCGTTGTCGATGCCGGCCTGCACGCGCTGCGTGGTGAGTTTCTGCGTTGTGCGCGAGCGTTCGAGTTCGCGCTTCGCAAGATCCTCCTGCACGGCAGCGTGGCCGAGGGACGCATAGGCCTGCGCAACGTTCGTCGACAGCGTCAGCCGTGCAGCCTGCGCATCGACCTGCGCCGCACGCGCCTGGTCGACTGTCGCTTCCCATGCCGCGCGCTTGCCACCCCACAGATCGGGCGCATAGCCGACGCTCAGGCTGAGCAGATCCACGCCAAGGTAATGTCCACCGAATGGCGCTGGCGCAACGGTGGCCGGGATGCGGATGCCCGAATACGCAGCTTTCGCGCCGACTTCCGGCTTGCGCGCGGCATCCTGTGCACCAGCCTGCGCGAGCGCGATGCGCACGCGTGCGTCGGCAGCGGCGAGCGTGGGATTGCCCGCAAGGGCTTCATCGATCAATGCATCGAGCTGCGGGTCGCCGAGCGCCTTCCACCAATCGATTTGCGGCCATGCGGCAGGCGTGAGCTTCACCCCTGCAAGGCTGTGCCGGGCTGCAAGATGATCGGGCTCGGTCAGCGCGCCCTGCGTTTGCAGGCCTTTCATGTTCGCGCAGCCGGCCAGCAACGCGGCGAGCAATGCAGTCGTGACGAAAGTGGTTCTGGACGAATTCATGGTCTGGCCGTGGCGGTGTTGTTCGTTCAACGGAGGCGCTTCGATTCGAATCACAACGATGCGTGGACGCGTTCGAGCAGGGCGACGAAAGATTCGCGTTCATCGGGCGCAAGCGCGCGCAATGCGTACTCGGCCATGCGTTCGCCGCACGCGCGCAGTTCATGCGATAGCGCGACGCCGGCATCGGTGAGTTCAATCCGCAAGGCGCGCCGATCCCCGGCATGCGGTGTGCGTCGCAGGTAGCCCATCTGTTCCAGGCGATCGAGCAGGCGCGTCATCGCACCGGGGTTGTGGTCGACCGCGCGCGCTAGATCGATCGCGGACATCGGCCCGAGCACGTCGAGTTTGCGCAGCACGAGGAACTGGCTGAGGTTGATCGGATAGCCGCTGTCGGCCAGATCCTGTTCAAGCCGGCGGGCGAGGCCGTCGCGCAACTGACGCACCAGCAGGCAGATGTTGACCGCCGCCGAATAGCCGACGGTGCAATTGACTGGATCGGGCTTGATCGGATCGGATTTGCTAAAACCGGGTTTGGTGGAACCGGATTTGACAGGATCTGATTTGCTGGGGTCAGATTTAATGGGGTCAGGGACGCTCATGGATGCCATTTTAATGCCAAGAAAATGATTGTCAAGGCAATTGATAACATGGAGTTGACTGCCTTAAGTGCAGTTGCCGAAGCGCGCTACCCTTACGATCCAACGCAGCGTCCCGGCCGGAAGCCGCGCCACGTATGATTCACGCAGTCAAATCACCTACATTACCGGCACCGAGTAAGCAATGACCAACCCGACCCGAGCCAGTTTCCACGGATTCGAGCAAGTCCCGCTGCGCGAATACGCCGAGCGCGCCTACCTCGACTACTCGATGTACGTCGTCCTCGACCGGGCCCTGCCCTTCCTCGGCGACGGCCTCAAGCCCGTCCAGCGCCGGATCATCTTTGCGATGAGCGAGTTGGGCCTGAGCGCCGCGTCGAAGCCGAAAAAAGCTGCACGCACGGTCGGCGACGTGATCGGCAAATACCATCCGCACGGCGATTCGGCCTGCTATGAAGCGCTGGTACTGATGGCGCAACCGTTCTCGTACCGCTATCCGCTGATCGAGGGCCAGGGCAATTTCGGCTCCAGCGACGATCCGAAATCGTTTGCGGCGATGCGCTACACGGAAGCCAAGCTCACCCCGATCGCTGAAGTCCTGCTCGGCGAGCTCGGCCACGGCACTGTGGACTGGGTGCCGAATTTCGACGGCACGCTGGAAGAACCGAGCTGGCTGCCCGCACGACTGCCGCACCTGCTGCTCAACGGCACCACCGGCATCGCGGTCGGCATGGCGACGGATGTGCCGCCGCACAACCTCAACGAAATCGTCAGCGCGTGCGTGCGGTTGCTAGACGATCCAGACGCATCCGTGCGCGACTTGTGCGAGCACGTGCTTGGCCCGGATTATCCGACCGAAGCCGAGATCATCACCCCGCGGGCCGACCTGCGCGCGATGTACGAGACCGGTGGCGGCAGCGTCCGCGCGCGCGGGGTGTTCACCCGCGAAGGCAACAACATCGTCATCACTGCACTGCCCTACCAGGTGTCGCCAAGCAAGGTGATCGAGCAGATCGCACAGCAGATGCGCGCGAAGAAACTGCCGTGGCTCGACGACATCCGTGACGAATCCGATCACGCGAACCCGACCCGCATCGTGCTGATTCCGCGCTCGAACCGCGTCGATGTCGAAAGCCTGATGGGCCATCTGTTCGCGACCACGGATCTCGAGCGCAGCTACCGCGTCAACCTCAACATCATCGGCCTCGATGGCCGGCCGCAAGTCAAGACACTCAAGGCGTTCCTGGGCGAATGGCTGGAGTTCCGCACGCGCACCGTGCGCCGACGGCTCGAACACCGGCTCGCAAAAGTCGAACGCCGCCTGCACCTGCTCGAAGGATTGCTGGTCGCGTTCCTCAACCTCGACGAAGTCATCCGCATCATCCGCCAGGAGGACCAACCGAAGCCCGTGCTGATGGCGCGCTTCGGGCTTGACGATGAACAGGCCGACTACATCCTCGAAACCAAACTCAGGCAACTCGCGCGGCTCGAGGAAATGAAGATCCGTGGCGAGCAGGGCGAGCTCGCGAAAGAACGCACGACGATCCAGAACACGCTCGGCTCCAATGCGCGACTGAAGAAACTCATCAAGGACGAATTGCTCGCCGATGCGAAGAAATACGGCGACGCGCGGCGTTCGCCATTGGTCGTGCGCGGCGCGGCGCAGGCAATTTCCGAATCCGAACTCGTAGCGAGCGAACCCGTCACGGTCGTGTTGTCCGAAAAAGGCTGGGTGCGTGCGGCGAAAGGCCACGACGTCAACGCCGGCGAACTCAGTTATCGCGATGGCGATCGCCTGCTGCAGGCGATCCACGCGCGCAGCACGCAGCAAATCGCATTCCTCGATTCGAGCGGAAGGAGTTTTTCCACGCTTGCGCACACGCTTCCCTCCGCGCGCGGCAACGGCGAGCCGCTCACCGGCCGTTTCACGCTTGCGCCGGGCGAACAATTCCAGGCGCTGGTCGCCGGCGATGCCGACACGCGCATGGTGCTCGCGTCGAGCCACGGCTACGGATTCGTCACCCGTTTCGAGAACCTCACAAATCGGCAGAAAGCCGGCAAGGCGATGATCACCCTGCCCGATGGCGCACGCGTGCTTGCACCGGCCCTTGTACGCGATGCGGCGAGCGATCGCCTCGCGGTGATCACAACCGCCGGACATCTGCTCGTGTTCGCAGTCTCCGAATTGCCCGAACTCGATCGCGGCAAGGGCAACAAACTCATCGAGATTCCGCGCGCGAAACTTGGCACCGAACGTGTCGCGGCAGTCGCAGCGATTCCGGCCGATGGCGCTCTGTTCGTCTTCAGCGGGCAGCGCACGCCGATGCGCCTCGCGTGGAAGGATCTCGACGCATACCTCGGCGCGCGCGCAACCCGCGGCAGCCTGCTTCCACGTGGCTGGCAGAAGATCGACGGTTTGTCGGTGGAATAATGGATACGCGTAACAGACCCGCTTTTTGAAACCCCGCCAGGAATCGGCAACCAAGTCGACCTTCTGGCATGCTCAACAACTGGCAGGTCGCGTCCATGACGCGCGGCAACGGGGCTGCTGCATGTCGTTCATCGCCGAACTCAAGCGCCGCAACGTGATCCGCATGGCCGGCCTGTACCTGGTCGGTGCGTGGCTGGTCGTGCAGGTGTCGAGCACGGTGCTGCCGATGTTCGATGCGCCGGCATGGTTGCCGCGCAGCATCGTGATCGTTCTTGCGGTTGGATTCATCCCGGCGCTCATCTTCAGCTGGGTGTTCGAGCTGACGCCGGACGGCATCAAGCGCGATGCCGAAGTGAGGCCGGAAGAATCGATCGCGCCGCAGACCGCTCGGCGCATGGATCGCATCCTGCTGGCCTTGGCTGCGCTCGCGATCGGCTATTTCGCATCCGACAAGTTCGTGCTGGCGCCGCGACGCGAGGCCACGCAGATCGCACAGGCGATCCATTCGATCGCGCAAACGGTTTCCAGGAACTCCATCGCGGTAATGCCGTTCCTCAACCTGTCGGGCGATCCGAAGCAGGACTATTTCTCGGATGGCATGACCGAGGAAATCCTCAACGCGCTGGCGAATGTCCCCAAGCTTGAAGTCACCGCGCGCACGTCGGTGTTCTCGCTCAAGGGCCAGCGCCACGACGTGCGCGAAATCGGCAAAATGCTGGGCGTGGCCTACGTGCTGGAAGGTTCGGTGCGGCAGGCCGATGATGAAGTTCGCATCACCGCGCAACTCATTCGCACCGACAACGGCTTCCATCTGTGGTCGCAGAACTACGACCGCAAGCTCGAACATGTGTTCGCCTTGCAGGCCGAAGTGGCGGGCGACATCGCGCAGGCGCTGAAGCTGCCCCTGGGCATCGGTGGCGATGCGGCGCTGGTCAGCCAGCGCACCGACGATACGCAGGCCTACGCCCTGTACCTGCAGGCGCGCGCCGCGTATCGCGAGCGCGGCGATGGCGTGCAGCGTTCGATCGACCTGTACCACACGGCGCTCGCACGTGATCCGAAATTCGCACCAGCCTGGGCCGGACTATGCGGTAGCTTGAACCTGCTGCAGTTTTATCTTCCCGAAAGCCGGAAAGCCGAAATTCCCCAGGCCCTGCGCGATGCCGAGGTGGCCTGCAACAGGGCGATCGAGCTGGCGCCCGATCTTGCCAGCCCGCACATCATGCTCGGCAACCTGTACACCAACGAGTGGCGATGGACCGACGCCGAGCAGCACTTCCAGCGTGCGCAGGCGCTGGCGCCGAATGATCCGGAACTCTACTTTGCCTATACCGATTGGCTGGGCACGCAAGGCCGCGTCGAGGAAGCACTGCAGGCCGCGCAGCATGCCGTCGCGCTCGATTCGATGGCGCCGATGTATCGCAACCTGTACGGCTACCTGTTGAACTATTCGGGCCGCAACCAGGAATGCGTCGCGCAGATGGAGGCCGGCTATGCGTTGGCCCCCAAGGTCATCTATCTCGTCAGGAACCTGTCCTTTTGCTACATCGAGACCGGCCGCATCGACGACTCGGACAAACTCCGCGACAGCCTGCGCGCGGCGTTGGTTGCCAGAGGGGAAAGCCCAGCAGTGATCGCCACACAACTGGCAATCCACGATGCGGTCATCGCGATCGCTCGCAACCCGGGCCTGTACGCCGAGCGACGCAAGCCGTTTGGAACGGATGGCCTCGTCATGGCGACGGTCTTCCGCTCTCATATCGACGATCTGTTCCTGTACGTGGAAAATCAAATCGACAAACATGCAAACGGCAGCGACCCGGTGGTCCTGCTGCGCAGCCCTCTGTTCGCGAAATACCACGACGACCCGCGCTACCTGCGGCTGCTCGGCAAAGCCGGGTTCGACGAAGCAGGACATCCAAGATGAGCCTGATCGCGGAACTCAGGCGTCGCAAGATCGCACAGTGGGCGCTTGGCTATACGGCGGGCGCGTGGGTGTTGCTGCAGGCGATCGGCTTCATGGTGGAGAGCTACGACTGGTCGCACACGGTGTCGCGGGTCGCAATCGTGGTGGCGATGATTGGTTTTTTTGTGACATTGGTGCTGGCCTGGTATCACGGCGAAAGTGGCGCGCAACGATTGTCGCGCAGCGAAATGCTTCTGTTGGCAATCCTGATTGCGCTGGGCGGCGGACTGGCATGGCGGACGGCGCACGCGCCCCAATCGATGGCATCGAGTGCGGCTGACGCGCAGCAGACGGCAACGACAGCCACCAACCCGCACTCAATTGCCGTGCTGCCATTCGTCAACATGTCCGGCGACAAGGACAACGCGTATTTCTCCGACGGCATCAGCGAGGAAATCCTCAACGTGCTCGCGCAGATTCCGGCGTTGCAGGTCGCCGCGCGCACCTCGTCGTTCGCGTTCAAAGACGGCAACAAGGAAGTGCCGGAGATCGCTCGCGAATTGAAGGTGCGTATGGTTCTGGAAGGCAGCGTGCGCAAGCAGGGCGAACGTGTACGCATCACCGCGCAACTGATCGATGCCAGCAACGGATTCCATGTCTGGTCGCAAACCTACGACCGCGACCTCAAGGACATCTTCGCGATCCAGGACGAAATCGCCAAGGCAATTGCCGACGAGTTGAAGGTGAAAATCGTTGGCCGCGTGGCGACGGCTCCGAGCAAGGGGACGCGAAACGTCCAGGCCCACGATGCGTATCTGCGTGGGCTAGAGCTCTGGCAGGCACGCGGTGAAGACAATCTTTGGCAGGCACTCAAACAATTCGAGCAATCCGCCGCCAGCGACCCCGCATTTGCTGATGCCTACGCTGGTCAGGCACTCGTCTATGTGATCCTTCCCGACTGGAGCGCGCGCATCGGCTACGACGACGCCCTTGCAAGGGCCGCGGACAATGCCGAGCGCGCTCTGAGTCTTGATCCGACGCTGCCCGAGCCGTATATCGCGCTCGGCTACCTCGCCGATGGGGATCGCCGGCGCGAGACTGCGGAGGCGCTGTATCGACGCGCCATTGCGCTGCGTCCTTCGTTTGCGTCGGCGTATCAGTGGCTTGGCAATTCGCTGTGGAGTGGCGGACAACTGGAACCCGGCATTGCTGCACTCGAACGCGCATCCGTGCTTGACCCAAGATCGTCGATCATCGCCAACAACCACGGCATGGCGCTGATCGCGCTGGGCCGCTATGCCGATGCCAAAGCGCTGTGCGAGCCGATTCTGAAGTTGGCACCCGATAACCACGCTTGCCTGGAGTCGACCGGATTTGCCGCGCTTGATCTAGGTGATTTCAGCCAGGCCCGGACGCTGTTCGCCCGCTATGCTGCCGTGACCAACCCCGGTGCGCAGACGCAAGTGGGCTTGGTCTTCGATGCGTTGCAAGGCCATGGCGATCGTCATGCGGTGGCGGTGCGCTTGGCCACCTTCCTGCCGCAAAGTTCCAACGATCCCAAAAGCGGCAATGCATTCCAGCCTTATGTGATCACATCGCTGCTGGTCCGGCTCGGCGAATCGCAGTTGGCGCTGTCGAATCTGCAAGCATGGGCTTACACGGACCGGGCCGGCATGTCCGAATGGGCGGTCATGCAGCTTGCGTTGGGCCAGTTGCATTGCGATCCGGGATTTATCGCACTGGTCAAAAAGATCAAGGCGACCGACCCGCACTACGCGAAGCTCTGCATGGGGAAACCATGATATTCATCGCCGAGCTCAAGCGCCGCAATGTGATCCGCATGGCGGGCTTGTATCTGGTCGGTGCCTGGCTGCTCGTGCAGGTTGCGGGAACCGTGCTGCCGATGTTCGGCGCGCCCGAGTGGATCGCGCGCAGCATCGTGATCGTTCTTGCGATCGGATTCGTGCCGACGCTGATCGTGAGCTGGGTCTTCGAGTTGACGCCCGATGGCATCAAGCGCGACGCGGACGTATCGCCGCAGGAATCCATCGCCCCGCAAACCGCGCGGAGCATGGATCGCGTGCTGCTGGTCGTGGCGGCACTGGCGATCGGCTACTTCGCGTTCGACAAGTTCGTGCTCGCGCCACGCCGCGATACGGTCCTGGTCGCGCAGACGACGGCGCACGTCGCCCGCGCCGAAGCGACGCAAGCCAAAACCAATCCGCGCTCGATCGCCGTATTGCCGTTCGAAACTCTTTCCGCCGACAAGGACAACGAATTCTTTTCCGACGGCCTGTCCGAGGAAATCCTCAATTCGCTGTCGCGCATCGACGGCATGCAGGTCGTCGCACGCATGTCGTCGTTCCAGTTCAAGGGCAAGGATGTCGATGTGCGCACGATCGGCGCGCGGCTGGGCGTCGCCAACATTCTCGAAGGCAGCGTGCGCCGCGAAGGCGACCGCGCCCGCGTCTCCGCGCAACTGATCCGCGCGTCGGACGGCTTCCAGCTGTGGGCGCAGACCTACGACCGGACGCTGAAAGACAGCTTGGCGGTGCAACTGGATATCGCCGAACAGGTAGCCGGTACGCTCAAAGTCGTGCTCGACGACAAGCAGCGTGCGCGCATGCGTGAGGATGGCGTGGAGAATGTCGATGCCTACATCGCCTACCAGAAGGGCTTGAAGCTGTACGACGACGCGCACGACCCGGAACACAGCCACGACGCCATCGAGGGCCTGCGCCTGGCCAACGTCGAGTTCGCCAAGGCCATCGCATTGGAGCCGGGGTTTGCACAGGCGTACTTCGCGTCGGCCGATCTCTACGACCACATCCTGCTGGCGGACGACCGACCACGCGCGGAGCTGCTCGATGCGCAACGCCAGGCGATGCGTTATTACGGGTTGACCGCGCAAAACAGCCACGACGAGCAGCAACGCCTGCTGACGCTCGTGGAGCGGCAGTTGGTCAGCGACGACTGGCATGGCCTGGCCGATCAGATCGATGCGGCGCTCAAGCATCCCGGGTGCAGGAATCCGGACTGGCTGCCGGTGTTCGCCAGCGCGTTTGGCTACGCCGATCGCATCGAGAACCTCGGCAAGCGAACCAGCGCGTGCGACCCCCTCAATCGCATCAACTTCAACAGTCGGGCCCGGGCCGCGCTCGCGGGCGGACGCGCGCAACAGGCCCTTGCCGTTTTCGCGGCTGCCGAGAAGGCGCGAGGCGGCGTGCCTGCGTATGGCCTGTCGCGCGTACAGGCGCTGCTGATGCTGGGCCGCATCGACGCGGCCAGGGCGGAGCTCGCGGCGATGGATGTGATGGACGAAAGCCATTACACGGCTGAGGTCTTCGTCGGCGCGGCCACTGGCGAGAACGCAGCAAGCATCCACACCCGCCTGCAATCCGTGGATCGCAGCAAGTCGATCTTCAAATTCTGGGGCAATGCCGATGCGATCGAGGCGGCGCTGTCCGGTAACCGCGCCGAAGCCAACCGCCAAGCCGCCGTGATCGACGCACGACCGGCCGGACCCTTCCTGTTGGCCGTACTCACCGCCGACTGCCTGTGCGGTGCGCCTTTCGACCTCGATGCCACGCCCAATTTCAAGGCCCGGCTCGCCGAATCCGGTTTGCATTGGCCACCGCCACAAACCATCGCGTATCCGCCACGCGTGGAGACAGCCAAGCCATGAGCCTTGCCGACGACCCCATCCAGACACCGCAAGAGCCTCCGCAAACCAGCCCTGCTGCGGCGGACTCGAAGCCGCGCCATGTTGCGGAGCGCGTGAAGCACCTGCACTGGACCACCATCGTCGTCGACTTGGTCATCGTCATCGTGGGCGTGTTCATTGGCATGCAGGCGTCGAACTGGAACCAGAGCCGAGCGACCGACCAGCAATCGGCCGAGTTCACCGCGCGCCTGAAGGCCGATCTGCGCGAGGAGGACTGGGGCTACCAATTACTGATCGCCTACAACCGCGAAGTGCTCGCCAATGCCAATCAGGCAGTCAACGCACTGGAAAGCAAGGCCGCGATATCGGACGAGGCCCTGCTGGTCAGCGCCTATCGCGCCACCCAGTACAAGAATCGACTGCGGCGCCGTTCTACCTACGACGAACTGATCTCGACCGGCACCATCGGCCTGATCCATGACCAGACGCTGCGCGACACTGCGATGCGTCTCTACAACATCCCCACCATTGAAAATACTGTGCGCGAAGGCATGCAGTCGCGCTACCGCGAAGCCTTCCGCATGAGCCTTTCGAATGATGTGCAGCGCGCGCTGGGCAAGCGCTGCGGCGACCGCTATGTCCGCACCGGCGACTACGCCGCGATCCACGGCGATCTTGACTATCCCTGCAGGACTGGTCTGTCCGCGCAGGACATCGCCGGAGCCGCGAAAGCGCTCCGATCCAATCCAAACATCGTACCGTTTCTGCGCTTGCGCATCACCGATCTCGAAACCCGCCTGGTGGACCTGACCAGCAACAACCGCGACATCATGGAACATCTGCGCGCCTTCGCGACGGAACGGCCATGACCTTCTTCGCCGAACTCAAGCGCCGCAACGTGCTGCGCGCGGCGACGTTCTACGCTGCGAGCGCGTGGCTGATCGTGCAGGTCGCGACCCAGGTGTTTCCATTTTTCGGCATCGACAGTTGGGTGGTGCGCTGGATCGTGATCGCCGCCGCGATCGGCTTCCCGTTCGCGATGCTGCTCGCATGGTTCTACGAATGGACGCCGCAAGGCATCCAGCGCGAAAGCGAGGTGCATTCTGATGAATCCGTTATGCGCGAGACAAGCAAGAAGCTTGATCGCTGGATCATCGCGGTGCTCGCACTGGCGGTCGTGCTGCTGCTGACGAATCAGTTTGTACTGCGCAAGGATGCAGTCGCCGAATCCGGGAAGAACGAGTCGACCGTTCCGGGCAAATCCATCGCGGTGCTGCCGCTGGTCAATCTGGGCAGCGATCCCAAGGACGACTACCTCGGCGACGGCATCAGCGAGGAAGTACTCAATGCGCTGTCGAAGCTGCACGGACTGAAAGTCATCGGACGCGCTTCGTCGTTCCAGTTCCGTGGTCGCGACGTGGATGCCGGAAAAGTCGGTCGTGCCTTGAACGTCGGCAGTCTGCTTTCCGGCACGGTGCAGCGCGACGGGAGCAACCTGCGGATCAGCGTCGAGTTGATCGACACGGTGACTGGCGCGCAACTCTGGTCTGACCGGTACGATCGCGCGTTCGGCAGTCTGTTCGCGCTCGAGGACGACATTTCCGGAGCCGTCAGCAAGGCGCTGGCCGTCAAGCTCGGCGACGCCGCGGGGCAGCCACTGGTGGCGATCGCGACCACCAGCGCGCATGCGCACGATCTGTACCTGCAGGCACGAACGCTGGCCGAGCACAGCGACGAGGCCGATCTGAACCAGGCGGTGGTGCTGTACAACCAGGCGATCGCCGAGGATTCTAACTACGCCGCCGCCTGGGCCGGACTGGCGTCGGCCTACGCCTTCCTGTCCGATGCTTATCGCGCGCCGATCGACTTGTACCCCGCGATGAAAAGCGCCGCCGAGAAGGCCGTGGCACTGGATCCGAATCTCGCCGATGGCCATGCCTTTCTCGGCTACGCCCTGATGGCGGACAAGCACGATTTTCCCGCGTCCAAAATCGAGGCCGAACGTGCGGTCGCGCTCAACCCCGGCTCCGCGGATGCGCACATGTTCCTCGGCCTCTATCGCCTGCAAGGTGAGCACAATCCGGCCGCTGCGCGAGCCGAGTCGCATATCGCGGAGAAACTCGACCCTCGCAATCCATGGAATCTGTACACGGAAATGTGGGCGGCCACAGCCGCAGGAGATTCCGACGGCGTGCTCGATCTCGCGCGACGCATCCATGCCTCCGATCCGGGCTTTTTCTATCTCTCCGATCCCATGGTGTACGCGTACGCGGTCGCTGGCCGTTGGAAGGATTGCATCGACCGCTCCGTCGTTGCGCAGAAAGCTAACGGCGATCAACCGGACTTCGCAGCCGCTATCTGCCATGCGCATGCCGGCGACTCCGCGCAAGCTCGTCGGATTCTTGCGCAACTGGAAATCGCGGCGCGCACTCGCTACGTCGACGGCAGCGATATCGCCGCGATTCATGCCGCTCTTGGCGAGAACAATGCCGCATTCGCCGCACTCGACTATGCCTATCGCGACCGTTCGCAGCCACTGCTCAACGCCTGGTTTCTTCCGTGGTTCACGCCGCTACGCGACGACCCACGCTTCCAGGCGCTGATGGACAAGATCTTCGCCACGCGCAAAGAGGCGGTGGCGTCATGAGGTGGCCGCGTCCATGAGCGACCAGCCTTCGTTCCTGGCCGGACTCAAGCGCCGCAACGTGCTGCGCGCGACGACGTTCTGCGCCGCGAGCGCGTGGCTGAGCGCAGCGAACTGCGCGACAATCCGCGAATGAAACCAGAGTCCGCACGACTGCCTCTTGAAGTGCATGCCAACGCGGGCGACCTGCTCGGCATGCCGCCTGCACAATTCCTGCGCGACTACTGGCAGAAACGCCCGCTGTTGATCCGTAACGCGTTCCCGGAGTTCGTCTCGCCGTTGTCGCCCGAAGATCTCGCCGGACTCGCCTGCGAGGAAGCCGCGTTGTCGCGCATCGTCCGGTACGATCGCAAGAAGGATCAGTGGACCTTGCGCCACGGCCCGTTCGCAGAAGAAGAATTCCCGAAGCTGCCGACAAAGGACTGGACCCTGCTCGTGCAGGACGTCGACAAATGGGACACCGACGTGCGCGCCCTGCTCGAGCGTTTCGACTTCCTGCCGCGCTGGCGGATCGATGACGTGATGATCAGCTTCGCCGCGCCCGGCGGTTCGGTCGGCGCGCATGTCGATCAGTACGACGTGTTTTTGCTGCAAGGCCTCGGCAAGCGCCACTGGCAGATCAGCACTGACCCGAACGCTTCGACGGCATTCCGCGATGATGCCGAACTGAAGCTGTTGCGCGAATTCAAACCGACGCACGCGTGGACGCTCGAACCCGGTGACATGTTGTACCTGCCGCCCGGCGTGCCTCATCACGGTGTCGCGGTGGATGCCTGCCTGACCTATTCGATCGGGATGCGCGCTCCATCGGAGGCGGAATTGCTGGTGGATTTCGCCGAACACCTGGCAGAGAAATCCGGCGATGAAGCGCGCTATGCCGATCCCGATCTGGCCATGGCTTCCGATCGTTACGAGATCGACGATGACGCGCTCGCCCGTGTGCGTCGCGCGCTCGCTGCCTTGCAAGCCGATGACGCCGCGCTGGCGACCTGGTTCGGCAGCTACATCAGCGCGTACCGCAGCGCGGATGTCGCTGCGCCGCCGAAGCCGCCGACTGCTGACAAGATACTCAAGACGCTTGCCGAGGGTGGCGCGCTGATGCGACATCCATTCGTGCGCAGCGCATGGACGCGCCAGGGCCGGAACACAATGCTGTTCATCGGTGGCGGGGCCTATCCGATGGGCCTTGCATCGGCGCGTCAACTTGCGGGTGCGCTGGCGATCGATGCCGCCGAGTTCGACACGCTCGATGCGGATGCGCAGGAAGCCGTGATCGCGCTGGCGATGGGCGGCAGCTACGCGTTGCAGCGTCCGTCCAGGGGGAAGCGCCGATGACCCATGCACTGACTTCCGATTTTCGCGTCGAGCCGGCCGACTACCGCACTGATTTCCAGGATCTGCGCCACGTGCGCGAACCTGTCTTCGTGATTGAGCAGCAGGTGCCAATCGAACTGGAATGGGATGCGCTCGATCCGATCTGTCAGCACGTGATCGCGCGCGATCTCGAGAACCGTCCGATCGGCACGGGCCGGCTCACGCCGCAACGCAAGATCGGTCGCCTCGGCGTGCTGCGCGAATGGCGCGGACGCGGCGTCGGCCCAGCATTGCTGGTCGCACTGATCGACGCGGCACGCGTGCAGCGCTGGCCCGAAGTCGAACTCAATGCGCAGATCGATGCTGTCGGGTTCTACACGAAGTACGGATTTCTGCCCCATGGCGACGAATTCGAGGAGGCGGGCATCCGCCACCAGGCGATGCGGTTGCAGCTCGCGCCGTTCGAGGAGCGCCCGCCTTCTGCGCCATTGCTCGTGCTTGCTCCCGTCGAATCGCTGGACGAGGCGTTACGCGCGGCCGTGTCGGTGATCGCGAATTCGCGTCGCGAGCTATGCGTGTTCAGTCGCGATCTCGATTACGGACTGTTGTCTGCGCCTCCGGTAATGGATGCGTTGCGCACGTATGCGACATCGGGAGTCGGCCCGAGCGTGCGCGTGCTGCTGCTCGATCCGCTGATTCCGCCACAGTTGAATCACCCGTGGCTCACGCTCGCGCAGCGGCTGTCGAGCGTCTTCGAATTCCGCGCCTGCGAGGAACCGCAGGATCGGCAATATCCGTCGGCCTTCGTGGTCGGCGATCGCGGCGGGCTGTACTTCCGCCCGATCGGCGGGCGCATCGAGGGCGAAACCAGCGACGCCAGCCCTGCCCGCGCGCGCCAGTTGCGCGCAAGCTTCGACCGCATGTGGGAGCGCGCGCGGCCATGCACCGAGTACCGCGCGATCGAAATCTGATCGCTTCGTGACGGCGGTCGTCATGGTATTGTTGCCGCCGCCGATTTGGCGGTGCGGTGTGCGCCGAAACGACTTTCATCGCCGGAGGTGACATGTACGTCGGGGATCTATGGCAGCGCATGGAGCAGAAAGGGCGTCGCCACCATGTGCTCAAGTTTTGGGTCTTGTGGAGCATTCTGGGGTTGCCCTACGCCACGATCGTTCTCCATCAACGTTCCTGGTTTGAACTTGCATGCATCGCAATACTCATTTCAGCTCTCGGGTTGATTGGAGGGGTATTGATGTGGCGGCTCATGGAAGAAATGTATGGAAAATCGATTCATTCAACGGACACGAAATCAAAATGAGAGCTTCCGAAACCAGGAAAGGCAATGTGATCGAACACAACGGCACCGTATACCAGGTGCGCGACATCGAACGCAGCTCGCCGCAGGGCCGCGGCGGCAACCTGAAGATCCGGCTTACGCTGTACAGCGTGCCGGGCGGCACCAAGTTCGATCTCAATCTCGGCGGCGACGACGAAGTGAAGGAAATCGAACTCACACGGCGGATGGCGACCTACTCATACAAGGACGGCGACGCGTTCGTGTTCCTCGACGCCGAGGACTACACACCGTACCAGCTCGACGCGGATGTCATCGGCGACAACGCCGGCTATCTCGCCGAGGGGCTGGAGGAGTGCTATATCCAGATCATCGACGAAGCGCCGGTTGGCCTGCTGGTTCCCGCGAGCGTTGTGTTGACCGTCGTCGAGACCGCGCCGGAACTGAAAGGCGGCACCGCCACCAAGCGCCCGAAGCCCGCGCGGCTCAACACAGGCATCGAGATTCAGGTGCCGGAATACATCAGCACCGGTGAGAAGGTTTGGGTGAATACGGTGACCGGAGAGTTCGCGGGTCGAGTTTGACGCGCTGATGAGATGCCTTGAATGGCATCTCATGCGTCAAACTCGGGTGAGGCATGGATGCCGAACGGGCAGCGACGCAAGGATGCCTGCTTGCTTCAGCACATCCAGCATTTGCGAATCTCCATTGGACATTCGCAACTCAAACTCGGATGAGGCATGCATGCCGAACGGGCAGCGACGCAAGGATGCCTGCTTGCCTCGGCCAATCACGCGCAATGAATTCCGTTGTTGCGCATCGCGCGTCAACCGCGTGCGATGAATTTTCCCGCCATCCGCCGCACCGATGCATCCGCCGCTTCATCCCGCGCGACTTCCGCAATATCCCGCCATGCCAATGCATGCGATTCATCGCTGACCACGAACGCCTCGTCAGCACCCGCATGCACCACGTAGCGCACGTCGTAATGCCAGTGCTCCGGATCGTCGCTACGCGCAGGAATACGGTGGCGGTCGAGATCGAAGATGGCTGGTTCGACGGTCAATCCATCTAACCCCGATTCCTCTTCGGCTTCGCGCAACGCGACGCGCATCAGGTCGATGTCGCCATCGGCATGCCCGCCGAGTTGCAGCCATCGCCCGAGCTTGCGGTGATGGGTGAGCAGCACGCGCGCTCCGTCCGCGCTGACCAGCCACGCCGAGCCGGTGAAGTGCCCGATCGCGAACTCCCGCTCGAATGCTTCGGCGTATTCGACGAGGAATTCCTCGAAGTTCGCGACGGCGGTTTCGGCAGGCCAGCGCTGGCGATAATCGGCCAATGTACCGGCCAATGCGCGGCGTTCATCATCCATGCGAAGACCCGCCTGAAACGGTTGGCCGACAGGATAGCCGCCATGACCTCGCGGCGCTTGTAGCCCCCGCCCCCGCAGGCTAAGGTAACGCGCAGTCCGTCCGGCGGTGCCTACGGCGCACGTGCGCCATTGATCACAACAGTTGCAGGGGAATGCGTATGTCGTTGTTTCGCGTCAAACCACTCGACCAGATCTTGGCGACAGCCGAGAAGAGAAGCCTGAAACGCCAGCTGGGCTGGTTCCAGCTCATGATGCTCGGCATCGGCGCGATCATCGGTACCGGCATCTTCGTGCTGACCTCGGTGGCGGCGCAGAAAGCCGGCCCGGGCATGATGTACAGCTTCATCATCGCCGGCACCGTCTGCGCGCTGACGGCACTCGTCTATGCGGAAATCGCAGCGATGGTGCCGGTCGCGGGGTCCGCCTACACCTACTCTTATGCGGTCCTTGGCGAACTGATCGCGTGGATGGTCGGCTGGGCGCTGATCCTCGAATACGCCGTAGCCGCGTCCGCCGTCGCGGTCGGATGGTCGGGCTACGCGAACGAATTCCTCAACCACACCGACCTGTGGGGCATGGTGAAGGAAGGAACATTGAGCTTGCCGGCGGCGCTGCAGGTCGGGCCCATGCTCACAACAAAGCTCGCCGACGGAACCGTGACGCACGGTACGTTCAACCTGGTGGCGTTCCTGATTTCACTCGCCGTGACCTGGCTCCTGGTCGCGGGCACTTCGAAGAGCGCCAAGTTCACCTCAGTACTGGTGATGGTGAAAATCCTCGCCCTGACCCTGTTCCTGGTGATCGCCTTCCCGGCCGTGAAGTCGGCGAATTTCTATCCGATGCTTCCCCAGGGTTGGGGCACGCCCTTGTCGGGTGTTGGCGTACTCGGCGCCGCGGCGTCGATCTTCTTCGCGTTCGTGGGCTTCGACGCGGTCTCGACCGCTTCGGAGGAAACCATCAACCCGAACCGCAACATCCCGATCGGCCTGATCGGTTCACTGGCGATCTGCACGGTGTTCTACCTGCTCGTGGCCTATACGGCGGTCGGTGCCGAAGGCGCGCAGCCGGGCGGCCCGCTGTCGCAGGCGAAGGATCCGCTAGCCTTCATCCTTCGCGAAATCAACCATCCCTACATCGCCAAGATCGTGGGAAGCGCCGCCATCATCGCCCTGCCTTCGGTGGTGCTGATGATGATCTTCGGCCAGACCCGCATCCTGTTCACGATGGCGCGCGATGGCCTCATGCCGAAAGCATTCGCCAAGGTACATCCGCGCTATCACACCCCGCATGTGGTGACGATGGTCACGGGCAGCGCGGTCGCGTTGTTCGCAGCGGTATTCAATGTCGACCTGCTGGCCGACATCTCGAACGCCGGCACTCTGTTTGCGTTCTTCGCAGTCGCATTGGGCGTGCTGGTGCTGCGCGTGAAGCAGCCGGACCGCCCCCGCCCGTTCCGCGCTCCATTCGTGTGGGTGGTCGGACCGTTGGCGATGGCAGGTTGCGTGCTGTTGTTCTTCAGCCTGGGCTGGAACCCGACGATCCGGTTCTTCTGCTACTGGGCGGTCGGTGGCCTCGTGATCTACTTCCTGTTCGGCCGCCGCTTCAGCGCGCTCGCTCCGGGCAACACAGAGTTGCCCGCCCCGTTGCTGGAACCCACCCCGCTTGTCCACCAAGGCCCCGAACCTGGTCCGTAGTCGCTACAGAATGATCTATAACGGCGCGATCATTTCCGCGCCGTTTTCGTTTGCGGTCTCTTCCGATACCTCATCGCTTGGCGCATCCAAAACGTACGTCTACACATCCCCAACTGATGGCAAATCAAGAATAGACACACCCGGATCGGGCTGCAATTCTTCGGGGATTGCACGTTTCCCTTTCGCCCCAGCTTCCACGAGCTTCTTGGCTCGTGCCAAAACCGATTGTTTCGATTCGGTTAGGCGATTCTTTACCGCCCCAAAGGCGTTGCCTGCTTCCTTGATACGTTCGCCTACTTCATCAAACTCCTTGAGGAAGTATGTGATCGCGTCGATAAGCAGGCCCGCTTTCTCACCGATGTCATCGAGTTGTTTGTGCAACTTATCGCGAGTCCACAGTCGCTCGCAGACCTGGAGCAACGCCATCAGTGTATTCGGCGAGGCGAAGACGACCCGCTTTTTCCACGCCTCTATTTGTAGATCCTTGTTAACAGACAACGCGGCTGAGAGCGCCCCTTCGATCGGAATGAACATCACGGTTGTGTCGAGTGCCTGACTGCCGAGGTTCTTGGGATAGTTTTTTTCGGAGAGATCGCGTACATGCACGCGCATTGCCGCAGCATGGCGAATAAGCGCATCCTGTTGGGCTTCCAATGTGTCCGCTTGGTTCGCCTCGGCCCAAGCGACGAGGTTGACTTTGGAATCCACTACAATATGACGGCCGTCCGGCAGCGTCACGACTACGTCAGGATATTGCCGACGTCCAGTATCGTCATCCTTGGAGTTAGCTTGTGAGATGAAGTGTTTCCCTTCCTCCAGTCCCGACGTCTTGAGCACAGTTTCAAGGATCATCTCCCCCCAATCGCCACGTGCCTTGGCATTGCCCTTGAGCGCCTTGGTCATCGCGTTGGTCGCATCTGCCATTTCTTGATTCAGAGTTTTGAGTTCGCCAATAGTCCCCACGAGCGTTGCACGCTGGGTCGCGTCCTCGGAAGCGAGTTCATTGATCCGCGCCTGAAATGTTGCGATCTGTGTGGAAAAAGGATTCAGCGTTCGTGAAAACGCATCGGTGGCGTTCTTGTCGAACACGACAGTAGCAGCATCAGTAAAAGCTGTCCGAAGCTGCTCTTGGGCATTCTTGAGAAACTCTCTGGAGTCTTCCGCGATCACTTTTGCTGCATCGCGGTCCGCTACAGCTTGCACGCGTTCGACTGACATTGTTTCTATGTCTTTCCGTGTCGTCTTGAGCAAACTCTCGGCGTCGCTCAGCGCGTTAGACAACCTATTTGTCTCCTCCTGCTTGGCAGTCGCCGTCGCGATTGCCGCCGCTTCGCGCGCGCCTGCGTCAAGCAATTTCTCGTTCAGTGCGGCAACATCAGTTTCAAAGCGTGTGGCGCGATCAAGAGCATCGGGCAGGCGGGCTGCATCGGCGGCGAGCTGGCCGGCACGACTACGTTCGGCCATCAGTGCTCCGTCGCTAGAATTCAACCGCTGTCGCAGGTCCTCGCTCAACGACAGCGCCGCACGCAGACGTGCGCGCAATGGTAGCCAGAGGGCAGCACTGGCAATGCCAGCGCCGACAAGCAAACCAATCAACAAGCACACAATCACATTCAGGTCGGACATCACGGATTCCTGCGCGGCAACTGGCCGGTATGCTGCGATTCTACCCGGCCCGCCGTCGCATCAGCCCAGACGCGCAGGCATTCAGCCGTACCCGCGTATCCGTTATGATCGTCCTATGGCAAAGCCCTTCTCCACCATCCAATTGCGCCGCGCGGCTCGATTGATCGCCGAAAACGTACGCGAACTCGCGACGCTTGGTTGGACACCGGCGACCAGCAGTAATTTCTCGATGCGTCTGGACGCGGATCATCTGGCTATCACCGTATCCGGCCGCGACAAGCGTCGTTTGGGCGAAAGCGATATCATCGTGGTGGACTGCGACGGCAAGCCTGTCGGCACTACGCAGCGTCCGTCCGACGAAACCCTGCTGCACACTCAGTTGTACAAGAGATTCCCGGAGATCGGCTGCGTGCTGCACACGCATTCGCTGAACCAGACGCTCGCGTCGCGCCTGTACGCGGGCGCTGGTCACATCCGTTTCGAGGGTTACGAACTGATCAAAGCCTTTCGCGGCAATGAGACCCATGCAAACGCAATGGATGTGCCAGTGTTGCCGAACAACCAGCACATCCCGACACTCGCCGCGCAAGTCGATGCATTGCTCGACGGCCCGCTCTGGGGCTATCTGATCGAAGGCCACGGGCTGTACGCTTGGGGCACCGACATGGCCGAGGCGCGCCGCCACCTGGAAGCCTTCGAGTTCCTGATGACCTGCGAACTGGAAATGAGGAAACTCCATCGATGAGACAGCTCACGGTAAAGGGCCGGCACCGATGAGCCGTTTGCGCATTTTCAATGACACGGACCCGACGATTTCGCATCTGGATACGCGCGATCACGCACAGATGGCGACCGAGCTTGCGAAGATCAACGTCGGCTTCGAGCAATGGGAAGCCTCGCAACCGATCGTGCCGGGCGCATCGCCGGATGAAGTGCTTGCGGCCTATCGCAAGGATGTCGATCGCCTGATCGCCAAGAACGGTTTCAAGGCCGTCGATGTCGTCAGCATCAAGCCGGACAATCCCGACCGCACGATGATGCGCACCAAGTTCCTCGACGAACACTTCCACAAGGAAGACGAAGTGCGTTTCTTCGTCGCCGGCGCGGGCCAGTTCACCCTGCACGTTGAGGACAAGGTCTACGAAATCCTCTGCGAAACCGGCGACCTGATCCACGTGCCCGATGGGACCAGGCACTGGTTCGACATGGGCAGGTTTCCGAGTTTCATCGCGATCCGTTTCTTCACCGAGCCGGATGGCTGGGTTGGGCATTTCACAGGCGAGGACATTGCGCAGAAGTTTCCGTTCTACGAGCCGGGACAAGTAACATGAGATATTCCGCATGAGTCGTCCGCGCAATTCTCGCCAATATCGAGGGTGAATCGACGCGTTTGACGGATGCCCCGAATGGCCTCCGCGGTGGCGTACGCCGCCCCATACGCATCCAACCGGAGCAACGACATACCAACCATCGACTTCCAGTTGAATGACGACTACGTCGAACTCAACCAGTTGCTCAAGCTGGTTGGCGTATGCGGCAGTGGTGGCATGGGCAAGGCAGTCGTCGCGAGCGGCGCGGTGACGGTCGATGGTGTCGTCGAACTGCGCAAGACGTGCAAGATCCGCGCGGGCCAGATGGTGCGGATCGACGATGTCGCGGTGCGGGTGACATAGCCGCAGCACACCGGCACGTTCTCCCTTGCGTCCCAGCGTTCACCGAGTTTGCGCAATATTGTCGCAGCATTTGCGTCGTTTGGATCATGCCGCACCGCCATCCCGATCGTCGGCGATCGCCTTCTATTCGTTGCCCGCATCCATATGCGCCTCGCCCAAGCTGTCACAGGCGTTGCTCATTCACGGATAGGCTTTGACGTTCAGCATCAGGATGCGAATGGCTCGTGGGCCTTCTGTTTCCCCTGAAAGGCTGCAACGACCTGCTGCCGGTGGGTCGCAGTTATCTGCACCTGTTCAGGCAGATGTGAGTCGCGCCGGTCATTTCGTCAACCAGAGCGTCGCCGCATTCAGGTGCGACGTAGCGACCAGAAACCGATGTCGCGGCGGTGGCGATAGCCAAGTTGTTCGTACATGCGCAGCGCGCGCAGATTCTCGTGGCTCACGTGCAGGCAAGGCATGCGGCCGCGCGCGAGATTGTCGTTGGTCAGCATGGCGGTCAGGCGGCGCGCATGGCCGCGACCGTTGAAATCCGGATGCGTGCAGATCGCGCTGATTTCCTGGTGCGTGTCGGTGCCCATGCGCTCGCCGGCCATCGCCGCGAGCCGTCCATCCGGGCTCGTTTCAAAATCGTAGATGCCGAAGTAGCGGCCCATCTCCATCGTGCGCGGACGGAAATAATGCGGGTACACCAGCGCCGTCAACTCCAGCACGTCCGCGCGGTGCGCATCGCTGAGTTCGATCATCTCCGGCCCGTCGATCACCGCAATCGGAGCAGTGCAGACCATCTGCGCGAGCAACGGATAAGCCTTGAGGCTCCATGCGCCGGCCGCACGCGGCGCCACGCCGAGCAGATACACGCTTTCACCGGGAGCGAGCAACGCTTCGATTGATTCCGCGACGGCTGCGTCGGCGTCCGCGACACCGAGGAATGGTGCGACCGTCGACGGATAACGCGCCGTATTGCCAGCGCACTGCGCGAGCGCGCGATGACGGCTGCGCAAAGAAGACCAGATCGGGTTGTCGAGATCATGCGCGCGCACGATATCGTCCGGCTCGCGGGACATGCCTCTGGCGAGGGATCCGGCAGGCGAAGCTGCCGGCCCCGGTCATCGAAAGTTCCGGCGCGATCAGGCCGCCGCGTCTTTCAACTTCTTCAACGGACGAATCTTGAGCTTGGTCGAGGCCGGCTTGGCGGCGAACCACTGCTCTTCCTTGGTGAACGGGTTGATGCCCTTGCGCTTCGGCTTAGCCGGCACGCTGACTGCGGAAATCTTCAGCATTCCCGGCAGCGTAAACGAGCCCGCTCCCTTCTTGTGGACGGAGCCGTGTACTGCACCTTCCAGCGCGGCGAGCACCGCACGCACGTCCTTGGCGACCACACCGGTCGCTTCGGCGATGTGCGCCACCAGTCCGGATTTGCTCAACGCGTCCTTGATCGGCTTGGAAGCCGCTGGAGCCGCTGGAGCCGCTGCTGCCTTGCCCTTGGTTGCCTTGGTCTTGGCCATGAATTCCTCGCATCGTTGATTGGGTGGGCGGTCGATTGTGTTCCGCAAGCGGAATGTACGGGAAGTCTGCAAGCGCTGCCAACTCAATATCAGCGACTTGGTGGAATGCGTCAAAGAAAAGGGCCCTCGCGGGCCCTTTCCGTGCTCGGTCGCGCCGATGACTCAGCGACGATAGCGCCCGTCTTCGCCCTGTGGCCGCACGTCGACCGTCACCGGGATCCAGCGGCCCGGAGGGTGACCCATGACACTCTGGTACTGCTGGCCAGCGTAACGATAGGTCACGCGGAAGGCCGTCGGGCCACGATCGCCCTGATCGCCACGGTCGTCGTCAACCGTGGTGACGACAGTGCGGCAGCGACGCACCACGCCACCGTTGTCGCGATATTCGTAATCATCGTGGTCGTTATCGACATGCGCGCCGATGGCGCCACCGACCACGGCGCCGCCGATGGTCGCGGCCGTGCGTCCGTCGCCCTTGCCGACTGTGCTGCCCAACGCGCCGCCGATCAGCGCACCGATCAGCATCCCGCCGGTATTGGTGTGCTCCTGGCCTTCACGATACAGACGGCCATCGCGGTCACGGTAGTAACCGCTTTCATAGTCATTGGTCTGCTGGTTCCAGCATTCCTGGCGCTCATACGTGGTATCGGAATTCTGATTGGGGCGGAACTGATAGCGATCAAACCCGCCTAATGGCTCCACGCGCACGACTTCCGCGCGATCGGTGTGCAGCGTGGGCGGCGGCGGGCCTTGATCACGGCCATCACGCGGGTCGTTGCCATAGTCCTGCGCACTCGCGAAAGCGCTGCCGGCAGCGGAAATTGCGACAGTGAGAAGAGTGGTTGCGATCCGATTCATTTGGAGAACTCCATGACGCCACGTTGGCGCGTGGCGACACGGTGCCGGATCGAGGCTATCCGCAGCCTTAACGAAATCTGCTGCCATTCAGCCCGACTGTCCTACTCGGTTTCCTCGCCATCGCCATCCGGTTCGGATTTCGAACTGCGTTGCGCATCGCCTGGATCGTCGATCGGCGCTTGTGCATCCGACGCATCGAAGTCCGTGTTCTCGCTTTTGCGCTGCGGTTGCGGCTGCTGGCCGTGCGGTAAATCGTCGTTTGATCGCGTGTGATTTGACATGATCCTCTCCTTGGTGGTGCCGATGCCTGGCGCATTCGCATTCATGCCATGCGATCTTCGCATCCGCTGATGGAACGCATCCTGAGTACAGGCGATGCCGTCGTCACGGCCAGGAGATTGACATTCCTTTGGCCATTTGCAGTCGCGAATGGCTCGTCATTCTCGCGCAGGCGTTCAAGCACCTACCAATCCGCCACCTTGTAGTCCTTCAAGAACTTCCCCCACACATGCTCGCCGGTGTTGAAGCCGGCGATAATCGGGTCGACGATGCGCGCGGCGCCATCGATGATGTCCAGTGGCGGATGGAAGCGTTCCTCGATTACCTTGCGCGCGGCATGCGCAGCGGGATCTTCGTCGGTGACCCAGCCGGTGTCGACCGCATTCATGTGGATGCCGTCGCCGTGGTAATCGGTCGCCGAGGTGCGCGTCATCATGTTCAGCGCGGCCTTCGCCATGTTGGTGTGCGGGTGCCGTGTGGTCTTGAACTTGCGGTAGAACTGGCCTTCGACCGCCGATACGTTGACGATGTGCTTGTCGCGTTCCGCACTGCGCAGCATCAGCGGTTTCAGTCGCGCGTTGATGATGAAGGGCGCGATCGCATTGACGAGCTGCACTTCGAGCAATTCCACCGAGGGCACTTCGGCCATCAGCAATCGCCATGAATTGCGTTCGCGCAGGTCGATCTGCTGCAAATCCTGGTCGAGCCGGCCTTGCGGAAACAGATGCGATTGCCCGGCAAGTTCCTCGGCAAGCAACGGCACCTGCGATAGTTCGGCGGCTCGCGTAATTCCAGCAATGTCATCGGCATTGCGTTGTGTCGCGAGCGGCGACCCGCCAGCTTCCGGAAGCATTGCGTAGCGACGCAATCCTTCGTAACCGCCTAGCAATTTGCGCAGATGCGCGGGCACGTCGTGCGCGGCTGCGGTTTCGCCTTCCATCATGTGCGCGTAGAACTCCGGCGGACGACGCACGGTCTGGCAAGCGTTGTTGATGATGAAATCGAGGCGATCGCGCGTCGCAACCAATTCATGGCAGAACGCCTCGACGCTCGGCGTGTGGCGCAAATCCAGCCCGAAAATTTCAAGCCTGTCCGACCATTCGCTGAAATCAGGTTCCTCCGCATAACGCGCGGCCGAATCGCGTGGGAAGCGCGTCGTCACGATCAGGCTCGCGCCCGCGCGCAACAACCTCAATCCGGCCTGATAACCGATCTTGACGCGACCACCTGTCAGCAACGCGACGCGTCCGCGCAGGTCGGTCGTCTCGGTGCGCTTGACGAAATTGAAGTCTGCGCAGCTCGGGCACAGTTGATCGTAGAAATGATGGATCAGCGAATACTTTTGCTTGCAGACGTAACAATGCTGCGGCTCGATGGATTCGCGACGCTCGGGTTCGTCTTCACCGCTGGCAAAGTCGGCGCTGTCTTCCTGCACAAAGCCTTCCGGCGCGAAGATGTTCGGCGTCGTGAACACCGGGCGCCGACGCAATTCGCGAATGCCGGTCAAGTGCAACACCGCTTCCTCTTTCGCGATCTGTGCGGCGTTGCGCGCGCGCGCCATGGCCTTGCGCTTCCTGCGACGCAGCGCTGGATCGGGGTGATAGAACGTCCCCACTGCTGCGTGCAGGCGCTGGCGCTCCTCGGCCGACAATCGCTCTAACAGCGCACGATCGTTCGCGAAGGATTCGAGCAATGCAATGGTCGTATCGAGCTCGTACGCGAGCGAATCGTTCGGGGCGTTCGGGTGTGATGGCATTTCAATCCCTGCAATCAAGCGGACGTCATTATCCCGTATGGGTCCGCTCTGCCAATGGCTGGCCGACCATCAATGCCGCTCAGGCTCCTGAAGACTGCGACAACACGTTGACGGGGCAGTGGTCACGCAATCGCGAAGCGGACATTCATTCCTGCCCGACTATCATCGCGTGCGCACCCGCACGCAGGTTCCCCCATGATTCATGACCATACGATCGACGGCCTGCCAGTGCGTACCGGCGACATCCTGTGCCTGCGCAATGGCAGCGACCGGAGTCTGTATGGACGCCTCTGGCAAGGCATCGGGGCGCTGGTGCCGGGTGAGATCGACCATTGCGCGTTGTACATCGGTCCCGGAGGCCGTTTCGTGGAAGCCAACGTGTACGGCGTCACCACGCTCGACATGCCCGGGTCGTCCTGGGACGCACATGCCCTCGTTCGCGACCGTGTCCTGCTGGACACTCTGATCGGCGTCGCCTATCCGCTGGCCAATCGCCAGCTGCCTCCCGCAGATGTAGACCGTATCCGGGAAGCGGTTGCCGAGTATTGCCTGCAGCAGCACGCCGCCGACAGGCCGTTCAATTTCAACCTGTTCAACGCGAACAATCCGGCGAGCGCCTATTGCAGTCAGCTGATCGCCGAAGCCTATCGCAGCGTCGGCATCGAACTGGACAACAACGTGGGTGTCCCGACGCACCGCATCTTCAGGCACGCAGTCTTTCCGCAGGAACTGTGGAACGGAAACCCGCACCGGCGCGTCGGGTCGGATTCGACGGACGATTGATCGACACCGTCTTCGTCAGTCGGGAATCTCGGGCTCGACAAACTTCGCAAGCTGCGCCAGCGATTCCTGCCAGCCGAGATAGCACATCTCGACCGGAATCATCTCCGGAATTCCTTCCTGCACGATGCTCACATCAGTTCCGCACAGAACGGATTTCAGGGATACGGTCGTCACCATCTCGCCCGGCATGTTCGGATCGTCGAACTTGTCCGAATAGCGGATGCGCTCGTTCGGCACCAAGTCGCGATACTCGCCACCGAACGAGTGTCCGTTGCCTGTGGTGAAGTTGGTGAACGACATCTTGAACGTGCCGCCGACCTTGGCATCCATGTGGTGCACCTTGCAGGTGAATCCGTACGGCGGCAGCCACTTGGCCATTGCGTCGGCGTCGAGGAAGGCGCGATAGACGCGCTCGGGTTTGGTGCGGAGGATGCGGTGAAGGCGCACGGTTCCGGATGGCACGATGGATTCTCCTTTTGATTTGCGATGCAGAACGGGGCGGTACTGCAGACTCGCACTGGTGCACGCAATTGACCCATTTTCCAGGAAAATTATTCGCTGGCGTGTTTCAGCCGCTACCGCCGGAACTGCCGATCCGACTCCTCATCTGCGCGACCGTGCATCGTCTACTGAGATTTGCCTCTCGCCCTTCCCTCTCCCGATGGGAGAGGGTCTGCACGGTTGGGACGTTCAGCGGCGCTGCTGCGCGCCGGCGTTCGTCTGGCTACAGGTCAATGCTGCTGCTGATCCTGTTCGTCCTTCTTTTTCTGATCTTCCCTGGCTTTGTCGTCCTTGCGCTTCTGTTCCGCCCGCTGCGCCGGGGTTTCTACAGCTGCCGGGGGTTGCGGACGCTGCGCCGGTTCGCGATGTTCCACGGGCGGCGCGGTTGTATCGGGCGGCCTTACCAGCGGCCGCGGCGCGCGCGGGGCGCGAACAGCTTCCGGAGTCCCAACAGGCGCGGCTGCAACAGGCGCGGCCGGCGAAGCCTCCTGCGGCGGGCGCGACATACGCTCGCGACGCGGCGGCGCTGGCTGAGCCGGGCGAGCCAGCTTGTCGCCGCCATCCTGATTCATCGCGGGATTCGGTTGTTCCCGAATCGGTGGCTGTTGCTGAGACACCGGAGGCTTCAAAACCGGAGGGGCCGGTCGCGGAGCAGGAGGTGCCATTCGCGGAGCCCGGACGGGTTCCGGATTTCCAGCCTGGTCAGATGGCGGCTTCATTGCGGGAGGCGTGCGCACGGGCTTCGGCTCTGCAGGACCGGAAGCTACGCCACCAGCCGCATTCACGGGACTTGCCGCAGGCGGTCGATGCGCGTGCTGCATTGGCCGGTCCGGACGATCGGATGTGGCTGCAGGATTCGGTTCCTGTGGCGACGTCACGATCGGGTTCCTCGGCTGTGGCAGCTCGGATCCCGGTCGCGGAGCCCGCACCACCCCGCCATTGACGGCGCGGTCAACAACGGGACTCTGCGCGGGCGGATTGCGCAGCACTTTTTCCGCGGGCGGATTGCGCGCTGGCCTGGGTTCGGCGGGCCCTGCTGCCACATCGGACTTCACCTGTGGGGGACGAGCAGGAGTCGGCGGGTTGATCGTGCCGGGCGCTCCCATGCCACTGGCCGGCGTGCGGTCTTGTGCGCGCGGTACCGAAGGCGAAGCGCCCGGTGACGCGATCACGACGTGCGGCGGTTGTCCACCGGCATGCGCCTTGCCCATCTCGTGCAATTGCATTGGTGCAAGAGGCTTGCCGCCTTGATCGGCGACGGCCTTGACCCGCGCCGCGAACGGGGCGGGAGGCGGCGGCGGTGCGTGGCGCGCGATGACGGCATGGTCGGGACGTGCCATCGGCATGCCCGCAGGACGCGCACCCGGGCGGACGCCTTCGCTCTCGCCGGTCGGCGCGACCCGCACGACCGGAGTGACTGTCGCCTGCGCCAGATCCTGCGGCTTCAGCTTCAAGGAGGCGACCGCGACCGGTCGCGCACCTGTGAACACGTTGCGCGGAACCACGGTCACTGCTCCGGGCACGTTGCGATTCGCGTACGCGATCGGCGCGCTTGGCCGGTTCATGCTGTAGTTGTTGTAGACGTTGTTGATGACCGTTGTGTTCACCACCTTCACATTGGTTACATTGATGTTCGTGAAGTAATCGCGCGTCACCCGATATGGCGGTTGATACACATCGCGCGGTCCGAGCGGAAACCAGCCGACCGGTTCGCCGCCACCGACATTGGCGCCGATCGACAAGCGCGCACCGCCGACGAAGGCGACGAGCGCGGGCGCATACACGGCGCGCTGCACGCGCGGGCCGGGCACCCAGCCCCAACGATCGCCGACATAGGCCCAGCGGCCGTAGTGCGACGGAGCAAAGCCCCAGGCCGCGTTGTCCACCCACGTCCAGCCCCACGGATCGACCCAGGCCCAGTGACCATCGTGATACGGCGCCCAATCGCGTGCGACGTGGCTTGGATACCACACAGCGCCATAGTCGGCCGACTGTCTCCAGTCACCATAACCGTCCAGGTCGTCGTAACCGATCATGTCGGGGGATACATAGCGACTGGATGCCGAGTGGTCGCGGCGCATGTCGCGCGTCATGCAGAAGCGATCGAACCCATCGGGCGCGGAGATCCTGCGCGCACGGATTCCAATGAGTCGCGAATCGTCGAACCAGTACGCTTGTCCCGCACGCACGGGTCTGCTGACGCCGTTCTCGCCATAGACGATGCCGGAACCGGAGAACACAGTCAGCGTGGTTCCTTTTCCATCAGGCCCGACATCCACGCGATAGTTGCCAGGCTGGCTCGCCACGAATGCCAGCGTGGTCGTATCCACCTCGTAGGTCTGTCCGGCGTTCATGTGCCGAACGCGCAAATTGAGTGCTCCCTGGGAGAGTTCGAACTGCGCCACGCTGCTGTCCAGATCGAGCACGCTGAGGTCGCTGTCGTTGCTGATGCGTACGCTCGCGCCGCCGAGTTCCAGCGCAGCGCGTCCATTGTTGCCGGTCTCCAGCCGATCGCCAGTGAACAACGGCCGATTGGTCTCGGCATAACCCCAGTTGGCGGCGCCGGCCGACGCGAGTTCCACATCGCCTGCTTGAAAGGCGAGTCGCACGGTAATCCCCCCGCCAATTAGCTGACGCCAGAAGTGGAATTTTCTCGTACGCTTTCCCGAGGAGGTTCCATGAAAAAGTCCCGATTCACCGACAGCCAGATCATCGCCGTGCTCAAGCAGGCCGAGTCCGGCACGCTTGTT
>JBBRQI010000012.1:0-94595 GCA_038226665.1 Lysobacterales bacterium | reverse complement strand
GTGACTGGCAGGCGATTGACTGCTGTCGGCCAGGTCAGCAGTGGACGCTTACGTTCGCAGCATGCCGTCCGGAAAGCAGACATTCGATTCGGCCTTCAGCGGACATTTGGTATTTTTTTACGGCATCTCTCTTGATTCGCCTGCGTCGATCACTGGCAGCTCCGCGCGGGACGGCACCTTGATCGTATCGATTCCGGCGTCGTGCAGCGACGCATTCAACGGCGGCAAGTCGCTGGACTTCAGTACCGACCAGGCAGTCAGCGCGCGATCGAGTCGCGCCGAATACTGCACGATAACTTCGCGCTGAGGCTGTGACGGTGCGCGATCGGTGCCTTCCAGATCGACTTGCAGGGAGATTAGCGCGCCGCCTATTGCACCAAGGTTAAGCGAATCCTCGCCATCTCCCGACGTCAGCGGCGCAAGCTTCGCAGCGAAGTCGGTCAACACTTTCGCGAGCGCCGCTTTTGCAGGATCGGTCGACAGCCGCTTCTGCAGCGCTTCGACCTGCTTGCGCACCGACTGCAGTTCACCGCTCGCGACGTAGTGGCGCTCAAGCGCAGTAACGACTTCTGCCGACAGTGCCAGTGCGGATTGCGCGGCCGCGACATCGACCGCGACGCGCGGATCGGCCTGCACCACGAACGCCGCACGATACGCGTGCCCATCCACACGCATTACCGCGTCGTAGCGGCCCGGCGCGACCAGCATGCCTGCGGGCAACAATGGTGTGTCGACACCGTCGATCGCGGCGATGCTGTAGTCGTATTGGGCAGCGAGCGGGCGCGGCAAATGCAGGTTCCACACGAAACGATGTGCGCCAGCCTGAGTCGACAACCTCGCTGGCGATTGCAACCAGCGCGCCTCGAAATAGCTCTCGGCCGCGAGTTTCGGCGCGACGTCGTCGCTGCCAAAGCGAGCCACGCGCGTGCCGGATGCGTCGCGTATTTCCAGCGTGACTGGCGCGCGCGCATCGCGTGCGAGCCAGTAATCGAAGATTGCACCGGCGCCGGGATTCGTGCCGACCGGTTCCTCGCGCGGGAGCGGCGTGTCCTTGTTCTGGTTGCCACGCACGCGGATCGCTGTCGCCGGTGCGAACAGGTGCGCTGGCTGGCTTGCGATCGTTGCATCTGTCATCGCGCGCAACGGCGTGACATCGTCGAGCACCCAGATCGCGCGACCCTGCGTCGCCGCGATCAGGTCGTTTCCGTGCACGGCCAGATCGGTGACGATCGCGTTCGGCAGGTTGCGCTGCAGCGATCGCCAGTGCGCGCCATCGTCGAACGAGACATCCACACCCTGATCGACGCCGGCGTAGAGAAGGCCGCGCTTGACCGGATCGGCACGCAATGCGCTGACGAAATGATTCGAGGGCAATCCCGCGGAGATGTCGGTCCAGGTTTTCCCATAATCATGCGTGCGCCACATCATCGGACGGAAATCGTCCTGTCGATGGTTGTCGATCGCGATGTATGCCGTCGCCGAATCGAGTGCCGACGCATCCACGCTGCTGACCTTTGCCCACGCCGGCAATCCGGGCGGGCTGACGTTCTTCCATGTCTTGCCCGCATCGCGCGTGAGCTGCACGCTGCCATCGTCCATGCCGATCCAGATCGTGTCGTTGTCTCGCGGCGACAGCCCGAAACTGAAGACCACGCCATAACCGCACGCACGCGCACCAGCTGCATCCTGATCGCCTGCGCAATCCTTGCGTGTCTTGTCCATCGCCGAAAGATCAGGACTGATCGTCTGCCACGTCGCGCCCTGGTCGAGCGAACGGAACACCACCTGCGCGCCCTGATACAGCGGATACGGCGCGACCTGCGACACCGCGATCGGCGTGATCCACGTGTAGTGGTATTTCACCGATGTCGGTCGCGCACCATAGGTCGATACCGGCCATGGCGAGATGTTCTGGGTCTCGCCATTGCGGGCATCCCAACGCGTGAGCGTTCCGCCGAGTCCGGATCCGTAAACGATGTTTGGATCGCGCGGATCCGGAATGTCGTCGTCGCGCTCCTGCGCACCCACCGGATGCCAGTCGCCCGCACCGATCGATCCGTAGTCGCTGCGACTCGCGATCGCGACCGTGCCATTGTCCTGCTGGCCCGCGTAGATCCAGTACGGGAACCGGTTGTCGGTCGCGAGATGATAGAACTGCCCGGTCGGCTGGTTGTACCAGCTGCTCCAGCTCTTGCCGCCATCCACGGAGACGACCGTGCCCTGATCCGATGCTGTGACGATGTGGTCGGGATGCGCAGGATTGATCCATATATCGTGGTAATCGTCGCCACCTGGCGAACCCTTGATGATCTCGCAATGCGTGCCACCCGCGGTGCACAGATGGATCGAGCGTCCCACCGCATACACCGCATCGGGATTGCCGGGCATCGCCGTGATGCGGGCGAAATAACTGTTGCTGAGTTCGTCGTCGTTGTTGACCAGCTTCCAGTTCGCGCCGGCGTCGTCCGAGCGGTACAAACCGCCATTCTTTTCGGCAGCGACGACCGCATAGACGCGCGTGCCTTGTGCGGTATGCGTGGCTGCAACGCCGATGCGACCGAGTTTGCCGTCCGGCCAGCCGTGGCCGGCAACGCGCGTCCAGTGACGGCCGCCATCGATGGACTTGTACACACCGCTTTCAGGGCCGACATCCGGGGTGAAGTAACTCATCCATGGTTTGAAGCGCATCTGCCAGACCGATGCGAACACGATGTTCGAATCGGCCGGGTCGGCGGCGATGTCGACCGCGCCTGTGTTGTCGCTGACGAACAGGGTCTTTTGCCACGTCTTGCCGCCATCCTCGGAACGGAACACGCCGCGTTCCGGGTTTGCACCGAATGCATGGCCAAGCGCAGCGACCATCACCACATCGGCGTTGTGCGGATCGATCCAGATCTGACCGATATGGCGCGTGTCCGCGAGTCCGACCGCGCGCCACGTCGCGCCCGAATCGGTGGATTTGTACACGCCTTCACCTGCAGCGATGTCGTAGCGCGTGGTGACCTGGCCGGTACCGGCATAGATCACGCGCGGATCGGATGGCGCGATCGCGAGCGCACCGATCGATGCCGGAATGCGATCGGCGATCGGCCGCCACGTGCGTCCTGCGTTGTCGGTCTTCCAGACACCGCCGCCGGCTCCGCCAAAGTAGTAGGTATCGGGCTGGTCGGCGATGCCGACCGCGACCGTGCCCCAACCGCTGCGTTGCGGACCGACGAGACGCCAGGCGAGTCCGTCGAGTGCTGAAGGCGCAAATGCGCTGGTTCCTTTGTGGTCGGAAGCTGGTGCATCGATGGAGCAGAAGCCCGCGAAGACGGTGACGATTGTGCAGACCAGCAATCGGGTGGACTGACGAAATGCCATGGGCAGTGCTCCGTACGAGAACACAAGATTACCCCTTGCAAGCCGATGCCCGCATCAGCGGTCGAGCAGTTGCCTCCCCGATTCGCCAAAGCCTGGGTGACTTTTGCCCTATGTCATTGCCCACCATCGGGGGTAGGCTGCGCAAGGATCGTTGAAAGAACCACCTCTCCGTACCGGGGACATCCCTCGAATTGAGGATTCATTATGTCGTTACGCCTCTGCATCCTGCTGGCCGGCGCGATTGGCCTTTCCACAACCGCATCGGCCAGCACTGCCGATGAATTGATCGCCAAGAACCTCGCCGCGCACGGCGGCACCGACAAGCTGCGCGCAGTCACCTCGATGCACACCCTCGGCAAGTACCGCCTCGGTGGCGGGCTGGAAGCGAAGACCGAAACCTTCGGGATCGCTCCGGACAAGATCCGCATCGAGTTCACCTTGCAGGGGCTGACCCAGGTCAATGCCTGGGACGGCAAACAAGGCTGGGCGATCCAGCCGTTCCAGGGCCGCAAGGATCCGCAGAAAACCAGCTCCGACGACAACAAGCAATTCATCGAAGCGGCGGACATCGTCGGTCCATTGGTCGATTACAAGGCCAAGGGCGAGAAGGTCGAATATCTCGGCACCGAGGACATCGACGGCACCGACGCGCACAAGTTGCGGGTGACCTACAAGAACGGCGACAGCCGCGTAATCTACCTCGACCCGGATCAGTTCCTCGAAATCCGCATCGTCGATCACATCTACGTGCGCGGCCAGGAACAGGTGCAGACCACAGACCTTGGCGAATACGAAAAAGTCGATGGCGTGTATTTTCCGTTCGAGCAGGGACAGGTGCAGATCGAGTCGGCGGAAACGAACAAGCCGGTCGATGCGTCGATGTTCTCTTTCCCAACTTCGAAACATTGAGGCTCGCCATGACTCTTTCCATGAAGCCTCTCGCGCTCATCGTCGCCGGCATTGCTTTCACTTCCAGCGCGGCATTCGCGGCCGCGCCGGCGCCCGTACCCGATTCTGCGAAGTTCGACCATGGCGTCGTGTCTGGCCTGGGGATCCGCAACATCGGTTCGGCCACGATGAGCGGCCGCATCGCCGCAGTAGCGGCCGCGCACAAGAAGGACGGCGACACCGTGCTCTACATCGGCGCAGCCAGCGGCGGCGTATGGAAGTCCACCGACGGCGGCACCACGTTCACGCCGAAATTCGACAAACAGCCGGTGCAATCAATCGGTTCGATTGCGATCGATCCGCAAAATCCCGACAGCGTGTGGGTCGGGAGCGGTGAGGCATGGACGCGCAATTCGGTGTCGATCGGCAATGGCGTCTACCACTCCACCGACGGCGGCGAGACGTGGAACAACGTCGGCCTGCCGAACTCCGAACGCATCGTGAAGATCGCCGTCAATCCGAAGGACGGCAACAGCGTGCTCGCCTGCGTGACCGGCAAACTGTGGAGCGACTCGAGCGAGCGCGGCGTCTATCGCACAACCGACGGCGGCAAGTCCTGGACGCAGGTGCTCAAGGGCGGCAATGCGTCGACCGGCTGCGGCGGCATGTCGGTGGACGCGAAAAATCCGAACGTCGTGTTCGCTTCGCTGTGGGACTTCCGCCGCAAGGGCTGGACGTTCCGCTCCGGCGGCGCGAGTGCCGATGCGCTATCGGGCAGCGGCCTGTACCGCTCGACCGACGGCGGCTCACACTGGACTGAAATCACTGGCGGCGGCTTGCCGGCCAAACCTTATGGGCGCATTGCGCTCGCGGTCGCGCCATCGAATTCCAATGTCGTGTATGCAATGGTCGAATCGGTCAAGAGCGCCTTGTATCGATCCGACGACGGCGGCAAGACCTGGGATCGCCGCGACGATAGCCAGTACATGGTGTGGCGTCCGTTCTACTTCGCGAACCTCATCGTCGATCCGACCAATCCCGACCGCATCTTCAAGCCCGACCTGCGCCTGATCCAGAGCCTGGACGGCGGCAAGACCTTCGCCGATGTCGGCGGCGGCGCGCACGGCGATTTCCACGATGTATGGATTGATCCGAATGATCCGAAGAAAGTGATCGCGGGCGACGACGGCGGTTTGTGGTTCTCGAAGGACGGCGGCAACAAGTGGTGGAAAGCGAACAACCTGCCGGTGTCGCAGTTCTATCATGTGAGCCTGGACAACGACGATCCGTACCACGTGTATGGCGGTTTGCAGGACAACAGCGCGTGGGTCGGCGATTCCTCGTATCCGGGCGGCATCACCAATTCGCGCTGGGAAAACATGTACGGCGGCGACGGTTTCTGGATATTCGACGATCCGACCGATCACGACTATCTGTACGCCGAAGCGCAGGGCGGTACCATCGGCCGGGTGAACCGGCATACGCACGAAGGCCGCGACATCCAGCCGCGCGCGAACTACAAGGAAAAGCTGCGCTGGAACTGGAACACGCCGATCGCGTTGTCGCCGACCGACAAAACGACGCTTTATGTCGGCGCGCAATTCCTGTTCCGTTCGCATGATCACGGCCAGACCTGGGACCGCATCTCGCCCGATCTCACCACCAACAACAAGGAAAAACAGAAGCAGGAAGAATCCGGCGGCATCACCGTCGATAACTCTGCGGCCGAGATGCACACCACGATCTACGCGATCAGCGAATCGCCGAAGGACGCGAACGTGATCTGGATCGGCACCGACGATGGCAATGTGCAGGTCACGCGCGACGGCGGCAAGAGCTGGCACAACGTGACGGCCGGCGCGGGAGTGCCGGCGAATTCGTGGGTGTCGTATATCGACGCCAGCCACTTCGACGCCGGCACCGCGTATGTGACCTTCGATCGCCACACCTTCGGCGACATGACGCCGATGGTGTACAAGACCACCGATTACGGTTCGCATTGGCAGGCACTCGTGAGCGCGGCGCAAAGCAAGGGGCTGCGTGGATACAGCCACGTCGTGCGCAACGACCCAGTCAGTCCCGGACTGCTTTACGTCGGCACCGAATTCGGCCTGTGGATCTCCAACGACGACGGCGCGAACTGGGCGCAGTTCAAGCCGACTGACTTCCCGGCGGTTGCGGTGCGCGATCTGGCGATCCAGCCACGCGACAACGATCTCGTGCTCGCCACGCATGGTCGCGGCATCTGGATCATCGACGACCTCACGCCGCTGCGCGCGTTGACCCCGGCGATCCTGCAATCCGAAGCGGTGTTCCTGCCCGGGCGTGGACAGCAGCAACGCATCAACCCGAATGGCGGCTGGCCCGAAGGCGATGCGAGCTATGCGGGTACCAGTGTAACCAACGACATCACCATCACCTACTACCAGCAGTCGCGTCATTTGTTCGGCAAACTCTCGCTCGATGTGCTCGACGCCGATGGCAAGTTGATCGAATCATTGCCGGCCAGCAAGCGTCGCGGCATCAATCGGGTGACTTGGTCGATGAACATGAAACCGCCGCTGGTTCCGCCGGCAGCGTCGATCGCCGGCAACAGCACACAGGGTCCTCGCGTGCCGCCGGGCACCTACACGGTGCGCATGACCAAGGGCGAACACAGCTACGAAACCAAGGTCACCGTTGGGCTCGATCCGCGATCGAAGTTCACTGCCGAAGACCGCAAGCTACAGTACGACGCGGCGATGAAGGTCCACGCCATGTTTGGTCGGATGAGCGATCTGGTCGCGCGCATCCAGGCCGTGCGTTCCGGCGCGGATGCCGATGCCGCGAGCCTGCCTGCGAGCGATGCGCTCAAGCCGCAACTGATCGCGTTGTCCGCGAAAGCTGACAAGATCCGCAAGGAAATTGTCGCGACCAAGGAAGGCGGTGCAATCACCGGCGAGGAACGCCTGCGCGAACACATGGACAGCCTTTATGGTGGCATCACCTCGTACGAGGGCAAGCCTGCGGCGACGTTGGTTGCTTACACCGATGCGCTCGGACGCGAGCTCGACGACGTCGAAAAAGAATTCGCGAGCCTGCAATCGGGCGACCTGGAGAAGGTCAATGCCGCGTTGAAGGCGAAGGGACATCCCGAGATCGAACTGCCGGATCACGCACCCGTCGCCTGGCGCTACAACGGCGACCCGGATCAGCGACCGACGGAACGTGACTGAACAACGAGCGTCTGCGCAGTCAACACTGCGACAGACGCTTCGACTGGTTGTTGCGTTGCTCGATCAGCACGCGCCATTGCATTTGGCGGCGCTTCGTCGCCCTCCCGATGTTGTCAGATACGCGTTTTTGCAATCCTGTCACCTGAAACGCGGGACGAGGGTCAAGGACTGCCTGCATTTCCTCCGCAGCCCTTCTCATCAAGGCAATAACTCAACTTCACCCATGCTGCGCGGCCATTGAGCAGATAGAACGACTCGCTGCCGAACTCGCTGGAAGTCACAGGCGGCCGGCGGTTGGTGAGATTGGTGCCTTCCAGCGACACCGCGTAGCGATCAAACCGGTAGCCGAACGTTGCGGCGAACGTGGTGTAACCGCCAACGATCGCGGTGTTCTCTTCGTCTAGGTAGCGGCGACCCACGTAATTTGCGACGGCAGTCGAGTAGAAGCCGCTCTTCGGCGTGTAGAGGATTCCTGCAGACGCCAGCACGTGCGGGGAAAGCGGCAAGGCCCTTCCTGCGACATTGACGCCAATACCACTGGGGTCGGCGAACAGGTATTGGGTGAAGTGCGCGTCGTGGTAGGCGAGGTTGCCTGCGAGGGCGAGAACGGGTGTGACTTGGTAGCGTGCTTCGAATTCTGCGCCCTTCAACTTCTCGCCTGCTGCGTTGACCAGGGCACCACTGTCCGAGGAGACAACGAGATTCTTGAAATTCTGCAGGAAGAGTTCACCCTGCCAGGTCAGACGACCGTGGATGGTCGCGCCCTTGAGGCCTCCTTCAAAGCTTTGCGCAGTCTCGGGTAGCAGCACGCCGGG
The DNA here is from genome assembly GCA_038226665.1 of Lysobacterales bacterium. GTDB lineage: Bacteria > Pseudomonadota > Gammaproteobacteria > Xanthomonadales > Xanthomonadaceae > SZAS-103. The sequence continues at coordinate 86,314 of JBBRQI010000012.1, read as the reverse complement.
CTGGTAGTCCGGGCCAAAGTCGAGCGCCGCCGGTTTGAAGGCATTGCGATAGTCCGCATAGATCACCACTTCGTCGGCGCCGTTCCGCCAGACGCGATCGCTGACGCCCAGGGTTTCGGCCGGCTTGGCGACCGTTCTTCTGGCGGACTCGGATACCAGTGGGTCGGGATCGGCCAGATCGGAGGACAACTTGTTTTCGAAGGTCTCATTCAGACGCAGACCTGCGACGACGTCCCACTGATCGTTCGGTTTCCAGTCGAGCTGTGCGTATTGCCCGAGGAAGTTGCGGCGATCGTTGAGCATGCCAATTTCGTTGACGGGCAGTGCCGATGTGGGCGGCGGCCGCACGGAACCATCCAGCGGCACGTTATAGGCGCTGTTCACGTTCAAGGTGGTCTGAGTGCCGTGTCCGTGCAGCGCGTCGGCGCCCAGAACCAGTGTCGTATCGGCGCCGAAGTGATGGGTCAGATGGGTATCGAAGTAGTCGTCGTCGATCCGGCGATTCTGATTTTGAGTATCGGCGTCACCGCTCAGATCAGGGTGCAGGAACGCGCGGATGTCGGTGATGTTGGAGTGGGTCGTGGAGACAAGACTGCTCCACTCGCCCCATCCAGTATTGCGCGTATAGCCCACCGCAAGGTGGTATTGATCCTGGTCGATCCTGGCGTCCGCAGGATTGAAATTGGCGTCGATCGGCGTCACGGAAGTGAGCCCCGTTCCGACCCGGAGCACGGGGCTGGGCGGCTTGTCGCGGACGATCGACAGGTTGGCGTCGACGGTGAGCGTTGCGTGTTCAAGATTCAGCGCGCCGCGATACAGGGCCTGTCCGTTGGAGACGACCTCGCGCTTATCGGAAAACCCGAGATTCTGTCCGTCGATCGCGAACGATTGCTTGTAAGCGCCTGATTGCGGTAACGCGATCGAGGCCGAACCGCTCCACGCATCATGATTGCCATACGCAATGTCGACTTGATTGGAGGCTTCGCCAGCCGGGTAGTGCAGTGCCTGAACGACACCCACGAACGAGGTTGCGCCGAACATGACTGGTGCCGATCCCTTCAGTACTTCGATGCGCTGCACGTCGTTCAAGTCGAAGGTGGCGATCATCGGGTTGAACGCGCCGCCCCAAGGCGCGCCATCGACGACCAACAGAAAGGCATCGAATTCGTGCAAGCCCCAGAAAGAGGGCACCGCACTGGATGGCCCCGCGTCGCCGCCCGCAGGTGCTTCTACGCCCGGCACCAAGCTCAAGGCCGAAGCCATGTTCGAAACGCCACGGCTGACGAGTTCGTCGCTGCCTATCACGGAGATGTCGGCGGGGACCTGCGCGGCGGGCTCAGGCACCTTGGTGGCGGTGACGACGACGGGTCCCAGCGGCTTGGGATCGGTCGGCATTCCGGGCTCAGGCGAATCGGCGAGAGCGTTACAGGACAGGACTAAACCGATGCAGCACACGAGCAGCTTCTTGTCCACGCAATCTCCTGTAGGTTCGGGCGTGTCGGTACCGGAGTTGCGTTACCGGCTTCGAGAGTGGGCTCGGGCAACTCGCAATGACACACTCATGCTGCAATAACAGGAATGTTCGCGTTAGCGAAGTGCAAATCGTCATCTTCGAGTCTTGCGCACACCGATCCTGCAGTTCGTGCACGGCGATCTGACCGCTACGCACGGTTCCACGAGTTCGAGCAGTTCAAGCGAGCCAATCGAGTGGCTACTACCTATGGCACCTAACTGTTCTCATGCGAACCGTGCGGTGCAGAAGTAACTGGAGAACAATCGCGAGGAACGGCGCCTCGGCGAACGGGCGGCCTCCTCGCGGATGTCCTTGGCCAGCGTCAGGTCACACTTCACGATGGACTGGGCGGCGCAACGCCGTCTTTGGGCTTAAATCGAAACCAACGGGCAACACCGCCGAATGGCGTTGCCGACCGACAAAGTGCCCTCCTGAGAAAACCATTGCCGCGAGCACGCGAAAGGCCCCAATCAGGGCCCTTTTGGGCGAAACTGAGAACACCGATGTCGCGCAAGCCTTTGAAACGTCGCCGTATGTTTGGCGACCACAGAAAACGCTCTCTGAGCGCATGACTGTGTGGCGGAGAGGGTGGGATTCGAACCCACGGTCGGCTTACACCGACGCCTGATTTCGAGTCAGGTACATTCGACCACTCTGCCACCTCTCCGGTGGTGCATCGCCCGCAGGCAGCGGGGGCGAATGATAAGGGTAGCGCTGTCGCGGCACAAGCCGATGCGCGAGGTTTGCGTTGTTCCTGCCTGCCGACTGCGCATGCTCGCGCTAGAATGCCAGCCCCTGTTCCGATGTATGCGCCATGAGCCTGATTTCCGTTCCGGTGTCCTACGGCGAGCTGCTCGACAAAATCGCGATCCTGCAGATCAAGTCAGAACGCATCGACGATCCGTCGAAGCTCGCCAATGTCCGCCGCGAACTGGAGGCACTGGAAACCAGTTGGGATGCGCATCCCGCCGCCGGCCAGGACATCGCCGTGCTGCGTGCCCGGCTCAAGGCCGTCAATGCGTTGTTGTGGGTGATCGAGGACGACATCCGGATCCGCGAGAAGGCGCAGGATTTCGGCGCCGAATTCATCCGGCTTGCGCGCGCGGTGTATTTCGAGAACGACGATCGCGCGCGGATCAAGCGCGAGATCAATCAAGCGCTGGGTTCGGATCTGGTCGAGGAAAAATCGTACCAGGATTACCGCGCCACGCCGCCGGGCTGAGCACTTCAGTTTGAATCGACAATGCAGCGTTCAAACGCATCGATCACCGCATCCACGTGGATCAATTCCATCGCGCCATCACGTTCGATCCTGGTGCCCCAGCGCAATTCCGATGCGGGCTTGCCGAGCAGTTTTTCGGATGCCTCGGAGTAGCGATCGACCGTCCAGCGCAGGTCCGAGTACGGACCGCTGCGGTGCGGATCGGTGCAGGCGTACAGGCCGATCACGCGCGTGCCGACCGCGTTGGCGATGTGCACCGGACCGGAATCCGGCGAAAGGACGATCTGCGCGCGTTCGAGCAGTGCGGGCAATTGCTGCAGCGTGTCCCTGCCGGTGAGGTCGAGCGCCGGATGCTGCATGGCCTTCATGATCGTGTCGGCCATGCTCCGCTCGGCCTCGCTGCGGCCGCCGCAGAACACGACGCGATGCCCGCGCGCAGCTGCGTGGTCGGCTACCGCCGCGTAGCGTTCCGGCAACCAGTTGCGCAATGGGTGGCTCGAGCATGGCGAGATCAGCAAGGTCGGCTGCGCATCGGGCAACTGTTCCGCTGCCCACGTTCGGGCGTCGTCTGAAATCGGGAAGTCCCATATGGGCGCTGCGCGTGGCAGGCCGAGCGGTTCGGCGAACGATGCAAGCGCGTCGAGCACGTGTTGCCCGGTTTGCGTCGAACGAACCAGGGAAGGAACGCGCCGATTCACGAACAAACCATGCAATTCCCTCGCACGCGCGCGGTCGTAACCAATCCGTACTTCGGCATGGACCGCGCTCGACAACAGGTTCGCGCGCAACGCGAGTTGCATGAGCATCAAGACGTCGAAGCGGCGGTTCGCAAGTTGCTTGCGCAATGCGGCGAGGCCAGCCCAACCACTGGACTTGTCGACCACGACGAACTCGACGCCGGGCAAGCCTTCGAGCAACTTGTGCTCGAGCTTGCCGATGATCCATGTGATCGCGACATCGGGCCAAGCCGCGCGCAATGCATGAACAACCGGCAGGACGTGGGTCACGTCGCCGAGTGCGGACAGGCGCAGCATGCAGATCGAGCGAGGGACGCGGGACATGGAAGGCGATTGCAGATCGGTGAAGAGGGTCGACAGGCACTAAACTGCCAGACTGTGGACACGAAAGACACCGCCAGTTTGGAAACGGTGCGCGATTTCCGCGACGCCATCGGCGCGGGCGCGATGCTGGTCGATTCGGCACTGCTTCCAGGCGCCGATGCATCGTTGTTCGATCCGGACAATCCTGCGATCGCGGCGCAGCCAGTTGCGGTCGGCGGACGCGGCGCGGCGTGGTTCGTGCGCACCGATGCTGGCGATGGGGTGCTGCGCCATTACCGACGCGGCGGCGTCGTCGCGCGTTTCAGTCGCGACGTGTACCTCTGGAATGGCGCCGAACGCACGCGCAGCTTTCGCGAATTCCGCCTGCTGCGCGCCCTGCGCGAACGCGGCCTGCCGGTGCCGGTTCCGCTCGCCGCGGCGTATTGGCGCAGTGGAACGGGTTATCGTGCCGCCCTGCTGATGCTGCGCATCGCCAACGCACGGTCGATGGGGGCCTTGCTGGATCGCGGCGAAACCCCACCATGGTGCGATCTCGGGAAGATGCTCGCGCGTTTCCACCGTGCCGGAGCCTGCCACGCCGACCTCAATGTGGATAATGTGCTGATGGATGCGCAGGGCAAACTCTGGCTGATCGATTTCGACCGCGGCACGTTGCGCACGCCTGCGCGCGGATGGCAGCCGGCGAACATCGCGCGCCTGCGGCGTTCGTTGCGCAAGCGCCTTGGCGCGCGCGCGGGTGGAGTTGAAATCGCCGCCGGCTGGAACGGCATGCTCGCTGCGTATCGCACTGCGATGCAGGAACCGGCATGAGTTATGCACTGCGCTTCCTCGGTGTCGGCAATGCGGCGGCTGTCGAACTTGGCTCGTCGTCGGCGGTGCTCGAACGCGGCGATTCCCCGTTGTTGATGGTCGATTGCGGGCAGGAAGCATTGACCGCGTACCTCGACCATTACGCTGCAACGCCGACTGCGCTGTTCATCACCCACGTGCACATGGATCACGTCGCCGGCATGGAGCGATTGTTCGTGCGCGCGTTTTTCGACGAGGCCTTGCGTGGGCGCCTGCGCGTGTATGTGCCGGTAACCGTGCTGCCGCATTTGCAATCGCGCGTCGCCGATTATCCCGGCGCGCTCGCCGAAGGAACGGCGAATTTCTGGGATGCGTTCCAGGTCATCCCGGTGTCGCGCGGCTTCTGGCACGACGGACTCTGGTTCGACGTGTTCCCGGTGCGCCATCACCTGCCGGACACGGCGTTCGGCTTGCGCCTGCGCGGCAGTCTCGTCTATACCGGTGACACCCGACCGATTCCGGAAATGCTTGCACGCCATGCCGACGCCGATGAATTGATCGCACACGACTGCGCGCTGCACGGCAATCCATCGCATAGCGGCATCGACGATCTCGAGCGCGAGTACCCCGATGCGTTGCGCGGCCGCTTGCTGCTGTATCACTATGAGTCGGAAGCAAACGGGCTCGCGCTCATGCAGCGTGGTTACAGGATCGCAAAGCCGGGCGATGTCGTCGTCTTGCGCGAACCGCAACCGCTGGACGGGGCCGCACTGTGAACGCCGTGGTGAAAACTCCCGGCCGCGTCGCTGCGCTGGATCGGCGCGGCCGACCACTGCGCGACCTGCGCGTGTCGGTGATCGAAACATGCAATTTTCGCTGTCCGTATTGCATGCCCGAGGAAACCCATCCGGATACGCCGTTGCTCGGCGCAACACAGCGCATGGATTTCGCGCAAATCGAACGCGCGGTACGTGCCTTCGTCGCGCTCGGCGTGCGCAAGGTGCGGTTGACTGGCGGTGAACCTTTGTTGCGCAAGGATTTGCCGAAACTGGTGGAGCGTCTTGCTGCGATCGACGGCATCGACGATCTCGCGCTCACCACGAATGGCAGTTTGCTCGCACGTCATGCGCAGGCATTGCGCGATGCCGGCCTGCAACGCATCACGCTGAGCATGGACACACTCGATCCGCAGCGGTTTCGCGATCTGTCCGGAGGGCGCGGCGACATTCGCGACGTGCTCGCGGGCATCGCGGCCGCTGAACGCGCCGGGTTCGGATCATTGAAGATCAACGCCGTGGTCCAGCGCGGCGTCAACGACGACGACGCGCTTACGCTGGCGGATTATTTTCGCGGCAGCGGCCACGTGCTGCGCTTCATCGAATACATGGATGTCGGCACCTGCAATGGATGGCGGCGCGAGCGCGTGGTGCCGTCGGCCGAATTGCGCGATCGCATCGCCGCACGCTGGCCATTGCGCGCGCTCGATGAGCAGTATCGCGGCGAGGTCGCGACGCGTCATGCGTACGCCGACGGCACCGGCGAAATCGGCTTCGTTAGTTCGGTCAGCGCGCCGTTCTGCGGCGACTGTCACCGCGCACGGCTGTCGGCCGACGGCAAGCTGTATACCTGCCTGTTCGCCGATGTCGGCCACGACCTGCGTCCGTGGCTGGACGATGCGTCGGGTCTTGAACGGCAACTGCATGCCGTGTGGAGCGAGCGTTCGGATCGTTATAGCGAACTGCGTGGAGTTGTGGTGCGCGATCCGCAGCGCATTGAGATGTATGTCATCGGCGGATAGGAACTTGACCAAGAAACCTTCAATGAAATTGACTCACATCGACACCGCCGGACGACCTGCGATGGTGGACGTATCCACGAAACCGGTGACGTCGCGCAGCGCTGTTGCGGTGACGCAAGTACGTTTCCCGATGTCAGTCGCGGATGCTTTGCGCAAGCAAGGCATGAGCAGCGCGAAAGGCCCGGTCATCGACACGGCCATCATCGCCGGCACGATGGCGGTGAAGCGCACCCATGAACTGATTCCGTTCTGCCATCCGTTGCCGATCGATGCTTGCCGGTTTGCTATTGATTGGTCCGATGCGCGCACGCTCGCCATCGTTTGCGAAGTGCACACGACGCACCGCACCGGCGTTGAAATGGAAGCATTGACCGGTGCTTCGGTCGCCGCGTTGACGGTGTACGACATGTGCAAGGCGTTGTCGCACGCGATTGTGATTGGACCGACTAGACTGGCCGGCAAACGTGGCGGCAAGCGCGATGTCGGCGAGGCCGGCTGATGCGCGTGCGCTTGCTGTATTTCGCGAGCTTGCGTGACGCGGCCGGGCGCGACGAAGAAGTGCTGGACATCGCAACAGCATCGCTCGCAAGACTCTACGACGATGCGCGTGCACGCCATGGTTTCGTATATCCATGCGAGCGCTTGCGCGTTGCGCGAAACGGTGCGTTTGCGGGGTGGAGCGATGCCGTCGCGGATGGCGACGAGATCGCCTTCATTCCACCTGTTTCGGGTGGATGAGAGACATGAGCCAACGATTCAAGGTCAGCGTACAACCCATCGACGTCGCTCCGTTGCGCGAGGTCTTGCTCGACCATCGCGCAGGCGCTTTTGCCACCTTCGAGGGCTGGGTGCGCGACCACAATGAGGGCCGGGCTGTGCATGGACTGCGCTATGAGGCGTATGTGGAGCTTGCCGAAGCCGAAGGCGCGCGCATTGTCGGGGAAGCCTCTGCGCGCTTTGCGATCGTCAAGGCGTACGCGGTACACCGCATCGGTGATCTGGAGCTCGGAGAGCTGGCGGTCTGGGTGGGCGTTGCCGCCGCGCACCGCGATGGCGCGTTCGCCGCATGCCGCTGGATCATCGACGAGATCAAGGCGCGGGTGCCGATCTGGAAACACGAGCGTTACGCCGACGGGGATGCGGGTTGGTTGCACCCTTGCGCATAGGCTGAAGGTGATGCTGCGCGGGTGATGGGCATGCGGCTATGCTTGCGTACGTGGTCTTCCATTTTGTTTGGCACGTCATCCAAGACTTCTCTGCATAATTTCGTCATCTCGCTTTTCGCCGGCATGACGAGCGAACGTCAGGAACATCGTGATGCCATCGTTGCGCTCATTCATCGTGTTGTCTGTGGTCGGCTTGTTTGTTGCATTGATCGGTGTTGCGAGCGCTGGGGCCTCCGACTTCGGCGACCTGCACTGGCGCTTGCTCGGGCCGTTCCGCGGCGGTCGCGTGCTCGCGGTGGCCGGCGTGCCGGAACAACCGCAGCATTTCTATTTCGGCGCGGTGAATGGTGGGGTCTGGGAAACGCTGGATGCGGGCCGCACCTGGCAGCCGATCTTCGACGATGAGCCGGTCGGTTCGATCGGCGCGCTCGCGGTCGCACCATCGGATCCAAGGGTGTTGTACGTCGGCACTGGCGAGGCCGACATGCGTTCGGATATCGCGCAGGGCGACGGCATGTATCGCTCCGGCGATGCCGGCAAGACGTGGGCAAAAGTCGGCCTGGAAAACAGCCAGCAAATCGGCAAGATCATCGTCGATCCACGCGACGCGAATACCGTGTTCGTCGCCGCGCTTGGCCATCCTTATGGGCCGAATCCGGAACGTGGCGTGTTCCGTTCGCGCGATGGCGGTGCGCATTGGGAGCGTGTGCTCGGCAAAGGCGCACACACCGGCGCGATCGATCTCGCATTCGATCCGGCCGATCCGCAGGTGATCTACGCGGCGCTATGGCAGACGCGGCGTACGCCGTGGAACGTGTATCCGCCGGCGAGCGGGCCGGGCTCGGGACTGTACAAATCCGGCGACGGCGGCAGCACATGGACGCAGGTACACGGCAACGGTTTTCCGGAACGCGTCGGCCGCGTCGGCATCGCGGTCGCGCAGACTGTTCCTTCGCGCGTCTATGCGCTCGTCGATGGCGATACCGGCGGCCTGTACCGTTCCGACGACTCCGGCGCGCATTGGCGGAAGACCAGCGACGACGTCCGCATCTGGCAACGCGGCTGGTATTTCGGACGCATCGCGGTCGATCCGAAGAACGCCGATCGCGTGTATGCGATGAATACGATCGTGTTGCGTTCCGACGACGGCGGTGCGCATTTCATCGCACTCAAGGGCGATGATACGGGCGATGATTTCCATGAACTGTGGATCGACCCGAACGACTCGAACCGGCAAATCCTCGGCGTCGATCAGGGTGCGATCGTCACCTTGAACGGCGGCAAGACCTGGAGTAGCTGGCACAACCAGCCCACCGCGCAGATGTATCACGTCAGCACCGACAACCGGTTTCCGTATCGTGTGTACGGATCGCAGCAGGATTCCGGTGCGGTGGAAGTGCCGAGCGCGGCGATCGGCAACGAACGCATCACGATGGAACAATTCAAGGAAGTGACCGCAGGCGGCGAGAGCGGCATGATCGCGCCCGATCCGGACGATCCGGACATCGTTTACGGTGGCGGCGTGGAAAAACTCGACCTGCGCACCGAACAGACCCATTCGGTCGATCCGACGCTCGGCGATCCCGATGAATTGTATCGGCGCACCTGGTCGCTGCCGCTGATCTTCAACAAACGCGATCCCAAGGTGTTGTATTACGCGAACCAGAAATTGTTCCGCACCAACGATGCGGGCGAACACTGGACCGCGATCAGTCCCGACCTGACCCGCGAAAACCCCGGTGCGCCGAAGAATCTCGATGCAGTCACCGCCGCAAACAATCTTGGCGCCGGCCCGCGTCGGGGCGTGATCTATGCGATTGCACCGTCGCCACTGGATGCGAAGCTGTTGTGGCTCGGCACCGACGATGGCTTGGTCTGGCGCAGCAGCGACGAAGGCGTGCATTGGAATAACGTCACCCCGACGCAGTTCACGCCGTGGTCGAAGGTCGGCATGATCGAGGCATCGCATTTCGATGCCGGCATTGCATACGCAGCGATCGATCGGCACCGGCTCGACGACAGCAAGCCCTACATCTATCGCACGCGAGATAATGGCAAGACCTGGCAGTTGATTGTGGCCGGCATCCGCGAAGGCGATTTCGTCAACGCAGTGCGCGAGGATCCGAAGCGGAAAGGTCTGCTGTATGCGGCGACCGAACTGGGCGTGTACGCCTCGTTCGACGACGGCGCGCATTGGCGTTCGTTGCAGATGAACCTGCCGCGCACATCGGTGCGCGATATCGACGTGCACGGTGACGATCTGGTGATTGCGACGCACGGGCGCGGATTCTGGGTGCTCGACGATCTTTCACCGTTGCGCCAATTCCAGATGTTCGGCGTTCTCGGCCCGCCATGGTTGTTCACGCCATCCACCACGATCCGCGCGCGTCCTGCTGGTTTCACCGGAACGCCGCTGCCGAAGGACGAGCCCACCGCCGAGAATCCGCCGTTCGGCGCGCGCATCGACTACATGCTTGCGTCCGTACCGAAACAACCGGTGCAGTTGACGATCCACGATGCGAACGGACAGCTTGTGCGGCATTACTCGAGCGCCGATACGCCGCCCAAATACGACATCACCACTGCAGGCACTGCGCCGGAATGGTTCGCCACGCCGTCCATGCTTGCGACGACTCCAGGCCTGCATCGTTTCATCTGGCCGCTGCGTTATCCGGCACTGCCTGCGCTGGCCGACGGCGATACCTGGGCCAACGGCGTTTGGGCGCCGCCGGGACGTTACGACGCGGAATTAGTCGTCGATGGCCACACCTACAAGCAACCATTCGAAGTCAAGCCCGATCCGCGGGTCAAGTTGACGGCCGATTCGTATGCGCAGCAATTCGCATTCGCGCGGATGGTCGAGACGTTGCGCGCGAATCTCGCGCCCGCAGCAGCCGAGGCGGGCCGATTGCATTCCGCATTGTTCGCAGCGCGGAAACAGCCCGACCCGGAATTCGTCGATGCGCTCGCAGCGCTCGACGCGAAGGTGGTCGCCATCGCCGGCATCATCGATGCGCCCAATCCGAACAACGCATGGTCGATGCCGCCGACCAGCACTCGCACGTTTGCGTTTCTCGGTGGAGCAATGGACAAGTTGGCCAACGCAGCCGACGATGCCGATGCCGCGCCGTCGCTGGACGCGCGCACCGGCTATGCCGCACTGATGCCGATGCTGGAGCGCGCGCTCGCCGATTGGCAGCGGCTGAAATCCACGGATCTGGCCGCATTGAACGCGCGATTGCGAACGGCCGGCAAGACGGAATTGAAGATAGATGCTGTGGGCGCGAAATAGACGCGTTGGATGGCAGCCCCGCCAGCGAGCCCGACGCGGCGAATCACTCGCATACATCACCATGTGCAATTAAATTAGGATGGCAGCCCCGCCAGCGCGCCCGACGCGGCGAATCATGCGCATACATCACTACGTGCAATCAAATTAGGGTGGCAGCCCCGCCAGCGCGCCCGACGCGGTGAATCATGCGCATACATCACTGCGTGCCCTCAAATTCGGGTGGCAGCCCCGCCAGCGACACCCCGGCGCCCGAATCACTCACTACCGTTGCTGCCTTCCGGCCCTGGCGGGATTTGCAAGCTATCGTCGCGAGGGCGCCGACGGGGCCGCCATTGAGCGATGCGGCTCATTCGAGCCGACTGTGGCACGTTGTTGCTTTGTGGCGGAGAGAGAGGGATTCGAACCCTCGAAGCGGGGTTTAGCCGCTTACACACTTTCCAGGCGTGCTCCTTCAACCACTCGGACACCTCTCCGGCGCTTCTGCGAACAACTTCATGCCGGTTCGCGAAGACCGCAAATCATACCGGGCGAGACGTTCCGCAGCAAGACGCATTGCTGCGGCGCTTGGCCGCAATCGGTCGGATAGGCACAATAAGCAGATGTCCTATCTCGTGCTTGCGCGCAAATGGCGCCCCCGGCGTTTCGCCGAACTGGTCGGGCAGACGCATGTGGTGCGTGCGCTGACCAATGCGCTCATCTCCGGTCGCGTGCACCACGCGTTCCTGTTCACCGGTACGCGCGGCGTCGGCAAGACGACCATCGCGCGGATCTTCGCGAAAAGCCTCAACTGCGAGCGCGGGCAGGGCGCCGAACCCTGCGGCGAGTGCGCGACTTGCCTCGATATCGATGCGGGCCGTTTCGTCGACCTGCTCGAAATCGATGCCGCGTCCAACACCGGCGTCGACGACGTGCGCGAGGTGATCGAGAACGCGCAGTACATGCCGTCGCGCGGCCGCACCAAAGTCTACTTGATCGACGAAGCACACATGCTGTCGAAGCCGGCGTTCAATGCGCTGCTCAAGACGCTCGAGGAACCGCCGCCGCACGTGAAGTTCCTGCTCGCGACCACCGATCCGCAGAAGTTGCCGGTCACCGTTCTTTCGCGCTGCCTGCAGTTCAACCTCAAGCGCCTCGATGAGCCGCAGATCCGCGGGCAGATGGAAAAGATCCTCGCCGCCGAAGGCATGCCGATCGACCTTGGTGCGCTTGCCTTGCTCGCGCGCGGCGCGGACGGCAGCTTGCGCGACGGATTATCGCTGCTCGACCAGGCGATCGCGTACACCGCTGGCGTTCTCGACGAAGCTGGCGTGCGCGCGATGCTAGGCACCGTGGATCACGCGCGCGTCGGCGCGATGCTCAGTGCGCTTGCGAGTGCCGATGGCAAGACGCTCATGGCCGAGGTCGACGCGCTCGCGGGCTTCTCGCCGGATTTCGGCCTGGTACTCGACGACATCGCCGCGACACTGCATCGCATCCAGCTGCAGCAACTTGTTCCAGGTGCGGCGGGCGATGAAGCCGATTCGGATCAAGTGGTTCTCGCGGCGCTTGCAGCGACGCTCGCGCCCGAACTCGTGCAACTCTGGTACCAGATGGCGATCAATGGCCGTCGCGACCTGTCGCTCGCACCCAGCCAGCGCGCGGGCTTCGAGATGGCGTTGCTGCGAATGCTCGCGTTCCGCCCGGTGAATGCGAACACTGTCGAAGTGACGGGTGTTGCGTCGCCGCGCCGCACAGCGCCACCATCGTCGTCGGGCAAGACTGCCGCTGCGCCGCAAGCCGGCATCCGCACCGCCGACCATGTCGCTGCATCGACCGCGCCATTGACGCCACGCATTGCGACGCCGGTACGCGAATCGTTGATCGATCGCGACGTGCCGACCGTAATCCCGACGAACAGCGCCGCAACGAACGGTGTTCCGGAAAAAATCGGGGCTCCAAAAAAACCGCTGGCAACGGCCGTTGTATTGCACAACTCCGACGACTGGGTCGCGTTGATCGCGGATGCAGCCTTGAAAGGCCCGACGCGCGATCTCGCTGCGCACGCGGCTTTCGTCAGTCATGCCGATGGACTCCTGACGCTCGCATTGCCCGATGGCTTCGAGCACCTGCGTACCGACACGTTGACCGGCAAGCTCGCCACTGAACTCGCGCGTGCACTGGGCAGTGCGCCACGCATTGTGTTCGCCGCATCGGCATCGACCGAAGGCGATAGCCTGCACGCACGCGACGCGCGCCAGCGCGACGAACGCCAGGCGAATGCCGAACGTGCGTTCCTCGACAATCCCTCGGTGCAACGCTACATGCAGCAATACGGCGCGAAGCTGGTGCCCGATTCGATCCGACCCAACGACGAGAACTGACATGCGTCCCGACATCACCCAACTCATGCAACAAGCCCAACGCATGCAGGAAAACCTCAAGCGCGTGCAGGAAGAACTGGCTGTGGTTGAAGTCAGTGGGCAGTCCGGCGGCGGCATGGTCGCGATCACGCTGACCGGCAAGATGGAATGCCGTCGCGTGCGCATTGACCCTTCCGTGCTCGACGATGCCGACATGCTTGAAGACTTGGTCGCCGCTGCGTTCAACGACGCCGTGGCGAATGCGAACGAGGAAGCGCGCAAGCGCACGTCGGCAGCAACGGGCGGAATGCAATTGCCACCCGGGATGGGTTTCTGAGCGCGACGCCGCTACTGGAACAGATGATCGAGGCGCTGCGCGCCTTGCCTGGCGTCGGCCAGAAGTCCGCGCAGCGCATGGCGTATCACCTTCTCGAACGCGATCGCGATGGCGGGCGTCGGCTGGGCGAACGCCTTGCCGAAGCGATGGAGAAAGTCGGCCATTGCGCGCGTTGCCGCGATTTCAGCCAGACCGAGTTGTGCGCCATTTGCGCGAGCCCGACGCGCGATGCGGCGTTGTTGTGTGCGGTCGAATCGCCGGCCGACCGGCTGGCGATCGAACAGGCGACCGGCTATCGCGGCCTGTATTTCATCTTGCAGGGCAGGCTGTCGCCGCTTGATGGCATCGGTCCGCGCGAACTCGGATTGGATCGACTCGCCGCGCGCATGGCCGAAGGCGACGTCCGCGAGCTGATCATTGCGACCAATCCGACCGTGGAAGGCGAGGCGACCGCGCATTACCTCGCGCAACTCGCGCGCCAGCACAAAGTCCAGCCCAGCCGCATCGCGCACGGCGTGCCGCTTGGCGGCGAGCTCGAGTACATCGATCGCGGTACGCTAGCGCACGCGTTCGGCAGTCGCAGCGAGGTTCCCAACTGACATGGCTACGCCGTCTCCCGACATCATCAATGCATGGCGCGCGCATCGGACGGTCGACGGCGTGCGCTTCGCGCACGACGATCTCGTGACCATCCTCGCTGGCGAACACGCCGGCAACGTCGGCTCGCTCGTCTCCATCGAACAACTCGAGCCCGAGGCGATCTTCCTCGTCGAAATCGATTCGGGATTCAACGTCGCCGCCAAACAATCCGATATCGAATTGGCAGACTGAGGCCAGGGTGCGAACTGTGACCGACACCATCTTCGACAAGATCATCCGCCGCGAGATCCCGGCCGACATCGTTTACGAGGACACCGACATCGTGGCGTTTCGCGACATGCATCCGCAGGCGCCGGTGCATGTGCTATTTGTGCCGCGCAAATCGATCGCGACCCTCAACGACCTGCAACCGGATGATGCGGAACTGGTCGGCAAGCTTGTTCTCGCCGCCGCGGCGTATGCGAAGCGCGAAGGCTTCGCCGAGAGCGGCTATCGCACGGTGTTCAACTGCAACCGTGACGGCGGGCAGACCGTTTTCCACATGCATCTGCATCTGCTCGGCGGCGGCCAGTCGCATTCGCCGTTCGCCTGAGCCGTTGCTGCGTCGAAAGCCGCATGTTTGCGGCGTCAGGCCGGCACCGCGATTCTCACCAGCGTCGCCGCCACCAGATCGACGGCCACGGATCGTACGGGTAGAACGGATAGAAGTCGTTGACCACGCGCACTTCCTGCCGGCGCGGCCACAGGTAGATCACATCCGCTGCGACCTTGGGCTGGCGGTAATCGTAGTCGCCGACCTTGCGGGTTTCGTAGCCGACCACGCGGCCAGTGACTGTGAGGCTGCGGCCTTGCGCAAACACCTGCGGCTCGTAGAAGCCCTGCCGGCAGGCGAGGAAACGGCCGTCCGCGCGATCGTTCATGAGCGGGCGGCTCTCCGCGTCCAACGGCCGCGCGACGAGTTCGAAGCAGGTCTGATCCGGCAATGTTTCGACTTTCGCGATCGTGCCGCCCCAGCGCACGGCTTGGCCGGTCGCGTCGCGTGTCGTCGCGGCGCCCGGATCGAGGACGGAGAAATTCCCCTGCAGCGGTTGCGGAACCGTTGCGCAACCAGCGAATGCGAGGGCGAGCGCAAGCATGAAGATGCCACGCGACACTGAACCGCGCGGCACTGAACTTTGCCCTGGATGCGATATGGAGATTGGCGATTGCATGGCGAACTCCTGCATTCGGCGATTCATGGATGCGCCGGATCCTTGATCCGGAATGTGCGCAACGCCTGGATCAGCGCGTGGCGCGCCTCATCGTCCATGTCGTGGCGAGCGTAGCGCGCCGAAGCAAAACGTCCGCTGAGCGACAGTACATCGTCACGTTGCGAGGGTAGCAAGGGCGCGACACGACGTGCATACGCCAGGGCGGGCTCGTGCGGCTGCTTGCGCAGGTGTGCCCGCGCGAGTCGCGCCGTGAACCGTACCCACGCGCGCATCAGCGGATCGCGTCGCGGTCCGCGATCGCGCAACTGGAACAGCGCAATGATCGTCAGCAGCAGTCCGGTCACCACGCCGAACGCGATCGCGAGATCGCGGCTATCGGCGTTCGGCAGGCCAAGCGACGCGAGCATGGATTCCTGGCGCGCAGCATTGAAGCCCAACACCAGCTCGTTCCAGCCGCGCCGCAGCCAGTCACTGACGTCGAATAATTGGCCGATCGCTGTGCCGCCGCCAGGGCCGGCGGCGTTGCTGCCGGCGTGGCGGAACACGCGCTCGGGCGCCACCGCCGCAGTCGGATCGACACGCGTCCAGCCGCGTCCGGGCAGCCACACCTCCGACCAGGCGTGCGCGTCTGATTGACGCACCAGCAGGAAGTTCCCGATCCGGTTCTGATAGCCGCCGACATACCCGGTAACGACGCGTGCGGGAATGCCAGCGGCGCGCATCAGGAAGGTGAATGACGAACTGAAGTGCTCGCAGAATCCGATCTTCGTATCGAACAGGAATTCGTCCACGCTGTCGCGGCCGAGTGGTGGTGCTGCCAGCGAGTAGCTGAAACTCGCGTGGTACATCGCAAGGACGCGGCGCACGATCGCGGCATCGTCGCTGGTTTCGCTGCGCCATTGCCGCGCGAGCGCCAACGTGCGCGGGTTATAGCCAGGCGGCAAGCGCAACGCGACCGCACGGATGACGGGATCGAGGTCGGGCTCGAAACGCGCTGGCGCAGCCGAGGTCATCGTGTATGCGCGCAATGTATCCACCGATTGCGGCGTGGTCAGGCTCAGGTCCTGCGCAAGTCGCGCGCCTTCGGGTGCGGCCTGCGGAAGATCCAGCGCGAAAAGCCAGTGCTTGTCGGTGGGTTCGAGCGCGAGTTCGTAGCGCACCGGATGTGCAAGCGGCACCACCGGCGCGGGCGGCATGCTGCGCGGCCAGTCCGGTTGCGCCCATGCACGGCCGTCGAAATTCCACATCACCAAGCCGCGCCAATACAACGCTTGCTGCTGCGGAGTCGGGCCGTCGAAATGCACGCGGAATGCGGGCGTGTCGTCCACCAGGATGTCCAGCCAATCTCCGGGCGCCATGCGGTCGCTGATGCCGATCTTGGCTTTCGCGACATCCGGCACGCCCCACAATGGACTGCCGAGGCGCGGGAACAACCAGAACCCTGCCATAGCGAGTGGTGCAGCAAGCGCAAACAGACCTGCGATCGCGACGATGCGCTTCCAGTTCGTGCCGGTGCTGATCGTGCCGACTTCGGCATCCGCGAGGCGCGCGCACGACGCGAAAGCCAGCGCCGACGCAGGCATGGCGAGCGCAAGCGTCAGCGGGCCCTGGTCAAGGAGGAAGGCGGAGAACAATGCGAACAGCCCAAACCCGATCAGGCTGCGCACATCGCGCAATGTGTTGAGCTCGATGGGTTTGAGCATCAGCATTGCGAGCAGCAGTGCGCTCGCGGTATCGCGGCCGATGTGGAAGCCGTAGGCGGACAGCACCATCCCGACCAGCACGATGGTCAACAGCAGGCGCAATGCGGCGTGCGCGGGACGTTTCCCTGTGATCGCGACGCTCATCGCGCTGGCCAGCAACAATACGAGTGCGAGCCAGTGCGGCACCAACAGCAACAGTGGCAATGCGCATGCGAATCCCGCACCCAGGCACCAGATGCGGCTGCGGCGATCCAGTGCGGGCGACGGTGCTTTAGCCATGCGGAAGCAGCGCGAGCGCTTGCAGGCTGGCGTGCCGATGCGCATGACCTTGCGCGGGGCCGAGTTGTTGTCCTGGCACAACGAGCAGGTAACGCGCGCCGATGCGGTCGGCTTCAACGACCCAACGGGCGAGCCGCGAGACGCGTACTTCGTAGGGCAGGCTCGTCAAGGCGTTCCAGTCGAGCCGCAATTCGCGATCGCTCTGCGCTTCGTATTCGCGCACGAGCAGTTTGCCGGTGCGCGCCGATGCTTTCCACGCGACCTGTCGTGGCGGATCTCCAACCCGGTAATCGCGGAGATGGTGCGGTTCCTCGCCCTGCGCGCGAACGCGTGCGCGTGCGCCTGGGCCATGGTGAGTCGGCAGCGGCGGCGCGTGGACCTCGAGCTTCGGGTACACCAGCAGTTGCAGGTCGGGCCAGAAATACGACCAGGCGCGCGCAAGCCCGAGCGGTTGTGTCGTCGAGAGCGCCAGACGGCCTGGCCGCAGCCAGCCGCGCGTGGTTGTCGGCAGGGACAACTCGACTTGCATGTCATTTGCGTCGGCCAGCGTGAACACCGTGCGCGCGCCGTCGCTCGCAAGCACCAATCCCGTGCGTGGTCGTGAACGCACTGCGTCGAAACGCAATTCGAGGACAAGGTCGTCGCCGGCGTTGACTGGTGCCGCGCGCGCATCGCGCAGGCGGATGCCGCTGAGCGCGAGATGCGTCGCATGCAGGCTTAGTTGCGCGGTCGCCGCGAGCAAGAACCCGAGCAACAGCGCAGGGTTGTTGTTGTAGTTCAGTGCGCCGAGCAGCATGGTGCCGAGCAATGCCGCGATGAACATGCCGAAGCGCGTCGGCAGGATGTAGATGCGCCGTCGATTCAGCGCGACCGGCAAGGTTTCGATGCGACGCGGGCGCGTGAAGCCGATCGCGCGCTTGCGCCAGTTCCTGACGAAAGCCAGCGCGCGGAATCCTTGCGCGTCGGAAACCATCGCGATGCCTCAGTCCACCGCGACCGTGTGCAGGATTTGCTGGGCGAGGCGTTCGCGGCCGTTGTCGTCGCCGTCGGGCACGAGCCGATGCGATGCGATCTCGGCGAACAACGCTTGCACGTCGTCGGGCAATACGTGGTCGCGACCCTGGATCAATGCCTGCGCGCGCGCGGCACGCAGCAGCGCGAGGCCGGCACGCGGCGACAATCCGACTTTCACGCCCGGATGCCGACGACTCTGCGACACCAGCTCCTGCACATACCCGATCAATGCCTCGCTCGCGTGCACGTGCAGGGTCGCATCGCGCAGCGCGAGCACGTCGGTGGATTGAAGTTGCGGCTTGACCTGCGCGATCAGGTCGCGGCGGTCTACGGTCGAAAGCATCTCGCGTTCGGCGCGCGCGTCCGGATACCCCAGCGACAGGCGCAGCAGGAAGCGGTCGAGCTGCGAATCCGGCAACGGATAGGTGCCGGCGAGATCGACCGGATTCTGCGTGGCGATCACGAAGAACGGTTGCGGCAACGCATGCGTCGTGCCATCGACGGTGACCTGCTGTTCCGCCATCGCTTCGAGCAAGGCGCTCTGCGTGCGCGGCGGTGCGCGATTGATTTCATCGGCAAGCATCAACTGGGTGAAAATCGGGCCTGGATGGAAGTGAAAGCGCTGCTGGGTCTGGTCGAACACCGATACGCCGAGGATGTCCGATGGCAACAGGTCGGAGGTGAATTGGGTGCGCTGGAACTCCAGGCCGACGGTCGCCGCCAAGGCATGCGCGAGCGTGGTTTTGCCGAGACCCGGCAAATCCTCGATCAGCAGGTGCCCGCCAGCGAGCAGACAGGCAAAGGCGAGGCGGATCTCGCGTGGCTTGCCGAGCACGAGCTTGTTGACCTGTACGATTGCAGCGGCCAGGGCGGCGCGCGCGGGTTCGGTCAGGATGGGTGGAACGCTGGCTTGGGCGTGCATGCGCGGTGCCGGTGGTCGTCGTGTGGCGAGTCTATCGCGACCCGACTGCGGTCGCGCTGTTGTGTGCGCATGTCAGTATGAAAGGCCAGAATCGCGTGAAGCTTTGCTGCAACCGTGCGATTGAAAAAGAGCGGGAAAGCCCTTTCAACAACCTGCTCAAGTGCCGGCCGGAATGGCAAGATTGGCCTTGCTGGCCAAGGCTATTGAAGGATGCAGTGTGTTCCCATCGATCCGCGTGAAGAGCATCGCGATCAAGCGTCGGCCATGCCCGGCTTGCAGCGGACGGTGGTTCGTCAGGCTGGCCGACGATGAAACTGCGGTTCGCTGTTTGAGGTGCCGCGCGACGCCAGTCCATCTGGCGGTGATCGAGGCAGTCCAACACGTGTCGCTTCCACGCAACGCGCACGTCTACGAAATGTCGTCGCGTGGGGCGCTGCTGGGCTATTTGCGGCGAACGTTCGGCAACGTGGTCGCTAGCGAATATTTCGAAGGCATTGCTCCCGGAACTTTTCGCGACGACGTGCGCTGCGAGGACGTGCAGAACCTGAGCCTTCCCGACGAATCGCTCGAGCTGTGCACATCCACCGAAGTATTCGAGCATGTTCCCGATGACATGGCCGGTTTCCGCGAAATCCATCGCGTGCTCAAGCCCGGTGGTTTGCTGATCTTCACGGTGCCGCTCACCGATGCCGCCGAAACCGTGGAGCGGGCGCGGAAGGAGAGCGGAAAGATCGTCCATCTGCTGCCTCCGGCCTTCCATGGAGATCGCATCAAAGGCCGCGACAAGGTGCTCGTGTTCCGCGATTACGGTCGGGATATCCGCGCGCGCTTGCTGGCTGCCGGATTTCGCACCGCGTCGATGGTGTCGCCGGAGAACGATTATTTCGGTTATTCGAGAAAGGCTGTCGCTGCGTTGAAGTGACGACTCATCGCCTCGCGTCGGAGGCTTATGGCACCGCAAAACCCGCCGCGCGCAGCATGCGTGCAAGCGCGATCAACGGGAGTCCGATCAAAGCGGTCGGATCATCGCTGCGGATCGATTCGAACAAGGCAATGCCCATGCCTTCGGACTTGAAACTGCCGGCGCAGTCGTAGGGACGCTCCGCGCGCAGGTAACGTTCGATGGTGTCGTCATCAAGCTCGCGAAACGCGACTTCGGTGACATCGCGATGGATCAGTGCGACATCGGCCATGACGCAGCGCACGGACACCGCCGTGTGGAATCGCAGCATGCGGCCCGATGCCGCGCTGAGTTGTGCGACCGCGTTGGCATGATCCCCGGGCTTGCCCAGCAGGATGCCATCGCGCTCGGCGACCTGGTCCGAACCGATGACCCAGGCGTCCGGGTGCAACGCCGCTACTGCTTCGGATTTCGCGCGCGCCAGCCGTTCCGACAATGCATGCGGTGCTTCGCCCGGCAGTGGTGTTTCATCGGTCGCAGGCGATATAACGGCGTAGGGCAGGGCGAACCGTTCCAGCAGTTGTCGGCGATACACCGATGTCGAGGCGAGGATCAGTCGCGGTTGGGCCGCCACGAATCAACCGCCACTGCGGCGCAACGCGGATGGCTCGCGTCCCGCAGCTGCGATCGCCGGGCTGGTCGCGGAATCGAGCTCGGCACCGGCATTGTCGAGCCGGTCGAGCTCGGCGGCGATCCGCGCACGGGCGCGCTGGAGTGCTGCGGCGGCCTCGTCGAGCGTCTGCTGGCTTGCGGTGTCCACGTTCTGCTGCAACCACATCCGGTGTTGCAGCAGGTCGCGGAAACCTGCTTGCAAGCGATCATTGCTGTCGAGCGAGGCGCGCGCTTCAGCGGCGATATCCGCGGGCATCCGGCCGACCACCGTCTGCATCACCCCCATGCGCTCGCGGGTGCGCCGCAGCAGGGTTTCCATCGCATCCGCGTCGTCCATGATACGGGTCAGGGTGCGCCGGCGACGGCGTCCGTGAAGATGCGACCACAGGCCCACGCCGCCAACCACGGCGAGCAAGGCAATCACGAACGCGATGGCGCTCACGGATCGATTCTCCGACAATGCGTGTCCGGCAAGACGGGCAGTCTGCACCAGCGCTCGGATGCGCTGCAAACCCCAGTCCATACAGGGGCTTGGAATTGACGCGAACCGCTCCCGGCCTGTATCCTCTCGCTCTTATGTCCGCTAGCCTGCCCGACACGCTGGATGCTTGGCGCGCGCTGGCTGCGCGACGCTCGTTCGAGGGTTCGGTTCCGCTGGCTTCGATGTTGCGCTTGCGCGATGCGCTAGAGCGGCCCGATAGCGACTGTCGGTACGTGCTGGAGTTCGATCGCGGCGTGCTGAACGTACCGTACCTGGAAATCCGCGCGCAAGCCGAATTGCCGCTGATTTGCCAGCGCAGCCTGCAGCGATTCCTGCTGCCGGTGCGGATCGTGCAACGGCTGGCACTGGTCACCCGCGATGAGCAGGAGGCCGAGTTGCCGGAAGAGTATGAAATGTTGAAGCTCGAAGCCGATGGCACGATCCATCCGCTGGAACTGATCGAGGACGAATTCATCCTTGCGATTCCGGTGGTGCCGATGGATCCGCGCAGCGATCCGGTCGACATGACCTGTTCGCACGCAGTGTCGGACGGCATTGCAGAGATCGATCAAGATTTACCCAAGAATCCGTTCGCCGCCTTGGCGAAACTGAAACAATCCAAGTAACACGTACAAGAACGTTCCCGGAGATCACCATGGCAGTCCAGAAATCCCGCGTCTCCCCTTCGCGCAAGGGCATGCGCCGCGCGCATGACGCGCTGACCGGCAAATTGTTGTCGACCGACAAGACCAGCGGCGAGACGCACATCCGCCATCACGTCACCAAGGACGGCTACTACCGCGGCCGCCAGGTCATCGAGTCGAAGACGCAGGTCGAAGCCGAGGACTGAAAACTCGCGTTTGCGAGATGACTGATGTCATCTCGCGCGAGTTCGAAGGCCACGGGCAGGAAGCCCGTGGCGAGGTTGCTTGGCGAGACCAGGATGGTCGAGGCTAGCAACAGCTCGCGCGATAGCGCGATAACATAGGTCGTATCGTGCGCTAACGAAGCGTCGATTACGGCACTGTTGCCCGAAGGAGAACGCGGTGACCCAACAGGCGCAGCGCGTGTATTCACGCATCGCTGGCACCGGCAGTTATCTGCCCGAGAAGGTGCTGACCAATGCCGACATGGCGCAGTTCGTCGACACCAGCGACGAATGGATCCGCGAGCGCACCGGCATCCGCCAGCGTCACGTCGCGGCCGAAGGCCAGACCACCAGTGATCTCGCATTCGAAGCGGGAAAGCGCGCGATGGAAGCGGCCGGCATCAACGGCGCCGACGTGCAGTTGCTGATCGTCGGCACGACCACGCCCGACCTGATTTTTCCGTCCACAGCGTGCCTCGTGCAGAACATGCTCGGCGCGAACGGCTGCATGGCGTTCGACGTCAACGCCGCCTGCTCGGGCTTCATGTATGCGTTGAGCATCGCCGACCAGTTCATCCGCGCGGGCACGGTGAAAACCGCGCTGGTGATCGGCGCGGAAACGCTGACACGCATGCTCGACTGGTCTGATCGCGGCACTTGCGTGCTGTTCGCCGATGGCGCGGGAGCCGTCGTGCTGAAGGCCGACGACGAGACCGGAATCATTTCCACGCACATGCACGCGGACGGCGCTTACAAGCAGCTGTTGTGGAACCCTGTCGGTGTCTCGGCCGGTTTCAAGATGGACGAGAAGAATGCCGGGGTGCGCGTGCTGATGGCCGGCAGCGAAGTGTTCAAGGTCGCGGTGAAGACGCTCGACGCCGTCGTCGAGGAAACCCTCGAGGCCAACGGCATCGACCGCCACGCGATCGACTGGCTGATCCCGCACCAGGCCAACCTGCGCATCATCCAGGCCACGGCGAAGCGCCTCGACATGCCGATGGAGCGTGTGATCGTGACCGTCGACAAGCACGGCAACACCTCGTCGGGTTCGGTGCCGCTGGCGCTCGACGAAGCTGTGCGCTCGGGCAAGGTGCAGCGTGGGCAATTGTTGCTGCTGGAAGCGTTCGGGGGCGGGTTTACCTGGGGCTCGGCGTTGATTCGGTATTAGTTGATCCGGTATTAAGTGTGCGGATCGGATAAACGCTTCATCGCATGCGTCGCATATCATGTCTGCTTGATCACTCGGCATAGGCAATCTGTGTGACTTCGCCACAACCAGCATTCTCACTCGCCTTCGTCTTCCCCGGCCAGGGTTCCCAATCCGTCGGCATGCTCGCCGAACTCGCGGCCGTGCATCCAATCGTGCGTGAAACATTCGCGGAAGCATCCGACGGCGCCGATGTCGATCTCTGGGCGCTGTCGCAGGATGGCCCCGAAGCCGATCTCAACCGCACTGAATTCACCCAGCCTGCACTCCTCGCCGCCGGAATCGCGGTGTGGCGCGCGTGGTGGGCGACGGGCGGCGCACAGCCCACATTGCTCGCGGGTCACAGCCTCGGCGAATACAGCGCTCTGGTGGCCGCCGGCGCGTTGTCGTTGCACGATGGCGCGAAGCTCGTGCGCGAACGTGGTCGCTTGATGCAGGCCGCCGTGCCAGCCGGTACCGGCGCGATGGCGGCCATCCTTGGTGCCGACGACGCGCTCGTCGAACAGGTTTGCGTCGAAGTCTCCAGCGACGACGTCGTGGTGCCGGCGAACTACAACGCGCCCGGACAGATCGTGATTGGCGGCCATACCATCGCGCTGGATCGCGCACTCGCATTGCTCGCCGAACGCGGCGTGCGCAAGGCGGTGAAACTCGCGGTCAGCGTGCCCTCGCACACGCCGCTGATGCGCGATGCCGCACGCCAACTCGGCGACGTGATGAGCGCGATGCAATGGAATACGCCGTCGCTGCCGATCGTGCAGAACGTCGACGCGACCGCGCGTACCGATGTCGCAGAATTGCAGGCGAACCTCGTCAAGCAACTCTATCTGCCGGTGCGGTGGACTGCGTGCGTGCAGGCGCTTGCCGCGCAAGGCGTCACCCGTGTCGTGGAATGCGGGCCGGGCAAGGTGCTCGCCGGCTTGATCAAGCGCATCGACAAGTCGCTGGACGCTCGCGCGATCGGCGCGCCATCGGATTTCAACGCAGCACGCGAGGATTTCAAAGCATGACCACGAACCAGACACTTGCAGGTGAAATCGCCCTCGTCACCGGCGCAAGCCGCGGTATCGGCGCGGCGATCGCCGACGAACTCGCCGCGCAGGGCGCGACCGTGATCGGAACCGCGACGACCGACGCCGGCGCTGCCGCGATCGGCGAACGCGTTGCCGCGCATGGCGGAGCAGGGCGCGCGCTGAATGTCACCGATGGTGCCGCGGTCGATGCGTTGATCGATGCGGTCGCGAAGGAATTCGGCGCGGTGTCCATCCTCGTCAACAACGCCGGCATCACCCGCGACAACCTGCTGATGCGGATGAAGGACGAGGACTGGAACGCGATCATCGACACCAACCTGACGTCGGTCTTCCGCACGTCGAAGGCGGTGATGCGCGCGATGATGAAGGCGCGTCGTGGCCGCATCATCAACATCGCATCGGTGATCGGCCTGACCGGAAATCCCGGGCAGACGAACTACGCGGCGGCGAAAGCCGGGATCATCGCGTTTTCCAAATCGCTGGCGCGCGAGATCGGTTCGCGCGGCATCACCGTCAACGTGGTCGCGCCGGGGTTCATCGACACCGACATGACCCGCGCATTGCCCGATGCCGGCAAGCAAGCGATGCTCGCGCAGATCGCGCTCGGGCGTTTCGGCGATCCGGCCGACATTGCGCGCGCGGTCGCATTCCTCGCGGGCCCATCCGCGGCCTACATCACCGGCGAGACATTGCACGTGAATGGCGGCATGTATATGGCGTAATGCTCGAAAAGCGGCGCGAAACCTGCGCGCGCGACGAAGGCTGTTGCGGGCGCTGGATTCCACTACAATACGCCCGCTGGCAATTCATCACTGAGGTCAATCCATGAGCACCATCGAAGAGCGCGTCAAGAAAATCGTCGTTGAACAGCTGGGCGTGAAGGAAGAGGACGTCACCACGAACGCCTCGTTCGTTGACGATCTTGGCGCGGATTCGCTGGACACCGTCGAACTGGTGATGGCGCTCGAGGAAGAATTCGAATGCGAAATCCCGGACGAGGATGCCGAGAAGATCACCAGCGTGCAGCAGGCGATCGACTACGTGAAGGCGCATGTGAAATCTTGATGGGCGTCCCTGCGTAAGGGATCGGCCATTTGGCTGGATGAACATGCCGGGGCCGCACATCGCGGCCCTGTGCATTTGTGCGGCGCGATGCGGATGTGCAACGAACACAAGCGTGCGCGCAGGCGCAGCGGGAGAATCGAATGAACCAGCGTCGCGTCGTGGTCACCGGATTGGGCATCGTCTCGCCGGTCGGCAACGATCTGCCCACCGCGTGGGACAACATTGTCAACGGTCGCTCGGGCATTGGTCCGATCACCCATTTCGATACGACCGGATTCGCGACGACAATCGCCGGCGAAGTGAGCGGTTTCGATCCGCTTGCGTTCATCACGCCCAAAGACGTCAAGAAGATGGACCCGTTCGTCCAATACGGTGTCGCCGCCGGCATCATGGCGATGCAGGATGCCGGGCTCGAAATCACCGACGCGAATGCCGAACGCGCCGGCGCCATCATCGGTTCCGGCATCGGCGGCCTCGCCGGCATCGAGAAAACCTCGATCGCATGGCACGAAGGCGGCCCGCGCAAGATCTCGCCGTTCTACGTGCCGTCGACGATCATCAACATGGTTTCGGGCCAGTTGTGCATCATCAAAGGCCTCAAAGGCCCGAACTTCTCTGCGGTATCCGCCTGCGCTACCTCGAACCACAGCATCGGCACCGCGATGCGCATGATCCAGTATGGCGATGCCGACATCATGGTCGCTGGCGGCGCCGAGTACGGCGCTACCCCGACCTCGGTCGGCGGCTTCTGCGCGATGAAGGCGATGTCCACCCGCAACGATGACCCCACCCGCGCCAGCCGACCATGGGATCGCGATCGCGACGGTTTCGTGCTCGGCGACGGCGCCGGCATCCTCGTGCTTGAGGAATACGAATCGGCGAAGGCGCGCGGCGCGCGCATCTATTGCGAGTTGGCCGGTTACGGCGCGACGTCGGACGCGTTCCACATGACTGCGCCGAGCGAGAACGGCGAAGGTCCGGCGCGTTGCATGGGCATTGCGATGCGCGATGCGAAGATCGGTGCAATCGATGTCGAATATGTCAATGCGCACGGCACTTCCACGCCGCTCGGCGACCTCGCCGAAACGCTCGCTCTCAAGCGCGCGCTCGGCGATCACGCGTACAAGACGATGGTGAGCTCGACCAAATCGATGACCGGCCATTTGCTCGGCGCGGCTGGCGGAGTCGAGGCGATCTTCAGCGTACTCGCGCTGCACCACGGCATCATCCCGCCGACGATCAATCTTGATCATCCAGGCGATGGTTGCGATCTCGACTATGTCCCGAACATCGCGCGCGAGAAAAAGATTTCGGTCGCGGTGTCGAACGGGTTCGGTTTCGGCGGAACCAACGGCACGCTGGTGTTCCGCGCGATCTGAAACCATGCGCGCAGCATTTCCAAACGCACACGCGCGAATCGATTTCAAAAACCCCGTCCGCGAGACCAGTCCGTGATCGAAACGCGCACGCTGCCGGGCGACACCGATCTGCTCGCGCTGCATCGTTGCTTTCCGCAACGTTATCCGTTGCTGCTCGAGAGCGTCGCCGACGGTACGCCGCGTTCGCGCTGGGACATCTTGTTCGTCGCCGATGGTACGGGATTCCGCAGCGACTCTGCTGGCGTCGTCTCCACGCTCGACGGCCACGCACTGGC
The DNA here is from genome assembly GCA_038226665.1 of Lysobacterales bacterium. Classification (GTDB taxonomy): domain Bacteria; phylum Pseudomonadota; class Gammaproteobacteria; order Xanthomonadales; family Xanthomonadaceae; genus SZAS-103. The sequence continues at coordinate 59,186 of JBBRQI010000012.1, read as the reverse complement.
CGGCGGTTTTTTAGACCAGCTTGATGACGCGTGGCGCGAGCAGGACCGCGGACGAGACGACGACCTGCCGTTCCACGGCGGCTGGGCGCTGTACCTGGGTTACGAGCTTGTCGGCGAGGTCGAACCCACCCTGCATCTTCCATCGCCTGATGCGGGCGTGCTGCCGACCGCGCTCGCCATGCGTTGCCCTGGCGCGCTGCTGAGGGATCGCGAACGCCGCACGCTGTTTGCGATTGCCGAAGCTGGCTTCGCGGCCCTGCTTGATACGGTCATCGACGACCTGCACGCAACCCGCGATCGCACGTTGCCGACATGGACCCCTCCGGCCGTACTCGACGAAGACGAACCACAACGATTCCTCGACGGCGTCGCGCGCGTGCACGAGCATCTCGCCGCCGGCGATGTGTTCCAGGTCAATCTTTCGCGCGCATGGGGCGCGCGCTTCACCGAGCCGCCGGCGGCAGGTGCCGTCTATCAACGTTTGCGCGCGGCCAATCCGGCGCCGTTCGCGGCCTCGCTGATCCAACCGGATTGGGCGCTTGCGAGCTCGTCGCCGGAGCGACTGGTCAGCGTGCGCAACGGAATCATCGAAACACGACCGATCGCGGGAACACGCCCGCGCCTCGTCGCCGACGATGAAAACATGCGCATCCAGGAACTCATCGGCCACTCCAAGGAGCGCGCCGAACACGTGATGCTGATCGACCTCGAGCGCAACGACCTCGGTCGCGTCTGCGTGCCCGGCAGCGTCGAAGTCGACGAACTGATGGTCGTCGAGAGTTACGCGCACGTGCACCACATCGTCTCGAACGTGCGCGGCAAATTGCGCGATGGGGTGACGCCAGCCGATGCGATCCGCGCCGTCTTCCCGGGCGGGACGATCACCGGTTGTCCGAAGGTGCGCTGCATGCAGATCATCGCCGAACTCGAAGGCGTCGGCCGCGGCGAATACACCGGCGCGCTGGGTTACCTCGACCGCAACGGCGACATGGACCTCAATATCCTGATCCGCAGTTTCCGCCAGATCGGCGACAGACTGCATTTCCGTGCGGGCGCGGGCATCGTTGCCGATTCGGTCGCGGAATTCGAGCTCGACGAAACCCGCGCGAAAGCGCGCGGATTGCTGCGTGCGCTGGATGCAGGCACGTGATCGCGCAAATCTACAGTGGCGAGCGACGCATCGATGCGCTCGATCCGCGCGACCGCGGCCTTGCGTACGGCGATGGCGTGTTCGAGACCGCGCTGATCCACTGCGGCGCGCCGGTCTGGTGGGATAAGCACATCGCGCGCTTGCTGCACGGGTGCGCGACGCTCGGCATCGCTGCGCCGGACCCTGGCTTCCTGCGCAGCGAATGCGATACGCTGGCGACCGGCTGCGCGCGCGGCGTGCTCAAGCTGATTGTCACGCGCGGCTTCGGCGAACGCGGGTATGCCATCTCGACGCATGCGCCCCCGACAGTCGTGTTGTCGTTGTCGAACGCACCAGTTCCGCCGCCTCGCGACGGATTCAACCTGCGCTGGTGCAATACGCCGCTCGCGCTCCAACCGCGACTCGCCGGAATCAAGCATCTCAACCGGCTGGAGCAGGTGCTTGCGCGCGCGGAATGGAACGATGCCGATTCGGGCGGACAGGCTATCCATGACGGCCTGCAGTGCGATACCGCTGGCCGGGTGATCAGCGCGACGTCCGCGAACCTGTTCGTCTCGCGCGATGGACGCTGGCTGACGCCGCCGGTTGCCGATTGCGGCATCGCGGGCGTGTGCCGCGGCTGGATCCTCGATCGTGTTGCCGAGTCCGCAGAAGCCGTGCTGGTGTGCGCCGATGTCGAATCGGCCGACGCGATCGTCCTGTGCAACGCCGTGCGCGGTATCCTTCCCGTTGCCGTGCTGGGGTCGCGGCGCTGGTCGCCGTTGCATGCGCAGGCAATCGCGTTGCAACAGCGGCTTGGCGCTGCCGAGCCGGCTTTCGATCCTGCAAATGGCATGCACGATGCACCGGAGGATGCGTGACAGAAAAACCCAAACGCGGCGTGTTCTCCCGCATCGTATCCGGCCTGTTCAAGCTTGGGCTGCTGGCTGCGCTCGTTGCCGCGGGCGCCGGATACCTGCATTACCATCGCTTCACGACGACGCTAGTCGGCGGCAGCGCGGCCAGCGTGGAGATTTCACGCGGCGAATCGCTGCAGCGCGTGGTCGACTCGTTGCGTACGGCGGGCGTCGATGCCGGCAACGATGTCGAGTGGCAGTTGCTCGCCGCGCAGATGGGCGTGCGTTCGAAGATGCAGATCGGCGAGTACGCGATCACCCCGGAGATGACGCCCGACCAGCTGCTGCACAACATCGCGAGCGGCAAGGTGATCCAGTACCACTTCACCATCGTCGAAGGCTGGAACATGCGCGAGCTGCGCGTCGCGCTGATGCATGCGCCGAAGCTGCACCATCTGTTGCGCGATGCCAGCAACGTTGCGCTGATGCAGCAACTCGGTCGCATGGGCAGGCATCCCGAAGGGCGCTTTCTGCCCGAGACGTACGCGTACACGCGCGACAGCAGCGACATCGACCTGCTCGCGCGCGCCGCAAACGCGATGGATCGCGCGCTTGCCGATGCATGGACGCAGCGCGATCCGGCGCTGACTTTGAAGACGCCTGACGATGCATTGACGCTCGCGTCGATCGTCGAGAAGGAAACCAGCGTGCCGGACGAGCGCGCGAAAATCGCCGGGGTCTTCGTGCGCAGGTTGCGGACCGGCATGAAACTGCAAACCGACCCCAGCGTGATCTACGGTCTTGGCGGCAGCTACAACGGCAACATCACGCGCCACGACCTCATCGTCGATACGCCGTACAACACCTACACGCGCGACGGCCTGCCGCCGACACCCATTGCGATGCCTGGCAGGGCCGCGTTGCAGGCGGCGATGCATCCGGCGCCCGGCGATGCGTTGTATTTTGTCGCGAGCGGCAGCGGCGGACATGTGTTCTCGGCGACGCTGGCCGAGCACAACGCAGCGGTCGCCCGGTACGTGAAACTGCAACGCGAGAAACAGGCGCAGTGAAAGGCCGGCTGATCACGCTCGAAGGCGGCGAGGGCGCGGGCAAATCCAGCGTGATGTCTGCGCTGCGTTCGGCGATCGAGGCGCGCGGCATCGAGGTCGTGCAGACGCGCGAACCCGGCGGCACCGATGTGGGCGAAGCGATACGCGGCGTGCTGCTCGATCCCGCACGCACTTTTTGCGCCGAAACCGAATTGCTGTTGATGTTCGCGTCGCGCGCGCAGCTCGTGCGCGAAACGATTGCACCAGCGCTTGCGCGCGGCGCATGGGTGCTCAGCGACCGCTTCACCGACGCGAGTTTCGCGTACCAGTGCGGCGGACGCGGCCTCGACTCCGGGCGCATTGCCGAGCTCGAACGCTGGGCCGTCGGCTTCAAGCCCGACTTGACTTTCCTGCTCGATATCGACGTGCGCCAAGGCCATGCGCGCATTGGCGGGCGCGACGCTGGACGCGATCGCATCGAAAGCGAGCGCGAGGATTTCTTCGAGCGCGTGCGTGCGACTTACCTGCAACGCGCAGCATCGGAACCGCGACGCTTTCGTGTGATCGATGCTGGCGCTTCGCAGGATGTCGTGCTGCGCGCGGTGCTTGAACAACTCGACCAGGCCATCGCCGCGTGGATGTGAACGCGCTGGCATCGTGGCAGCAGACGCCGCTGCGCCGCGCGCTGGATGCGCTTGCGAACGAACGCCTCGCGCACGCGTTGCTGGTCTGCGGGCCGCGTCATATCGGAAAGCGAGTCGTCGCCGATGCGTTGTCGCAGACGTTGTTGTGTCGCGAGCGCGTCGATGGTCTCGCTTGCGGTCGTTGCAGGAATTGCGAATTGTTTTCGGCGCGCACGCCAGTCGATCCGCGCGAAGTACGACCGGACGGCAGTCTCGTGCATCCGAATGGTCGTTCCAGTCACCCCGATTTTCGGATCGTCAGTTATGAGATGAACGAAAAGACGAAGCCGTCAAAGATGTTCGGCGTGATCACGGTCGATCAGATGCGCGAGCTCGGTGGCTGGTTCGCGCTCACCTCGCAACGCGGTGGCGCGCAGGTTGCAGTCATCGAACCAGCGAATGCGATGAATGAGAATGCATCCAACGCGCTGTTGAAAACCCTTGAAGAACCGATGCGCGAGCGCTACTTGGTGTTGCTCTGCGATTCGCCGATGCAGTTGTCGGCGACGATCCGCAGCCGTTGCCAGCGCATCGAGTTGCACCCGCCATCGACCCTGGAAGGGCTCGCGTGGCTGCGCGCGCGCGGCCATGGCGAATCCGTCGCGCAGTCGGCGTTGACCGCGGCGCGCGGACATCCGGGTCTTGCCGCGCACTGGACCGAGGAAGGATTGCTCTCGCTGCGCGATTCCGTGCGCGCGGATTTGTCCGCGATAGCAACGGGTCGCGCGCGCGCGCTGGATGTCGCAGCAGCATGGCTGGCCGACGAGCAAGCCGACCAGCGACTCGCATTCGCGGCCGATGTTGCGGTCGACCTGCATGTCGAAGCGTTCGGTACTGCTGCGCCACGTGCAACGCGCGCGATGGCCAATCCGGATTTCCAGAAGCTGTCCGCGTGGTTCGATGCAGCCAATCGCACGCGCAGTTTGTTGCGTTCGCCGATCCGCAGTGATCTCGCTCTCGCCGGGCTGCTGCGCGACTGGCGCATTGCGGTCGCGGCGCGTCCAGCCTGATTTGATCGGGGGGATTTGAGCGGGCGATTTGACCGATGCGACGCGCACGAACCGCATCGACGGCGTTACACTGGGTTGAAGCTACAGGCGCTTCGCGCGCTTGGGTGCGTCGCCACAACGCCGCGGGCGTGCCTTGCGCCTGTCGGCACTTCCCACATCCATGTGGGTCGCAGTGGGTCATCGTTAACGGAGGACTGGACCATGATGGGAGCAGGCGGAGCACGGCAGGGCATCCTGTCGCTCGCGTTGAAGGACAAGAATGCGCTGTACAACGCGTTCCTCTCGTTTGTGAAAGGCGGCGGCATCTTCGTGCCGACCCCGAAGCGCTACAGCCTCGGCGACGAAGTCTTCGTGCTGATGACCCTGCCCGAAAGTAGCGAGCGCCTGCCGGTCGCTGGCAAGGTGGTGTGGGTCACGCCAGCGGGTGCGCAGGGCAACCGCGCCGCCGGCATCGGCGTGCAATTCGCCGACTCCGCCGAAGGCGAGGCCGCGCGCAGCAAAGTCGAAGCACTGCTGGCCGGCATCACCAATTCAGACAAGCCGACCGGGACGATGTAGCTGGTTGTCGGTCGACGACAGAAATGTTGGCTGGTCTGCGTGCGTGCCTACGTGATTCGAGCCCGCCTGTAGACCATTGGGAGTGGGACTCATGCATGGCGACAGCAAATTCCGCAAGTCGATCTTCGTTGCCCTGCTCGTGTCTTCATCGGCTTTTGCCGCAGATGGAAACCCGAAAAACACGACGGTCATCGACGACCCTGCGTACACGCACGCGCAACGCCTCGTTGAAGTGGAACCGGGTCGCAGGCTCAATCTGTATTGCCTTGGCAAAGGATCGCCGACCGTGATCTTCGAAGCAGGCCTGGGTGGCGACAACTCGGGATGGGCGCGCGTGCAGCCCGCGGTTGCCGCGCATACGCGCGCGTGTTCTTACGATCGCGCTGGAATGGGGTACAGCGATCCGGCCCGCCGCGCGTCAGACAGTGCGAATATCGTCGACGACCTCCACCGCCTTTTGAAGGCTGCAGCGATCAAACCGCCATACATCCTGGTCGGGCACTCGCTAGGCGGCATGTACGTCAGGTTGTATGCGGATACCTATTTCGACGAAGTTGCAGGCATGGGGCTCGTCGATTCGGCGGAAGAAACTTGGCTGGACAATTCCTGGCGACTGGATCCGAAGCAACCGACCCACGAGCAAGCATTCACATTGGACCCGAAAGATCTCGAACAGCAACGCGCATGCATCAAGGCGGCGGAAGCAGGTTTCGTAAAGGGATCGAAGATTTACCAGAACTGTGTTCCGCCCGACGATCCGCACTACAGTGCTGCGCTCAACGCGGCGTCCGACAAGAACCAGATGTCGGTGGGATATCAGCAAGCATCGAGCAGCGAGTTGAACAGCTACCAGCATGCAAGTACTGATGAGGTCATCGCCGCCCGGCGCTGGTTCGGCGATATGCCGTTGATCGTGCTGACCTCGTCGCCTACGACGAAGCTTCGGGCCGATGAAGCCCCGGAGCATAGGGCCGCGTTGAATCGCGTTCATGCCGCATTCGCCGATCAGCTTGCTGCGCTGTCCAAGCGCGGCGTTTTGCGACCCGTTCCCGATTCAACCCACGATATCCAGAATTCCCAGCCTCAAGCGGTGATCGACGCGATACTTGAGGTTTTGAAGGAAGTGACGGAGAAAAAGTGACGGCAAACAGAACGAATTGATCGTTTAGAGTTGAAAGCATTCTCTAGTTTCGCGGAAATACTTTTCAACAGCGAAAAGCTGGTCAATGCCGATCAAGAACGTAGTGTGGCGTCGCTCCAGCCATCGCGGGGCGCAAACCGGTCGCCATGTTTCGCCTGCAGCGCCTGCAACTTCGCAAGCAACACGTCCGCGCCCATGCTGCGAACGTAGTTGATCGGGCCGCCGCTAAATGGTGCAAACCCGGTTCCGAAGATCACCCCGGCATCCAGTAGATCGGCATCATCGACGACGCCATCGTGCAAAGCCGCGACCGACTCGTTGAGCAACGGCAGGATCAAGCGATCCTCGAGATCGGCCGGAACCTGATAACCAGCCGGCACTTCGGGTTTCAACGCCTTGCCGTTTTCCCATTTGTAGAAGCCTTGGCCGTCCTTGCGGCCGCGCTGGTTCGCGGCAAGTTTTTCCTCGAGCCCAGTTGGCACTGGCAGTTTCAGGAATTCGGCGAGGATCTTGCCGACGCTTGCGGCGACATCCAGGCCGACCGTATCGGCGAGTTCGATCGGGCCCATCGGCATGCCGAATTTCACGGCGGCCTTGTCGATCACCGGCCCGGGAATGCCTTCGCTGTAGGCGGTCATCGCTTCCATCATGTACGGCATCAGGATGCGGTTGACGAGGAAGCCCGGCGTGCCCGCGACCGGCACTGGCAGTTTGTCGATCGCGCGGCAGAACGCGGCGAGGCGTTGTTCGGTCGCTGGCGCAATGTCGGCATGGCGGACGATCTCGACGAGCGGCATCAATGCGACCGGATTGAAGTAGTGCAGGCCAGCGAAGCGTTCGGGTTGCAGCAATTTCGCGCCGAGCGCATCGAGTGGAATGGATGAGGTGTTCGATACCATCAGTGCATCGGGCGCGATCTGCCCCTCGATGGAATCGAGCAATTCCTGCTTGGCTTCAAGGTTCTCGTAGATCGCCTCGATCACCAGTTGCGCTTTCGCAACGCCGGCACCGCCGACGTCGGACTGCAGGCGCGCACGGGTCTCGGCGCGTTTCGCATCGTCCTTGACCTTCTTCGCGTAGAACGCATCCGCGCGTTGCAGGGCAGGCTCGATATAGCGCATCTCGCGATCCTGCAAGGTGACGTCGAAACCCTTGTACGCGCACCATGCGGCGATATCGCCGCCCATCACGCCCGCGCCGATCACGTGCACGTGCTTGATGCCACCGTTCTTGTCGATGCCGTCCTTGCCGCCGAGGTTTTTCAGACGCTCCTGCAAAAAGTACACGCGGATCAGGTTGCGCGCGGTGTCGGTCTTCGCGAGCCTCGCGACCGCGCGCGCCTCGGCTTTCAATTGCGATTCAATGCCGCCACCGCCGCTGCGTTTCCATGTCGCGATCAATGCATACGGCGCCGGATAGTGTTCCTTGCGCGCCTTGCGCGCGACCTGCTTGAGCAGCATCGGCGCAATGATTTGCCGCGCAGGCCAGGTGTTGGTGGCCCAGCCGAGCATGCGCATCTTGAATGGGCGCGCTGTGCGGCGGCCGGCAAGCGCGAACGCCGCATCCAGCAACAGCGCGGGTTCGACGACCTTGTCAACGACTCCCATCGCGAGCGCGGCCTTCGCCGAAAGGCTGCGACCACTCAGCATCAGGTCCATCGCGGCAGGCGCACCGATCAGGCGCGGCAATCGCACGCTGCCGCCCCACCCCGGATAGATCCCGAGCTTGATTTCAGGCAACGCGATGCGCGTGTCCGGTGTGTTGGCGGCGACGCGATAACGGCATGCGAGCGCGAGTTCGGTGCCGCCGCCCATGCAATGGCCGTGGATCGCGGCGACGGTCGGCATCAGCAGGCTCGCAAGCTTCTGGTAGATGCCCTGGCCGCGACGCAGCACGTCCTCGACTCTTCCGGTCGCGTCGAACGACTGGAACTCCTTGATGTCGGCGCCCGGCGCGAAGCCGCCCGGCTTGGCCGAATGGATCACCACCGCTTTCGGCGGCTCGATGGCGATGCGTTCGACGATTTGCTCGAGTTCGTCGAGCACGGCCTGCGCGATCGCGTTGACCGGCGCATCGGCGCGATCGAGGCTCAGCACCACGATGCCATCGGGACGCAGTTCGGTCTGCCAGTGCTGGAAGCGGAGTCCGTCGAAGAGCATGACGTGTGGTCCATTCGGTGCGGAAAGAATGACCGTATCATCCGGGTTGGGTGAGACGCCATGCTTGCGAGCCATGGCTCGCATCGCGTCGAACGCCCGAAAGGCTGTGCATGAGGGCCGGAACGCGTTGCCACAAGCGTTTGCGCCCGAAGCGGATGCGGCGGAACTTTTGCCGCAAGTGTCGGTCAATGATTGCGGCCCAGGGCCGCGCAAAAGAGAACCGGTGCGGATGGGCGAGAACGAACTGGACCAGGCACTGGTCAAGCGCGTACAGCGCGGAGACAGGGCTGCGTTCGACCTGCTGGTACGCAAGTATCAGCATCGGATTGCGGCCTTGATTGGGCGCTACATACACGACTGGAGTGAGTGCCAGGATGTCACGCAGGACACGTTTGTCCGTGCCTGGAAGGCATTGGCGAACTTCCGCGGGGATGCCCAGTTCTACACCTGGCTCTATCGGATTGCCGTGAACACCGCCAAGAACCATCTCGTCGCCAGCAACCGTCGCCCGCCCGCCGATGACATCGACGCGGAGGACGCGGTCCATTTCGGCAGCGCCGATCGCCTGCGCAATTTCGATACGCCGGAGCACGAACTGCTGCGCGACGAGATTGAGCGAACGGTTTCCGATACGGTGTCTGCACTGCCCGAGGAACTGCGCGTCGCGGTCACCCTGCGCGAAATGGATGGTCTTTCGTACGAGGAGATCGCCAAACGCATGCAATGTCCGATTGGCACCGTGCGCTCGCGCATCTTCCGCGCGCGCGAAGCGATCGACCTCAAATTACGTCCGCTGATGGATTCCGAACGGGTGCGGCCATGAACGACAAACGTGTGACCGGGCAGGGCATAAGCGAACTGGCCATGAGCGAAGACGAACTCCACGAGGAACTGTCCGCCTTCATGGACGGCGAGCTCGACGCCGACCGTGCGCGTTTTTTGGAACAGCGATTGAGCCACGACAGCGCGTTGCGCGCGCGCTGGGAGCGCTGGCAATTATTGTCGTCGAGCATGCGGCGGCAGGCGCAGTCATTGCCCGCCGGTTTTGCCGACAAGGTCGCGCACGCGATCGATGTCGATGCTGCGACAACCACGGTCGCGCCGAAACGCGGTCGCGCGCTGCACTGGGGCGGCGGCGTGGCGCTTGCTGCATCGCTGGTCGTGGCCGGCATGTTCGTGTTCGATGCGACGCACCAGCCACGGCGAGCCGCGCAGCAGGTTGCTGCGGTGCCTGCCGCTACATCTCCCCCGATATTGCCGATCCAGCGCACCGTGCTGCCGTTGCCGGAGCCGGTGATCAAGTTGCCGATCCCCGTGCAGTCCGGTGTGGTGACTGCGTTCCGTTCGCCCTTGCATCCGGTGTTGTTCCGCGAACAGCCGGTGCGCGCGGTCTTCGCACCATTTCCGCAGCCGTATCCGATCGATCCCGAACTCGAGGCCTACCTGCAGCGCCAGAAGACGGGCACGACCCACGATGTGTTTGCCGAAGATGCCGCGAATCTTTCGGGTGCGAACTTGTCCGATCACGGTGATGGAGCTGTGCGCACCGTTGCGTGGCCGGAAGGTGGCCAGCACTGAGGCATTGCGTGCATCAGGATCGCATCCGGTTCATCGACCGGCACGCGTGCGATCACGCCCTGCCTGAAACTTGAAATGCAAAACGTGGTCAACAGTCGGACAGTCGATCGTCACGTCCCCCAAAACCCACCAGTCATCATTCCCATGCCCATGAATCATTCCCCGCGTTTACCCGTTCTCGCCGCAGCCTTCGCCATCGCATTCGCGAGCACCACCGCATCGCCAGTCGCACGCGCGAACGCGCTCGCCTTGCCCGACTTCAGCGATCTCGTCGAACAGGACGGCCCCGCCGTCGTCAACATCGAGGCAGTCCACGATGGCGGCAAGCACAAGCAATCGCTGATCGCCGATGACGACCAGATGCCGGAAATCTTCAAGCGCTTCTTCGGCGAGCAGGGCATGCCGATGCCAACTCCGAAGGACGATGCGGGAACCGCAATCGGCAGCGGCTTCCTGATCTCCGCCGACGGCAAGATCCTCACCAACCGCCACGTTGTCGATGGTGCGGGCCGGGTGATCGTGCATCTCGCCGACCGCCGCGAATTCACCGCGAAAGTGATCGGCAGCGATGCGATGTCCGACGTCGCCTTGCTGCAAGTGCAGGCGACGAATCTTCCCTATCTCAAACTTGCCGATGCGAAATCGCTGAAGCCCGGGCAGTGGGTAGTCGCGATCGGTTCGCCGTTCGGGCTCGATCATTCGGTGACTGCGGGCATCGTCAGCGGCGTGGGCCGTCGTTCGCTGGACCCGAGCCAGCAATACGTGCCCTTCATCCAGACCGACGTGCCGATCAATCGCGGCAATTCCGGCGGCCCGCTGCTCAACACGCGCGGCGAAGTGGTCGGCATCAACTCGCAAATCTTCAGCAGCTCGGGCGGCTACATGGGCGTGAGCTTCGCAATTCCGATCGAGACCGCGATGAACGCGGTGACGCAGTTGCAGGCGACCGGCAAGGTCAGTCGCGGCGTGCTCGGCGTGCGTATCCAGGAAGTGACCACCGAACTTGCGCACGCGATGGGCCTGTCGCGCAGTGGCGGCGCGCTGGTCGCCGAAGTCGAACCGGGTAGCGCGGCTGCGAAAGCCGGCGTCAGGGCCGGCGATCTGATCACCGCGTTCAATGGCGTCGAGCTCGACAGCTCGGCCGACCTGCCGCCTTTGGTTGGTTCGCTGCCGCCGGGCAGCCGCGCGAAGATCAGCTTGAGCCGCGACGGCAAGATGCTCGAATTGCCGGTCGTACTCGACAATCTCGCCGATTCATCCACGGCGTCCGTAGTATTGCCGGCCGTTGAGAAAGAACACGCCGCCGCGAGCGCCGAGCATCTTGGACTTGCGGTGCAGGACATCACCGACGAGCAACGCAAGGCGCTAAAGCTCGAAGCCGGGCAGGGCGTGCTGGTCGCGCGCGTTGCGGCCGACGTATCGCGGCGTGCCGGCGTGCAGGCCGGCGATGTGATCCTGCGGGTCGGCAATCGCGACGTCGGCAGTGCTTCCTCGTTTGCAGCCGCCGCAGCGCAGGCCAAGGCTGGCGATACGGTCATGCTGCTCGTGCGCCGCGATGCGCAGACGCGGTTCATCGCGCTCGGGCCGATCGAAAAGGGCTGAGCCGCAACGGTTTGCCGCCGGCGTCAGGCGTTCATCGCACCCATCACCGGCTACAAGCGTTCCAGCGCCTTTGTGCACTTCCCGGCCATGTGGATCGGGGCAGCGACCGCATCGCTGTGCGATAATTGGCCGTTCACTTCCCTGTTGATCGGGTTCCCGCCGAACAGGCCTCCCTGGCCTGCTCGGCTTTCGCGCGCAGCCCGTCGCAATCCGCTCATACAGCCTGACCATGCAACTCATCCGCAATTTCTCGATCATCGCCCACATCGACCACGGCAAGTCCACGCTCGCGGATCGCATCATCCAGCTTTGCGGCGGGCTTGAAGCGCGCGAGATGGAGGCGCAGGTGCTCGATTCGAATCCGATCGAGCGCGAGCGCGGCATCACCATCAAGGCGCAGTCGGTCTCGCTGCCGTACACCGCGCGCGACGGCAACACCTACCAGCTCAATTTCATCGACACCCCGGGCCACGTCGATTTCTCATATGAGGTGAGTCGTTCCCTCGCGGCCTGCGAAGGCGCGCTGCTGGTGGTCGACGCCGCGCAAGGCGTCGAGGCGCAATCGGTCGCGAACTGCTACACCGCAGTCGAGATGGGCCTGGAAGTCGTCCCGGTCATCAACAAGATTGACCTGCCGACCGCTGATGTCGAGAAAGTGAAAGGCGAGATTGAAGCGGTGATCGGCATCCACGCTGACGATGCAGTTTCGATCAGCGCCAAGACCGGCCTCAACGTGGTCGAGGTGCTCGAAGCAATCGTGCAGCGCATCCCGCCGCCGAAGCCGCGCGACACCGAGCGACTGCAGGCGCTGATCATCGATTCGTGGTTCGACAATTATCTCGGCGTGGTGTCGCTGGTGCGCGTCATGCAGGGCGAAATCAAGGCCGGCGACAAGATCCTGGTGATGTCGACCGGGCGCACGCATCTGGTAGACAAGGTCGGTGTATTCACGCCCAAGCTCAAGGAATTGAAGAAACTTGGTGGCGGCGAGGTCGGCTGGATCAACGCCACGATCAAGGACGTGCATGGCGCGCCGGTCGGCGACACGCTGACGCTCGCAAGCCTGCCGGCCGCGGAACCGTTGCCGGGTTTCCAGGAAATGAAACCGCGCGTGTTCGCGGGCCTGTTCCCGGTCGAGACCGACGACTATCCGGCGCTGCGCGAGGCGCTGGAAAAGCTCAAGCTCAACGATGCCGCTCTGCGTTTCGAGCCGGAGAGTTCAGAAGCAATGGGCTTCGGCTTCCGTTGCGGCTTCCTCGGCATGCTGCACATGGAGATCGTGCAGGAGCGGCTGGAACGCGAGTACGACCTCAACCTCGTGACCACCGCGCCGACCGTCGTGTACGAAGTGCTCAGGACGGATGGCACTGTCCTGACTCTCGACAACCCGGCCAAACTGCCACCGGTGAACATGATCGAGGAGTTCCGCGAGCCGATCATCCTGGCGACGATCCTCACGCCGCCGGATTACGTCGGCAACGTGATCAAGCTGTGCGAGGAAAAGCGCGGCATGCAACAAGGGATCCTGTATCTCGGCGGGCAGGTGCAGATCAGCTACGAACTGCCGATGGCCGAAGTGGTGCTGGATTTCTTCGACCGGTTGAAATCGGTCAGTCGCGGGTATGCATCGCTCGATTACCATTTCGTGCGTTTCGAGGCGGGCCCGTTCGTGCGCGTGGACACGCTGATCAATGGCGACAAGGTCGATGCGATGAGCCTGATCGTGCATCGTTCGCACGCCGACCGCCGCGGCCGCGAGATCGCCGAGAAGATGCGCGAACTGATTCCGCGGCAGATGTTCGACGTCGCGATCCAGGCCGCGGTTGGTGCGCAGGTGATCGCGCGCAGCACGGTCAAGGCGATGCGCAAGAACGTGCTCGCCAAATGCTACGGCGGCGACGCGTCGCGCAAGAAGAAGCTGCTCGAGAAGCAGAAAGCCGGCAAGAAGCGCATGAAACAGGTCGGTCGAGTCGAGATTCCGCAGGAAGCCTTCCTCGCGGTGCTGCAGGTGGATAGCAACAACTAATCGCTGACGAACGAGGATGGAATGAGATACGACTTCGCCCTGTTGTTCACCATACTCACTGCGTTGACTGGAGCGATCTGGTTAATCGACCGCGTATTGTTCGCGCCAGCGCGCAAGCGCGCGATGGAAGGTGGTGAAGAGCGCCGTGAACCCGTTGTCGTCGAATATTCACGTTCGCTGTTCCCGGTGATCCTGATCATCCTGCTGGTGCGCTCGTTCCTTGGCGAGCCGTACCGCATTCCGTCCGAATCGATGATGCCGAACCTGCTGATCGGCGATTTCATCCTGGTCAACAAGTACGCCTACGGTTTGCGTCTGCCGGTGCTTGACACCAAGATCGTGCCGGTCGGCGAACCGCAGCGCGGCGACGTGATCGTTTTCCATCCTCCGGTGGCGCCCGAGCAGGTCTGGATCAAGCGGGTGATCGGCCTGCCCGGCGACGTGATCGACTACCACAACTACCAGCTGACCGTGAACGGCCAGCCGGTAACCAGCGAGCAGATCGGGCCGTATCTCGGCCAGGGCAGCGGCCGCAACATGACCGGCGCGCAGGTGGTGCGCGAAGATCTGCCCGAACGCAGCCACACCGTGTTGTCGATGAACGTTCCGCCGATGTTCCAGGACGAACGCGCGAACGGGACCTGGACCGTACCGGTCGGTTATTACTTCATGATGGGCGACAACCGCGACAACAGCGAGGACAGCCGGTTTTGGCCGAGCCACTTCCTGCCCGAGCGCAATGTCGTCGGCAAGGCGGTGCTGGTCTGGATGAACTTCGACTGGGATGCCAAGAAGATGGACAGCTCGCGGATTGGTACTATCATCCGCTGACACTCACGTCGGACTAGGGGAGAAGCATATGCGCCGTGGACAACAAGGTTTGACCCTGATCGGTTTCGTCATGGTGCTGGCGGTATTGGGTTGCGTCGCCTACTTCGCGATGCGGATCATTCCGATGTACACCGAATACTCCAGCATCGTGCAAGCGATGGAAGGGGTCATCAAGGAACCGGGCATCGCGACCGCTGACGAGCACACCATTCGCGACCATATTTCCCGGCATTTCGAGATCGGCTATGTCGATACGGTCGATTACAAGGACATCAAGATCAAGCGCGAACAGAACGGCCTGACGCTTAGTGTTGTGTATGAAGTGCGCAAGCCCTTTGTTTACAATATTTTTCTCGTTGGGCATTTCGAAAAAACAGTGAGTACTGGACCCGTGAAGCCCGGTGCCGACCAATGATCCATGGCACCATGCTTTCTCCGATCAAGGCCTGCTGCGGCAGGCCCTGACCCATCGCAGTGCCGGGCCGCGCCATAACGAGCGGCTCGAATTCCTGGGTGATGCGCTGGTCAACCTGTTTGTCGCCGATGCGCTGTACCAACGCTGGCCGAAAGCCGACGAAGGTGCCTTGACCCGCGCGCGCGCCGAGCTCGTGCGTGAATCGGCCCTGGCGGGGTTGGCGCGAGACATGCGATTCGGAGAACACCTGCTACTGGGCCCGGGCGAGATGAAGAGTGGCGGCCACCGCCGCGATTCGATCCTGGCCGACACGCTTGAGGCCATCGTCGCGGCGATCTATCTCGATGCCGGATACGCGGCATGCCGCGACGTAGTGCTGCCGTGGTTCCAGCCGGGCATCGAGGCTTTGCCGTCAGGCAAGGTCGACAAGGATGCCAAGACCCGCGTGCAGGAATGGCTGCAGGCACGCCAGTTGTCGCTGCCGGATTACGAACTGATCGAAACCATGGGCGAGGAACACGAGCGCAGCTTCCGCATCCGTGCGGGCACGAGCGCCCCGGCATTGCAGGCTGAAGGCGTTGGCGGTTCGCGACGTACGGCCGAGCAACAGGCGGCGGCGGCATTGCTGGAACAACTGGAGCTACATGTGGCAAAGGAATTGAAGCGTGGTTGACCCTGATCGACCCGGCCGCGATCATTCGGATCCGGATTGCACGGATCCAGATCGCTCGGATCCGGATCGCACGGAACCCTATCGCGCCGGCACGGTGGCCGTGATTGGTCGCCCGAATGTCGGCAAGTCCACCCTCGTCAACGCACTCGTCGGCGCGCGCGTGAGCATCGTGTCGCCGAAAGCGCAGACCACGCGGCACCGGCTGCTCGGCATCGCGAGTTTTCCCGAAGGCCAATTGCTGCTTGTCGACACGCCCGGCATCCATGGCACGCAGACGCGCGCGATCAATCGCTACATGAATCGCGCCGCGCGTGGCGCACTGGCCGATGTCGACGCTGCGCTGCTGGTGATCGAAGCCGGTCGCTGGAATGCGGACGACGACCTTGCTTACGCCGCGCTTGCCGATGCGAAGGTACCGACGTTCCTGATCATCAACAAGATCGACCGCATCAAGCTCAAGCAGGACCTGTTGCCATTCATTGCCGAATGCACCAAGGGCCGCGCGTTCAAGGCCGTCCACTTGTTGTCCGCGCTCAAGCGCAAGGGGCTCGAACCGCTCGTGAAAGAGCTGATCGCGCTGATGCCCGAGTCCGAGCCGTTCTATGGCGAGGACGAAATCACCGATCGCAGCCAGCGATTTCTCGCTGCCGAATTGGTGCGCGAGCAACTGATGTTGCGGCTCGGCGAAGAAGTGCCGTATTCGGCGACGGTCTCGATCGATCGTTTCGACGAGGACGGCAGGATGCTGCGCATCGCCGCCACGATCTGGGTCGAGCGCGAAGGCCAGAAGGCGATCATGGTCGGCAAGGCCGGCGAAAGCATCAAGCAGATCAGCCGCGCGTCACGCGAGAACATGGAACGATTGTTCGGCCGCAAGGTCTTCCTCGAAACCTGGTGCAAGGTGCGCGAAGGCTGGGCCGACGATGTCGCTGCGCTCAACCAGTTCGGCTACACCGACTGAGGATGCGCGTCCTCGGTCAGCCGGCGATCGTGCTGCACGCGACGCGCTGGCGCGAGAGCAGCCTGCTGCTCGAACTGTTCACCCACGAGTACGGGCGCATCGGCGTCGTCGCGCGCGGAGTGCAGGGAGCGAAGAAGCAGCCGCTACGCGCGGCCCTGCAACCCTTGCAACGCATCCGCGTGGACTACCTGCAACGCGGCGAACTCGCGCAACTGCGCCATGCCGAAGCCAGCGGCCATGTGCCGGCGCTGGTCGGTGATGCGCTGCTCGCCGGTTTCTATCTCAGCGAACTCGCTTGGCGCCTGTTGCCGCGCAACGACGCGCATCCGCAATTGTTCCTGCGCTTTGCGGACGCGCTCGACGAACTCGCTGCCACGCAGTCGCTCGCATGGACGCTGCGTCGCTTCGAGCGCGACCTGCTCGATGCGCTCGGTTATGCCGTCGACCTGCGGCATGATGCCGACGACGTACCACTGGACGCGGCAGCGCGTTATCGCATCGACCCGGAACACGGCGTGTACCGCGTGCGCGATCCGGCATCGCGCGGTGCCGCGGCGCCTGGTGCCGGCGGCATCAGTGGTTCGGCATTGCTCG
This sequence comes from Lysobacterales bacterium, assembly GCA_038226665.1. GTDB lineage: Bacteria > Pseudomonadota > Gammaproteobacteria > Xanthomonadales > Xanthomonadaceae > SZAS-103. Next base: position 41,920 of record JBBRQI010000012.1, on the reverse strand, counting down.
CGCTCGCCGAAGATGCAACGCCGTCGGACATGCAATTGCGCGAACAGAGGATCGCCTTGCGCGCGTTGATCGCGCATCACCTTGGCGCTCGGGGCTTGCGTTCGTGGGGATTGCTCGCGGAATTCGCGCGGCTGGATCCGCGCGGCGCGGCGTCCGATATCGGCGATCAAGGCCCCGAGTGAGCCGCGTCGAGTGCGGCGGCGACTTCGATACGAAACTGTTCGGCGCAGCGCGGGTCGTGAGGCGCATCCGCCAGTCCGCGCACGGCGTCAAGCAAGCGCAAGCTGCCGACAAAACCGCAACTCGCCTTCAGCTGATGCAGTCCGGCGCGTGCAACGCCCGTGTCGCCGGCAGCGATCGCGCGCAGGATTGCGGCGGACTGGATGGGCAACTCGGCAATGAACAGTCCGCGCATCGCCTGCATCGCCGCCACGTTGCCGCCAAGTGCGCGCAACGCCTGCGCGTCGTCCCAGACCATGCCGTCGTGCTCTGCCTGGTGCTGCATGCCAAGGACACGACGCACCGCTGCATGCAACGTGGCGATGGCGAGGGGTTTCTGCAGCACCTCGACGAAACCGGCGGCCCGCAACAGAGCGAGTCGTTCCGCCTGCACCTCGGCCGTCAGGCACAGCGCAGGCACGTCCGGGCGCAATTCGCGCAGCGCGTCGAGCAATTGTTCGCCGCTCGCATCGGGCAGGTTGGCATCGAGCAACCACAGCGCGTGCGATTCCTCGCGCGAGTGTGCATGCGCGAGCGCCTGCGCGGCGTTGTTGGCCGTGTCCACGACCGTTCCCGGCATGGATTGCAGCGCAAGCGTGAGGAAGCCGCGGCTCACGGCGTCGTCCTCGACGAGCAACAGGCGTATGGGGTTCATCGCGGGCAACTTGGATGGCACACTGCTCAAGCATGCTGCGCGCGACCACACTACGCAACCACGACGCTTCAACGACAGGGTTGCCGCACATCGCCGCCCTGGCGCTGGTGTTGCTTCCTGTCGTTGGCCATGCGCGGACGCTTGCGTTGCGCGCGGACTCCATGCGTTCTGCCGTTGCGACGGTCCATGGCCTGCACGCACAGCTTGATTGGCCGGATGCGACATCCAATGGAACATTGCGCATCGATGCCGACACCATCGATGCCTCCCGCTACGGCTACAAATTCGGCAAGGTGCATTGGGAGTGTCGGCTAACGCGCGACGGCAAGGGCGGCTGGCATTGCGATGGCGACGCGCGTGCGGGCAATGCGAAACCGATGCGGTTGACGCTTGCGATTGCGACGGGCTCGACCACGGCGCGCCTGTCCGACGGGCGCAGCGCGATTGGCCTGCAACGCATCGCGGCGACTCCGGACAGCACGCGCCTGTTGTTCGAGCAGGTGCCGGCCGCGTGGTTGCAGGCGTTCACCACGATGTTGTGGGCGGACGGAAAATTGCAGAAGGGTTCGCTGGATGGACGCCTTGACGTACGCGTTCCGGCGCGCGGCTCACTCATCATCGTGCAAGGTCCGTTGCAATTGCGCGGACTTGCGCTGGAAACACCGGACGGCAGCATCGCGGTCGGTGCGCTCGACGCTGATGTGCAGTTCGGTTACAGCCAAGGTACGGCGCAACGGGCGATCAGTGCGGACATCACGTTCCGTGGCGGCGAATTGCTCGCAGGCGGTTTGTATGCGGCGCTGCCGAAAACATCGGTGACCGCAAATATCCGCGCAAGCAAGGCCGGCAACAACGACTGGATTTTTCCGACGCTGCGCTGGAATGATGGCGCGGTGCTCACCGCGAAGGGCGATGCGCGCTATTCGTCAGCATGGGCCTTGCGCACGCTGAACCTGCAACTGCACAGCAACGATCTCGGTACCGCGCGCGATCGCTACCTGACGGGTTGGCTTGGGCCAGCCGGATTCGCCGGCCTGCAATTGCGCGGCGGCGTGCAGGTCGAACTCACGCGCGGCACCGATGGGTTGCAAGCCGTGCACGCGCAATTGATCGGCATGGATGCGATCGATGGCAAGCAGCGCTTCGCCTTGCACGGACTCGATGGCGACCTGCGCTGGACGGCGGATGCCGCATCCGTCGCGACTGCGTTGCACTGGAACAGTGGCGCGCTGTTCGGCATCGCGTTGGGGCCGACGCACTTCGCGCTGCGCAGCCAGGCGCGCAAGCTGCAACTCGATGGGTCGGCGGAGATCCCCTTGCTCGGCGGCACGCTGCGACTCGACAAGTTCGACCTGACCGCTCCCGATGCCGGCAACGGCGCGCGCTTCGTGCTGGGGCTGTCGCTGCTGAAACTTCAGGTCGCGCAACTCGCGAAGGCGTTCGACTGGCCAGCTTTCGGCGGCACGCTCGACGGCACGTTGCCGGCTGCGCGTTATGAAAACGAAGTGTTGAGTTTCGACGGCGGCCTGACCGCGCAAGTCTTCGGTGGCACGCTCGCGATCGACAAGCTGGCGATGGAGCGCCCGTTCGGAGCCGACCCGAGCGTGAACGCCGACCTGACGATCAAGGGTTTTGACCTGAAGGCATTGACCGGCGTGTTCGGTTTCGGCCAGATCACCGGCCGCCTTGATGGCCATATTCATGGTTTGCGCCTGCTCGACTGGTCGCCGATCGCGTTCGATGCCGAATTGCACAGCGACGACAACGCGCCGGATCGCCGGCGCATCAGCCAGCGCGCGATCACCGACCTGTCCAATGTCGGCGGCGGCGGTTTCGTTGGCGGCCTGCAGTCGCAGGCGCTGAAGCTGTTCCAGGATTTCGGCTATACGCGGCTCGGCCTCGCCTGCAAGCTCACCAACAACGTCTGCCACATGGACGGAGTCGGTTCAGCCGGTGCCGGCTATACAATCGTCGAAGGGTCGGGACTGCCGCATATTTCGGTGATCGGTTTCGCGCGTGAAGTGGACTGGCCGACACTCGTGTCGCGCCTGCAAGCCGCCACGCAGGGCAAGGTCATCATCAAGTGAGCCAGCATCGATTCGTTGCATCCGCATAACCAAATCAGCCAGGAGAACATCGTGCGCAAGCTGTTCGAACAACGTAAGTTGTTGGGTGGAAGCCTGATCACCGTGTTGCTGTTGACCGCATGCGTGACGATCAACGTCTATTTCCCCGCCGCGCAGGCGCAGGAAGCCGCGAAGGAGTTCGTCGACAAGGTGATCGGTCCCGCCGATCAACCTGCGCCGCCGCCCGCGTCGGGCAAGGACGATCAGGGCAGCGGGAAGGGTTCGGTTGGCATGATGCTGCTGTCGTTGGTCATTCCCGCCGCCGAGGCGCAATCGGCTCCGGATATCACCATCCGCACGCCAGCGATCCAGGCGATCCAGGCGCGCATGGCGCAACGCTTTTCGTCCGCGCTGCAACCATGGTTCGACGCAGGAGCGCTGGGCTTCAGCAAGGACGGCTTGGTCAGCGTGCGCGACGCGACGAAAATCGCGCTCAAGAATCGCGTCGCCGTGAATCAGTCCGTTGCCGATGACAACCGCGATCGCCAGACTGCGTATCGCGAGATCGCCGTCGCCAACGGCCACGCCGAATGGGAATCGCAGATCCGCGCGACATTCGCGAAGCAGTGGATCGCGAGTGCGCACGCGGGCTGGTGGTATCAGGATGCGGGTGGAGCATGGAAGCAAAAATAATCAGCCAGTTCTTGGCTCCACGCATAGCATGCGCGCCGGAAATTGTTCCTGACTGGGATCCGCTCCTGCGTCCTTGGCATTCCTGCTGTCCATGAATGGACAAATGTCGCGGGCGCAGCATGGGTAAGAACGACCGCCATCCATGGCGGTTACAATACGCGCCCGCTTGTTCGATCAGAATCCGTGGCCCGCAGCAGTTTTTCCCGTGACCCCTTCGAAGCCGAGATCGACGGCCTGACGCACGATGGCCGCGGCGTTGCGCGTCTCGACGGCAAGGCCGTGTTCGTGCGCGGCGCGCTGCCGGGCGAGCGTGTGGTCGCAAGGCCAACCGCGCGTCATCGCCATTTCGACGAAGCCTCCGCGATCGAGGTGCTGCGGGAATCGGCCGATCGAGTGACGCCGCTGTGCGCACACTTCGGGCAATGCTCGGGATGCGTGCTGCAGCACTTGGATGCGCCAAAGCAGATCGAGGCCAAGCAGCGCGTCCTGCTGGAGAACCTCGAACGCATTGGCCACGTGGCGCCGCAGCGCGTGTTGCCAGCACTCACCGACCAACCTTGGGGCTATCGGCGCAAGGGCCGGTTATCGGTGCGTTACGTCGAGAAAAAAGGGCGAACGCTGGTCGGATTCCGCGAGGAAGATCCGCGTTTTGTTGCCGACATCCAGCGCTGCGAAACCGTGGTGCCTGCAATCGGAACGAAAGTCGGCGCGATCGGCGTGATGATCGACATGCTCGATGGAAAGCGCGACATCGCGCAGATCGAGTTCATCGTTGGTGATAGAAGCGGGGCCGATAGAATCGGGAGCCATAAAAAGAGCGAGGGTGATCGCGCAGATGGTGACGGACAAGTCGCACTGGTGTTCCGCAATCTGCTACCGCTGTCCGAATCCGACCAGGCGATCTTGATTGCATTCGCCAAGGCCAACGATTTCGCCGTGCTGCTGCAGTCGGGCGGCATCGATTCAGTGCGGCCGCTGTGGCCGGAACAAGCGGTTGCACTGGAATTCGTCATGCCGGAATACGATGTCAGGCTCGCGTTCCAGCCGCTGGATTTCATCCAGGTCAATGCCGGCATGAACGCTAAGATGATCGCGCGCACGCTGGAATTGCTCGATCCAAAACCCGATCAACGCATCCTCGATCTGTTCTGCGGGCTCGGCAATTTCACCTTGCCGATCGCGCGTCGCGTTGCCGAAGTCGTCGGCGTCGAAGGCGAGGCGGGACTGGTCGCGCGGGCGCGTGCGAATGCAGAGCGCAACGACATCGCCAATGCGCGTTTCTATACGGCGGACCTCGCGTCGTCGCCCGCGTACGAGCCGTGGATCAACGATCATTACGATGCACTGCTGCTCGATCCACCGCGTTCGGGTGCCGAAGCCTTGCTGCCGCAATTGCCGCTCAAGAAGATCGACCGCATCGTGTACGTGTCCTGCCATCCTGGATCGCTCGCGCGCGACGCGGGCTTCCTCGTGCGCGAACGCGGCTACAAGCTATGCGCTGCCGGCGTGATGGACATGTTCCCGCACACCGCGCACGTTGAAAGCATTGCCTTGTTCGAGAAATGATTCTTAGCCTAGGACGCGAATGATGGGCATCGAAATCGAACGCAAATTCGCCGTGATCAGCGATGGCTGGCATAGCAATGTCGCGAAATCCGTGCGGATGGCGCAGGGCTATCTCAACGACATGGCGGCGCTGCGGAATGGCACGCAGAACGCGTCGGTGCGCGTGCGCATCGCCGGCGAGAATGCATTCCTCAACGTGAAATCGCGCGAGCTTGGCCATACCCGGCAAGAGTTCGAATACGCAATTTCGATGGCGGATGCCGAAGCCTTGCTCAAGCTCTGCGTGGGTGGCCTGATCGACAAGACCCGCCACTACGTCACGCATGCGGGTTTCCTGTGGGAAGTCGATGTCTTCGAGAGCGAGAACGCGGGCTTGATCGTCGCCGAGATCGAACTGCCCAGTGCCGACACGCTGTTCGACAAGCCTGATTGGGTCGGTCGCGAAGTCACCGATGCACTGCGCTATTGCAATCTCGCCTTGGCTGAACGACCGTATTCGCTATGGCATCCCGAGGAGAAGTCCTGATGTTGGTCATTGGCATCGCCAGCCTGCAACTTGATGCGCAGGAACGCGACTGGCTGCAGCATCCATCGGTCGGCGGCGTGATCCTGTTCACGCGCAATTACGCATCGCGCGATCAGTTGATCGAACTCGTTGCGGAAATCCGCACGGCCGCACCGCGTCCGCAATTGCTGTGTGTCGATCAGGAAGGCGGTCGCGTGCAGCGTTTTCGCGAAGGGTTTGCATCGTTACCGTCGCTCGACGGATTTGGCCGCATGTACGCGCACGATACGAATGCAGCGCTCACGCTTGCCGAGGAGCACGCATGGCTGATGGCCAGCGAAATCCGCGCACTCGATGTCGACCTGAGTTTTGCGCCCGTGGTCGACCTGGGCCGCGGCAATCGAGCGATCGGCGACCGTGCGTTTTCCGCCGATCCGGCGATTGTCGCCGAATTCACGCGCGCCTACGTGCGCGGCATGCACGCGGCCGGCATGGCAGCGACGCTGAAACATTTTCCGGGGCACGGCTCGGTGCTCGAAGACACGCATTTCGATGCCGCGACCGATCCGCGTTCGCTGGACACCTTGCGCGTGGATGACCTCGTTCCATTCGTCGCAGGCATCGATGCTGGTGCCGAAGCGATAATGCTTGCGCACGTGACTTATCCGATGGTCGCGCCGGAGCCGGCCGGTTATTCGCCGCGCTGGATCAACGAGATTTTGCGCGCGGACATGGGTTTTCGCGGCGTGGTGTTCTCCGACGATATCGGCATGGCTGCGGCGCATTCGGCAGGTGGCATCGCCGCGCGCATCGATGCGCATCTCGATGCAGGTTGTGATGCGGTTCTCGTGTGCGCGCCCGAACTGGTTCCGGATTCGCTGACGGCGATGGACAAGCGCTCCGCGCGGCGGGTCGATGCGCTCGCGTCCTTGTTCGGTCGCGGCAAAACCAGTTGGAATGCGCTGCAATCCGATCCGCGACATGCGCATGCGATTGCGACCTTGTCCGCTGATGGCTTCGGGGCGGCCTGATGCAACACGACCTTGCCGACGCGCTCGCGCATTCGGATCTGCTGCACGATCGCCACGCCATCGATGTTGCCATCGCGCGCATGGCGAGCGCAATTCGCGATGACTACGCCGGCAATGTCGACGCGGCTGCGCGTCCCGTGCTGCTGACGGTAATGCACGGCGGTATGCTGTTCGCAGCCGAGCTTGCGCTCGCTTTGGGGCAGGGAAACGCACTCGACATGGAATTCGATTTCCTGCATGCGACGCGCTATCGCGGCAACACCTCGGGCACCGACCTGCAATTGAAGCACCGGCCTTCGACACCATTGAAAGGACGGCGCGTGCTGCTGGCGGACGACATCCTCGATGAGGGCTACACGCTTGACGCGATCCGCGCGTGGTGCCGCGAGCAAGGCGCAGCCGACGTACGCATCGCCGTGCTTGCGTGGAAGCGGCACGACCGCTGCGTGCCTGGCATGCGCGCGGATTACGTCGGCGTCGACGTGCCGGATCGCTACGTTTACGGATTCGGCATGGACTACCACGAACAGGGCCGCAACCTGCCGGCGATTTACGCGCTGAGGGAAGCATGAGCAAGCAGGATGACGGTGCTGTCGCATTGGCCGTGATCGGTGGCACGGGCCTCTACAAGCTGGCCGCTTTCGGAAGTGATAAGGCGGTGACTGCGGCAACGCCTTACGGCGCGCCGTCGGGGCCGGTGCGCATCGGAATGCTCGGCGCGCATCGCGTCGCATTTCTCGCACGCCACGGCGAAGAACATTCATTGCCGCCGCACAAGGTGAATTACCGCGCGAACCTGTGGCTGCTCAAGGAGCTCGGCGCCACGCGCGTGCTCGCGGTCAACGCGGTCGGCGGCATCACCGGACGCTATGCACCGCGCGCGATCGGCGTGCCCGACCAGATCATCGATTACACCTGGGGTCGCATCGGCACCTATTGCGAAGAGCAGGGCACCGAAGTCATGCACGTCGACATGACCGAACCGTACACGCCGTCATTGCGCGCCGCATTGCTCGACGCCGCGCACGCATCGGGCGTCGCGGTGGTCGATGGCGGTTGCTATGGCGCGACGCAAGGCCCGCGCCTGGAAACGAAAGCCGAGATCGCGCGCCTGCGCCGCGACGGATGCGATCTTGTCGGCATGACCGGCATGCCCGAAGCGGGGCTTGCGCGCGAGCTCAACCTCGATTACGCAAGCCTCGCGCTGGTCGCGAACTGGGCTGCGGGTTGCGGCGACGCTGCCGAAATCACCATGGACGAGGTCCATGCAAATCTCGCCCATGCAACAGCGCCGCTGCCGAAACTGATCGCCGCATTGCTGGCTTCGTTGAGTCGCGCATGACTGCGTCGGAGATATACAAAGACGAGACGAGATGATGCATTCGGTGAATTCGGTTTCCCGATGCATCAATCCACGATGAACAAGCGCGCGCCGACCTCGGTCGACGAGCGATGGGATTCCGCATTGTCGGCGACCTGGTAGCTCATGCCGGGCTTGAGCGCGAACGAGCGGCCGTCTTCCAGTTCGGTTAGCAACTCCCCGTCGATGCACAACAGGATGTGCCCTTTCGCGCACCAGTGATGGGCGAGATAGCCAGCGCTGTATTCGACCATCCGGACACGCACGCTGCCGAAGTGCCGCGTGCGCCAATACGCTACACCGCGTTCGCCCTTGTGTTCGGTGCGCTCGATCAATGACCAGTCGGTGGTCCCGAAAGGAATGTCAGTTAGTTGCACGCGATTCCTTCGACGACGCATTAGCCAGTAAGATCGAGATTCAAGAGACATGCTCCGGACATTGGCAAGCTGCGTGGATGGTGGAGATGCGGATGTCAAGGATTCGGCGGTGGTCGTCCCGTGATGCCGAGGAAAGTACGAAAAATCGCCTGATGCAGCAATGCACCCGATACCAGCACCCAGACCAAAAGAATCACCCTCATGTCCGGCAGCATGTTGACAAGGAACGAGAAGATCGATCCATGCGCCATGGCGTATCCAATCCCGCCAAGGAACCAGATCGCCCATGCGCCGGCAAACAACAGTCCTTTGCGGAAAGTGGATGGTTCTTTCAGCATGGCGAAAACCGGATCGACTAAGCCTTCATCATTCGCGCACTCCCCGACACGCGAATCGAACTGCCGGCGACGCGCGTGAACTCCGCTCGCAACAGCGAGCGCGAACCCATGTCTTCACCTTGCACGATGTCGATCGCGCCGCGGTGCGGCCAGCTGATGTCGCGCAGATACCCAGCGAACGCAGCCGCCGCTGCGCCTGTCGCGGGATCCTCGTACACGCCGCCGGACGCGAACGCATTGCGTGCGTGGAAGCGTTGCGGCGTTTCTGATTGCACGAGCGCGATCGTGATCAAGCCAGCGCGCTGCATCAACTCGCGCCCCGCATCCAGGTCGTAGTGCATCGCGGCGAGCTTCGCGCGGGAAATGAGCGCGAGCACCATGAATGGGCCGCCCGCGTAGGCGATCGCAGGCGGAATCCGCGCATCGAGATCGTCGGCCGCATAGCCGAACAATTCCAGCACTTCCGCGAGCAGGACGGGATCGGCGGCCACGCTGTGCGTATGCGGGGATTGCAGCGCGGCGAAGATGCGCTCGCCGTCGCGATGTCCTTCGACGGTGATGTGCGCATCGTTGAGTTCGAGCGCGTACATGCCGTCGCCGTGGTCGAGTGCGAGCGCCGCACCGAGCGCGATCGTCGCGTGCCCGCAGAACGGCACTTCGGATTCCGGCGAAAAGTAGCGCGCCCGCCATGCCTTCTTGCTCGGCGCTGCGAATACCGTTTCGGAATAGCCGATTTGCTTCGCTAGGCGCTGCATCGCCGCCTCGTCGGGCAATGCCACGCCGATCCAGACGCCGGCCGGATTGCCGCCGATGTCGCCATCGGAAAACGCTGCGATGCGGCGAAATTTCATGCAAATCCGTCGAGTCGATTCACTGCGAGAGACGACGATGCGGCGCTGAGCCATGGAGCGTGCTCGCACCAGCAATAACCACCGCATTTCCCGATACCAACATTCGCACCGATGCGACTTGCGCACAAGCGCCTTCGGATCTGCGTGAAGGTTCCGCTATCCACTCGCGCTGCGCGCCGACTGGCATGAGATGCCGGCGATGTTCAATGCTGTTTTTCCGCCGCCCTATGCGGCAGGATCAGGATCAGCGCCACGATGAGAACGAGGATCGCTGCCGATGCAGTATAGCGACTCAGCTCCAAGCCACCTTTCGCCACGGGTTTGTCGAGGAAGTCGCCGACGACTGCGCCAAGTGGCCGGGTCAGGATAAAGGCGGCCCAGAACAGCGCGGTGCGGTTGACGCGGGTCAGGTAGTACAAGGCCGCGACCACTGCGAGCATTGCGCTGAACACGATTGCACCGCCGCCGTAACCCAGTCCGAGTCCCGCTGGAATCTCGTGCTGGCCGGCAGCGAGGAAGTCGCCGAGGGCAGTGCCAAGGGTCTGCGAAAACATGATGGTGACCCAGTAGAAGGCTTCCGATTTTGGCGAGCCCACCGTGTCTACCGCAACCGAACCGAGCGTTCGGTGCCAGACGAACAGCGAAGCCATCAGCAGGGTGAACAGGATCGCCGTGCCGCCCGTATAGCCGATACCCAGCGAACGATCTGCGTAGTCCGCCATCGTCGTGCCGACCGTGGTCGTTGCCACGATCGTCGTCCAGTAAATGATCGGATGGAATTGTTTCGCCCTGACCTGGACGATGACGGCGACGAGGAAAAGCGCCGCAAAAATTCCGGTTCCAACGAGGTAACCAAGATTCATCGACATCGACACTGCATCGCCGCCGGTCTCGCCGAGCGTCGTCGCGAGGATCTTGATGATCCAGAAGCCCAGGGTGATGGCAGGGACCTTGCTGAGCATTTCCTGTTTTTCGGTCGTCATTTGTCTTCCTTGAATTGGAAAGTCATGGCGCTGGCGATCCGTCCGGGTTGCGCTCGAGCAACCACAGCCCGGCCCACATCTTCGCGTCCATCTCGAAACCTTCGGCCATCTTTTGCACGAGCCAGCGCGGTGCGTCCCCGCGCGGAATTTCGTGCACGGTGATGTCCTCGCTCGCATCGCCGCCGCCGCCGTGGATCTTCGTGAGCTGCATCGCGCGCACGAAGGCGATGCGTTCGTTGCTCATTCCGGCCGAAGTCGGGCCGATCATCAGCACGTCGCAATGCGCGGGACGCCAGCCTGTTTCTTCCTCGAGTTCGCGCGCGGCGGAGAGTTCGAGCGATTCGCCCGCGTGGATGTCGCCGACCAGTCCGGCCGGCATCTCGATCGTGCGCGCCTGCAACGGCACGCGGAATTGTTCGACGAAAAGAATCTTGTCGTCGGGCGTCACCGCGATGATGATCGCGGCCAGGCCGCCGGCGTGCGTGCGCTCGGCGTATTCCCAGCTGCCGCGCGCTTTCATCCGCAGGTACTTGCCTTCGAAAAGCGTGCGTGTTTTGTCGATGTCCGTGCTGTCCATGCACCGATGCTAACCGGCCCGCGTTACCAAATGCATTAACCCGCAGCCAGTTCGGCGATCCGGCGACGCGCCATCGGGCCGATACGAAGTTGCTCGAACAATTGCTTGAGTGCGGCATCGTCGTGCCGGCGGCGCGTGGCGTCGGTGAAGTCTTCAGACAACGGTGCATCGAGTGCGATGGTCGCGAGCTGGCGGCACAACAGCGCAAGTTCGCGATGTTCGCGCAGGCGTTGGGAATGCGAGGCCGCGCCGCGCAGACGCAGGAATGCGACTTCGGCATGCCGGGTCAGCAGCGCATCGAGGCTTTCGAAATGCGCGAGCAGAATCGCGGCGGTCTTCGCGCCGATGCCGGGCACGCCGGGGATGTTGTCGACGGCATCTCCGGTCAGGCCGAGGTAATCGGCGATCTGGTGCGCGTGCACGCCATAACGCGCCTTGACGCCGGCAGCGTTCCAGCGCTGGTCGCGCGCATAATCCCATTGCTCGTCGTCGGCGCCCAGCAGTTGCGACAGATCCTTGTCCGCCGAGACGATCACGCTGCGCCGACCTTGCGTGCGCAACCGCTGCAATGCGGTGCCGATCAGATCATCGGCTTCGTAGCGGCCATCCACGAGCACGCTCAAGCCGAGGGCGCGACACAGGGCTTCGCAATGCGCGAACTGGCGCCGCAATTCTTCCGGCGCCGGATCGCGATTGGCCTTGTAGGCTGGAAACAGATCGTTGCGGAACGAGGTTTCCAGTGATGCATCGAACGCGATCACGATGTACCGCGGGCGCTGGCGCTCCAGTAAATCGAGCAGGAAGCGGGTGAAGCCGTGCACGGCGTTGACCGGCCAGCCATTGGCATCGAGCAGGTCCGGCGGAATCGAATGCCAGGCGCGGAAGACGTACATGCTTGCATCGACGAGGTATGCGTCATTTGAAGCCGCGTCGCTTGCAGGCGGCGATGCGTTCATGCCGGTTGCCAGTCGGTCAGCAGGGTTGCCGGATCGGGTCGTGCGCGATCGTCCTGCGGCGTGGTGATCGTGCCGATATGGATGAAGCCGAGCACGCGCTCGTGCGTGCCGATGCCGAGCAATTCGAGAATCTCCGGGTCGTAAGCCGCCCAGCCGGTCAGCCATTGCGCGCCGAAACCGAAAGCATCCGCGGCCTGCAACAGCGCGAAGCACGCGCAACTGCCGGATTGGATCTGTTCGGATTCGGGAACCTTGTGGCCGGGCGTCAGGGTGGCGATCACCGCGATCACGCAAGGCGCGTGGTTGAAGCGCCCGCGTTCCTTGGCGATCCTGGCGTCCGGCGCATCGGGCTCGCGTTCCAGCAAACGCGTGACAAGTGCTTCGCCCAGAGCGGCCCGCGCATCACCCGCGATGCGCAGAAAACGCCACGGTGTGAGCCGCCCATGATCTGGCACATGCACCGCGACCTCCAGCATGCGCATCAGTTGTTCGCGGTCGGGCCCGGGCTCGCCAAGCAGGCGGGAAGGCGTTGAGTGGCGGACGAGCGGTATCGTGGAAGGGGGCATGCGCTTGCGCTTAAAGTGATTGCTGAGGATGATGCCCATGAAGCGTGCCAGGCATCACGGTTCGTCCAGGACACATGCCGCATAGTCGCGCAGCATGCCTCGTGGTTCGATCGAGCTTGCATGATACCGAAGCCTTCCCGTGGTGCTTCCATGTCGAAAACGCCATCACATCTCTCAGCGGTCGGCGGCACCTCGCAGGGATCGGCGGTGCATGCGCAATCGCGAACGCCTCAATCAGTGCTTGAACGCCTGCGCCAGTCTGTCTTGCCGAGGCTGGAACTGGCCTGCGGCGAGGCCCTGAGCAAGGCTGACGATGCGATGTTCGACCTCGCCCAGCATTCGGCGAGCAATTCCAGCCAGCAGGGCTATTTCGACGCGATGCGCGAGATCCGTCGCGAGCGCCGGCAGATGGAGTTGTTGTTTCGCAACTACGTCACCGCGGGATTCGCGGAGTTCCAGCAGGTCGATGGCGGCGGGCCGAGCGAAGTACCGGGCCACCATGGCGGCACATTGAGCCTGCTCGCGCAGGACGAGCTCGAGGAGCAGCTCGCGGTCGAGCAAAGCGCGAACGCCATCCACCGTCGTTTCAAGACCTTGCTCGATCCGATCATGCGCGGGCTTGCGCGGATGGCGATCTCGATCTCGCCGAATTTCGATCCGAGCCGCAGCCCGGTAGGTCCCGAACGTCTTACGATGGCGTTCCGTTGCGCGCTGAGCGCATTCGCCGCGCCAACCGAAGTGAAGCTGGTGCTGTTCAAGCTGTACGAGCGCGAATTGCTGCTTGCGCTGGAAACCCTGTATCCGGAAGTGATGAAATTTCTGATCGAGACCGGATATATCTCCGGCCATGTGCCACGCATGCCGCAGCAGCCGTCGGCGCCATTGCCGCGCAGCCTCCCCCCCGACTTCAATCTGGACCACGTTCCGCACCGTCCCCGTCCGACTGGCGAATTCACGCCTTACGATGGAACCGGCGAAACCGATGACGGCATGCTCAACAGTCTGCACGAGATGTTGCAGGCATGGCGCAAGATGCAGCGCAAGGAAGGCGGCGAACAGGCCGCGTCCTCGGTTCCGGAACCCGAACGCCCCGAGCTGAGTTCCGGCGAAATGCTGTCGGTGCTGTCGCTGTTCCAGGCCGACCTGCCGGACGGACTCAAGAACGCGTTGAAGTCGAACGACCATTCGCTCGCGCAGCAACTCAAGCGCGAACTCATCACCGGCGCGGCCGCGCTCGGCATCAGCCAGGGCAATGCGAAACTCGGCGATGCCGAGGAAGACGCGATCGACGTGGTCGGCATGATGTTCGAGGTGTTCCTCGACGAGCGCGACATCAAGCACGACATCCGCGACCAGATCGCGCGCTTGCTGGTGCCGTACATCAAGGTCGCATTGATGGATCGCCGGTTGTTCCTGCACAAGGCGCATCCCGCGCGTCGCCTGCTCAATGCGATCGCCGAAGCCTGCGAGGGCAACCACGGCGAAGGTCCGTTCGAGCGGGAGTTGCTGCAGCAGGTAGGTCAGTCGGTGGATCGGCTGGTCACCGAGTTCAACGAGGACATCGCGATCTTCGAGTTGCTGGAACAGGATCTGCGCGCCTTCATCGAACAGTACAAGCGTCGCGCCGACTTGGCCGAACGCCGTGTCGCCGAAGCGCAGCGCGGCAAGGAGCGCCTCGAAGAAGCGCGCACCCGTGCCGAAACATTGCTCAAGAAGCGGCTTGGCAATCGCAGTGTGTCGCCGCTGGTGCTGGACGACCTGACCCGTTACTGGGTGCACCACTACGCCGTGCTGTTCCTGCGTGAAGGCGAAGATGGCGAAGGTTGCGCACAGGCCCTGCGCACGCTCGACCAGATGCTTGCGCTCGCGGATGCGGCGTTTCATACAGGTGGCCTGACCGCGCTTGCCGAGACCGATTCGTTGCAACCGGGATTGCTGGCAATGCTGGGCAGTTCCGGCTTGTCCGCCGAAGTGGCGATCGAGTGCGCGCGCACGATTGCCCAGCACATGATGCTGTCTCCCGCGAAAGCGGCGGCAGTAGCGGCGGTGCCGCAACCGGATGCTCCGCAACTGGCCGCTGTCGAGACAGCGGCTATGCCGCATCCAGCGACGGCGCGTCCGTTGCCTGTGGCCGAGCCGCCGGCCAGCGCGCCGCTGGATGTCGATCCCGCCGATACCGCGCGGATTCGCCAACTCGTTGTCGGCAGCTGGGTGGAGTTCATCGGTGAGGACGAGCGCGTGCAGCCGGGCAAACTGTCGTGGATCAGCCCGATCTCGGCGCGCATGCTTTTTGTCAACAAGCGCGGCGCGCGCATGCATGTCGCTTCGGCAGAGGAACTTGCTGCGATGATGAAGGCAGGCAAGCTGCGTCTGCGCGTCGCCGATACCGCGTTCGACCAAGCGATGCATCAGGTCCTGGGCCGTTTGCGCGAAGACGTGACGATCGCCGCAAGCAAGTCCTGAGTTTGTCCCGCATTCGCTGCGTGTTGTCGTGCACGACACGGCAGGAATGTTCGTCAGCGCATCACCGGTGATCCAATGTTCGAGAACCAGGCGATCCCTGGATTTCGATCGCCGGTACTACCTCCGCCCTTTGATTCGATTACGATGTTGCGAATTGACTGAGTTCGGAGTGGCGCATGGCGTTCACCGTTGCCGTAATTCGCGAAACCGCGCCGGGCGAGCGCCGCGTCGCGATCACGCCTGAAACCTGCCGCAAGTTGCGTGCTGCCGGTGCGACGGTATTGCTGCAAACCGGCGTCGGCGATGCCGCGTATTTCCCGGATGCCGCCTACGAAGGCGCCGAGTTCCTTGCCGATGCCGATGCCGTGCTGCAACGCGCCGACCTGCTGCTGTGCGTGCAGCCTCCCGCTGCGGATCGGCTCACTTCGCTGAAGGAAGGCGCGATCGTGATGGGCTCGCTCGCAGCTGGTGCCGATCCCGCGCGCGAAGCCCAATGGCTCGCGCGCAAGGCCACGAGTTTCCCGCTCGAACGCTTGCCGCGCACCACGCGCGCGCAGGCGATGGACGTGCTGTCGTCGCAGGCCGGCATGGCCGGTTACAAGGCGATGCTGATCGCCGCTCAGGTCGCGCCGAAATTCTTCCCGATGCTGACCACCGCAGCCGGCACGATCCGGCCGTCGAAGGTGCTGGTGATCGGTGCCGGCGTTGCGGGCCTGCAAGCGATTGCGACGGCGCGCAGGCTCGGTGCGCAGGTCGAAGGCTTTGATGTGCGACCGGAAACCCGCGAGCAGATCGAATCGCTGGGTGCGAAGTTCCTCGACCTCGGTGTCAGCGCAAAAGGCGAGGGCGGCTACGCGCGCGAGCTGACGGCCGAGGAACGCGCGGAACAACAGCGCAAGCTCGCCGATCACCTCAAGGGCGTGGACGTGATTGTCACTACGGCTGCGGTGCCCGGGCGACCGGCGCCAAAGATCATCAGCGCAGCGATGGTGGCGGGCATGAAACCGGGCAGTGTCATCGTCGACCTGCCAGCAGAATCCGGCGGCAACTGCGAACTCACGCATGCGGGTGAAACCGTCGAAAGCGGCGGCGTCAGCATCGTCGGGCCGACCAATCTCGCGAGCCAGGGCGCGATGCATGCGAGCGAGATGTACGCACGCAATCTGTTCAACTTCTCGCAGCTGTTGATCAAGGACGGCGCGTTGTCGCTCGACTGGAACGACGAGCTGATCGCGAAAACCTGCCATACCCACGACGGCGCGTTGCGCACGGGTTGATCGCGCGCCTCGATCAAACTCCACGCAGGTTTCGGGGTTTTCCTCGACAACATGCCTAATGGAGCGGCGGCTGTCGTCCCTGTTCGCCCCGGCCCAGGCGCGCGCGGCGCTCTTCGCGAAAGCGCTGTAGCAACATTTTGCGTTGCTCCGGGCTCAGCGATTTGAAGTGCCGGTAGGCGTCGAACACGCGCTGGCGGTCGGCTTCCGGCATCGCGCGAAATGCTTCCACGCCATGCATTGCATGGCGCCGCTGCTCGGGAGTCATCTGCGCCCAGCGCGTCATGCGCTGCTGGATTTGCGCGCGGCGTTCGGGCGGCAGCTGCATCCATTGTTCGGCATGCGCCGCCATGCGCTGCTGGCGGCGTGGCGGGAGTTGGTCCCACTGGGACTGCAAGGGTGCGAGCATCGAGCGCTGGGTCGGGTTGAGCTGGCTCCACGGCAGCGGCGTGGCCTTGATGTTGTTGGGGCCATCATCGAACGTGCCCTCGTGTGATTCGCCAGCCTGGTTTCCAGGGTATGGCTGCCCTGCGCCCTGCGGTGGCTGCGACGGAGGCGCTGCGATCGTCGCGCCCGCAAGCAAGGCGGCCAGCGGCAGCGCGACCAGGCAAAGCCGCGAACGCAGGGGGAAATTGGTGTTGCGGGAACGCATCGCTCAGCCTCCGGTGGCGTGAGTGTTCGGCTGCTTTGCGAGCCATCCATAGAAATCGAGATCGCTCAGCATGTCGGGATCGGCGGCTTCGATGGGATCGGAAGCCGCGACTTGATTGGTCGTCGCTATTTGTGCTCGTGCAGGATGCGTCGCGGCGAAGGCTGTGACTGGGTGCGTGATTGCAACGGTCGCGATGGGTGTCGTTGCGGCTGGCGCGTGCGGCAGGCGCGGCAGGAACACCGCCAGCGCCAGCGCAGCTGTCAGTGCGGCGCCAGCCGGCCACGCCCAGCGTGCTTTCGCGCGTCGTGGCTCGTCGTGCTGCGCGTGCAGGCGTATCGCGCGCAGGCGACGGCGCGTGTCTGCATCGACCGAGTCGACGCTGGCATTGAATGCTGCGCGGGCGCGCAACGCGGTTTCGATATCGCTGGCGTTCATCGCCAATCCTCCAGTTGCCTGCGCAGCGCGTCCATCGCGCGCGAAGTGTGGGTTTTCACGCTGCCTTGCGAACAGCCCATCGCACGCGCGGTATCGGCGACATCCAGGCCTTCCAGCACGCGCAACTGATAAGCCTCGCGCTGCCGACGTGGTAGCGCCTGCAGCGCGGTCGATAGTGCCCGATAGCTTTCGCGGTCGCTATGCAGGTGCGCTGGTCCGGGTGTCGGATCGGCTGGCTCCCAGACCGGGCCTTCGTCCTCGTCGTTCGCAGTCCCCATCCACCCGACCAGTACCGAGCGTACGCGCCGCCGCCGGCGGATATCGGTGATCCGGCTGCGCAACACGCTCCAGAACAATGGCGGCCACTCGATCGACGGCTTGTCGGCATAGCGCTGGACGAGCTTGAGCATCGCGTCCTGTACCGCATCGAGCGCATCCTCGCGGTGCCTGAGCGCGATCTCGGCATGCCGGAACGCGCGACGCTCGATGCCGGCGAGAAAAGCCGAAATGCTCTGCTCGTACGCGGTCGCTGTCTGCATGCTGCCGTCCATCATGTTTCCATCATGCCTGCTTGATTGGTGTGATGAGCCGCGTCTGCCATTGGCAGTAGTTTGCGCGGTGAAGAACTCTCGACAGGGCCGGAAGAGACTCGACCAATACAACGCACGCCTGTTGCTTTGGTTGACACGCAGGCAGCGCGTAGCGCAGCAGCGCGGTTATGATGCGGATATCCGTAAATGCGCGGTTACGTATTTGCGGGGTTCCGTGCAAACAATCGGAGGGGACATGAGCGACGGCTTTGTGGCGCTGTACATCTTCATGCTCGCGGCCATCTGCGGCCACGTGATCATCTCGCGCGTGCCGGTGATCCTGCACACGCCGCTGATGTCGGGCTCGAACTTCGTGCACGGCATCGTGCTGGTGGGCGCGATGGTCGCGCTGGGCCACGCTGAAACCACGCTGGAGACCGTGATCGGCTTCATCGCGGTGCTGCTCGGCGCGGGCAATGCTGCCGGCGGCTACGTGGTCACCGAACGCATGCTGGACATGTTCAAGTCGAGTCGTCCGGCTCCCAAAAAGGCGGCCAATCCATGACTGTTGCCGACTGGATACCACTGCTGGTCAGCGCGAGCTACCTGCTTGCAGCATTGCTGTTCATTCTCGGGCTCCAGCGCATGTCCTCGCCGGTGACCGCGCGCAGCGGCATCCAGTGGGCGGGCATCGGCATGGTCATCGCGACCGTGGCGACATTCGCGTTGCCGGGTATGCACAACCTCGCGCTCATCCTGGTCGCGGCCAGCATCGGCACGGTGATTGCGTGGGTGTCGGGCAAGAAGGTGGCGATCACCGACATGCCGCAGATGGTCGCGCTGTACAACGGCATGGGCGGTGGATCGGCGGCTGGCATTGGCGCGGTGGAACTCATCCAGTTCGCTGCGGGCGAGCCATCCACGAAGACCCAGCTCGTGCTCGGCGTAATCGGCGCGCTGATCGGCGCGATCTCGTTCTCCGGTTCACTGGTCGCGTTCGCCAAGCTGCAGGGCTGGATGGACAAGCGCTTCCTGTTCCCGGGCCAGCAGGTGTTCAACGCGCTTGTGTTCCTGGCGGCGATCGTGCTCGGCGTGGCGTCCGTGATCTGGCTGCAACAGCCGATCATCGTCGGCTTCTTCATCTGTGCGCTCGCAGTCGGCTTGTTGATGACGTTGCCGATCGGCGGCGCCGACATGCCGGTGGTGATCTCCCTCTACAACGCCCTGACCGGGCTTGCGGTCGCTTTCGAGGGCTATGTGCTCGGCAACCAGACCCTGATCGTCGCCGGCATGGTGGTCGGCGCAGCAGGCACCCTGTTGACCCAGTTGATGGCCAAGGCGATGAACCGCTCGCTTGCGAACGTGTTGTTCGGCAACTTCGGCGCGGGTGGCGGACCGGCGCAGGAGATCACCGGTTCGCAGAAACCCATCGACGCGAGCGATGTCGCCGCGATGATGGCCTACGCCGAACGTGTGGTGATCGTGCCGGGTTACGGCATGGCGGTCGCCCAGGCGCAGCACAAGATATGGGAACTCACCCAGTTGCTGATCAAGCGCGGGGTCAAGGTGAAGTTCGCGATCCATCCGGTCGCCGGCCGCATGCCCGGCCACATGAATGTGCTGCTCGCCGAAGCGGGCGTGCCGTACGACTTGATCGCCGACATGGACGACATCAACCCCGAGTTCCCGAATACCGACGTGTCGCTGGTGATTGGAGCGAACGACGTGGTCAATCCGTCCGCGCGCACCGACAAGGCATCGCCGATCTACGGCATGCCTATCTTGGACGTCTCCAACTCGAAAAACACGATCGTGATCAAGCGTGGCAAGGGCACCGGCTTCGCCGGCATCGAAAATGCGCTGTTCTACGCCGACAACACGCGCATGTTGTACGGCGATGGCGCCGAGGCGGCGGGCCGATTGGTGTCGGAGCTCAAGGCGCTCGACGGCGGCCACTAAGATTGCGGTTCATTGCGGCAAAACGATTCAGCGACCGAAACGATCAGCGACCGAGTCGCAGTGCGATCACCAGAGCCACCGCGATCAAGCTCCAGTCCAGCGGCGTGCTGCCGAGCCGGATCAGCATCCAGCCGAAATCAGGACCCATCCGCTGCGCAGCCTCCAGTGGAGACTGATTCACCTGCGCGCCGATGGGTAGCGCCGCGACCAGCCAATCGCCCAGTGCAATCGATGCGCTCGTCGCGAACACGGCCAGCATTGCGCGATGCGCGCCGGGACGCGCCTTCGCCATGCGCAACCACGCGATCGCATTCAACGCCGCGACGAGTGCCATCCAGCCGGCCCGACCATGGCATGCCGCCGCAACGATCACCCATGTGCCTGCGAACGCAAGGCTGCCCAGCACGAGCAGCGACGCAATGAGCAGCAGCTGCAACGGGGCGACTGGCGTGGTGTTGGCTGGGCTGGACACGGCTGCATCGTAACCGCTACCGCGCGTTGCGACGGCTACAATGACGCATGTACAGCCGCAACAGCGAACCCTTCAAGCTCGAGCGCGATTGCAGCGCGGTCCTGGTGCCGCAGGGCGAGCAGGTCACCTTGCCTGCGGGCAGCATTGGCTATATCTCGCAGGCGCTTGGCGGCAGCTACACGGTGTACGTGGAAGGGAACCTGTTCCGCATTGCAGGTCGTGATGCCGATGCGCTGGGCAAGGAGCCGGTGGAGGCGCCTGAACTGCCTCCTGATGCCAGCGACGACGACGTCGAAAAACTGGTGTGGCGCCAGCTGCGCACCTGTTTCGATCCGGAGATCCCGATCAACGTGGTGGATCTTGGCCTGGTGTACGACTGCGATATCGAGCGCCTGGCCGATGGCCGTCGCAAGGTCAACGTCCGCATGACGCTTACCGCACCCGGCTGCGGCATGGGCGACATCCTGGTCAGCGACGTGACCGACAAGCTCGAACTGATCCCCACCGTCGCCGAAGCAGACGTGGACCTCGTGTTCGACCCGCCGTGGAACCAGAACATGATGTCCGACGCCGCACGGCTCGAAACCGGCATGTTCTGAGCTGTCGAAATGCTGCTTAAAGTGTGCGCCAGTCGCGCGTTTTCACTCCGCTTGCCATTCCGCCGAAGATCTTTCCGCCCCGTGCGAGCATCGGAATGTTGCATCGCGGGGTGCAGGCGGCGGGTCGAATTGTGACGCGTAGCGTCGCATCGCTGCCGCCAATCCTTTTTCAAGCCCCGTCTGACCGGCCGCGTCGGAGCCCGCAGGGTTCCATCTGCGCGAATGCGCCGGATGTCAGGGAAGAATCAATTCAACAGAGACTTATTTATTGTGCGAAGCAACATATCATTAAAAAAAATTAAGGTTAGACGTGCTGATCGCACTGCTAGGGTCGCCCCGTTCGCGATGCATTGTTGAACAAAGATTTGAATTTCATCGGTCGGACTTGTTAATTAAACAGGGCACGGCTTGCAAGGCGGATCGCGGCATGCAGGGCATGAAATCAAAGTGCAAGCAACATGTTGTAGCAAGCGCAGCTCGGGCTAACGCCCACACACAGCGCCGGGATGCATGCATTGACGGCGTACACCACACACACCACCTGGGGTTACGAATGAAATCGACGTCGACAAATATGCGTAAAACGAGTCTCGCGCTGGCCGTTGTCACGGCATTCTGCGCAGCCGGCGCTGCCAGCGCTGCATCCACCGCGTTGGTCACCGTGGCGCACCCGGCCTACATGCGTGCGGGCGACGCGGTGATGGGCGCTTTGGCGCAGTCGCAGCCGATCCACATCCAGGTGTCGCTGAAGATGCGCGACCGTGCGGGTCTGGACTCTTTCATCGCTGGCATGAAGAACCACCCAGGCCAGGTGATGAGCCAGAGCGAGTTCATGGCCAAGCACGCGCCATCGCAGTTGCAGGCGCAGACGGTGGTGAACTACCTGAAGAGCATGGGTTACACGAGCGTCGTGGTGGCACCGAACCGCTTGCTGGTTTCGGCTGACGGCACGGCGGCAACGGCGCAGAAGGCGTTCCTGACCACGATGGCGCAGGTCAAGACCCACGACGGACGCATCGCATTCGCGAACACCAGCGAAGTGAGGATCCCGGCCTCGCTCCAGCCTCACATCCTCGGCGTGGTTGGCCTGCAGACGGTCAATATCGGCCACACCTTCGCCAAGGTGATCCAGCCCAACAGCGGCGGACACACACTGGCCGTGACCGGTCACGATCCGACTGAGTTCGCGTCAATCTACGGCGCCTCGGGTACGCCAACTGCCGCGGGCGTGACGGTCGGCATCTTCACCCAGGGCAAGATCACCCAGTCCCTCACCGACCTCAACAGCTTCACGTCGTCGCACGGCTTGGCCACGGTCACGACGCAGACGGTGCAGACTGGCGCGTCCAGCACGGATGCCAGCGGTGTCGTTGAATGGGACCTGGACAGCCAGGACATCGTCGGCATGGGCGGCGGCCAGGTGGGCAAGATCATCTGGTACAACACCACGACGTTGTCCGAAGCGGACATGGACGCCAACTTCAACACGATCGTGTCGGCGAATGCTGCCAAGATCATCGACGTGTCGATCGGCGGTTGCGAGACCGGTGCGAATTTTGCTGCCTCGGATCAAATCTTTGCACAGGGCGTGGCGCAGGGCCAAACCTTCTCGATCTCGACCGGCGACTCCGGCGCGGACGAATGCGGCAACGGCGCTCACACGCCGAGCTGGCCGGCCAACTCGCAATACGTGATCGCGGCTTCGGGCACCACGTTGAACGCCTCGACCACGACCTGGAGCAGTGAAACCGTGTGGTCTGGTTCGGGCGGCAGCGAGAGCCTGTATGAACCGAAGCCGAGCTGGCAGACCCTGTGGTCCGGCACACACCGTGGCGTGGCCGATATTGCGTACGCCGGCGATCCGAGTTCCGGTTCGAAGATCACCACCAGCACCGGAATCCAGCAGGTCGGCGGAACCAGCCTGTCCGCACCGTTGTTCGCCGGCGCATGGGCGCGCGTGATTGCTGCCAAGGGCACAGGCGTCGGCTTCGCCGGCCCGATCGTCTATCAGCTTCCGGCCGCCGCGTTCCATGACATCACGTCGGGCAGCAACGGGATCTCGGCCGGCGTCGGCTACGACCTCGCCAGCGGCCGCGGCTCCATGATCGTGAGCACCGCGATCAACAACATTGGCGGTTGCACCAGCAATTGCAGCACTCCGGTCGCGAACTTCAGCTTCACGACCAGCGGCCTGACTGCAAACTTCACCGACAGTTCCACAGATAGCGGCGGCACGATCAACGCTCATGCGTGGACCTTCGGCGACGGTGCGACTTCGACCGCCACCAGCCCGAGCCATACCTATGCGGCAGCTGGTACCTACAGCGTGTCCGACAAGGTAACGGACAACCTCGGTGCGACCAACACCAAGACCTCTTCGGTGACGGTCGGCCCAAGCGGCAACTGCACCGGTTCGGTGTTGTGCAACGGCGTTGCGGTGACTGGCCTTTCCGGAGCTACGGGTGCCCAGCAGACCTTCACGTTGGTGGTTCCAGCCGGCGCGACGGGCCTGAGCTTCGTGCAATCCGGCGGCACCGGCGACTCGGACATGTATGTCAAGTTCGGTTCGGCACCGACGACGTCGAGCTATGACTGCCGTCCGTATGTGAACGGCAATGCGGAAACATGCAACATCGCCACCGCACAGGCCGGCACGTACTACGTGATGCTCAACGGCTACGCGGCCTACTCCGGCGTGTCGCTGAAAGGCAGCTACACCGCCGGCGGCCCGCCGCCGACCTGCACCCCGAGCGGTACCGTGATCTGCAGTGGCCAGTTGGTCAGCCTGCCGACGGTTGCAACCGGTGGCGTTTCGTCCACCTACTCGATCGTGGTTCCGGCCGGCAAGACCAGTCTGGTGGTCAACATCGCCAGTGGTTCGGGTGATGCGGATCTGTACGTGAAGGCCGGCAGCGCGCCGACCACGGCCAGCTACGATTGCCGTCCGTTCACCAGCAGCAGCACCGAGAGCTGCACCATCAGCTCGCCAGCGGCTGGTACGTACTACATGAACGTCCGGGCCTATGCTGGATTCTCGGGTGAAACCCTGAAGGCCACCATTAACTAAGTTCGGAGAGAACACCGGCCCGATGCGCATGCGTCGGGATCGGTAGAAGAAAGGATTCACCAGCGACATCCGATCCCCCGACGCGCGAGCGCCGGGGGATTTTTTATGGATGACTGCGTACCGGCAATGGCGGGGTCAACGAAATACGACGACCTCACCAGATTGCCGCTTCCACCCAAAACTGTGCGCTATTCGCGCGTTTTTCCCGAGAGGGCGGTTCACAGTGCATTCAACAGACTGCTTTTGGCCACGCTCATGTTGCGGTGCGGTAGCGATTCCAAAGTCAAGAAATATGACGTAACACGTGACAACTGCGTACTGACGGCTCCATTCTTAATTGAAAATAAGGTTGTTAAAAGGTCTGCTACATCACAAGAGCAATGCGAACTGCATTCCAAAATCGCGTCATCGCATTCTCGGATCATAAATTTGCGCAATGCAGCATAAAATTAAAAAAAATTAATGCGTATGCTTCAACAGCACTGATAGCGTCGCCTCGTTCGCGTTGGACGATGTTCGGAAGGTATTCAAATCGGCTCGGTGTTGATTCGTACAACGCGCAGCTTGACGGTACATCGTGTCATTGGTTCTGCATGTGAAATCAAGCGATCAGGGCAGCGGTGCGACAAACGCAGAACAGGGCAATGACGCCCAAATGCAGCGCCGGGCATGCACACATCCATGGCGTACACCACACACACAAAACCTGGGGTTTAACAATGAACTCGACATCCGCCACTCGTTTACGCAAGACTTCTCTCGCACTGGCCATCGTGGCCGCGGGAGCCACGTTCGTGGCGCAGGCCAACGCCGCAGGCACCCAGAAGACGCCGGGGTATTTGGCGCCGGCCGTGCAGAATCCTTATTCGCCAGCCTACAAGCATGAGTATCGTCACGGCGTTCTCCCGACCCGCCAAGTGCAGGCTGCGATGAGGCAGTGGGAAGTTTCGCAAGGCGCGCACACGATGGTGACGAACTCCAAGACCCTGGCTTCCGGCGGCGGCGTGGCCGGCGTCGAGGTGATGAGCGGCCAGAACAAGGTTTACCTGGTGTTCTACGGCACCCAGTGGGGTACCTCGAGCACGGATGCCAATGGCAACCTGAAGTTTACGAATGACTCGGCCGGTGCGGCCGGTGCGGCCCAGCAGATGTTCAAGGGCATCGGCACCAACGGCGAGACTTGGTCGAACGAGCTGACCCAGTGGTGCAATGGCATGGCTTCGGGCGCGACCTCCTGCGCTGCCGGCTTGACCCACATTCCGCGCCAGACCAACATCCTCGCCGGCGTGTGGTACGACAATTCGGTCGCTTCGCCGTCGGCAGCGACCGCCGCGCAGCTGGCCGCCGAAGCGAACAAGGCCGCTGGCCACTTCGGCAACACCACCTCGGCCGCGAACCGTTCGGCGTATTACGTGATCCTGTCTCCGAAGGGCACCAACCCGGACAACTACCAGGGCCAGTACTGCGCGTGGCACGACTACACGCCCGGTTCCAACGGCAACATGGCGTACAGCAACCAGCCGTACAACATCGATTCGGGCGCCGGTTGCGGCGTGGGCTTCGTGAACTCCCCGGGTACGCTGGACGGCTTCACGATGACCCTCGGTCACGAGTGGCACGAGATGATGTCCGACCAGTTCCCGGCGGGCGGCATGTCGAACCACAACAGCGGCACGTATGCGGGCCAGGAAAACTCGGATGAATGCGCGTGGATCGCGGCGGGCAGCACGGGTGGTGCGGCCAATGTCTCGTTCAGCACCGGCACCTTCGCCGAGCAGGCCAGCTACTCCAACGACACCGCCTCGTGCGCCATCTCGCATGCGGATGTCAGCGGCGGCGGTGGCGGCGGCAACAATCCTCCGGTTGCGAACTTCAGCTATACGACGAATGGACTGGCAGCCAGCTTCACCGACAGCTCGACCGATAGCGACGGCAGCATTGCCTCGCATTCCTGGAACTTCGGCGATGGCAGCACCTCGACGGCAGCCAGCCCGAGCCACACCTACGCTTCGGCCAACACCTACAGCGTGACCGAGACGGTGACCGACAACCTCGGCGCGACCGGCAGCAAGACATCCTCGGTGACGGTGGGTACCAGCGGCGGTTGTGTCGCCAGCGGTACCGTGATGTGCAGCGGCACTTCGATCGCGCTTGCGTCGCAGGCCACGGGTGCAGTGTCGTCGAACTACAAGATCGTAGTCGCGGCCGGTAGTACTTCGCTGGTGGTGAAGATCGCGGGCGGAACCGGCGATGCGGATCTGTACGTCCGCAAGAGTTATGCTCCGACCACGACCTCCTACACCTGCCGTCCGTACCTGACAGGCAACAACGAGACTTGCACGATCAGCTCGCCGGCAGCGGGGACGTACTACATGAATGTGCGGGCCTACGCGGCCTACTCGGGCGTCACCCTGACGACCACGATCTCGCCGTAATCGCCACACCGGTTCCGTCGTGAAAACGGCGGAACCGGACGGATGCTTCATGAGTGAACCAGACGGTCACGGTCGAATTCACGGGTGTCGAAGTGCGTCCAACCAGACGTCCTTCGTACTTGATGATGCACCCTGACTGTTCAGTAAGCGACTAGGCTTCATTGAAAAAACCGGACCCCGGCTTCGTGCCGGGGTTTTTTTCTGGATCGTCCGGGTTCGGGTTGAATGTCCATAAGTCGCCGATGCGCCGAAACAGGTATTCGTGGAGGCGGGTGGCCGGGTTCCAACCCGAGGCTGCAAAATATCTTGCGAAAGACGCACGATCCGCTTGCTGTGCGCGGCATAGGTGCTGATAATGACCTGTCATGAATTGGGATATGCTCCTGCCAGTAGACGGTTGGGGTGGGGTTCTGAGAGCGGGATTTCACAGGGACGCGGCAATGCTTGTCCAGTTCGCGTCACCGTTACATTGAAGACAACGCAGCTGATCGGGGCGAGGGTGCCCACACATAGCGTCGGGATGGATGCGTCCGCGGCGTACCACACACAAATATGGGGTTACGAATGAACTCGACGCCTTTTGCAAACTTGCGTAAAACATCTCTCGCGCTCGCCGTCGTGGCGGCGGTTCTTAGCGGCAGCGCGATCGCGGCCACGTCCGCCAACTCGCTGGTCACTGTCGCGCAGACCACCGCGCTGCGATCCGGAGATGCCGTGACCGGTGCCGTTCCCGCATCGCAACTCATCCGCGTCGAAGTGGCGTTGAAGCTGCGCGACCGCGCCGGCCTCGAGAGCTTCATCGCGCATAACGCGAAGACCCTCGTGTCGCATCCGATGAGCCACGACCAGTTCATGGCCAACCATGCACCGACGCAGGTGCAAGCGCAGACGGTTGCGAACTATCTGAAAGCAATGGGCTACAAGAACGTCGTGATCGCGCCGAACCGGATGCTGGTTTCGGCCGATGGTACGGCGGCAAGCGCAAGCAAGGCATTCCTGACCACGTTCGCGCAGGTCAGGACGCGCGAAGGCCGGATGGCTTTCGCGAACACCAGCGAGGCCCGGATCCCGGCAGTGCTGCAGGATCATGTGCTGTCGGTCGTCGGTCTGCAGAGCGTGTACCAAGGGCACACGTTCGCAAAGGTGCTGTCCACGGGCGGAGCGCATACGAACGCGCTCGTTGGCCACAATCCGGTCGAGTTCTCGTCGATCTACGGCGCTACCGGCGTCGCCACAGCGGCAGGCGTGACGGTCGGCATCTTTACCTCCGGCGACGTGTCGCAGTCCATCACTGACCTCGGCACCTATACGACCCAGAACAGCCTGGCGCCGGTCACCACTTCGGTGGTCACCACGAATGGTGGCAGCAGCGATACCAGCGGTGTCGACGAATGGGATCTGGATAGCCAGGACATCGTCGGTATCGGCGGTGGCCAGGTCGGCCAGCTTATTTTCTACACCACTCCGAGCCTGTCCTTTTCGGACATGGTCGCGAACTTCAACACGATCGTGAACGCCAACGCGGCAAAAATCGTCAACGTCTCGATCGGCGGCTGCGAAACCGGTGCACAAACGACTGGAGCGGCGGCTGCGGCCGATCAGATCTTCTCGGCCGGCGTCGCCCAGGGCCAGACCTTCTCGATCTCGACCGGCGATTCCGGCGCGGACGAGTGCGGCGATGGCGGTACGACCCCGAGCTGGCCTGCAAATTCGCAGTACGTAATCGCGGCCGCCGGCACGACCCTGGACGCTTCGACGGGCGCCACTGCGGCCTGGAACAGTGAAACGGTATGGTCCGGTACGGGCGGCAGCCCGAGCAAATACGAACCCAAGCCGAGCTGGCAAGACTTGCTGGTTCCCGGCAATTTCCGTGGCGTGGCCGACATCGCATTCGATGCCGACCCGAACACGGGTGCCCTCATCGTGGTCAATGGCAAGCCGGCGCAGATTGGCGGCACCAGCTTGTCCGCCCCCCTGTTCGCAGGCATGTGGGCACGCGTGCTCGCCGTCAAAGGCACGGATTTCGGCTTCGCCGGCCCGCTGATCTACGCATTGCCGCAATCCGACTTCCATGACGTGACCGTTGGCAACAATGGCGGTGAGTCCGCCAAGGTTGGCTACGACTTCGCGACTGGCCGCGGCAGCATCATCCTGAACACGGCGATCAACCACATCGGCAAGCCGGTTGGGCAGCCGCCCGTCGCGAATTTCAGCTACATCATTAATGGTTTGAAAGTGACGTTCACCGATACGTCCACGGACTCCGACGGAACGATCTTCAAGCATTTCTGGAACTTCGGCGATGGTTCGGCGATCAGCACGGCGGCCAATCCGTCGCATTACTATGCCGGTGCTGGTACCTATCAAGTGTCCGAGACGGTTGCCGACAACGATTTGAATACGGTGACAAAGACCCTGCCGGTGACGGTGACCCAAGCGAGCCTGATCAAAAACACCGGTTTTGAAACGGGTATCCCTCCGTGGGTGTTTTCGTCGCCGGTGCTGTTGAACAACGACGCGAAAGAGCCGCCGCACGCTGGCCAATGGGATGCATGGTTGGGCGGCAAGGGCGCAACGCATACCGACTACATCAAGCAGACGGCCACACTACCGTCCCCCAGGACGAGCGGCACGCTGAAGTACTGGCTGCACATCGACAGCAATGAAGTCAGCACCGTGCGCAAGTTCGACACGCTGTCCGTGGACGTTTACAGCACTGGTGGCACATTGCTCGGCAATCTGGCGAAGTTCTCGAACCTTGACAAGGCCAGCGGCTATGCCCTCAAGACTGCAGACATGACGCCGTGGATCGGGCAGACAGTGGTCGTCAAATTCACCGCCAACGAGGATGCATCGTTGCAAACCTCGTTTGTGATCGACGATGTCGTCCTCTCAACTCAGTAATCGCTAGTACGCGCAGCACCCGAACCCCGGCCTCGTGCCGGGGTTCTTTTTTGGGTTTTCACGCAACGTGGAGCTTCATGCGCCACGCTAGCACATGCGACGCGATGCACCGCAGCAGTCAGCAGCCGCGCGGATCCGTCCAGAGCGTCAACGGGCGTTTGCCGTCGTAACCACGCGCGCCGTAACCTGGAATCCAGCCGGACAGTACATCCCGGCCGGGCTGTGTCGGGCCTTCGCATGCCCCGATGCCGAACTCGACCTTGAACCACAGGTCGGCACCGATGGTCTGCATGCGGGTGATGCGCAGCGCCGGGTTTTTCGGCATCGCCACGACGCGGCAATCGCTGGCTTGTGGCGTCGAACAAACGCGGTGATCCCAGCCGCGCAACGTGTGGATCTGCGCGAGCAGGACGATGTTGCCGTAGTCGTGCACGCCGCTCGCTGGCGGCGCGGGTAACCATGCTTCGCCATTGCCAAGCATGATGCGGTACCAGCCAGGCTGCGCCTCGGTGACGATCAACCCCGGGTGGCCGGGCTTGAACTCGCGCGTCGGCAAGGGGGAGGTCCAAGCATCGCCAACCTTGCGTATGCGCGGTACCAGCACATCCTCGGAGCACGCGTTCTGGCCCGCTGCGATCGGCGGCGCTTCGAGCATGCCCGCTGGCGCTGCGGAATTGTTCGGTGCGCTGCGGAGCTGGAATATTCCGCCCGGTCGCGCCGTGCACGGGCCGCTGCCGAACAGGGTCGGCGCTTCGAGGATTCCGCGCAGGCCATCGGGTGGCATGTTGCCGGTCATGTCGACGGCGCCGGCCGGTGCGAACGCGGTGAGCAGCAAGGTTGGAAACAGCATGCGCAGGTTCATGGCGGGCCTCTGGATTGTGTGGAAAGAGCAACGATCAACCGGCTGACTCGAACCGGTTCGCGGCGACATTCTTGCGCACCCTCAACGGATCCCAGATGCGCCCGTTCATCGCGATATAGACGCCCGGCGGCAGGGATTGCACGGCACCGACGGCGGTGCCGATGTTGAAGTCGGCGTCCGAGCCGCGGAAACGCGCGGGATTCAGCGCGCCAGTCAGGATGATGGTTTTGTCGGTAATGCTGGCGAGGATCCTTGCGGTATCGACCATGGTGTCGGTGCCGTGTGTGACCAGCACGTGGCGTGCGGGTTGCGCGGCGATCGTCGCACGCAACAGTTCGCGGTCCGCAGCCGTGATGTGCAGGCTGTCCTTGCGCAGGATCGGAATCACGCTGAAGCTAAACGCGACGCCGAGTTCGTCGAGGATGCGTCCGATCTGCGGGTCGCCGACCTGAAAGTCCGACTTGTCGTCGAAGTACACCTTGTCGATGGTGCCGCCGGTGGTGACGATGCAGAGTTGATCCATCATGTCTGGCCCATCAGGTTCGGCCCGCATGGCGATGCGCCATGCGTCGCAGTTGCCTGGATTATACGGCCGGCTTGCGCGCGAATCTGGCGCGCAGTCCGTTCCAGCTCGCGGCGACGACGACGAGCACACTCAGCACGATGTCGCACAGCGCCAATGCGCGCAGCGGCGGATCCACCATCGCTTCCATGACGCCGTAGGGAAAATAGAACAGCAATGCGGCGAGTGCGCCGATCAGCAATGCTGCGCGGTGGCGGCGCGCGAGCAGCAGCAGGAAAGGCAGCATTGGAATGCAGAAAAACGCCGCGTAGATCCACGCAGTGACCGACAACGGCGGCGCCATCACGGCGTGCCACGCCACTTGCAACAGCAACAGGCCCAAAATGCCGGCAAGTGCGAGCATGCGCGCGATCATGCGGCGCTTCCAAGTTTGGCCGCGACCCGGGCGACGCGTCGACCGAGCGCACGTGCAAGGATTTTCTCATCATCGGTCAAGGGCAAATCGTCCTGTGTTCCGGCGACGTGGCTCGCGCCGTACGGCGTGCCGCCGCTGCGCGTGCTGCTCAACGTCGGCTCGCTGTAGGGAATCCCGACCAGCAGCATGCCGTGATGCAGCAGCGGCAACATCATCGAAAGCAGGGTGGCTTCCTGGCCGCCGTGCATCGTCGCGGTCGAAGTGAACACCGCAGCCGGCTTGCCGACTAGCGTGCCCGATGCCCATTCCGCACCAAGGCCATCGATGAAATGTTTCAACGGCGCGGCCATGTTGCCGAAGCGGGTCGCACTGCCGAGGATCAGTCCCGTGCATTCGGCGAGGTCCTGCTTTGCTACATACGGCGCACCGTCATCCGGAACCGCCTGTGCGGCGGTCTGCGTGACCGCCGTCACCGGCGGCACCGTGCGCAAGCGCGCAGACATGCAGTCGACTTCCTCGACCCCGCGCGCAATCTGCCGCGCCAACGACGCGACTGCGCCGTTGCGGCTGTAGTAGAGGATCAGGATCTCGGGCATGCGCGACAGACTAGCGGAAAAAGGCATCGCGGTTGGAGTTGTCGACGGACGCAAAGCGCATACGTCGCGCGCGTGATGACCAAAACCGGTCGCCCTGATCAAGGAGTTTGCGACCCAGTCCGCAGAGCGGGTTTCGCGCGAAGGATTGGACGAAAAAATAAATAATACTTGCGCCGTGCAGTCAGGAATGCTGTGATCGAATTGCTTGGTGTCGACGGGGATTGCGCATCGAGCGCACGTTGTTGCATGCCGCCTGAAGGGGATAACACAGATGAAATTGGGTGCCTGGTGCGCATGCGCCATCGGATGGCTGTTGGCTGGCGTCGCATTCGCCACAGTGGTGCCAGACACGATTTCAGATCAGGTCGGCGCAACTGCCGGTCAATTCCGGGTCGACGAGTCCGGGGCGGCTACGTATGCGATTCCGATCTTCACGCCGCCCGGGACAGCCGGCGTCGCGCCGCAGGTTGCGCTGGCGTATTCGAGCCAGGGTGGCGAAGGGCCGTTGGGCAAGGGCTGGGCGATCTCCGGTCTGTCGGGCATCAACCGTTGCCGCGCGACGCGCGAAGCGGGCGACTTCATCAGCAGCGGCGTACCCGTTGATGGCGATCCACAGCCGATCAACTTCACCGCGAGCGACCGCTTCTGTCTGGATGGTCAGCGCCTGATTACCGCCCCGGCAAGTGCCGCCGTCTGCAAGGCTCTTTCCGGCGCAACCGTGAGCCAGTATCGCGGCGAGATCGATTCGCAGCAACGCGTGTGCGGTTATGCCTTCGATGCTAGCGGTCCGCGTTTCTTCACGGTCGAACGCAAGGACGGATCGACCTCCTGGTTCGGCGACCGACGCGATACCACGGGCGGGCTCGCCGGCGCATATCCCAATGGCGTACTTGCGGCCAACGGCACCGCACAAACCAGCGTATTGAGTTGGGCGATCACGCGCTCCCAGGATTCCACCGGCAATTACATCGATTACTCATACGCCATCAACCCGACTGCGGGGTATCCGGGCGAGCAACATGTATCGCGCATTGCCTGGACCGGCAAGAACCAGCTGCCCGGTCAGTCGGCTCCTGCGCAAACCCCGACGCAATGGATCGACTTCACCTATTCGCAACTGGCGTCCATCCAGTTTTCGCGCAGCTACGCGTCGGGCTCGCAGCTGTGGCAGACCCAGCAGCTCGACAGCGTCACCGTCACGGCAGGAACCCAAGTTGTACGCCATTACGCATTGACCCATCAGCAATCCGTCGCGACCCACGCGCTGGTGCTCTCGCAGCTGCAGGAATGTACGGATGCGAGCAAGACCATCTGCCTTGCGCCGACCACGTTCACGCTCACCGCCGGGGTCAGTAGTTTCGACACTGCCGACAGCAACTCCACGTCCGACTTCACGGGGATGGTCAGTTACAAGATCGGCGATGTCGATGGCGACGGCCGCCAGGACATCGTCTGGCTGAAACAAAACGATCCCGGATGCAGCACCTGGCGCGTGTATGTCAGCTATGGCGAACTCGACAGCGCCGGCAGACTGACGTTCAACCGACTGCCCCAAGCGGGCTATTGCATCCCGCAGGATATGAGCGCGGCGCCGCACGCATGGAATGTGTTCGACTACGACGGCGACGGGCGCGAAGACATCCTGATTCCGATCGCCACTTCGTGGTCAGTGCTTCGGTCGAACGGCCGTCCTGTCAACGGCGGCGAGGCGTTCAATTCCTCCAACAATCTCATCGGAGCCTTGTCGCCCAGCATTCCTGCGCTCACCAACGGCTCGACGGTCCCGAACCTCGCCGATCTCAACGGCGATGGCCAGCTCGATGTGGTGTACAAAACAAGTGTCGGCAGCACGTTGGCCGCACGCCTGGCCGAACGCCGCGCCGACGGCAGTTGGGGCTGGGGCGCCGAGCGCGCGTTGTACGTGCAAGTCGATTCCAGCGATCCTTGCTATTCCGCTGGCGACTGCGTGTACCGCAATTTTTCCGGAGCTACCGGCGGCCTGCATCTGAACGATTTCGATGGCGACAGCCGCGCCGACCTCCTGATCAAAACCAGCGTCTCGAACGGCTATTGCGCGCCGGCTCCCGGCGCGATCCGTCGGCTTTCACGCATGCACACGGATTCGACAGCGGCCGACAGCCCGAGCTCCGGTTGCAACCATAGCAGCAGCTATCTGCAGGTGATGACAGTCCAGAGCATCGCCGCGGGCGTGTCCGGCGCGATCACCGTGCATGCGATTAAATCATGGGATAACAGCGCCTACACCGACTTCCGTTTTGCGGACGTCAATGGCGATGGCGTGACCGACATCCTCGCCAACAATTCCAGGGGGTGGACTCCGTTCCTGAATGACGGCACCGGCTATTTCGCCGCCCTGCAAAGCCCCCTCACCGTTCCAAACGCCGCGGCCATGCAGCTTGTCGATGTCAATGGCGATGGCCGCGCCGACCTGGTCTATCCGGGCTCGACCACCGGCGGCTGCGCATTCGTCGCCCAGCTTGCGCAACCCGACGGCACGTTCGCGGCACAGAGCGCTCTTCCGGGCGGACGCGCCAACGCGTGCAACAACAGCGATCTGACCACGAATCCGTGGGCGCAGATTTTTGCGGATTTCGACGGCGACGGCACCGTCGATTATGTGCGCCTGAATTTGCAGGCTGCGGGGATCTACACAAGCCGTGCGACAACGCTCAGCCGTTTCCAGCCGCATGACCTGATTCAGATCGTCGTCAACGGCTACGGCGCGATCACCCGGATGCTGTACACCCCGCTGACCAATGCGGCGGTGTATCGGCCCGACAACGGCTCGCGCAATTCCCAAACCTTGGCCAGCTACGGACGCGGCTCCCCGATCGTGGATCTGCTGGCGCCGATGTACGTGGTCGGCTATGTCGAGAGCAGCGCGCCGGTGTTCAACAATCCCGCTGCACTCAGTTACGTTTATTACCGCTATGCCGGCGCCAAGATGCAGGGCGGCGGACGCGGCTTCCTCGGCTTTCGCGAGATCAGCACGGTCGATGCGAACCAGTCGGGGCACTACGTTGCGACCACCACGGACTACCGGCAGGACTTTCCGTTCATCGGCTCGCCGAGCAGCACTGTCAAAACGGTCGTCAATGGCAACTACGCATCGGACGTCTGTCTCACCGGGATCGTGAGCGCGAATGCCAGCGGCAACGCCTGCTTCAAGCCGCCGGGCAATCCGTTCAGTGCGTTTGCAGGCATCAACGTGTCGCAGAATACCCAGGTCTGGGAGGCATCGCCGGCCTTTGCAGCCGGCGTGCAGCAGCCCATGCAGGTGCGCACCATGGGCACCGAGGAAATCCTGCGCGATCTCGCCAGTAGCGCGATCACGAGCGATGTCGGCACCAGTTTTTCCTACAATGGCTTTGGCGACGTCACCGATACGGTGGTCGATACCTATGCGGACGCCGATATCACGCAGGTCGCCGAGGTCAAGACGGTCAACACCTACGTCGACGACGAAGCCTCGTGGCGGCTGGGTCGCTTGATGACCAGCACGGTCACGCACACCCGCAACGGCAGTTCGATCGCCCGTAAAACCGCCTTCACCTACGACATGGCCAGCGCGGCCAAGACCGGCCTGCTGCTCAGCGAGCAGATCCAGCCGCCCGGCCCGCCAAACCGCACAGCCGATCAGGATCGGAAAACGGTTTATACGCTCGACGATTACGGCAACCGTCTCTCGACGACGACCTGTTCATACGATATTGCGATTGCCAGTTGCGGCACCAGCGGTGTGAATTTCCATCCCGTGAACGGCGCGTCGCCCTCGCTAAACGTACAGCGCTACTCACGCACTACGTACGACAACAGCGGCCATTACCCGGTCGCCACCTTCGAGCCGTTCTGGAGCGGTACCGCCACGATTGAGATGCAGACCCAGCAGGTGAATGCGCGCGACGCACTGGGCAATGTCCTGCAAGCGGTCAATGCCAAAGGCGTGCAAACCATGGCAGTGCCGGGCCGGTTTGGACGGCTTTATTACACATGGGCGCAAACCGTCATCGGCGCCCAAAACGGTGATGCTGCCAGCGGCGCGGAAAGCTGGACGACGTACCGCTGGTGCGCCGGTTCCGGCCGAAGCCCCACCGTCAGTTGTCCGAATGGCGCCGCGTTCCGCCAGCGGGTTGTCGCCGAAGGTGCACCAACGAAATGGACGTACTTCGACGTGCTGGGAAGGCCGCTGCTCGCAGTCGGGCAGAGCTTCAATACTGGTCTCGCCGGGCAGGAATTCGCCGGGGTATGCACGTACTCCGATGCGGTCGGCCGCAGCGAACGCACCTCCAACCCGTTCTTTCTGAGCGATCCATCCTCTGCAGGCGATCCGAGTTTCGCATCGCAAACCGATCCGTGCGGCATCCGCAACTGGGCGGTGACGACCTTCGATGTGCTCAGCCGGCCCACGCTGGTGGTGTTCGCCGACACCAGCAGCGTGTCCAGCGTGTATACGGGACTGACCACGACCTCCACCGACCAGCTCAACCACCACACGGTGGTGGTCAAGAATGCGCTGGGCGAGAAGGTGTCGGTCACCGACAGCGCCAACCTGACCACGACTTACGCCTACGATGCCGCGGGCGATCTGGCGACAGTCAGCCGCGATGGCGGCCGCGGGGCGATCGTCACCAGCTATACCTACGACGCACTCGGAAGAAAACTCAGCCAGACCGACGGCGACACCGGCACCTACCGCTACACCTACAACGCCGCGGGCGAACTGCTGACGCAGACCGACGCCAAGGGTCAGCAGATCCGCTCGGACTACGACGCGCGCGGCCGCGTCTGGCGCAAGCGCGCCTACACATTGACAGGAGGCGCGCTCGCGCTCGAATCCACAAGTCAATTCAATTTCGACTACGACGCCAACGTGCAGGGTCTGCAGTCGCTCGGCGGGCTGGTGTCCGAGAGCATGGTCAACGCAACGCCCGGCTCGACCGACAACATGACGCGTGGCTACAGCTACGACACCCTGGGCCGGCCGGTTGGCAAGTCGCACCTGATCGACGGCAACCTGTACAGCGAGGTGATGGTGTACGACACCCTCGGCCGCGTGCAGGAGAGCCAGGACGCGACCGGC
Organism: Lysobacterales bacterium; assembly: GCA_038226665.1. Taxonomy (GTDB): domain Bacteria; phylum Pseudomonadota; class Gammaproteobacteria; order Xanthomonadales; family Xanthomonadaceae; genus SZAS-103. The sequence goes on along the minus strand of JBBRQI010000012.1, from coordinate 4,890 downwards.
CACTGGCTACGCACGCAGTACCGGGGCGCTTACGCGCAGGCGCAATGCGAAGGCAGCAGCACCAATCCCACCAGCAACAGTTGCGCTGGGCTGAAGGTGTATGTGCAGACGCTGGCGACCGACAACTGGGGCCACGCGGTGAGCGAGACGCGCGGAGCGGTGACGACCACGCGCGGCTTCGATCCATTGAACGGGCGCCTGCTAGGCGTGTGTTCGCTGGCCCCGGGCCAGCAGTCCTGCGGATCGCCGGTGTACTGCACGAGCAGCAGCTGCCCGTTGCAGGACGAGACCTACACCTGGGACCTCAAGGGCAACCTCACCTCGCGCAGCCGCGGCGCGACCTACACCGAGAACTTCCGCTACGACGCGAACGACCGGCTGCTGCAAGGCTGGTACACGGTGCTGGGCGGGACGAGTTACGCGCTGGCCGCGCCGAGCACGATCAACGCGGCCAACAACACCGAGTGGATGCGCTACGACCCGCTGGGCAACCTGTGCGAGCGCTCGGGCAGCGATGGCGTCTACCGGCAGTACACCTACGCGCAGCTCGGCGGCTGCGGCCTGGCCGGCCTGCCGGGCGGTGTCACCGCGGGCACGGTGAACTCCGGCTACCGGCTTCTGCAAGCCGCGGGCGAGACCTTCACGACCGATGCCAACGGCAGCATGACGCTGGCGCAGAACAGCAGCGGCGCCACGCTGCGCGGCTGGAACTACGACAGCCAGAACCGCGCGGTGGATGTGTACAAGGGCGCCAGCCCGACCATGGCGAGCCTGCGCACGCGCTGGGACTACGACGCATCCGGCGCGCGCTTCCGCAGGACCGACGACGGCACGGGCGGCCCGTCCAGCACCACGCTGTACCTGGACAACGTCGAGCGGGTGACCACCGGCGGCAACGTCACCTGGCGCAGGACGATTGCCGGGGTCGCGGTGATGGCGCTGACCGGCAGCACGCCCGGGCTGGTGAACAACATCCACAGCCTGCTGCACGATCACATCGGCTCGGTCGTGGCGGTGGCCGACACCACCAGCGGCGCGTTGATCGAGCGCGGCGACTACAGCGCGTTCGGCGGCATGCGCACCGCGAGCAATAATGGCATCAGTCTCGGCCTTGCGGCGCTGTCGACCACCACCCGCGGCTTCACCGGCCACGAGCAACTCGGCAACCTCGACCTGATCCACATGAACGGCCGCATCTACGACCCGGCGCTGGGCCGCTTCCTGCAAGCCGACCCGATGGTCGCAGAACCCGGCAACCCGCAGAACTGGAACCCGTACAGTTACGTGTTCAACAACCCGCTGGCGAATACCGATCCGACGGGGATGTTCTCGTGGCGGCAGGCATTAGGTATCGTGATTGGCGCAGTAGCTGCATTTTTCGGCCAGTACTACATCACCGCAAAACTATGGGCGGCCGCTGCTCTTTGCTTCATCGGTGGCGGCTTTGTTGCCGGATATGTTACATCGGGCACGGTCAAAGGAGGGGTATACGGAGCGTTCGCAGGGTTGCTGACTTTTGGCATCTCCGGCTCAGGGATAGTCGCCAACTACTTTGAAAACATACTGGCGCAAGGCACCAGCGGCGGCATCATGGAATCGCTACAGGGCGGCAACTTCGGGCACGGATTTCTGGTGGCTGGACTCGGAGCTGCGGTAACGCCCGCAATAGGCGATGTTGGCAATTCCGTCGGAAGAGTGATTGCCTCAAGTTTGGTCGGCGGCACCATCTCTGACCTCACAGGCGGCAAGTTCGCTGACGGTGCAGCGAGTTGGGCGATTCAGGCGGCGACGCAGGAAGGGCTCAGGGCAGGCGCGAAGCCACAAGGTCAGTTCGTTTACCCAAGCGGAGGCAAGCACGATCCAAACGCTTACAACACTTTATTTATCGGCGGTGCTAATCAAGACATATCAGTACTTACGCAAGCAGTTAATCGGCAAGGCGACGCGTTCGGATATTACCTGCCGACCCAAGGTAATGGAGCGCCCGATATCTTCCGTACAATTGCCCAGAAATTCTTCGGTTGGTCTGGTGACTCGTTGGCTGCCGATCTGGTGGCCGGATTAAGTAGCGTCGATCATCCGCTATCCATCGTCCCCTTCAGCGAAGGCACCATAACGACGGTCAACGCCCAATTGTACTCTGGGGGCCTACCGCACGGGTCGACATTCTTTTTCAACAGTCCTGTTGTTTCTGGGTGGGCAGCGAGCGCTGCCGTCAACTCCAACGGTGGCTATCTCGGTAGTTACAATTTGCCGCCCGGCGACATCGCCAACTTGATCGCTCCGGGATCACATTTCTTTTCAGGATTTCACGATCTCTTCTGCGGCTTTTGCGTTCATACCTCTACGCAATTCGATCATTGAGCCCGGCCATGCAAACGTTCAGATTTGATAGTTTTATGCTCATGGGGCTATGCTTCCTCGCAAGCTGCGACACCACCCAGACGTTCACGAATATGACCGATTCTCGTTTTGCCACCACCCGCGACACTCAGGGGCGGAGTGTATTGGCGGACACGCCCCAAAGTTGGGCTCTATTTAAGCGACTTACCGATCTATCAGTGGAAAGAGAGAAGGCAGGCGACACCCATTTTGGTGGGCGAACGCCCAATGACGCGACGCTCAACGCAATTCGTCACCTAAAGACCGACCAAGAACATCCCCAAAAGTACATCAACTACATCATCGAGAAACGGCGCGCAGCTGGCTTACCGGAACTGGTTGGCTATCCGCCATGACTCGTCAGGTCATGGAGTGGCATTTGGGTGATTTTATCATTACCTCTCCCAATCTAATTTTCCTAGGCGATCATCATCCGGCGATGATCCGAATTTCGCATCGCAAACCGATCCGTCAGGCATCCGCAACTGGGCGTGAGGATCTTCGATGTGCTCGGACAAATAAGGGGCAAGTTTAAATCCCTGACTAGACAACGCTCTTTTCCAATCGATAAGATACAACGGCGTCGACGAGTTGTTGCGCCAGGGTCGCCAGCAATAACACGACATATGCGTTGCAGGACGAGACCTATCACTGGGACCTCAAGGGCAACCTCACCTCGCGCAGCCGCGGCGCGACCTACACCGAGAACTTCCGCTACGACGCGAACGACCGGCTGCTGCAAGGCTGGTACACGGTGCTCGGCGGGACGAGTTACGCGCTGGCCGCGCCGGGCACGATCACTGCGCAGAACAACACCGAGTGGATGCGCTACGACCCGCTGGGTAACCTGTGCGAGCGCTCGGGCAGCGACGGCGTCTACCGGCAGTACACCTACGCCCAGCTCGGCGGCTGTGGCCTGGCCGGCCTGCCGGGCGGTGTCACCGCCGGCACGGTGAACTCCGGCTACCGGCTTCTGCAAGCCGCGGGCGAGACCTTCACCACCGATGCCAACGGCAGCATGACGCTGGCGAAAAACAGCAGCGGCGCCACGCTGCGCGGCTGGAGCTACGACAGCCAGAACCGCGCGATCGAAGTGTACAAGGGCGCCAGCCCCGCCATGGCGAGCCTGCGTACACGCTGGGACTACGACGCGTCCGGCGCACGCTTCCGCAGGACCGACGACGGCACGGGCGGCCCATCCACCACCACGCTGTACCTGGACAACGTCGAGCGGGTGACCACCGGCGGCAACGTCACCTGGCGGCGGACGATCGCCGGGGTCGCGGTGATGGCGCTGACCGGCAGCACGCCCGGGCTGGTGAACAACATCCACAGCCTGTTCCACGATCACATCGGCTCGGTCGTCGCGGTCGCCGACACCACCAGTGGCGCCCTGATCGAGCGCGGCGACTACAGCGCGTTCGGCGGCATGCGCACCGCGATCAGCGGGGTCAGCGTCGGCCTTGCGGCGCTGACCACCACCACAAGAGGTTTCACCGGCCACGAGCAACTCGGCAGCCTCGACCTGATCCACATGAACGGGCGCATCTACGACCAGGCGCTTGGGCGCTTCCTGCAAGCCGACCCGATGGTGGCCGAGCCCGGCAACCCGCAGAACTGGAACCCGTACAGCTACGTGTTCAACAACCCGCTGGTGAATACGGACCCGACGGGGATGTTCTCGTTCCGGCAGTTCCTTGGCGCAGCCTTTGCGATTGTGGCGACCGTGTTTGCACCGTATGGTGCAGGATTGTGGTACGCCGCGTTCGTTGGCGCCGCCTCGGGCTTCATCGCCACCGGCACCCTCAAAGGCGCAATAATCGGTGCTTTCTCGGCGGCCTTGTTTTACGGGATCGGACAGCAATTTCAGTCTCTTGCTGCTGGGAACAATGCCGTAAACGAGGAGGCATCGGCCATTGGAGAAGGAGGAGTAGAGACAGTTCCAGGCACTAGCTTGACCATTGGCGAATTCGGGGCAAAAGTGTTTGAGCACGGGTTCGCCGGTGGAGTGATGTCCTCACTTTCGGGTGGTAAGTTTGGAAACGGGTTCGTTGCAGCAGGTTTCAGTGAAGCGGCATCGCCTGTCATCGGAAATATCGGAAATCGGGTCGAACAGGGCATCGTCGCTTCCGTTGTCGGAGGCACCGCATCCGTGTTGTCGGGAGGCAAATTCGCTGATGGAGCGGAGACTGCAGCGTTTAGCTATGCGTTCAATCATGCGGCACACGCGTGGAAATTATCGATGCGAGACAAGGCATATCTAGACAAGTATTACGCAAGAGCCGTACTTGATGCAGCGATATACAAAGTTGATCCTGCTCTGGTGCTCGGTGTGGGAATCGAATCTGGATTTGCTTCAGATGGTACTTCCTGATTAGCGTCGATCCTCAGCCAACTTTCGCATGATCTGAGACGGCCAAAGCCGATGGTACCTCCACTGTCGAGGTGGAGGTGGGTCATGGCGATGAACATGGTGCAGTTCCAGGCGGGTCTGTCGATGCCGGAGTT
>JBBRQI010000011.1:0-95084 GCA_038226665.1 Lysobacterales bacterium | reverse complement strand
TGCCACCGCATGACCACGCTCGGTGATCTGCTTGACCGCTTCCACCTTGAACTCGTCCGTGTAGCGTTTGTTGCTCATAGCCACCTCCATCATTGCCAGAAAGTATGGCTTGAAGGTGTCTACGAAAGCCGGGGCGATTCAAGTTGGCATGTCGTCACCGAACTGACTTTCGAAAACGGCGAAGACAACTTCCGTCCGGACATCACCCTGCTGGTCAACGGCCTGCCGTTGGCGATCATCGAGGTGAAGAAACGCATGAACCAGGGTGGCGTGCTCGAAGAGCGCAGCCGCATGGATCGCCGCCACGCCAACCGCAAGTTCCGGCACTTCTTCAACCTGATCCAGTTGCAGGCGTTCTCCAACAACATGGAGTACGACGACACGGCGATCGACCCCGTGCAGGGCGCGTTCTACGCCGCATCGACCTACGGTACGGCGCACTTCAACTATTTCCGCGAGGAGCGCGCCGCGGAACTGGCCGGCGCTATCGGGCCGCTAACGCAGGAAGTACAGGACATCGTCCTCACCGATACCAACCTGGCCAGCATCAAGGGCACGCCGGAGTTCGAGCGCAACAAGTCCGCCGACACGCCGACCCATCGCCTGCTCACTTCGTTGTTCAGCCGGCAGCGGCTGGCCTTCATCCTGCGATACGCCTTCGCCTGGCTGGACGAGGAGGAAGGCATCCAGAAGCACGTCATGCGCTACCCGCAGTTGTTCGCGACGCTGGCCATCGCCGAACGGCTGGCCGCTGACGTGCGCAAAGGCATCGTCTGGCACACCCAGGGCAGCGGCAAGACCGCGCTGGCGTACTACAACGTCCGCTTCCTCACCGACTGGTTCCAGCAGCGCAACCAGGTCGCGCGCTTCTACTTCATCGTCGACCGCCTCGACCTGCTCAAGCAGGCCCGCGATGAATTCCGCCTGCGCGGCCTCACTGTGCACGTCATCGACAGCCGCGAGGCCTTCGCCTGCGACATCAAGCAGGGCGGCGCTGCGCGCAACGACCGCGGTGCTCTAGAGATCACCGTCGTCAACATCCAGAAGTTCAAGGATGATCCGGACGTCGCCGCCGCGCGGGACTACAACCTCAACGTCCAGCGCGTGTATTTCCTCGACGAGGTGCACCGCAGCTACAACCCGCGCGGCAGCTTCCTGGCCAATCTGGAGCAGTCCGACCGCAACGCCATCAAGATCGGCCTCACCGGCACCCCGTTGATCGGCGATCAATTGCAGTCGAAGGCGCTGTTCGGCGACTACATTCACACCTACTACTACAACGCATCCATCGCCGACGGCTACACCCTGCGCCTGATCCGCGAGGAGATCGCCACCCGCTACAGGATGCAGCTGCAGCAGGCGCTGGCCGACATCGAAGTGCGCCAAGGCGGCATCGAGCGCAAGACGCTGTACGCACATCCACGTTTCGTCGCCGCCATGCTGGATTACATCCTGCGCGACTTCGTGCAGTCGAGGACCACCTTCGGCGACGACAGGATCGGCGCGATGGTCATCTGCGACAGCTCCGAACAGGCGCGCGAACTGCACCGCCAGTTCGAGCGCCTGATGTTGCCCGTTGCCGTCGACATCGTCGCCGAGCCGGCCAACGATCCCGTATTTCAACGGGTTCGCGTCGCCGACGATCCGGCGCCCTACGGACGGCAGCCGCTCACCGCGTCCCTGATCCTGCATGACGAGGGCGACAAGGGTTCCCGCGAAACGGAGATCAAGGATTTCAAGAAGGGACGCATCGACCTGCTGTTCGTCTTCAACATGCTGCTGACCGGATTCGACGCGCCGCGCTTGAAGAAACTCTATTTCGGCCGCGTCATCAAGGACCACAACCTGCTGCAGGCGCTGACCCGCGTCAATCGCCGCTACGGGAGCTTCCGCTACGGCTACGTGGTGGACTTCGCCGACATCCAGGCCGAGTTCGACAAGGCCAACCGCAACTACTACGACGAGCTCACCGCCGAACTCGGCGACGAGATGCAGCACTACAGTCACCTGTTCAAGAGCGCCGAGGAGATTCGCGCCGACGTCGAAGCCATCCGCCAGGCGCTGTTCGCCTACGCGCTGGACGACGCTGAACTGTTCTCGCAGCAGATCGGCGAGGTCCGGGATCGTCAGACCTTGCTCGCCATCGTCAAGGCGCTCACCCTCGCGCGCGAGCTCTATAACCTGATCCGCCTCGGCGGCCACGCGGAGCTTGCCGGACTGCTCGACTTCCACAAATTGCGCCACTTGCACATCGAGGCACAGAACGCGCTGGCAGCGCTGAATCTCAAGGAACATCTGGAGCATGCAGATGACACGTCCGGCCTGCTCAATCAGGCGCTGGAGGACGTGATCTTCAAGTTCGAGAAGATCGGCGAGGCCGAACTTAGGCTGGCCGACGAATTGAAGGACGTGCTGCGCCGCACCCGCGAAACCCTCGCCGCCACCCAGGACCCGAAAGATCCCGCATGGATCAAGCTCAAGGAAGAACTCGAACGCCTGTTCAAGGCACGCAAGCTCAGCGAAGTAAGCCAGCAGGAAATGCAGGCCAACATCGTCGTGCTGCGCGAGCTCGAACATCGCGCCCGCGAACTCAACCGCACCGACGCCAACCTTGCAGCGCGCTATGGCGGCGACGCCAAGCTGATGCGCGTGCACAAGCGCCTGCTCGAATCGCACCGTCTCGGTGACAATCCGGTTCGCCTGCACTCCGCCTTGAGTGAAGTGAAACAGGCCACCGACCGCGCGGTGCTGGGCAACAGCCAGTTGCTGGGCACGCCGGAGTATTTCGAACGGCAGCTCATGCCGATCGTCGTGCGCTCGTTCAACGCCCAACCACCCGGCCCCGACGCAGACACCTGTCGCCTGATCAACCAGTTGCTGGTGCGGGAGTACCTCAACGAATCGCAGGGCCGGCTGTCGTTGTGAGCCATGGACGGAGAAAGGCAGCGCCAACATGCTGCCGGTCTAGCTGCCCAACGCCGCGAACCTGGTTTTCGACGGACAGGAAGGACGATCGTTTGCGCACCTCGTAGTGATACTGTAGTGTCACTTCATGCGAACAGAACTCGTCACCACTCTCAAGCGGCAGGCCACTGAGCTCCTCTCGGACATCGAGCGGGACAAGCAGCCTATTCTCATCACTCAGCATGGCCTGCCCAGCGCCTATCTCGTCGACGTGGAGAGCTACCTGCTCCTGCAACAGCGCATGGCTGTGCTTGAGGGGATAGCACGGGGTGAACAAGCTGTTGCAGAGGGCCGCGTGGCGACCCATGCCCAGGCCAGGAAGCGGCTTGCCAGATGGCTGAAATAGTCTGGTCGGAGCCGGCCTTGAGCGACCTGGATGCCATTGCAGACTACATCGCATTGGAAAATCCTGCCGCGGCCTCGGAGTTGGTCAAGCGCATCTTCGCCCATGTCGAACAACTGGCAGATCATCCGGACAGCGGAAGCCGGCCGCAGGAGCTGCGGCGATCCCGATATCGCCAGATCGTGGAGCCACCTTGCCGTGTCTTCTATCGCCACGACGGAAACAAGGTCTTCATCCTTAACGTCATGCGCACCGAACGGTTGCTCCGCAAGAAGCAACTTGCGTCTCGCGCCAGACAGGCGAAGGCATAAACATTCATGGCCCAACCAAGCTACCAGCAGCAATCGCGCGACCTGATCGACGGCCTCAAGGCCGTGTGCGCCAGCAATGGCCTCGGCAACGACGGCAACGAATACAAGATCATCGTCCAGACCTTCCTGTACAAGCTGCTGAGCGACAAATTCGCGCACGAGATGAAGCGCATCGAACCAGCGCTGGCCAAGGCGGGCGACTGGATCGCCGCATGGCAGGCCCTGCCTGCCGACCAGCGCGAGATGCTGGAACTGCAACTCGGGCCCGACGTGCCACGCCTGACCGCCGACCAGCTCATCCCCAGCCTGTTCAACCGCCAGAGCGAACCCGGCTTCGCGCGCCGCTTCGACGACACCCTGATCGCCATCGCCGCCGCCAACCACGAGATCTTCGCGGTGCGCACCGACGACGGCGAGAAGGTGCCGCTGTTCGACCGCCTCAGCGAATACGTCACCGGCAGCGCCGACCGCAAGGATGGCTTCGTGCGCGCGCTGTTCAACAAGCTCGTCGGTGTGAGCTTCGAACACCTGTTCGAACAGAAGTACGACTTCTACGCGGCCCTATTCGAATACCTCATCAAGGACTACAACAAGGACAACGGCGGCAAGTACGCCGAGTACTACACCCCGCATGCGGTGGCCACGATCATGGCCGACATCCTCGTGCCCGTGGACAAGCGCGGCAAGGTGAAGGACGTCACCTGTTACGACCCCGCATCGGGTTCCGGCACCCTGCTGATGGCGCTCGCCCACGCCATCGGCGAGCAAAATTGCAGCGTCTTCGCGCAGGACATCTCGCAGAAATCCTCCAGCCTGCTGCGCCTGAACCTGGTGCTCAACAAGCTGGTGCACTCGATTCCGCACATCACCCAGGGCAACACCATCCTGCATCCGGTGCACAAGGAAGGAAAGGCGCTGCGGCGGTTCGACTACATCGTTTCCAATCCGCCGTTCAAGATGGACTTCTCGGACTTCCGCGACGACCTCGACACCGACGCCAACGCCACCCGCTTCTTCGCCGGCATCCCCAAGGTGCCGAACAAGGCGACGGACAAGATGGCGATCTATTTGCTGTTCATCCAGCACATCATCGCCAGCCTCAAGCCCGGCGGAAAAGCCGCCGTGGTCGTGCCGACGGGTTTCATCACGGCGGCCAGCGGCATCGAGCTGCGCATCCGCCAGAAGCTGGTGGACGAGAAGATGATCGCTGGCGTGGTCTCCATGCCGAGCAACATCTTCGCGACCACCGGCACCAATGTCTCGATCCTGTTTCTCGACAGCGCCGCGCACGACGCGGTGGTGCTGATTGATGCGTCCGCGCTGGGCGAGAAGGTCAAGGAAGGCAAGAACCAGAAGACCCTGCTCAGCCACGCCGAGGAGCAGCGCATCGTGGACACCTTCAACGCCCGCGAGACGGTGGAGGATTTCTCGGTGGTGGTGGGTTGGGATGCCATCGCCGCGAAGAATTATTCGTTGAGTGCGGGGCAGTATTTTGAGGTGAAGATTGAATACGAGGCTCTGACGCCAGCGGAGTTCGCCGGTCGGATCGCAGCATACCGGTCGACTCTGGCGGCAATGTTTGCCGAATCAAACACGCTGCAAAGCTCCGTTGAAGAGAAACTATCAAGGCTGGTGATCGATGCTTGAGGGCAAGAAAACGACTCTCGGTGCCGAGGCGGAGGTATTCGTTGGCTATCCGTTTAGCAGCGATGACTTCTGTGAATCGCATGACGGTGTGCGACTGTTGCGCGGAGACAACATCAGCCAAGGGTGCGTTCAATGGATTGATGCGAAATTGTTGTCGAAAGACTCCGCTCGCGAGTACTCAGCGTTCGAACTTCGAGTCGGCGATATCGTGCTGGCCATGGATCGCCCTTGGGTCGGCGCAGGGCTCAAGCACGCAAGAATCCGACCGCAAGATACGCCCTCCTGCTTGTGCAACGAACTGCCCGACTGCGGACAAACGGCGATACAGACGCCACCTTTTTGCACTACGTCGTCGCTGGGGCCTCGTATGCCAAGTACATCAAAGGCGTCACGACCGGTTCGCTGGTGCCGCATATCAGCAAAGAGCAAATTCAAAGCTATCCGTTCTTGTTGCCGCCACCAACGATCCAGCGACAAGTCGCTGCCGTCTTGTCGGCGCTCGATGCCAAGATCGACCTGAACAACCGCATGAACGCCGAGCTGGAAGCGCTGGCGAAGACGATCTATGACTACTGGTTCGTGCAGTTCGACTTCCCCGACGCCCGCGGCCGCCCCTACAAGTCCAGCGGCGGGGCGATGGCCTGGAACGACAGCCTCAAGCGCGAGATTCCGGCGGGGTGGGGTGTAGGGCTGGTTGGTGATTTGCTTCTCAAGCAACCCAACGCGAAAAAAGTGCCAACTGCCTTCGTGAAAGAAATTGGCCGCATCCCAGTTGTTGACCAAGGTGCCGATTTCATTTGCGGATACACCGATGACGTCGATGCAAGAATCGATATCGACACGCCGCACATCGTGTTCGGAGATCACACGCGGATAGTGAAGCTCGTTTGCTTCAGCTACGCACGAGGCGCTGATGGGACGCAAGTGCTGATCCCAAACACGACACGTGTAGCCCCATTTTGTTTCTTTCAAGCCATATGCAAGATTGACTTGTCAAACTATGGCTACGCTCGTCATTTCAAATTTCTTAAAGATTCGCTGATAGTCACCCCAGATCATCACGTAGCCATCAGATACGACGAAATTGTCAAGCAATTCTTCGCTTCAATCGAAAACGGTAGGCGACAGAACGTCGAACTTATCCAACTCCGCGACTGGCTCCTCCCCCTGCTGATGAACGGCCAGGTGCGCGTGGCATGACCGAGCAGGTCTGTCCATAAATCCGCTCCAAGGCTTACATCGATCTGTTCGAGGCCACTTCTGGCACCAACACAGTGTTTTAGGCAGTCCAACCAAGTCCTAAAATGCTCCTGAAACCCGCCTCCGCGGCGGGTTTCTATTTCAGGCTGAGCGCAAAGGAGCCAAGGGTGGCGGCTCTACGACTTGCAGCGGTGGACATGCAGTTCTCTTGGCTCATTGCAAGCGCTCGCCACGCTTTTCACTTGGCGTTCCAGCGCGAACTCGTGGCGCTCGACTGCTCCGCTTCCCCGCCGATCCGCAATGCACGCTCGCCATCGCCATTGGAAGTAGCAGCGCGCGGCGGCATGATGGACGCGAGCGGGCATGGCAGGTCGATGCCGTAACCCTGCGCATAGTCGACGCCGATGAAACGCAGGCGTTGCAGGATCGCATCGTCCTCGACGAATTCAGCGACCGTCTTGATGCCCATGACATGGCCGACGCGATTGATCGCATCCACCATCGAGGCGTCGATCTCGTCGTTGACGATGTTGCGGACGAAGCTGCCGTCGATCTTGAGGAAATCGACCTGCAAGTGCTTGAGGTAGGTGAACGACGACATGCCCGCGCCTAAATCGTCCAGCGAGAACTTGCAACCGAGTTGCTTGAGCCGGCCGATGAAACGACCGGCCTGGATCAGGTTGGAAATCGCGGCGGTTTCGGTGATCTCGAAACAGACCCTGTCGTGCGGCACGCCGTGCAAGCGGAACTGGTCTTCGACGAAGTCGATGAATCCGTCGTCGGCCAGGGTCGTGCCGGACAGGTTGATCGAGAACAGCATCGTCTTTGCGCCGCGTGCACGCGCCATCGCGAGGTTTTCAAGCGCATGCGCAACGACCCAGCGATCGATCGCCGGCATCAGGCCATAGCGTTCGGCGGCGGGAATGAATGCCGTCGGCGGCACCAGTTCGCCGTGCTGGTCGCGCATGCGCACCAGCAATTCGTAATGCGCTTCACGGTTGCGCGCTCCGGAAACCGGGACGATCTTCTGCGCGAACAGCACGAAACGATTGTCGGCGAGCGCTGCATGGATGCGCGATGTCCAGTTGAGTTCGCCGCTACGGCGCATGACGTCCTCGTCCACGGCGTTGTGCACGTAGATGCGGTTGCGTCCCTTGTCCTTGGCGAGGTAGCACGCGGAATCCGCTTCGCTCAACAGCTGGGACAGCGCAGCGCCGGCTTCGAAATGCACCAGGCCGATGCTCGCGCCGATCCGGAACAGCGATCCTTCCCAGTCGAAGCGGATGTCGGCGACAATTTGCCGCAATGCTTCGGCGACGCGTATGCCTGGCTCGATCGGGCAATCGCGCAGCAGCACGGCGAATTCGTCGCCGCCCATGCGCGCGAGCTGGTCGGAGCTTCGCAGACAACCCTTGAGCAGGCCGGACACCTGCTTCAGCAGTTTGTCGCCTGCCGCATGGCCAGCGGTGTCGTTGACGATCTTGAACTGGTCGAGATCGATGAACAGCAGCACATGACCGTGACTCTGCGGCCCCTCGCCATCAAGCGTCGCCGTCAGCTGCCGCTCGAACTCGCGACGGTTCATGAGGTCGGTCAACGCATCGTGCGTCGCCTGGTGGTTGATCCGGCCAGTCAAACGCCGTGCCTGTGTGGCATCGCGGAACACCAGCACCACGCCGACGATCGTCCCGTCGCCATCGCGGATCGGCGACGCGGAATCATCGATGTCCACGCGCGTGCCATCGCGGCGCACGAGGATCGTATCGTCGGATTTGCCACCGACCGCGCCCGTCGTCAGCACAAAGGAGACCGGGCTCTGCGCCCTGTCGCCGAATGCGGCATGCACGATCGCATACACCACCTCGATGCGCTGGCCGATCGCTTCGACGCTGCGCCAGCCAACAAGTTGTTCCGCAACCGGATTCATGTAGGTGACCACGCCGTGCGTGTCGGTGGTGATCACTGCATCGCCGATCGAATGCAGGGTGACGCGCAGTCGTTCCTTTTCGAGCAACAGCGCCTGCCCCGCTTTCTGCCGTGCAGTCGCATCGCGCACGACGCCGACGTAGAGGTATCCGCTCGACCGCTTGACGGTATCCACCGACAATTCGATCGGGAATTCCGAACCATCCTTGCGCAAACCGACCAGCTCGACGCTGCGGCCGGCAATGCGCTCAGCGCCGTCCATGATGTAACGGCGCATGCCGCTCGAACGCGCAGCGCGAAACTCCAGCGGCAGCAATTCGTTGAAGTCGCGGCCCACTAGGCCGTCGCCGGCATGGCCGAACATGCGCCCTGCGGCGGGATTGGCCGCGACGATGCGGCTCGATTCATCGACCGTGATGAGCCCGTCGGCGATGCCGCCGACGATCGCGGCGATCTCGTCGTGCGCTTCGCGGTTCGCTACCTCCGAGCTCGCAAGCCGGATCGCCAGCGGATGCACCTTCGAGCGCAGCAGCAGCAAACCGAATGCGATCAGCGCCGCCAGCAGCAGGATCATCCACAGCAATTGCGCTTCCAGCAGCGCGAAACCCGACACGCCAGCGATCAGCGCAACGACGATGAGGATGACGGCCGAGGTGCCGACGATGCGATCCGCCGGTTGCGGCTGCTGTGCCGGGCGCGGATCGACGCGTTGTTTCCATGCTTCCCAACTGCACAGCGCCATCGCCAGCATGCCGAGCGCGGTTGGAATCGCCATGTGCAGGAACACGAGATCGGTGGCGAGCCACGAGCCGAGCAAGCCGGCGGCGGCGATGACGACCAACACCAGCAACGCGATCGGTATCGTGCGCTCGCTGCGTTGCAGTCGCTCCCGCGACAACGCGAGCAGCACAACGCCTTCCAACATGAAGCCTACGCGCGAATACGAATCCATCCGACCTGAGGTTGGATTGCCGTCGTCGAGCCAGCCATGCAACTTCGTCCAGTCGAATAACTGCGGCACCGCGAACAGATCCTGCGCGAGGATCACCAGCGGTATCGCGATCAACATGGCGCCCAGGATGCGGACGACGCTGCGTCGGAGCGCATCGCCCTGCCCCACTCCCACCAGTGCAATGCCCGCCATCGCGAAACACAAGGCAGAGCTGGCGACCATCGCAGGCATGTGCGGCAGCGGCTGGACCATCCAGGCCTGTCGCGTCACCCAACCGACGAGCACGATGTAGCCGAGCGCGATCAAGGCGCCGGACAGCAAGTGCTGGATAAGTGGACCGTGGCCCATCACTTTGGACAAAACCATCTCCGTACGGAGGATTTCGGCCCCTCACCGTACTCCGAACGCCGCGTCGAAATCGCGCACCGATCCACAGTCTTGCTTCGGGATTCAAACGGTGGAAACCGAAAAGCACGCGAATGTCACGGTCGCCTTCCCGCACCCGATCCACCAATGGCTGCAGTCGCGCCTGCGCCACGTCATGGGCAATCGCTGCCACTCACGCTCGCACGGCTTGGATGATTGCTTTCATCTCGCGCGACGGCGACCGCTTGCGGGCGATATGTCGATGATCAGCGCGATCACGAGGCCGACTGCAGGAATCAATGTCCACTGCCCACCGAACCAGTGCAACACCGCGACGTACCAAAGCAGTGTCGTTGGCAGAAAGAGAAAGCCAAGCACCGGCCATAGCGGGCTCGCGAAAATGCCGTGGAGCCAGTGGCTGAACAGCCACAGCAAAACGATCACGATGCGCGGCGTGAGCAGTGCGAAGACAGCGAAGAGACAGGGCATGATTGATCTCCTTTCGACGGCCGACGAATACGCTACCGCTCCGGATACGATACCGTTTCAGGGTGAATGGGTTGTTAGAAATGTGGACTGTGTTGCATCCGCATGGTCAATGCTTCGCAGCGCTCGTGCCCGCAATAGGCAGCGCGTAGCCGATGCGCGCGACGCCCGACTGTGGCAATGCCTCGGCCGCGCGTTCCTGCGGCCAGTACACGAAGATCCACGCCGTCGTCGTGCCGAGCAGGATTGGCTGTTCCGCTTCCGGCTTGTCGTGGTTGTTGTATGTCAGAGCGATGCGCGTGCCCTGCCCCGCGAGCGCGCGCTGCGATTGCACGGCCGTGTAGTAGCTTATCAGCCAGGCGGCGAAGCCGAGCAGCAACGCGGCGAATACGTATTCGGCGGTGAAACCGCGATCCGACAACTTGTCGCGCCAGCGCGGAAAAACGATCGGTCCCCACCACGTTTTTTCGCGCAAGGCTTCCACGCGATGCGGTTTGCGCTCGCGGAACGCATCGATGCGCGAACCGAGCCAGCTCAGGAACGCCCCGGCCAGCACCACCAGGAAATACATCGGATCGTGCAGCGCTGCGACCAGGAAATCCGCCGGCTGCATGTAATCGAGCACCGCGATCCCGAACGGCTTGTAGAAACAGTAACTCGCCCACAACCCGATCGCCGACGTCGCGATGTACGTCGCCGTCAACAACAACGTCGGCTCACGCAACGCGCGCACGCTCCATTGCTGGCCGTCGACAGGTTGGCGTTCGGTGATTTTTGGCTCTGCCATCGTTCCAGCCCGTTCCCTGCGCCATCGTACCGCCCAGGCAGGGTGGTGACGCAAGCGGGCATGCATCCGTACGGCTGCGAAACGTATTGTTGTGCGCAATGAACGATTGCGGCCAGAGCATCCTGCATTGTTTACGGCTGCATCGTTTACGCGAAGCAGGCGGCCGCATGGTCGAACGTGGATGAGCATGGAACATGACGCTTCAAACGCCATGGTCCATGGTTCGCTTCCGCCTCAGGCAATGCCGACCTTAGCGATGATAGCGACGCGCCCAGCGAACGCAGTGACCGTGCCAGAAGCGCCTGCAAACATGGTACCGGTGCCAATGCGCGGTGCGGTGCATCGACTGATGCACGTCATGCGCTTCTTCGCGCGTGGCGGCGGCGACTTCGTGCGCGTCACTGCGAATGGTCTGACCGGCTTCATGCGCGTCCTGGCGAAGCCCCTGGTGATCTTCCTGCGGTTCCGGCGCGGGCTGGGTGGTTGGCTGATCTGCGTCGCTCGGATCGGCGAACGCCGTGGGCGCGAAGCACGCGGCTGCGGAGGCAAGTGCAAGCGCCAGAAGCGAAGTACGAATATTCATGGATGGAACTCCTTTTCCGATGGGTGGCGTGTCGCAACCCCGATGGTGCGACCCGTGAACGTTGCACTATGGACGCGTGCTCGAGGCTGAACCGGATGATGACGAAAAGTTCACATGCTGGCTCGTCGTCTTTTCGCATCCAGGGACAACGAGCTAGATGCTTTTGCCAACTCCGCCGGCGTCGCCGCCCTGTCCATCGGGGCCGGGCTTGGCGAGATCTGGGCGCACGCCGGATGGAACGGATTCCGTCTTGTCCTTCACGGAATCCTTGTCGGGATGGTAACCGGTGCCGCGATCGCTCAGGTCGGACTCGAGCTTCTTGTCCTGGATTTTCTTGTTCATCGCGCTCTCCTTGTGCGAGTGGGTTGTATGCGAATGGGATTTGTGTGGGCCACGTCGCAGACCCAGCTTGCAGCCGCGTACGTGAACGCATGGCTACCGGCAACGCGGAAATTCTCTGACGGAAACGCTACGGCGCAATCAAGCCCACGGATCGCGCAGCACGATCGTCGCATCGCGATCCGGGCCGGTGCTGACGATGGCGAGCGGGCAGCCGGCGAGCTCTTCCAGAGCGCGCAGGTAGGCACGCGCGGCGGGCGGGAGTTTTTCCCATTCGGTGATGCCGTGGGTGTTCTCGCTCCAGCCCGGAAATTCGAGGTACACGGGCGTGCACTCGTCCCAGCCGGCGGCGTCGAGCGGCGCGTATTCGGTGCGCTTGCCGCGGTATTCGTAGGCGATGCAGATCTTCAATTTCTCCATGCCGTCGAGCACGTCGAGCTTGGTGATGCACAAGCCGGTAATGCCGTTGATCGCGACCGCGCGCTTGAGCGCGACGATGTCCATCCAGCCGCAGCGGCGCGGGCGCCCCGTGGTCGCACCAAATTCTGCGCCGCGCTTGCGGATGTCTTCGCCGATGGCATCGTTGAGTTCGGTCGGGAACGGGCCGCCGCCCACACGCGTCGCATAGGCCTTGGCGATGCCGAGCACGTAGTCGATTGCATCCGCGCCGACGCCCGCGCCTGCGAGGGCGCCGCCAATGGTGGTGTTCGAGGAGGTGACGTAGGGATAGGTGCCGTGGTCGATGTCGAGCAACGAACCTTGTGCGCCTTCGAACATCACCCGCTTGCCCTGCTTGCGCAGCTCGTGGAGGATGCCGGCGACGTCGGATTTCATCGGTTCGACGTATTCGCCGAACGCGAGCGCTTCGTCGAGCGTCTTCTGGAAATCGACCGCTTCGACGCCAAGGTATTTGGTCAGCACGAAGTTGTGGTAGTCCAGCGTGCTGCGCAGCTTTTCGGAGAGTTCCTTCGGATAACTCAAGTCGGCGACGCGGATGCCGCGGCGCGCGACCTTGTCTTCGTACGCCGGGCCGATGCCGCGGCCGGTGGTGCCGATCGCGTCCTTGCCTGCGGCTTTCTCGCGCGCTTGGTCGAGCGCGATGTGGTACGGCATGATCAGTGGCGTCGCCGGGCTGATCTTCAGGCGCGAACGCACCTCGACGCCGGTCGCTTCGATCTCGGCGATTTCCTTCTGCAACGCGGCCGGCGACAACACGACGCCGTTGCCAATCAGACACAGCGCGCCCTCTCGCAGGATGCCGGACGGGATCAGGTGCAGCACGGTCTTCTTGCCGTTGATGACCAGCGTGTGGCCGGCATTGTGGCCGCCCTGGAAGCGCACGACCGCGCCGATTTTTTCGGTCAGCAGGTCGACGATTTTGCCTTTGCCCTCATCACCCCACTGTGCGCCGAGGACTACGACTGACTGGCCCATGATGACTCCTGGAAATTAATTGGTGCTGCGTTATGGGTGATGTCACCGACCAAGCTCGGCTCCATGCCTCGCCAAGTCGGCCGGCTTTCGGCTCCTGCCTCCAGCCCTCATCGATGCAGACGAGTCCACCGGACTCGCCAAAACGCATCGATTCGCCCCCATTGTGCTTCGTCTCCGGAACAATTCTTTGGCAAGAACGCATCACGAAGCCGAAGCGAGCGAAAGCAAGACACGAAAACAAAGAAAGCCGGAGGACTGGCCCCGGCTTTGTGAAATTATCCTTGATTTCGCGGGCCGCGACCAGCGTCGAGGCACGCGACGGCCGCTTCAGAGCGTTCGAACCCATTGCAGGGCCACCAGGCCCATCACGACCATGACCGCGCCGCCAATGCGCAGCTTTTTCTCCGGCGCGTCGAGCACTCGCGTCAGCGCATGCTTCCATGCGCGCGGAGCCACCAGCGGCAGCAGCCCTTCCAGCACCACGACCAGGCAGATCGCCGCCAGCAGGTCCTTGTGATCCATGGGGAACGCCGCCGGTTACTTCGCGGGCGCGGCGGCGCGGCCGGGATTCGTGAAGTAGCGCAGCAGTTCCGAATCCGGATCGAGCACCAGCACGTCCTTGCTGCCGAACGCTGTGCGGTACGCCTGCATGCTGCGATAGAACGCGTAGAACTCCGGGTCCTGGCTGTACGCCTGCGCCGCGATCGCGGCGGCCTGGGCATCGCCTTCACCGCGCAACTGCTGTGCGTCGCGTTCGGCTTCGGCCTTGATCACCTGCTGCTGGAGGTTGGCGCCTGCGCGGATCTTCGACGATTCCTCTTCGCCCTCGGCACGCTTCTGCAAGGCGGCGCGCGAACGTTCGGCGCGCATGCGTTCGTACACCGAGTTCAGCACGTTGCTGTCCTCGGGCAGGTCGATGCGCTTGATGCGGATGTCCACGACTTCGATGCCCAGCGAAGGCTTGGTGATGCGATTGACTTCGCTCAGCATCGTGCCGCCAAGCTTGTTGCGATCGAGGACGACGATGTCCTGCAACAGGCGCTGGTTGATCGTGTTCTTCAGCGCTTCGCCCACGATCG
Source organism: Lysobacterales bacterium (assembly GCA_038226665.1). Taxonomy (GTDB): domain Bacteria; phylum Pseudomonadota; class Gammaproteobacteria; order Xanthomonadales; family Xanthomonadaceae; genus SZAS-103. The sequence goes on along the minus strand of JBBRQI010000011.1, from coordinate 80,667 downwards.
GCGTGAGCCGCTGCTCGGCGCTGTCCTCGACGCCGAGCGTCGCGGTGTAATAGCGGCGCACATCGGCGATCCGCCAGGTCGCGAAATAATCGATGCTGATCGATTTCTTTTCCTGCGTCAGATAGCGCGCTGGCGGTGCATCCAGGGTCAGGATGCGGCGGTCGAACAGGATCACGTTCTGCACGAGCGGGATTTTGAAATGCAGGCCCGGCGTGATGTCGGTGCGCACGATGCGCCCGAACTGGAATTGCAATGCGAGCTGACTCTCGCGGACGATGTAGCTTGAATCCGCAACCAGCACGACCAGCACGGCAGCGATGACGGCCCAGAGGATTCTCATTGGCGCGGCTCCTCGCGTCCGTCGGATCGCGCCGGGCGATCCGGTCGCGTGCTGTCGTCGGATGCGGCCGGCGCTGTCGCGGTCACGGATGGCAGGTTCACCGGCACCATCGGCGCTTGGGATGCCGTCGTCTCGGATTGCGATCTATCGACCGGCAAATAGATCACGTTGTTGCCGCGACCGGCGACGACTTTCGACGAGCCGGCGAGCACCGCTTGCATCGTTTCGAGATAAAGCCGCTTGCGGGTGACTTCAGGCGCCTTGCGGTATTGCTCCGCGAGCAAGGCATAACGCTGCGAATCGCCCTGTGCAGCGGCGACGACCTGCGCCTTGTACCCTTCGGCACCGATGCGCACGCTCGCCGCCTGGCCACGCGCGACCGGCACGATCTGGCTTTCGTACGCATGCGCGAGCTGAATCGCCTTGTCCTTGTCCTGTTGCGCGCGGGCGACATCGTCGAACGCATCCTTGACCTCGTCGGGCGGGCGCGCATTCTTGATCTGGAAGTCGGCCACCAGCAGGCCCGTGTGGTATTCCTCGAGCGAGGCCTGCAGGCGATCGCGCAAATGCGCCGTGTCCACCGCCTTCTGCCCGATCACATCGTCCATCAGGCTCGCGCCGACGACTTCGCGCACCACGCTCTCGGCAGCTTGCTGCAGGATTTTTTCCGGATCGCGATTGCCGAACAGGAACAGGCGCGGATCGGACACGGCGTACTGCACGTTGTAATCGATCTGCACGATGTTCTGGTCGCGCGTGAGCATGCGCACCTGGTCGGAAGCCGAACGCACCTGCGTCGTCGCGACCTTGGTCACCGTTTCCACCGGCCACGGCCACTTGAGGTTCACGCCCGGCGTCATGACCCGGTTGAACTGGCCGAACTGCAGCACGACGCCGCGCTCGGTTTCATTGATGAGCTGGAAGCAACTGAGCAACAACCCGGCCAGCACCAGGATGCCGAACCACATCGCAAAACGCTGGCGGTTGTCATTGGAACCCGCTTCGCCGCCGAACATGCGGCCCATGCCCTGCTTGAGGCGATCGAGGAATGCGTCCGTCTCGCGATCGGGGTCGCGGCCTTTCCACGGGTCCTTGCCGCCCTTGTCGGAGCCGCCGCCCTTACCCGGTAAATTCCACGCCATCTGCGCTCCTGCGCTGCCGCGCGACCGTGCCATGCAGCCGGGAGGCGCACGCAACTGGATCGCGATCGGATGCTGTAATTTTGGTCTTCAGTGATTGTAGGTAGGGGCGCCGGGGGCGGCAAGCAAGGCCTCGAGCGCATCGCCGCCGGATTCGGCTGCCAATTGTTCGGCCTGCGCACGCGGCAGGTCGAGCTGGACGCGCCAGCCGTGTTCGTCGGCGACCTCACTGCTGATCGCACCCATCGCGTGCAAACGCGCGCGCAACCGGGCAGATTTGGGATGCAACTGCAACTCGCCCTGCACGCGCTGCGCGGCGAAGCGTTCGGACATGGCCGTTTTCAGGAGGTCCAGTCCGGCGCCCGTGCGCGCCGATACCCACACCTTCTCGTTCGACGCCACCGGTTGTTCGCGCCGCGGGCCGGCGGATTCATCTTCCGCCGACATGAGGTCGATCTTGTTGAACACCAGAATCTGCGGGGTATCCCCCGCGTCGATTTCCTTGAGCACCGCATTGACTTGGCCGATGCGCTCGTCGCGTAGCGGATCGGCGGCATCGACGACATGCAGCAGCAGATCGGCATCGCGCGCTTCGGACAAGGTGGAACGGAACGCGGCAACGAGTTCATGCGGCAAATCGCGCACGAATCCTACTGTGTCGGACAGCACCAGCGGCCCGCAATCGAGGCCTTCGACGCGGCGCACAGTCGGGTCGAGCGTAGCGAATAGTTTGTCGGCGACATACACCTTGGATTCGGTGAGGACGTTGAACAGCGTCGACTTTCCGGCATTCGTGTAACCGACCAGCGCGACGCGCGGCAGTTCGTTGCGCAGGCGCGCGCGACGCATCTGCGCACGTTGCACCCCGACTTTCTCCAGCCGTTTCTCCAATTGCTCGACGCGTTTTTGCAACAGCCGACGGTCGATCTCAAGCTGGGTTTCGCCCGGTCCGCGCAAACCGATGCTGCCACCGCGTTGCCGTTCGAGATGCGTCCAGCCACGGATCAACCGCGTCGCCATGTGCTTGAGCTGCGCGAGTTCGACCTGCAACTGTCCTTCGTGGGAGTGCGCACGCAACGCGAAGATGTCGAGGATTAGGCTCGTTCGATCGACCACGCGGCGACTGAGCGCCTTTTCGAGATTGCGTTCCTGCACCGGCGTCAGCAACTGGTTGATCAGCACGAGGTCGGCGCCCGTGCTTTCGCAGAGTTGCTTCACTTCCTCGAGTTTGCCGGTGCCGATGTAGTACGCGGGATGGCGGCGCGCGATTTTCGCGGTGATCGTGCCGACGACGGTCGCGCCCGCCGAGCGCGCGAGTTCCGCGAACTCCTCAAGCAAGGTCGGATCGGCCGGGCCGGAATACGGCTGGATCAGCAGCGCGTTTTCACCCTTGCGGGAACGTTCAAACACTTAAGCGTGATGCTCCGCTGGCGGCTGCGCGTGGTCGTCATGCGCATGCTCGTCTTCGGTACCGACGCGCACGTTGCGCGATGGCACGACGGTCGAGATCGCGTGCTTGTAGACCATCTGGCTGACGGTGTTGCGCAGCAGCACCACGAACTGGTCGAAGGATTCGATGGTGCCCTGCAATTTGATGCCGTTGACGAGGTACACGGCGACTGGAATGCGCTCGCGGCGACATGCATTCAAAAACGGATCCTGCAACGTCTGACCTTTGGACATGAACTTACCCTCGAAATGATTTGCGATGTTGTCGTTATGGGCGCCAGTGAATCGCACGTTGGGCGCCAGCCCGACCATTCATCGCTGGCCGGAAGTGGACATGATGGCACAGCGCAGGCCCCGCTGCGACGACGTCTCAGGCCTGCGCCCGGCAGTTCACAGCTAGAAGTTCAGGAACGATGCGAGCGCGGCATCGAGCGCGACGCGATCGACTTCCGGGTCGAACCAGCGCGCATCGATCTCGCCACGCAGCCAGGTGAGTTGGCGTTTCGCAAGCTGGCGCGTCGCCGCGATGGCTTCTGCACGGAATGCGTCTGCATCGGTCGCACCATCGAGGTGTCGCCATGCCTGCCGGTAGCCGACCGCGCGCAATGCCGGCAGATCCAGCGGATCGGCGAGTCCGCGCAAATGCGGATCGGCGCGCAAGCGGCGCACTTCGTCAAGAAAACCATTGGCAAGCATCGCATCGAACCGCGCTTCGATGCGCGCATGCAGCACGGCACGATCGGCCGGACACAGCACCAGTTTCAATACGCGAAATGGAAACGCTTGCCGCGCGCTCGCGCTCTGCCAATCGCTGATCGACTTGCCGCTGATGCGCCAGACTTCCAGCGCGCGGCCGATGCGCTGGCGGTCGCCGACCTTGATGCGCTGGGCTGCAGCCGGATCGATCGTCGCGAGTTCGGCATGCAGCGCGTCCCAGCCGCGCGTCGCGCCTTCTTCGGCGATGGCTGCGCGCAGCGCCAGATCGGCGGATGGCATCGGCGACAGTCCGTGCAGCAACGCGCGGAAATACAAACCGGTGCCGCCGACCAGCAAGGGAATCTTTCCACGCGCCGTGATGCCTTGCAGTACGGCCATCGCGTCGGTTGCAAACTCCGCGGCGCTGTAGCGTTCGTGCGGATCGCGCAAATCAAGCAGGTGATGCGGCGCTTGCGCACGCTCGTCGGCGCTCGGCTTCGCTGCGCCAACATCTAGTTCGCGATACACCAGTGCCGAATCGACGCTGACGATTTCACCGCCAAGCCGCTGCGCCCACTCGATCGCCAGCGCGGTCTTGCCCGAAGCGGTCGGCCCCATGATCGCGATGGCGGGTGGACGTTGGTCGATGCGAGGATCATTCACGGGCAAATGCTTCGCGAATCAATCGTCATCTGGCCACTTCGGCATCGCGGGGTTCGGCTTGCCTTTCGGCACGACCTGCGCGGCGACCGCATTCCAGACATTCAACGCATCGACTGTCGCGGCGACATCGTGCACGCGCAGCAGTTTTGCGCCATGTTGCGCGGCGATCAGTGCTGCGGCGACCGAGCCGTGGATGCGTTCGCCCTGCGCGCGATCGGTGATGGCGCCGATCATGCCCTTGCGCGACAGGCCGGCGAGTACGGGGACGCCGAGGTCGGTGAAGCGCGCGAGCTGACGCAGCAATGCAAGGTTGTGATCGAGCGTCTTGCCGAAACCGAAACCGGGGTCGACGACGATTTTCTTTTTCGCGATGCCGTTCATCTCGCACGCGAATATGCGTTCGGCGAGGAAGCGATGCACTTTCGCAACCACGTCGTCGTACAGCGGCGCGTCCTGCATTGTCCGCGGCTCGCCCCGCATATGCATCAGCACGACAGGCACTTTCAGTTGCGCGACCGCATCGAGCGCACCTTCGCGACGCAGTGCATGCACGTCGTTGACCATGCTGGCACCCGCGCCGACCGCCGCACGCATGACTTCGGGTTTCGACGTGTCGATCCAGATCGGCACATCGCACTCGCGCGCGAGCCGTTCGATGGCCGGAATCACCCGGCGCAATTCTTCCTCGACAGGAATTTCATCCGCGCCGGGGCGCGTGGATTCGCCGCCGATATCGAGCGCGTCCGCGCCCTCCTCGACCATGCGCAATCCGTGCGCGATCGCTGCATCCGCCGACGAAAAGCCATCGCCTGAAAACGAATCCGGGGTGACGTTGACGATGCCGACCACGTTCGCGCGATCGAGCCGGAGGATGCGACCGGCACAGTCGAGTTGTGGAATCGTCTCGAACATCATTTTTTCTTCTGCGGCCGCAGGAAAGCCATGGCAAGCCCGGCGGCGATCCCGATCGCCATCCCCACGACCATCGACCCCAGCAGCAGGCCCAGCGCGACGCCGATGCCGAGGCCTAGCCCGACGCCGATTCCAAGCGACGACAAATGGTGCCACCGGCGTTGCGTCATCGTATTGTCCTTGGCCGCTCCTGCGCATCCATGCGCTCGCGGCATTCGTGCGTCCATGCACATCAAAAAAAGCCAGAGCGAACTCTGGCCTTTCGGGTTGTTGCTGGCAAGCGAAGCGCGATCGAAATGCCTGATCGACGTGCGCGGTCGACGTGCATGATCAAACCGTCGGCGCAGGTCCGCCGATGATGTTGGGTTTCGGCCCGGCGACATCGGTCGGCAACGGCTTGCCGTCCTTCGTCCAGTCCAGCGGCGGCGGCGGCGTGCGGCCTTCCATGATCGCGTCGATCTGCAGCGCGTCGATGGTTTCGTAGGTCAGCAGCGTTTCGGCCATGATCCGCAGCTTGTCGATGTTCGCGGTGAGCAGTTCGCGCGAGCGCTGGTAGGCGCGGTCGAGGATGCCGCGTACGACGGTGTCAATTTTGCGCGCGGTTTCGTCGGACACGTTGTTGTGTTGCGTCACCGAACGGCCGAGGAATACCTCGTCCTCTTCCTCGCCGTAAGTCACCGGGCCCATCTCGTCGGACAGGCCCCATTTGGTGACCATGTTGCGTGCCATCTTGGTCGCGCGCTCGATGTCGTTGGATGCGCCGGTGGTGACCTTGTCGGCACCGAAAATCAGTTCCTCGGCGACGCGTCCGCCGTACAGCGAGCACAGGTTGCTCTCGATGTAGACGCGGTTGTAGCTGTAGCGATCCGCTTCGGGCAGGAACAAGGTGACGCCGAGCGCGCGTCCACGCGGGATGATCGTGACCTTGTGCACCGGGTCGTGTTCCGGCACGAGGCGGCCGACGATCGCGTGGCCCGCTTCGTGGTACGCGGTGTTGCGTTTCTCGTCTTCGCTCATGACCATCGAGCGGCGCTCGGTGCCCATCATGATCTTGTCTTTCGCGCGCTCGAAATGATCCATGCGCACTTCGCGCGCGTTCTCGCGCGCTGCGAACAGCGCCGCTTCGTTGACGAGGTTGGCGAGGTCCGCGCCCGAGAAACCCGGAGTGCCACGCGCGATGACCATCGGCTTGACATCCTCGGCCATCGGTACCTTGCGCATGTGCACTTGCAGGATCTGCTCGCGGCCGCGCACGTCGGGCAAACCAACTACGACCTGGCGATCGAAGCGGCCCGGGCGCAGCAGTGCGGGATCTAGTACATCGGGGCGATTCGTGGCGGCAATGACGATGATCCCTTCATTGCCTTCGAAGCCGTCCATTTCGACCAGCAGCGCGTTCAACGTCTGCTCGCGCTCGTCGTGCCCGCCGCCGAGGCCCGCGCCGCGATGGCGGCCGACCGCGTCGATCTCGTCGATGAAGATGATGCACGGCGCGTGCTTCTTGGCCTGCTCGAACATGTCGCGCACGCGCGAGGCGCCGACGCCGACGAACATTTCGACGAAGTCGGAACCGGAGATCGAGAAGAACGGCACCTTCGCTTCGCCCGCAATCGCGCGCGCCAGCAGGGTCTTGCCGGTGCCCGGAGGACCGACCATCAGCACGCCGCGCGGGATTTTGCCGCCGAGTTTCTGGAACTTGCCGGGATCGCGCAGGAATTCGACGAGCTCGCCGACTTCTTCCTTTGCTTCATCGCAACCGGCAACATCGGCGAAAGTGACCTTGACCTGATCCTCGCCCTGCATCTTCGCGCGCGAACGCCCGAAGCTCATTGCGCCCTTGCCACTGCCGCCCTGCTGCATCTGCCGCAGGAAGTACACGAAGATACCGATGAACAGCAGCGTCGGCAGGAAGTTGATCACGATCGCCCAGAACAGTCCGCCGCCTGCCGGCTTCGCCTGGTTGAAGTCGACCTTGTGCTTGTTGAGGTCGGTGACCAGGTACGGATCGGAAGGCGCCGTCGTGGTGCCCTTGCTGCCGTTCTTGCGCTCGAAGGTCAACGTCGTGACGCCCGCTTGGGCCTCGCCGAGCTCGACCTGCTTGATCGCATCGCTGTGCACCTCGTCGAGGAAGGCCGAGTACGGCACTTCCGCGGTGGCTTCCGAGTGCCCTGGCGAAAAGCTGTTGAACACCGCGAGCAAGACCACCGCGACGATCACCCAGAGCAGCAGGTTCTTGGCCAAATCGTTCATGTTTTTATTCCTGTGCGCGTCCTGCGATTTATTGCTGTGCGCGTCCTGCGCACATCGATAGCAACTTTTCCACGATGTGTCGGATCAATACGGCACCCGGGTATCACAACCGTACATCCTTGTACGGACTTTCAACAAAGGCATGCGTCCGGATAGAGGGCAGCATTCACAGTTTAGTCTTCTTCCCGACCGCAAGCGCGTACACCTCGGTCGAGCGCTTGCGCGAGGCTTCCGGCTTGCGCATCACCACCCTCACATAATGCCGTTTCAGATCCTGGACATAGGCATCGAAACCCTCGCCCATGAACAGTTTGGTCAGGAACGCACCGTCCGATTTGAGATGCGAGTCGGCGAATTCACGTGCCAAGTCGGCCAGTTGCATCGAGCGCGGCAAATCAACGGTGTCCATGCCACTCATGTTGGGGGCCATGTCGGAAAGCACAAGGTCCACCTTGCGCCCCGCCAGCACTGCTTCCAGTCGCGCCAGCGCTTCATCTTCGCGGAAATCGCCCAGGATGAAGTCGACCCCGGCGATCGGCGGCATCGGTAGGATGTCCAGCGCGATGACTGTTCCCGGATTGGCCTGATTGAGGCCGCCCAGCATCCGTCGCGCGACCTGCGACCAGCCACCGGGTGCCGCGCCGAGATCCACGACGACCATGCCCGGCTTCAGCAACCGATCGCGCGCCAGCAGCTCCTCCAGCTTGTACGCGGCGCGCGAACGCATGCCTTCCGCCTGCGCCTTCTTCACGAAGGGGTCGGCGAAATGCTCGCGAAGCCAGTCGGCGCTGCTTTTGCTGCGTGCCATTGATTTGCTCGTTATCGGCCCTGCTGCGCATCCTGCGATGTGCATGGATGCACGAGTGCCGCTGAAGGCAGGACGCCGTTAGCGGCCGCTCGCGACATTCGCACATCCTGTGCAACGAACCGTGTAAAGACGGCCCGCATGATACCCTTTCGGCCCTTCATCCCCTGGATGTTGCCATTCATGGCGCGATCGCCTGCCACTCGCAAACCGTCCGCCCCGGCCACTCCCCGCCGGGCGTCCGCTCTCGCAACCGATGCGGAAAAGGCATCGACCAGACGCGATCCCTCGCTCATCGTGCTCGCCACAGCCCAGAAGCGCTACCTGCGCACCCTCGCGCACAACCTCAAGCCGGTGATCCTTGTCGGTGCGAAGGGCGTGACGCCTGCGCTCCTGACCGAACTCAGCGGTGCGCTGGAACACCACGAACTGATCAAGGTGAAAATCGCCGCCGAAGACCGTGACGAGCGCGATGCCTGGGTCGCCGCGATCGTGAAAGGCGCCGATGTCGCGTTGATCCAGCGCGTCGGCAATGTCGCGACGTTGTTCCGCCCGCGCCGCAAGAATCCGGGCATCGTGCTGCCGCGCTAGGCAAACGTGTCGTTCATCCTGCAACCGTTGGAACATCCATTCGCCGTACGTTCGGTCAGCGACGCCGCGATTGTGGTCAACGATCGTGCGCTGACGGCAAGCTTTTATCTGTCGCCCGAATCCCTGCATGAAGACTGGTCGCCGCGCGATATCGACGCGCTGCAACCCGATGACCTGTCCGGCCCGTTGTCGCTGAATCCGGAAGTGATCCTGCTCGGGGTCGGAAACCACCAGCGCTTTCCCGCCGCGATCGTGATGGTGACCTGCCTGCGTCGCGGCGTCGGCATCGAGGTGATGACCAATGCCGCCGCTGCGCGCACCTTCAGCGTGCTGGCGAGCGAAGGACGGCGCGTGGTTGCGGCGTTCCTGCTGGGCTGACACGGCGCGCTTCCGCTTTCCTGCGACACCGGACGCACTTCAGGATCGTTTCGCAGCCACGCTCGTTTTCAGCAGCGCCATCAGTACTTTCTGATCCACATCCTCCATCCGCTGGATGTATAGGCAGCCCTTGCCGGTCTTGTGTTTGCCGAGCCTGGCAAGATTCGTCGCATGCGCCGCGAGGCCAGCGCCAAGGCCGATGTAGAGCGCCATCGCGTCTTTGCGCGATGCGAAGCCGATCAGGCAGGTATCGCCTTCGCGTCCGCTCTCGTATTGGTAGTGGATGCTGCCGAATCCGACGATGGCCGTGCCCCACATCTTCGCCGGCTCGCCCGTCGCTTTCTGCATCAGACCCGCAAGCGCCTCGCAATCCGTGCGGCGTGATGGTTCGGGAATCGCAGCGAAGTAAGCCTCGACGCTTGCGTCGGTCTGGGTCGTCTTGTTTGCCTTCGCCATCACTAGGCTCCCTGGAAATGATGTGCGGGTCGTGACTCAGCGCGCAGGCAAATACTGCTGCGGATCCACCGGCCTGCCGTTGCGGCGGATCTCGAAATGCAACTCGTCGCGCGGTGCACCGGAACTGCCCATCTCGGCAATCGGCTGGCCGCCTTTCACGCGCTGGCCTTCCTGCACGAGGCGCTTGCGGTTGTGGCCGTAGGCCGACAGCCATTCGTCGGAGTGCTTGATGATGATCAGCTCGCCGTAGCCGACCAGGCCCGAACCCGAATACACCACGACGCCATCGCTCGCTGCAAGCACTGGCTCGCCCGCGTTGCCGGCGATGTCGATGCCCTGCCTGGTCGCATCGCCAGCCATGAAGCGGTCGAGCAGCGCGCCTTTCGCGGGCCAGCGCCAGTGGACGCCGCCCACAGTCGCGACATCCGCAGGAATGATCGCGGCCGATGGCGTCTGCACCATGGGCGGCGCAGGCGCGATGTGTTGCACAGGTAGCGGAGGCGTTGCAGCAGGTTGCACGGAAATTGGCGGCGAAACCGGATCCACATGCGTCTGAGTTGGCGGCGTTCGAACAGGCGAGGTCGGAACAGGTTGCATCGGCGCGGGCTGCGTTGCCGTAGGTGCAAGCGGCGTCGGCGAAGCAGTCTGCGCAACATTCCGCGGTGTCAGTTCAGGCGGCACCGATTCGAACGGCGTCGGAACCGGCGGCAATGCCGCACTGGCTGCCGTGCTTGCAGCGGGCGGCGAACGCGGCGTCGGATGCTGTGCCGGTGTGGGCATCGGTGACGGCACGACACGTACCGGGTGCGACGGCGCCTGCACGACCGGCCTGGCCGGTGTCGGCACGCGCGCATGCTCGCCACGCAGTTTCAAGATCTGCCCGACATAGATCGTGTACGGCGCTTCGATGCCGTTGATCGCGGCGAGCTCACGGAAATCCATGCCGTTGCGGAACGCGACGCCGTACAGCGTGTCGCCGCGGACGATTTCGATTTCGCCGACACCGGCGTGACGCGGCGCAGGCACCGCATGCGTGGGCGCACGATAGTCCGGCTCGCGCTGCACGACATGCGCTTCGCCGCAGGCGCCGAGCAACACCACGAGTGCGGTCAACAACGACCAGCGCGCATGGTGAGCCAAGCGTTGTGGCAAAAGCATCATCCGTGCATCCCTCTCCAGGCCAGCCAGCCGATCAATGCGAGGAATAGTAGCAATGCGATCCAGCCGACCGGTTCGATCCAGCGCCGCAATGCGGCCTCGGCACGCGCACCGCCGAGCTTGATCGCGCCCGCAACCAGGAACACGCGCTTGCCGCGGCCGATGATCGCGCCGGCATAGAAGGGCAGCAGTGGCATCGCAACCGCGCCGGATGCGAGCGTGAAAATCTTGAATGGTACCGGCGTGAAACCGGCAATCAGCAGCAGCCAGAATCCGTGTGCGGCCGCCTGCTGTTTGATTTCGGCGAAATGCGCGGCATATCCCAACCGCTGCAACAACGGCATCAGTGCATCGATCGCGTAATAGCCGAGGGCGTAGCCGATCGTCATGCCGATGATCGAGCCGCCCAGCGAAATCGCCGCATAACGCAGCGCACGATCCCGATTCGCCAGCGCCATCGGCGCGAGCATTACCTCGGGCGCTACCGGGAAGAACACCGCTTCGGCGAGCGAGAGGAAAAACAGGAACCATGCCGCTTTCGGATGCGCGGCCCAGCGCAGTGCGCGTGCGTACATGGGACCGAAAATGCGGATCGATGGAATCCTCACTGGCGACTGACCATCAAACAACGCCCGGCAGCAACGGAACGAACACCACGTTTTCCAATGCCTCGGATTGCCAGCCGTCGCCCGTGTTGCGCCAGCGTTGCAACGACTGCGCGGTGGTGCCGCCGACCGGTGCGACCAGAACGCCCTGCGGATGCAGTTGCGCAAGCAGCGCCGGCTCGACCATCGCACCCGCTGCGGTGACGATGATCGCGTCGAACGGCGCGTGCTCGGCCCAGCCCGCGCGGCCATCGTCGTGGCGCGTGCGGATGTTCGCGAAACCGAGCGTGCGAAAACGTTTGCGTGCGACGCGCAGCAATTCGTCGATGCGCTCGACCGTGTACACCTCGTCCACCAGCAATGACAACACGGCAGCCTGATATCCCGAACCGGTGCCGATCTCGAGCACGCGTTTCGGTGCGCGCGCATCGGGCGTAGAGGTTTCGAGCAGGGCTTCTGTCATCCGCGCGACGACCCACGGCTGCGAAATCGTCTGACTCTTGCCGATCGGCAGCGCGGTGTCTTCATAGGCGCGACTTGCAAGCGCTTCATCGATGAACAGATGCCGCGGCACCTGGCGCATCGCGGTCAGCACGCGTTCGTCGCGGATGCCGTCGGCGCGCAGGCGCTCGAGCAGGCGATCGCGCGCGCGTTGCGAGGTCATGCCCTGCCCCTGGGTTTCCGGACGCTGGCGGAACAACGGCGTCATGCGCGTTGCCGCAACGCTTCGCCGAGCGCGCCGACCCAGCTCGCGACCTTCTCCAGCGCCTTGTAACGCGTGAGGTCGACCTGGATCGGGGTGATCGCGACGTGACCCGTGCGCACCGCATGGAAATCGGTGCCGGGCCCTGCGTCCTGTTCGGCGCCAGGCGGCCCGATCCACCAGATCGGACGGCCGCGCGGATCGGTCTGCTGGATGCACGGCTCGGCACGATGGCGCTGGCCGAGGCGGGAGACTTCGAAACCGGCCAGATCCTTCCATTCGCAATCGGGCACGTTGACGTTGAGGATGGTGTCGGCGGGCAGCGGATCAATCAACAGCCGTGAAGTAATCTCGACCGCAGCGCGCGCGGCGGTTTCGAAATGTTGCGCACCCGTGGCGTGGTCGCGGGTCGCGCACGACACCGCGATTGCGGGTCGGCCGAGGAAACGGCCTTCCATTGCAGCGGCGACGGTGCCCGAATAAATCACGTCGTCGCCGAGGTTCGCCGAGTTGTTGATGCCGGACACGACGATGTCGGGTTCATGGTCGAGCAAACCTGCGAGCGCGACGTGCACGCAATCGGTCGGCGTGCCGTACACGCGCCAAGTGAATGCATCGACGCGGGCGACGCGGATCGGCTGGTCGAGGGTCAGCGAATTGCTCGCGCCCGAACGGTCGCGATCCGGCGCGACGACCCACACCTCATGACCGGCCTCGCGCAGGCCCGCCGCCAGAATGCGGATACCCGGCGCATCCACGCCATCGTCGTTGCTCACCAATACGCGCATGCAGCCCCTGGAGATCGAACCGTAAGCCGCGACGCGGCGATTCCGGTGGCGTTATTGTGCCACGGCGACGCGGCCATTCAGGCGCCTGCCTGCGCCTCGGATCGCATCGACGCGTGGACCGCGGCACGGCGCATGGCTCGACGGTTCAGGGGCGACCGGCTAGCCTCACACGATGCGCATCCGCAACGGCAAGCGATTCGACGATGCGTTACCCGATGCCGAACCCGCGGACGATGCGGCTGAATTCCGCGCAGCGATCGGGCAAGTCCGGCGCCTGCCCGAAGTCGCCAATGTCCCACGCGCGCCGAAGCCGCGGGCGACGGTGGCGATGCGCGAAGCCGACGAGCGCGAAGCGCTGGCGGAATCGCGACGCATCGATCCCGCCCGCCATGCCGAGGCGCTCGGCGACACGGTGACGTATCGTCGCGACGATGTACCGCCGCAGATACTAAGGCGGCTCAAGCGCGCCGAATTCGCGATCGAGGACGAGATCGACCTGCATGCATTGGGTGAGCGCGCCGCAGAAGAGGTGTTGCGGCGCTTCCTCGCAGAAGCCCGCGATGCTGCGCATCACTGCGTACGCATCGTGCACGGCAAGGGGATGCATTCTGCGCAGGGGCCGGTGTTGAAAGGAATGGTTGAGCGCATGCTCAACCAGCGCGCGGACGTGCTGGCTTACGCATCAGCACCAGCAGCGCACGGTGGAACCGGCGCGGTACTGGTATTGCTGGCCGGACGCGTCCGGTCGAACCCAAAATCCAACTGATCCAGCACCCATCTGATTCAGGGTTCGCTACGGACGCCTGAATCCGTCAGTTGTGACGAGCCTTGTTCGGTGGATTCACCCAGACCACACGCACGCCCGATTCAATCGCGCGCCGATCCACTGCAGCGACGTAGGCCGTGTCCTCGACTTCGTGACTGTCGTTTTCAGTCGCTGGCGCCAACGCGCTGGAATCCCCTTTGCTGTGCATGCCCGCACAACCGCTGAGCGCTGTCGCGCCACAGGCAAGAATCGCTGCCGCAGCCATTTTGACGTTCATGATCTTCTCCTATTGGAGTCGCATCCACGCCGCCCGGCATGGACGCAGGATTCAATCTACGCCGTCCTGTGCCGCATGCAAGGTGCCGGAAGTACCGTCTGTCGGCACCAGCGAGCCTGTTGGGCCTGCCACGTCTTTGACATCGCCGAGAGTCCGCAACAGGCTGGTCGCGTAACTTCCAGGCGGCAGATCGAACGCGACTTCGAGCGTGGACACGTCGTGCCACTCCCATGCAAGCGACCGCACAGGTATTCGCAGGGCGCGGCGTTCCTGGTTCAGGCCGGCCTGTTCGAGGCCGGCGCGGATGTCGGCAGCGAAGTCGAGCGCCGCATCCTCAAGCGCTCGGCAATCCGCATCTGTGCGCAAGGCTCCGCGACCCCACATCGGGCCCGTCGGATGGATGTCCTGCGCGGTAGCACGCTCGGCGAGCGCCACGGGGTCCGATTCAGGACCGAAGATGCTGTGGGTGCCATCCAGCATCCATAGATCGCCAGGCAGGCCCGTATTCCAGTTGCCATCGGCAACGCGCGCGGCGAGCACACAGTTGAACAATTCCGAACGCGCGGCGGACAACAAGATCCCGCGTTGCTCGCGTTTCACCCTCTGGCCGGCAAACATCCTTCGCGCGGCGTCGAGGTTGCCGCCGCCGCGACCGAAGCGTTGTTCGCCGAAGTAATTCGGAAATCCTTGCGACTGCAAGGTGCGCAGGCGCTCTTCGATCCCGATGCGATCTCCGACCACTTCGCGCAGGCGCAGCACGAAACGATTGCCGTGCAACGCACCGCGTTGCATCTTGCGTGCGTGGCGCTCCGCTGCGAGAACGTGCAAATCCTCCGATGCCAGCGTCGCGATATCCGGCGCTTCGCGTCCGGGCAATTGCACGCTGAATCGCTGCCGCGTCAGCGCGTGGCGATCCTTCATGCCGGCGTAGCCGACCGCCATTTCCGCGACGCCGGCCCAGGCCGCGATGCGTTTCGCGACGAACGCGGTGTTCATGCCGCGCTTCTCGATCGTCAGCAGCAAGTGCTCGCCTGCGCCGCTCGCCTCGAACGCTGGCAACTCCTCGACGAAGAAATCTTCAGGCGTGGTGCGGATGCGCGCGGTCAGTACCGATGATCCAAACGGAAACGGCAGCGAGTCGCTCACTTGACTGCGTGCAGCAACACGACCGCCATCGCTGCGATCCCTTCCTCGCGACCGCAGAAGCCGAGTTGTTCGGTCGTGGTCGCCTTGACCGAGACTGCGTCCGCATCGACAACCATGTCTTCGGCCAGCACGTTGCGCATCGCATTCGCGTGCGGGCCGATCTTCGGGCGCTCGCCGATGATGGTGATGTCAGCGTTGCCGACGATCCATCCGCGCGCGCGCGCCAGCGCTGTGCAGTGGCGCAGGAAGGTACGGCTGTCGGCATCGCGCCACCTCGGATCGTCGGGCGGGAAATGCCTGCCGATGTCGCCGAGCGCGAGCGCGCCGAGGATCGCGTCGCACAGCGCATGGATCGCGACGTCGCCATCCGAGTGCGCGATCACGCCGCGCGCGTGCGGCACGCGCACGCCGCCGAGCATCAGGTGATCGCCCTCGCCGATCGCATGCACGTCGAAGCCCTGGCCGATGCGGATTGCACCATTCATGTCGATTCCTCATTGCGCTGCGTCGCAAGGATGATCTCTGCCAATGCGAGATCGGCGGCGACCGTGACCTTGATGTTGTCCTCGCTGCCCTCGACCAGCAATGGTTGCAGGCCGAGTCGTTCCATCGCCATCGCCTCGTCTGTAATCGCAACACGATCCGCGCGCGCCTGCTCGAGCGCGTGCGTCAGCACGCCGCGGCGGAACACCTGTGGCGTCTGCGCACGCCAGAACCGTTCGCGCGGTTCGGTCGCGATCACGCACGCCTGCGCATCGGCGCGCTTGAGCGTGTCGCGAACCGGCGTCGCCAATAACGCACCAACCGGATTGCGTTGCGCGGCAGCAATCAACCGGTCGAGGTCAGCAAGGCGCACGCACGGGCGCGCGGCATCGTGCACCAGCACGAGCGTGTCGTCGGCGATCGTTTCCGGCAGCGCATGCAGCGCGGCAAGCACGGAACCAGCGCGATCTGCGCCACCGATGCAAGTCGACAAGGGTTTGTCGAATTCGAGCGCGAGCGTCGGCCAATGCACGTCGTCGTGCGCGAGCGCGACCATTGCGCCTTCGATATCGCGATGCGCGAGCAATCGCGAAAGCGTCTGCGCGACAAGTGGTCGTCCAGCGAGCGATTGATACTGTTTTGGCAAATCCGTACCGAAACGCGCGCCGGTTCCCGCCGCAGGCACGATCACCCAACTCATTTTTTCGGCACCTGCGTCGCTGACGCAGAAGAAGACATCGACGAGGACGATGCATCAGACGCTGCCGATGACGCGATAGATGCCGCATCCTCGGCAACGTCTTCCGGACGCACGTCCGCTTTCGGATCGGCCGGTTCGACCACGCGATAGAACGTTTCGCCCGGCTTGACCATGCCGAGCTCTGAACGCGCGCGTTCCTCGACTGCGGTTTCGCCGGTTTTCAGATCCTCGACTTCGGCCGCAAGCGCCGCGTTGCGCTCCTTGAGCTTCGCGTTTTCCGCGCGCTGTTCCTCGACCTGCACTTTCAATTCCTGCTCGGCGGTCCAACTGCCCTCGCCTTGCCACAGCCGCATCTGCAACACGACGAGCAGGATCAGCAGCACGAGTGCGAGCAAGCGATACATATTTTCGAATTCGCCCTCAGCGCCTGAAACGCGCGTAGGCGTCGCGACCGATGTAATGCGCATCGGCACCGAGCGCTTCCTCGATACGCAGCAACTGGTTGTACTTCGCGACGCGATCGGAGCGGCACAGCGAGCCGGTCTTGATCTGGTTCGCTGTGGTCGCAACGGAAATATCCGCGATGGTCGTGTCCTCGGTTTCGCCTGAGCGGTGCGAGATCACTGCCGCGTACTTCGCCGCGTCGGCCATCGCGATGGTTTCGAGCGTCTCGCTGAGCGTGCCGATCTGGTTGACTTTGATCAGGATCGCGTTCGCGATGCCGTCGTTGATGCCTTCGCGGAAGATCGCCGGATTGGTCACGAAGTTGTCGTCGCCGACCAACTGCACGCGATCCGTCAACCGTTGCGTGAGCAGTTTCCAGCCATCGCGATCCTGTTCGGCCATGCCGTCCTCGATCGTGATGATCGGATACTGGCGCGTCCAGTCGGCGAGGAAATCGACGAACTGTTCCGAGGTGAGCCGTTTTCCCTCGCCGACGAGGTTGTACTTGCCATTCTCGTAGAACTCGCTCGCCGCCGCGTCGAGGCCGAGCAGCACGTCGTCGCCAGCCACATAGCCGGCCTTGCCGATCGCTTCGACGATGGTATCCAGCGCTTCGACATTCGAGCGGAAGTCCGGTGCGAAGCCGCCTTCGTCGCCGACTGCCGTGGACAAGCCTTTCGCCTTCAACACCGACTTCAACGCGTGGAAGATTTCCGCGCCAGCGCGCAGCGCTTCGGCGAATGACGACGCGCCCACAGGCAAGATCATGAACTCCTGCAGGTCGACGTTGTTGTCCGCATGCGCGCCGCCGTTGATGATGTTCATCATCGGCACTGGGAGAGCTGGCGCGTTGAGCCGTTGCCCTATCGGCAACGGCTGCGCCGGCGAGCGCCCGGCCATGGGTGAGCACGACGCGTCTTGCGAGGCATCGCCTCGCGCGTCGGGTGAACGCCCGGCGCGCTGCGCCGGGCCGGCCAGCCGGGCCGGGATTTCCGGAGCCACAGGTGTCGCGCCATGGACGGCCGCATAGAGTTCGGCGATGTGTTGCCACAAGGCCTGCTTCTTCGAGGCAGCCACCGCATGCGCGTTCGCAAGCGAGACGCCGAGCAACGCATTCGCGCCAAGCCGCGATTTGTTCGGCGTGCCGTCGAGCGCGATCATCTTCGCGTCGAGGCCCCGCTGATCGCCCGCGTCGAAGCCGCGCAGCGCATCGGCAATCGCGCCATTGACGTTCCCGACCGCACGCGTGACGCCCTTGCCGCCGTAGCGCGTCTTGTCGCCATCGCGCAGCTCGACCGCTTCGCGCGAACCAGTCGACGCGCCTGAAGGTACCGCCGCACGGCCGAACGATCCGTCGCTCAGGGTGACTTCGGCTTCGAGGGTGGGATTGCCGCGCGAATCGAGGATTTCGCGGGCGTGGATTGTGGTGATCGAGGTCATTGCTGGCTTCTTCTCTTGTCTATTTCTTCGATCCAGTGAATGGCACCCGCAGATGGAACGCACTTCGATTGCGTTGCCGACGCAGTGATCCGCTGCAACGAAACGAGAGCGCTTAGCCTGAGAGTCTTGTCCCCATAGCTTTCGCTTTTCAATTCGCCCATTCCGAACTGGGCCAAGCCAGCCATAAGTGTTCGAACGCGTGTTACATCGTCCAAGTCACTACGATTTGCGCGCATCACGTAGGCATCGGATAGACCCAGGTAATCCCTAGATATTCGCTTTAATACCGGCAGTTTGCCTGCACCAACGATGGCTGACGCGAGGACTTGACCACGACCGTTGAAGCTAGCTGTATGTCTTGCCTCGCATTCCATGAAAGGTTTGGAAAAAGTCCAGAGATTGGTTAGAGCTTCGAAGTCGTCCTCTTCCTGCACCCAGTGTCTGAACTCTCGCGATTGTTCGCAGTGGATCGAAGGCGATCGCGCGATGATGGAAGTCGCTGCAATTTGCCTGCGCAGTCCAAACGCCTTGTACATATAGGATTTTTCTTGATAAGACTCCGCACGCTCCAACGCCTCGATCACGAGACGCACGTGCTCGCTGTTGCTAGCAGCCAGAACATCCTTTGTAGGCGTACCCAGGAATTCCTTTTCGTCCAGCAATACTTGTGGCAGGCCGCCAGAAGCGGAGATTTCGGAGTAGATCGCTCGGCGGGACTTGCCCGACGCGCGCATCTTTTGATCGACACAGCTTCTCAATGGTTGATAGGCAGCATTCAAACTGTCGTACAACGCTTGATCTCCCGGTTTGGATAGCTCGCCGGCAGCAATGCAGAGATTACAGGCAAACAGCAAACTGACCACGAGAAGAAACAATCCAAGCATACGCATCAAACAGAACCCTCAAGGAAGCCGTTTTTCTTTGTGATGCAATCCAGTTCCACCAGCGTCTCCAGCAACGCCTCCATCTTTCCCAGCGGCCAAGCATTCGGCCCATCGCTGAGCGCCTTGTCTGGATCCGGATGCGTCTCCATGAAGATGCCCGCGATTCCAACCGCAATTGCCGCGCGCGCGAGCACCGGCACGAACTCGCGCTGACCGCCGGACTTGCCGTCCGCGCCGCCAGGTAGTTGCACCGAGTGCGTCGCGTCGAACACGACCGGACAGCCAGTGTCGCGCATCACTGCGAGGCTGCGCATGTCGGAGACGAGGTTGTTGTAGCCGAAGCTCGCGCCGCGTTCGCAGACCATGATTTGCGTGTTGCCGGTCGCCAGCGCTTTCGCGGCGACGTGCTTCATTTCCCACGGCGACAGGAACTGGCCTTTCTTGATGTTCACCGGTTTGCCCGCGCTGGCGACCTTCTGGATGAAGTCGGTCTGCCGGCACAGGAACGCGGGCGTCTGCAAAACGTCAACGACCGATGCGACTTCATCCATCGGCGTGTATTCGTGCACGTCGGTCAGCACCGGCACGTCGATCTGGCGCTTCACTTCGGCGAGGATTTTCAATCCCTGCTCGAGGCCCGGGCCACGGAAGCTCGTGCCCGACGTGCGGTTGGCCTTGTCGAAGCTGGACTTGAAGATGAAGGGAATGCCGAGACGGCTGGTGATGTCCTTCAACGTGCCTGCGGTGTCGAGCTGCAACTGCATCGACTCGATCACGCACGGGCCGGCGATCAGGAAAAAGGGTTTATCGAGGCCGACCTCGAAGCCGCAGAGGTTCATGCTGCTTCCACGGCGATCAAGCGCTCGCTTCCTTCAACAATCGTCCGCCCGCCCGGCCTTCATTGGCTTTGAACTCGCGCGCGGCGCGCACGAAGCCCACGAACAGCGGATGGCCGTCGCGCGGCGTGGACAGGAATTCGGGGTGCGCCTGGCAGGCGAGGAACCACGGGTGCTTCGACTGAGGCAGTTCGATCATCTCGACCAGCAGGTCGTCCATCGACTTCGCGCTGATCACCAAGCCGGCGTCTTCCAGCGCGCTGCGATAACGATTGTTGAATTCGTAACGGTGACGGTGACGCTCGCCGACGACATCCTTGCCGTACAACTTGTGCGCAAGCGTGCCGGGCTTGATGCGTTGTTCCTGCAGTCCGAGGCGCATGCTGCCGCCGAGGTCGGAGGCTTCGTCGCGCTTCTCGACATCGCCGGTCGCGTTGCGCCATTCGGTGATCAGGCCGATGACAGGATCGGGCGAATTGCGGTCGTTCTCGGTGCTCGCCGCCTCCGGCATGCCTGCGACATGGCGGGCGAAATCCACGACCGCTGCCTGTAGTCCATAGCAGATACCGAAATACGGAACGCCTTTTTCGCGCGCGTATTGTGAAGCGAGCACCTTGCCCTCGAAACCGCGGTCGCCGAATCCGCCGGGCACCAGGATCGCGTCGACGTCGCCTAGCAATGCGGCAGCTCCCTGCTTCTCGATCGCCTCGGACTCGAGCCACTTCAGTTTCACCTTCGTGCGTTGGCGCAGGCCGCCGTGACGCAGTGCCTCGCCGAGCGATTTGTAGGCGTCCTGGTGATCGACGTATTTGCCGACGACCGCGACGGTCACCTCGTCCACCGGATGTTCGACGGCATCGACCGTCGCGATCCATTCGGACAGGTCGGCCGGTTTGGCCTGCGCTTCCAGATGCAGGCGCTCGACGACGATTTGGTCCAGACCCTGCGCATGCAGCCATAGCGGAATCTTGTAGATGCTGTCCAGATCGATCGCCGAGATCACCGCGCTTTCCGGCACATTGGTGAACAGCGCGATCTTGCGACGATCCGAATCCGGCAGGGGTTGTTCGGAACGGCACAGCAGGATATCCGGCTGGATACCGATCGAGCGCAATTCCTTCACGGAGTGCTGGGTTGGCTTGGTCTTGAGCTCGCCGGCCGCTGCGATGAATGGCACCAGGGTCAGGTGCATGAAGATCGCACGCTCGGGGCCGCGTTCGGTGCGGATCTGCCGGATCGCTTCGAGGAACGGCAGCGACTCGATGTCGCCAACGGTGCCGCCGATTTCGACCAGGCCGACATCGAAGCCGTCGGTCGCCTCGTCGATGCAGCGCTTGATTTCATCGGTGATGTGGGGAATGACCTGTACTGTCGCGCCGAGATAATCGCCGCGGCGTTCCTTGCGGATCACGTTCTCGTAGATGCGGCCGGTGGTGATCGAGTTCTTGCGGGTCAACCGCGTGCGCACATAGCGCTCGTAGTGGCCGAGGTCGAGGTCGGTTTCGGCACCATCATCGGTAACGTACACCTCACCGTGCTGGAACGGGCTCATCGTGCCCGGATCGACGTTGATGTAGGGATCGAGCTTCATCAGCGTCACCCGCAGGCCGCGGGCTTCGAGGATGGCTGCCAGGGACGCCGATGCAATGCCCTTGCCAAGCGAGGACACCACACCACCGGTCACGAAAATCAGGCGGGTCATGGCTTTAGCGGTTCCGGAAAACCGCATTCTACAGGCTGCGGCGCAGCGCCGCGAGCGAAGTTGCTACAAACGCTCCGTGCGCCTGGGTGCACTTCCCACATTCTTGTGGGTTGGCTACAGACGCTCCGTGCGCGTGGGTGCACTTCCCACACCCTTGTGGGTCGGCTACAGGCGCTCCGGGCGCCTGGGTGCACTTCCCACATCCTTGTGGGTCGAAAACGGCAACGCCCCGGTCAGGCCGGGGCGTTTTGGTGTTCGTCGACTGCGCCTACTGTTCGGGTTGGGCCAGTTCTTCCTCATCGGGAATACGCTCGTGTCTGCGGCCGTTCGATGCGACAGCATCGGCTGAAGCGAGATTGCGATCGTTGCCGTTGCTGATGTGGGCTCCATTCCGCGCGTAAGTACGGTTGTCGGCACTGGCAAAACGGTGGTGGGCGAATCCCTCGCGCCTGCCAGCGTCGGCTGAGCCGCCGTGGCGACCATGCGCAAGCGCTGTGGGGGTGATGATCAAACCGGCGATAGCGGTCGAAAGAATCAGCTTGCTGCGAAGAGACGTGCGCATAGGCGTTTTTCTCATTGTTATCTGGACGCCATCCTGGCTGCGACTGAGTACGGCAAACCTTTCTTGGTGCCGCATGTGTCAGGGCGCACCTTGCCGGGCGGAATCGCAACGTCACCTGAACCGGAAATGAACTTTAACGGAAATTTTATTGTAATAACGAAACCTTGACGCTTCGGCGATTTCAACCGCATCCTCACCGCTCACTGTCTGGATGCACATGAGCAGCCGTTACAACGCCGCCGATATCGAAGTCCTGTCGGGTCTGGACCCGGTCAAGCGCCGCCCGGGCATGTACACCGACACGACCCGCCCGAACCACCTGGCGCAGGAAGTCGTCGACAATGCGGTGGACGAAGCGCTGGCCGGGCACGCGAACACGATCGAGCTGACCCTGTTCAACGACGGCAGTTGCGAAGTGTCCGACGACGGCCGCGGCATGCCGGTGGACATCCATCCGGAAGAGAAGATCCCCGGCGTCGAGCTGATCCTCACGCGTCTGCACGCGGGCGGCAAGTTCAACAACCGCAACTACAGTTTCTCGGGCGGCCTGCATGGCGTCGGCGTGAGCGTGGTGAATGCGCTGTCGAAGCGGCTGGACGTCTTCATCAAGCGCGACGGCGGCGAATACGCGATGTCCTTCGCGAACGGCGACCCGGCCTCGAAATTGACGACCGTTGGCGGCGTCGGCAAGAAGAACACCGGCACGCGGCTGCGGTTCTGGCCGGACGCGGGCTATTTCGACACGCCGAAATTCGCGCTCAAACCGCTCAAGCATCTCCTGCGCGCGAAAGCCGTGCTGTGCCCTGGCCTGACCGTGCGCTTCTTCGACGAAGCCAGCGGCGAGCGCATCGAATGGAAATACCGCGACGGCCTGCGCGACTACCTGCACGGCGAACTGACCGGACGCACCTGCCTGCCGCCGGAGCTGTTCGTCGGCAGCCTCGCGCGCACCTCGGAAATCGCCGACTGGGCGGTAGGCTGGCTGCCCGACGGTGCCGGCGAACTCGTCCAGGAAAGCTACGTCAACCTGATCCCGACCGCGCAGGGCGGCACCCACGTCAACGGATTGCGTACTGGCTTGACCGAAGCGCTGCGCGAATTCTGCGACCTGCGCGGATTGCTGCCGCGCGGTGTGCGGCTTGCGCCTGAGGACGTCTGGGATCGCGCCGCATATGTCTTGTCGGTGAAGTTGGCCGACCCGCAGTTTTCCGGCCAGACCAAGGAACGCCTGTCGTCGCGCCAAGCCGCGGCCTTCGTCGAAGGCGCAGCGCACGACGCATTCGCGTTGTGGCTGCACCAGCATGTCGGAGGCGGCGAAGCCATCGCGCAGCTTGCGATCGAACGCGCGACTGCACGACTCAAGACCGAGAAGCAGGTCATTCGCAAGAAGGTCACCCAGGGTCCCGCCCTACCCGGCAAACTTGCCGACTGCATCTCGCAGGATCTGTCGCGCACCGAACTGTTCCTGGTCGAAGGCGACTCCGCCGGCGGCAGCGCGAAGCAGGCGCGCGACAAGGAATTCCAGGCGATCCTTCCGTTGCGCGGCAAGATCCTCAACACCTGGGAAGTCGAAAGCTCCGGCGTGCTCGCATCAAACGAGGTGCACGACCTCGCGGTCGCGATCGGTTGCGATCCCGGCCACGCGAACATCGACGGACTGCGCTACGGCAAGATCATCGTGCTCGCGGACGCCGACTCCGATGGATTGCATATCGCGACCCTGCTGGCGGCCTTGTTCCTGCGCCACTTCCCGGCGTTGGTCGCGGCAGGACATATCTTCGTCGCGATGCCGCCGCTGTTCCGCGTCGACGTGGGCAAGACCGTGTTCTATGCGCTCGACGAGGAAGAGAAAACCCTGCTGCTGGAGCGCATCGAGAACGAGAAAGCCGCCGGTAGTAAAGGTTTTGGCGGCACCGTCAACGTCACCCGCTTCAAAGGCCTCGGAGAAATGAATCCGTCGCAATTGCGCGAATCCACCGTGCATCCGGACACGCGCAGACTCGTGCAACTCACCGTCGACGACGGCCCCGAGACGCACGCGCTGATGGACATGCTGCTGGGCAAGAAGCGCGCGGGCGAGCGCAAGGCTTGGCTGGAGCTGAAAGGCGACCTCGCGAGCCTGGAAATATGAGTGTCGCGGAAGGCTTCGCCGATCCGACCCACGTCAACATCATCACCGGGCAGACCCACACGTATTTCTGCGGCCTTGCAACTCCGCGCGCATGAAGCGGCATTCGCGACCTGGGGCGCTACCAGCAAGTACGGCGTCTGGCGGATGAGAACGCGACAATCACTCTTGAACCTCCACGCGTGCCCCGCCATGGCCTCGGTGGCTGTTCGCTTATTCTGCATCTTCGTGTTGGCTTTGCTCGCCGCATGCAAGCCACAGCCGGCGCATGTTCCGACGGCTTGCGTCACGCCGCAGGAGGGCGGACCACTCTCGACCATCGAGCAGGACGCGCTCGCGCGCAGCAGGAAAAAACAGGCGCGCAGCTGCAGTCGCCAGGGCATGCAGTGCTACTACAAGGTGTCCACGAACCCATCGCACGAGATCGTCGTGGCAACCGGATTCGTCTATCGCAGCCCCGATAGCGGCCGTTGCCTGTATCCCGCAGGCGGCTTTACCGACGTGTACAACGCCGACGGCACCTTCGTGCATACCATCACGACGTTGTGAGCTGCGCCGATTTGCAGGACTGGGACCACCCTCAATCGAACATGTGCAACACCGATCAGGCCGCTCAGGCAGGTCCGGTTCGAAGTGCACGTGGGCCAAGCCCCTTCCGGCAACGTTGGATGTCGGTTGGATGGCCTCCTCGCATGACTGATTCAGAATTGAGCCGGCAATGGCGCGAGCGTTGCTCCGGGTGTTCCAATACGCCCATGCAGAATCCCGTCGCCATACGTCCGCCTGCCGAGGACGCTCCGATCGCCGATTCCCCGGGTTCCCCCGGGTTCGCTGCGCAGATGCCGCTCGCGAACGTCGCCGGCACCGCGGTCCCAATCCTTGCGATGCTGAGCATCTGCCACTTGCTCAACGACATGATCCAGTCGCTGCTGCCGGCGATGTATCCGTTGCTCAAGCAGAACTTCATCCTGAGTTTTGCGCAGATCGGCCTGATCACGCTGACGTTCCAGGTCACCGCGTCGCTGCTGCAACCATTCGTTGGCATCTATACGGACAAGCGGCCGTTGCCGTATTCGCTGGTGATCGGTATGGGCTTCACTCTGACCGGCTTGTTGTTGCTGTCGCAGGCGTCGAGTTTTCCGATGCTGCTGTGTGCGGCAGCACTGGTCGGCTCGGGATCGTCAGTGTTCCATCCTGAATCCTCGCGCATTGCGCGCATGGCATCGGGCGGTCAGCACGGTTTCGCGCAGTCTGTGTTCCAGGTCGGCGGCAATATCGGTTCGGCGAGCGGGCCGTTGCTCGCCGCGTTCATCGTGATGCCGCGCGGGCAAGGGAGCGTCGCGTGGTTCGCGATCGCAGCGCTGGCAGCGATGGCCTTGCTGACGCGGATCGGCGGCTGGTATCGCACGCACCTGCCGGCGCATCGCGCGGCGCGCGCTGTGGCGAGCGAGTCGCGCCTGCCGAAGCGCACCATCGTCCTGTCGATGCTGGTGCTCGGCGCGTTGATCTTTTCGAAGTATTTCTACCTCGCCAGCCTGTCGAGTTACTACACATTTTACCTGATGCAGAAATTCCACCTCACTGCGCAGAACGCGCAATTGCATCTGTTCGTGTTTCTCGGCGCGGTCGCTGCCGGTACGCTGATCGGTGGCCCGATCGGCGACCGCATCGGCCGCAAGTACGTGATCTGGGGATCGATCCTGGGAGTGCTGCCGTTCACCCTGATGCTGCCGCATGCGAACCTGTTCTGGACGACGATGTTGACCGTCGTCATCGGCCTCGTGCTCGCGTCGGCATTCTCCGCGATCATCGTCTACGCGCAGGAACTCGTTCCTGGCCGCACCGGCGTGATCTCCGGAATCTTCTACGGATTCGCATTCGGCATGGGCGGCTTGGGTGCCGCGGTGCTCGGCGTGCTGGCCGATCACATCGGCATCGAAGCGGTCTATCGCATCTGCGCGTTCCTGCCGGCGATCGGTTTGCTCGCGTGGTTCCTGCCGAAACTCGAACAACCGCGCATCGCAAAGACGTAGCCGCTACAGGAAGGTTTCGAGCAAGCGCCGGATTACGCCCTGCAATGTCTGTGCGCGCTCCGGCACGTACTCGAACGAGTCCTCGTCCATGTAATTGAGCTGGGCAAGCTCGAGTTGCACCGCATCAATGCCTGCATCCGGACGACCGTAGTTGCGCGTGATGTAACCGCCCTTGAAGCGGCCATTCGCGACATGGGTGTAGTCGTGCTGCGCTTCAAGGACTCCGACGAGTTTGTGCTGCAGTGCAGGCGAGCAACTTGTGCCGTTCGCGGTGCCTAGATTGAAATCCGGCAAGCGTCCGGCGAACAGGAACGGCACAATGCTGCGGATCGAATGGCCTTCCCACAGAAGTACGCGCTCGTGCTGCGCTCGCAGGCGCGTGAGCTCGCCAGCGAGCGCATCGTGGTACGGACGCCAGAAGCGTTCGACGCGCGCGTGGATCTCGTCAAGCGATGGCTGCTCGCCTTCCCGGTACACCGGTGCGCCGCTGAACTGCACGATCGGGCACAGGCCGGTGGTGTTCTGGCCCGGATACAGCGATACGTCGTCGGGCGGACGGTTGAGATCGACGATGTAGCGCGAATGCTTCGGCACGATCACGCTCGCGCCGAGTTCGCGCGCGAATGCGTAGAGCCGCGCCACATGCCAGTCGGTATCGGGGACACGGCGCGCCGAGTCGGTCATGCGCCCAGCGATGTCGTCGGGAACAGCCGTGCCGTCGTGCGGCAGGCTGATGAGCAGCGGTGCGGTGCCGCCATGCAGGGTGTAGATCGCGTTGGTTTCGTCGTTCATTGCATTGTGTTTCATCGGATCATGTTTCATGGCGTCAGATTTCATCGCATCAGCACCACTTCTTCCGCGGATGTCGGATGGATCGCGACGGTGTCGTGCAGGTCGTCGAGGGTGATGCCGCGTTTGAGAGCGACCGCGAAGCCCTGCATGATTTCGTCCGCGCCTTCGCCTAGAAGGTGGATGCCGACAATACGGCGTTCTTCGCCAAGGCAGACCAGCTTGAACAGGCTGCGCTGCGGCACGTCGGCCAGCGCGTACAGCATCGGCCGGAATCCGCTACGGAATACCTGCACGGCATCGCCATGCTGCGCGCGCGCCTCAAGTTCGGTGAGTCCGACCGTTGCAATCGGCGGATGCGAAAACACCACGGTCGGCACGTTGGTGTAATCGAGCTTCGCATCGGGTTGACCGCCGAACAGCCGATCCATCAATAGGCGCGCCGCCGCGATCGCGACCGGGGTGAGAGCAAGCTGACCCGTCACATCTCCGACCGCATAAACACCGTCCACATTCGTCGCCTGCCACGCATCAACGACGACATGCCCGTGCGCATCGGTCGCGATGCCAGCCCGATCAAGGTGCAGACCATCGGTATTCGGCTGTCGCCCGGTTGCGAACAGCACTGTATCGAAGGGCTCGCTCGCGTTGCCGTCCGCATCGCGCAGGCGCAGCTGCGATTCACCATGGCGCTCGAGCGATTGCAGTCGGTGGCCGAAATGCAGGTGCACGCCTGACTGGCGATAGTCCTCCGCAAGCAGCTCGCTGAGTTCGGCGTCGAAACTGTTGAGCAGCCGCTGGCCGCGCGCGAACAATTCGACCTGACTACCGAGCGCCTGCAGTACGCCTGCGAGTTCGACTGCGATGTAACCGGAGCCGATCAACGCAACGCGCTTCGGCGCCGAGCTCAGATGGAAGAAATCGTCGGACACGCCGCCAAGTTCCGCTCCAGGGATCTGCGGACGCTGCGGTAGACCACCGGTTGCGATCAGGATTTTCGGTGCACGCAGGCGCACGCCATCGTTGCATTCGACGGTGTGCGCATCGACCAGGTGCGCGCGCATCGGCAAGGTCGCAATGCCGGCTGCTTCGAGGCGAGTCCGGTAACTGGCATGGATGTTCTCGATATAGCGCTGGCGATGCGTGACGAAGGTCGGCCAGTCGAGTGGACTGTTTTTGACTGCGAAACCGAGCGACTCCGCAATCGACAACTTGGCCGCGATATCCGCCGCGAGCCACATTGCCTTCTTCGGCACGCAACCGACATTGACGCAGGTGCCGCCTAGCAGGTGCGGTTCGAGCAAAGCGACGCGCGCGCCGTGTTGCGCGGCGCGGAAAGCCGCGGCGAGTCCACCGGAGCCGCCGCCAAGTACGATCAGTTCGAAGTCGGACATCGCGTTGTCCTTTACTGAATCATTGAAACCGCAGGGCAGAGTATGGCGCGGGATTGATGATGGGTTCGCGTTCGCACATCAAATCCGCGATCAAGCGCCCCGTCACCGCCGACATGCTCACTCCCATCATCCCGTGACCGGTCGCGAGCCAGAGGTTGTCGATGTCCGGTGCGCGGCCAATGATTGGCAGGTCGTCGAAGGTCATCGGTCGCCATCCGAACCATTCTTCGCGGCATACGCCGGTTAGAGGTTCGCGCAAATAGTTGGCCGCGCCGCGCTCCAGCGCATCCAGCCGCGTGCGGTTGAGCGTGCTGTCGTAACCGGAAAATTCCATCGTGCTGCCGAGCCGGAAACCGCTGTTCCATGCAGTCACGCAGACAGAGCGTTCTTTCAGCACCAGCGGCCTGCGCGGCGCGTTGTGCTGCGCATCCCAGGTGATCGAATAGCCCTTGCCTGGCTGGATCGGCAGCGCGAACCCGAGTTGCCGCACGAGCGCCTGCGACCAAGCGCCGGTCGCGACCAATACATCGCGGCCGCGCTGCAGGCCGCGATTCGTGTCGATGTCGACAATGCGCCCGCGTTCGCGGCGAAAACCAAGCACTGCGCAATCCTCGACGAATTCGCAGCCGGCTTCGCGCGCCAATCGTGCCAATTCATCGACATAGCGATCGGGTCGCAGGCTCGCGTCGCCAGGGAAAAAAATGCCGCCGGCAAGATCATCGCGCAAGGATGGTTCGTTTACGGTGAGCTTCGCGGTATCCCAGGCTTCCGTTGCGATGCCGAGGTCGTGGAGCAGCGGCAATCCGGCGAGCATCGCATCGCGTTCGCGCGGATCGGCGAAAGCGTACAGCAAGCCGTCGGCGGCGAATTCGCAATCGAGTTTGTGTTCCCGGATAAACTGCTCGATCAGCACGCGCGATGTTTTCAGCAACGCCCCCTTCGCGTGCGTCGTCGCGCGATTGTCGCGCTTGTTGCAGCGCTGCGCGAAATTCCACAGCCAGCGCCAGAGAGTCGGATCGTATCGTGGCGCGATGTAGAACGGTGCGTCGGGTTTCAGCATCGAACGCAGCGCTTTCACGATCATGCCGGGTGCTGCGAGGGGTTCGGCGTGGCTCGGCGTCAACGTGCCGCAATTGCCGTGCGAACTGCCCGAACCGATGCGCGCCTGCTCGAGTACACGTACCTGCCGGCCGGCGCGTTGCAACTCGTACGCGCAGGCCAAACCGATCGCGCCGCCGCCGATGACGAGCACATCCGCAGATATTCCCGGCGCGCGCGCTGACTCGTTTTGGCGAAAAGAACTCACATGTGTTGGCCGAACGTTCGTAGCGAATCCATCAGTGCGCGTGGCCACCTTCGCCGTGCACATGGCGATGCGCGATTTCCTCGGCACTGCCTTCGCGCACGTCGATCACCTCGATGTCGAAGTGCAGCGTCTTGCCGGCGAGCGGATGATTGAGATCCACGTCGACGACGGTCATGCCGACCTTCTGCACGGTAACCATGCGCGGGCCGTGGTCGGTCTTGAGCACGACCTGCGCGCCTGGATGCAATGGCTGGCCTTTGGGAAATACCTTCTTCGACAGGCGCTGGGTCATCCCTTCGCGATGCAGTCCGTAGCCTTCCTCGGGCGATACGGTGAGCTCGAAACGGTCGCCGGCCTCGTGGCCGATGAGTGCCGATTCAACACCGGGGATCATGTTGTTGTGGCCGATCAGGATCGCGACCGGATCGCCGACGCGTGAGTCTTCGACCTCGGCATCACCAGCCTCTGCATCGCCAACTTCGGCAACGGTGTAATGGAAACGGACGACGGCGTTGTTCTCGATCTTCATGCTGGCTCGCGGATTGGAGGAATGGGTGACGTGGCGCGCGCAACGCGGCAAGCTATGCCGCATGGGCGGATCGGACGTGGGACGACATTATCGCGGCGGCGTGATGCGTACGCCAGCGCGGTGCGTGCTGCTGTCGATCTTCGTTGTCATCGCCTTGATCGCCGGTTGCACGCCGCATCGCACGCGCCCGCCTGCGGAATCCGGGCATCGCAGCGCGCCGATCGTGATCGTGGACGTCGCGGCGAACGACCCGCAGCGCGCCAACAGCTTGCTGATCCGCGCGATCGGCTTGGTCGGCACGCCGTATCGCTGGGGCGGCAACACGCAACAAAGCGGATTCGATTGCAGCGGTCTGGTGAACTTCGTGTTCCGCGACATGGGCGATCTCAGCCTGCCGCGCACCGCGCGCGACATCGCCGCGCTGCCGATCCCGAAAGTACGCGACAACCATCTTGCGGCGGCCGACGTGCTGTTCTTTGGAGAGGCAAGTCGCGTGAACCATGTCGGCATCTACGTCGGCCAGGGTCGCTTCGTGCATGCGCCGAACAGCGGCGGCACGGTGCGGCTGGACGAACTCAATGGCTATTACTGGCGCGAACACTACCTTGGCGCGCGGCGCGTGCTGCGATGACGGGATGTTCAAGTGCGGCGAGGGTCGCTACCGCCACCCTGTCTATCGCGACACTCGCGAATCTTTGCACGTCGCAGTAACAGAAACGACCGATGACGACTTCACACGCCCAGATGGATCGTGCAAGCAACGCACGCTACTGCGTTTCGTCGAAGCTCCCGAACGGCGCAAGTTGCGCCTTTACGTCCGCAACGCCAACCACGACGATCGACTGATCCTTCGGCGAGAAATATTTCCGCGCCATGGCCTGCACCTGCGTCGCGGTGACGGCAGTGATCTTCGGCACATACTCCGACAGGGTTTGCGGCGGCAAGCCGACCAGCCAGTAGTCGGCAAGGGCGGCGGCGACCTGCGCCTGTTGCTGGTTGAACAACAGGTAGCCCCCGGCGAGGTAGTGCTTGGTCTGTGCGAGTTCGTCGTCCGGCACTGGCTTGCTGCCGAGCCGCGCGTACTCGCGCATGAACTCCCTGAGCGCCGCGCCGGTCACCTGGTTGCGCACGTTCGCGTACGCAACAACGGCCCCGCCTGAGCGCTCAGCACGGAAGCCGCTGCCCGCGCCATAGGTGTAGCCCTTGTCCTCGCGCAGGTTCTGGTTGAGTCGGCTCCTGAAACCGCCGCCGAGTACGGCGTTGGTCAATAGCAACGGGAAATAATCCGGCGAGTCCGCGGCAACCGCGGGCCTGCCGATCCGGATCGCCGACTGCACGCTGTCGTCGCGTGCGACCAACACATGCCCGGGCGCGACTTCGGTCGGCGCGCGTGCGGTCGCATCCATCGGGCGACCTTCCGCGCGCCAGTCGCCGAACACACTGTCTGCAAGCCGGAATGCCGCATCGGGCGCGATACGGCCGGTAATGACGAGCAAGGCCTGGTCGGGACGGAAGCGACGCTCGTGTTCGGCGTGCAGCATCTCCGGCGTGATCGACAGGATCGATGCCTGCGTCGACAGCACGTTCGCGTACGCATGCCTTGCGTACACCAGCCGCCCCATGACGCGGCGCGCCTGATAGTCGGGATCGGCCTGGGCAGCAAGCAGCGACTGCACGGCATTGAGCTTGCCAAGCTCGACCTCATGCTGCCGAAATGCCGGTTGCAACGCGATTTCCGCAAGCAACGCGATCGTTTTCACGGCGTTCGACGCCAGCCCCGACATCGCCAACGTGATGCCATCGACGCCGGCTTCGGTTTGCATGTCGCCGCCGTAGGATTGAAGGTCCTGCGCGACGCGCAGCGCATCGCGCGACGTGGTGCCTTCCTTGAGCAGGTCGGCGAGCATCGACGCGAAGCCCGACTGTAACGGAGGATCTGCGGCCAGCCCGCCGCGGACGGTGAGCACGTAGTGGATCCTCGGCGGGCCGTCTTCGCGCGGCAGCACCCACACCGTCAATCCGTTCGCGAGCTTGCGCTGTTCGATCCTCAGCGGCGGCAGTGAGCGCTCCTTGCCGTAGGGCGGAAGATCCTTCGGAAGCGGTTCGGGTGCGTGCGTCGTGGATTCGACTGTCGCTGGGTTGGCGGCCGCAGCTGTCTTCGCCGCAGCCGCATTCACCGCTAATGGCTTGGTCGTTGATGCCTTGTCCGCCGTTGCCGTCGCCGCTTGCGGTTTGCCCATCGTTGTTTTGCCGACTGGCTTGGCAGAAGTCACCGCCGCGGATGATGTGTTCTTCGCATCCAGTGCAGATGGAACGGTCTTGATGATCGTTGGCGACTTGGGCATGGCTGGTTTCGCTATGGGTGCAGAAGGTGTTGGCAACATGGAAGCTGCCGGCATTGCGCTCGCGGTCGGGGACGCAGGCTGCGGCGCGATCGCTGCCTTCGGCTGCGGCTGCGGCTGCGGCTGCGGCTGCGGCTGCGGCTGCGGCATGGCCCCTGGCGGGTGCGATGGCTCGGCGTGCATCAATGGCACAGGCGCGTTGGTCGCGGCCGTCGCTGCTGTCGCGGCCTTCGCGATCGATGGGCTCGGTGCAGTCGGTGGGCTCGTGGCGGGCACTGGCAACGCATGCGTTGGTGCTGGGGCGGACTGAGTAATGAAAGGCGCGGGCGGCAGTGCGGTCACGACATTCGCCGGGGGCGGAATCTGCTTCGGCAGCGCTGTCTTGTCTTGCACGCTTGCAGTCGTGGCTGGCGTTGAAGTCTGGATTTGCCTGGTCGTTGCAGTTCGCTTTTTCTCCGGGGCCGGCATGGCTGAGGAAGATGCTGCAGGTGCGGGCTGCGCAGGAATTTCGATCGTCGCCGATTGCGGACTGGCGACCGACATGTTGGGCGCGACAGCCGGCGTCGCATCCGTCGATGCGATGGTGAGCAACAGAGCAAGCAACAGCTGCGCCGACATGATCACTTCATCCCTGCGCTGGAGGGCTTCGCTGCAGTCGTCTTGTCGGCTGCATTCTTGGTGGGCGTTGACTTGCCCGATGCCGGTTTCACCTTGTCGCGTTTGTCCGAACGCGCCGGATCGTCGGGATCGAGCAGGTCATCGGGACGACGGTCGATCACGCTGCGATTCGCGTGGGTCAGATAGATGCCGGCTACGCGTTGCAAGTCGGCCGAGGTCACGCCGTCGATCAAATCGGGCACCTGGTTGGCGACCTTTGCATCGCCCCAGACCGCTTGCAGGATTGCGAGCGTTTCGGCGCGATCGACGAACGGTTCCATGCCGTCGTACCAGTCGGCGAGCATGCGCGTCTTGAGTCCCTGCAGCGTCGCGGCATCGATGCCTTCCTTCTCGATGCGCGCAATCTGTGCGTCGATCGCGGCGAGCAAAGCGTCGGCCTTGCCGTCCGTCTTGTAGGTGACCATCAGCGTGTACAGGGTCGGGCCGTTGTAGTCCCATGGCGAACCGCTTCCGGTGAACGTGTCGACCTGCACCGCAAGCGCGCTGCCCTTGACCAGCGACTGATGCAACCGCGACGCATCGCCGCCCGCGAGCAGCTCCCCGAGCACGATCATCGCCGCCTGGTCATGGCTGCCACGCGCAGGCATCTTCCACCCCAACGCAAGCGCTGGCAGGCGCGCAAGCGCATCGCCTTGCGCGATGCGTTTCTCGGCGGCGTTCAACGGTTCGTCGACATCCGGGTGCGGCGGCGTGGCACGCGCGGGAATCGCACCGAAATATTTTTGCGCGAGCGCGAAGCCCTGCTCGGGCGTGACATCGCCGGCGATGCCGAGAACGGCGTTGTTCGGCCCGTAAAAATCGCGGTGGAAGCCGCGCACGTCGTCGATCTTCGCCTTGTCGAGATCGTCGAAACTGCCGTAGCCATCGTGCGCGTTCTCCCACTTCGAGAAGGCGAGCCTTGGCAGTTCAGTGTCCGCAACGCCGCCGTACGGCTGGTTCTTGACGTTGACGTTGATTTCTTCCTTCACCACGTCGCGCTGGCTGTTCAAACTCTTCAGCGTGAACGCGAGTGTCTTCATGCGGTCGGCTTCGAGCCAGAGCAGCGGCTCGAGTGCGGAGACGGGAGCCTGTTCGATGTAGCTCGTGTAGTCCGGATGCGTCGATCCGTTGTTGTCGCCACCGCCATCGCTGATCACGCGATCGAAGACACCCTGCGGCGCATTCGGCGTCCCCTCGAACATCAAATGCTCGAACAGATGAGCGAAGCCGGTCCGGTCGCGCGGCTCGGTGCGGATGCCGACGCGGTACACCACGCTGATGCCGACGGTCGGCGAACTGTG
The DNA here is from genome assembly GCA_038226665.1 of Lysobacterales bacterium. Taxonomy (GTDB): domain Bacteria; phylum Pseudomonadota; class Gammaproteobacteria; order Xanthomonadales; family Xanthomonadaceae; genus SZAS-103. The sequence continues at coordinate 46,015 of JBBRQI010000011.1, read as the reverse complement.
GTCCTCCGACACGACCACGACCAGGCCATTGCCCAGCGTCTTCGTCGCGATCGGCAGGTTCCATCTGTCGGGCGAGGTTGCAGCAGCTGTCGCCATGATCAGGCATCCGGTAATGAGGCAGGTCGTTGCGCGCAGGAGCATTGCTGTTTCCGTTGAAGCGACGCGCAAGCCTACTCTGACGTTACGCATCGCGGAAAGGCCAGCCTGTCACCACCACGATCCTGAACAGCCGAGCCACGATGTGGCGTTGCAACAAGGATTCACGTACACTTCTCCGGTTAGCGCGCCGCGGCTTGCATTCCCGCCCGGTCTACCGACGCTGCAAAGCCCGCACCGCCTGCGATTGACCGCATGGTTCCGGCAGCTGCGTCCGGCCATTACCGCCTGTTTCGATGCGCAAACCCGGAGACCGCCGTCGGCGGCTCCGCACATCGTTGTCTCCTCGCAGCGCGGTTTCAGGGAACGCTTCGGGAATTTGTGGTCTTCGTCGATCGATGACGTGCAGCCTCGTGCTGATGCGTGATCGAGCGCGCGTGATCGACAAATATTGACCGGAGTTTTCCAATGACGTTTGAATCCCTCGGGCTGTCGCCCGCAATCCTGCGCGCGCTCACCGATCTGCACTACACCACTCCAACTCCTGTGCAGGCTGAAGCGATTCCGCTCGCACTGGCCGGCCGCGATTTGCTTGGCAGCGCGCAGACCGGCACCGGCAAGACCGCAGCGTTCGCGTTGCCGATGCTGCAGCGCCTGTTCGCGAACCAGGACCCGAACGCACGCAACCGCAAGGTGATCCGCGCGCTGATCCTCACTCCGACCCGTGAACTCGCGGTGCAGGTCAACGACAGCATCCGTGGCTACGCGAAGCACATGCGCCTGCAGGTCTCGCCGATGTACGGCGGTTCCAGCATGCGCACCCAGTTCGATGAATTGCGTCGCGGCATCGACATCCTCGTCGCAACGCCGGGCCGCCTGATGGATCACATGCAGCGCCGCAGCGTGGATCTGTCGAACGTCGAAATCCTCGTCCTTGACGAAGCCGACCGCATGCTTGACATGGGCTTCCTGCCCGCGATCAAGACGGTGCTCACCGCGCTACCGAAGCAGCGGCAGACGCTCCTGTTTTCGGCGACGTTCGAGGACGCGATCAAGAAGCTCGCCGCACAATTCATGTACAACCCGGCCGAAGTCCAGTGCGCCGCGCGCAACTCGGTTGCGTCGACTGTCACCCATCGCGTGCACCCGGTCGATGGCGACCGCAAGCGCGACCTGTTGCTGCATATCCTGTCGCAGGATAGCCGTCGGCAAACGCTGGTGTTCTCGCGCACCAAGCACGGTGCCGATCGCCTTGCCGACCAGATCGAAGCGGCTGGATTCACTGCCGCTGCAATCCACGGCAACAAGACCCAAGGTGCGCGCATGAAAGCACTGCGCGATTTCAAGACCGGCCGCACGACGATTCTGGTTGGCACGGACGTAGCGTCGCGCGGCCTCGATATCGACTCGCTGCCCTGCGTGATCAACTTCGACCTGCCGATGGTCGCCGAGGATTACATCCACCGCATCGGCCGCACAGGGCGGGCGGGCTCGGAGGGTCTCGCGCTGTCGCTCGTCGCACCTGCAGAAGCGCCGCTGCTGCGCGCGATCCAGCGCCTGCTCAAGCAAGACCTGGAAATGGTGACCGTCGAAGGTTTCGCACCGAGCCGTCCGATCCGCATGGGCAACGACGGCCCGAGCGCCGGCCGTCCCGCCGGCCGCCAGCCGCCACGCTCGCACGACCGTCGCCCGCATGCCGCACCCCCGCGCCATGCGCATGCCGGCCCGAAGGGTGGTCACGGCGCGTCACGCGACGGCGGTCGTGGCGGACGCACGCAAAACAGCCGGCCTGGTGGCAGTTTCAACGGCTGATCCCGCGATAAAGACTGGCGCGAAAGCGCATCTGGCAAAACAAACAGGCCGCGAATTTCGCGGCCTGTTTGTTTTGTTGTAGCAATGCACACGTGGCAGACTCTATTCTTGCGATCTCCCTCAGCCGCGCGAGCAATGGCATGATCCAGTTGACGCGGAATGGGCTTCAATGCGACTCGGATCTTGAAGCGCTCCGCGCGGAGTTCGCCTCGCTGCATTGCATTCGCTTGCCGCAGCTTTTATCTGCCGACATCATGCGCAGGATATCGGAACGCATGGAGAGCGAAAACTGGATCGTCAAGGTCTACGATGGCATCGCTCAAAAACTCTTGCTCGACGATCGGTTGGCATTGCAACTTCTGCATTTCGTCTGCAACACGCCCGATTTTTTGTCGGTCGTCGAACAGATCACATCCTGCGGCACGCTCAAACGCTTCCATGGTCGCGTCTATCGCATGCGCTCCAGCTCCGACTACTACGACAACTGGCACGACGACATAGACGACGATATAGGCCGTTTGATCGGAATGAGCATCAATTTGGGGCCGCGTCCTTATTCGGGCGGAGTCTTTCAGTTACGGCAGAACGAATCGGAAGAAGTGTTGCGCGAGCTGCCCAACGTCATTGCGTCCGATGCGATTCTTTTCCGCATTTCCTCGGAACTGCAACATCGCGTCACTCCTATCCAGGGCGCGGAATCCAAGACCGCGTTTGCGGGCTGGTTCGACTCCAATAGCCCCAATCTGCTCGCCTCCATACGACACCACGCAGTCGTTGCCACGTCGGCAACGTGTGTCACCGGCGAAGCGCAAATGACATGCGACTGAACGACGCGCGCGCGCGATCCACCACCGGAAACGTCCGACTCTGGGCGATCGCCGGCATGCCCCGGCAATTCCGGACATGCAATCGCGCCCAAGCCAAACTTGATTGACGCACAATCGCGTCGCACGTAAAAAATCTCAGTCAGAGTATTTCACGGATAGTTCCGCGACCACATCCAGGGCACGTCGCCAATCGGAAAAGCGTTTCGGAAAGCGTTCGACAAGCCCTTCGCTGATCTCACGCAGCGACAGCGCACGCGCCATGGATTCGAGCACGAAACGGTCGACCTGACCCTGCTCGCGCAGTTTCGGCACATGGGTATCGGCGCGCTTTCGCAAGGTATCGGGCGATCGCGGCCCACTGCCCAGCGTTGATTGACGATGCTCTGCCTTGACGTTGCCACTCGCATCGCTCACACGCGTGTCCCATCGGTACACATAGTCGTCGTGAACCATGTTTGCGCGAAGGCGGGCGTGGATGCGGTCGCCGGCGATCACCGCAACCGGTTGCGCCAGCGGAATGAAACAGCGCCCGTACACCAATTCCGTGAGATCGGGCGAGTTGCGGTAGCCAATGCCGTCGCACAGGTCCGCATCGAACCAGATGCACAGGCCATGCAGCGTCCCATCGCGCGCGATCGTCCATTCCACTTCGCCGTCGAGATCGGAATCGGTCACTGTGGCGTAGTCGATGCTCACCCAATCGGCTGGGGGCGCGAGCATATGGTCGGATTCGAAGCGGTTGTGATTCCACGATTTCATCGTGTAGCGATTGCCCGCGGAGAGATCCAGCCCGAAGTGGTTGCGCTTCCACGGCTCTTCCAGCTTTTTGTACGCGTCCTCGGCATCGACCGGCGCACACCGAATCGTATCGCGCGCAGGAATGATGCGTCCGCCCGGTTTGAGAAAACGCGTGCGCGCATCGGCGATGGACTTGAAGTGATGGCCGTACATCGGCAATGCACCGCGCAGATCCGAGACGATCACATCCACGCGCTCGGGCAATTCGACCTCAGTGGACATCGCCTGAATGCAGGTCATGCGATCGGCATAGCCATTGGCCGCAGCGCATTCGCGCGCGACCAGTATCGATTCGTCGGGTTCGATCGCGTACACGCGCGCGGCCCCGAACTGGCATGCGAGCAGCGAGAAGATGCCCGGCCCGGCGCCCAGGTCGGCGACCACGCAGCCCGGGGAAACGCTCTGGCGCAAAGCTTCGACGTAGGGGCGCGTACGCCCCTCGTCAAGAACCATTGCGCCGTATTCGATCAGGCTATAGGCGGACAAGTCGGGATCCTTCAGATTGAGAAACAAACGATCAATTCGATGAAATACGCGGCGCGGTGCCGTCGTTAACAGCCGGTTCGGCGACCGCAACGCGCGCAAGAATTGCATCGGCCGCGCGATCCAGCCAATCATACCGGCGCGGGTAGTCCAGAGCGAAAACCGTTGTCTGACGCACGGTTTCGATCGCCTGCGCGATCAGCGCCAGCGAGTTCCGCCGATCATCGCTATCGAGCACGAATGCATTGCGCATCAGCGTCTGACAGGCCTGTTTCGCAGACAGGGAGCCCAGCCAGATCTCCTTGGTATCGCTCCATACCTCAAGCGCGAAGATCGCGGCGATGGGTGCCGGATCGATCGACACCGACTGCGATTCTGTATTGATCGGCGGAAATTCCAGCCGACGCTTGCTGCTGTAGGCGGCAACCCGCGCCGCCGTCGCCGCGCGCTGCGGATACAGGTTGGTCAGAGAGTCGTGCCACAACCGCAAACCCGGATAGCTGGGAATCGCACGCACGCCATCGAGTGCAGGTTCGAGCACTACGCAATCGTCTGCCAGCACCTGTCCGCCGCAACGTGCAGCGAATCCCGCGGCCAACGTCGATTTGCCGTCTCCGCTGTTGCCCAGGAACAGCACCGCACGACCATCAGCCATGCATACCGCACTCGCATGCAGCACCAGTTTGCCGGACTGCGCGATGAATCGCGGGAGCGCCTGATCCAGCACATGATGACGAATTGTGTCCATGCCAGCGCCGGCAACGGCTGCAATGCGGATCGCGCCATCGTCGCGCATTGCGATGTCGGCGCTACCTGGAAAGCGCAGCACGCGCCCGTCTGCACAGCGCGCCAGCATTAACCACGGTTTGCCTTCCACTTCCCATCGCTGGTTCCACGGATGGTCGGTATCGCGCTGAACCACCGGCGCATCCACGCCCACGAAGATATCCGCTGCCAACGAGTGGCCGGCAGGCATTTGGACGAGTTCAGGAAATACCAGAGAGGATTCAAGGCCCAGCCCGGCATATGTGTAACGGCGCAGACCAGTGAAAGCCAATTTCGGCACATGCGCACCTTCGCGACAGGACGACGGAACGCATCCGTCCGGCATCATCACTGCAATGCAACAGAAGCAACCAGCCATCGACGCAGGTCGCCGATAGCCATTGATTTGCGCGCATTCACGAGCGAAGGCAGCGGATGCATCCCGCCAACCTAGGCACTCACGCAGGCATACCCCGTCCGCTCAGGGATGCCTCTTTTTCGAAGTCATCGCCTTTTGTTCCGCAGTAGAACCCTTGCCACCTGCGGTCAGATCGCTGAGCGCGCCATAAGTCAAAAGGAGCGGTGCGGCATAGCTCTGGCGCTGGCTGGTTTGCGATCCGGCGATATCCATGTTGCTGCGTTCATTATTCATGATGTATCCCATGGGCATGGCCCGATCCGTGGAAACTTCCAATCCTGATGTATCTGATTGTTTAGATACAATAGCGAACAAACCTCACAAAGGGCAAATGCAGCATACCCTGACTTGCTTCCATCCGCCACTTCCAGGGTTTGACGCCGCGTTCGTGTAAGGCGTTCGTTCATGCTTGGCGATGCGCATTCGTCCGATCGAGTGATTGCCGCAGGGTATCGCGGTGCATTCGCAACCAGTCGAGCAACTGCGAAGCTTCAATCACAAGCTCGATGGCCTCCTGATCGCCGGAATGCAGATCGTGGATGAGACCGTCGAGCCGTCCGCGATTCACAAACGGAGCGAGCAGTTCGAAGTCGGCTTCCACGGCAGCAATCCGCTCGTCGCGATCGCGCGCGAATAAGGCTGCGGTAAAACCGAAACCCAGGCTTTCCTTGCTGCGCCGCTGCAGCACGGATTCGGGGAGCAACGGTCGCATCGCGTTGCGAAACACCCGCTTGTTCCAGCCGTCGCGCACGCGCTGCGCATCGGGCAGCAGAAGGCACAGGGCGATCAGCCGACGATCGAGAAACGGGTGCCGTGGTTCGATGCCGTGCATCGCGGCTACTCGGTGGTAACGTTCTATGCCGGCGGTCAACGATGGATTGGCCATGGTCGCGATGCCCTCGTGTCCTTGCGCAGCGATCCGCACACGCACATCGGCATTGCGTTGCAAACGGTCCGCCAGTCCGCAACGCCGCGCAAAGCCAGGCTCGATCAAGGAGGCCCCGACGTTGCCTCGCAGCATGGAACCGCGCCGCAGAAACCGGACGCACTTGCGCAATGCCTGCGGCACGAACGCCCCGGGAGCCACCATCAACAGTTGTTTCGCCGCCGGGAACTCCTTGCCGTACACCTGTTCCAAGCCCCTCGCCTCGCGCCATGCGCTCGGCCAGCGGCCCGAGCGCAGGAGGCGCGCCATGTGATCGCCCTCGGAAAACAGGCTGTCGGCATCGATGCCGTCCAATACAGCATCCACGCCGCATGCGGCAGCGAAATAATATTGCGCGGCGATCAACGTCATCTGGGAATCGAACGGTTCGCTCGAGGTCGCCATGCTGCGCTTCAACGCGTCGGGCCATGCGTCGATTTGTGCGCGATCAATCAGGGTGGGCGCGAACCCGGTGTTTTTCAGCATCGCGCGGATCGCGCGGGTTTCCGGACAATCGGGATTGGTGGTATCGATCGCTGAAAACGTCGGCAGCGGCCCTTCACCATCGCCCGCAAGCAGTTGCGCGGCGATCGCCGAGACTGCAGACGAATCCATCCCACCACTGACCATGCTGCCGATGTTCGCTGCGCCGCGCATCCGCGAACGAACAGCGTCGTTCAGCGCGGCGCGCACGGCCTCCTCCCACTCGCCGTCGGACTGCGGTAACGACGGCGATGGATCATTGCCCGGAAACCAGTAACGGCGGCGCGTGCACGAACCTGTATCGATGCACAGGCTGTGGCCGGGCGGCAAGCGCTCGATGGCGGCGTAAAACGTCGAGGTCTGATCGATGCCTTCGAGCTGGCTGATCAGGAAATCGGCGATTCGGCCTTCATCGAGATCGGTCGGGACTTCGCCGTGTGCGAGCACACCGGCAGCGGTCGAGGCGAATGCAAGCAATCGTCCAGGAGCATGATGGATGTATAGCGGCCGCACGCCCATGCCGTCGCGCGCCAAAAACAGGCGTTGCCGGCGCGGATCGTACACGGCGAACGCGAAGTCCCCGTCGAGCCGCGCGAGACACTCATCGCCCCAGCGCAGCCATGCGCACGCAATGGTTTCCACATCGCTGATTTGCGCATCGTGTTTGAACGTCTTTCCAAGCGCGCCAAGCACCGTCTCCGGTTCGACCAGCAGCGCATCTGCGACCACGATACAACCGGTTTCGCGATCGATGAAGCCTGCTTGCTCGGCAACCGCTCCCGGAGTCGGCGACGACCATACGCCGGCAGACGCGGCGCTGCCGCTCAGCGCACCCCAGTCATTGCGACTGGATTGCCCCGGCAAGCTACGACGCATCGCGTCAAGCCGCACCGGTTCTGCCGGGCGGCCGTCAATATGAAAAAACCCGCAGATGCTTTGCATATCGCCGGGATACCCAGTAACCGAACCCGCTCAATCTCTCGCACGAGCCCCATAAATTCGGAAATTGCCGCTTGCAACGAACAATCGGCAACGCACTTTAAAAATTGTCGCCATTACAAATCAGCGAACGGCCGATGCTGCAAATCGCGCTGTGCGAGCGCGACGCCATGAAGTTCAACCCACGCATGCGCACCGAACGTCTCACCTTGGCCGAACGTGCCGACGCGCAATTGCGGCGACAACCCGCGACGGCGCAACCACCACCACACGACCAGCGTCTGGCGCAGGCAACTTGCGGCGACCGCGCCGCGGCGTCCGGCGATCGCCGCGAGTTCGGCCAGGCGTTCGGCATCGGCCAGTGCGGCAGGCGTACACGCGGCCTGGATGCGTTTCTTCGATGCCTGCTCCAGCCATCCCCGCACACGCTGGAATCGGAACCATGCGAGCGCAAGATGTACCGGCGGAAGCAACAGCATCAGGACCAGCAACCGGCGTTTGTCGCGCCAGCTCAATTCACGCCAGCGCGCAAACAGCGAGCGCGGCGCAGTCGGAGCGGATTCATTCGATGGTGACGAGTCCGGCATCGGCAAGCTGTCCGACCAGCGCGATCACGTCCTGCTCCAGTTGCTCGGCAGGTACATCGTACTCGGCCAGCACGGTCTCGTACGCGCCGCGCAGTTCGGTGCCCCCATCGAGCAAGCTCCAGATGCGCGTACCAACCCCATTGAGGCCGAAGTAATTCTCGCTGGCGATGTCCAGCAGCACGGCTTCGCCGCCGGTTTCCTGCAGCAGCACATCGGGCGAGGTGCGCACGCGGGAAGCCAGGGTGATCGCCTGTGCTGTAATGGTGTGGCTGGTTTCGGTCGTCATGGTTTGAAATGGGTCATGGTTGAATGAGGCGTGACTATATGATGGAGGAACGATCCTCGGACAACGAATCGCAACGCCCGGACAGTATAGCCGCTGGCGCTGCCGACGCGAACAAACGCGCTCACGGGCATAGCGACCTGCGCTTCCTGCTCGGGCTGGCAGCGCCCTATCGCGGCGCTTTGCTGGTCGCATTGCTGCTGTTGCTGGCCGAGAGCGTTGCCGCGCTCGCAATGCCGTGGCTGGCCGGGAAGTTTTCCGATGCGCTGCTGCACGGTCGCGCTGTCGCCGATCTGCTGCTCGCGTGGATGGGCTTGATCGCGGTGCAGTGCGCACTGAGTTACGGCAACGCGGTGATGATCGAACTCACCGGCACGCGCCTGATCGTCGACATCTGCGCCCGCGTGTACGACCATCTGCAATCGCTGCCGATGCGCTGGCATCACGATCGCCGGCGCGGCGACGTGCTGTCGTTGCTAACAGATGACGTCGTGCGGTTGAGCGGTTTCCTCACCGGCGTGATCACCCCGTTGCTGCCGCTGCTGCTGACCTGCGCCGGCGCGCTGTTGATGATGCTGCGCATCCAGCCGTGGATCGGATTGCTGATTGCGCTGCTGGTGCCTATGTTCGTCGTCGTGCTGCGCCTGATCGGCCGGCGCCTGCGGCCACTCTCCGCCGAAGTCATACAGGCTTACGCGACCAAGTCGGCGATCGCCGAGCAGAATCTGTCGATGCTGCCGATCATCAAGGCTTACACCGGCGAGTCCGTCGAGTCGCAACGCTTCGGCGCGCACATGCTGCATCTGCGCGATGTGGAAATGCGGCTGACCCGATTGCAATCGTTGATCGGCCCCGGCGTAAGGCTGGTTGCGTCGGCCGGAATTATCCTGTTGTTGTGGGTGAGCAGCCGCGCGGTCGCCGACGGCACGATGCGGCCGGCGGAACTGGTCAGTCTGTTGCTGTACGGATTGCTGTTGACCCAACCGGTCAGCGAGCTTGCTTCCGTATACGGCCAGACCCAGCGCGCGCGCGGCAGTGCGCAGCGGTTGATCGGCGTCTTTGCCGAATCACCCGAGCCGGACGACGGCGAACGTGATCTGGATGCCGCGCGCGGCGAACTGCAACTGGACGGCGTGCGTTTCGGTTACCCGGGCCGCGACACCGTGCTGCGCGGGCTCGATCTGCATGTGCGCGCCGGCGAAACGGTCGCGATCACCGGGCTGAACGGCGCCGGCAAGTCCACCATCGCGCACCTGCTGCTGCGCTTCGCCGATCCCGATGCGGGCAGCATCAAGCTCGATGGCGTGGCTCTGCACGAGCTGCGCCTGCGCAATCTACGCTCTCACATCGCGCTGGTGTCGCAGAACGTGCTCCTGTTCAACGCGTCGGTGCTCGACAACATCGCCTACGGACGTGCGGGCGCATCGCGCGAAGACATCAAGCGCGCAGCCGTAGCGGCGCGCGCGCACGATTTCGTGATGCGATTGCCGGACGGGTACGACACCCTGGTCGGCGACCAGGGCATCCGGCTATCGGGCGGGCAGAAGCAGCGCATCGCATTGGCGCGCGCGCTGCTGAAAGATCCGGCGGTGCTGATTCTCGACGAGGCGACCGCGATGTTCGATCCGGACGGCGAGCGCGAATTCATCCACGAATGCCGCGAACTCCTGAGCCGCCGCACGGTGGTGTTGATCACCCACCGCCCCGCGAGCCTCGCATTGGCCGACCGCGTGCTGGTGCTGGAAAACGGCGTGCTGCGGAAGCCGACCGAGCACATACTGGAGGCTTGAGACTTGGGAGCGACCCTGCTGCGACTCACGGTGACGGTTGCGCGCAGCTGGGCAACCATTGGGAATTCAACGATCTGCCCACCAGCGAATCTCTGACCAAGTCCACTTAGGATGGTCATCCCCGCGAAAGCGGAAATCCAGTGACTTGCAGATCAAGCAGTTGGAGTTTATGGGTTGACCAGCCTGCGGCTGTTTCGAAGCGCTTGCGCCTTCGCAGTGATGACGGGGTGATTCCGATCTTCCCCGGGAAACGCACCGACGCCTCATTTCCGAATCACAACGGGCACACTACTTCCAATACGCAATAGTGGGATCTTCTCTCGAATGGATTACTTCCGCTTCCAGCAGGCCCTGCGCCTGATCGAGCAGAAAGCCGCAGCACGCTCCCTGTCTGCGGCACGAAGCGAGCATGCAGCCATCGATGCCGGCAACGCAGACGCGTTGAAGAAGGGCATGGGCTGGTGGCATGAGAAAGCCCTCATACACTTTCGGCATGGCGATCGAACCAAGGCACTGGCCTCGTGGGAACAGGCATTGCTTTGCGAAACGGATGACCTGTCGCTGCTCCACCAAATTGGTCAAAGTCTTGGCCAGGCAGATTGCGATCCTGTCGAAATCGCCGAACGGGCCTGGGTGCGAACCGCAATGACACCCGCCCTGGATCGATGTCTACTCGGAAAATATCAATACCTGCCCGGCTGGAAGACAACCTGCCTGCATGTCCTGCATCAAGACTGGGACAAAGCGTTTACCGCAGTGATGGCGCTGAACGAAGAACGTCCGAAAAGCCGTCGCCGTGCCCGCAATCTTGCTTTTGTGTTGAATCGACTTGGTCAACCGGGGCGTGCGCAATGCGTGCTGGGGGCCAACTTGCTGATACGCGGCGACGCACGCATAGCCGCCGAAACTCTCCTTGCAGCACCAAAGGAGGATGCGCAATCGCCCGCCTTTCTCTCCAAGTTGCTTTCGGCCCTATTCCATGTCGGCGAAGATCAACAGGCATTGAAGATAGTTGAAGATGCGGCAGCGCGCGATGCTTGTCCGCCAGATGCGCGGTTGCGTTGGGCGTATGCACTGATGGACTTGCATCGCCACGCGGATGCTTACGCGGTCTTGTCCAGGGGCGCGGAAGCGTTGAACGACTGGCGTCTAAGGCTGGAGGCCGGTTTGATCCTGCCAGCGGTACCAGCAACGCAAGCCGATATGGACCAGGCTCACAAGCGAGCCCGCAGGAGCATCCACGCCTTGAAGGACATCGCGATTCCCAGCCAAGGGGATGAACTGACTATGCTGGAAGAAGCCTTGGAGCCGAATTTCTATATGGCTTATCTGGGAGAGCCATGTGTTGACGAAGCGCAGGCATTCGGACAATTCGTGCACAGGGTTATGTCTGCACGCTTCCCGCAATTCAACCAGTTGTTGCGCCATCGTCGAATCCCACCAGAGGGCAGGATTCGCGTCGGATATGCAACCGAGCAAGTTACCGACGGCAACGCCGCCATGCGCTACCTTTCGGGATGGTTGCAACATGCTGATCGCAATGCCTTCGAGCTGCACCTGTTCCCACTTCAAAACCAATGCGATTGGATGAGCGCCTACCTGGCCTCTTTGGTGGATTGTTGCCATGAGCCTGCCACGAACACGGATGCCGCTGCGCGACTGATCCGCTCAGCAGAGCTCGATGTGCTGGTATATCCGGAAATCGGCATGGCCCCCGTCAGCATGCGCCTGGCTGCATTGCGACTCGCGCCAATTCAATGCGTTGCGCAGGGACATCCCGTTACAACCGGACTGCCCACGCTGGACTATTTCATCAGTAACGAGGCGATGGAACCTGCGAATGCTGCCGATCACTATGCGGAGCGGTTAGTGACACTGGCGGGAATCGGTCTTTGTGTGCCGCCATCCCCTACCCCTGCAATCGGTAAATCGCGCGCTGATTTCGGCCTCCCCGAAGACGCAGTCATTTACCTTGTCGCACACTCCCTGTTCAAGTTCCTGCCCTGCAACGACGACGTGTTTGCACGCATCTGCGAGCAAGTCGACCGTGCCATTTTTGTCTTCGCCGAGGGCGAATACCCGGCTTGGACGAATACGTTCCGCGGGCGAATCAAGCGCAGCTTCGAGGCGCATGAACTTGATGCAGATCGTCATATCCGCTTCATTCCCTGGCAGGGATTCGACAATTTCATCAGCCTCAACCTGGCAAGCGACGTGTATCTCGACACGATCGGCTGGTCTGGTGGGCTCACCGCGCTCGACGCGCTGAGTTGCAACCTCCCCATGGTGATCCTGCCGGGGGAATTGATGCGCGGCCGCCAGAGCTATGGCTTTCTTCGCCAACTGGGAATCCTGGACACGATCGCCACCGACTTGTATGACTACGTTGACATTGCGGTCAGACTAGGGCGTGACGCTGCATTGCGCAGGGATATATCGCGGCGTATCCGCGATCGTCGACAGCTGCTGTTTGACGACGCAAGCTGCGTGAGGTCGCTGGAGGCATTCTATCGGTGGGCAGTCGCAGCGTCAGAGCCCAGCGATGACGCGATGTTCACGCTTTGGCCGGCACCGGTGCATTAGCGCAAGGCGACGTCCTGGGCCACGCAGCACCACTATCCAGGGCGACGCCGGGCTTCGCTTCGCTATCATTTTCAACCTTGTGTCGATGCTGGAGCGCAGCCGTTCAGCTGTTCCAAGCGGCACCGTTTCCAAAAACTCGGATGTCCGATCGCAAGCCCGCAGATGGCGAGCGCTAATTCATTCCCGGCAACTGCTCAGCCGCCGCACGGTGGTGTTGATCACCCATTGCCCCGCCAGCCCCGCATTGGCGACCGCAGTGTTGCGGCTTGGACGATGCTGTGCTGAGCGAGTTGGCGAACGCCACAAATGCCGACGCGGCCGCTAGCGATTGAATCGCGCTTCAATCCTCCGCGCTCCGTACCAGCAGGTGTTTCGCAAGCTGACCATGCAGTTGGCCGATGCCGCGCGCCGCGTGCATGAAGGCGAACAGCAACACGACGCCGAGTGGAAACAGCAAAGGCGCAAGCCAGTTCGGGTCGGGGCCTTCGTAACCGTTCAACGACCAGCCGACTTGCCCGCCGAAGTACCACAGGAACGGTGCGGCAATGAACGACAGCGACACCGACAGCAGCGTCACGGCAAGCGTGAAGTAGACGATACCTAGCGGCAGCATGATCAACATGTACAGGATCGTCGACCAGCTGCGTGGGTCGGTGAACATCGCGCCGATCCGCGTCAACATCGGCTTTCCGCGATCCGCATAGAGCGGCCGGCGCGGCATGCGCTCGCCCAGCATCACCTCGACGATGCGTCCTTCCACGATCGACAGCACGCGCACGCTGCCGAAGAACAGCACCACGAACGGCAAGCCGATGATCAGGATCGACAGACCCAGCGACAGGCTCAGCCCGCTCACCGCCCAAGTGAAATAGAAGATGCCGGTCGCCAGCGACAACAGCATGTAAAACATCGCCGAATACGTGCGCGGATCGGCGGCAACGCCAAAGAACCGGCCGAGCGCGGTGTGGCGCGGCGGCGGCGGCGGCGTGCGCAGTGCAGTGACGACTTTCGTTTCGGTATCGCGGTAAATCTCCGCGACCTCGATCGGTGCGCCGTAACTGCTTGCCACCGCCGCGATCACGCTGGCCTCGTCCTCGCCTGTGCGGTCGGCAAGTTCCGAACGCAGATATTCCTCGGCGTCGTACAACGCATCCTGGATCAGCGCCGGATCGGATCCGCGCAAGGCATCGCGCAGTTGCGCGAGATATTCGGGAATCGTGTGCGGCAATGGCTTGCCGGATACGGACGCATTGACTGAATCGATGGCATTCATGGGACATCCTTCAACACGGAATCGACGGAACGGCGGGTGGCTTCCCAGGTCGCAACCCACTCGGAAAAAACCGCGCGACCCAGCGTGGTGATGCTGTAGTAGCGACGCGGCGGCCCGGCGACGGACGGCTCGACGTGGCTGTCGAGCAAGCCGGCGGCACTGAGGTTGCGCAGCACCGGATACAGCGCGCTTTGCTTGCCGCTGAACAACGCGTCGCCGGACAACTGCAGGCGCTTGGCGATCTGGTAGCCGTACAGTGGTTCGGCCGAACCGTCCAGCACGGCGAGCAGCACCAGCGAGACCGTGCCCGCGCTGAGCTCCTTCTGGAACTTGCGCAGGTGGCTGTCGGTGTCGATCATTGGGGCGTTCATGACGGCGGCTTGGGCGGACTGCGGTATGGCAATGAGTTCACCTTAGTGTGAAGTTCATACTAGCGAACGTGCCGAAAGTCATAGCGCATGGCAACGGGTACTCTTCCTTGATGCATGCACTCACGTTTTCCCGCTTCGGCGGCCCGGAAGTCCTCGAATGGACCGCCATGCCCGATCCGATCCCGGCACCCGGCGTCGCGATCGTGCGCACGGCGGCGATCGGGCTGAATTTCGCCGACATCTACCGCCGCCAGGGTCGCTATCACCTCGTCGGATCGCCGCCGTGGATCGCCGGCTATGAGGCAGCCGGAACCATCGCGGCGCTGCATCCCGAAGACGCTGTCCGCGGATGGCAAACCGGGCAGCGCGTGGCTTTCGCGGACTGCCCGCATGCGAATGCGGAACTGGTCGCAGTCCCGCTGGACAAACTCATCCGCCTGCCCGACTCCATCGATTTCGATGCGGCTGCGGCCGTGTTGCTGCAAGGCTTGACCGCGCAATTCCTGAGTGCCGACAGTTATGCCGTGCATTCGGGCGACATCGTGCTCGTGCATGCTGCAGGCGGTGGTGTCGGGCTGCTGCTGACCCAACTCGCGGCCGCGCGCGGCGCGAAGGTCATCGCACTGGCTTCGTCCGCAGACAAGCGAAACGCCGCGATGCAGGCGGGCGCGTGCATTGCGATCGATTCAGGCGATGGCTGGGCGGAACGCGCACGCGCCGCGCTGCCCAACGGCGCCGATGTCGTCTACGACTCGATCGGCCGCACTCTGCACGACAGCCTTGCGCTTGCGCGCACCGGCGGCACGGTGGTGTTCTACGGCATGGCGGCCGGGGATCCCGATCCGGTCGATCCGCGCCTGCTGATGGATCGCTCGCTGACCCTGGTCGGCGGCGACCTATGGAACGTGCTGACTTCGGCGCAGGCGCGGCAATCCCGCGCCGACACGTTGTTTGCAGCGATCCGCGACCACCATTTGCGGGTGCCCATCGCGGCGCGGTTTGCGTTGTCCGATGGCGCGAAAGCGCATGCATTGCTAGAAGGACGTGGTGTCAGTGGCAAGGTTCTGCTCATGCCGTCGTACATGGATGACTCAATACCTTGATGAAATTTTTGCATTCATGCATGACGCAGGCCGAAATGCTTGTGTATTTCGCATTCCGGCCAACCAGGCAATTCGATGCGAAAGCAGCATGATTGGCGCAACACATCGCTGCAACAAACTCGAACCGCCGAGGGATGCAATCTCCTTGCGCAAACGCTCATTTCAAATGAAAATCAATTGCATTTAATTTCCTAGGCGTACCCATGTCGCGATCGACCAGGCTCAAGCTTCCCGCAGTCGCGGGCATCGTCAGCACGACGACCATTGTCATCGGTCTCGCGTTGTGGCAAGCCCCGAGCCATGCCGCCCCGGCTGCGGTGCAACCAGCCAGCGTCCCGTTGCTGGAATTGGCCAAGGACGAACTGCAGGATCCCCGTTTGTTCCAGAGCGACCGCGGCGTGCTCGACATGTTGATCGTTGCGCACGAAGCGCCGGTCGCCATGTTTTCGCCTTTTCGCACGACCGGTTGGGTGTACGAGGTTTGTGCGCGGCCCTCCAGAGGCGACCAATGCCCCAAGGGAAGTTTCAGCAGCAACGAATACGGCGGCTCACGCTTGCAAGTCGAACCCGGCGACACGCTCAGGATTCGCCTGGTCAATCAGCTGCCCATCTTCACCCTGCCGATCGACCCCGACTCCGTCATCAACCCCAACGCCCCGATGGACGAGCGCGCGCGGGGCCGTTCGTTGAATCCAACCAGCCTGCATACCCACGGCTTGCTGGTATCGCCGCACTACGCATCGCCGAGACCGGGAGGGCCTTGGGTTGGGCCGTGGGGAGACAACGCCTTTGCGCGGGTGTTCAACTCCGCCAACGGTCAGGCATCCCCCGCCGACGGAATGATGGGCCCCATCGTCTACGACCAGATCGACTACCAGTACGACATCCCGACGAGTCACCCTTCCGGCCTGTTCTGGTTCCACCCGCATCCGCACGGACTGGTGCAGGCGCAACTCACCAACGGCATGTCCGGCGTGTTGACGATCGGACATGTCGCCGACGAAGTCTGCATCGCCCGGGCCTGCCGCGACCGGCTCGCACAGATACCGCAGCGCGAATTGCTGTTGAAGGATTCGCAAGTCGAATCCGACAACACCATCAGGCTCGACCAGGACACCGGGTTCTGCGCAGTCGACGATAGCGTCGGCTCGACGTCACGGCAGCACCAGGGCGGTTGCGACGGCTCGAAGAGCAGCCCCGTGGGCGGCCTCGACCATACCGGAGGCCGCTGGTTCTACTCCATCAACGGACAGGTGTACCCGTCGATCACCGTGGGCATGCCTGCCGGGCAGATCTGGCGCATCACCAACGCATCGGCCAATACCACCTACGATCTCAATCTGTGGCTTCCCGGCGAACGTCGGCAAATGCTGATGCAGGTGGTTTCGCTCGATGGCGCCAGCGTGGGCACCAGCGGAAAGGGCGTGACCCAGCCGACGATCTGCCTTTCGACGTTCGGCCCAAGACTCGGGATCTGCACGAAACGCCTGCACCTGATGCCCGCCATGCGCGCGGAAATCTGGGTCGGCTATCGCGATGCGCAGGGGTTTGTCAGTTCGCAGCCGACGCCGGCATCCGTCATCCTGCGCACTTCAGGTTTCGACACCGGGCCGACAGGCGACAACTATCCAGCGATCGACCTGGCCAAGGTGCACATCGCAACCGGAAGCGTCCCGCTGCAAGGCGACGGCGCGATGAGCGCGCGCAAGAACCAGACCAGCAAGAATCCGTTCCCGAACGCATTCACCGCCAGCACCTTGCCGGCTGCCACGCATTGCGCACCCCTTGCGCCGGGCCACATGCGACGGATCTTCCTCAATTCCCTCGACAGCAAGACCGCGCCTTTCGGCATGGGCTACGAGGAACTCGACGAGCACGGCAAACCGGTTTCCGGCACCTTCATCGATGTCCGCGCGTTCGACCACATGAACACGCCGCTGTGCCTGGCGCTGCAACCCGGCAACCAGCCGGAGGTGGAGCGCTGGCAGCTCGTGAACCTTGCCGATGAAGACCACAGTTTCCACGTGCATCAGGTACGATTTTCGGTGATCTCGGCACCGACGGTCGATGGCACCGTCACCGCCCCGCGGTTCGCAACCGGATCGCAGCTCATGGACAGCCTGCCGCTGCAGCATGCCGATGGTGTATGCAACACCGTTGCCGACTGGCGCCGCGGAGCCTGCACAGCGCACGTGGCGACCATCGAGATTCCCTTCGCGATTGCCGGCGAGTTTGTTTTCCACTGCCACGTCCTCGAACACGAGGACGGCGGAATGATGGCGGGCATCCGTGTACTGACCAACCCATAGGTTCGCGGGGACGATCCTGAATCTGCTTCCAGCGCGCTTGTGCATCGTGTCGCTGCGGCGCTAGTCTGCGGGCGATGTCCATGCCTTCGACGAATCGGGATCCCGTGCGGCCGATGCCCGTAGTTTTCGTCGGCCATGGCTCGCCGATGAACGCGATCGAGGACAACGCCTTCCATCGCGAATGGTGCGCACTCGGCGAACGCTTGCCGAAACCGCGCGCAATCCTGTGCGTGTCGGCGCACTGGGAAACGCGCGGCGCGCGGATCACCGGCTCGGCGCACCCGCCCACCATCCACGATTTCTACGGGTTCCCGAAGGCATTGTTCGACGTGCGCTATCCAGCGCCGGGCGATCCAAAACTCGCGCGGCATGTCGAAGAACTGCTCGGCGGGATCAAGCACGCGCAGGTCGATGCAACACGAGGGTTCGACCATGGCATGTGGAGCGTGCTGCATGTGATGTATCCGAACGCCGACGTGCCAGTCGTGCAACTCGGCATCGACACCACCCAGCCAGGCGAGTATCACTACCAGTTGGCGAAAGCGCTCATGCCGCTGCGCGACAATGGCGTGCTCGTGCTCGGCAGCGGGAATATCGTCCACAACCTCGCCCAATTCGATCCGCGCAATCCGCATCCGCTGGACTGGGCACAGCGTTTCGACTCCTCGGTCAAGCGCCACATCCGTGCGCGCGAACACATCGAACTCGTGGACTGGCCGCGCCTCGGTGCCGATGCGCGACTTTCGATCCCGACGCCCGAGCATTACCTGCCGTTGCTCTACGTCCTCGCCCTGCAACGCGACGACGACCGCGTGCGTTTCTTCAACGAGACCCTGACCAGTGCCATCGGGATGACCTCGGTCGTGATCGAACCTGGCATCGCGGGTCGCGCGCCATGAACGAAGTCCCGCGCGAACGCACGATCACGGCATCGGCGGTCCAGCCGCATCCGGTCGGCGCCCTGCATTTCGAACACCTCGTGCAAATCAACGACCCGACCGATGCACGCGTGGTGCCGATGCGCCGCGACCAGCTCTGGCGCGGGCTGGTGATGCGCGCCGAGTTCCCCGTGAGCTTCGTGCCGTGGCTCGACGATTGCAAGATCGAACACGAAGGAAACGACCTTGTGCGCACCTTGCGCTTCGGCCAGCAGGTCGTCCGCGATCGCGTGCGTTTCGATTCCGAGGATGCAGTCGATTACACCGTGCTCGCCGACGACGATTCGGGCGCGACGTTCCACCTGAGCATGCGCATCGAGCAACCCGCGCCCGGCACACTGTTCGTGCGTTTTACCTATGAAGCATATTCTGCGGATCATCGCGATGGCGATCCGCACATCGGCGCGGTCAAGGAAGCCTATCGGCTCGCCGACATCGATACCGTGTTCCGCATCCGCCAGCTCGTCGACTCAGGCGCGTTCGACGACTGAAGCTTGTCACCGCGCGGTACGTTCGCGATGTTTCCATTCGACGTAGCCAATCGCCTCGTAGGCATTGACCACGTCGAACACTTCGGCAATCGCGACATTGCTGGCGTGCGCGATCTCGTCGAGGCGCATCAGCTTGAGCATGTTCGAGCCGATCCGGAATGCGCGCGGATATTCATGCGCGAGCTCGAGCCAGCGCGTAAGCCGATACGTTCCTGCTGGATCGAGGTGCGACGCGAGGTAACCATTCGACATCACGTAGCGTTCCATCCAGCGCAGACGCAGGTACGGCCGGGCAGGCACCCGCGCGCGCAACGCGACCAACTGGGACACCACCAGCCGTTCCCATGCGCCGAACCGCAATGGCTCGCGGCAGTACGGCTCCAGTTCCGGCAGCATTCCATCGGAATGGAACACCTGTTCCTTCGGATCGAGCACCAGCGACGGCGCACCCGGCAGGACGATGCGCGCTGGTCCGCCGAGCAGGCGTCCGTCGAGGTAGTCATTGAGCGAATGCAACTCGTTGTCGTCCGCGCGCATATGCATGTCGCGCCGGAACGATGGATCCACGTTCTCGTCTGCCACCGCATGGCGCGAAAACGGATTGCCGAAGGCGTCGGCGCGCGATTCGCTGCGGGCTGTCGCATCGCGGATGAACTCGACGCCAGCCCCGCCGAGCTTCTCTGGAATCATGTATTCCGGTTTCATCGCCAGCGGATCGCGCCGGAACAACGCCTCGAAGTCTTCGTTCCCGCGTTCGACATCGTTGCGCCGCAATGAAAAATCCATCACCGGCAATTCGTCGGCGCTGTCGGATTCGCCAAGATCCATGTCGAAGAAGTCGTCGCCCTGGGACATGATCGTCAGCGGCGCGATGCTGCTGTCGCCGACGCCGTTCAACAGCGCGACAAGATCGTCGCGACGCAGCGGCTTGCGCAGGAGGCGTCCATCCGACGCCGGATCGTCGGCTTCGATCAAGCGTGCGCAGGCAATGCCTCGTTGCCGGATCCGGCGCAAAGCGGAGCCTCCGATCAGGCTGCGTGTATCGACGATCACCAGGTCGGCCTTGTCCTCAGAACCCCACCGCCAGATGTCGCGCAAGTGCAGCGCGGCCGTGCGCAGCAGCAGGCGCAGATGCGCGATGTCCTCGTCGCTTGCGCCGATGCATTCGATGATTCGCGTACTTGCCATTGCCTGCAACCGTCCTTGCGACGACTTCGTGAATCGCTTCATGCGATCACTCTTTAACCAACGTTTCGTCTCCACGGACCGGGCATGCGACCCGCATGGAGATGCACCGACGGCCCTAGAATAGTCCAGCCCGCGCCCTGCAACCATCTCCTTGCGCTGGCACAATCGGAATCCACATGACCAAGCAGTACGACCGCCGTTATTTCGACCGCTGGTACCGCGAAGACGCCGCAGGCGTCGGGCGCGGCGCGCTGCTGCGACGCAAGGTCGCGCTCGCGGTGGCGATGGCCGAGCACTATCTCGGACGCCCATTGCGCAGCGTGCTCGACGTCGGCTGCGGTGAAGGCGCGTGGCGCGCGCCGTTGCTGAAGCTGCGACCGAAGCTGGATTACCTTGGCGTGGACAGCAGCGCATATGCGATCGCGCGCCATGGCGCAAGCCGCAACCTGCGGTTCGTGCACTTCGCGCAACTCGGCGAATTGCGCTTTGGCGCGCCCGTGGACCTGCTGGTCTGCGCCGACGTGCTGCATTACCTGCCCGCCGCCGATCTTCGGCGGGGCTTGTCCGGGTTCGATGAGCTGTGCCATGGCGTGGCCTACATCGAAACGTATTGCCGTGGCGACGCGGTCGAAGGAGACGAGCACGATTTCATGCCGCGTAGCGCCGCGTTCTATCGCAGCGCGATCGCCAATGCGGGATTCACCGCCTGCGGGTCGCACGCTTACCTTTCTCCTTCGCTCGCCGCCGACGCGGTCGCGCTGGAGCTGATCGCTCCCATCGCGAAAAAATGCGCGCACCGATCGCGCTGACCGACCTGCGCATGATCCGTCCGCGCATGTTCAATCTCCGAATGATGCAGTGCAAAATTTCTGCAAAGGCCGCCATGCAAAGCGCGCCACGCGTCGCAATTCACCGGCGTAAAACGGCATAACGCAACCATGCCCAAGCTGGCGTAGTCTGGTGGCGCGTCACCGACCAGGAGTCGTGCCATGCCCACAGTCCGTTTCCGGATCCTCGCCAGCGAAGACGACACGCAGGATGTGATCCACCACGTGGAGAACATCAACGACGATATCGAACGCGTCGAGGAGGTCGCCGACCTGATGCAGCACCGGGACGACAGCGATTCGAGTTCATCGGGCCTGTGCGAGGACATCGGTTCGGGCTTCCATTGCGTCGAGGTCGAAGCACCCGACGACGACATCGCCGAACTCGTGCGCGTCACCGCCGAAGAGCGCGCGATGCGGCTGGGCGCGGTGATCGAATTCGTCGATCGTTTCTGATTCGCCGGCTTTTGGGCCACAATCGCGGCGACGGATCATCATCGCAACGGAGCACCCATGCGCCACGCACGCCTCGCCCTCGTTGCTCTTTCCTGCGCGTTTGCACTGCAATGCGCCGTTGCGGCGGATGCAACCGCGAGCGCTGCGGCGAAGCCCGCTCCGAAATACAAATCCGCGCAGGAAATCATCGACGCGTCGCCGACATCCGACTGGCACGCGCTTGATCCGCACAACGCGCTGTACCTCGAACTTGCGACTGGCCGCGTGATCATCGAACTCGCGCCGGACTTCGCGCCGCTGCATGCCGCCAACATCCGCACGTTCGCGCACGCGGGCTACTGGAACGGGCTCAGCATCAATCGTTCGCAGGATAATTTTGTCGTGCAATGGGGCGATCCGGAGTCCGGCGAGAAGGATGCGAAATCGCTGGGTGATGCGAAGCCGCATCTGCCAGCCGAATTCAGCCGTGCCACGAAGGACCTCGCGTTCACCCGCTTGCCGGACGTCGATGGCTGGGCGCCGCAAGTCGGGTTCGCCGGCGATTTTCCGGTCGCGCGCGATCCGAAAGAAGGCCAAGCCTGGCTGACGCATTGCTACGGCATGGTCGGCGCCGGTCGCGACACCGCACCCGACAGCAGCATCGGCAACGAGCTGTACGTCGTCACCGGGCAGGCTCCACGCCAGCTCGATCGCAACATCACCGTAGTCGGCCGCGTCGTGCAGGGCATGGAATTGCTGTCGGTGCTGCCACGCGGAACCGGCGCATTGGGATTCTACGAGAAGCCCGCACAACGCGTCGCGATCAAGTCGATCCGTCTCGCTTCCGACGTGCCGGAATCCGAACGCACGCCGCTGGAATTGCTTCGCACCGACAGCACGACCTTCGCCGCCGCGACCGAAGCGCGTCGCAACCGCCGCGACGGATGGTACGTGCGCCCCGCCGGCCACATCGACTTGTGCAACGTGCCGTTACCGGTGCGTACGCCGTCGTCGTCCGCAGCGCCTGCGGCGGCAGCGCACTGATCACTCACTCTTAGTTGAGCCAGCACATGCGAACACGCGCACCCCGCTGGCAATAGCGTGGCCTATGCGTTGCGTGGATTTTGTTGTGCATCGTGTTCGCACTGTTCGTCGCCGCGCCCGCATCAGCGCTCGATCCAATTCAAGTGCGCTCAACCGACGCTCGCACCAATCGCATGCCCGATCGCATACGTCAACGCGCCCGCTCCGCCGCCGATGAGCAACATGCGCAAACCGCTGCGCAATGCGTGGCGGCCGGTGAACAGGCTCATTGCTGCGCCAGTCGCGAACAGGCCGAGCGCCGCGAGTGACGCACCGATCCACGCGGCATCCGGCAATTTCGCACCGATGAAGAACGGCAGCAGTGGAAGCAGCGCGCCGACCGCGAACGACACGAACGAGAACATCGCCGCACCGTATGGCGAACCGAGTTCCTGCGGATTCAACCCAAGTTCCTCGCGCGCGAGTGCGTCGAGCGCGTGTTCTGGATTTGAAATCAGCGTGCGCGCCATGCGCCGCGCTTCGTCCAATGGAAGGCCGCGTGCTTCGTAGATCAATGCGAGTTCTTCGGCCTCGGCTTCGGGATATTCGTTGAGTTCGTCGGCTTCGAGCGAGATCTGGTATTCGTACATCTCGCGCTGCGAACTCACCGAGACGAATTCGCCCGCCGCCATCGCCATGGCGCCCGCAAGCATGCCCGCGATGCCGGTCGTGATCACCGTCGCATTGGCGACGTGCGCGCCGACCACTCCGAGGATCAGGCTCGCATTCGACACGAGGCCGTCGTTGATGCCGAAGATCGCCGCGCGCAGGTTGCCGCCGCCGACGCTGCGATGGCCGCGACCGATTTCCTCGACCGAAGTCGGCATCGCGTGGCCGCCGACCGGAGCCGAACTGTAGGCCGACAATCCGCGGATCTTGATCGCGGCGAGCGCGGCGCGCATTCGGCGCGGGCCGATGCGACGCGCAAGCGCAATCACGCAGCGCGCGCGCAGCGACGGCGCGAATGTGGCGGGCATCTGGGCGCCGAGATTCTTTTCCCACTGTCGCGCTTGCGCATCGGCTTCGTGGGCAAGTTTTCCGAATAACGCCGAGATTTGCGGATCGCGCTCGGCTTTCGCAAGTTCGCGATACAGCCAGCCCGACTGTTTCTCCTCGCGCCAGCTTTCGAGTCCGCTCACGTCAGCGTTCCTGGTCCGTCGGCCGCATCAGCACTTCGTTGATGTTGACATGCGCCGGTTGCGAGACGCAGAACACGATCGCATTCGCGACGTCCTCGGGCTGCAACTGCCGCATCGACTCGGCCCAGGCGTTGATCGCTTGCTGCGTCTCCGCGTGCGCGATGTGTTCGCGCAGTTCGGTTGCGACCACGCCAGGTTCGATCACGGTGACGCGGATGCCGTCCTTGTAAACTTCCTTGCGCAAGCCTTCGGAGAACGCGACGACGCCGAACTTCGTGGCTGAATATCCAGCCGCCATCGCGTTCGACATGCGCCCTGCGGTGGATGACACGTTGACGATATGGCCATCGCGACGCGCGGTCATTCCCGGCAACGCGGCCTGCGTGGCGGCGATCAAGCCGAGCACGTTGAGCTCAAACATGTGTCGCCAGCGCGCAAGGTCGGCGGTCGCGACGGGTTCCAGGTACATCACGCCCGCATTGTTGACGAGGATGTCGAGCCGTCCGAAATGCGCTTCGGCTTCGAGTACCGCGCGTTGCGCTTCGTCTTCTTTCGCGAAATCGGCGACGACGGCGAACGCATCGCCGCCGCTATTGCGGATGCGTGCTGCGAGCGCATCGAGCCGTTCGCGCCGCCGCGCGGAAATCGCGACCTTCGCGCCCGCCACAGACAATGCGAGCGCGGTTGCTTCGCCGATGCCAGACGACGCGCCGGTGACGAGCGCAACGCGTCCTGCGAGTGGTTTGTTCATGGGATGCTCCTTGCGATTGTTGACGATTCCATTATGCGGTCTGGTGCTTCAGGTTTTTTGTCGCGGCGCGCGCTTGACCGGCACGGTCGATTTCGTCGCATCTGGTTTCTTCGTTGCGGCGCCGCTTTTCAGAGACTTCGGTTTCGGTTTGGCCTGGCTGCGCTTTTCCGGCGACTTCGGTTTCTTCATCGTGGCCTTGCGCATCGCCGCCTCCTTCGCGAACCGCGCCCACGGCGCCATCGCGTCGGAAGAATCCATCGCTTCGTCGGGCACCGTCCGGTAACTCATCGCCATCGGCCCGTTCTTGCCCGGATAGACGAACGCGACACAGCCGGCAACGGCGAACAGCGACTCGCTGATCGCGTCGGTTTTCAGATACAGGCGGCCATCGTCGATGATTCCCACGATGATGCCGTCCAGATACAGTCCATGGCCGCCGAACATGGCGCGCGTGGCGACGTGGCCGAACGGATCGAGCAATTCGTGCAAATGGGCGATGAAATCGTCGGCGCGCATGTCGTCTCCCACGATGGACGCATAGTTTGCGCCATTCGGCACGTCACGATCGACGGCGCATGGGACAATGCGCGCATGTCCACCATGCCCGTCAGCGACGACCACGCGCAGATCGCCTGCGCCCGTTGCCAGGCCTGTTGTTGCCAGTTGCCGGTGCTGTTGTTGCCCGGCGACGATCCGCCCGAACACTTCATCGACATCGACGCGCACGGCTCGACCATCATGGGCAAGGACGACGATGGTTGGTGCGCGGCGCTGGATCGCGACACGCTGCGTTGCACGATCTATGCGCGCCGGCCGTGGGTGTGCCGCGCGTTCGCGATGGGCGGCGACGATTGCCGCGAAGTCCGCGCCGACTGGCGTCGTATCGCATTGACATTGTGCTGACCTCAGCGTGACCGATTTCAGCGTGTGCATTGTATTCGGATATCGCGAATGAGCTGGTTCGTGTACATCATCGAATGCCGCGATGGCAGTTTGTATACTGGCATCGCTGTCGATGTCGCCAAACGCTACGCCAAGCATGCTGCCGGCAAGGGCGCGCGCTACACGCGTTCACATCCGCCCTTGCGCGTGTTGGGGCAGTTTCCATACCCCGATCGTTCGAGCGCATTGAAAGCAGAGTACACAATCAAACAGTTGTCGCCGGATGCCAAATGCGCGCTGTGCACGCAGTCCGCCATGGCAGCCGGTTTGCAGCCGACGTAATAGTGTCCGCAGCATCGGGCCGCTAGGCTGCCCAGCACAAACATCAGGCTCACCGGCATGGGACACGATCACGATCACGGCAAGAGCAGCGCTCATGCCACCGGCCATGACGACACTGCGAATTCCAAGGGTGGCGATCACGTCCATGGCATCGGTGGCGGCCACAGCCATGGCCACGCGCCCGCGAGTTTCGGTCGCGCATTCTTGATCGGCATCACGTTGAATCTCGGCTTTGTCGTCATCGAGGCGATTTACGGCTTGCTCTCGCATTCGCTGTCGTTGGTCGCCGATGCCGGGCACAACCTGAGCGATGTGTTGGGATTGGCGCTGGCTTGGGGCGCGAGCATTCTGGTGCGTCGCCTGCCGACCCAGCGCCGCACGTACGGTCTGCGGCGTTCCTCGATTCTGGTGTCGTTGTTCAACGCTGTGGTTTTGCTGGTGTCGATCGGCATCATCGCGTGGGAGGCAGTGCTGCGTCTGCTGCATCCGCAACCGGTTGCAAGCGGCATCGTGATGGCGGTCGCTGCGGTCGGGATCGCCGTCAACGGCATCACCGCATGGTTGTTCATGACAGGCCAGAAGCACGATGTGAACATCCGCGGCGCCTTCATGCATATGGCGTCGGACGCCGTGGTGTCGCTCGGCGTGGTGCTGTCCGCGTTCGCCATGCTGCATACGGGCTGGCTATGGATCGATCCGGTCGTAAGCCTTGCCATCGTCGTGGTGATCGCGGTCGGCACCTGGAGCCTGTTGCGCGAATCGCTCGACCTGGCACTGGACGCGGTGCCCGACCGCATCGATCCGGAACAGGTCGAAAGCTACCTCGCAGCATTGCCGGGCGTATACGCGGTGCACGACCTGCACATCTGGGGCATGAGCACGACCGAAGCGGCATTGACCGTGCACCTGATCAAGCCGGATGCGACCCTCGACGACGCCCTGCTCGCGCGCATCAATAGCGAACTGCACGCGAGGTTCGGCATCGACCACGTCACCGTGCAATTCGAGCTGGGCGATGAACACCATCCATGCGGACAGGCTTCCATGGAGAAAGTCTGAAGTAGCCGGATACCGGACACCGGCATCCGACCCTTGGTTTTTCACCGCAACGCCGGCAGCACGAACGCAAACAAGGTGCCGGTCGCACACACGATCACGGCGATCCACCACAAGCCGATGCTGACCTTGCGCAATAGGCCGCAGGTTCGCGCCAGTTCCGGATCCGCCGGACATGCCATGCGTCGCGCACGCCACAACGCAACGCCGGAACCCAGCAGCATCGCTGCGGCCAATCCGAAGACCAGTGGCTTGTGTTCGGACAACCAGATCAGCTGCGGCACCGCAGTCACCAGACCAGCAAGCGCGGCACCCGCGCCCAGCGCAACCATCGCCGCCGGCAGCACGCAGCACACCAGCGTGCCGGCACTCGCGGCCAGGGTCAGCGCTGCGAGCCCGAGATTGCGTTTGACCGGTGCGTCGAATGCGGCCGGCTCATTCATGAGCAGCCGCCTTGGCGGCGACACGTTGCTTGATCGCATCGAGGGTGGCGTCCGAACGCCGGATCGCGACGACCGTGAAGCCTGCATCGGTGATCGCCTTGCGCAATTGCGGATCAGGGATGTCGGTGCCGTCTTTCAGTTCAACCGCCACGATCCGGTTTTCCAGGCTCACGAACACCTTGCTGGTTGGCGGCAGCGCCTTGAGACTCTTTTCGATGCCTTGCGCGCAGAACGCACAGACCAGCCCATTGACATCCATTTCGATGGTTTTCGCCGAAGCGAATGAACTGACGCCAAGCATCAACACGAACAACAACGATTTGACAGTACGCATCTTGATTTCTCCAGGAATGGTTTGAATCAAAAATTGAACATGGCCATGACTTGCGGCTTGCCATCGGTAGTGACGCCCGCCTCGACCCAGGTACCGCCCTTGAACAGACGCAGCAAGACCGCTTTCTCGGTGCCGCGAAACAGTCCGCGGGTGTAATGGCGGCCCTGCACGACGATCCAGGTCGCGAGCGTGTCGTAGTCGTGCTTGTAAGGCGCCCAGCCGAGCTGGATGGTGTCGATGCGATGCGAGTAATGGTCGCTTTCCTGCAAGTCCGAACGCAACGAGGCGTACACGCGCCGGGTTTCGTAATCGGTCTCAAAGCCCACATCACGCGCCAGCGTGCTGCCGGCGAAATCATTGCCCGTCGCCTGCCCCAGTCCGCCCCACACGAACACATTGGCCTGCGCACCCGGCAGGTTCCAACGCTTGGCGAGCAGGTTGACGCGGGCGGTGACAATGCGACGTTGCGCCTTGCCGTCCTCGCTGTGCAACTCGATGGCGTCCACGCCAGCAGACCACCACGCGCGTGGAGCGTAATACGCCTGCGCCTCGTACATGGTTCCCGCGCCATATTCGACCATCACCGTCTTGCCGTCGGCATAGGCGATAGGTTTCGCCGCCAGCGGCATCGCCAGCAGCGCGAGCAGGCTCACGCCCGCCCGAAACATCAAACGTTGCATGTGGATCTCCTGCAATCATCAAGACCGTAGTCGCCGCGAACGCGGCGAAGCTCCGCGATGCGCGGAGTCGCTGGATGTAGCGGATATCAGGAGATCGGAGGTCGCAGACGTTCGTCGGGCGGATCGTTGAGAACGAGTGCCGTCTGCCACTCCAGGCTTGGTTGGCTGCGCAGCAGTGGATGCAACGGCATCACCGGGAAAATCGCCGCCAAAGCGCAATGCGTCACGCAGGCTGTCGAATCGCAAAAACCTTTCGGGCAGCAATGATCTGGGCAGCCATGCTTCGTCATCGATGCCAGCGCGCTCGTTGCGTGCTTGCACGGCATGACCATGCTCGAAGCGACACGATGCGACTGTGCCGGAAACGCCTGCGTCGGCATCGCCCACGGCATCACCGCCAACGCGATGGCAAGGATCAATCTCCATCCAGCTTGCAGGACGATACGCGGCTTCATTGCGATCCCAGTCTAACGCATCGAACCGTGCAGAGCTGTACCTGCCTACAGCCGATTTGGCGAGGCATCCCCAACTTATGGCACAGGTAATCTTAACGTTATCATGTAACATTTATCGCAATCGCCTCGCAGTGGCTGCTCGTTCCTGCGACGCATCCACCACTATCCGCCTACTGCGGCTCTTATTGACTCCGGAATCCCGCATGCGCCAAACCCTGCTCGCCTTCGGAGTGCTCGCCGCTCTGGCCAAACCCGCCTACGCCGCAACCGAAACGCCGCCCGCAGCGAGGGCGCATGCAAAACATCCGCGCAGCATGACTGTGCAGCAGCAACTCGATGCACTCGAGAAGCGCATCGGATCGCTCGAAGCCAACAACGCCGCGTTGAAGAAGCAGGCGAGCGACGCGACCGCCGACGCGCAGTCCACGCACGCCGAGCTCGATCAGATCAAGGCGGCCCAGGCCGCAGCGCCTGAAGCGGCGAGCGCCGAAATCGCGAGCGCCGAGCCGATCGTCGCGCCCACCGGGGCCAACGGCAATGCGTTCAATCCGGGCATGAGCGTCGTCCTCAACGGCGCGTATGCGCACAACTCGCTCGATCCCTCGCGCTTCTTCCGCTCCGGCTTTCCGTTGGGCGGCGGTGCGGGTCCCGCGCCGCAGGGTCTGTCGATCGCCGAGAGCGAGGTTTCGCTCTACGCGAACATCGACGAAAAGTTCTTTGGCCAGCTGACCCTGACCGCATCGAACGATCAGGGCCAGGATCACGTCGGCGTCGAGAATGCCTACATCGAAACGACCGGCCTCCCGGACGGTTTCGGTATCCGCGCCGGGCGTTTCTTTTCCGATATCGGCTATCTCAACAGCCATCACGCGCATACCGACAATTTCTACGACCGTCCGCTCGCGTACCAGGCATTCCTCGGCAGCCAGTACGGCGATGATGGCGTGCAGCTGCACTGGCTCGCGCCTACCTCGATCTTTCTGGAATTCGGTGCCGAAGCCTTTGCCGGAGACCAGTTCCCGAGCGGCGGTGGCGGTCACAGCGGAGTCGGCGTCACCACAGCGTTCGTGAAGGCGGGCGGAGATATCGGCGACGCCACCTCCTGGCTGGCTGGCCTCTCGACGCTCCGGTCGAAGACCGTCAATGCTGAAGACGGGTTCAGCGGCGACGACAAACTCTATGTCGCCGACGGCACCCTGAAGTGGGCCCCAAACGGCAACCTCAAGGACGGTGGCGTGACCTTGCGCGGCGAATATCTTGTCGACGATCGCAATGGCATCTACACCGCACCGCTGGTTCCGCAACTCGGCGATCCACTCGATCCGCCTGGATTCACCCAGCCGTGGACGGGCCGACGCAGCGGCGGCTATCTCGAAGCGGTGTATCGCTTCAATCGCACCTGGGAAGCGGGTTATCGCTACGACAAACTGTGGGCCGCCCGTTCGGGCCCATTTGCGAGCGGTTTCGATCCATCGCGCAACAGCATCGAGCTGACCTGGCTCAACAGCGAGTTCAGTCTGGTGAGGCTGGAATTCAGCCGCGAGTTGCCCAATCCTTTCAATACCGACAACATCGTGACCCTGCAATACCAGGTCGCCCTCGGCGCACACGGCGCGCACTCATTCTGATTGGAAGGATCGCAACCATGAACAAGCTCTTGATGACCGCAATGCTCGCGGCAGCGGGCATGATGTCCACGCAGGCGCAGGCGAAATTGCAGGTGTTCGCCTGCGAACCCGAGTGGGGCTCGATGGTGGCCGAACTGGCCAGCGACAAGGTCGACGTCGATGTCGCGACGACCGCGTTGCAGGACGTGCACCAGATCGAGGCCAAGCCGAGCCTGATCGCGAAGATTCGTCGCGCCGATCTTGTGGTGTGCGACGGCGCAGAACTCGAAGTCGGCTGGCTGCCGAAACTCATCCAGCAGTCGGGCAATCAGAAAGTCGCGTCGGGTCCTGGCTCGTTCATGGCCGCAAGCCAGATCGTCACGCTGGAAAAGCCCACCGCGCTCGATCGCGCCAACGGCGATGTGCATCCGGAAGGCAATCCGCACATCCAGATGGATCCGCGCCGGATGCTGACCATCGCGAAAGCACTCGATGCACGGCTTGCGCAACTCGACCCACCGAACGCCGCGACGTATCAGCAACGCCTCGCCGATTTCTCCTCGCGCTGGAATGCCGCGATCGTACGCTGGACCGCCGCAGCCGCGCCGCTCAAGGGCCGCAACATCGTCGTGCACCACAATAGCTGGATCTACATGACCAACTGGCTGGGCATGCACGAGATCGGTTCGCTCGAGCCCAAGCCCGGCGTGCCGCCGACCAGCTCGCACCTGGCCAGCCTGATCGACATCACCAAGAGTTCGAACACGCTCGCCATCGTGCGCGCCGCGTATCAGGATTCGAAACCCAGCGAATGGTTGTCGGAACATACCGGCGTGCAGGCCGTGAGCTTGCCGTTTACCGTGGGCGGCGATGCGCAGTCGAAGGATCTGTTCGGCCTTTACGACTCGACCATCGCGAAGCTGCTCGCCGCCGCGAAGACCAAGTCTTGACCATCAGCCTCGAAGGCCTGGATATCCGCATCCTCGGGCCGGCCTGCGTGGCTGGCCTCATTGTGCTGTCCACGCATGTGCCGCTCGGCAAGCAGGTGCTTTCGCGCGGGATTATTTTCATCGATCTTGCGATCGCGCAGATCGCCGCGCTCGGGGTGATCCTGTCGCAATTCTTCAGTGTCGATGAGTTCTTCGTCGCCCATTTCGGAGCCGCGTCCGCGGGCTATGGCGTGCAACTCGTCGCGGTCGCCGCCGCGCTTGCTGGCGCGGGCTTGCTCGCATGGACCGACCGGCGCTGGCCGCAATACCAGGAACCACTGATCGGCACCTTGTTCGTGCTCGCCGCGACCGGCAGCCTGCTGGTCGTGTCGCACAATCCGGAAGGCAGCGAACACCTGAAAAGCCTGCTCGCCGCGGACATCCTGTTCATCGAGTTCAAGCAACTGATTCCCGCAGCCGTGCTGTCGGCTCTGCTGCTGGTCTTCATTTGGCTGCGCCGCGATCGCTTGGTCGGCTTGGTGTTCTACGCGTTGTTCGCGGTTGCCATAACTGCGTCCGTGCAACTCGTCGGCGTGTACCTGGTCTTTGCAAGCCTGATCGTGCCAGCACTCGCAACGGCCGGCATGCGAGGTCCGTGGCGACTGGCGACGGCCTATGCCATCGGCGTGCTTGGCTACGTTCTCGGCCTGTGCTTGTCGGCGGTGTTCGATCTGCCGAGCGGGGCGTTGATCGTCTGGACTCTCGCCGCCTGCGCCCTGCTCGCACAACTCATCCCCGCCGTGCGTCGCTCGCATCCGGCACATCGTTCCAATGAAGATCCAGCGTTGGTGCGCGATGCCGAAGTCTGAAGCCGACCCCATGTCAGCTGTCAACATGATAGCTGGATGAAAATGCGTGTGCGCTAGGTTGCGCGGCCGGACGACCGGCTGGAGGTTTGATGGAGATGGCATTCTCATCGAGAACGCGGTTCATCACACCTCCCGCGTCCCCTTGCAACGCGGATAGTGCGTGCAACCCCAGAACATCTGGCTCGTCTGCCGATTGAATCGCTTGAACATCCCTGCATTGCAGGTCGGGCATGTTGGAGCAAGCGATTCACGCGGAACTTGCGCCAATGGCGCGATGATAGCCGACCTGGATGTTTGTTCACCCTGACCAGGCCCGGCCTGCGTTTCATGCAGTCGCTCGCGCTTGCGGCCTTCGCGAAATGGCAGTGCAGCAACGACCCGTGATAGCCAGCGGCGCAACGCCATCAAAACCCTCTGGATCGCGCGCCCTTCGACACATACCGAGTACCCAGCACGATGTCCCATAGCGGCGATGTCACCCCGTAGTTCTTGTCGGGATGGTGGTGATGGATGTGGTGGTGCGCGGCCCAGCGTTTGATCAGCGGATGGCGGAAACGGCGGACGTGCATGGCGAAATGGCTGAGTCCATAGGCCGCATAGCCGGCCCCGATGACACCCGCCAGCAGCAACGCATAGCTGGTCGGCATCGCCAGCATGAAGATGCCAGCCAGGCACAGCAGAATTGCCGGTGGCAGGAAAAACGGCAGGGTATCGTCGCCTACCGGATTCAGATGATGCTTGCGGTGCCCTTCTTCCATGAAGAACAAGACTCTCGCGTCATGGAACAGCCAGCGATGGAAGCAGTACTCGACCAGGCTGAACAACAAGACGCCGGAGGCGACCGTCAGCAGCGCTGGCGCGGCACGCACTTCGCCATGCCGCAGGGCTGCGAATAGCAACAGCAATGCGGTCGCGGCGTCCACGGCCAGGCTGCCGCGGCTATTGGCCCGGGTCGCGGACATCCGCGCAATGGGCTGCAGCACTACCGCATCAATCAATCGCATGGGCGACAGTCCACCTGCGATTCTCTACCGTGGGCTGCGCGGGAGGGTTGCATGGGTAATTCCTGCTTTTATATCGACCATCATACCCACCATGCCATTAATCCGCGCTTGACCGCCGTATCCGCGAGGCCGCGCGCATGATTCAGTGATCGGCTGGTCACTGATCGGCTGGACTGTCCAGCAGCAATTTTAGCACTGCACGCGCTGCACTCTCCGATGATGCCGGATTCTGGCCGGTTACGAGGTTGCGATCGGTGATCGCGTATGGCTGCCAGTCGTCCTTCTTCGAATACTCGGCGCCATGTTCCTTCAGCATGTCCTCGACCAGGAACGGCACGACCTTGGTCAGGCCGACTGCGGCTTCTTCGGTATTGGTAAAACCGGTCACCGACTTGCCGCGCACCAGCGGGAATCCGAACGGACCGCGTACGTGGCGCAACACGCCGGGCGCGTGGCAGACCGCGCCGACCGGCTTGCCGGCCGCATAGGTTATTTCGATCAGGTGGATCGAATCGCGATCTTCCGCAAGATCCCACAACGGACCGTGGCCACCGGGATAGAACACCGCGTCGAATTCGTCGTCGACCACATCGGCAAGCTTGCGCGTGTTGGCGAGCGCGGCAGTGGCCGCGGCATCGGCGCGAAACCGCGCGGTCGCCGGCGTCTGCGCATCGGGCGCGTCGCTGACAGGATCAATCGGCGGCTGCCCTCCTTTCGGCGATGCCAGCACGATCTGCGCGCCCGCATCGGCAAACACGTAATACGGCGTTGCGAATTCCTCAAGCCAGAAACCGGTCTTCTTGCCGGTATCGCCGAGTTGGTCGTGTGAGGTCAGCACCATCAGGATTTTCATCGTCGACTCCTTTCGAACAGGCATCCAGCGTAGCAAGCACCGTGTCATGCGCGCGTTAATTGCGACATACGGTCATGCGACAGTCATGCGCCATAAACCGTGCAGGCGCTGCGGGGTTCGGTAAGATGGGACACAGCAAGTCCGCGCGAGCGATCAAGCCAGCGCATGGGGATGCGAACCATGGACAACCCGGAAACCATCGCGTTCGATTTCATGGACGACATCGCCGTGTTCCGCATCGTCGGGCAGTACACATTGCCCGAAGGCATCGATCGCATTGGTACGTGCATCGCGCAGGCGCACGCGCAACGCATCCGGAAACTGATGGTCGTCATCACCGAAACGACCGGATACGGCGTGCCCAGCCTGTCGATGCGGCTGTCGATGATGCGTGCATGGGCAGACGCCGCTGGCGGAGTCGTCCGCATGGTGATGGTCTGTCGCCCCGAGTTCATCGACCCGCACAAGTTCGGCATCACCATGGCCGCAAATTTCGGCATGACCGCAAACGTCTTCGAGACGGAAGACGAAGCGCTGGACTGGTTGCGAACGCCCTGAACCCGGATTGATGCCGGCCTGCGTCTCATGCGGTGATTCGTTGGCACGGCAGGCTTGGCCATCGCTCCCCGCGGCCCCATCATGTGAACATGTCGCGCGCCCTTGTCCTGCCCTTCGCTGCCGCGCCGTCGGTCGCCATTCCGGATGCGTTGAAGACGTTCCATCCGGCAGTCGCGATGTGGTTCGCCGAAACCTTCGACGCGCCGACGCCCGCACAGGTCGCGGCATGGCCGGCGATCCAGTCGGGAAAGCATGCGCTGATCGCGGCGCCGACCGGTTCCGGCAAGACCCTCGCCGCATTCCTCGCCGCGATCGATGCGCTGGTGCGCGAAGGCGCAGAGACCGGCACCCTGCCGGACGCGACCGTCGTCGTATACGTGTCGCCGCTCAAGGCGTTGTCCAACGATATCCACCTGAACCTCGAAGCACCGCTCGCGGGTATCCGCGTTCGTCTGCAGCAGCTCGGCTATCCCGATGTCGCGATCCGCACCGCAGTGCGCACCGGCGACACGCCGCAAACCGAGCGCACGCAGATGCGTCGGACGCCGCCGCACATCCTCGTCACCACGCCCGAATCGCTATATGTGCTGCTCGGTTCGGATTCCGGTCGGCGCGGCCTCGCGACTGCGCGCACGGTGATCGTCGACGAAATCCACGCGGTCGCCGCGAGCAAACGCGGCAGTCATCTCGCGCTGTCGCTGGAACGGCTCGAAGCATTGTGCGGGCGTCGGTTGACACGCATTGGCTTGTCGGCAACGCAGAAGCCCATCGATGAAGTCGGGCGTTTCCTTGTTGGTGGCGGCCGGAGCGCTGATGCGATACCTGACGCATCGCATGCGCTGGTCGACGATGCGAAGGGAATGCCGAATGAAAGCAGCGCCGCGGACGGCCGCTTGCCTTCATCCAATCCGGTGCCGCCCGACTGCACCATCGTCGATATCGGCCACGGCCGCCCGCGCGATCTTGCGATCGAAGTGCCGCCAGTTCCGCTGTCGGCCGTCATGTCGACC
Organism: Lysobacterales bacterium; assembly: GCA_038226665.1. GTDB lineage: Bacteria > Pseudomonadota > Gammaproteobacteria > Xanthomonadales > Xanthomonadaceae > SZAS-103. The sequence continues at coordinate 10,296 of JBBRQI010000011.1, read as the reverse complement.
GATGTGTGGGAATCCGTATATGCGCGGCTTGCGGAACTCATCAACGCACACCGCACGACGTTGATCTTCGTCAACACGCGGCGCATGGCCGAGCGCGCGGCGCGGCATTTGAGCGAATTGCTCGGCCGCGAAGCGGTCGCCGCACACCACGGCAGCCTCGCGCGCGAACTTCGATTGGAGGCGGAACAGCGGCTCAAACGCGGCGACCTGCGCGTGCTCGTCGCAACCGCATCGCTGGAACTTGGCATCGATATCGGCAATGTCGATCTGGTCTGCCAGCTCGGTTCGCCGCGTTCGATCGCCGCCTTTCTGCAACGCGTCGGACGCTCCGGCCACGCAGTCGGCGGCACGCCGAAAGGCCGGCTGTTTCCGCAATCGCGCGACGACCTGATCGAGTGCGCGGCCTTGCTCGACTGCGTGCGTCGCGGCGAACTCGACACGCTGAAGATCCCGCGCGCGCCGCTCGACGTGCTCGCGCAACAGATCGTCGCCGAAGTCGGCAGCCGCGAATGCGACGAAGACGAGCTGTTCGCCCTCGTGCGCGGCGCGTATCCCTATTCGCAACTCGAGCGCAAGGATTACAACGAGGTCGTGCGCATGGTCGCCGACGGGTTCACCACGCGGCGCGGCACGCGCTCGGCGCACATCCATCGCGACGCGGTGAACCGCAAGCTGCGCGGCCACGCCGGCGGACGACTCACCGCCGTCACCTCGGGCGGCACGATTCCCGACAATGCCGATTACGCGGTCGTGCTCGAGCCGCAGTCGCAGATGATCGGCAGCGTCAACGAGGATTTCGCGATCGAAAGCATCGCCGGCGACATCTTCCAGCTTGGCAATGTGTCGTACAAGATCCTGCGCGTCGAGCGCGACCGCGTGCGCGTCGAGGATGCGAACGGCGCGCCGCCGACGATTCCGTTCTGGCTCGGCGAAGCGCCGGGTCGCAGCGATGCGTTGTCGATCGGTGTGTCGCGGTTGCGCGAGGAAATCGGGCAGCGCCTGACCGCATCGGGCGCGGATGTGGCCTTGCACTGGCTGGTGGACGACGTCGGCGTGGGCGAAGCGCCCGCGCAACAAGTCGTCGACTATCTGGCGCACGCGCAATCCGCATTCGGCATGCTGCCGACGCGCAGCGTGCTCGCAATGGAACGCTTCTTCGACGAATCCGGCGGCACCCAGCTCATCATCCATTCGCCGTATGGGAGTCGCATCAACCGCGCGTGGGGACTCGCGCTGCGCAAGCGGTTCTGCCGCACCTTCAACTTCGAATTGCAGGCTGCGGCGACCGAGGATGCGATCGTATTGTCGCTGTCCACCAGCCACAGTTTCCCGCTGGAGGATGTTGCCCGTTTCCTGCACTCGAATACCGCGCGCGACGTGCTGGTGCAGGCGCTGCTCGACGCACCTCTGTTCCCGATCCGCTGGCGCTGGAACGCGACGACCGCGCTCGCGTTGCCGCGCTTCGTCGGCGGCAGCAAGGTCGCGCCGCAATTGCAGCGGATGAAAAGCGAGGACTTGCTCGCGACAGTGTTCCCGGACCAGGTCGCGTGCCTGGAGAACATCGTCGGCGAGCGCAAGATTCCCGACCATCCGCTGGTCGCGCAGACGCTTCACGATTGCCTGCATGAAGCGATGGACACGGACGGTTGGCTGGACCTGTTGCGCGCGCTGGAATCCGGCGATGTACGCATCATCGCGCGCGATCTCGTCGCGCCCTCGCCGCTCGCAGCCGAAGTGCTGAGTTCCAAGCCGTACACGTTCCTCGACGATGCGCCGCTGGAAGAACGGCGCACGCAGGCGGTGCTCAATCGCCGCTGGGCCGATCCGCAACGCGCCGACGATCTGGGACGGCTCGACGCCGATGCAATCGCCGCCGTGCGCGCGGAAGCATGGCCCGAAGCGCGCAATGCCGACGAGATGCACGAAGCGCTGGTTGGGCTTGGGGTGATCGGCGATGACGAAGCGCGCGCGAACGTGGATTGGCCGCAGATGCTGGCCGCGCTTGCGGACGATCGTCGTGCGGCGCGCATGCAACACGGCGGCGCAGGTTTCTGGTTCGCCGCTGAACGCCTGCCGATATTACGCGCGCTGCATCCGGACGCCGCGACCGATCCTGCCATCGAAGCGCCGCCGGAATTCGCCGAAGTCGCATGGACGCCGGAAGATGCGCTCGTCGATCTCGTGCGTGCACGGTTGACCGGCCTTGGCCCTACGCAGACATCCACGCTCGCCGCATCATTCGCATTGCCGCAATCCGACGTCGACGCCGCGCTGATGCGGCTCGAAGTCAAAGGCTACGTGATGCGCGGCAGCTTCGATGCAGGGGTCGAATCGCAATGGTGTGAGCGCCATTTGCTCGCGCGTATCCATCGTTACACCATTAGCAGGTTGCGCCGCGAGATCGAGCCAGTTGCCGTACGCGATTACATGCGCTTCGCATTCGAGTGGCAACGCGTGGCTCCGGCATCGCGCATGAAAGGTATCGATGCGTTACCCAATGCGCTCGCGCAACTCGAAGGTTACGAAGCCGCCGCTGGCGCGTGGGAAAAGGAACTGCTGCCCGCGCGCATCGCCGACTACGATCCGGACTGGCTCGATGCGCAATGCCAATCTGGTCGCTTGGTGTGGACGCGCCTGCGCCCGAAACCTGCGGCCTTGCGCGACGACGCGACACAGCCAACGCGCGCCGGCCCGGTGCGCAGTTCGCCGATCGTGCTGTTGCCGCGTCGCGAGCTGCCAATCTGGAGCGCGCTTGCAATGGCACGCGATGAGGATGCAGTCGCGCTGTCGTCGCGCGCGCGCATCGTCGCGGATCATCTCGCCGCGCATGGCGCGTCGTTCTTCGATGAACTGACGGCAGGCACACGATTGCTGCAAACCGAACTCGAGGACGCGCTCGGCGAACTCGTCGCGCAGGGCATCGTGAACTCGGACAGCTTTGCGGGCCTGCGCGCGCTGGTGACGCCCGCATCGAAACGGCCGCGCGCTGGCGCGTTCCGCAAGTCGCGGCGCGGCGCATCGTCGTTCGAGGACGCGGGTCGCTGGTCGCTGATTCGTCGCAGCAGTCGTCCCGGTTCGTCCATAGCGGAAAGTACGCGAACGGAAAGTACGCGCGACGATCCCGCAAACCTCGAACACATCGCGCGCACCCTGCTGCGCCGCTACGGCGTGATGTGCTGGCGCCTGCTCGAACGCGAAGCCGCATGGCTGCCACCGTGGCGCGACTTGCTGCGCCTCTATCACCGGCTCGAAGCGCGCGGCGAAATCCGCGGCGGCCGTTTCATCGCAGGCCTGGTCGGCGAACAGTTCGCGTTGCCCGAAGCGATCGGATTGCTGCGGCAGATCCGCCAGCGCACGCACGATGGCGCGCTGGTCTGCGTGAGTGGCGCCGATCCGCTGAATCTGGTCGGCACATTGATTCCGGGCACACGGGTTCCGGCGATCACCGGCTCGCGCATCCTGTATCGCGACGGCCTGCCGATCGCGACGATGATCGCAAGCGAAATCGCCTTGCTTGAAGACATGTCGCCGACCGATACCGCAAAGGCACGCGGTGCGTTGCTGCGTCACGGCGCGCCATTGCCACCGGGCGAACGCGCAGGGTTTGGCAACGGCGTCGCGTCGGCCACGCGCTGATCCAATCCAATGCACGCTGATGCGGTGCCGGCGATGCAGGCCAAGCGTCGCCGCAGCGCATCAATGGCGTTATCCTTGCGACCATACACTGCCTCCAACCCACCTGGAAACCACCATGCGCATGACTTCCATCGCAATGCTTGCATCCGCGTTGTTGCTGTCCCTCGGTGCGCCTGCCGTGGCCTCCCCGTTGCCGGCGACCGCCGTCGCCCAATGGACCACGGCGAAGAATGATTCCGCCGACATGCAATTCGTCGACTTGTCGAAGCGCTGGCTCGACGGATCGATGCGCCTATCGCCGACCAACGCGACGCAGACCGGCGATCATCGTTTCGATTCCGAAGTCGACGACATGAGCGCCGCCGGCCGCGCGAAGTCGCTTGCGTTCTCCAAGCAGATGCTTGGCGAACTCGACAAGATCGACGCCGGCAAACTCACCCGCGAGAACCAGGTCGACGCAGCGGTGTTGCGCAACGAATTGCGCTACGAAGTCTGGACCGCCGAGCAACTGCAAAGCTGGGCCTGGGATCCGCAGATCTACAACGGCGTCGCCGGCAGCGCGCTGTACACGCTGGCTGCGCGCGATTTCGCGCCGTGGCCCGACCGACTGCGCAGCGCCACCGCGCGCATGGAAAAATTGCCGGAGCTGTTCGCGCAGACGCGTGCGAGCCTCGATCCAGCGCGCGTTCCGCTGAGCCACGCGCAGACGGTCGCGAAGCAGAATGCCGGCGTGCTCAGCATCGTCGACGACATGCTGATGCCGCACGCGAAGGAATTGAACGCTGCCGACCGCAAGCGCTTCGATGCCGCGGTCGCGAACCTGCGCAAGGCCGTCGCCGAGCAGCAGACCTGGCTCGACAAGACGCTGGTGCCGAACGCAAAGGGCGATTTCCGCATCGGCAAGAAACTGTTCGACGAGAAACTCGCGTTCGCGCTCGACTCGACGTTGTCGCGCGCCGAAATCCGCAAGCGCGCCGAGGCCGAGATCATTAGCACGCGCGCGCAGATGTACGACATCGCGCGCGGCGTGCTCACCGGCAAGACTGGCGCGCCGCCGACGCCTGAGCACCCGACCGCCGACCAGCAGCAGGCCGCGATCAAGTTCGCGCTCGATCTCGCTGCGAACGACCGCCCCGCGCGCGACCAGGTCGTCGCGACCGCGAAGGAACAGCTCGCGAAAGCGACCGCGTTCGTGCGCGAGCACGACCTCATCACCCTGCCCGATGCGCCGGTGCAGGTGATCCTGATGCCGGAGTTCCAGCGCGGCGTGGCCGTTGCGTATTGCGATTCGCCCGGCCCGCTCGACAGCAAGCTCGCCACGTTCTACGCGGTGTCGCCGATTCCCGACGACTGGAGCGCCGACCAGACCACGTCGTTCCTGCGCGAATACAACACGCGCGCGATCGCCGAACTCAGCGTGCACGAGGCGATGCCCGGCCACTACGTGCAGATCTGGCATTCCAACCAGCATTCGACCACGTTGCGTTCGGTGCTGTCGTCGGGTTCGTTCGTGGAAGGCTGGGCCGTGTATGCCGAACGCATGATGGCCCAGCAGGGATTCCTCGATCACGATCCGTTGTATCGCCTCGTGCAATTGAAGTGGTACCTGCGTGCGACCGCGAACGCGATCCTGGACCAGGCGATCCATGTCGATGGCATGTCGCGCGACGACGCGATGAAGCTGATGACGCAGACCACGTTCCAGGAAGAACGCGAAGCCGCGGGCAAGTGGGTGCGCGCGCAACTCGGTTCGACGCAACTCTCGACGTATTTCGTCGGCGTGCAGGAGCACCTCGACATCCGTCGCGAAGCCGAACAGGCGTGGGGCAAGAGCTTCGCCCTGAAACGCTATCACGACACAGTGACGTCATTCGGATCGCCGCCGGCGCGCTATGTCGGCGAGTTGATGTTCGACCATCCGGTCAAATAACGCGCAACGTTTGATGCGCGACACCAAGCCAACGTGAGCGACGACAAATCCGTCGGACGCTACGACAAACCAGCGGGCGGGTGGGATGCGCTGAAAAGCACGCTGCGGGCGATCGAAGGCGAGAAAATTCCGCTGCGCGGCGCACGCACCTTGCTGCGCGCGAACAAAGTGACGGGCTTCGATTGCCCCGGCTGCGCATGGCCGGACCGCAATCCGAATTCGACGTTCGAGTTCTGCGAGAACGGGGCGAAAGCGGTTGCGCACGAAGCGACCGCGAAACGCGTCACCCGTGCGTTGTTCGCCGAACAGAGCGTGGCCGATCTTGCGGCGCACGACGACCGTTTTCTCGAAGCGCAGGGCCGCCTGACCGAACCGATGGCGTATGACGCAACAAGCGACCGTTACGTGCCGATCGCTTGGGCTGACGCGTTCGCGCAAATCGCAACGTCATTGCAATCGCTCGCGTCGCCCGACGAAGCGATCTTCTACACCTCGGGCCGAACGTCGAACGAAGCCGCGTTCCTGTACCAGTTGTTCGTGCGCGAGTACGGCACCAACAATCTGCCTGACTGCTCGAACATGTGCCACGAGCCGTCCGGCGTGGCGATGATCGAGCAGATCGGCAGCGGCAAGGGTTCGGTGTTGCTGGAGGATTTCGAGAAAGCGGAAGCGATCTTCATCTTCGGCCAGAACCCCGGCACCAACCATCCGCGCATGCTCGGCGAACTGCGCAACGCGGCGAAACGCGGTTGCCGCATCGTTGCGTTCAATCCGCTCCGCGAGCGCGGCCTGGAACGCTTCACCAGCCCGCAAAGTCCGGCGGAAATGCTGACCGGCAGCAGCACGCGGATTGCGTCGCAGTACTACCAGCCGAAAATCGGTGGCGATCTTGCGGCGATCAAGGGCATCGCGAAAGCCGTGATCGAGGCCGATGCGCTGGATTACGGATTCATCGCGCAACACACCAGCGGCTTCGATGCATTCGCCGCCGACGTGCGCGCCACGCGATGGGACGTCATCGAACGCGAATCGGGACTGACCCGCGCGCAAATCGAGGGCGCCGCTCGTACGTATCGCGACAGCAACGCGACGATCTTCTGCTGGGGCATGGGCATTACCCAGCATCGGCGTAGCGTCGCGACGATCCAGATGCTGATGAACGTGCTGTTGCTACGCGGAAACATCGGCAAGCCCGGCGCGGGGCCGTGCCCGGTGCGCGGACATTCCAACGTGCAGGGCGATCGCACGATGGGCATCCACGAACAACCGTCCGGCGCATTCCTCGACAAGCTCGGCGCTGCGTTCGATTTCACGCCGCCGCGCGCGCATGGCTTCGACACCATCGCCGCGATCGAAGCGATGGACGACGGCCGCGCGAAAGTCTTCTTCGCGATGGGCGGCAACTTCGCGGTCGCGACGCCCGACAGTGCGCGCACGCAGCGGGTGTTGCGCAGCTGCGCGCTCACTGTGCATGTTGCAACCAAGCTCAATCGTTCGCATCTCGTGCATGGCTGCGAAGCATTGATCCTGCCCTGCCTTGGCCGCACCGAAATCGATGTGCAGGAAAACGGAGCGCAAGCCGTCACTGTCGAGGATTCGATGAGCATGGTGCACCTGTCCGAAGGAATGAATCCGCCCGCATCCGAACACCTGTTGTCCGAACCAGCCATCGTCGCGCGCCTCGCCGTGGCAACATTGCCGCACAGCAAGACGCCGTGGCTGCTATTGATCGCCGACTACGATCGCATCCGCGAACGCATCGCCGTAGTCGTCGACGGTTTCGCCGATTTCAACACGCGCGTGCGTGAGCGCGGCGGTTTCCATCTGCACCATCCGGCACGCGCACGCGCGTTCGGCACGGTCGATGGCAAGGCAGGGTTTTACATACATGCGTTGAACGATGCAGCAGAGGCAACCGCTGGCGCACCAACGCTGCATCTCACCACGCTGCGTTCGCACGACCAGTACAACACCACGATCTACGGGCTCGACGACCGCTATCGCGGCGTTCGCGGCTGCCGGCGCGTCTGCTTCATCTCGCGCGGCGACCTGGAACAACTCGGCATGCAGGCCGGCGAATGGGTGGACATCACGTCCATATGGCACGACGGCGAACGCACCGCGAGCGGTTTCCTGCTGGTCGAATACGACATCCCGAGCGGTTGCCTTGCGAGCTATTACCCGGAAACCAACGGGCTCGTGCCGCTCGACAGTTACGCCGAACGCGCACGCACGCCGACTTCCAAATGCATTCCGGTGCGGTTGAGTCGCTGCGCTGCGCCAGACGATGCGACGGCGTAAGCTGCGATAAAATCACCATGCCGGCATACGACGACACCATCGGCTTGAAAACCGCAGCCGCGCTGCGGATCGATGGGTTACGCCGCGAAGCATTCGACGACAGCGTGATCGCGGAAGTGCCGATTGCGCTGCTCTACAACGGCCGCTCCTACGCGGTGATGATGGCGACGCCGACCGACCTGCCCGACTTCGCGCTCGGCTTCGCATTGACCGAAGGCATCGTCGCGCATCCCGACGAATTCAAGCTGGTGGATTGCGTGCGCGGCGAACATGGCATCGCGCTGCACGCGGCGATTCCGCAGGCGCGTTTCGATGCGCTCGACTCACGCGACCGCAACCTCACCGGACGCAGCGGTTGCGGATTGTGCGGAACCGGAACGCTGGAAGCGGCGATCCGTCCGGTTCGCACGGTCGCGTCTAACGCAACCTTCAGCGCCGCGATGATTGCCGACGGGCTGCGTCAACTTTCTGCGGGGCAACCACTTAACCAGCGTTGCGGGGGCGCGCACGCGGCGGGATATGTGCATGCAGGCGGAATCGTGGTGCGCGAGGATGTCGGCCGCCACAACGCGCTCGACAAACTTGCCGGCGCGCTCGCAACGTCAACGCCCGCAGAAGGTTTCCTTGTCATCACTTCGCGCGCGTCGTACGAGATCGTGCACAAGTCCGCCGCAATCGGCATCGCGGTAATCGCGGCCATATCCGCGCCCACCGATCTCGCGATCCGCCTCGCCGACCAAGCCGGCATCACTCTGATCGCGTTCGCACGCGGCGATGCGATGACGGTGTACGCGCACCCGCAGCGGTTGCTCTGAACCAGTTCCGCGCAACGACAACCTCTGCGCTTTTATCGCACAGAACGGAGTGATAGACCTTGTCGCTCGAGTGGAAGCGGCGAAGTGCATCCCTTTGCTGCCACCGATATCACGAGATGCTCGTCGAAAGGTCAATCGAACCCGAAAACTTCGCGGGCCTTCCGGATTTCAGGCAGCACATAGACGATACCTTGCGTCCCCGTAAAGGCGGGACTCACGACACTTTCATAGAACTTCTTCGGAACATTGATGCAGCCCCAGGAAATCCGGTGGTCCAGCGGCTTCGGGCTCGCCAGTCGTTGCAGACGGTGCTCCTCCGGCCTGTTGGTGACGACCGGATGCATGGCGATGGAATCCACGTAATCTACCCAGAGAATCTCCTTCCCGGCCGCGTCATGGCCCAACGCGGCGACGAAACGGCCCGCCGGAGTGACGCGCAATCCCGGGCCGATGTCCTTCATTTTTCGATTGCGAATCGCGGCCGTGGAATCATCGCCGAGCGCCAGGCCAAGCAACGCTGGGGCCGCGCCGCGGAGTTTGCCCCCCGCGTCGAATACAAAAACCCTGGCGTCAACCTTGTCGACAATCACGAAGGGCATCCTGTGATTGTCAGTCGTCTCGACGACCCGGTCTGCCAAGTGGCGGACGTCCTCTGATGCGGTTTCCTGCTGGAAGTTTGCCTGCGTGGATCCATGTCCGGCCGCCGGCCCCAACGGGGCAGGAGAGCGAGCCAGGATGTCGGCATGCGCCAGCTCGGCACCACTTGGTTTGGCCGCTGGCGCACTGTCGTCGGCCAAGGCCGGCTGGAGGATTGCGGCGGCCAGCAGGCCGAGCAACCCCGCAGCCACGAACGACTTGCGTTGGTGTTGGCGACGGTGCATCCGTGCATCGCCGGAATCTCTGAACGTGCTCAGAGATTCCTTGGCAATTGCGAGCATGCCTGCGTTATCCATGTGCGTGCACTGCCTGGTCGAACAGTTGATAACACCTGCGCCCATCAATTGCGCACAGGTTTTGGCGGAAGCTCGGGTGGTGCCTGTACGACCTCCGGCGGCGTTTCTTCGACCAGCACCATGGGCGGCCCTTCCACCGGCGCCACCACGATCGGCGGCACTCCAGGCGACACGCCAGGCGGCGGCGGCACCGGAACCACAATAATGGGCGGTGGCGGTGGCGGTGGCGGCGGTGGTGGCGGTGGCGGTGGCGGTGGCGGCGGTGGCGTTGTTTGGTTAGTACCCGTTGACCAGACCGAAGCGCCCGATGACGTGCGCATTACCGAATTACCGTCACTTTGCATGACCAAACGAACGGCCCCAGTGCCATTGGTTTTAGTGGACCAAACAGACGTTCCTCCAGATGTGCGCAACACCAGATTGCCGTCACTTTGCATATTCAGAGTAACGGCATTGCTTCCGTTGGTGGCCGACGACCACAGCGCCGTTCCCGCAGCGTTACGCAACACCAGATTACCGTCACTTTGCAACGTTAGCTTATAGACGCCGTCACTCGACACCAAGGACTGGTTGGTTAACAATTTTTCATTGACCAATAGCGTGTCCTTGGTGACCACGGCTAGGGCCCCGGCCATTGCGCGGACATCGCTGCCATCGGCTG
>JBBRQI010000010.1:0-95116 GCA_038226665.1 Lysobacterales bacterium | reverse complement strand
GTCCGACGTGTTCCACTACATCGAGATGTTTTACAACACCCGTCGCCAGCACGGACACAACGACGGGCTATCTCCGGTAGAGTTCGAAAAGCAGTTCTCAAAACGAGGCTTCTAAGTGTCTACAGAAGCCGGGGCGATTCAACCGTTCTAAGCTGAAATTGCTTGTGCAACGAATCAGAGTCAACAACGCCTTGTCCGCATCCCGCGTCAGTGACTGTCTTTGCGATTTCGTTGCCGCGAAGCTATAAGGCTCAGGAAGTAGTGAGACAGCGACGCAATCAGCGAGGGCTTCGGCCTCGTACTCGAACTCTGTAACTTCAACGTCATGAATTCCACCGTCGGTGACTTGTTCATATTCCACAACTCTAGCTGCGCATCTTCGCTCGATCGACTTCCAAAGGCTTTCACACTCGGAGCTGTGTGCCATTCGCCTAAGAGCATCGCAACGGTCTGCATGCCCAGCATTCTTCAAATCCGACTGCTCGAAAGCATCGGTGCCTGGTGTCCAAAGCGGACTATCAAGCAGTTCTCGCAACCATTCGCGCATGCGCACCCACGCCCCTGAAAAGGAACCGCGCCAGTCCGGCAGGGTGGCCGGATGTTCGCTCCGTCGAGCTAGGCGCGACTGTATTGCACTGAGAGCATACATTCCAAGATCAAGGTGGTGGAGCGCTCTATTTCCGACGCCGCGCTAGACATTCTTCGTAGCGTTGCCGTTGTTCGTAATACGTCGCGCAGCCCTGATTAAAGGAGTCAGAATCTCCGCCACATGGTTCACCGTTCTCTTCGGCCCATTTGTACCCCGCGTCATGACCGCCATCATCGTTATAGGGATTTTCTGGCTCGGCACACATAACAGCGTCTTCGGTTTCGGGGCCAATCGCCGCGTCCGTAGATTTGCTTGACATCGCATAGTTGTCGCAGCCCGTTATCGCTACTGCGAACAAGAGCAACAGCAGCCCACGATTCAACATAAGTTCCCCTGTGCGCTCTTGCGCTTGATCGGCGTCACCTTGCCCGAGTCATCGCGTAGCGCGTCCAGATAGTCGGCCCATGCCTGCATGACCTTGCGGCGCTTGTCGCCGAACGTGGTGCGGTCATAGGCTTTCTGCACGTCGCCTTTCTTGGCGTGCGCAAGCTGGGCTTCGAGCACGTCCATGTCCACGTTCAGCCGTTCGCGTGCGACCGTGCGCAGCATCGCCCGGAATCCGTGCGTGGCGTGGAGACCTTGGAAGCCCATGCGGCGCAGCGCATTGCTCAGGGCATCGCGGTGCAGGTGCGGCGTCGCCTGCCGTGCGAGCGGTGGAAAGACAAACTCGCGGCCAGCGGTGTATGCCTGCATATCGCGAAGCAAGGCGACGGCTTGCCGTGGCAGCGAGACGATGTGCGCTTGTCCCATCTTCATCCGCTCGCCCGAAACAGCCCATTCGCCAGCGGTCAAGTCCATTTCATCCCAGCGCGCCGATGCGACGATGCCCGGCCGCATTGCGGTCAGCATCGCCAATCGCAACGCCGCGCGCGTGACCGGGGTTGGGTAGGCTTCGATTGCCTTCACCAGTCTGGCGATGGTGGGCAGGTCGGTCGCGGCGGGAATGTGTCCCTTGGTGTGCTTGGGCACGGCACCGCGCAAGGACAGCAGCCGGCCATCGTCGCGCAGTCCGTGGCGGATGGCGTATTGCACGATGCCTCCCAGATACTGCCGGGCCTTGCCTGCCAGTGTGGGCGCAGTCTCGGCAATCGTCGCGAGCACGTCGGCGGCGTGTTTGGTGGTCAGCGAGGCGATGGATCGGCGCTTGAGACTCGGCACAAGGTAGTGGTCGGTGACATAGGACGCCTTGCGATAGGTTTCGTCTGCCCATTCCTTGCGCTTGAACGCCAGCCACGCGGCGGCAACCGATGGAAACGCGGCGGCAGTCACTCGCCGATCCGTTTCCTTACTCGCGACACGTTCGGCTCCGGGGTCTTTGCCGTCGCGGAGCAATGCGCGGGCAGCGTCGCGGCGTTCTCGCGCCTCGGCCAGTGAGACTTCCGGATATACCCCCAAAGCGAGCAAGCGTTCCTTGCCAGCGTAGGGGTACTTCATTCGCTAATAGCGCGCGCCGTTCGGCTGCACGTTGAGATAAAGCCCGCCGCCGTCGAATAGCTTGCGCGCGGTGTCAGTCGGCTTCGCCTTGCGAATGCCAAGGTCGGTCAGCGGCTCTACTTTTCTGGGCATGGCACCAGTCCTAGCGATTGGCCGGGAAAGTAGGCCCATGTACCCCTACTCCCCAAGATATCCCTAACGATACCCCTACAACATGCCGGATTCAATGGACGGCTTTGGACGCCCTGAAACAAGAAACCCGCCATGGGGGCGGGTCTCAGGGGGTTTACTTGGACGGCGTTGGACGCCTTGAAACACTGTGTTGGTGCCCAGAAGAGGACTCGAACCTCCACGAAGTTGCCCCCGCTAGCACCTGAAGCTAGTGCGTCTACCAATTCCGCCACCTGGGCAGGTGCCGCCCGCATGCGCGAGCGAGTCGCATAAGGTAGTGACCGGGGGGCTGATTGTCAATCGAAACTGCGTCTTGCGACGCTGGCGTGTACCATTCCCGGATGACGAAAAAGCCCAGCAAGCCCGCGCGCAAAGTCGGCGGCAACTCCCTTCCGCCGTGGATGCCGGACAGCCTCCGGGAGGCTGGCAGCAACGCAAAATCCGTACCCGGCCCAGCTCCTAAGACGAAGACGCGGACGACGCGCGAACTCGATCCGCAGCCGCATGCCGCGCGCAAGAGCGGCCCGCCGCCAGTGCGCCACGATCCGCATGCCGGCCGCGAAGCGAGCCGTTACGAGCGGCCGATCGCGAGCCGCGAGGCGATCCTCGCGCACCTTGTCGATAGCGACGGGCCGCAGAACGCGGAGGAAATCGCCAGCGCCTTGCACCTGACCGCAGCGGACCATTCCGACGCGCTCGGCAAGCGTCTCGCGGCGATGCTGCGCGACGGACAATTGCTGGTGAACCGGCGCGGCGCGTACGCGGTGGCGAAGAAACTCGACCTCGTGCCGGGCACGGTGATCGCGAATCCGGAAGGCTTCGGTTTCCTGCGGCCTGAAGGCGGCGGCGACGACCTGTTCCTGCCGCCGAACGAATTGCGCAAGGCGATGCACGGCGACCGCGTGCTCGCGAGCGTTACCGGCGTCGACTATCGCGGGCGTCGCGAAGGCGCGATCGTCGAAGTGCTCGAACGCCGCATGAGCCGCGTCACCGGACGCTACGCGCAGCGCGACGGCATCGGTTACGTGGTGCCCGACGACAAGCGCGTGCTGCAGGACATCATCATTCCGCCTGGCGCGAGCAATGGCGCGCGCGAAGGGCAACTCGTCGTCTGCGAACTCGTGCCGGCGGCCGAAGGCGCGCTCAAGAACGAGGCACGGCGCCAACCGTTCGGGCGCGTGCTGATCGTGCTCGGCGACAAGCTCACCGCATCGCTCGCGGTGCAAGCGGCGATCCACGGCCACGGCATTCCGTACGAGTTTTCGCAGGAAGTGCTGGCCGAAGCTGCTGCGGTGCCATTGACCGTGGACGCTCAAACGGCTGCGCAGCGTATCGACTTGCGTGCGCTGCCACTGGTCACGATCGATGGCGAAGACGCGAAGGATTTCGACGACGCGGTGTTTTGCGAACCGAACAAGAATGGATTCCGGCTTGTCGTCGCCATCGCCGATGTCTCCTCGTACGTGAAGCCCGGCACGCCGCTCGACGACGAAGCGCAGCTGCGCGCGACCTCGGTGTATTTCCCGGGCTTCGTCGTGCCGATGCTGCCGGAGACGTTGTCGAACGGCATCTGTTCGCTGAAACCCGAAGTCGATCGCTTGTGTTTCGTTTGCGACATGCAGGTCGATCGCGAAGGCGAAGTCACGAGTTCCAGATTCTACGAAGCAGTGATGCGTTCGCACGCGCGGCTGACCTACACCGAGGTGTGGAACGCGATCGGCGACGGCATTCCCGACGATCTCGCGGCAGGCGCGCGTGCGCGGATCGGCGCGTTGTTGCCGAACGTGCAGCGCCTGCAACAGTTGTATCGCGTGCTCGAGAAGGCGCGCACGAAACGCGGCGCGATCGAGTTCGAATCCGGCGAAACGCGCTTCGTGCTCGGCCCTGCCGGCGAAGTCGTGCAGGCCGGCATGCTGGTGCGCAACGACGCGCACAAGCTGATCGAGGAGTGCATGATCGCGGCCAACGTGCAGGCAGCCGGGTTCCTGCATGCGCACAAGATTCCGGCGCCGTACCGCGTCCACGAACGCCCGCCGGAAAACAAGTACGCCGAGCTGCTGGAATTCCTGAAGGAATTCGGCCTGGCGATGCCGCCGTGGGCGAAAGTGCAGCCGCGCGATTTCACCGCGCTGCTGAAGAAGATCCGCGAGCGTCCCGATGTCGCGCTGCTCGAGTCGGTGCTGCTGCGTTCGCAAAGCCTTGCGGTGTACGCGATCGAGAACCATGGACATTTCGGTCTTGCGCTGGCCGCTTACGCGCATTTCACGTCGCCGATCCGCCGCTACCCGGACCTGCTCGTGCATCGCGCGATCAAGCACGCGCTCGCCGGCGGCACCGCCGACACGTTCCGCTACACGCCGCACGCGATGGCGCATCTGGCGCTGGAGAGTTCGGAGAAATCGCGACGCGCCGACGAGGCTTCGCGCGAAGTCGATGAGCGCTACCGCGCCGCGTGGATGGAGCAGCACGTCGGTAGCAGTTTCGATGGAGTCATCAGCGGCGTGACGTCGTTCGGTTTGTTCGTTGAACTCACCGAATCGAAGGTCAACGGACTGATTCACGTCACCCAATTGCCGAACGATTACTACCACTTCGACCCGGTGCGCAAGACGCTGAGCGGCGAACGTCGCGGTGCGGTTTATCGCCTTGGCGATCCGGTGCGCGTGCTGGTGCTGCGCGCGAGCGTCGAGGATCGGCGCATCGATTTCAGGCTTGCCTCGACTGCTGCAAACGATGTACGCGGCGGCGATGTGAAGAAGGGCGCAGGCACGAAAAAAGCATCATCATTTGCGGGCAAGGGATCGAAGGTGGACAAACCGACAGGTCGCGATCGCAAGGTGCGTCGATGAGCGCGGGACAATGGATCGCCGGCATCAATGCCGTCGCGGCAGCACTCGAGCACGATCCGGAGCATGTGCTGGAAGTGCTGATCGAAGCCGGCGGACGCAACGCGCGGTTGACCGAGATCGAGGAACGTGCGCACCAGCTTGGCATCTCTGCGCGTCGCGTCGCCTTGCAGGCGCTCGACGGGATCGCAGGCGGCCTGCGCCACCAAGGCACCATCGCGCGCTATGTCGGCGCGAAGAGCCATGACGATGCCGATCTCCCGACACTGATCGAAGCGGCTGGTCAGAACGCGCTGTTGCTCGTGCTCGATGGCGTGCAGGACCCGCACAACCTCGGCGCCTGCCTGCGCAGCGCGGCGGCAGCGGGCGTGACTGCGGTGATCATTCCGAAAGATAAATCCGCGCCGGTGAATGCGACCGTGCGCAAGACCTCGTCGGGTGCGGCCGACCGCGTGCCGGTGGTGCGTGTGACCAACCTCGCGCGCGCGTTGCGCGCCATCCGCGATGCAGGCGTATGGGTTTATGGGCTCGCTGGCGAGGAAGGCGGTTCGCTGTATGCGGTCGATCTGCGCGGCCCGGTCGCGCTGGTGCTCGGCGGCGAGGCGGACGGAATGCGCCGACTCACGCGCGAGAATTGCGATGCCCTCGTGCAGATCCCGATGCCGGGCGTCGATGCGAGTGGCGGTGTGGAAAGCCTCAACGTCTCGGTCGCCACCGGCGTCGCCTTGTTCGAGGCGGTGCGCCAGCGCGCAGCAATCAGCAGATGAACCTGCAACTGCAATGGTGGGACTGGGCCGGCCTGGGCGGCACCGCGTCGTGCCTGCTCGCATTCTTCCTGCTGCAGGCCGGCAAGCTGCATGGGCAACGCATCTTTTTTCAACTGATGAACTTGCTCGGCGCCGCAGGAATCCTCGTGTCGCTGTACGGCAAGTTCAACCTCGCCGTGTTCCTGCTGGAAGCGGCCTGGGCGCTGATCAGCGCGTATGGAATCTATCGCTCGCTGATGAAACGCAGGTTACGGGTTCTCTCGGAGTAGAGGCATGACGGTTTTCCGGCTTCGTCGCAGGAACATCGTGCTGCGGTTATCCTGTGGGCCATTGCGGCATTCGCGTTGAACAACAATCTTGCGGACATCGATCATGGCAAGCATCAACGAAAAACATCTGCGCGGGATCATGGACTTCGAGGGCGACAGGCTGCTGATCCGGCATGCGCTGTCGGACGTGCTGGCGTCGGCCGAACCGAAGCGACTCGTCCGTTTCTTCGCGCGCTACATTTCGTGGAACGGATTCTTCGGCTCGGGCGTGGCGACGCTGGCCGGAAAGATCGGCCGCGCACGGCGCCTGTTCATCGACCCCGCCGAGCCCTTCCTGCCCGCCGCCGACCGCAGCGTGCTGGTCGCGAGCTATTTCTTCGATGCGGCACGCGACGAATTCGACGACCACGAATCCACCGAGCGCGATCCGCATCGCAACCTCGCGCAGGCCTTCCTGAAAGGACTCGCCGAGCTCGCCCTTCCCGACGCCAGCCCAGCGCAGTGCAACGAACTGACCGCCGACCCCCTGTGGCTGACGGCGCTCAATGGCGCGGTGGGGACCGGTTACGGCGCGTATCGGGCCGACGATCTGCCCACCCTGTTCAGCGCGATGGGCTATCACCTCGGCAGCGAGATACTCGCCGACCAGGAGTTCTCGATCATCGACGAAATTCTCTCGTCGATGGGCGGCGATCTCGTGCGGCGCCTGCAGGCAACGAGCATCCGCATCGGTCCCGAGGAACACAACGCCTACGTGTGGATCAAGATCCACTCCGGCACCGGAGGCGCCGCCGAGGCCGACCACTTTGCGTGGGCTTCGCAGGGCGCGAACCTGGCGCTGCAGTACGTGGACGCCGCGTTGCACGATGATTTGTGCCGCCAGCTGGAGCGCGGCTTTGTCGCGTTCGCGCACGACCAGCGCGAATTCTTCGACCAGGTCAACAAGTAGCCGCCGCGCCGCATGCGGTTTTCATGCAGCGGCGGCCTCGCGGAAGCACTGCAACAGGGACGCGAACGATCGGGCTATCGGTATCTCGGCGCAAGCACGGCAAGCCGGTCCTGCAGTTCGGTGGTGGTGATGTTGCGGAAGCGTTCTGGCAGCAGCGAGCGGCGCGAGGTTTCCTGGACGGCCAGCAATTCCATGAACTCGATCATCTGCGGTTCGCGTGGCGGGATGAAATCGATCATCGCCTGCTGGAACAGGTCGTTGTCCACGGGCTTGCCGGCACGCCGGGAGAGGTCGAGCGAGAGCAGGGCGACGGCTTCGAGGTCGGCGTTCGAATAGCCCGCGAGGCTGGCCAAGAGGGTGTCGGCGTCGGACCAGTCGATGGCCGCGTTGCCGCCGTAGCGGCTGAACACGGTGCGGATGATGTCGACCTGCTCCTTCGCACTCTGTGCGTAGAAGAACGGAATCTTCCGGTCCAGTCGGCCCGGGCGCTTGAGGTCGACTTCGATGCGATCCGGCCGGTTCGTCATCACGATGAAGAGCACGCTGCCGCGGTTGTCGGTGTCGGACATGAATTCCTTGAGCCGCGCCATCACCCGTGAGTTGGTGCCGCCGTCGGTGTCGTCGCCGCCGCCGCCGCCGAAGGTGCGGTCGCCTTCGTCGATAATCACCGCGATCGGGCCCATCGCCTTGACGGTGGCGAGCACGCGCTCGAGGTTGGACTCGGTGGCGCCTTGCCACTTGCTGCGAAAATTCTTGAGCGCCACCGCGACCAGCCCGGCGTCCTTCACGAACGCGCGGATCACGAAGGTCTTGCCAGCGCCCATCGCGCCAACCGCGAGCATGCCCATTGGCGATAGCGTGCGGTCGCCGCCCTTGAAGACATCGGCGATTTCCTTGAGCTCGGTCTTGATGTAATCGCAACCGCCGACCGATTCCAGGCCGCACTTGGAGTCGACAAATTCGATGAGCCCGCCGCATTCGCGTTCGATGATTTCGCGCTTGCGTTTGCGCACGATCGCCAGCATTTCCTCTTCCGGAGTCGAATCGACCACGATGGGATGCGCCGGATTGACCATGTTGCTGATTTCCTCGACGGTCATGCCGGCGGTGATGTTGGCCATGCGCTTGGCGCGTTCTGCGTCGTCCTTCTGGCCCTTGATGATCGAGAAGATCAGGTCGTAGCGCTGCGATTCGCTGAGGCTCGTCGGGACCTGGTTGGCGACGATGCTGCTTGCATGCAGGGCGCGCAATCCGGACATGTGCTGGGCGAGCGTTTGCACGTGATCCTCGGGCATGTGCGGCGCGCTGTTGCGGATCGCGTTGGCGCGCTCGGCGAGGTCCGGCATCGGCACTTCGATCGTGGCGACGCGCGGATTGGTCACCATCGCCTGGTTGATCTCGCCTAGCGATTCGGTGATCAGCACGACGATTGCATCGCATTTGGCGATGCTCGTATCGAGCGACCAGCGATGCAGGGTGGTCATGGTGACGCGCTCGTCCACCGACAGGAAATTCCCGTCGCCATTGGGCAGGATCGTCGATGCATACGGCACGATCAGGGCGAGCGAACTGCCAGTCGCGATCTGGGTCTCGACGGCATCGAGCAACGCGGCGATGCCCGCATCGTTGGGCGTGCGTTTCGGCATCGTCGGATTGCCGTTGCGATCCTGCGCGAGCGCAATCAAGCCGTGGCCGAGGCTCAGTTCGAGGATGGTCTGCTTGTTGTTGGCGAACAGGATGTTGGCGAGGAACTCCTGCAGCGACCACGGTTTTCCGTCGATCCAGAACCGGTCGAACACGTTGCCGTAAAGGATGAACAGCGAGGACTCGCCCGCAAGATACTTCTGCCGGATGGTTTCGGCCCAGTCGGGAATTGCCGGGGTCGGGGCGGCAGAGGGAATCTTGGGCGGAACTGGAGTTGCGACAGGCATGATGGGACTCAGTACTTTGGAGGAACCAAAAAAGACTCGGCTCGTGATGACAGCTAAATCCAAGGATCTAAAGGGTCTTTTGCACGCCGGCGACTTGCTTCTCCGCATACGCCTTTTTCATCGCATCGAGCTTGGTCTGGCTGGACTGCGCGACGCCGACCTTCTGCAGGTTGGCGATGCGGGTGTCGAGGTCGGACTCTTTCAGCTCGTCGCCGAGGTTCGCTTTCGCGACGGTGTTCTTGATGTGCTCGCGCACGTTGTCGAGGGCCTTGACCTCGGCGTCGACCGACAGTCCTTCGAGCTGGTTCTGGATTTTCACGCGGGCCTGGGCGCTGGCCATCTGCGCGAGCATGCGGTCTTTCTCGGCCTTGAGTTTCTCGATTTCCGACTTGACCTGCATCAGCGAATCCTTCGCGGTCGATGCATCCTTCGAAGCCTGCGCGAGTTCGGCTTTCAGGCTTTGCAGGGCGGCCTCGAGTTCGTCCTTCTTGGGAATCAGCAATAGCGACAGGTCGTCCTGGCCGGTGGCTATGGCCGCATCGAGATTCGCCGTCGTCTTGGCGTAGTCGGTCTGGGTGCTCTCGAGACGCTGCTCGATGTCCTGGCGCCTGCGGATGATTGCCGCGGTCGCGTTCTTCAACTGCTCGTACTTCTCGATCATCGAGTCGATCGCGTTCTGGTAGGCAATGTCGGGATGCTCCTGCTCGATGCCGGAGACGAAGAGCGAGAGGAAACCCTTGAACAGGTTTCCGATGCGGGCGAAAAAACTGATGTTGGCCATGTCGATTTTTTCCTGGCGTTGAGTCGATGACTAATTTGGTCGCGGTCGGATGCAGTGGTCGATTATTTTGACGCGGTTAGGGGCGTCGGTAGCTTGCGGACGGGCAGCACGGAGACCGGGGCGGGTCGTTCCGGCAGCGATGGAATGTTGTCGTGGAGGTCGTCGTTGAGCTCCTGCTCAAGTTCGTCCTCCAGCCGCAGCCGCGACAGCGATTCGTCGAGCTTGGAGCTGATGCTCGACGAGAACGGCGCCGCCATGATCATCTGGTAGATCTCCTCGATCTGGTCTGGCATCGCCATCATCGCAGCCTCGATGGCTTGGCGCTTGGTCAGCATCGCGGCTTGTCGCGACAACAGGGCGGTGTAGTCGGCCTTGGCGTGGCGCAACTGGCGGGCGGTCGGATCGTCGGTGACCTTGGCCAGCTGGACATCGAGGTCGGCGATGCGGCGGCGCACATCGTCCTGGTCGACCGCCTTGCTCCGGTCGTCGGTCACCAGCGAGGCCAGCCACAGGGAAAGGAAGTCGAGCGTAGTGTCTTCCAGGCGCTCGATATCCTGCCCGGTCAGTTGGGTTTCCCGATCGGATGCGATCAGCTGTAGCGAATTCACGCGAGCGACCATGCGCCGGTAGGAGTCCAGATAAGTGGCGCTCTTGTCCAGCGTAGGCGCGGGACTCCAGGGCTCTCGCGGCCGCGAGTGCGGCGATGAGTCGGTCGGATCGCCCTGGTCGCTGGCATCGCGGTGCCAGACGATGCCCGGAGCACGCGAGCTGATTTCACGGCACAGGTGTTCCCTCGCGATCTCACGTTGCTGCTTGCGGAATGCGGTATCGACGCCCGCCCGGAACGTCGGGCTGGATGGCACGTAAAGGCTGGCGATGGACGCTGCGGCGGCGTACAGAAGCAGCGGTATCAACCCAACGCCAAAACCGAAGGGCAGGGACAGCAACGCTCCCAGCGCGCCGCTGCCAAGCCCGGCGTACAGGTTCGCCTGGCTGGTGAGCATCGCGCGCAAATAAGAGGGCTTGTCGGCCACGTCAGTTCACCAAGTCAGTAACTGACGCGCAGCTGGCCCTTGCCCGAACTCGCCTGGTGAAGCCGGCTGAGCACGCGTTCCTGCAATGCCACCGCTGCCGGCGACCGCAGCCAGAGATCGCCGCGCGGACGCGGTTCGCTGATCGTGAAATCATCCGACACGATCGCCGGCTGGGTCGCGAAGACGATGACGCGGTCGCCCAGGACCAGGGCTTCGGTGACATCGTGGGTCACGAACATGATCAGGCAGGGATTGGTCTTGTAGAGCTCGGCGAGCAGGGCCTGCATTTCTTCGCGAGTCTGCGCGTCGAGCGCGCCAAACGGTTCGTCCATCAGCAGGATGCGCGGGCGCAGCACCAGCGCTCGCGCAAGGGCCACGCGCTGGTTCTGGCCGCCGGACAACTGGTACGGGTATAGATCGCGCTTGTCGGACAGGCCGACCGCCGCGAGCATCGCGTTCGTCCGATCCTTCCACTCGTTCCTCGGAATCTTGTCGCGCCAGAGCTTGAGCGTAAACGGGAACGCGACATTGTCGTACACGGTCATGTCGGGGCGGTTTGCGTAGCGCTGGAACACCGTGACCGCGTCCTCGTGCGGTCCGTCGCAGGGCTTGCCGTCGATCAGGATCTTGCCCTTGGTCGGGGTGACCACCTCGAAAGGCCGTACCCCACCCATCATCCGCAACAGCGTGCTCTTGCCGCAGCCGGAAGGCCCGAGCAGCATGTTGATGCCGGACTGGCTGAAACTCAGCGAGATGTCGTGGATGACGCAGTTGGTGGAGCCGTCCGGCGACGGGAATTCCTGGGTGATGTCCTGCAGGGCAAGGCTCACTTGGTTGCGCTGAGGCGCGGCGGTCGCGGCAGGCACGGCGCTCATTCCTTGGTTTCCCACGAATACAGCCTCTTCTTGATCCAGTTCATCGTCTGGTAGGTGACCAGGGCCAGGGCGATGATCACGAAGATCCCGGCGAACACCTGGTCCATCGCGCTGAAGCGGCGCGCGTTCTGGATCAGCTGGCCGAGGCCTTCGCGCGCATTCACGTATTCGGCGACCGTGATGTAGGTCCACATGACCGAGATGCTCACGATGATCGCATCGGCAATGCGCGGCATCGCCATCGGGACGATCGTGCGGTAGATGCACTCGAATGGCGTCGCGCCCAGGTCGCGCGCGCTGATCCAGTAGGACTGCGGCACCGCAAGGATCGCGTCGCGCACCATCGGCACCAGGTAGACGACCGAACCCGCGAACAGGAACACGACCTTCATCAACTCATCGATTCCGAACCACATCACCAGGATCGGCAGCAGGGCGACGATGGGCGCCGACCGGAACGGATCGACCATCGGAGACAGCAATGCATTGATGCGCGGCGAGGCGCCCATGAGGATGCCCGTCGGTATCCCGATCAGCATCACCAGGACGCCCGCCACCGCGACCCGGCCCGCCGACCACATCGTCGCCGTCAGCAGCAGGCTGTGGCCGTCGTTCCATGCGAGGTAGCCCAATGCCTGGACGACCTTCCACGGCGCCGGCAGCTTGTTGGCGCTGATGGCGCCCGATGCCGCGAGCGCCGCCCAGATCGCCAGCGTCGCCAGGACCGCGACGAACCCGCTGACCCGCCGCGAACCCGGCGACTGGACGGCATAGGGATTCCAGAATTCAGCCATCAATCATTTCGCCGAGAAGACCGCAACGCGCGTCGTGCGGTTGGCAGCGCGACAATCCTCGAGCGTCATGCCCTCGATCCCGGGACTGGATTCGTTGCACAGCGGGCGGTCCGGCCCGTTGCCGACGGCCTTGAAGCGCTCGCGCGGGAATTCCCACTGCGCCACGAGGTAGTCCACGACGGCGCGCGCGCGCGCCTGCGACAGCGCGACATTCGACGCATGGTTGCCGGTCGAATCCGAATTGCCGCTGACCTCGAAGTAGGCCGTGCCGTTGTTTTCGATGAAGGGCACCATCGTCTCATCGATGGTCTTCTCGGAGCGCTTGCTCAGGTCGGACTGGCCCACCGCGAAATTCACGACCACGGGCTTGGTCACGGTCGCGGTGCTGTCGGACTGGATCGCCTGTTGCTGCGCGGCCGCGGTGAACGTGGTCTGGGGGATGGCGGCGGCGGTCTGCGCGGCGTGATCCTGGTCCAGCAGGGACTTGATGAAGCTGTAGTCGAAACTGTCCTGCGGCGGGATGACCGGGGACTTCGGATTCGCGAGCGCGCCGGCAGCGCGATAGATGCCGTCGAAGCGCTGGTAGACGCGCTCGTAATGGTTGGTTCCGCCGGCCAGGCCGAGGATGCGCGCATTGTCTTCCAGGCCGGTCCAGACCAGGCTGCCGAACAGTCCCTTGATGAAGGGCTTGCCCTGCTGCTTGGCGAGCAGCTGGAAATACTGTTCGGTGTTGATCAGGGCCTCGACCGCGTTGTCGGGATTGCCGCGCGCGGCCTTGACGCCCTCCATCCAGCCGGAGACGAATTTCTGCACTGCGGCGTGGCCTTCACTCGATGAGAGGACGCGACTGTCGCAGACCATCACGTCGAAGATCAGGTTGGTGGCGGTCTTCGTCGAATACACGACATGTGCGTGCGCATTGTTGATCGCGAGCGAAAGGTCGGGATCCCACAGGGCCGCGGCATCAACATTGCCCGATTCCAGGGTCGCACGGACGCCGGCCGTGCCTTCGTCGGCATTGATGAAGACGTATTGCACCGAGGCCTTCTTGCGCGCCGAGAGCGACGAGTTGTCGATCGCATCGATCGCCATGCCGTGCGACGGCGTGTACTGCAGCAACGCGATTTTCTTGCCGGCCAGATCCTCGACGCTGCGGATGTTCGGGTCGCGCGCGATGATCGCGTCCGCGCCCTGGGTGTTGTCGACGACCATGACCGCCTTCGCGTCGAGGTTGGCGTTGCGCAGGTTGGGCTGTTCCTGAGCCCAGAAATCCGACGTGCGCCATGCGCACTGCGCGGTGCCTGCCTCGAAGATCGTCGAGAGCGTCGGGATGTCGTCCTGGATTACGAAGTTGACGTTCAGTCCCTGCTTTTCGTAGATGGAGCCGGACTGGGTAGTCAGGCTGTTGCCGTTCGCGACGAGCGCTGGCGCATAGCCATGGAAGCTGACCAGGCTGACCTTGAGCGGATTCCCGGCCGATCCGAGCGGCCCGGATCCGCTGGTCGGCGCGGTGGCGGCAGGATGATCTCCGCTGGCGGGCGTGGTGGCACCGGCGGCGGCGGGTGCGCTCGAATTGCCGGAGGTCATGCCCTTGATCTTGTCGGCCAGACCGAGATGCCATGCGACCGAAACCGTGGCGGCGATGACGGCCACTGTGATCAGGCCTTTCGCCAGGGGGGTGAGCGTTGCCATGGACGTTCCTTAGCGATTCGAGAGGAAGGGGTGGATGAGGTTGTTGATCCGGCTGCTGTATTCGGTCACGCGCTGGCGTTCGCGCTCGGCCGCCTGCTGCGCGGCCTGCTTCTGGGCAGCCAGCCCGGAAGCGTCGGTCGCGTGCTGCGCGACGGTGGCTTCCAGCTTGCGCTGGAGGTCGGCGATCTGCGCCTGGATATCGGTCAGCGAGGAATCCTTTTCCGAGGTCATGCTGGCGATCTCGCGATCGATGTTGCCCTGGATCTGCGTCGCCTTGGCGTTCATCCGATCGGCATAGGCGCGGAGCGCATCGGTCTTCAATTGTGCATCCTTGAGAACGCCCTCGATCGTCCAGCTGTCGTCGGCCGAGTCCATGGCTAGGATCGCGGCCTTCTGGGTGACCGGATCGAGTTGCTTCAGTCCATCGATCAGCTTGGCGAGGCGTTCGATCGGGAATGGGGTTTCCGGGACATTGGCTTCCTGGAAGATCAGTTCGATCGAGACGCCCTCGGGCAGGACATGGTTCGACGCGTCGTCACCATTCGCATCGTCTCCTGCCTGCCGGGCCGGGGAACGGATCGCGAATTCGGGCGTTGGAGGATCCGGTTGCACCGGCGGATCGGGCAGAGCCATCTCGGGCGGAGGCGAGTCGTCTTCGATCAGACGCGCCCTCTGCAGGAACTGGGTGAGCTTGGACATCGTGGCCCCTCATGTAGCGGTCGTCACATTACTAAGGCGAATGCCCCGTGTCCACGCCGCGCGCGGCTGCGGGCGAGTCGGGACGTCGAGGAAGGCACGCAGGCGGTCAGTCGGTCTCAAGCTGCGCCAACCACTCATCGTCCGAACCTTCGTTGATGCCCTCGAACAGGATCGTCGACAGATAGCGCTCGCCGGTATCCGGAATCATCGCGAGAATCACGGTTCCTTCGGGTGCATCCTTCGCGACTTCGAGCGCGGCGGCGAATGTGGCGCCCGACGAGATGCCGCAGAAGATGCCTTCCTGTTGCGCAAGTGCGCGTGCGGTGTCGCGCGCGACGATGTCGTCTACGGGAATGTTGCGATCGAAGATGTTGCGATTGAGTACCGATCCCACGAAGTCCGGCGTCCAGCCCTGGATCTTGTGCGGCGACCATTCCTTGCCGGCCAGCAACGCGGCGACGGCCGGTTCGCACACGCAAATCTTCATGTCGGGCCGCGCGAGCTTGAGCATCTCGCCAGCGCCGGTGAGCGTGCCGCCGGTGCCATAACCAGTGACGAACCAGTCGAGTCGCTGGCCGGCAAAATCGTTGAGGATTTCCGGGCCTGTGGTACTGCGGTGGTAGGCAGGATTCGCGGGGTTGTCGAACTGCTGGGTGAGGAAAGCGCCGTGTTTCGCCGCGAATTCCGCTGCCATTTTGACCATGCCGCTGCCGCGCGCCGCAGCGGGCGTCAGGATCACTTTCGCGCCGAGAGCGCGCATCAGTTTGCGACGCTCGACCGAGAACGTTTCACTCATGAACGCGACGAACGGATAGCCGCGCACAGCGCAGACCATCGCGAGCGCGATGCCGGTGTTGCCCGATGTCGCCTCGATCACCATCTGCCCGGGCTTGAGCACGCCACGTGCTTCGGCGTCGAGGATGATGCCGAGCGCGAGCCGGTCCTTGACCGAGGACATCGGGTTGAATGCTTCCAGCTTCGCGTACATGCGCACATGCGCGGGCGCGAGCTTGTTGATGCGCACGATGGGCGTGTTGCCGACGGTGCCGAGGATGTTGTCGTGGATCATGGCGGACTCCTGGTCGATTGCCTCGATGATCGCGTACGCTGCGACCGCGTTCCATCCGATCGGCGGCGCTCCGCATGTTCCAAAAGGCTATGACGCGCTATCGATATTGGCTGGTGTCGCGAGATTAACCGCGCGTGCATACGGAATGTTGCGCCCGGTTTGCGCCGCGTGCCAGCGGTTGAGGATGGTGCAGAACAATTGCGCGGTGCGCTCGGTGTCGTAGACGGCCGAATGCGCTTCATCGTTGTTCCAGTCCAGGCCTGCGGCTTGTACAGCACGACTGAGCACGGTTTGCCCGTACGCCATACCGGCGAGCGACACCGTGTCGAACGTACTGAACGGATGGAACGGGTTGCGCTTGTGCGCGGTGCGCGCGACAGCCGCGTTGACGAAACCGAGATCGAAGAACGCGTTGTGGCCGAGCAGGATCGCGCGCTGGCAGCCGGCATCGCGCGCGGCCGCGCGCACCGGAGCGAACACATGGTCGAGCGAGGCTTTCTCGTCGCGCGCGGCGCGGAACGGATGATCCACGTCGATGCCGGTGATCTCCAGCGATTTCGGATCGATCACCGAACCGGGGAACGGAATCACGTGCGTGCTGGTCATTTCGCCGGGCCAGAGCCAGCCTTCGTCGTCCATCACGATCGGCTGCACCGCGATCTCGAGCAAGGCATGGCGATTGCAGTCGAAACCGCCGGTTTCCACATCCACCGCGATCGGCAGGAATCCGCGAAATCGCTGCGCCATGCGTGCGGGAATCGTGTGTTCATTCATCGCTGCAGGATATCAGGCCGGGTGTCCCGGGACCGGCCGACCGACAGAAGAATTTTAACTCGTGAAAGACACGAATGCGCGTAGAAAACGCTTGCAATCCCTTGCAGCATTCGCGCAGTGGTCGACGTAAACTTCCCGATTACCGATTGACTGCACGCTCCTGCGGCCAGCGCTTCGGGCAGCGTCGCTATTCGCTGCGACTTCCTGTCTCCGCAGTCAGATTCCCGATCCTCAGGCATGCATCGTGAAATCCCGCTTTTCGCGCGCCGGCATCGACTCGTCGCCATGCACGAGGAACCAGATGTTCTCGGCGATGTTGGTCGCGTGGTCGCCGATGCGCTCGATGTTCTTGGCCATGAACAGCAGGTGCGTGCAGGAGGTGATGTATCTCGGATCTTCCATCATGTAGGTCAACAGTTCGCGGAACAGGCCGGTGTAGAGCGTATCCAGCTCGGCATCGCGCGCGCGCGCGACGATTGCGCGTTCGGCGTCGCGATCGCGGTAAGCGCCGATCACCTCGCGCATGATCTCGGCGGCGAGTTCGGCCAGCGCCGGCAAACCGCGCGCGTGCGCCACCGGCGGCGCGAGATTCAGCACCATCGAACGCTTTGCGAGATTCGCCGCGTAGTCGCCGACGCGTTCGATGTCGGATGCGATGCGCAGCGCGGCCAGTACCTCCCGCAGGTCGCGCGCCATCGGCTGGCGCATGACGAGCAGTTTGACGACGTCGTGGCCGACAGCGTCTTCTAGGCTGTCGATCGCATCGTCGTTCTGGATCACGCGTTCGGCGGCGTGGCTGTCGCGGCGCTCGAGTACGTCCATCGCGGCTTCGAGTTGAGCGACCGCGATCTCGCCCATGCGCACGATTTCGCCGGTCAGGCGCGCGAGTTCGGTGTCGAAGCTTTTGACGATGTGTTCGCTGGGGTTGCTGTTCATTGTGTTCTCGTGAAATGGGTATCGATGCATTGCGTTTCTTTGCCACTAAATTCGCGCATCCTGCGCTCATCAAGTGGCTCCACCCTACGCTCCTGCTCCGGACCTAATTTTTCGCGCGAACTGACGTTAAGTCAGTTCGCAAGCGCGAAAAATTAGCCAAATCTTCCGGTGATGTAGTCCTCGGTCTGTTTCTTGACCGGCTTGGTAAACACCGTCTGGGTTTCGCCGAACTCGACGAGTTCGCCGAGATACATGAAGGCGGTGAAATCCGAGACGCGCGCCGCCTGCTGCATGTTGTGGGTGACGATCGCGATCGTGAAATCGTTCTTGAGCTCGCTCACAAGCTGTTCGATCTTGCCGGTCGCGATCGGGTCGAGTGCCGAGGTGGGTTCGTCGAGCAGGATCACCTCGGGCCGCAGCGCGACCGCGCGTGCGATGCACAGGCGTTGCTGCTGGCCGCCGGAAAGGCCGAGCGCATTTTGCTTGAGCTTGTCCTTGGCCTCGTCCCACAACGCGGCCTGGCCGAGCGCCTGCTGGACGCGCACGTCCATGTCGGCGCGCGACAGCTTTTCGTAGTGGCGGATGCCGTAGGCGATGTTGTCGTAGATCGACATCGGGAACGGGACCGGTTTCTGGAACACCATGCCGACCTTGCTGCGCAGGCGGTTCAGCGAATAGCGCGGATCCAGGATGTTCTCGCCGTCCAGCAGGACATCGCCCGTAGCCACCTGTTTCGGGTAGATCGAATAAATGCGGTTGAAGATGCGCAGCAGGGTCGACTTGCCGCAGCCCGACGGGCCGATCAGCGCCGTCACCCGCCGCTCGGCGATGTCCAGGTTGATGTTGCGCAGGGCCTCGAAGCCCGCGTACGAGAAGGCCAGGTTGCGCGCCTGCATCTTTGGTCCAACGGCGGACTGCGCAGTCGGGACGGCGGACATCGTCTTGGTCGGAAAGACCGCGAATCGGGTGTCAGTCATTGCTCACCTTGTTGCGCAGGAGGATGGAACGTGCGGTGACGGAGAGCAACAGCACGAACAGCGTGATCAGCAGCGCTCCGGCCCACGCGAGCGCGTTCCAGCCGTCGTCGGGGGCTTGTGCGAACTGGTAGACGACGACCGGCAGTGAAGCGATCGGCTTGGTCGGGTCAGCGCTCCAGAACAGGTTGCCGAACGCGGTGAACAGCAACGGCGCGGTCTCGCCGGTGATCCTTGCGAGCGCCAGCAATACGCCGGTGACGATGCCAGGCAGCGCCGATCGGTACAGTACCTGCATCGTGACCTTCCATTGCGGGACACCGAGCGATAGGCCGGCCTCGCGCATCGCGCTCGGGACCAGTCGCAGCATTTCGTCGGTCGTGCGCACGATCACCGGCAGCGCGATCAGCGCGAGGGCGACGCCGCCGGCGATCGCCGAATACTTGCCGGTCGGCAGCACGATGAGGGTGTAGACGAACATGCCAAGCACGATCGAAGGTGCCGACAAGAGGATGTCGTTGACGAAGCGGATCGCCTCGCCGATCGGGCGCATCTTTGCGTATTCGGCCAGATAGGTGCCGGCGGCGACGCCGATCGGGGTCGCGATCGCGATGCCCATGAAACTCAGCATCACGGTGCCGAAGATCGCGTTGAGCAGGCCGCCCTTTTCGCCTGGAGGCGGGGTCAGCTTGGTGAACAGGTCGAGGTTCAGCGCACTGAAGCCCTTGCTCACCGTGGTCCACAGGATCCAGGTGAGGAAGAACAAGCCGAACAGGGTGGCAATTCCCGACAGGATCAAGGCGATCGCATTGGTGAAGCGGCGGCGGCGATACAGCTGCTCGGCATCCCTGGGCGACGACGCGAAAGTCCCGGTGGCCATCACTTGCCCTCGCGTCGCGCGAGCTGGCGCAGCATCAGTTTCGCGATCGCCAGCACCACGAACGTGACGATGAACAGCACGAAGGCGAGCGCGATCAGCGCCGAGCGGTGCAGGTCGCCGCTGGCCTCGTTGAACTCGTTCGCGATCGTCGCGGCGATCGAGGTCCCCGGCATGATCAGCGAGGTGCTGAAGTCGTGGGAATTTCCGATCACGAACGTCACTGCCATGGTCTCGCCGAGTGCGCGGCCGAGACCGAGAAAGACCCCGCCGATCACAGCCGTCCGTGTATAAGGCAGCACGATGTCCCACAGCACTTCCCAGCGCGTGGAGCCGAGTGCGAACGCCGATTCCTTCAGTCGCGACGGCACCGTCAGGAAGACCTCACGCATCACCGAGGAAATGAACGGGGTGATCATCACCGCGAGCACGATGCCGGCGGTGAGGACGCCCACGCCGATCGGCGCGCCGGAGAACATCGACAGCCCGAGGCCGGTGGGCTTGCCGGCGTCGTCGGTGCCGTCGCCGAGGTGGTTGATCAGCCACGGCTGGACATAGGTGCTCATGATCGGCACGAAGATGAAAAAACCCCACATGCCGTAGATGATCGACGGAATGCCGGCGAGCAGCTCGATCGCGGTACCCACCGGCGTGCGCATCCATTGCGGAGCGACGTCGGTGAGGAACAGCGCGATCCCGAAGCTGACGGGCACCGCGATCAGGATCGCGATCAGCGCCGTCACCAAGGTACCGAGGATCGGCACCAGCGCGCCGAACTTCCCGGCGTTGATGTCCCATTCGGTGGACGTGAAAAAGTGCAGTCCGAACGTCATGAATGCCTGACGTCCACCCCAGGCCATCGAGAGCGCTGCGCCAAGCAGCAACGACATGACCAGCAAGCCGCACCCGGCGACCAGCCAGCGGAACAGCTGGTCATTGCGTGCATCCGCGGACGACTGCGCGTCCGATGCGACGATCGCTGGCGTGCTCGGCAAGGTCATCGCACTCGACATGGCGGCAGCCTCGAAGAAGAAAACGCACGCGCCCCATCGGGTGCGCGTGCGCATGGTATTGCGATCCGGGTCATGCCGTCAGGATCATGATCCGCGGAACCGATCAGAACTTCAGGTTCGTTGCCCAGTGGGCCTTGACTTGCTGGACCAGCGCGTCGGGGAGCGGTACGTAGTCGAGTGCCTTCGCCTGCGCGTCGCCATTTGTGTAAGCCCAGCGGAAGAAGTCCAGCGCCGCCTTGGAATTGGCCGGGGTCTTCGGCGCTTTCTGCATGATCATGAACACCGTCGCGGTGATCGGCCAGGAATCGGCGCCTGGGGCATTCGTCATCACCAGGTAGAAATCCTGCGCATGCGCCCAGTCCGCGCTGGCAGCAGCGGCACCGAAGCTCTCGGAATTGGGCTGCACCCAATTGCCGGCCGCGTTCTGCATGCCGGCGTAGGTGAGCTTGTTCTGCAGCGCATACGACAGCTCGACGTAGCCGAGGCCGCCGTTGATCTGTTTCACGTAGGCGGCAACGCCCTCATTGCCCTTGCCGCCGATACCGACCGGCCATTTGACGGTCGTGCCTTCGCCGACACCGCTCTTCCAGGCCGGGCTGACCTTGGCTAGATAGTTGACGAAATTGAAGGTGGTGCCGGAACCATCGGCGCGATGCACGATCGTGATCTTCTGGGCGGGAAGCGTCACTCCGGGATTGGCGGCCACGACTTCCGGATCGTTCCAGGTCGTCACCTTGCCCATGAACATGTCGGCGAGCAGCGGGCCGGTGAAGCGGATCTTGCCCGGGGCGATGCCCTTGATGTTCACCACTGGCACCACGCCCCCGATCACCGCCGGGAACTGCGCGAGGTTGAACTGCTTGAGGACTTCGGGCTTCAGCGGCGCATCGGATGCGCCGAAATCGACCGTGCCGGCCTCGATCTGGGCGATGCCGCCGCCGGACCCGATCGACTGGTAGTTCGCCTTGTTACCGGTCGCCTTGTTGTAGTCGGACGACCACTTGGACATGATCGGAAGGAAGAACGACGAACCTGCGCCCGTGAAGTTTTCGGCTGCGTTCGCATTGGCGCCGATCAGGGCGGTCATGCCCGCAGCGACGAGAAGGGACTTGATCGAGATGGACACGTCGAACTCCTGGATGGGGACAATTCTGGTTGAAATACGCTGGCCGGTGAACCGGCAGTAGCGCCATGAGAAGGCATTTGCATGACGATAAGATGACAGCGGTGCCGCTACGTTGCTTGCGAGGCCGCCTCCTGCCGCCGCCCCGCGGGGCGGCGTGAAAAGCAGGTGCGCCAGTCCATGGGCGCACCTGCCACTCTGACGGATCGCGCATCCCACAGTCGGCGAGTGCCGTGCAGTGGATCAGAAGTAGAACTGTGCGCGTGCCTCGATGATGTTCGGGTTGTCCTTGACCGTCGTCAGCGTCGTGGTGCTGTACTTGTCGCTCTGCACGTTCACGTAATTCACCATGAACTTGAAGTTCGAATGCCAGTACCAGTTCACGCCGAGGGTGAGGTTGTGCTCCTTGCCGCCCAGCACGCCATTGACGATCGGAGGGGCACCCGGCGTGAGGCTGCCGTCATTGAGATCGATCGCGTCGTAGCGCAAGCCGACCTGCCACATGCCGCTGGCGGGTTCGTTCGGCAACGGCGTGGTCGGCACGCCGGCCTTGTAGCCGAACTTCTCGCCGGTGATGTTCCACACGCCCTGCACGTACCATGCGTCGGCATTGAAATCCGGGTGGGTCATGCGCGAGGTGCTGCTGTTCATGTACTCGCTCTGCAGCCTGAAGGGACCATGGATCCACATTGCCTCCAGCCCGACCGTGCGGATGCGGTTGCCGTCCGTGAACAGGCCGGTGTCGACCAGCCGGGCGCCTGCGAGATCCGCGTCGGGCCGCGCGCGAAACTGGGTGTGGCCGTCACCGGGGAAGGTGGCATCCCGCGACTTGTAGTCGACGCCCGACAGGCCCAGGTGAACCGTGTTGTCGGAGTCCATGATCGGTGCCCAGGTCACGCGTCCGCCGAAGCCGTTGCCTTCGCCGAGGTTGCGGGTCAGTTCGCGACCGAACACGCTGCCGGTCGCCGTCCAGTTGTCGCCGCCGGTGTTGAATCCGACGCCGAGGCGGCGCGCGATGCCGAAGGTGTTGGTCACCATCGCCTTGGAAATGAAGTCGTTGTTCTTGGTGCTGGACAGTTCTTCGAGCGAATTGGGCTGCTTGAACTGGCCGACGGTCAGGCCGGTATTCGCGCTGAACTTCCACTTCACGTTGGTGTCGAGGAACTTGGCGGCGCGGGCGTCGTAACCCAGGACCCAGTCGTAGTGAACGCCCTTGCCCTTGAGCACGAGTTCGGCGCGGCGCATGTTGGCGTCGCTCTTGAGGCCGTCGCCTGTGGAATTGTTGAGGTCCTTCACGTCCTTGTGGAATTCGTCGAGGTCGGCTTGGATCAGTCCTTCGAACGTGACTTCGCTGCCGCCGAAGAAATCGAACTGGTCGATGGCGACTTCGGCATGGGCAGGAGCCGATAGCGCCGCAAAAACCGCGACGGCCAGCAGGCTGGGCAGGAGTTTCATGTGATTGCGCCTTGGTGTTGGAGAAAGTGGGCGCAGGTTAGGTCGTTAGGATTACGTTCGTGTGACAGTCGTAACATGAATTGGTCGCTTCTGCTCATCCCTGCGCTCGCGGCGCCTGCATCCCTGCATAGCGGTCGCTACCGGCATCCTGCCTGTCGCGACACGCGTGCATCCCTGCACAGCGCATTTTTCATGTGACGGTTTTGTTGCCGGGCGTCTTGGCCTTGAAGTGGCACAGATCGCGGATCACGCACTGCGGGCAATCCGGTTTGCGTGCCTTGCACACGTAGCGTCCATGCAGGATCAGCCAGTGATGCGCGTGCTGGCGGAACTCGGCGGGCACGCGTTTGAGCAGCTTGTGTTCGACTGCTTCGACGGTCTTGCCAGGTGCAAGTCCGGTGCGGTTGGACACGCGGAAGATGTGGGTGTCGACCGCAATGGTCGGATGCCCGAACGCGACATTCAGGATGACATTCGCGGTCTTGCGACCGGCGCCAGGCAACGCTTCGAGCGCGGCGCGATCGTCGGGGACTTCGCTGTCGTGCACATCGATCAGCATCCTGCAGGTCGCGATGATGTGTTTTGCCTTGCTGTTGAACAGGCCGATCGTCGCGATGTAGTGCTTGAGTCCGTCTTCGCCAAGATCGAGGATTGCGCGCGGCGTGTTCGCGACCGGAAACAGATGCTTCGTCGCCCGATTGACGCCGACATCGGTCGCCTGCGCCGACAGCACGACCGCGACCAGCAATTCGAACGGCGACGCGTACACGAGTTCGGTGCGCGGATGCGGGTCGAGTTCGCGCAGGCGGGCAAACAGTTCGTGGCGCGCGGCGGCGTTCATGGGCCGATGACCATTGCTGCGAATGTACGCACAGTCATTTTTCCGGATCGTTGCGAAGCGCGGCGCGTTTTGCCTGCGCGCGTGCGATGGCAGCGGCGACCGCATCGCCGCTGGTCAAATCCGCACTGCGTGCGGCATGGCGTTCAGTGCGTTGTTCTTCATCGCGGCCCAGCCGCAGCTGGCGTGCGCGGTAACGCTCGCGTGCAGCCATCGCCACTTCACGGCGCGCCGCCGCTTCGCGGAGCGCCCGCTTCGCCTCGCGATAGCGCTGCAGCAACGGAATCCGGCTCGGACACGCCGTGTCGCAACGGCCGCATTCGGTGCAGTCCATGGCGCCGTCGTTTTCCGCGGCGCGCAAATGTCCATCGCGCAATTGCAGCAGCAAACGCTGCGGATGCAACTGCGCCGGGCACACCGTCGCGCACGCGCCACAGCGGATGCACGGTTGCTCGGTGTCGGACGATGAAGTCGCGACGGCCATCGATCAGTCGCCGCGGAAAACCGGTTTGCGACGTTCGAGGAACGCCGCCGTGCCTTCGCGCATGTCGTTGGTCGACGTGCAGACGGCGAAGGCCAGCGTCTCGTAATCCAGGCCGGCCTCGATGCCGCATTCGCCACCGACCAGAATCGCGTCGAGGATGCCGCGCAGGGCCTGCGGTGCCGCCGCTGCGAATTGAGCGGCCAGCACGAACACGGTGTCTTCGAGTTGATCGAGCGGCACGACGCGATTCACGATACCCAGTTCGTACGCACGCTGTGCATCGATCGGCTTGCCGACCAGGCACAGTTCCAGCGCTGCGCCACGACCAACGAGCCGCAGCAGTCGCTGCGTTCCGCCAAACCCGGGCAGCACGCCGAGGTTGATTTCGGGCTGCCCGAACTTCGCGGTGTCCGCGGCGATGCGCAGGTGGCAGCACATCGCGAGTTCCATGCCGCCGCCGAGCGCGAAACCGCCGATCATCGCGATCACCGGTTTGCCGAGCATCTCGATGCTGCGCATCATCTGCTGCCCGCAGCGCGAAAAGTCGCGTGCCTGGACCGGATTCAACGCCGCGAGCTCGGCGATGTCCGCGCCAGCGACGAAGGCCTTGCCGCCGGCGCCGCGCAATACCACCGCGCGCACCCTCGGGTCGGCGGCGATCTGCGCGAATGCCGCCTGCAGTTCTTCGAGCACAGCGCGATTGAGTGCGTTGAGCTTGTCGGGCCGGTTGATGGTAACAATGCGGATGCCCGCGCGGTCCTCGATCAATAGGTGCTGGATCGACAAATGGGGGTATTCGGTCGTGGCGTTCGACATGGGGTTCCAGGATGCGTTGGTTGGGATGCGCTGCGTGGCGGAATGAATGGTGGCGTGCGCGGAACTTGGTTGCGGTTCCGTGGTCGGTTGTGGTGCGATCGATGCCTCGACGGCTATCCTAGCTTGCGGCCGGCGCATGCGCGATTGCGGCGTGCGATCCATTTATTCAATCCAGACGCTGAATCCAACGGAGATGCTCGATGTCATTGCGTTTGCTGGCCCTTGCTTCCGCGCTCATGGGCGCGTCTGCGGCGATCGCGCAGGACGTCACTTCGGACAAGGGCAAGGTCAGCTATGCGGTGGGTTACGATCTCGGCCGCAGCCTTGCCGACCGCAACATCGACGTCGATCAGGCGACGCTGGAGCGCGCGATCCAGAACGGCATGGCGCACAAGTCGCCCGCGCTGCCGCCGCAACAGATGGCGCAGGTGCTGCACGCCATGCAACAGCGCTTGCTCGCGCAGGCGAAAGCCAATTTCGACAAGGCGTCAGCCGACAACAAGGCCGCCAGTGAATGGTTCCTCGCAAAGAATCGCGCGAAGCCCGGCGTAAGAGCGCTGCCCAACGGCATCCAGTACCGCGTGATCGAGGATGGCAATGGTCCCGCAGTGCGTGCCGATGGACAGGTACGCATCCTGTATCGCGCATCGATTTCAACGGGACAGGAGTTCGCGACCAGCTACGGCAGCGCGAACCCGCAACCGACAACGGTCGTCATCAACGAATCGCCGCTTGCCGGTATCAAGCAGATGCTGCCGATGATGCGCCAGGGCGCGCACTGGGAAATCCTGCTGCCACCCGAGCAAGCCTATGGCAGCGGACCGGGTTCGCCGATCGGGCCGAACCGGGCTGTGATGTTTGACATCAAGATCGTCGATGTCGTGAAGTGATTGATATCGCGAAGAGATGATGACAAGAGATTGATTTGATGAAGCAGGGGACATTGATTTGTCGCCAATGCATTTTCGTCGCTATGCCTGCGCTACCCTAGTTGGCATGAGTTTCCAGCCAGCCGTCCTCAGCCCCTGCATCGGCACTTGCCGGCTCGATGCGTCCGGCCAATGCGAAGGTTGCCATCGCACCGGCAGCGAAATCGCGGGATGGATGTCGTTCGACAATACGACGCGATTGCGTTTCATGGACGAGATCCTGCCAGCACGCGCCGCGACGCAACGGCTGCATCGGCATGCGGGCATCGCCGATCTTCGCCGCGCGCTGCTCGCGTTGTCGTCCACGCCGAGCGACTCGGCATGGAATCGCGCGGAGCACGACGATCTGCTTCCCGACGCCATCGCGCTCGCTCCCGCAGCCGTGCTGGTCGGGCTGGTTCCGCGCGAGACCGGTTGGCAAGTGATGCTGACCTTGCGCACCGAGGACATGCGCACGCATGCGGGGCAGGTCAGCTTCCCGGGCGGTCGCATCGAGGCCAGCGATACCGATCCGGTCGCCGCAGCATTGCGCGAGGCGCACGAGGAAATAGGACTCGTCGCAGCGCAGATCGAACCGCTCGGCTATCTCGATCCGTTCGACACGATCAGCGGATTCCACGTGTATCCGGTGGTTGCAAGCATCGCCCCCGACTACGAACCGACGCTCGATTCGCGCGAAGTCGCCGATGTGTTCGAGGTGTCGCTGGATTATCTGATGGATGCGTCGAATATCCGCTGCGTCGCGCGCGAGTACGCGGGCAGGATGCGCCACTACTACGAGTACGCGTTCGAGCAGCAGCGCATCTGGGGCGCGACCGCAGCGATGCTGATCAACCTGCGCGAACGGCTGGAGGCTGCGCGATGAACGCGAACACCGCATCGATGCGTTGGAGCACGCTGGTTTCGGCAGAAGAACTTGCAGATGCGCTGGAACGATCCGCAAGTTCTTCAGAGAAGCTGACATTGATCGATGCGCGCTTCGGATTGGCCGATCCCGCGCAGGGCGAACGCGATTACGCGGCTGGTCATTTGCCCGGCGCGGTGTATGCGCATCTGGATCGCGACTTGTCCGATCACGGCCGTCGCGGCCACGGCCGGCATCCATTGCCCGCTGCGACCGATTTTTGCGCGCGTCTGGGCGCGTGGGGAATCACGCCTGAGCACCAGGTTGTCGTGTACGACGGGCGCGATGGTGCCATGGCAGCGGCGCGTGCGTGGTTTCTTCTGCGGCTGCTCGGACACGGGAACGTCGCGGTGCTCGATGGCGGATTCGCGCGCTGGATGCAGCTGGGACTGCCGACCAGCACCGAATTGCCGCAACTAGCGCGAACCTCATACATCGCAGACTACAATCCATCGCTGCTCGCGGATGCCACCGAATTGCTGGAGCCATCGGACGCCAATGCGCCCGTGCTGATCGACGCGCGCGCCTCCGAGCGTTTTCGCGGCGATATCGAACCGCTCGACAGCAAAGCAGGCCACGTGCCCGGCGCGATCAATCGTCCTTACTCGCTCAACCTGCAAGCCGACGGACGTTTTCGTCCTGCCGCCGAACTCGCGGACGAATACCGCGCGCTCATCGGTGATCGATCGCCGGATGTAGTCGTGATGATGTGCGGTTCAGGCGTCACCGCCTGCCACGGACTGCTTGCGATGGAACACGCACGCCTCCACGGCGCGCGGCTGTATGCGGATTCGTGGAGTGGATGGATCAGCGATCCATCGCGACCAATCGCAATCGGAATGGTTGATCGTTTTTAGAGTTGAGGTGGTCGAACATCTGCTATCGGCCCACACCGGTCATTCGCCTGATCGATTGAGCGGCCAGATAGCTGTCAATCGAAAATCGCACTTGTCCTCGCGCCCAACAAGACGGCAACAGGACTGCTAGCGGCGGTTGAGTTCGGCAAAGAAGGACGGCTCGATGCTCATGGCATTGCCTTCGCTTCGGTCGTGGTCAGCAACCCCACTTTCTTGCAGAACGCCGCGAAGCGGGGATCGTTTCGGTAACGGAGCAGGAAGCGATCGACGAGTAGGAACTGGATGCCGGTGTCGCGGTTCGCCCAGGCGCGATCCAGCCACTCGAAGGCTTTGTCCGGATCGCGGCGCAAGGCGTAAACCTGAGCGATCTGGTAGGCCATGCCCTCGGCATTCTTGTCGATCAGATGCTTCAGTGCCGCATCCGCGCTTGCGCGATCGCCGCCGATCTGCAGCGCCATCGCCAAGGCAAAATCCTGCCAGGGGCTCGGCAATGCCCGTTGCGCGTCGGCCAACGCCGCCGCGGCATCGTTGCGCTGGATGTCGATCATCACCAGCGTCGCGTCGAAAATGCCGGATCTTGGCGCCAGCGCGATCGCCTTGCGGATCGCCTGATCGGCTTCGTCGATGTGGCCGACCGACACCAGGTACCGGGATAGCAACATGAACCCTGCCGCTCGCATCGGTTCGGAATTGATCGATTGCCGAAGCAATCCGATCGCCTGCTGCGGATCTCCTCGGGCACCGACCTGGACGCCGAGGCCTTCCGTCGCCTCGGTATTTCCCGGCGCGAGTCGAAGG
Organism: Lysobacterales bacterium; assembly: GCA_038226665.1. Lineage (GTDB taxonomy): Bacteria > Pseudomonadota > Gammaproteobacteria > Xanthomonadales > Xanthomonadaceae > SZAS-103. The sequence goes on along the minus strand of JBBRQI010000010.1, from coordinate 66,378 downwards.
GCGCGGCGGAACTCGGCCTCCGCTCCGCTCCAGTCGAAATCGAGGAAGCCCAATACTTCGCCACGCGCCGCATGCGCTGCGGCCAGGTTTGGTTCGAGCATCAGCGCCTTGTTCGATGCATCAAGCGACTGCGCTTCGAGCCTCTGTTGTTCCGCGCCGCCAAGGAATGCCGAGGCTAGCCGTCCCGCCGACTGCGACAAGGCAGCCCAGGCCAGTGCGTACTGCGGATCCAGGTGCGTCGCCTTGGTGTATTGCTCGATCGCTTGGCGCAAGTCCGCCTCGGTGTTGTGCGCATCGAGAAAGTTGCCTTGCAGGTAGGCGGTGTAGGCATCGAGGTTGCCGCTCGGCGGCCGGTCGGTTTGTGCTGCTGTTGAATCGCCCGGCAACAGCTTCGCCTTCAGCGCTCCTGCGACGGACTGCGCGATATCGTCCTGCAACTTGAACAGATCCTTGTACGGACGGTCGTAATGCTGTGTCCAGATCGTGCTGCCATCGGCCGCATGGATCAGTTCGGCGCTGATGCGCACCGCGTCGCCCGCGCGCTGCACGCTGCCTTCCAACAAGCTCGCCACGCCAAGCTTGGTTCCAATCGTGCGGCTGTCATCTTTCGTTTCGCGGAACTGGAATGAAGAATTGCGACCGATCACTTTCAGCCCGGAAAACTGCGAAAGCGTCACGATCAGGTTCTCCGACAGGCCATCGGAAAAATACTGCTGATCCTTGTCGCCGCTTTCGTTCGTCAGCGGCAGCACCGCGATAGACTTGTCCGGGATTGCTGCGGCCGGGCCCATTACAAGTGCACTCTTTGCTGCAGTCTCCTGCGTAGCAGCCGGAGTGGGCACCAGCCGCCATGCCACCACACCGCCGATCGCCAGCAGCAAAGCGAGTATCAGCAGCTCGGTGCTCGTGGTCTTCTGCGCGCCACGCTCGCCGTGATACCAGGCCAGCACCAGCGTCACGAAGAATCCGACCGCCATCGCGACGATGGCGAAGCGCTCGAGCGCGCTCGGCCAGCCGAAACGCTGCGAGACGATGTCGAGCACCTGGATCAGCGCGAACGCAGCGGCCGCATAGGCCAGCGCCCATTGCACCAGTTTGCGCTGCTTCAGGCGCTCAACGAAGTCTTCCACGCAGCACGTCCCCGAACAGCCGGCAAGTGGACGAGTGTAGCGTTTCGTTACTGCATCCTGCCTTGCGTCGCCCTATCTGGCAGCTCCGCCTGCCCTGTCTTTTCAACGGAACAGCTGCGAAGCAGCCGGTCGCGATCGGCGCCTTTGGGTCGAATGCAGAGATTCCTGTTTTATTTCTTCAGCCGCGCCACCAACGCCTGCAACGCATTCTGCGTATCGGCCTCGTTCCATGCATCGAGGAAGCGATCCAGGTCGATGCGCTTCGGGTCGGTGAGTGCATCGACGATGTCCGCGCGCGCGAGTGCGCGCGTGGCGAGCATCGGCGCGGAGGGCAGGGTGAGCAGTTCGGTCAGCCATGCGATGGCGCGCGGTTTGACCTCGTCGAGTGCGACGACTTCGTCGACGAGTCCGATCGCATGCGCTTGTTGGGCGTTCGGCATCGCGCCTGCGACGAGCAGGCGTTCGGCACGATACCTGCCGACCACGCGGCGCAACAGGTGCTGGATGGATTCGGGCACTGCGAGTCCGACCTGCACTTCGTTGAGCCCGATCCGGAATGGTTTCGAGGGATCGGGCGAGCGCGCCATCACCCGGTAGTCGCAGCACAGCGCGAGCACGCAGCCGCCGGCGGGCGCGTGGCCGGCGATCGCGGCGACGACCGGAACCGGCGATTTCGCGATCGCGATGCAGGCATCGAAAAAGCTGTGCCACGCAGCTTTCAGCGCGGCGCCTTCAAGCCCGAGCAAGTGCGGCACGTCCATTCCACCGGAGAAGACATTCGGTCCGCCGGAAAGGACGATCGCGCGCGCGCCCGCATCCGGCGCGGCTTCGACCGCATTGCGCAGCGCGATCAGCAAGTCCGGATTCAGCGCATTGACCGGCGGGCGTGCGAGGCGGATTTCGCGGATGGAACCGTGTTGGGTCTGCTCGATCATGGCGTGCTCCAGTGGATGACGCGACGATAACGCATCATCGCGATCGCGCGGTAAAATCAGCGCATGAAAACTTCAATGCTGCGCCGGCTGCTCGCTGTGATCGCCATCGCCGCCACGATGAATGCCATCGGCGCGCCACCGATGACAATGTCGAGTGCTGCACACACCGCTACGGTGCCGAACATGCTGCTTGCGCCGCCGAAGGGCGTACATGTGGAAGCTGCATGGGTGCGCGCCGCGCCGCCGAGCGCAATGATGCTGGCCGGATACATGACCGTGCGCAACGACGGCAATGTGCCAGCGGTTTTCAAATCGGCGCAGAGCGATGCGTTCGGCAGCGTCGAATTGCACAAGTCGGTGATCGTCAACGGCGTCAGCACGATGCGTCCGGCTGGCGATCAGGCCATTCCGGCCGGCGGCAGCCTGCGCTTCGAGCCGGGCGGATTGCACCTGATGTTGATGGAGCCGAAGCGCCAACTGAATAGCGGCGACCAAGTGCGTTTCCGCCTGCATTTCGCCGATGGCACCGCGCTCACTGTGGTCGCGATGGTGCGCGCAGAGGGGCCGGTGTCGGCGCACTGAGTCATGAAGACGTGCAGGCGGCACGTACGCTTTCCGGCAGCGATGAGGATTTCCCGGTGCGGCTGTCGAACCACACCATCACCACGTGGCCGTCGCAATACAACACGGATGCATCCTTCGCCGACAGGATGCGATGGCCGAGGGTGAAGCTGCTGTTGCCGACGCGATCGACGAACAGTTCGACGACGACATCCTCCGGCCATGCGATCGGCCGCTTGAAATTCACCAGTGCGGATGCGACGACCGGCGCGACATGCGCGTCCATCCACGGGCCATCAAGTGTCAGCAGCCAGCGCAGTCGCGCCTCTTCGAGATAACGCAGGTACATCGCGTTGTTCACGTGGTTGAACGCGTCGAGATCGCGCCAGCGCACCGCGAGTTCGGTGCGGAAAATCAAGCTCGAATTCGTACTTGGCGGCAATGCCGTCGAGTCTTCCGATGCGCTCATGTTCCGGTCTTCCGCCGCCGCATGGGTTTGTGTGCTTCGCCGTGGCGCGGCCTCGCTTTGCGTGGCTCGTTCTCGTTTGCCGAAACAAGACGCGACGAAAGCAGATGCGGCGCGAGGAAACGTCCTGTGTGCGATGCCGGATTCGCGGCGATGTCTTCCGGTGTGCCTGTCGCAATGATCTGGCCGCCGCGATGGCCGCCTTCCGGGCCGAGGTCGAGCACCCAATCCGCGGTTTTGATCACATCGAGGTTGTGTTCGATCACCACGATCGTGTTGCCGTCGTCGCGCAGGCGGTGCAGCACCGCGAGCAGGTGCTCGATGTCGTGGAAATGCAGGCCGGTGGTCGGTTCGTCGAGCAGATACAACGTGCGGCCGGTATCGCGGCGCGACAGTTCCTTCGACAGTTTCACGCGTTGCGCTTCGCCGCCGGACAACGTGGTCGCCGACTGGCCGAGCTTGATGTAACTAAGGCCGACATCGACGAGGGTTTCGAGCTTGCGTGCGATCGACGGCACCGGCTCGAACAATTTCAATGCATCCTCGATGGTCATGTTCAACACATCGGAAATGTTGAAGCCCTTGTAGTGGACTTCCAGAGTCTCGCGGTTGTAGCGTTTGCCCTTGCAGACATCGCAGGGTACGTAGACATCGGGCAGGAAGTGCATCTCGACCTTGATCAGTCCGTCGCCCTGGCAAGCCTCGCAGCGACCGCCGCGTACGTTGAACGAGAAACGTCCGGGCGAATATCCGCGCGCGCGCGACTCGGGAACCTGCGCGAACAGTTCGCGCAGCGGCGTGAACAGCCCCGTGTACGTCGCCGGGTTCGAGCGCGGCGTACGACCGATCGGCGACTGGTCGATGTCCACGGCCTTGTCGAACAGGTCCATGCCGGTGACTTCGCGATATGGCGCGACTGTTTGCGACGCGCCGTTGAGTTCGTTCGATGCGAGCGCCTGCAACGTGTCGTTGATCAGCGTTGATTTGCCAGAGCCGGACACGCCGGTGATGCAGGTGAACAGGCCGGCCGGAATCGCTAGGTCGACGTTCTTGAGGTTGTTGCCGGTTGCGCCGAGCAGATGCAGGGTCATCTTTGCGTTCGGCTTGTTGCGCAGTTTCGGAATTTCGATGCGGCGCTTGCCCGAAAGATAGTCGCCGGTCAATGATTCCGGCGCGGCAAGGATGTCTTCGAGTTGTCCCTGCGCGACGATGCGTCCGCCGTGCACGCCAGCGCCGGGGCCGATGTCGACGATGTAGTCCGCCATGCGGATCGCGTCTTCGTCATGTTCGACGACGATCACCGTGTTGCCGATATCGCGCAGGCGCGTGAGCGTGCCGAGCAGGCGTTCGTTGTCGCGCTGGTGCAGGCCGATCGATGGTTCGTCGAGCACGTACATCACGCCGACCAGGCCCGCGCCGATCTGCGATGCGAGGCGGATGCGCTGCGCTTCGCCGCCGGACAGCGAATCGGCCTTGCGATCCAGGGTCAGATAATCGAGCCCGACATCGACGAGGAAACGCAAGCGATCGTGGATTTCCTTGACGATCTTCACCGCGATCTCGCCGCGCCAGCCGGGCAGCGCGAGTCCTGCGAAAAACTTCAAGGTGTCGTCGACCGGCAGTTTCACGATGTCCGACAGATTGCGGTCGGTGACGAAGACATTGCGCGCTGCGCGATTTAGGCGTGCGCCGTTGCACTCCGGGCAGGGACGGTCGCTGACGTACTTCGACAATTCCTCACGCACCATCTGCGATTCGGTTTCCTTGTAGCGGCGTTCGAGGTTCGGCAGGATGCCCTCGAACTTGTGCTTGCGCTGGGTGCGGCCGCCGGCTTCGGTGAGGTACGAAAACGTGACGACCTCGCCACCGCTGCCGTTCAACACGGCGTTGCGCACGTCGTCGGTCAGGTCTTGCCAATGCGTGTTCACGTCGAAATCGTAATGGCGTGCGAGCGACGCGATCAACTGGAAGTAGTACGCGTTGCGGCGATCCCAACCGCGCACGGCGCCGGCCGCTAGGCTGAGTTCCGGATGGCCGACGACGCGCGCCGGATCGAAGAATTGCGTCACGCCGAGTCCGTCGCAAGTCGGGCACGCGCCAGCTGGCGAGTTGAACGAGAACAATCGCGGTTCGAGTTCAGGCAGCGAATAGTCGCATACCGGGCAGGAGAACTTGCTGGAGAACAGCACTTCTGCGATTGACGCATCGTCCAGATCGACGACTGAAGCGAGCCCGTCTCCAAGTTTCAGTGCGGTCTCGACACTCTCTGCAAGGCGCTGCTTCATGTCGTCGCGCGGACGGAAACGGTCGACGACCACGTCGATGCTGTGCTTCTGGCGCAATGCGAGTGCGGGCACTTGGTCGATTTCGTACAGCGTCCCATCCACGCGTACGCGCACGAAACCCTGCGCGCGCAACTGGTCGAAGATCTGCACATGTTCGCCCTTGCGGTCGCGCACGACCGGCGCGAGCAGCATGTACCGACGCTCCGGATTCGAAGCGAGCATCAGGTCAACCATCTGGCTGACGGTCTGCGCTTCCAGCGGAAAATGATGGTCCGGGCAGCGTGGCGTGCCGACGCGCGCGAACAGCAGGCGCAGATAATCGTAGATTTCGGTGATCGTGCCGACCGTCGAGCGCGGATTGTGCGAGGTGGATTTCTGCTCGATCGAGATCGCCGGCGACAGCCCTTCAATGTGGTCGACGTCGGGTTTTTCCATCACGCTGAGGAACTGCCGTGCATAAGCCGACAACGACTCGACGTAACGGCGCTGGCCTTCGGCATAGATGGTGTCGAACGCGAGCGACGACTTGCCGGAACCCGACAAGCCGGTGATCACGATCAGCCGGTCGCGCGGCAGGTCGAGATCGATGTTCTTCAGGTTGTGCGTACGTGCTCCGCGGATGCGGATTGTATCCAGGGCCATGTAGTGCCTCGAATCTATCGAATCGATCAGTTTAGTACCGCCGTCAATGCTGGGCCAATAAACCCGATGCTGAACGCAAGGGATAGCCCAGCGCCAGCGGGCGCTATGGATGCTGGAATTTCATACCGGGGTGCGCGAACATCTGTGGGGTACGCTGTTGCCATTCAGGAATTATGGTCATACCCCTAGAATTCAATGGCTCTCCGCTCTGGCTGGCATTACGCACATCCGATCGCATGCCGGTCGGTCACATCAGGAATCCCGAATGAGCGATCCAAATTTGTACAAGGCAGATCCGTACAACGGAGGGCTGCGCAGGGCAAACAGGCGGGGAGCGCGGTCATCGACGTTGCTCATGCTCGTCGTGGGGATGCTGGTGGCCTTTCCGGGAACCCCGGCAATGGCGCGTGGCACGGGTTTCGGAACGCCAGCCCGGCCAGCGGCTCCTCGTAGCGTGAGTTCGATCGTCAAGACCACTGAAGGGCAGTCCAGCACGAAGACGGCAACGTCGGCATCAGCGGGTTCCCTGACGATGGCGGCAACGCCGTTGAGTCCGACGACGATGGGATCCTTGCCTTCCACCAACCCCACGACCATGCGACCGGCAAGTGGAAGTCCTACGGCGATGGCTTCGCTGACTACGATCCCGTCGTTGATGGCGACATCATCATTAAGTCCGGGTGGAGGAACGTTAGCTCGCGCCGCGGTCACCAACAACAACGGCCGTTCCGATTTCAGGAACGTCAGGCATTCGGTTGCTTCTCCGGCGCCCTCCTGGGCATCGTCAGGAACGATCTGGCCGGCGGCCGAACCGGTTGATGCCTCGGTCAAGCCAAAGCATTGAACGCGGCAACAGAAAGCTTGCGCCCATCTAAGCCTCGGCAATGCCGGGGTTTTCGTGGGGTGAAGACGATGCTCGCCGCTGTCCGCTACGCGCGCATGCAACCAAACGCGCAATGCGTGGTCTGTGATGGTGCTCTGTCCTGTCCATCCTGACGGTTAAACTTGCAGCATGACCTCGAACTCCCCGCAATTCCGCACCCGCTTCTTCCTCGGCGCATTGGCCTGCGCGGGGTTGATGGGCTATGCGATGTATTCGGAAATCTACCTGCACCAGGAGCCATGCAACCTGTGCATCTTCCAGCGCATCGCAGTGATCGCAATGGGGATCGTGTTTCTGCTCGGTGCCCTTGCAGCGCCTAAGTCCCCGGGCGGAAGAAAGACGTGGAGCCTGCTTGCGTTGATGATGGCGCTCGGTGGCATCGCGGTTGCCGCACGGCACTTGTGGATACAGTCATTGCCGGCCGATCAGGTGCCGTCGTGCGGAGCGCCGCTCAAGAACATGCTGGAGATGATGAGCGTCGGCAAGGCAATCGTGAAGGTGTTCGGCGGATCGGGCGAATGCGCGCAAGTGACGTGGCGTTTCCTCGGCCTCGCGATGCCCGGCTGGGTGATGATCAGTCTCGTCGTGCTCGCGGCATGGGCGTTGTTCGCGGGGTTTCGTCGCAAGGGCTGATTGGATGAGCCGCACACCGATCATTCGCACATCCATCGTTCGCATCGAGCGGCGCAAGTCTTTCGGTTCCCATCCTTCGATCGGTGCCATCTCCACAATGTCCAACCCTGTGGCATGATGCCTGTTGCGCCGCAACAATGCCGCCACGCACGTACCATGCCTCAGCAGACTTCGTCGAATCCGACTTCATTGAATGCGTCCACGCAGATCGACGCATGGGCGCCGCAAAGCTGGCGCGCTTGCGCGGCGACGCAGTTGCCGCAGTATCCCGACGCCGACGCGCTCGAGTCCACGCTCGCCGAATTGCGCCGTTTGCCGCCGCTGGTGACATCGTGGGAAATCCTCTCGCTCAAGCAGCAACTCGCCGAGGCGCAGGAAGGCAAGCGCTTTCTGTTGCAGGGCGGCGATTGCGCCGAGAGTTTCAGCGATTGCACGTCCGAAATCATCGCGAACCGGTTGAAGGTGCTGTTGCAGATGAGCCTCGTGCTCGTGCATGGGCTGCGCCAGCCGGTCGTGCGCGTGGGCCGCTTCGCGGGCCAGTACGCGAAGCCGCGTTCGGCCGATACCGAAACGCGCGGGGGCGCGACCCTGCCGAGTTATCGCGGCGACATCATCAATGGCCCCGAGTTCGAGCTCGCTGCGCGCACGCCCGACCCGCGTCGTTTGCTGAAAGCGCATGCGCGCTCGGCGATGACGATGAATTTCGTGCGCGCCTTGATCGATGGCGGATTCGCCGACCTGCACCACCCCGAATACTGGAACCTCGATTGGGTCGGCCATTCGCCGCTGTCCGATGAATACCGGCGCATGGTCGCGGCGATCGGCGACTCGGTACGTTTCATGGAAACGCTGTCGGGCGAATCGCTGCACAACCTCAACCGTGCCGATTTCTATACGTCGCATGAAGCGTTGCTGTTGCCGTACGAGGAGGCGCTTACGCGCCAAGTGCCGCGCCAGCAGGGCTGCTTCAACCTGTCCACGCATTTTCCGTGGATCGGCATGCGCACCGCGGCGCTCGATGGCGCGCATGTCGAATACCTGCGTGGCGTGCGCAATCCGATCGGATTGAAAGTCGGCGCCGCGATGACGCCCGACATGCTGCTGCGCCTGCTGGAGGTGTTGTCGCCCGACCGCGAACCGGGCCGCATCGCATTGATCCACCGCTTCGGCGCTGCGCGCATCGGCGAGCTGCTGCCGCCGTTGATCGACGCGCTGCATCGCGAAGGACGTCGCGTGCTGTGGATTTCCGATCCGATGCATGGCAACACCGAGAGCACGTCGAACGGTTACAAGACGCGGCCGTTCGCGGCGATCCGCAGCGAACTCGAGCAAGCATTCGAGATCCACGCGGCGCACGGTTCAAGACTCGGTGGCGTGCATCTGGAACTCACCGGAGAGAACGTCACCGAATGCACAGGCGGTGCGCGTGAGCTGACCGAAACTGATCTGGAACGCGCCTATCGTTCGACAGTCGACCCGCGGTTGAATTACGAACAGTCGCTGGAGATCGCGATGTTGATCGTGCGCAAGCGCAACGCACTCGCTACCTGATTGCTGTCAGCTTGCAGCGCGTCGCGAACGCAGGTTGCGGATGTTCCACCCGAGGACGAGCACGACCAGCACGTTGATGACCACGACCGCCGCGGTGATCCAGTTGGGGTGATGCCATAACGCCAATCCATCGACCGGCAGATAGAGTGCCGCGCCGACGCAGCCCAACCACGAAGCCCACGCCTTGTCGCGCCATAGTCCCCAGGCTTCGGCACCGTGGACGCTCGCGTAGATCACCAGCACGGCCGCCACAAGGTGCACGGTGCCATGGCTGGTCTGCTGCGACAGCGTCGCGAAGAAGCCGTGTTCCGGATTGAGGTGGTGGCGCTCGATCTGCATGCCGATCCAGTCGTGCATGCGCTGCGCGCCCCAGAACTCCAGGCCGATCGCTGTCGCCAGCGCTAGGAAGGATTTGATCGCCACGCCGATGGCGATCAACCACGGCCCGGCATGCTGGCGCACTTCCTTGGCGCTGATGTGATGGTGCTCGCCGACGTGGCTCGGATCGTTCATCGATTTCGTCATCACTGGTCGATCGTGCGTATCAACCGCGCGACGCACGCTTGCGGTCGTTCTCGGTGCGCTCCTTCTTGCGCAGGCGGATCGCGACTGGAGTCACTTCGACGAGTTCGTCGTCGGCGATGAATTCCAGTGCCTGTTCGAGCGACAGCTTCACCGCAGGCGTCAATTGCTCGTTGTCGTCCTTGCCGGACGCTCGGAAGTTCGTGAGCTGTTTCGCGCGCAAGGCGTTGACGGTGAGGTCGTTGTCCTTGGCGTGGATGCCGACGATCTGGCCTTCGTAGATTTCCTCGCCCGGCTCGACCATCAGGCGGCCGCGCTCCTGCATGAACATCTGCGCATAGGCGGGCGACGGGCCGGTGCCGTTGGAAATCATCACGCCGTTCTGGCGTTCGGCGATAGCGCCTTCGGACTTCGGGCCGTAATGATCGAACACGTGGAACAACAGGCCGGTGCCGGCGGTGATCGTGCGGAACTCGGTCTGGAAACCGATCAGCCCGCGCGCAGGAATCATGAAGTCAATGCGCACGCGGCCCTTGCCGTCGGGTTCCATGTTCAATAGCTGGCCGCGACGCTCGCCGAGGCGCTGCATCACGCCGCCCTGGTATTGTTCTTCGAGATCGACGACGAGGCTTTCGTACGGTTCCATCTTTTGGCCGTCGACGTCCTTGATGATGACTTCCGGACGCGATACTGCGAGTTCGTAGCCTTCGCGGCGCATCGTCTCGATCAGGATCGACAGATGCAATTCGCCACGGCCCGAGACCTTGAACTTGTCGGCGTCGTCGGTTTCCTCGAGCTTCAGCGACACATTGTGCTGGGTCTCGCGGATCAAACGATCGCGCAACTGGCGCGAGGTCAGGAATTTGCCGCCGCTGCGATCCTTCTTGCCCGCGAACGGCGAATTGTTGACCTGGAAGGTCATGCTGATCGTCGGTTCGTCCACGGTCAGCACCGGCAACTGTTCCGGCGCGTCGATCGCGCAGATCGTCTCCGATATGCCCAGATCGCCGATGCCCGACACCGCGATGATGTCGCCGGCTTGCGCCTCTTCCACTTCCCGGCGTTCGAGGCCCAGGAAGCCGAGCACCTGCAGCACCTTGCCCTGGCGCGGCTTGCCGGCGCGGTCGAGAATCGTGACCGGCTGGTTGGTGCGCACCGTGCCGCGCTGGATGCGGCCGACGCCGATGATGCCGACGTAGTTGCTGTAATCGAGCGAAGTCACGCGCATCTGGAACGGGCCATCCATGTCCACCGGCGGCGGCGCGACGTGCTGGATGATCGCGTCGAACAGCGGATCCATGTTGCCTTCGCGCACGTCCGAGTTGAGGCCGGCGTAGCCGTGCAGGGCCGAGGCGTACACGATCGGGAAATCGAGTTGCTCCTCGGTCGCGCCGAGGCGATCGAACAGGTCGAAGGTCTGGTTCACGACCCAGTCCGGGCGAGCGCCCGGACGATCGACCTTGTTGATCACGACGATCGGCTTGAAGCCCATCGCGAACGCTTTCTGGGTTACGAAGCGCGTCTGTGGCATTGGCCCGTCCATCGCATCGACCAGGATCAGCACCGAATCGACCATCGACAGCACGCGTTCGACTTCGCCGCCGAAGTCGGCATGTCCCGGTGTATCGACGATGTTGACGCGGTAATCCTTCCAGCGGATCGCGGTGTTCTTGGAAAGAATCGTGATGCCACGTTCCTTTTCCAGATCGTTGCTGTCCATCATGCGTTCGGTGGTGACCGTGCGCTCGCTGAAGGTGCCGGACTGCTTGAGCAGCTGATCGACGAGGGTGGTCTTGCCGTGGTCGACGTGGGCGACGATGGCGATGTTGCGGAGTTTTTCGATGGACATAAGAATCTCGCCCGCCGGCTTGGGCGAGTCTGGGTGGAGGAACGAACGGATGGTATGAAGCTAGCCGCCCATGATACCTGCTCGCGGGCTTGATTGCCGCATCGCACCACGCAGCGTTCATGGGACAGCGCGGCGCTGCGTGGCGGGCGCTGCGGCTGTCGCCGCAAACGACTGCTCACCCATCGGATCAGTGCCGGCAGACGGTCGGCAGGTACTTTTGCGGGATATTGGTGCTGCCGCAGGTCCAATGGATCGCGCCGTTTTCGGGCGCGGGCGAAAACTCCAGGGCTCCGCCGTCCAGCGCCGCGTTCGCTTTCTGCGGCGTATGGCTGCTGTAGATGGCGCGGATCTGGCCGTCGACGATCTGCACTCGCGATACATACGCACCGGCGATGCTGGTGGCTTCGGCGACCCCCGCAGCGGCATTGTCGTGCGGCATCCGCCCCTGGTTCGCGTAGTACTCGGCGACGGCGGTCTTGGCGCCTTCCGACAGTGCAGCGCCTTCGCTGACCTGTGAACGGATCACGTAGTCTTGATACGCAGGAATCGAGATCGCTGCGAGGATTGCCACCACTGCCACGGCGGTCATCGAACTGGTGCCACCGCCGCCGACCAGACCCTCGATCGGCGTCTGCTCGTAGGTCATCTGCAACGCGACGCGTTGGTCGGTCGCTTCCACGGCGAAGCCAATTGCGCCATCGACCGGCAACTTCAATTGGCCGGCGCTTGGCAATGTCGTCAGGTCGATCGACTGCCCCAATGCATCGCCGAGCGCCTGCAATGCGCCGAGATAGGTGTAGTAAACCTCGCGCTGCATGTTGTGGTTGGTCGCGGCGACGCCGAGCACGGTGTGCGCGCTGCTGTAGGACTGGTCATGCAGCCATTGGCCGAGCGACGTGTCGGGTTTCGCGGCGACGCGATCGACCAGCAACTGCGGCACGCTCGCGAACACCAGATAGTCGCCGTCCTCGACCCAGTAGAAATGGCTGCCGATCCGCGCATACAACTGCATCCACGCGCGCGCTTTCGGATCCATCCCGGGCTGAGATGTCGTCGCATCGAAGCCCGGGATGTGCAGGTGATGGATTTCCAGGTCGCCCGATTTCACGACGCTGCTTTGCCAATTGAAGCGCTTGCCGAGTACGTCAAGCTTGGCATAGAGCGCCTTGCGATCGCGCACGCACAATGCGACATAGGTTCCATTGGCATCGCCGAAGGCCACCAGTTGCGGCCCGACGAACTTCGCGAATTCGACCGGATCGATGCCGGTCTTCGCCTGCACTTGCGCCAGTCCATTGTCGAATTGCGCATGCAGGCCGGGCGCGTAATCGCGATCGAGCCCGTCGCGCATCGCCTGCAGGTTTTCCGCGCCCGGCAACGCCATCGTGATCGCCCAGCCGGGCTTGCCGGATGTTTTCAGATCAACATCGCCAGCGTTCGGCGCGAGGTATCCAAGCAACCGCGACTGCGGCGCGCGGATCTGCAATTGCAGGCGGCCGTGTCCATCGACCGTGCCCCAGCCAAGCGCGATGCTTTGCGCATGCAAGATCGCATCGCGCAGCAGGCCATCGGGCTGCAACTGCGGCGGCAGCTGCGCGGCCAGCGCGTTGTTGAGTCCCTTCGCGCTCATCCACACGAACAACCCTTGTCCCGAACTGTCGATCTCGCGTTCGGCATCCTGCATCGGATGCGCGCGCCTCGCCTTGAGTTGTGCAAGATCCTGTTGCAGAGTCAGCGCCGAAGCGGTGGTGCCGAACGACACATACAGCCGATGCGTCTGCGTATCGAAGTGCAGGGCACCGTTCTGCTTCAACGTCGCATCGCCGTTCGCATCGAATGGTGCCTGCAATGGCGAGTTCGGACCCGAAAGCGCAGCCACGCGCGCATTCAACACGGCGATATCCGGCACATCCAGCACGGTGGTGGCCAGCGCACGGCTGGCTGGCGAGACGCCGTCGCTCGCGTCGATCACGGCGATTTCGAGCGGCGCACCCTGGTCGCCGAGCAGCAGTTCCAGGATCGGGCCTGCGCCGGTCTGGGCAATCAGCGGATCGGTATGCACGGCCTTGCGCAGGCTGGCAATGATCTTCACGTGCTCCGCGCTTGCAAGTGCCGAATCGAGCGGGCGACCATCAGGTGCCGACAACGTGCCCCACAGCGAAGGAATCCGCGCGTACGCGGCAGTGTGCTCGGGCAGGCGTTCGCCCAGCCATGCCGGTTGCGCGATCTGCGCGTTGGCTGCGGTGAGGTCGGCCTTGCTCGCTTGCACGGGCGCGTCCTTGTGTTCGCAGCCGACGATGCCGGTCACGAACGCGATCAGCAGAAGCACGAAAATACGGTGCGCGAATGCGCGGCGCGGCGATGGCATGCGGTGGATCCCCGGGAATGGCCGCGAGCGAAGGCTGCACGGCGAGGGCGCCACGATACAGGCCGCCGCGATCAGCTGCCAGCTTGTATCATGTGCGCCAAACCACAACGACTCCCTTGGAGATCATCATGTCGAACCTCACCGCTACTTTCGCCACGTCCAAGGGTCCGATTCATGTCGAGCTCTATGCGGACAAGGCGCCGATCACGGTCGCGAATTTCGTCAACCTCGCCAAGCGCGCTTACTACAACGGACTGAGCTTCCATCGGGTGATTCCGGATTTCATGGTGCAAGGCGGTTGCCCCGAAGGCAGCGGTCGCGGCGGCCCTGGCTACAAGTTCGAGGACGAGGTCAAGACCGGCCTGCGCCACGAGAAGGGCGTGCTGTCGATGGCGAACGCGGGCCCAGGCACCAATGGCAGCCAGTTCTTCATCACCCACGTCGCGACCTCATGGCTGGACGGCAAGCACACCGTGTTCGGTAAAGTGGTGAATGCAGACGACCAGAAAGTCGTCGATGCCATCCGTGGCGGCGACACCATCGACAGCCTCACCATCGAAGGCGACACGGATGCGTTAATGGCGAGCCAGTCGGCGCGTGTGGCGGAATGGAACAAGGTGCTCGACGCAAAACGCTGATGCACGCGAAAGCCATCATGGCAGCAGCGGCCCTGGCACTCTTCCTCGTGTCTTGTGCAAGCCAGCCTGTGGCGATGCGGCGCGATTCTGTTCCTGGACTATTCGCCCGGTTGAATCCGTCCATACGAAAAGCGGTTCTTGCAACTGGGATCAAATGCGGACAACCGCAGGTCTGCGGCAACGTGGTGAGTATCGATTGCGATTCCGCGAACGACGGCCCGTACTACTATTTCGACAATGTGTCGGGCATGAAGCTCATGGTCTGTGGCGGAGCTTGCCAGTCGCGGGAAAGCGACGATCCGATCGCATGCAAGTCATGTCCGCCGCGTGAATGGACATGCAAGAACAATTACTGAAAAATTCGCCAAGCTAGCTGGATCAGCGAGTGAAATTTATGCCGTCGAACATCTTCGAGACGAGTGTCATATCACGGCCGTAGTAATACTCGGCCGGCGCCATCCACAACAGGAAACTAAGCTCGTCGCCACGCGCGGCAGCGAGCACCATCCCGCGGTATTGCAGGCCCGCAGCCGTGCTCGCCTTGAACTCGAAGCGTAACCCGTCGATGGCGCCGAAATGCGCGGGGCGCAAGGCTTCCGACTGGATGTTGACTGCGCCGGTTTCGGTGAGCGCGTCGAGCACGATGTCTCGAATGTCCTCGGCGCGCATGCCGGCGCGGAACGCTGGCGCGTCGGGATGGTTTGCGTTGACGCGGCGCTCCAGGAAGACGTGCTCGCCACTCCTGATCGACGGAACGATGTAAAGCCTATTCAGCGGAATGCCGTCGATGGTCCAGATTTCGTAGCGCGAAAACACGAAGCGCGACCACGCGATCGGCGTGTCGATCATGATGCCGCCATTCGCCGATGCGACGCCGGGT
The DNA here is from genome assembly GCA_038226665.1 of Lysobacterales bacterium. GTDB lineage: Bacteria > Pseudomonadota > Gammaproteobacteria > Xanthomonadales > Xanthomonadaceae > SZAS-103. Next base: position 51,035 of record JBBRQI010000010.1, on the reverse strand, counting down.
TTCACGAGGCGTCCGTCGGCGCAGCATGCGAGCAATGCGACAATCGAGAACAACGCAAAGCAGCGTCCAATGCGCGCGATCGGAGACATCACGGCTGTACGCTTCACGGCGCATGCTCCTGCAATTCCGCCAGATCGTGTTCGACGAATGCGCGGTCCGGCGCATCGCCTGCGAGATCGAGATAACGACGCAAGGCATCGGCCGCGTCGCGTCGCTGTCCCGCATCGCGCAATGCCATGCCGTGCTCGCGCCAGGCTGCGGCTGGCGGGTTCGGCAACCCGATCGACTGCGCGTACCAGAGCGCGGCTTCGTTGCGGTCGGATGGATTGCCACGACGACGATAGGCTTCACCGAGATAGAAACTGAGCAAGGCTTTGTCCTCGGGCTGCGCATCGGCGAGCAACTCGGTCACGACCAGAATGGACGCCGCGTACTGTCGCCGCGCGAGTTCGGCGTCCAGCCAGTGCTTCAGGAAAGGATGCGTCGCTGCGCGATAGGCCACGACGCCGCGCTCGCTGCCATGCGTGCCGAGTGCCGCGACTTCGACGCGCATGTCACCGAGGCGTGCGCGCGTCGGCGGATGACTGGAGAACATCGACGATTTGCCGCCGGCCATGGCGTCGCTCTCGCGCAGCATGCGTTCCCACAATTCGACTGCCGATTGTGGGTCGTAACCACGCGCCACCATCGCATCGAAACCCATGCGATCCGCTTCGTGTTCCTCCTCGCGCGAGAAACTGGATACGGCGAGCGAATTCGCCATCGTGCCGATGCCGTTCGCAACCGACGCGCCCGCACCCGTGCTTGCGATTTCGAAGACGCTCGTCCACGCCGAGACGTTCTTGCTGTGTCGCCATTGCTGGATCATGTGCCGTGCGCGGTAGTGGCCCGCTTCGTGGCCGAGTACGAACGCGAGCTCGGCTTCGTTGCGCGCGCGCAGCAGCGCGCCCGTCCACACGATCACCATCCCGTTCGGCGCCATCATTGCGTTGAACCACGGTTGCTCGACGACGTGCACGCGCAGGTTCGCGCAGTCGTCGGCCGCCACTTTGCACGCAACGCCACGCACGTAGGCATTGAGCTCCGGATCGCGCACGAGTTGCGGCGACGACTGCAGTTCACGCTCGGCGCGATCCATCGCATACCACAACGCGGCTTCGTCGCTACCTGGAGATGGCCGCTCACCAGGAGCAACGTCGTGCACTGGTGCATCGGCAGCGCGCGCCGGTACCACGATCAGCAACGCCAGCACTGCGAATGCTCGCCAGATGTTCACAGCGGAATCTGCTTGAGCAATGACGCGACCGTCGCGCGCGCGCCATCCGCATCGCGCAGATCGCCCTTTTCATCGTGCAACAGGTTGAACCATACGACTTGGCCGGTGCGCAGATCCACCAGCGAGGCAAGCCCAACCTGCTCGCCGCCACCGATGTCGCCAGACAGCAACAGCGCGCCGATCACGCGCATCGCCGCGCGACCTTGGCCGGTATAGCTGTCTCGGATGTAGGTCAACAGAGCGTAGTCGGCGTGCGTGGCATCGCGCAGAACCGAAACACCGGGGCCGAGCGTCCATTCAAAACGTCCCTGCTTGGTCGCGAGATCGGTGCCCGGTTGGCTGTGCAGCAGGATGCTGTTCGCGACGGCCTGGTTCAGCAGCAGCAATTGATGCACATGGTCGTTGGGTTGCCGCGCGCTCTGCGGAACGAAATCGGGCAACAAGGTCGCGCCATGCGCGGCGAGCAATTCGCGCACCGCTGCGGGATACGCGCGGCGCGCGGCTTCGGTCCACTGCGGCCGCGGTTCCTGCATGCCGCCCGCAGTCACTTCGTACAGTTCGATGTCGGGATCGATCAGCACGACGCTGCCATGCACCTTGATCGGCGCGCCAGTTGCGTCGCTGGCGGTGCGCACGTCGGTCGTTGAGCAGCCGCCAAGCAGGACGCACGCGAACCACGCGCAGCCCGACAACAGGAGGCGCGTGGATGCGCCAGGCAAAGGCGACTGCAAGCCATCTCTGCAAGCGTGTTGCGGCGTCATGGTAATCCTCACGGCTGCGCGCATAGTGCGGGGCCGATGCATCCCGTTCAATACAGCCCTATCAATCCTGCCCTTTCAATCCAGTCGCCACGATCCTCTGTGATATCATTTTCGGCCTCGCATTCGTGTCTTTCCGAGGGTTCCCAATGCTGAAACTCGCCCAGCGAGTCGGTCGCGCCAAGCCGAGCGCGATCATGGTCGTCGCAGAGAAGGCCAAGCGGCTGAAAGCCGAAGGCCGCGACATCATCAGTTTCTCGATCGGCGTGCCGAACTTCCTGCCCGGCCCGCACGTGTACGACGCCGTGCGCAAGGCGCTCGACCACGATAGCGGCCAGTACGGCAGCAACCGCGGTTCTGATGCGCTGCTCGACGCCTTCATCGCGCACATGGACCAGGTTGGCATGACCGGCTACACGCGCAAGAACTGCGCGATCGGCATCGGCGCGAAAGGCGTGCTCTACAACCTCATGGAAGTGCTGCTCGACGAGGGCGATACGATCGCGTTCCCGACGCCGTACTGGACGAGCTACCTCGACATCGCCGAGATCGTCGGCGCGAAGATCCAGTTGCTGCCATGCCCGCCGGAACAGGATTACAAGCTCACGCCCGCGCAACTCGATGCAGCGCTCGCGCTGAAACCGAAGGTGTTCCTTTTCAACAATCCGTCGAACCCGACCGGCATGGTTTACACGCGCGATGAAATTTCCGCGCTGGCCGACGTTCTCGTGAAGCATCCGGAATGCTGGATCATCACCGACGACATCTACAACCGCATGGTGTTCGACGGCATCGGCTATCACAACTTCGTGATGGTGAAACCTGAACTGCGCGAGCGCGTGATCTTCATGGATTCATGCTCGAAGACCTACGGCATGCCGGGCTGGCGCATCGGTTTCGTCGCCGCGCCGGAAGTCGTCGCGAATGCCGTGGTGACATTGAACTCGAACCACATCACCAACCTGCCCGAGATCACCAGCGCCGCCGCGCTTGCCGCATTGAGCGGCCCGCAGGATGTACCGATCGCGAAGAACGCCGAATTCCAGGAACGCCGCGACCGCGTGATCGCGGCGATGCGGGCCATTCCGGGCGTGGTGTGTCCCAAGCCGCAGGGTGCGTTCTACGTGTTCCCCGACATCAGCTGCGCGTTCGGCAAGATGCACGGCACAACGCGCATCCACAACGACGTGGACTTCTGCAATGCACTGCTCGAAACCAAGGGCGTGGCTTGCGTGCCGGGCGTCGCCTTCGGCGAGCCGCGTGCGCTGCGGATTTCGTACACGTGTCCGGCGAACCAGCTCGACGATGGTTTGCGCCGCTTCCAGGATTTCTTTTCCGAGTTGAAATGATCCTTTCACCGGATGAGTTAGACGCGCAATGATCTAACCCACCCTGCAATATCAAACCGTTCGTGGTGAGCCTGTCGAACCACGTTCCGCCACCAACTGATTCCGGAGTTAAACCATGAAGACCCCCGTCCGTGTAGCCGTCACCGGCGCCGCAGGCCAGATCGGCTATGCACTGTTGTTCCGCATCGCCGCCGGCGACATGCTTGGCGCCGACCAGCCGGTGATCCTGCAATTGCTCGAAGTCACGCCCGCGTTGCCGGCGTTGCAGGGCGTGGTGATGGAACTCAACGATTGCGCGTTTCCGACGCTGCATGGCGTGGTCGCGACCGATGATCCGAATATCGCGTTCAAGGACGCTGACTACGCGTTATTGGTCGGCGCGCGTCCGCGCGGACCGGGCATGGAGCGCAAGGACCTGCTCGAGGCGAACGGCGCGATCTTCGGGCCACAGGGCAGGGTGATGAATGCGCACGCGAGCCGCAACATCCGCGTGCTTGTGGTCGGCAACCCGGCCAACACGAATGCGCTGATTGCCCAGCAGAACGCCCCCGATCTCGATCCGCGCTGCTTCACCGCGATGGTTCGCCTCGACCACAACCGCGCGATCTCGCAGCTCGCCGAAAAAACCGGCGCGCTCAACACCGACATCAAGCGCGTCACGATCTGGGGCAACCATAGCTCGACGCAATATCCCGACCTGCACCACGCGATCGTCAAGGGCGCCGATGCAATGGGCCAGATCGACAAGGCATGGTACGAAGGCACCTTCATTCCGACCGTACAGCAGCGCGGCGCGGCAATCATCAAGGCGCGCGGCGCATCGTCGGCCGCATCGGCCGCATCGGCAGCCATCGACCACATGCGTTCGTGGGCGCTGGGCAGCTTTGATGGCGATTGGGTATCGATGGGCATTCCGTCCGACGGCAGCTACGGCATCGCGCCCGGCGTGATCTACGGTTACCCGTGCGTGTGCAAGAACGGCGTGTACGAAATCGTGCAGGGCCTCGCGATCAACGACTTCTCGCGTGCGCGCATGGATGCGACGGAGAAGGAGTTGCGTGAAGAGCGCGCTGGCGTCGAGCATCTGTTTGCGAAACATTGATTTCTGACGAGACGACGTTCGCATGAGCAAAGCATCATCGGGTTCTGAATTTCGTGCGGCGCTCGCAGTCGAATCGCCATTGCAGGTGATGGGTGCGATCACGGCGTACGCGGGATTGATGGCGAAACGCGTCGGCTACAAGGCGCTGTATCTGTCCGGTGGCGGCGTGGCGGCGAATTCGCTCGGCGTGCCCGATCTCGGCATCAGCACGATGGAAGATGTGCTGACCGACGCGCGGCGCATCGTCGATGCGACGCAGATGCCGTTGCTGGTGGACATCGACACCGGCTGGGGAGGGGCTTTCAACATCGGACGCACGATCAAGTCCTTCATCAACGTCGGCGTCGCGGCGGTGCACATGGAAGACCAGGTCGGACAGAAACGTTGTGGCCATCGGCCCGGCAAGGAAGTGGTGCCGCTCAATGAAATGGTCGATCGCGTCAAGTCTGCGGTGGATGCGCGCACCGACGAAAGCTTCGTGATCATGGCGCGCACCGATGCGGCGGCTGTCGAAGGCATCGACTCCGCCATCGAACGCGCGTGCGCCTATGTCGCGGCGGGCGCGGACATGATCTTTCCGGAAGCGATGCGCACGCTCGATGACTACCGCAAGTTCAAGGCCGCAGTGAAGGTGCCGATCCTCGCGAACCTCACCGAATTCGGATCCACCCCGTTCTTCACCACCGACGAGCTGCGCGAAGCGGGCGTGGACATCGCTCTGTACTGCTGCGGCGCGTACCGCGCGATGAACAAGGCCGCGCTGAATTTCTACGAGACGGTACGCCGCGAAGGGACGCAGAAGAACATCATCGACACCTTGCAGACGCGCGACGCGCTGTACGACTTCCTCGGCTACCACAATTACGAAAACAAGCTCGACGCATTGTTCGCCGCGAACAAGCCCGATTGATATTCCAGGAATCCAGCATGACCGAACCAGCCAGCATTCTTCCCAAGCCAAAGAAGTCCGTCGCCCTTTCCGGTGTCACCGCCGGCAACACCACCCTGTGCACGGTCGGCCGCACCGGCAACGATCTGCACTACCGTGGCTACGATATCCTCGATTTCGCGACCACCAGCGAATTCGAGGAAATCGCGCACCTGCTTGTGCACGGCAAGCTTCCGAATCGCGCGGAACTTGCCGCGTACAAGGCGACGATGAAGTCGCTGCGCGGCATTCCTGCATCGCTGAAAGCCGTGCTGGAGCAGTTGCCCGCATCGGCGCATCCGATGGACGTGATGCGCACGGCAGTCTCCGCACTCGGCTGCGCGCTGCCTGAAAAGGACGATCACAATCATCCGGGAGCGCGCGATATCGCCGATCGCTTGATGGCGTCGCTCGGTTCGATCCTGTTGTACTGGTATCACTTCGCCGTCAACGGCAAGCGCATCGACGTCGAGACCGACGACGACTCGATCGGCGGCCATTTTCTGCACTTGCTGCACGGCAAGAAGCCGAGCGAGTTGTGGGTGCGTGCGATGCACACCTCGCTGATCCTCTACGCCGAGCACGAGTTCAACGCATCGACGTTCGCCGCGCGCGTGATCGCCGGCACCGGCAGCGACATGCACTCGGCGATCACCGGCGCAATCGGCGCGTTGCGCGGACCCAAGCATGGCGGCGCTAATGAGGCCGCGTTCGAGATCCAGAAGCGTTACGAAACGCCGGACGAGGCCGAGGCCGACATCCGCGCGCGCGTCGAACGCAAGGAGGTCGTGATCGGATTCGGCCATCCGGTGTATACGATCGGCGATCCACGCAACAAGGTCATCAAGGAAGTCGCGCGCGAACTCTCCGCGTCGCAGCACAACATGAAGATGTTCGACATCGCCAAACGTCTCGAATCCACGTTGTGGGATATCAAGAAGATGTTCCCGAACCTCGACTGGTTCAGCGCGGTCAGCTACCACATGATGGGCGTGCCGACCGCGATGTTCACGCCGTTGTTCGTGATCTCGCGCACGTCGGGCTGGAGCGCGCACGTGATCGAACAGCGCATCGACGGCAAGATCATCCGCCCGAGTGCGAACTACACGGGGCCGGAGGATTTGAAATTTGTGCCACTAGAAAAACGGTGACGCGGAAGAAGTGAACGATGTTCAGGAAGGCGTTCGCGCCATAAAAAAAGCCGCGCAATGCGCGGCTTTTCATTCACAAGATTCAGCAACGATGCGTCAGATCAACCCTTCGGTGCGCAGTGCGCGTTGCACGCCGGCATCGGCGGCCACGCGCTGGTCGAATGCGGAAAGATTCTTGAGGTCGCTCAGGTCGAGGCCCAGTTTCTTCGCCCATTGCAGGGTGACGAACAGGTAGGGATCGGCGATAGAACGCGTGCCAGTCAACCAGTCTTTCCCTTCGAGTTGCTTGTCGGCGCGCTCGAACAGCCCGCGCAGTTTCTTTTTCGCGGCGTCCTTGGTCTTGTCGATGGTCGCGGCGTCTTCGAGGAACGCGGTCGAACCGAACAGGGGATGGAATGCGGTGTGCACGTCGGCATTGAGGAACGACAGCCAGCGATTCACCTCGGCGCGGCTCTTCGGCGAACCGTCTCCGCCGAGATGGCTTTCAGGATTGAGGTCGGCGAGGTAATTCAGGATTGCCGCGTTCTGGGTCAGTGCCATGTCGCCATCGACGAGCGCGGGCACGGCGCCGGCCGGATTGATCTTCAGGTATTCGGGTTGCTTCGCTTCGGCATGGGTGAGTACCTTGACCTCGAACGGTTTGCCGATCCATTCGAGCGCGATATGGTCGGACAGTGAGCAGGCACCTGGCATCGTGTAAAGCTTCATGCGGCGGAACTCCGTTGTGGGGAGTTCCAGTGATGGGGTCGCATTTGCGCGACGCAAACCGCACCGATGGGACGCAGCGTCTTACGGTGCGAGATGGCCGCTGACGATACGGCCGGCCGCGCTGCGGCCCATCCGGTAGAAATTCTGATCGCCTATCGACGCGACCAGTCGACTGTTCGGCCACGCGGGATGATCCACTGCGCTCGACGCAAAATAGCTGGCACCGGGGACGATTTCATGGCGTTGACCGGAAGGTTTGGCCCAGTCGCGTTGGGTGGCGATCGCGATCCGCAGCGCGGTGTAAAAAGCGCCCATGTCTGCAAGACGATTGGAGGGATCAAGCGTGGTCAACGCGAACTGGCCCGGCGCCGTCACGACCGCGCAAACAGAACGTCCCCACGTGCCGCTGTCGCGACGACGCAATGCGACTTCGGCGATCGCGCGCTGGCCGATTTCCGGCTGGCCGCGCGCTTCGAGATAAACGGTCGTCGCCAGACACATCGGGTCGGCGGCTTGGTGGGGCAACACGTGCGCCATCCACAGGATCAATGCCAGCTTCATCGCGGTGGTTCCTTGCTCCGTTGGCCGTTGACCATCCCGTTACTGCAAACAAATACGCGGGATGGCTGCTGCGGTGTGGCGTCATGGGGACATGTGTTTCATGGTCGGAGGCGTGGTTCGGTTGAGCCCCATCTCCGTCCCTGCCTGCTCGCAGCTTTCCTCTCCCGATGCTGCGGTTCCGTGCTGTGGTAGCAGGTGCTCTGGTAGCGCGGGAGGCGGACAGTAACACGGTTCAGCGTGCGTTGGCTGAACACGATGTTAGGAAAGTGTTTGATTGGATTGGGAATTTCTGTTTCGTGACGCGGTCCACGAATCTACAGCGCTGCTGCGAGCCGGCTGCCCTGGTCGATCGCGCGTTTCGCGTCGAGTTCGGTGGCGAGATCCGCGCCGCCGATCACATGCACCTCGCGGCCGGCATCGCGCAGCGGCTGCAGCAGGTCACGCAACGACTCCTGTCCGGCGCATACGACGACATGATCGACAGGCAGCAGCTGCTCGGTGCCGTCGATTTTCACGCGGAAGCCGGAGTTGTCCATGCCCATGTATTCCACGCCACTCAACATCTTCACGCCCTTGGCCTTGAGCGTGGCGCGGTGGATCCAGCCGGTGGTCTTGCCGAGTTTTGCGCCTGGTTTGCCGGGACTGCGTTGCAGCAGCCAGACCTCGCGGGCGGGTGGTTCCGGACGTGCTTTCGTCAGTCCGCCGCGCACGTGTTGTTCGGGGTCGACGCCCCATTCGGCCATCCAGAGCGCCGGATCGAGGCTTGGCGATGCTCCTTCCTGCACGAGGAATTCGGCGACATCGAAACCGATCCCGCCCGCGCCGACGATCACAACGCGTGCTCCCGGGACGATGGCTCTGGTCAGCACGTCGAGATAACTGCAAACCTTTGCGTGATCATGGCCGGGAAAGTTTGCAGCGCGTGGCACGACGCCGGTCGCAAGTACAACGGCATCGAAGTCGTTGAGGTCGGTTGGCGAAGCGGCGCGACCGAGACGCAAATCCACGCGTTCTTCGGCAAGTCGATGACCGAAATAACGCAGCGTCTCGTAGAACTCTTCCTTGCCTGGAATCTTCTTCGCCAGATTGAACTGGCCGCCGATTGCGTCGTGCGCATCGAACAAGGTCACGCGATGGCCTCGTTGTGCGGCCACGGTCGCGCAGGCAAGGCCGGCGGGACCCGCGCCGATTACGGCGATGCGTCGCGGTGTCTTCGTCGCCACATAATTGAGTTCGGTCTCGGCGCATGCGCGCGGGTTCACCAGGCAACTGGCTTTCTTCCCCACGAATACATGATCGAGGCAGGCCTGGTTGCAGGCGATGCAGGTGTTGATCGCCGCCGCGCGGCCGGTTTTCGCCTTGTTCACCCAATCCGGATCGGCGAGCAACGGGCGCGCCATCGAGACCATGTCGGCGCCGCCGGATGCAAGAATGCGTTCGGCCACGTCCGGCATGTTGATGCGGTTGGTTGCGATCAAGGGCAGTGCGACATGCGGGCGCATCCGGGCGGTCACGCCGGCGAATGCCGCGCGCGGCACCGAAGTCGCGATGGTCGGCACGCGCGCTTCGTGCCAGCCGATGCCGGTGTTGATGATGGTCGCGCCGGCGGCTTCAACGGCTTTGGCCTGCGCGACGATTTCGTTCCAGTCCGAGCCTTCGTCGACGAGTTCGAGCATCGACAGCCGGTAGATGAGGATGAAATCCGGCCCGCAGGCTTCGCGCACGCGACGCACGATTTCCACTGCGAAGCGCATGCGCTTCGTCGCATCGCCGCCCCAGGCATCGTTGCGCTGGTTGGTGCGCGGCGCTAGGAATTCGTTGATCAGATAGCCTTCCGAACCCATGATTTCGACGCCGTCGTAACCGGCATCGCGCGCGAGCCGCGCCGCATTTACATAGGCGTTGATCTGGCGCTCGACACCACGCGCACTCAACGCACGCGGCGTGATCGGGCTGATCGGCGATTTGATCTTCGACGGCGCGATCGCGAACGGATGCCCCGCATAGCGACCGGCATGCAGCAATTGCAGGCAGATGCGTCCGCCGTCTGCATGCACGGCTTTCGTCACGATGCGGTGCTTGTGGATTTCCCACGGCCAGTTGAGCTTGCCGGAGAACGGCTTCAGCCAGCCGAGCATGGTCGGCGACACGCCACCGGTGACCATCAAGCCGACGCCGCCGCGCGCGCGTTCGGCAAAATACGCGGCGAGTTTCGGGAAATCCGACGCGCGATCTTCCAACCCGGTATGCATCGAGCCCATCAGCACGCGATTGGGCAGCGTGCAGAAGCCGAGGTCGAGCGGGGCGAACAGATGCGGGTAGTCGGTCGTCATTGCGGCATGGCTCATGATTCATTAACGCGTGGGCAGCGCGCACCATGCCGGGATTTATTCGAGCGTACAAGCCAAACCATTGAATGCGTCGTGCGTAATGCATTGGCGACGCGAGCAGGGCGTTCTGGCAAAATGACCAACTGCTCCGTCACGCGACCAATAGACCCATGAGCCAGCACGACATCCGCTCCGCCGTACGCCCCGAGCCTGACCAGCCGATGCTGGACATCGCCGACTACGTCACCGGTTACGCGATCGATTCCGACGAAGCCTGGAACACCGCGCGCTACATGCTGCTCGATTCGCTGGCCTGCGCGATGCTTGCGATGAAGCATCCGGCCTGCGTCAAGCATCTCGGACCGATTGTGCCGGGCGCGACCCTCGCCGGCGGCGCGCGCGTGCCGGGCACGAACTTCGAACTAGATCCGGTCCAGGCCGCATACAACATCGGCATTCAGGTGCGCTGGCTGGATTTCAACGATACCTGGCTGGCGGCAGAGTGGGGTCATCCGTCCGATAACCTCGGCGCAATCCTCGGCGTCGCCGACTACCTCAGCCGCAAGGCAGAGCGCGAGGGCGGCAAGCAGATCACTGTGCGCGATGTGCTCGGCTGGGCGATCAAGGCGCACGAGATCCAGGGCTGCTATGCGCTGCTGAACAGTTTCAACCGCGTCGGCATGGATCATGTGATTCTGGTGCGCCTCGCTTCCACGGCGGTCGCTACTGCAATGCTTGGTGGCACCCACGAGCAGATCGTCAATGCAGTGTCGCATAGCTGGGCCGACAACGGTGCGATGCGCACCTATCGACATGCTCCAAACACCGGGCCGCGCAAGAGCTGGGCAGCTGGCGACGCGTGTCGTCGTGCGGTGACCCATGCGCTGAACGCCGTGCGCGGCGAACCCGGTTATCCGAGCGTGCTCAGCGCGAAGACCTGGGGTTTCTACGATGTCGCCTTCAACGGCAAGCCCTTCGCGTTCGAGCGGCCATTCGGCAGTTACGTGATCGAGAACGTGTTGTTCAAGATCAGCTACCCGGCCGAGTTCCACGCCCAGACTGCAGTGGAGTGCGCCATGCAGCTGCATGCGCACGTGAAGGATCGGATCGATGATATCGAACGGATTGTCATTCACACCCAGGAAGCCGGGGTGCGCATCATCGACAAGACCGGGCCGCTGTCCAACTACGCCGATCGCGACCATTGCCTCCAGTACATGATCGCGGTGCCGCTGATCTTCGGACGACTGACTGCGGACGATTATGTCGATGCGGTTGCCGCCGACCCGCGCATCGATGCGTTGCGCGCGAAGATGACCGTCACGGAAAACCCGCAGTTCACCAAGGATTATTTCGACCCGGACAAACGATATATCGGCAATTCGCTGCAGGTATTCTTCAAGGACGGCACCTCGACCGATCTGATATCCGTCGATTATCCGATCGGCCACCGCAAGCGCCGTGCCGAGGGGATTCCGGTTCTTCTGGCCAAGTTCGAGGCTGCGCTGCGTGGGCACCTCCCGGCGGCTCAGGTCGAGCGGATCCTGCAGCTGAGCAGGCATCCGGGGACACTGGATTCCAGTCCGATCCAGGCGTTCCTGAACGAATTTGCGCTGCATGGCTGAGTAGTTGCGGACATGCAAGGAACTTGTTAGTCTTGCGTTAACGCTGTCTTCACGAGGCAGTTTCTACAGTCAGTGCGGGTTGGCGTGCGTAAAGATCGTCCGTCATCAGAAACAGGGTTTCTGCAAGCCTTCTAGTCGTCATTACAAGGAGTTTCACATGAAGAAGAAATTACTTTGCCTTGCCCTGTTCAGTGCGATGGGCGCGGCACAAGCCGTGATGGCGCAAGACTTTGACGACCGTTGGTACGTCGACGGTTCCATCGGGTACAACTTCCAGGACAAAGCGCGCTCGGATCAGAATGCGCCGTTTGGAATGATCGGCGTGGGCAAGCCCATTTCGTCGCACTGGGCGCTGGAATTGAACTTCAATTATCAAAATCCGAAGGAAACCAACTTCGTTCCGACTCCTACCTCGTCACAGCACTGGCAGCAGTACGGCCTCGAACTGGATGCCCTCTACCACTTCCATGTGGACGAAAAGTGGAACCCGTACGTGCGCTTTGGCATCGGTTGGGAACGTAGCAGGGAAGACTTTTCGCAGAATCCGTTGGTCTTTGTTCCCGGCACCCGCAGCAACGATGGCGTGATGGGGATTTTCGGACTCGGTCTTGACAGGAATTACGGGCGTTATGGTGTTCGTGCAGAGTTCGGCGAACGCTGGATCAGCGACACCAACAGCGTGCAAGCGCCCAATCGCAGCCATTTCATCGATCTGCTGGCCTCGGTCGGCGTGACCGTGGCGCTTGGCCCGGAGCCGATCAAGGCTGTTGAGCCGGCACCTGCACCGGTCGCGACCTGCGCCGACAAGGATTCCGATGGCGACGGCGTGAACGATTGCAACGACAAATGCCCGAACTCGCCAGCTGGCCAGACCGTGGGTCCGGACGGTTGCCCGGTTCCGGTGACGATCGACCTGCGTGGCGTGAACTTCGATTTCGACAAGTCGAAGCTGCGTCCTGACGCGGTTGCGATCCTCAACGAGGCGGTCGAAGTGTTGAAGAAGTATCCCGAGCTGAAAGTTGAAGTCGCCGGCCACACCGACTCGGTCGGTACCGACGCCTACAACCAGAAGCTGTCCGAGCGTCGCGCCAAGGCTGTGTACGACTACCTGACGAGCAACGGAGTTGATGCCGGTCGCCTGATGGGTCCGCACGGTTACGGCGAGAGCCACCCGATTGCGCCGAACACGAACCCGAATGGTTCGGACAATCCGGAAGGCCGCGCGCAGAACCGTCGTACGGAGCTGAACGTCCAGAACTGAGGACGTCGTTCTTGAAGTCAAAGGAGCCCGGCCATGTGCCGGGCTTCTTTTTTGATGCACACGTGCGAATGTCGCGGGAGGCAGGATGCCGGGAGCGACTGATGTACAAGGATGTGGATATTCCGGGCGCATGACAGAAAAATGTCCTGACCCGAAACCGCAGCTTCGTTTGCAGCATTCCGCCATCCGTGGCAATCATATTTGGCGCTCAGATGCTCAGGAGTGGCTGAACATGAGATCGAGAACGCGATCGCTTGTATCGCCAGCGCAAGCTTCCTACACTCAGACCTGATGTGGTCAACGTGGAGAACGGCAATGCGCAATCGTTTAAATTTTGCTGCAAGCGCTTTGCTGGCTTGCCTGATTGCGGCACCGGCATTCGCCGCGCAGGACTGTTCGATGAAGTCCGTGCCACAACCTTTGCCGCTGCGACAGACCGCATTGCCGCCGCTCAGTTCCGAACTGCCTGGCAGTGGACGCCAACTGGGATCGCCAGACGGCGTACTGGCTTATGCAAGCAACGAGGAACAGGCGGTGGATCGCGTGCTCCTGCGATTGCGCGTGGAAGGTTGCCAGAATGTCTCGCAGGCGGCGGGTTACTCGCAGCCCGCTGCTGGCGCCTATGTGCCGCGCACGAAATGGGACAACACGCCCTACCGTTTCAGTGCCGGCGGCGATGGCAAGAAATTCACTGCTGCCGAGTTCACTGCATGGATGGAATCCAAGGGCATCCATGTATCGAAAGGCGCGCCGCAGCCTGTGCGCGCTGAGCCAGCGCCGCAAGCGGACGTACCAACCGACAAGTAATCCGCCGGCATCTCATCAGCGACTGGAGTCGTACCGGCGCTTGTCGAAGCGGTAATGCGCGACCAGCCACTCGTTGCCGTCGCGATAGCCGAACAGTTCCGCGCATGCCATCCAGAACATGCGCCAGCGCTGGCTCCAGATGCGCGCGTCCTGCTTCGATCCGTAGACACCTTCGAGGATACGCAGCACGTCCTTGCGATGCGCATCCTGGTTTTTCAGCCAATGGTTCGCAGTCCGCTGGTAATGCGTGCCTGGCATCAGCCAGCGCTCGCGCAGCACCAGGTCTTCCTGGAAATGCAGGAAGGTATCGGCCGACGGCATCAGCCCGCCAGTGAAGAAATGGCGTGCCATCCAGTCGTCCTTGCCCTCGTTTTCGGCGTGTTCGATTTCGAAGGGATACATCAGGTAGCGATGGCAGAAGATGTGGGTGAACAGGCTGCCGTCGTCCTCGAGCCAGCCGGCGATGCGTTCGAACAACAGCTTGTAATTGCGCACATGTTCGAACATCTCGACCGAAACCACGCGATCGAAACGCGCATCGATCCGCAACGCGTTGACGTCGCGCGTCAGGATGACGACGTTCCCGAATCCGCGTTCGCGACAACGCGTCATGACGTGCTCGCGCTGGCTTGCCGAGTTCGATACGCCAACGATGCGCGCATTCGGATAGTGCTCGGCCATCCACAGCGTCAACGAACCCCAGCCGCAACCAAGTTCGAGGATGTTCTGGCCGTCGGCGAGGCCCGCGCGCTCGCAATAGATCGCGAGCATCGCTTCCTCGGCCTGGTCGAGGGTCTCGTTCCCGGTCGCGTAGTAGCAGCCGCTGTATTTCAGCCGATTGCCAAGACAAAGCTGGAAGAACGATGTCGGCACTTCGTAGTGCTGGCGGTTCGCTGCATCGGTTTCGATTGCGAGCGGGCTGATGCGCAGTTCGCCGAGGCGTCGACGGAAGTTCGCATCGGCCGCAGCGAGATCGTCGACGTGTTCCTGTTGCAGGCGTTCGGCGCACAAGCGGCGGATGCCGACGCGCGTGAGTGCGTCGGGAATACGCCCGCTTTCGCAAAGGTAAATCAGCGACATCGTTTGCTCAATGGTTGGTGTCAGGCGAGACGGTGCGGCGCGGCGGCCACGGGAAGAACGCGCTGACTTCGCGCTGGTAAGCACGGTAGTCGTCGCCGCGCGAGCGCAACGATTGCGTTTCAGTGTATGGAATGCCGGTCACGCGATACAGGAACGCGAACATCAGCGCCGGGCCAGACACTGCAAGCCACGCCATCGGCGCACCGATCGCGAGCAATGCATACGTGAACCAGTGCAGCCATTCGAAAAAATAGTTCGGATGCCGCGACCACGCCCAAAGCCCGCGCCTGCAGGTTTTTCCATTGTTCGATGGATTGGCGACCCACGCGGCGAGCTGTCGGTCGGCAAGGCTTTCACCGCCGACGGCGATCAGCCAGACGATGACAGCCGCTACAGTCCATGCAGTCACGCTTGCGCTCGGATTCGATGCAGCAACCAGCACCGGTAACGCGAACAAGGTCACGATCAATGCCTGAACCTGGAAGAACAGGAAGAACTTGCCTTGGTGGCCTAGCCAGTGTTCGCGCAGGTTTTCGTAGCGACCATCTTCGGGGCGCTTGTGCACGCGATGGAACAGATGGCTTGCGAGTCGCAACGCCCAAAGTGCGGCCAGCACGCCGACGAATATGCGTGGAACGATCGCACCGTGACTGCCGAGCGCCACGGTAACCGCCATCAGCCCCATCAGCGCGGCCCATGCGACGTCCACATAACCGATGTTGTTCGCGAGGCGCGCATAGGCCCAGACGGCTGTCATGGCGAGTGCGCTTCCCAGCCAGATCAGCGGCAGCAGCCACCATGCGATCACGGTAGTGCCTCTATTGCTTTAGCCTTGCTCCGATGTTCAGCAATGCGCAACAACAAGGGAATCATCGCTGCCCATGCGACTCCCAGGCCGGGCAACATGATCGACAAGGGCGCGTCGAAACGCATTGCGCCAAATCCGTGCGATGCGCTCCAGTATGCGAGCGGGCCGCCGATTGCCCCGAGCAATGCAGCGAGTGCAAGGCGGTGCTTGAGGAAGGCGAGCGAATGGTTGAGCGTCATCGCAAACGCCAACCAGATGCCGAGGATCCACTCCGGCGCGAAACGCGACGAAGGCCAGGGTGCATTGAAGTCGATCCATCCAAGCAGGATCCACGCGCTATCGGCAAACAGCCCGATCAGCAACACCAGCGGAATCAATCGCAGGTCGGCGCGCGATCCTCCACCGAACGCGAACATGGATAGCACGAACGCGATCGACGCAAGCGGCCCGGCGTGCGGCATCCCACGCGCTGCGCAGGAAACACTCACAAGCCAGACGAGTTGATAGCCCACTGCATTGGCGATCTTGAAGATCACGCTGTCGTGCCGTCGAACGCCGGCACGAATTGCGCGCGACGATTGCCAGGGCGCGCGAACAGCATCTGCGCGGTGCCGATCGAGCGTTCGATGAAGCCACCTTCGCAGTAGCATAAGTAGTATTCCCACATGCGCACGAAGCGTTCGTCATAGCCAAGCTTGCGCACCTCGTCGAGCCTTGCGAGGAAGCGTTGCCGCCAATGATTCAGGGTGAGCGCGTAACTCGCACCGATGTCTTCAAGATTCAAAAGGCGCAGGTCGCTGTGTCGCGCACATGCATTCAGCATCGCGCTCGTGCACGGAATGAAACTGCCGGGGAAGACATGGCGCTTGATGAAGTCCACCGAATCCAGCGCCTGCTGGTAGCGCGAATCCTCGATGGTGATCGCCTGGATCATGGCCAACCCATCGGGTTTCAGCAGCGATGCGCATTTCTGGAAATACGTTTCCATGTATTGATGACCGATCGCCTCGATCATCTCGATCGACACCAGCTTGTCGTAGCCGCCCTCATTGCAGCCGGCATCGAGATCGCGATAGTCCTTCAGCAGCAAGGTGATGCGATCCTGCAACCCCGCAGCCGCGACGCGTTCGCTCGCCAAGGCATGTTGTTCGGCGGAAATCGTTGTCGTGGTGACGTGGCAACCGTAATGCGCGGCCGCGTGCAACGCGAATCCACCCCAGCCAGTTCCGATTTCGACGACGCGATCGAACGGCTGCAGGTCGAGCTTGCGGCAGATGCGATCGATCTTGCGCGTCGCTGCGATTTCCAGGGATTCCGACGCATCAACGAAGATCGCCGACGAGTACATCAGATTTTCGTCGAGGAAGAGCTTGAAAAAATCGTTGCCAAGATCGTAATGCGCGGCGATGTTGCGACGGCTGCCATCGCGCGTGTTGCGGCGGAAGTGGTTCCATGCGCGCATCGCGATGCCGCCCAGCCGCGCGATGCCGCCTTCCATACCGTCGAGCAGGTCGCGGTTGCGCACCAGCAGGCGCACCAGCGCGACGAGGTCGCTGCATGTCCAGTGGCCATCCATGTAGGCTTCGCCGCCGCCGACGCTGCCGTTCATCGCGACCTGCCGATAGAACTCCGGCGAACGCACGCTGACATGCGTCAGCAGAGGGTCGTGGCCGCTCACCGTGCCGAGCGTGACCGATCCGAATGCGTCGTTGAGGACGATCGCGCCGCCTTGCAATCCGGCGAGGTCCTTGAGCAGCTTCGCGCGCAGGCTGCGTTCGAAACCCGTGAATGCGGTGTTCATGGATTGGGCGAAGCTTTCCGCGGATGTACTCATGATGTGGCTCGCTGATGGGCGAATGGCTGGCAGGCAATTCGTCGCTGGTGCTCCGGGCCATCACATGTTCACCGCATCACGGCATCGTCTGCCCGCGCCCGCCGTGACCGTGGAACGGAACGCCCTTCAACCACAAACGCAACGCCTGCCAATAGATCGCCATTACTACGCGAGCGCTCATCACGGGATAGTGAAGAAGCGCGCGCGCAAGTTGCGGGCCGTCCAAGGGGCGACGATCCAGCACCAAGGTCGCATCCATCTCGGTGTGTTGCCCGGCCTGGACATCCATGTGGACGCGCAATTGCTCACCCGGCTCCTGGAATCGCCAGTCGTAACCGCGCTCGAGCGGCATGAACGGGGATACGGTGAACTCCTTGCGAAATATCCAGCCATGCGTGCCGCCGTGCGTGGTCGCGGCCGACACCGGCAGGACGTACGCGTGCCGCTCATTCCACGGGATGTTGCTGATCTCGGCGACGATCCATTCCAGCGTCGTGCCATCGGCCGCGTAGCCGTAATAGAACACCACCGGATTGAAGCAGTGGCCGAAATAGCGCAGGTGCGCCAGCATGCGGATGGGTCCGGTCGGTCTTGCGCCAAGTTTCGCTTCGACGGTGTTGCGCAGGGCGGTATCGAGCGGCGCGGACGGATCGCCGTGGTAATCGCTGCGCCGGAATTCGGCGATGTTGCGGCGACCGACCGACCACAGCCAGCGACGATCGAACACGTGGTCGATTTCGGCAAGGTCGAGATACAGCATGAACATGCGATAGCGGAACGCATGCTTGCGCGGAATCGTACGCCGGTGCCGCACCCAACCTTCGTAGATCCCACTGTGAAGCTGGGCGCTTTGAAGCGGGGCGTCCTGTAATGGCGCGGAGTTCAGCATGTCTTGCCGTTACGGCGTTTCAAGCCGCCGCAGGTTTCGTTGCGTCGCGCGTTGGCATCAATGCCAATCAACGTCGAGCGCTTTCGCAACGCTGACCGCGCTGCGCAGGCCATCTTCATGGAAACCGTAGCGCCAGTAGGCACCGGTGAACCAGGTACGGCGCAGGCCGTTGATGGCGACGCGGCGATTTTGCGCATTGATGCTCGCGTTGTTGTACACCGGATGCTGGTACTTCATGGACGCGATGATCTTGTCCGGATCGATCTCGGCGCTGCGATTGAGGCTGACGATCAACGGTTCGGGCGCATCCAGCGATTGCAGGATGTTCATGTAGTAGCTGACCGTGCAAGCCGCGCCTGGCTGCGCGGGGATATACGCGTTCCATGCCGCCCACGTCTTCTTCTTTTTCGGCAACAGACGCGCGTCCGTATGCAACACAGCATCGTTGTTCTGGTAGGGGATCGCGCCGAGGATGCTGGTTTCCGCTTCACTGGGATCGCCGAGCAGGGCGAGCGCCTGGTCGCTGTGGCAGGCTAGAACGACGTGGTCGAAACGTTCCTCGCCATCGTCGGTCACGAGCCGGACGTAATCCTCTTCGCGAAGGATGCGCAACACCGGCATCTCAAGGCGTTCGGTAACCCGCCAGTCCTTGCGCATCAGGTCGATGTAGCGCGACGAACCGCCGGTCACGGTGCGCCATTGCGGGCGACCGTCGACCTGCAGCATGCGATGGTTGCGCATGAAACGGATCAGGTACTTGCCGGGGAATTTCATGATCTGGCCGGCCGGCGCGGACCACAGCGCGCTCACCATCGGGACCAGGTGGTCGTCGATGAACATAGGCGAATACTTCTGCTCAATCAGGTAGTCGCCGAGCGTCGGTCCGGCGCCCTCGGTTTCCAGCAGGTGGTGCGCTTCCTTGTAGAAGCGCTTGATCTCGCCGAGCATCTTCAGGAATTTCTGATCCAGCAGGTTGCGCGGGTTCGCCATCAGGTTGCCGAAGCTGCCGGCGTTGTATTCCAGTCCGCTGCGCGCGTCCTGCACCGAGAAACTCATGTTGGTGGGCTGGGTCGCCACGCCGAGCTCGTTGAACAAGCGCTTCAGTAGCGGATAGTTCTCGTCGTTGTAGACGATGAAGCCCGTATCGACGGAAAACTCGCGGCCTTCCAGCGTGACCTTGTGCGTGTGCGTGTGGCCGCCGAGGCGCGCCTCGCGCTCGAACAGCACGACTTCGTAGTCGCGATCGCGCGACAGCAACCATGCTGCGGACAGCCCAGAAATTCCACTGCCGACAACGGCGATCCTCATGCCACGATCCTCATCTCGCGTCCCCTTTCAGACAGTCGGTGCATGCGTCCCCCGAAGCATGCGGCCAGTAAGGGCATTTTATCTTGATTCGAGCCCTGTGCCGCGCATCTTGACCGGCACCGACTTCAGGTCCCAGACCAGGCCCAGCATCGCCATCGCTCGCAGCGTGTAATAGGTAAAGTCGTATTCCCACCAGCGGAAGCCCTGGCGCGCCGATCCGGGGAAGTGATGGTGGTTGTTGTGCCAGCCTTCGCCGAACGTGATGATCGCAAGAAACCAGTTGTTGCGGCTGTTGTCGCGTGTGGCGAAACGGCGTGTGCCCCAGCGATGCGCGAACGAGTTGATCGTGACGGTGCAGTGGAACAACACGATCGTTGAGACGAAGAATCCCCACACCAGCAACTGCGGCCCCGACGTCTGCAGCTCCGGCGCATGGACGTGCAGGAGGTGACCGAATTCCGTCAGCGCTGCGGCCAGCGCGACCGGGATCAGCAGATCGAAGCGATCCAGCCAGCGCAACTCCGCATACTTCATCAGATCCGGGACTTTTTCGTGTTCCGTCACGAATCCGCGCGGCGACATGAACCAGCCCATGTGGCTCCAGAACAGGCTGCGCGTCACCGGCGAATGCAGGTCGCGTTCGGTATCGGCATTGCGATGATGGTTGCGATGATGTGCAGCCCACCACAACGGTCCGCGCTGCACCGAGGCCGCGCCGAGCAACGCGAACGCGAACTGCACCGGGCGCGACGTCTTGAATGCCTTGTGCGAAAAATAGCGGTGATAGAACGCGGTGATTGCGAACATGCGCACGCAATACATCGCCAGCGCGACCCACAACGCGAACCATGAAAACCCCACCCAGAACACCGCGAGGCAGGCAAGGTGCAGGCCGACGAATGGCACCACCCGCACCCAATCGACGCGATCGACCGCCTGCAAGTCATTGGTATCCACGGCAGCGTTGTCGAACCAGCGCACCAAGCCGCGCACGACGCGCTGGAAGGCATTGAGTCCGGGTGCGGTGCTCGATATGTCACTGTTCATGGGCGGAGTATCGACGTTCTGCGGTGATTTCGGAGTGAATTTGCAATGCGCCAGGCAATTGCGCGCGCAGTCTGGCGTTTCCCGCGAGGCTTGGCCATGCTGCGCACATGCCAGCACGGAACCGCCCGCCCGCACAACCTCGCCATGGCCTTGCGCGGGTGATTTCAAAAATGGGCGTCGCATCGCGTACCGAGGCCACGCGTTGGGTAATGGCCGCACGCGTCGCGGTCAATGGACGCGTGCAGCGCAACCCGGATTTTCCAACGTTGCAGGGCAGCGATCGCATCGCATTGGATGGAGTTGAAATCGGTGCCGACGCACGCATCTACCTGATGCTCAACAAACCGCGCGGGCTGGTCACGACGACCGACGACGAACAGGGGCGCGACACCGTTTATCGCTGCCTCGATGACCCGTCTCTACCGTGGCTGATGCCGGTCGGCCGGCTCGACAAGGCCAGCGAAGGGCTGCTGCTGTTCTGCAACGATCCGGAATGGGCCGCGCGTATCACCGATCCAGCGAGCGGCCCCGGCAAGACCTATCACGTGCAGGTCGACTGCATTCCGGACGCTACGTTGCTCGAACGCTTGATCGTTGGCTTGGACTGCGAAGGCGAACACCTGTCCGCGACGTCGGCGACGCTGCTGCGCCACGGCGCGAAGAATGCGTGGCTGGAGATCGTCCTCGACGAAGGCCGCAACCGCCAGATCCGTCGCTTGCTCGCATCGCAGAAGATCGGTGTGTTGCGATTGCTGCGCGTCTCAATCGGATCGCTGCAACTCGGTGATCTTGCTAAAGGGAAATGGCGGTTGTTGTCCGATGCTGAAGCTGTCGCTCTCGGCCACCATCATGAGCCAAGGTCAAAAACCCGGTGAAATTCAGTTGCGAAAATCAGTTTCGACGCTGGCGATTCGTCCCGAAGATCACCGCACGCGCTCATCTTGACTGTCACAGAGCGACCCGTTGTTGTCATTCGTCTAAGGTCTCCTTTCGAGTAGTCATGCCGAACGCACGCCGGCCGGGAATGCACCGCGGGCATGTTCGCGAGAGTTGACGGCAGCGCCGTCGTTGTGTGTGCCAGCGAACGGTGCGCGCGGCGGTTTCACCTTACCGTAGCGGATCGCCGCGACGCGTTACTGTCGTGGCCGCAACTGGATGGGCCTCAGACAGGAGCAGGGACGCCATGCGAAATTCAGCAGCAGCTTCCACGCGATCGATGCCGGCCGAGGAAACAGCGGGTTCCGCGAACGACCGTGCCGTTGCTGCGCCGGTCGGCGTTCCCCGTCGCCATTCCGATCCGCTTCCCGATGTCGTTGCCGCTGCCACTGCCACTGTCGATGCTGATCCTGATGGCGAACCGGAGCGATCGGCAGAGGTGCGTTTGCAGGAGACCCTCGACGAACTCGCGACGGTGCAGGAGGCTTTTGCGGTCGGCCAAGAGAGCATTGCGCGCGTGCAACGCAATGTCGAAGAGCTGGGCCACGACAAGGCACGGCTTGAGGACGAAAACGTTCAACTGGCACGCTGGGGTGCCGAGGCCAGCCATCAGGCGACGCACGACGTGTTGACCGGCCTTCCCAATCGAGCGTTGTTGCTCGATCGCTTCCATCACGCAATTGCGCAGACGGATCGCAAGCAGCAACAACTCGCCATGTTGTTCATCGATCTGGATCACTTCAAGCGCGTGAACGATGACTTCGGGCACGTTGTGGGCGACAAAGTCCTGAAGGATGTCGCCACGCGCCTGCAATCGAGCATTCGCTCCGCCGATACGGCAGGGCGTTACGGCGGCGACGAATTTGTGATCATGTTGCCCGAACTCGATCCAGAGATCAGCGCTTCCTACTTCGCGATGAAGATCTGCAATCGCCTTGCAGGGCACTACGCAATCGACGGTGTCGATCTGTCCCTTCGAGCGAGCATCGGCATCGCCATCTATCCCGATCACGGCAGACGCTGGGAGGATCTGGTGCGCCATGTCGACGCCGAGATGTATCGCACCCGAGCAGACCACCGCGCCGCCCCTCAAGCCACCGAATCTCTTGATGTCTGAATGCGATCACGTATCGTCGGCTACCGCCAGCTGCCTTTGACGGACTTGGCTTGTCTTCTGGTACAACCAAAGTAGTGTCCTCGGACAGAGGCTGGAAAGTCTGTTGGACAGTACGTAGTAGCGGTTAGTGCGGATGGACATCACAGCTTGCGGTCAGTCACCTTTAAGCGTCCCACAATCACGACGTATCAGCCGGACGCTGCCAAAGATGGCCCCGCGGTTGCCGCGTGCGATGGATCGAGGTGCACTTCTCTCCAGGGATGGTCAACGTAAGTCAACCTTGCCGTCGGCATAGGGTCCGCAAAGCGGTTGCTGGCGATCTTCGAGCATGAACTCGACCGGTTCACCAGCGGCGTGCAGAAGACTCGAACTGAGAATCGAGCCGTTACTCACAGGATGATCGCCCTGCATATGATGATGCGTTCGGGTGGCCGCGTCCATACGGCCAATATCTCGATCCTTCACCACGATCCATTGCCGCATCCGTACGGCTAAGCGATTGAATCCTTCGCAACCACTATGCAAGGCTGCGGCGCGCGGCGTCTGTACGCTTCCGCACGCGCGGGGCAGCTTGAGCTCAGGCACCCAGCATTTCGTTGTTGGTTTGCAGGTCTAGGCGGTAGCACGCGCAGGATGCCTGCTCCAGGCCCGCACGGTCCGTGACCGTGATCTTGCCGCGCGCATAGTTGATGAGTTTCTTCTTGTGCAGAACTCCTGCTGCCATGGTAATGCCCGCGCGCCGCATGCCCAGCATGTTCGCGAGGAACGCATGCGTGAGGCGAAGCTCGTTGCCATGGGCGCATCGTCGGTCATCAGCAACACGGCCCAGCATCAGTGAAATGCCCTGCATCCCTTCCGAGCCCACCATGCCGATCTCGTAGTCGGCGCCGTCGATCGGCGTGATCAGCGAGAGGAAGCCATTGATCGCAAAGTAGACGTAGCGCACGCGTTCGGCGTGCTGGCCCAACACGTCGGATATCGCCCACTCGACCTGTTCGTACTGGGCAAGGATTCGCTGCCGATCAATGCGCGGCAGACGCATGAGCGAGCGATTCGTGTTGGCAGCGGATATTGCGTCGCGGGTGATATGACAATTTTCTTCGCGGCGGTGCTTACCAACGCCTGCATCAGCCTGATGTCGGACATGCATGGGTCACGTGAAGTGGCGGACGTTAACCTTGCAACGGGAGGGGTTGCAGGCGGTGTCGGTCATTGTCGAGACGCTCGCCAATGGACGCAGACGCGCGTTGATCGATGGTCGCCGTCGTGTTCCACGGCAACAGACGCGTGTATTCCTTCTGGACCACGTCGTAGCATTCGCAGCATCGGGTTTGCAGTTTGAAACGATCCACCACGGTGATGCGTCCGCGCTGGTAACTGATGGCGTTGACACGCTGCAGCTTTCCGGCTGCTTCCGTGACCCCCTCGCGTCGAACGCCAAGCATGTTGGCGATCAGCTCCTGGGTCATGGTCAGATCGTTGTTCGGTAGCCGATCGATGCTCATCAGCAGCCAGCGGCACAACTGCTGGTCCACCGTGTGATGACGATTGCACACCGCTGTTTGCCCAATCTGGATCATGAGTGCCTGGTTGTAGTGCATCAGCAGCTGCTGCAGCGCCCCGACCCGCTCGCACTCGTTGCGTAAATGCTGAGCTTGCATGCGCAGCACCGAGCCGGCAGCCTGCACGATCGCACGATGCGGCGAGATGCCGCCGCCCATGAGGATCGGCATTCCGATCATGCCGTCGTGCCCGACGATCGCCACTTCGGCTGAGGAGCCGTCATTGAGCACGTATATGAGTGAAACGATCGCATCGATGGGAAAATACGCATGCGTCTGGGTGACGCCAGATTCGTGAACCACTGCACCGAGCGGCAACTCGACGCGCTCCAGACAGCTGGCGAGACGCTCGCGCTCAAGCAATGGCAGCGCGTCCAGAAGATGGTTGCATTTTCGCCCGTCCGTGAACACGAAAGCCCCTCGTAAGCGGAGAAAATCCGCAAAGATCGAAGAGGCTACATGCGAAACGCGCGGATCACTGTACGTTTGCGTACATATGCCAAGGCTCTATTGGAAGGGTCTATTCGGTGTCAAAATGGAGATGCGAAAGGCAGCTTTCGGCGGCTTTATTGAGCAGTGCCATGTCCGGAGTTGCCCGACTACGGACGTCAGCGACTTTCAGGGTTGGCGCACGATCCAATTCAGGTCGCTGCTTCGTAAGCGCCATAACTGCGCAGCCGCTTGTAGCGTTGCTCCAGCAACACATCGCGATCGATCGCTTCGAGTTTGTCGAGTTCGCGCATCAGCACGCCCTTCAAGCGTTCCGCCATCGCCTGCGGGTCGCGGTGCGCGCCGCCCAGCGGTTCCTTGATGATCTTGTCGATCAGGCCGAGTTCGAGCAGGCGTGGTGCGGTGATGCCCATCGCCTCGGCCGCATCGCGTGCTTTCTCCGGCGACTTCCACAGGATCGACGCGCAGCCTTCGGGCGTGATCACCGAATACGTCGCGTACTCGAGCATCAGCGTGCGGTCGCCGACGCCGATCGCGAGCGCACCGCCGGATCCGCCTTCGCCGGTGATCGTGCAGATGATCGGCACACGCAACTCGGCCATTTCGATCAGGTTGCGCGCGATGGCTTCGGATTGCCCGCGCTCTTCCGCGCCGACGCCGGGATATGCGCCGGGCGTGTCGATGAAGGTCAGCAGCGGCATGTCGAAGCGCTCGGCCATTTTCATCAGCCGCAACGCCTTGCGATAACCCTCGGGACGCGGCATGCCGAAGTTGCGGCGGATTTTTGTCTTGGTGTCGCGGCCTTTCTGGTGGCCGATGACCATCACGCTGCGACCGTCGATGCGCGCGAGGCCGCCTACGATCGCGGCGTCGTCGGCGAAGGCGCGGTCGCCGGCCAGTTCATGGAACTCGTCGCAGATCAATCGCAGGTAGTCGAGCGTGTACGGACGCGCCGGATGCCGCGCGAGCTGCGACACCTGCCATGACGTCAGGTTGCGGAAGATCTCGCCGGTGCGCGCGCGCAGCTTTTCCTGCAGGCCATGGACTTCCTCGTCGATGTTCACTCCCGGCGCATGGCTGGCATGGCGCAGCTCCTGGATCTTGGCTTCCAGTTCGGCGATGGGTTGTTCGAAATCGAGGAAATTGGGATTCATGCGATTGGCAGCGGGCGCCAATAACGGCGCGAGACGTAAAGGATAGCCCGGGCGCGCCGCCGGAGCGAGTCGCGGCGGACGGGTGCACGGTTTTGTACGCTATTGATCGCCATCTTTTCCACTATGCTTGCCGCAGCCGTCACGGCTATTCATCGCCACGCTTCGACCGGGATCGCGCCATGCTGAAAATGCCGCCGCTGAGTCCGCACGACAAGACCACGATCATGCAGACGGTGACGTGGGTGAAAACCGTCAACGATGCCAAGCCGGCCGGCGCGCCGCCGAGTTATCCGTCGCAGGCGGACATCGACAGCTCCGCATTGTTCAAGCGCATCCGTCTCGGTCTGCCGCCGATGCCGTGGGCACCGCCGACGCAGCGCAGGCATCCGGCTTACGAGTTGATCGAGAACGCGCGTGGCCGCCATCGCGTGGTGCCCGACGCAGAAATCTTCGATGCCGACACGATTTCTCTCGACGGCGCGCAGTGGCATCGGCTGGAGAGCGAGGCCGATGGGCGCACGCACTACATTTCCTTTGGTCGCTGGCCGACCGCGTATCGATTGTCCGGTCAGGACGCGCCGCGCTGGCCGTCACTGCCCGTTGATGTCGACGATGGTCCCGCACACGATGTCGTGCGTTTTCCGGATGGCCGGTTGGTGCCGAAGGAGTTGATCCGCCGCACCCGCGATGAGGTCGTCGTGCAATGGTCGCTGCAATGCGTGAGCCCGCTCAACGAGCGCTTTTACCTGCATGCCGAGCGCCAGCCACTCGACGATCCCGATCATTTCCATCCGACGCAGGTCCATCGCAGCCTCGATGGCACGCCGCAAGTATTTACCTGCACCCTGCGCGAAGGAACCACGTTGTTCTTTCCACTGGTGCGCGATCCGTGGACGCGCGTCACCCGGCATGTGGCCGTGCACGTCGAACCAGGCCACGACATCGCGGCGTGGCTATCGCGCTTCGATGCCGGCGAATCTCCACTGGATTTCCTGCCGCGAGCAGGAGCCGCTTGGCAAGTGTTCGAGATCGATGCAAAGGGCCAGCCGTGGTCGGCATGGCGCACCAATCGGCTGGAGTGGTTGCTGCCGGTGGCTGCAGTCAACGCCGAATAGCCAGCTTCCCCCTTGTCGAAAAGCCATCGTCGCAACGCACAGGAACGTTCTTCATGTCTGCACAGCCGTCCGCAACTCCTCCCGCCATCGTCCCGTTCTGGAACCGCCTGCGCGAGGTCATGCTGTATCCGGCGCACGGTGGGGCAATGGCTACCATCGTATTGCTCGCGCTGGGCAGGCTGCTCGTCTTCCTGCCTTTCGTTGGATGGATTCTCGCGATTCTGGCGATCGTGGCGATGTACCGGTACGCATTCGAGTGCCTGCGCGCGTCGGCCGATGGCTACCTGCAACCGCCGGAAGTCGGCATGTCGGTCGATCGCAGCGTGGGGCGCAAGTACATCTGGCTGATGCTGATCCTGTTCTTCATCGCCTTGTGCGGGATCGCGTTGCTTGGCCCGGTACTGGGATTGATCCTGATGCTGTTCATCGGCATTTCGCTGCCGGGTGCAACGATGACGCTCGCGATGGAAGAAAGCCTCTCCAGCGCGTTGAATCCGGGCAACTGGATATCCATCTTCGCGCGCATCGGCTGGCCCTATCTCGCAGTGGTTGGATTGTGTCTGGTGATCGCGTTGAGCCAGGCTTACGCGTCGATGTTCGTGGTGAAAATCGTGCCGCCATTCTTGGCCGTGCTGTTGATCGGCATCATTTCCAACTATGCGCTGGTGATGACGTTCCACCTGATGGGATATCTGCTCTACCAGTACCACGATGAAATCGGTTTCGTGCCGACTGCACCGCACCTTGAACGGCAAATGGTGAAAGCCGATCCCGACCAGGTCGTGCTTGATGAAGCGGGAGCGTTGGTCAGCGACGGCAAGACCGATGAAGCGACCGAACTCTTGCGCAAGCAGTTGCGTCGCGGCGGCACGCCAGCCGTGCACGCGCAATTCCGCAAGTTATTGCGCCTCGGCGACAACAAGGCGGAGCTGCTCGATCACGGTCGTGACTACCTCAACATCCTGCTCGATCAGGGCAAGGACATGCCCACGGGCGCGCAGGTCGCCAACGACCGGAGCATCCTGGACGTGCTGCGTGAATGCCAGACGCTTGATCCGGCTTTCAGCCTCGGCACTGCCGATCGCGTCATGCAGCTCGCACACAAGGTCGCGCAGAAGGTTCAGCCGCAAGCGGCGTTGTTGCTGCTCTCCGGCTTCCAGGAGCGCTTCCCGAAGAGCCAGTACGTCGCGCAGGGCACACTGTTGGCCGCCACGCTGATGCATGAAGACACGGGCCAGGACGAACAGGCGCTGGTTCTTCTAAAGAACCTGAAAACGACGCTGCCCAGTGACCCGCTGATGCCCGAGGTGGACGCGAAGATTGCGCTGATCGAACGCATGCTGGCGGCCATCAAGAAGCCCGAACGCGCGCAGACGTAACCGGGTTGGCGTCAATCAGGCTTGCGTCGATCAAGCGCGTATCAATCAGGCTTGGCTCAACAGGAACTGCGCCTTCGGTGCGAAGGCGCTTTGCGCATGTTGCTCCAACACGTATTCCAGCCGTGCACGGCGTTTCGACGATCCTTCCGGCGTGCGCAACGCGAGCGCGAACCACGCCGCTGGCAGGCCGGCGCATTGCGGTTCGCGCCCGGCGACATCGCGCAGCAACGACTCGGTCGCGTCGCCGTCGTCCAATTGTTGCCACGCTGGCAGCAAGTGCAGCAGCACGTCGGCCGCAAGGCGCGGTGCGCCGGTGCAGGCCTTCACATAATCGTCGTACACGGCCTTGAGCTCGCGTGTGTCGGCATTCGCCATCGCCGCGAAGCCGAACACGCGTGCGGCAGCGGCATCGAGTTCGGCCGGCGTGCCGTGATAGCGCGCGCAACGGTACAAGGCCACCAACACGCGCAATTGTCCCGGTTCGGCGTTGTCGAGTCGTTCGAGCAACGCGCGCGCCTTGGGAATTTCAAGCCGACCGATCAGCTGTTGCGCTTCATCGAACGCGGCGACATCGCGCGCGCGTTCTTCGACGCGCTCGTCCTCCTCGACGAAGGTATCGCGCACACCGCCGATGCGACGCAGCCCGAACGCCAGCGCCGCACCGCAGGCAAGGCCGCCTGCATGCGCACTGAAATCGATGTGCGCATCGCCGCTCAGCCACGGATACAGCACCAGCCAGCCGAACCAGAATGGCAGCAAGATCAGCGCCGGCACTTTCACATAATCGAACACGACGAAAAACCAGTAGAACACGCGTACCTTGCGCGTGCCCCAGATCACGCAATACGCACCCATCAATGCCGCAATCGCGCCGGATGCGCCGAGCGCGATGCCTTCCTGGCCCCAATGCAATGCAAGCGTGGTGAACGCCGCGCCGATGCCGCCGGCGAAATACAAGCCGAGAAACCACCATGGCCCGAGCGCGCCCTCGACCAGCATGCCGAGGATCGCGAGGAAGATCATGTTGCCGACGATGTGGTCCGCGCCGCCGTGCATGAACATTTCCCACAGCATGCGCGCTGGCTCGAAGCGCGTGAAACGCAACGCGTGGCTGCGCGTGAACGAGCTTTCGAGGATGCCGTCAAACTCCACGCGCTTCGCGTGCCAGTCGACGTAGCCCGGATCAGTCGGCGCGATGATCTTGTCTGCATGCAATGCGGTGAGAAACGCATCGTCCGATTCGATCATGCCGAGCCTGGCCTCGGATGGCGCTTCCTGCGCTAGCTCGATCTTGCGTGCATCGCCGCCGTGCTCCCGCATCCACGCGAGATAGGCGGGACCTTCGATCGTATCGAGGCGAGCTTGATCGTAGAACTCCTCGGCGTGGCGATACACCGGTGAGTCACCCGATTGCAGCGCCGCATAGACAAAATAGTTCGCAAGGATCAGCAGCAACGTCAGCCACGGAAAGTTCGACCGATTCAGGCTGCGGTGCAGGGGCAGGATCAGCAAGGCGATTCTCCGGCACCGGTCGGTCGACCCGCGAATTGTATTCGCGCTGCCGCTTCAAGCGTCGATAGATTGATTACGTACAGCGTTTCCGTATCTCAGCGCGCCTCGCTCGACCAAGGCTTCTGCAACTGCAGCGCAACATCACTCACTCCCGGCAAAGCGCGCAATCGCCCGAGCAATTGCGGATCAGCACGTACCGCCTGCGTTCCATTGAGATCGAGCGTGCCGCGTGCCGCATCAGTGCGCAGGTGCAGGCGCAGCGGTGTTCCACCCGGCCGGAATTGCGCGAGGACGTGTTCGATTTTTTCGAGCGAGCCGTGTTCGCGCAGGTCAGCGTCGAAGGAGAGTCGCCGCGCCTGCTGCGCGCACAGTAGCTGGAAATCCCAGCATTGCTTCGCGCGCAGGCTGAAGCCGCCGCTGTATTCGTCCTCGCGCAGGGCACCATCGATCAGCAGGATGCGGCCGCGCGTCAACATTGCGGCGAACTCGGCGAAGCTCTCGCGGAAGAACCCGACTTCGATCTGGCCATAACCGTCCTCGAATTGCACGAAGGCCTGGCTGTCGCCCTTGCGGCGCACAAGTCCGACCATTCCGGCGAGCACAACCTGCGCTTCGCCGCGTCGATCACGTCGCTCGCGCCACAACGCATCCATATCTGCGAGCGTGCAGCCGGTCAATGCGTTCAATTCGACGCGATGCGGATCAAGCGGGTGGCCCGAAAGGTAATGTCCTAGCGTCGCGTATTCGCCAGCAAGTTGTTGTTCGAGCGACCAGTTGTCGGCATCGGGTAGCGCGATCCGCGATGTTCCGAGTCCGGCATTCGTGCTGCCTCCGCCGAACAATGAGACTTGTCCGGCTTCGCGTTCACGCGCGAGTTGCTCGGTCGCCTTCAACGTTTCCGGCAATTGCAACAGCAGCGAGGGGCGGTTACGTCCCAACGCATCGAGAGCGCCGGCATTGATCAGTGCTTCCAGCGTGCGCCGATTGAGTCGCGCCGAACTCGTGCGTTCGCAGAAATCCAGCAGGTCGCTGTAGATGCCGCCGCGCTCGCGTTCGCGCACGATCGCCTCGCACGCGCCTTCGCCGACGCCTTTCACCGCGCCGAGTCCGTAACGCATGCGCTTTTCCGGCAATGCGATGAACTGATGGCACGACGAGTTCACATCTGGTGGCAACACGGTCAGGCCCATCGCGCGCGCATCGCGCAGGCACACGACGACGCGCTCCGTGCTATCCATGTCCGCCGACAAGGTTGCGGCCATGAATTCGGCAGGATAGTGCGCTTTCAGCCATGCGGTCTGGTACGAAATCATCGCGTACGCGGCCGAGTGCGATTTGTTGAAGCCGTACTCGGCGAATTTTTCCATCAGGTCGAAGATCGACGACGCGACGCGCGGTGCGATGCCGTTGGTCGCGGCACCGGCTTCGAACTTCACCCGCTCCTTCGCCATCTCCTCGGGTTTTTTCTTGCCCATCGCGCGGCGCAGCAGGTCGGCGCCGCCGAGCGAATAGCCAGCCAGCACCTGTGCGATCTGCATTACCTGTTCCTGGTACACGATCACGCCGTAGGTCGGCTCCAGGATCGGTTCGATCAACGCATGCGGATAACTTACATCAGCGCCGTGCCGCCGCTTGATGAATTCATCGACCATGCCCGAATTCAACGGGCCGGGACGATACAGCGCGCCCATCGCGACGAGATCGTCGAAACGCTCCGGCGTAAGCTTGCGGATGTAGTCCGTCATGCCGCGCGATTCGAACTGGAACACCGCGATGGTTTCGCCGCGCGATAGCAGCGCGTAAGTCGGCTTGTCGTCGAGCGGAAGCGTGGTGATGTCGAGCGGTTGTTCGCCTGCAATCGCGCGAGCGCGGTCGATGGCTTTCACGGCCCAGTCGATGATCGTCAGCGTGCGCAAGCCGAGGAAGTCGAACTTGACGAGTCCGACCGCTTCGATGTCGTCCTTGTCGAACTGTGTCACCGCGCCCTTGCTGCCTTGTTCCGCGAAGAGCGCGGCGAAGTCGGTGAGCGGACTCGGTGCAATCACCACGCCGCCTGCGTGCTTGCCGGCGTTGCGGGTGAGGTCTTCGAGCTTGCGCGCGAGGTCGAGCAGGTCGCGCACCTCGTCCTCGGCGCGATAGCGCGCGACCAACTCGGCGGATGCGAGACCGCTGTCCTTCTTCGCTGCATCGCTTTCGCCGAGCGCGTCATCGAGGCTGATGCCGAGCGTGTTCGGAATGAGTTTTGCGATCGAATCCACGAAGCCGTACGGATGCCCGAGTACGCGGCCGGTGTCGCGCACCGCGGCCTTCGCGGCCATCGTGCCGTAGGTGATGATCTGGCTGACGCGGTCGCGGCCGTATTTCTGCGCAACATAATCGATCACCTCGTCGCGGCGCACCATGCAGAAATCGATGTCGAAGTCGGGCATCGACACGCGTTCGGGATTGAGGAAGCGTTCGAACAGAAGGTCGTAACGGATCGGATCGAGATCGGTGATGCCTAGCGAATACGCGACCAGCGAACCCGCGCCGGAACCCCGGCCAGGCCCGACCGGTATGGTGTTCTGTTTGGCCCAGTTGATGAAGTCGGCGACAATCAGGAAGTAGCCGGCGAAATCCATCGAGATGATGACGCCGAGTTCGGTGTCGAGTCGTTGCAAGTAAGCCGCGACATCGAATCCTTCGGCCGGAGCGTGCTTTGCAAGTCGCGCGGCAAGGCCATCGTGGCTTTGCTTGCGCATCCACGAATCCAGCGTGTGGTCGAACGGCACCGGAAACGCGGGCAAATAGTTCTTGCCGAATTCGAGCTCGAGGTTGCAACGCTTGGCGAGCTCGACGCTGTTCTCCAGCGCCTCGGGAAGGTCGGCGAACAGCGCGACCATCTCGTCTTCGGATTTCAGGTATTGCTCGGCGCTGTACTCGTGCGGACGGCGCGGATCGTTGAGCGTCATGCCGCTGGCAATGCACACGCGCGCTTCGTGCGCATCGAAATCGTCGCGATCGAGGAAGCGCACGTCGTTGCTCGCGACCAGCGGAAGACCGCAGCGGCCAGCGAGTTCGATCGCTGCGGTATTGAAGTCTTCCTCGTGCTTGCGGCCGGTGCGGACGAGCTCGAGGTACACGCGGTCGCCGAAGGATTTCTGCAGTTCCCACAGCGCATGTTCGGCCGCATCGAGATGGCCTTCGACCGCGAGCTTGCCGACTGGGCTCTCGCGTCCCGCCAGCACGATCAGTCCAGTCGATTCCGCATGCAGCCATTCGGACCGCACCGCGACGTGATCGCCATGATGGCCTTCAAGGTATGCGCGCGAAATCAGTCGCGACAAGCCGAGATAGCCACTGCGGTTCTGGCAGAGCAGGGTGACCCGCGCAACTCCTTGTTCGTTGCTCACCAACACATCGGCGCCGGCGATCGGCTTGATGCCGGATTTTTCGGCGGCGCGATAGAACTTCACCAGGCCGAACAGATTGTTGAGATCGGTGAGCGCGATTGCAGCTTGCGTGAGTTCGACCGCACGACTCACCAGATTCGGGCGCGGTGCTTTTGACGGATCGCCGTATTCGGGTTTTTCCGGCAGGCGGGCAGTCGAATCGCGTAGCGAAAACTCGCTGTGGACATGCAGGTGGACGAAGCGCGGGGTCATGCGTGCAAGAAGCCGATGGATGGCCGCAGGTTAGCCGCGCGGACAGCCACCGGCAAGGCTTGGCAATGCGCACTCATAACGCGAGCGCCGACTGCATCAGCGCGGCCACCGGTGCGAAGCTGCGGCGATGGATCGCGCACGGACCCAACGCGCGCAGCGAGGCCAGGTGTTCCGGGGTGGAATAGCCCTTGTGTGCGGCGAACCCGTAACCCGGATGCAGCGCATCGAACGAACGCATGCAGGCGTCGCGATGCACCTTGGCAAGGATCGATGCGGCGCTGATCGACGCGATGCGCGCGTCGCCATCCACGACCGCGCGCGCAGGACAGCGCAGCAGGCGCGGAAGCTGGTTGCCGTCGATCAGCGCGCGGCGGGGCGCACGTGCGAGCGCATCGAGCGCCATCCGCATGCCTTGCATCCGCGCCTGATAGATATTGATGCGATCGATCGTCGCCGCATCGATTTCGATGATGGCAAGCGCGAGGGCCGTAGTGCGGATCAGCAGGTCGAGTTCCTCGCGCCGCGTCGCCGAGAGGACCTTCGAATCGGCGAGGCCATCCACACGCTTGCGTGGATGCAGTATCACCGCGGCGATCACTACCGGGCCTGCGAGCGGGCCGCAGCCAGCTTCGTCGACGCCCGCGGTGTGCCATGCGTCGATCATCGTGATGGCTCCAGCAAGCCATCGACGGCATCGGCTGCGAGCACCGACGCATCACGGCGCAATGCAAGATGTAGTTCGCGGTAGCGCGGCAGCAACGCCTGCACGCGACCCGGTTCGTCGAGCCACGCGCGTAGCGCATTTGCGAGCGCGGCCGGAGTGGAATCCTTCTGCATCAATTCCGGAACCAGCGGCTCACCACGAAGATCGCCATGTTGCACGTTCTGCGCAGCCGACATCGTCACTTCCGCATGCAGAATATTCGGCAAGCTGTAGCGTCCGATCTTGAGCATGCGGAAGCCCTTGACCATCGCCTGCGTCGTGCGCGCGACGCGATACGCGACGACCATCGGTCGCTTGGCCAGCATCGCTTCGAGCGCCGCTGTGCCGGATGCGAGCAGGACGAGATCGGATGCAATCAAGGCTTCGTGCGCGCGGCCGTCGAGCAGGTGCATTGCTTCACGCAGTTGAACATTCGGATACTCGGCGTTTACCGCATCGAGCTGCCTGGAGAATGCCTTGCGGCACGCGGCATTCGCCATGGGTGCGATGAATTTGAATTTCGGGTGATCGCCGAGTAGCAGCGCGGCGGCGCGCAGGAAATCCGCGCCGAGCCTGTCGATTTCGCCGACCCGGCTGCCAGGCAGCAACGCGATCAGCGTGCCTTCGGCGGGGAGGGCGAGGGCGGCGCGCGCGGCGGCGCGGTCGGGTTCGAGTTCAAAGGTGTCGGCGAGAGGATGGCCGACGAAGCGCGCGTCCACGCCATGGCGCGCATAGATCGCTGGCTCCATCGGAAACAGGCAGAGCACGCGATCGGCGCTGCGGCCGATTTTCGCTGCGCGTTTTTCGCGCCATGCCCATACTGATGGACTCACGTAATGCACGGTGCGGATGCCGTGCTGCTTGAGCGTGCGTTCGAGACCGAGGTTGAAGTCGGGAGCATCGATGCCGATGAAGACGTCCGGTTTCCAGTCGAGCAGACGTTGGCGCAATGTGTGTCGCAGTCTCAACAAACGGGGCAGGTGCCGAACGACTTCCGCTAGCCCCATCACGGCGAGCGCGCCGCAGTCGTGCCAGGCATCGAGGCCCGCAGCGCGCATGGCCGATCCACCGATGCCCGCGAATTCCGCGTGAGGATGGCGACGCCGCAATTCGGCGATCAATCCCGCGCCGAGCTGGTCGCCGGATGCTTCGCCTGCGACCAGTGCAATGCGTAGCTGCTCGCTCATCAGCGCAACAGCGACCGTCCGCTGCGATCGAGGAATTCCAGCATGTGACGCACGTCCTCGTCGTCTGCGGATTGCGCGACTAGTTGTTCGCGCGCATCAGCGAGCGGTTTTCCGGAAACGAACAACGCACGGTATGCGCGCTTGATTGCAGCGATGCGCTCGGCGGAAAAACCGCGACGCTTCAATCCTTCCGAATTGATGCCGCGCGGCTTCGCGTACTGGCCGGCGACCATCACGAACGGCAGCACGTCGGCATTGATCAGGCTGCCCATGCCGATGAATGCGTGCGCGCCGATCTTGCAGAACTGGTGCACGCCCGAAAAGCCGCCGAGCGTCACGTAATCGCCGATTTCGACGTGTCCGGCGAGCGTTGCGTTGTTCGCGAACACGGTGTGGTTGCCGACGGTGCAATCGTGAGCGACGTGCACGTAGGCCATGATCCAGTTGTCGTCGCCGATCCGCGTTGTGCCGCCACCTTCGGACGTGCCGCGATTGATCGTCGCGAATTCGCGGATCGTGTTGCGGTCGCCGATCACCAGTTCGCTGCGTTCGCCCTGATATTTCTTGTCCTGCGGGTCGCCGCCGACCGCTGCATGCGAATGGATGCGGTTGTCGCGGCCAATTGTGGCCGGGCCATCGATCGTCACGTGCGCACCGATGACGGTGCCGTCGTTGATCGCGACGTGCGCTCCGATCACGCTGTAGGCGCCGATCGACACGTCGTTGCCGATGCATGCGGCAGGATCGACCAGCGCAGTCGGATGGATCAGGGCAGTCGAATGGATCGTCATGGCCATGCAGGGCGAGTTGCGATCAGCTCTTGCGCGCGCAGAGCATCTCGGCGCTCGCGACTTCCTTGCCGTCCACGAGTGCGCGGCATCCGTACAATGCCATGTTCCGCAATGTGCGCATGAGTTCGACTTCGAAAATGAGTTGGTCGCCCGGGATCACTATGCGGGTGAAGCGCGCCTTGTCGACCTTGACCAGATAGAAAATCGCGTGTGCCTCGCCCTCGGCGCGCGGCGGCGCGGAAATCTGCGTGAGCAGGCCCGCGGCCTGCGCCATCGCCTCGATGAGCAACACGCCCGGCAT
The DNA here is from genome assembly GCA_038226665.1 of Lysobacterales bacterium. GTDB lineage: Bacteria > Pseudomonadota > Gammaproteobacteria > Xanthomonadales > Xanthomonadaceae > SZAS-103. The sequence continues at coordinate 14,362 of JBBRQI010000010.1, read as the reverse complement.
CACCGGATGTCCCGGGAAATGGCCTTGAAAAAACGGTTCGTTGGCAGTGACGTTCTTCAGCGCGCGCAGCGACTTTCCCGGCTCGCATGCGAGCACGCGATCCACCAGCAGGAACGGATAGCGGTGCGGCAGCATCGCCTGGATCGCTTCGATGTCGTAGGTCTGTTGGGGCGACGGCGAGGTCATTGCGTCGAATCCTTTGCAAGCATGTTGAGCTTACGCGCTAGCTCGTCGAGGTGTTTGAAGCGCGCCGCGTTGCGCCGCCACGTGCGGTGGTCCTGCAGGGCGGTGCCCGAGGAATATTCGCCCGGCTGGTCGATGGAGTTGAGCACGATGCTCGCCGCATGGATGGTGACGCGATCGCAGATGTCGATGTGGCCATTGATCCCGACCGCGCCGGCGATCAGGCAATAACGCCCGATCCGCGTCGAGCCGGCGACGCCGACGCAGCCAGCCATCGCGGTATGCGCGCCAATGTGCACGTTGTGGCCGATCTGGATCTGGTTGTCGAGGCGGACGTCTTCTTCGAGCACGGTGTCGTCGAGCGCGCCGCGGTCGATGCTGGTGTTCGCGCCGATCTCGCAGTCGTCGCCGATCACGACGCCGCCGAGTTGCGGCACCTTCGACCAGTGGCCATCTTCCATCGCGAGGCCGAAACCATCGGCGCCGAGCACGGCACCTGGATGGATCAGCACGCGACGACCGAGGCGCACGCGGCACACGAGGGTGACGCGTGCGACGAGTTCGCATTCTTCGCCAACCGTGCAATCATCGCCGATCACGCATCCTGCACCAACGATTGCGCCGGCTGCGACTGTGCTGCGTGCGCCGATGCTCACGAACGGGCCGATGCTCGCGCCCGGATCGATGCGCGCGGATGGATCGATTGCCGAGCTCTGATGGATGCCAGGCGCCGGCAGTTTGCGCGGCTCGAACAACGCAGCGATGCGCGCGAATGCGGCCTGCGGGTTCCCGGCGATCAGACATGCGACCGGCGCGTCCTTCGCATCGCTGGCACTCAGCACGACGGCAGAAGCCGCCGTGGTCGAGAGTTCTCTGCGGTAGCGCGGATTCGCCAGGAACGCCAGCTGGCCCACTCCTGCGCGCGCAAGCGAGGCGACGGCTGCGATCGCGATTTCGCCGTCGCCACGCAGGCCCAGGTCGAATTGTTCGGCAAGTTGGGCCAGCGTGTACGTGGTGGTGGTCATGTGCTCGGGGCGGCTGTCGGTTCCAGTAGCAGGTGAGATCAGAAGCTGCTGCCGAAGGTGAACTGCAGGTGCTCGGGCTGGTCGCCAAGTTGCTTGCGGATCGGTTCGGCGAAACTGATGATGATCGGGCCGATCGGTGCACGCCATTGCAACGCGACGCCCACCGATGCGCGCATGGTGCTGAAAGTGACATCACCGGGCTTGGCGTACACGTTGCCGAAGTCGACGAAGGTCGATATCCGCGCCGACTCGGTGTTCAGCAGTCGCGGGAAGAAGGTCTCGAACGAGCCGGTCGTCTTGACGGCGCCGCCCAATGGTTGCGGCTGTGACGATAGCGGCGCGAAGGCGACCGGGCCGAGTGTGTTGTCGCGGAAGCCGCGCACCGAGTTCACGCCGCCGGCGTAATAATTCTCGAAAAACGGCAACCCGTTGCGCGAGCCATTCCCGTAGCCGGCGCCGTACCCTAGGTCGAACGCGGTACGCAGCACCAGGTACGAGCTCAACGGCCAGTAATGCTCGAACGAATAGGACAGCTTGTAGTATTCCTGGGTGGAGCCCGGCAACGCCACGAAGGCGCCGAAACGCTGATAGGTACCACGTGTCGGCGCGAAGAAGCTGTTGCGCGTGTCCTTTGCCCAGGACAGGTCGACGTGCTCAGTCTTGAAGGTGTCGTGGCCGACTGCGTCGAGGTAGTCGGTGATGACCTGTGGAGTCAGTCCGAACAGCGTTTGGATCTTCTTCGAGTTTGAGCCCAGGGTGAGCCCCACGGTGTCGGTCTCGGTGATGGGAATACCGAAGGTCACGGTGCCGCCGACCGAACTGCTCGAATACTGCGCGGTGTTGAAGTTGGAATTATTGAACTCGGAATAGAACGCCCCATAGCCTACCGAGACGCCATTGCTGGTGAAGTAAGGGTCGACGTAGCTGAAGTTGAGGCTTTTCTGGAAGGCGCTGTTCGACAGGGTGACGCTGAACTGGTTGCCAGTGCCGAGGAAATTGGTTTCATTGAGAGAAACAGTCGTGATCAGGCCCTCTAGCTGCGAGTAGCCCAGGCCGAAGGTGAACTGGCCCGACGTACGTTCCTTGACGTTCACCACCACGTCGACTTCGTCGTTCGTGCCGGGCACGGCCGGCGTATCGACCGAGATGTCGTCGAAGTAGCCGAGGCGCTGCAGACGGATGCGCGAACGGTCCACGGCCGCCTGCGAGAACCAGCTGCCCTCAAGCTGGCGCATTTCGCGTCGCAGCACGGTATCGGCCGTGCGCGTATTGCCCTTGAACACGATCCGGCGAACCATGACACGCGGGCCTGGATTGATCTGGAAATCGATGCCGACGGTGCGCGCATCCTTGTCCACGGTCGGTTCGGGCGTGATCTTGGCGAATGCGTAACCGATGTTGCTGAGTACGATGGTTATCGAATCGACGGTCTGCTCGAGCTTGCGCCGTGAGAAAATCTCGCCCTGCTTGACTGTGACCAGCTTTTCCAGATCCGCCTTCGGCAAGATGGTGTCGCCGGAAATCTTGACGCTCGATAGCCTGTAGATCTGGCCCTCGGTGACGTTCGCAGTCAGGAACATGTCGCGCCGGTCGGGAGTGATCGCGACCTGGGTCGATTCGACGTTGAAATCGATGTAGCCGCGGTCGAGGTAGTAGGAGTTCAGCTTTTCCAGGTCGCCCGACAGCTTGTCGCGCGAGTATTGGTTGTCGTGCTTGTAAAACGACAGCCAGCTTCCTGAGGTCGATTCCCAATTGTCGCGCAACTGTTTGTCGGTATAGGCCTGGTTGCCGACGATGTTGATGTTTCGGATCTTGGCCGGCTTGCCTTCGGCGATGGTGATCGTCACATCGACGCGGTTGCGATCCAGGGTGGCCACGCTCGGGGTGATCGACACGTTGTACTTGCCGCGATCGTCGTACTGGCGGTTGAGTTCCTGGGTGACGCGATCCAGGCTCAGGCGATCGAAGGTATCGCCTTCGGCCAGGCCGATCTGCTTGAGGCCCTTTTCCAGATCCTCGGTCTTGATTTCCTTGTTGCCGATGATCGTGAGCTTGTTGATCGCCGGACGCTCGGTCACCTTCACGACGAGGATGTCGCCCTGGCGTTCGATTTCGACATCGTTGAAAAAACCGGTCTTGAACAGGGCATGGATCGCGTTCGCGGCGGCAGCACGATCGACGGTGTCGCCTTTTTCGATCGACAGGTAGGTGTAAACCGTGCCGGGGGCGATGCGCTGGAGGCCATCGATGCGGATGTCCTGAACCCGGAAGGGCTCGAAGTTCTGCGCCTTGGCGCCAGGTGCGAAGGCGAGGGCAGCGGACAGGGCGAGGGCAAGCAGGCGGGGGGCAGCGGTACGCGTCATCTGTGCATCCGGTTGGCCGCGGAAGGGTTCCACGGGTGGCAAAGGGTTGTATTGCGCGGCAGGGGATTGCGGAAGCAGATCAGGACAGCGGACGCAGCAGGTCGTTGTAGAAGGCCACGCACATCAGTCCGCCAAGCAGCGTCAGGCCGATGTATTGGCCGACCGCCAGCGCTCGTTCGCTGACCGGGCTGCCTTTCACAAGCTCTATAAGGTAATACAGCAGGTGCCCGCCGTCCAAGATCGGCACCGGCAGCAGGTTCATGATGCCGAGGCTGAGCGACAGCAGAGCGAGGAAAAACAGGAACCAGGCCAGACCCAGATGCGCCGCCTCATTCGCGTAGCGGGCGATTCCGACGGGCCCGGAAACTTGCGGCGCCGAACCCGAAGTGACGATCCTGCGCAGCATGCCGAGGCTGGCGCTGGCCTGTTTCCACATCTCGTGTCCGCTCGCTCCGATTGCATCGACAGGGCCGTAGCGACGCAGGCCGTCGAAACCCGCGTTTTTTTTCTGGACGCCGATACCGATCGTCAATGCCGGCTTGCCGTTGCCCGGATCCCGCATTTTCGGCTGCACATCGACCCGCAACTGCGTGTTGCCGCGCTGCACGTCCAATAGCAGCGGTTCGCCGACGCGCGCATGTGCATGGGTCTGCTCGGCGAGCTGGTCGAACGTGGCGACTGCGACTCCATCCACTGCGAGGATGCGATCGCCGATCTGCAATCCTCCGATCGGACCATCGTGCGCAAGGGTGCCGACCACTGCAGGCAACATGAACTGCTTCGGCACCAACCCGATCTGCATCAGCGCGGTCGATTCATCCATTCCATCCGCCAGCTGCTGCAATGGCAGGGTGCGCAGTGCGTGTCCGCCGTCTTCGCGCGCAACCTCGACCTGGGTCGGTTTGCGGGCCATGGCTGCAGCCGACAACACCATTGCAGCGTCGGTCCAGGTTTCCACGCGTTCGCCGTCGATGCTCAACAGGCGATCGCCCGCGACAAAACCGGCATGCGCCGCCAATGTGTCGGCGCGACCCACGATCGGCAGATAATCCGGCTGGCCGATCACGAACATCGCCCAGAACAGCACGAAACACAGCAGGAAATTCGCGGCCGGACCGGCCAGCGTGATCGCCATGCGTTGCCATACCGGCTTGCGATTGAATGCACGGTGCACGTCGGCTGGATCGACTTCGAATTCGCGCTCGTCGAGCATCTTCACGTAGCCGCCCAAGGGGATCGCCGAGACAACGAATTCGGTGCCGTCGCGGTCGACACGCTTGAACAACACCTTGCCGAAACCGACCGAAAACCGCAGGACATGCACGCCGAAACGGCGCGCGACCCAGAAATGGCCGAACTCGTGGAAGGACACGAGGATGCCGATGCTGACGATCAGCCACCAGATCGAGCCGAAGAACGTCGTCATGCGCGCATCCCGGCGCGTCGACCCATGCGGGTTGCGGCATCGCGACGCGCAGCCGCATCGGCAGCAAGCAACGCGCCGATGTTGTCGGCTGGAAGCGTTTCTGCGGATTCAAGCGTCGCCTCGATCACCGCAGGGATGTCGAGGAAGCCGATTCGCCCATCGAGGAATGCCGCGACAGCGACTTCGTTCGCGGCATTCAGGGTCGCGCTCGCAGTGCCGCCAGTCGTCAGTGCAGCATAGGCAAGGTCGAGGCAGGCGAAAGTCGCACGATCCGGATGCTGGAAGGTGAGCGCGCCGATCGAAGCCAGATCCAGCGATGCCACGCCCGATTCAACGCGTTCGGGCCACGCGAGCCCGCAGGCAAGCGTGGTGCGCATGTCGGGCTGGCCGAGTTGCGCGATCACGGAGCCATCGACGTGCTCGACCATCGAATGCACGATGCTTTGCGGATGCACGAGCACATCGATGCGCTCGGCAGGCATGCCGAACAGCCAATGCGCCTCGATGACTTCCAGACCCTTGTTCATCAACGTCGCCGAATCGACCGAAATCTTGCGGCCCATTTTCCAGTTTGGATGATCGCATGCCTGCTCGGCAGTCACCCGCGCAAGTTCCGCGCGGCTGCGGTTCAGAAACGGCCCGCCGGAAGCGGTCAGGATCAATTTACTGACCTGACGCGTGGCATTGCGTTGCCCGTGCAGGCACTGGAAGATCGCGTTGTGTTCGCTATCGATCGGAATGATTTCAGCGCCGTTGTCTATGCACGCGCGCATCAGCAAGGCGCCGGCAAGCACCACCGATTCCTTGTTTGCGAGCAGCAGGCGCTTGCCCGCGCGTGCGGCGGCGAGCGTGGATTCCATCCCTGCAGCGCCGACGATCGCCGCGATCACGGTGTCGCAGGCATCGCTGGCGGCAAGCGCTGCAAGTGCTTCGGTTCCGCCGTGCGCTTGCGTTTCGAGCCCCGCCGATGTGAGCCCATCGCGAAGGGCAGGGTAATGCGCCTGTTGCGCAATCACCGCGTGGCGTGGTCGAAAGCGCCTGCACAACGCGATCAGTTCATCGACGCGCGCATCTGCGCTGAGCACGGTCGCCGAGAAACGATCCGGGTGGCGCGCGATCACATCCAGCGCGGATGCGCCGATCGATCCCGTCGCACCCAGAACCGCAATTTTCCTCATGCTGCCCCGCGTCGTATTGTTTCTGAATCCATGGGCTTGAAAGTCGCGGCATGGACATTGCGCGTCGATGCACCACGGCGCGCATCGCGTCGAGCGAATCCTTCGATCACGCACACAGGTCAGAGTTCCAGCCAGCCCTTCGCGATCCACAGCACCGGCAACGCAGCCAGCAGGCTGTCGATGCGGTCGAGCACGCCACCATGGCCCGGAATGAGCGTGCCCGAATCCTTATAACCGGAGTGGCGTTTCATCAGGCTTTCGAACAAATCGCCGATCACCGATGCAGCCACCGTCAGCAATGCGAGAGCCGCCATTGATGGCAGTTGCGCCTGGGTGACGCCGACAAATTGCGCGCCGGCAAGCCCGACGATGAGCGCTCCGGCAACGCCACCCCACAGCCCCGCCCAGGTCTTGCCGGGGCTGATGTGCGGAGCCAGCTTGCGCTTGCCGAAACGGCTGCCGACAACATAAGCGCAGCTGTCGGCCGCCCAGACCATGCTCAGGCCGAGCAGCGCCCAACGCGGGCCATTGGCATCGGCATGCGATCCGCTGGGGATGCCGTAATGCAGCAGAACCAGCGCGCACCATGCCGGAATGATGGATAGTGTTCCCGCGGCAAGCTTGATGGCGCATGTCCAGCGATTGACGTCGCGGCAGAAATCCGGACGCAGCAGCCACAGCAGCGCGAACAACCACCACACCACGCCGATCAGGCTGACCGCACCGAACAAGGGCAGCGCGTGTCCCCAAAGAAGCGCCAGCATCAACGCGATGTTGACCATCAGATAGAGGGCTCGCCGCAACGGCGAGTCGATGCCGACCAGCCGCGACCATTCCCACAGGCCCAGCAGGAACACTCCGGCGGCAATCGCGGCGACATACGGCGTCTTGAGAAACAGCATGGCCGAAACCACCAGCGGCGTGAGCACGAGTGTGCTGGCGATGCGTTGTGCGCTCATGCGTTGCTTCCTTGAGTTGGCGCGAGCTGTGCGCTGGTCAGGCCGAAGCGACGTTCGCGCGCAGCGAAGTCCGCCAGCGCGCGCTGCAACTCAATTTCGTCCAGATCGGGCCACAAGGTTTCGGTGAACCAGAGTTCGGTGTAAGCCATCTGCCACAGCAGGAAATTGCTGATGCGCCGGTCGCCGCCGGTGCGGATGAACAGGTCGGGCTCGGGCAGGTCGGCCAAGCCCAGTTGCGCGCCGAATGCTGCCTCGTCGATGGTTTCCGGATCGAGCCTTCCATCGGCCGCTGCGCGTGCGAGCGCGCGGCTGGCCTGCACGATGTCCCAGCGACCGCCATAGCTTGCGGCGATGGTCAGGTGCAGCGTCGCGTTGCTCGCGGTGAGTGTTTCCGCCTTCTGCATGCGTTCTCGGATCGCTGCCGAGAAATGGTTGCGTTCGCCGACGAATCGCAGACGCACGCCGTGTTGGTGAAGCTCCCTCACTTCACGATCAAGCGAACGCAGGAACAGGCTCATCAGCGCGCCGACTTCCTCCTTTGGTCGCTTCCAGTTTTCGCTGGAAAACGCGAACAGTGTCAGCGCTCCGATGCGTTGTTCGACGCAGAAGCGCACGCACATCCGCACGGTGCGCGCGCCCGCGCGATGCCCCATGGAGCGCGGCCGATGACGCCGCTGCGCCCAGCGGCCATTGCCGTCCATCACGATCGCGACATGGCGTGGTGTGCGCGGGGTTTCGTCGGCGCGGACGTCGACTGGGCCTGGGGCGCCTGGGCGTGCCGCAACGGGATCGGGTTCGGGAGCTGTCATCGGGCTGGGAATCGGGATCACCTCAGATCGCCAGCAACTCCTGTTCCTTGGTTCGAACCACCTCGTCGACGTCCTTGATCGCCTTGTCGGTGAGCTTCTGGATGTCGGTTTCGCTAGCGCGTTCCTCGTCCTCGGTGATTTTTTTTTCCTTGAGCAGTTCCTTGACCTGCTGCATCGCATCGCGACGCACGTTGCGGATCGCGACCTTGGCGTTTTCGCCTTCGTGGGCGACGTGCTTGCCGAGCTCCCTGCGGCGCTCCTCGGTCAACGCAGGGAGGTTGATGCGGATCACGGTGCCGGCGGTGTTCGGGGTCAGGCCGAGGTCGGAGGCGAGGATCGCCTTCTCGACAGCGCCAACCATGCCTTTTTCCCAGGGCGTGATGGTCAGCGTGCGCGCATCGGTGACGGCGACGCTGGCGACCTGGGTCAGCGGCATGTCCGAGCCGTAGTAGTTCACCTTCAGGTGATCGACCAGCGCGCTGCTTGCACGGCCTGTGCGCACCTTGGTCAGGTCATGGCGCAGCACATCCACGCATTTGTGCATGCGGGTCTGCGCGTCCTGCTTGATCTCATTGAGCATGATCGGTTCCTGGGCCTGCGGCTGACAATTGATTATAGCGGGCGACCCACATGGATGTGGGAAGTGCACACAGGCGTGTGGAACGCCTGTAGTCGACCCACGTGGATGTGAAAAGTGCACCAATCGCTTGGAGCGACTGTAGAGAGCGGCATCAGCCAGGCGGAAATCTGATCAATGCCAGCTCCTGCCATCAGACCTTGCGATGCACCAATGTGCCGACCGTTTCGCCGTGCAGGATGCGCATCAGGTTGCCGCCCTTGGTCATGTCGTAGATGCGCAGCGGCATGTCGTGATCGCGGCACAGCGCGATCGCGGCGGTGTCCATCACCTGCAGGTTGCGCGCGATGACATCGTCGTAGCTCAGTTCGCTGTAACGCACCGCGTTGCTGTTTTTCTTCGGGTCGGAATCGTACACGCCATCCACCTTGGTGGCCTTGAGCAACAGGTCGGCGCCGACTTCCACCGCGCGCAGCGCAGCCGCCGAATCGGTGGTGAAGAACGGATTGCCGGTACCGGCCGCGAACAGCACGATGCGCCCTTTTTCCAGATGGCGGATCGCGCGGCGGCGGATGAAGTCCTCGCAGACTTCGTTGATCTTGATCGCGCTCATCACGCGCACCTTGGCGCCGAGTTTTTCGAGTGCGTCCTGCATCGCCAGCGCGTTCATCACCGTGGCGAGCATGCCCATGTGGTCGCCGGTGACGCGGTCCATTCCGCCGGCCGCAAGCCCGGCGCCGCGGAAAATGTTGCCGCCGCCGATCACGATGCCGACTTCGATGCGCGCCTGCTGCACTTCGATGATTTCGCGCGCGAGCCGCCCGATGACTTCCGGATCGATGCCGTAGTCTTCCCGGCCCATGAGCGCTTCACCGGAGAGCTTGAGCAGGATGCGGCGGTACTTCGGTACTGATCCCATCGGAAATGGTGCTGTCACGGTGGCCTCGGCTGGCTGGGCAAACAGCAGGAGTTTAGCCGACCGCGGGCTGCCAGCGGTGCGTTGGCGGAATTTCACTCGATGCGCGCCGATGCCGGGGCGAATTCGTCGCCTTGCATCATCGGAAGGTGCTGCAGGCGCTAGAACTTCGGCGTGTGCGGTTCCGCCGCGAAGCCGACGGTCAGTGCGCCTTCGCCGACATTGACCATGCCGGTGATGCTCATGCCGGTCGCGCCCATTTCAACGCCTTGCTGCTCGCAAGTACGCGCAAGTTCGTCATAACCGGGCAGCGTATACAGCTTGTCCAGTTCGCCGCCGTAACTGAGATTGACGTACGGAGCGAGCAGGCCTTTGCGCACGCGGTCGGCGACGTAGCCGAGCAGCACCTTCGAACCGCCATCGAAACCTTTTGCCTTGCCGACTGCCCCGGTCTGGCCCCGATACGCCTGCAACAGCGGCTTGATGTCGAGCGCGGTTCCCATCGCCGCCTTGAACCAGCTCACGCTCTTGTCGCCTTTCTTCGCGGCGCGCGCGCGCAGGTAATAAAGGTCGCGCGGCAGCATGTAGGCATAGGTGTTCTTCGCGAGGTAACCGAGGCGTTCGTAGATCGCGGTATGGGATTCCCCGGCTTCGATCAGCTTGACCGCTTCAAGCACGCCGATCGCCTGGCCCGCGAACAATGTCTGGCTGTCGATCACGCGCATCTGGAAGATGCCCTTGAGGCCGGCTTGCTTCCGGATCGGATGGTAGTAGCGCAGGATTTCGCGGCTTGCCATCACGCAGTTTTCGTGGATCGGGCTGCGCGTCGAGGTAATGGTCAGGCAGAACACGAAGTCGAAATCGCAGACCAGCCGCGTGAGGAACAGTTCGCGGATCTGCTCGACCGTGTAGGGCAGGGTTTCGGCCTGGTGGCCGCGCTCGCCCAGGCTTTCGCGATAGAAGCGCAGGGTCGCCTCGGGGTCGCGTTCGTCGGAGAAGACCGTGTTGTCGATCTTCACCGAGATCGGCAGGACGACGACGTTATGGCGATCCAGGTAAGTGCGTGGAAGGTCGCAGGCCGAATCAACCGTCAGTCCGATGCGCATGATGTTCCTTGTGAGGAGATCGTGGTGACTGGTTGCTTCAGCTTGTCTGGAACTTGGGTTCGTGCGGCTCCGCTGCGAAGCCGATCGTCAGCGCGCCTTCGCCGATGTTGACCATGCCGGTCAGGCCCATCACCGTTTCGCCGAGCTGCACGCCATGCTCCTCGCAGGCGCGCGCGAGCACGTCGTAGCCGGGCACGGCGCGCATCTTGTCGAGTTCGCCGCCGTAGCTGATGTTGACGTTCGGTGCCATCAGGCCTTTGCGGACGCGGTCGGCGGTGTAGCTGAGTAACGCCTTGGCGGCGTTGTCGAAGCCCCTGGCCTTGCCGACCGCGGCAGTGTCGTTGCGATAGGCGCGCAGGATCGGCTTGATGTCGAGCAGTGTGCCCAAGGTTGCCTTCATCCAGGTCACGCTGCGGTCGCCGCGCTTCATGGCGCGGGCGCGCAGGTACTTCACGTCGCGCGGCACCGCGTAGCCGTAGGTGTTTTTCGCGAGTTCGGTGAGACGATCGTAGATGGGGTTGTATTCCAGGCCCGCCTCGATCATGCGCGCGCCTTCGATCACCGTGATCGCCTGGCCCGCGAACAGGGTCTGGCTGTCGAGCACGCGCATCTGGAAGATGCCCTTGAGCCCGGCGTCCTTGCGGATCGGATGGTAGTAGCGAAGGATTTCGCGGCTGGCCATGACCGAGTTTTCGTAGATCGGACTGCGCGAGGACATGATGCACATGCAGAACACGAAGTCGTAGTCGACGACCAGCTTGGTCAGGAACAACTCGCGGATCTGTTCGACGGTGAACGGTGTCGATTCGGCCGCGTGGCCCTGTGCGCCGAGGTTTTCCCGGTAAAAGCGCAGGCTCTCCGCCGCGTTGCGCTCATCGACGAACATCGCGTTGCCCATGTGTATCTTGATCGGCTCGATGATCACCTTGTGCGCATCGAGCCATTCGCGCGGCAACTCGCAGGTCGAATCAACCACCAGTCCGATACGCATGACGTTCCTTTGGGGAAGCTGGCCGGATTTTGAGCAAGTACTCTATTCATTTCACGAACGGGGTGCTTTGTCCAGTGCGGCATGTCGCAAAAAGCAAAGGCCGCGACGATGCGCGGCCTTTGCGGTACCCAAATTGAATGAACGGTGACTTTGGTTGAAGCTCCCTGGGGAATGCCCCGGGGCGTCCGACGACGAGTCGCCAGCAATCTTTACGCCAGCCCGGCCTGCTTCATGACCTCGGTCGCGAAATCGTCCCCGACCGGTTTGTCAATGCCTTCGCCAACCGCGAGGCGCACGAATTGCAGCACCTGGGCACCGGCCTTCTTGAGCACGGCATCAACGGTCGAATTGGTGTCGAGCACATAGGCCTGGCCGGTCAAGCACATTTCCGACAGCGCCTTGTTGACCTTGCCGCCGATCATCTTTTCGAGGATCTCGGCCGGCTTGCCGGTGTCCTTGACCTGGGCGAGCGCGATGTCCTTTTCCTTCTGCACGATCTCGGCGGGCACTTGATCCGGCGACACGTAGGGCGGGTTCATCGCGGCGACGTGCATCGCGAGGCCGCGTGCGAGTTCGATATCGCCGCCCTTGAGTTCAACCAGCACGCCGATGCGGCCGCCATGCACGTAGGCGCCGACGTTATGCACGCTGTCGATGCGCGCCATGCGGCGCACCTGCAGGTTCTCGCCGACCTTGGAGACCAGCCACTGGCGACCTTCTTCGACGGTTTTGCCGTATGAGGTGGCTGTATTCCTGAGCGCTTCGACGTCCTGCGCGCCGCTGCCGAGTGCGGTCTTCGCGATTTCTTCGGCAAACGTGATGAAATTGGCGTCCTTGGCGACGAAGTCGGTCTCGCTGTTGATCTCGACAAGCACTGCCTTGCCGGTGTCCTGCGCGAGGACGACGCGGCCCTCGGCGGCGACACGACTGGCCTTCTTGTCGGCCTTGGCAAGGCCGGTGACACGCAGGTGTTCCATCGCGGCTTCGATGTCGCCGCCTTTTTCGCTCAGCGCTTTCTTGCATTCCATCATGCCGGCGCCGGAGCGCTCGCGCAGTTCTTTCACCAGGGTGGCGGTGATTTCCATGTTGATTGTCGCCTCATGCTCTCTCAAGGATGCGCGTGCGCGCGTCCGGAATGGATGTGAAAGCCGCGGAGCACAGGCTCCGCGGCAGGATCGCCCATTGCAGTGCCGGGACTACTCGGCGCGCGGTTTGTCGCCAGCGGCCGGGCGGCGCGGCGGCGCGGGGCGCTTGTTGCCCGGGGGCGGACGACGGTCGCGGTCGTTGCCGGGGCGTCGTTCGTTCGGGGCAGCGCGCTTCTTCTTGTCGTCGTTCGGAACCGGGTTGCCCTCGGCGTCGAGCTCGACGAATTCGTCCTCGCTGCGACCCACGATCGGCGCGGCGGCCTTGCCTTCCAGCACGGCGTCGGCGGCGGCGCGCGCGTACAGCTGCACCGCACGGATCGCGTCATCGTTGCCCGGGATCGCGTAGTCCACGAGGTTGGGATCGTAATTGGTGTCGACCACGGCGATGACCGGGATGCCGAGCTTCTTGGCTTCCTTGACCGCGATGTCTTCATGGCCGATGTCGATCACGAACAGCGCGTCGGGCAGACGGTCGAGGTTCTTGATGCCGCCGAGCGAACTGTCGAGCTTCTCGCGCTCGCGGCGACGCTGCAGCACTTCGTGTTTCACCAACTTCTCGAAGGTGCCGTCGGTCTCGGCGGCTTCGAGTTCTTTCAGGCGCGACACCGACTGCTTGACGGTGCGGAAATTGGTCAGGGTGCCGCCGAGCCAGCGCTGGGTCATGTAGGGCATGCCGCAACGGGTGGCTTCTTCCTTCATCGCCTCGCGCGCCGAGCGCTTGGTGCCGATGAACAGGATGCTGCCGCGCTTCTGCGCGATCGCCGACAGGAAGTTCATCGCGTCGGTGAACAGCGGGACGGTCTTTTCGAGGTTGATGATGTGAATCTTGCCGCGGGCACCGAAGATGTACGGAGCCATCTTGGGGTTCCAGTAGCGGGTCTGGTGGCCGAAATGCACGCCGGCTTCCAGCATCTGGCGCATGGTGACTTGGGGCATTGTTGGAACTCCTGAAGTGGAACCCGCCCGCGTGATGCGGGATTGCGAGGGATTCCCTTTTGAAAGTCCGCACAAGGATGTGCGGTTTTTCGCGAGGGACTCGCACAACGGACTCCGGGGTTGGGCTTCCGCAGGTCCCGCAGCAACGACCTCCTTGCGGAGGACCCCGGTGCCGGCGCACTACGATCAGTGCTGAACCTACGTGTGAATTTGCCGGTGACGCCCGGCATGGGCGGGATTGCGGGCGGACCCACAAAGCCGCCGAATGATAGTCCCTGTGCCGCGTGGAGGCAAGTCGTAAGGATGAGTTGCATTCGGCGAGCTTGGGCAGGTTCGGTGGATTGGGAAGAATATGTTCTCTGACACCTACGGGTTAGCTAGGCTGACGGCACGTGTCCAATTGGATATGTTCTTGACCAGCCAGTCGAAATCACTTCGTGAGTTCGAAGTCGCGTATAGCTCAAGCAACACAACCTTCGACTTCACCAGCATCTGCGAAAATCCAACTATCATTTCGACTGACTCCTGCTTGCTATCATCAGACGTCTTGGTTGTAGATATCTTGGTTACCAACGTCAAGGACGTCGGCGTTTCATTGAGAAAAAGGATCCTGATTAGCGTCGATCCTCAGTCAAGAAAGTTGCTCGCCAGGCGCAGAAGTGGCTCCGGGCAAGGCTTGCAGAGGACCATGGCACGCAGCAATCGTGGCACAAATTCTGGCAGCCGGAATCGGCGGTTGAATCGGTAG
>JBBRQI010000009.1:0-99003 GCA_038226665.1 Lysobacterales bacterium | reverse complement strand
GCTGCGACCCTCCACCCTCTCCCTGGCGACCATAGCCCTGTGGCACCACCCGATCCCATCCCGAACTCGGCAGTGAAACGCAGGCGCGCCAATGGTAGTGTGGCTCAAGCCATGCAAGAGTAGGTCATCGCCAGGGTCTTTATAAATGCAACGCCCTCCCCACACCGGGAGGGCGTTTGCATTTGTAGCCACCGCAGGTGGCCTGCCTTCCTGCAGTTCGCGTAGTGGGCTGCAACGGGTCATCGCCAGGGGCTTTGTGTTTTTTATAATAGTTATTAATTCGAAATTTTTGCTGATATTCAAAACAAACTGTTCGGCGTACGCTCAGATGCATGTTGATTTGTTTGCGCAGGCGCCCACCCTCTGGCGCCCGACGGCTTGTGCGGCTTGCGCTTCTGTTCTGCCTCGCGATGCGCTTGCTCCGCCAGTACCTTGAATTGCCGTTCGCGTTGCAGCCAGAGTTCATTGTCACTGTCGTGTTCACCACGCTTCCGTGCCGGGCGTTTCGGGGAGGCATCTTCTTCCAGAAACGTATCCGGAATCGTAGAGAACGGAATCCGCATCGGCGCAGCGCCTTGTGCAAGCGCCTCCTGCATTGCGCCGAAATGCACCGCGTTGTTGCCATAGCGCAGATTGATACGATCCAGCACGGCGCTCATCGTTTTGGAGCGTTCGCGTTCGGGCATCAGTTCGGCGCTCATGCGGTTACTCCGCTCCAGCCCCACGAGCGTGACCGCGACCGACAACGGCGGATGGCGCTTCGGATTCCAGCGCCCGTTACGAACCGCATCCTGCAGCGCTTGCAGCTTGTCGCCGAGCAGGCGCAACAAAGTTGGCGTGTCGTCTAGCGGAGCGAAGTGCAGATCGCGCTCGAAGCGCCTGTCCGAGCCGACGAAGCGCACACGAATCGCCAAGCCTCCGGCAAGATAGCCCTCGTGCCGCAGCCGCATCGCAGCCTTCGCCAGCAGCTTGAACAGCACGGCACGCATGCCATCGAAGCTCCGCAATTCCGGCCCCAGCACATGCGAATGACCGATCGAACCGCGCGCGGTCTTGCGATCAGGCACATCGAAGCCGCGCAATTGCAGCCAGTAGCGCTCGCCCTCGATGCCGCCCCAGGCCGCACGCAGGTGTTCACGCGTCGCCGCGCAAAGTTTTTCTGCGGTATCGATGCCTGCGGCGCGCAATCGCGCTTCCATCGACGGCCCGATTCCGCAGAAGTCCCGCAGTTCCAACACGTGCAACTTGTGCGGCAGATCGTCTGGTTCAATGACGGTCAGGCCGTTCGGCTTGTCCATGTCCGAAGCGGTCTTGGCGAGAAACCGGTTCGGCGCGATGCCGATCGAACAATTGATCGCCGGGCTGAAGCCGAGTTCGATCAGTCGCTGCTTGATGCTGCGCGCGATCGCCTCGGCATTTTCGCGTTTGCGTTCGCGACCGATCAGGTAACACGGCACTTCGTCGACGGATGAAGCCTTGCCGTGCGGAATGCAATCCTGGATCGCATCCATCAAGAGGTGATGCAGTTCGATATAACGCGCGGGCCGGGCTAGCACCAGCCGGATCCCCGGACATTTCTCGCGCGCCTCGCGTACGCCGGTACCGGTTTTCACCCCAACGGCTTTGGCTTCGTAGCTCGCGGCGAGGCAACACGTGCTGTCTGCCATCACCGGAATGACGCCGACCGGCCGCCCGCGCAAACCCGGGTCGTCGTATTGCTCGACCGAAGCGAAGTAGGAATCGAAATCGACGAACAGGCAGCGCAGCGTCATGGCACGGATCCAACGGGAAGACAGGATCGCGCCGCTGGAAGGCGCACGCAACCAGTTTCCCCGATGGATGTCTCAGCGATTGAGAGCCGCGCCGCCCATGCCTCGTGCAACAAACGAGGCTGGGTTATTGCCCGGTGTAAGGCTGCGCGGTCGCGCCGGTGACCTTGCCGATCTTCGCGCTCGACGCAACCTGCAGATCCACCTCACGATCGAACACCAGCTCGCCATCAACCACCGCGTCGGGGCCGATCACGATGCGCGGCTTGTGCGATGTGTGGTTCCAGAAACCGCTGGACTTCGCGACATGCAGGCCGCCGTGCACGATCGAGCCCGCGCCGATGGTGACATCGCCATTGGTGGTTTGGATCCCGCCATCGACATTCGCGTGCTCGAGGCTGATGACGCCATTGACGTTCTCGAGTTTGCCGCCGACGTGGCTGCCGGCCGCAAGCTGCAGTTCGCCGTTAACCGTGGTCGCCGTGTGCGCGACGTCCGCCGCCGCTTCGATCTGGATGCCGCCATTGACGGTCTCCAGCGAGTTCGCATGCGCGTGCGGCCCAAGGTCGATTCCGCCGTTGACGGTTTCCGCGCCGGCCACGACTGCATCATGGCCGATATCGATCCCGCCGTTCACCGTGCTCGCGTTGCCCACGTGCGCGCCGGCCTGCACGGCAACGCTCCCATTGACCTTGTCGAGGCCATTGCCGCCTTCGGCGCAGCCGACCACGAACAGCAAACCGAGGGTGATTGCGGTCAACGGAAGTACGGTACGCATGTTGGATCCTTGTCTGGTTCGTTGCGGCAGGTGCATCACGAGACTTCGATGCGGCCGTGGCGCAGAGCGTTCAAGCGCGCTCCGTTACACTAGGCCCGAAACCATCCTGCGCCGCCAGAGAGCCAACCGTGAGTGTCGAAAGTCATCGCCCAAAGCCCGTACTGTTGCTGATCCTTGATGGCTGGGGCCATCGCGAGGAACGTGCCGGCGACGATCAGGCGGACAACGCGATCGCGCAGGCGGACCTGCCGAACTGGCGGCGTTTGCTTGCCGATTGCCCGCACACCCTGGTGCACACCGAGGGAAAATTCGTCGGCCTGCCCGAAGGGCAGATGGGCAATTCCGAAGTCGGCCACATGAACATCGGTGCCGGCCGCATCGTTTATCAGGATCTCACGCGCATCGATGCGGCGATCGAGGACGGCTCCTTCTTCGACAACGCCGAATTGCGCGCGACCTGCGATGCGGTGAAAGGCAATGGCGGCACGCTGCATGTGCTGGGCTTGCTCTCGCCGGGCGGCGTCCACAGCCACGAGCAGCACATCTTCGCGATGCTTGAACTCGCGAAGCGGCGTGGCGTGCAACACGTCGCCGTGCATGCATTCCTCGATGGCCGCGATACGCCGCCGCGTTCGGCCGTAGCAAGCCTGCGCAAGCTCGAAGATGTGTGCGCGCAAGCCGGCAACGCACAGATCGCCAGCGTCAGTGGGCGCTACTTCGCGATGGATCGCGACCAGCGCTGGGATCGCGTCGAAAGAGCGTATAGCGCGATCACCGAAGGTCGGGGCGTATTCGCCGCTCCCGATGCGCTAGCCGCACTCGAGGCTGCGTACGCGCGTGGCGAGAATGACGAATTCGTGCAACCGACGGCTATCGCTTCGAGCGATGCTGTAACACCGATGCGCGATGGCGACGCGATCATCTTCATGAATTTCCGCGCCGACCGTGCACGCGAAATCACCTCCGCTTTCGTGCGTGACGACTTCGGTGGTTTCGCGCGACCGAGACACATCCGGCTCGCGCGTTTCGTGTGCCTGACCGAATACGACGCGACCTTGTCCGCGCATGTCGCCTATGCGCCCGACGCATTGCGCGACACCTTCGGCGACGTGCTCGCCGCGCACGGCATGACGCAGCTGCGCATCGCCGAAACCGAGAAATACGCGCATGTGACATTCTTCTTCAACGGCGGAGTCGAACCGCCGGTCGCGGGCGAAGAGCGCATCCTGATTCCATCGCCGAAAGTCGCGACCTACGACCTGCAGCCGCAGATGAGTTGTCCGGAGTTGACTGCAAAACTCTGCGAGGCGATCCGCTCGCAACGCTTCGATGCGATCGTGTGCAATATCGCCAACCCCGACATGCTCGGACACACCGGCATGCTGGACGCGGCGATCAAGGCGGCCGAGGCGGTGGACGTCGCGATCGGTGCGGTGCGCCAGGCGCTCGAAGACGTCGGCGGCGAAATGATCATGACTGCCGACCACGGCAATCTTGAAATGATGCGCGATCCGGTCACCGGCCAGCCGCACACCGCGCATACGGTCGGCCCGGTGCCATGCGTTTATCTCGGTCGTCGCGCGGCCATGCGCGATGGCGGATCGTTGCGCGATCTTGCGCCGACCTTGCTGCAATTACTCGGCTTGTCGCAGCCCTTGGCGATGACCGGGCATACGCTGGTGCATTTCGAGTGAAGCATCCTCTGTCCGTGTCGGCGATCGTGTTCACGATGCTGTTCGCGTCCTCCGTCGCGTGCGCCGCGCCGCTAAATAAAACGGAAGCGCCCAAACCGGAAACACCCGCGAGCAAGGCTTTTGCGCAAGACAAGGCCGAAGCCACCGAGAAGAAAGCCGACGCCGAAGGCAAGCTGCACGACCTGCGCGCGCAACTCGACGCGTTGGCCGCGCAGCAGCGTGAACTCGAAGGCGAACGCAGCGACGCGAGCAAGGCGTTGCGTGCAGCGGACAACAACGTCGGCCAGGCGACGCATTCGCTGCACGACACCGAAGCCGCGATTGCCGCGCAGCAAGCGAAACTCACCCAGCTCGAGATCCAGCAGTCCGCGTTGCGCGGGAAATTGTCCGGACAACGCACCGCACTCGCCGCGCTGATGCGTTCAGCGTATGCGTTGGGCAATAACGAGCAACTCAAATTGCTGCTTGCGCAGGATCGCGTCGTCGATCTCGGCCGCGCAATCGCCTATCACCGTTATTTCGAACAGGATCGGATGCGTCGCATCCACGACCTGACCGAACAATTGCGCACGCTCGCCGATGTATCGAAACAGGTCGATGCGCAACGCTCCGCGCTCGCGGCATCCCATCAGGAACAACTCGCGCGACTCGCCACCGTGCAGGCGCAGCGCGGCGAACGCGGCAAGCTCGTGACCGACCTCGAAGCGCGTTACCACGACAGCGCCGAACACATGAACGCACTCGGCCGCAATGCGGGCGCACTCGAAGACCTCGTCAAGAAACTCGCGGTCGTGATGGCGCGTACTCCGCCACCGCCGCCACCGCCTCCTCCGCATGTCGTCGTCGCGAACGGCGTGCACCACAACATTGCGCTGCCATCGATCGCGCCGCAGGTCATCACCCCGTTCGCCGGCCCGGGCGGGCATTTCCCGTGGCCGCTCGAAGGCAATGTCATCACTGGCTACGGCGGTGCGAGCCAAGGCCTGTTGATCTCTGGCAGCGCAGGCGCCGAAGTGCACGCGGTCGCCGACGGACGCGTGGCATTCGCGAACTGGCTCAAAGGTTACGGACTGATCGTGATTGTCGATCATGGCAACGGCACCATGAGTCTGTACGCGAATAACGACGCGCTGCTGAAGAATGCGGGGGACAGCGTGCATGCGGACGAAGCGGTCAGTACTGTCGGCAGTTCCGGCGGACAGGGCCGCAACGCGTTGTATTTCGAAATCCGCCAAGGCGGCAAAGCTGTCGATCCGCGCGCATGGTTGCGTCGACGCTGAATGCGCTTGCCCCGATGGATTCCCCCGCGAGCAATGCGATGATGCGCCGATGAAATCCGCCATGTGCTCGCTGTTATTGACCTGCCTGCTGGCAACGCCGTTCGCGCACGCGCAGGACGCTGCGCCCGCACGACCCATTGCCGCGCAAACTGCCGGTGCGCCCGCACCGCCGACAAGCCAGCCTGCGGCAATCGATGCGACTCCAGACGAGATCGCAAGAGCCAAAGCCGCTGCCACAAAGGCGGGACTCGCCGATCGTGAAGGCAACGTGCCGCTCGATGAAATCCAGCGCTACGTCGCGGTGTATCGCGCGGTCAAGGAGGCTTACGTCGACAAGGTCAGCGATCGCAAACTGATGCAGTCGTCGGTGCGCGGGTTGCTCACCGGCCTCGATCCGCACAGCGCGTACCTGGACAAGGAGGAATCGCAGCAACTCGACGAGGATTCCAACGGCGCGTACGCAGGCATCGGCGTCGAAGTCATGCAATTGCCAGATCGCAGCCTGCGCGTGGTGTCGCCGATCGACGATACGCCGGCCACGCGCGCCGGCATCAAGGCTGGCGACGTGATCGTCGCGATCGACGGCAAGCCCATCGACGCCGACAACGCCGATAGCGCGAGCATCAGCCTGCGCGGGCCGCCCGGCAGCGAGGTCAAGCTCAGCGTCGTGCACGACGGTGCCGATGCGCCGGTGATCGTCACCGTCAAGCGCGACACCATCCGTATCCAGAGCGTGCGCGCACGCCTGCTCGAACCGGGTTACGGCTATGTGCGGTTGAGCACGTTCCAGGTCGATACCGCGACCGACATGACCACGCACGTCGCCGAGCTGGTCAAGCTCAACCGCGGCCCATTAAGCGGCATCGTCCTCGACTTGCGCAGCAACCCCGGCGGGCTGCTCAACGCGGCGGTCGAAGCCGCCGATGCGTTCCTCGACGACGGTGTCATCGTTTCCACCAAAGGACGATTGAGTTATTCGAACGCGATCTTCAATGCGAGTCCGGGCGATGTGTTGAACGGCGCGCCGATCGTGGTGCTCGTCGATGGCGGCACCGCGAGCGCATCGGAAGTGCTGACCGGAGCTTTGCAGGACCACAGGCGCGCGCTCGTCGTCGGCAGCCGTACATTCGGCAAGGGTTCGGTGCAGACCGTGTTGCCGCTCGACAATGGCGATTCGATCAAGCTCACCACCGCGCGCTATTTTACGCCGAGCGGGAAATCCATCCAGGCGCGCGGCATCCGCCCCGATGTCGTGCTGAAACCGACTCCAACGAACCAGAAAAATGCGCCGGCCAGCGACAACACGCTCGAACGCGACTTGCCCGGACATCTCGCGGAAGGCGATGGCAGCGACAACGACGAAGGCGGCGATGCGGTGGTGTTCGCCGACGACTACGCGATCCATGAGGCGCTGAAAGTGCTCAAGACGATGCCGTTGGTGGCGACGCCGGCGAACCAACCAGCGACTACGGTTTCGCCGGCAACGACGCACTGATGCAGGTTCACCGCGGTTTCGCCGGCAGCGGGAAGTGTTTCACTACGTCATGCATCCCCACGGTTTCGCCGCTCGCCGCATCGCGGATGCGCAACGCGCCGCGTCGTTCGACTTCCTCGATGCGCAAAATACTCTGCATCGGCAGGTGCAACTTTTTCGTCGCGCCGAATTCATCGCGCAGGCGCTCCTCGGTCGGATCGACCACCACGCCTTCGTTGACGTCGAACGCGATCTCGGAAATCTCGGTGAATCCCCACAACTCGCTGCTCGCCACGCGCCGCGCATACAGCTCGTAGATGCGGCCCGCGCTGAGGAACGTCACTTTGTAGAGTTTGCGGTTAGGCATGCGCACAGTGTACGCAACGCCCTAGGCGCCGCGCAGCCTGCGTGCGACCGCATTGCGACTGAGCACCGCGTACACGATGCCGAACGCGAAGCCGGTCAGGTGGGCCCACCATGCGACCGCGCCGAACGCGGGCTCGACGAAGGTGAATACCAGTTGCAGCAGTGCCCATAGCCCAATCAGCAACGAGGCGGGTGCGCGTACGAATTCAAGGAATAACCCCAGCGGCACGACGATGCCGAGTTTCGCGCGCGGAAACAGTGCGAGGTAGGCGCCGATCGCCGCCGACACCGCGCCGCTGTCGCCCACGATCGCGCGCGCGGGCGCGGCCATCAACAGCACGGCAACGAGATTGGCGACCGCGCCGCCGATCAGGAATAGCGTCAGGAAACGCCACGGGCCGAGCGCGCGTTCGGCGGGCAAGCCGAAGATCACCAGGAACAACAAATTGCCGAGCAAATGCGTCCAGTCGGTATGGATGAACAATGCGGTGAACAGTTTCAACACGCTGCCATCGGCGAATGCACGCAGCAACTCGCGTGGCTCCAGCGGAAACGAACCGCCGAGTACGCCCCAGTGCGCTAGGCTGTCGTGCCACGCAGGCCCTTCGGGCAGCAATGCCAGCCACATGAAGGTCGCCATGGTCACGGCCACGAGCAGCGGTGTCGCCCACGGCGGCGGCAGTTTCTTGCGTTTCGGTACGTGCAAAAACATCAGCGAACACGACTCACGATTTGCGGCTCACATTTTTCGGCAGATCAGGGTTTTGGCAAGAGCAGGTGCCGACCACGCGCATCGATCTCGGCACCATCACGGCGGATGCGCACGAGGGTGACGCCATCGGCGATGCGCGCGCCTTCGCCGACGCGCTGGCCGTTGATGATCATGAAGCGTTGCGCAGGTTCGTCGGCATACACATGCATGGAGACCTTGAGTGCAGGCAAGCCATTGCGTTCGTCGGCGGACAGGTCGGCGAGCGAGAACAATGCGAGTTCGTCGACGGGCGGTGCGGGAGCCGTCACCGCGGATGGGGCAGGCGCTGCAACCGGTTCGGCGGCAAGTTTCGGTGTGATCGCGTAGATCGATGCCGTCACTGGTGCAATCGGCGTCGGCAAGACGGCGACGGGTTTGGATGCGAGTGTCGCGGCAGGCGTCCCGGCGATCGGGGCGGTCGGACGCGGCGCGTTCGCCACCGGCAACGTGATGACCGGCAACTGCGTTGCCTGGCGGGCGCTGGAAGTTTGCGACGCATCGTCCTTGGCATTGTTCGCGGCGTTTGTGTTCGCATCGGGCGTTGGTGCAGGCAGCGTTGACCGTTTCGCTACGGGTTCGCTGCGTGCAACTTCGGTGCGTGCAGCAGGCATTGATTGCATCCACCACCAACCCAGCGCCAGCACGGTGGCGGCAGCGCATAGGCCCGCAATCCACACAGGCCAGCGTTCGTGTCGTGCAGGTGCGCGCAACACCGGCATCGTGGCCAGCAACTCTGGCGCTTGGCCGAGCCGGCGTTCGGCTTCGGATTTGCGCAGTGCTTCGAGGATCAACGACATGGCTTGACCTTACTCCGCCAGCTTGCGCAGGCGCGGACCGCTGCGATCGGCCGCCATCAGCGCGAGGAAAGTTTCCGGCCCGACCACGCCGTCGCTGTGCAAGCCGAAGTCGCGTTGCACGCCGCGCACGGCGGCGACCAGTTCGGCATCGTAAGTCGCAGATGCGGATGCACGGGCATCCGGTGCGCTCGACGGCAGCAAGCGACCGCGCAACCATTCCACACCTGCGCCGGTGTCGTCGCGTTTGAGCGGTGGCAGCAAAACATCCGGGCCGCGCCAGATGGCCGTGTACCCGATCAGCGCCTCTTCGATCACGACACGGCGCACGCGGAACATGCCACCATTGACTTGCAGCAGAGCTTCGGTCGAACCCAATCCGAGCAACAGTGCCGACGACGCGTGTCCATTCGCGCGCAGCCGGAGGATCGCGGGCCGATCGAATTGCGCGAGCCGGCTCAGCCGCGCAGTGCCGCTCGCGCAGAACAGCCCTGGGGCGAGAACGGGCGGACATGACGCGGCGGCCGCAACGCCCGCTTGCACGTTCCACATCGCCAGCAATTGTGTCCACAGGGGCTGTGCGTTGCCGTCGTCCGTGGCGAGCCGGTGCGCAAATGCATCGGCATCTAAAAGTGTATAGGCATCGAGTAGTGCATAGGCAGGCGGGGGCGCTGGCGGTTTTGCGAGCACCGGCTTCTTGATCGCTGCAACGTGCGTGCGCGCAAGCGGCGGCGCGATACGGGCATGCGGCCAAAGCCAGAACGCGAACGCGCCCAGCACGATGAATACGATAGCGCCGGCGATCAGCGGAATGCGTTGCGACCGTTGCTGCGGCGCCAGCACTTCGGCAGCGGCTTCATCGAGCAGGCGTTCGTTGATCGTTGTCTCGCCCCGCGCATAACCGGCGAGCAGCGCGCGTTCGGCGATCACGTTGAGCAAGCGCGGCACACCGCCGGCACGCCGATGCAGACGTCGCAGGGCGGGGCGCGTGAACGGAAAGTTTCCAGCGCCGGCCACCGCCCAGCGATGCCGCAGATAGGCTTCGCTTTCGTCGGCATCGAGTGGATCCAGGTGGTAACGCGCGGTGATCCGCTGCGCGAGCTGACGCAACTCCGGGCGCGCGAGTTGGTCGCGCAATTCGGGCTGGCCGAGCAGGATGATCTGCAGCAGTTTCTGCGTCGGCGTTTCCAGGTTCGTCAACAGACGCACCTGCTCGAGCGCTGCGGCCGACAGGTTCTGCGACTCATCGATGATCAGCACGACCCGCAATCCCGCTGCATAGGCATCCAGCAGGAAGATGTTGAGCGCATCCACCAGCGCCTTGAGGCTGCCGCGTCCGCCATCGAAGTCCAACCGCAACTCTTCGGCAATCGCCTCCAGCAACTCCACGGGCGAGAGCAGCGGGTTCAGGATCAGCGCGACACGCGCGTTGTCAGGAAGCTGTTCGAGCAGCAGCCGGCTGAGGGTCGTTTTTCCGGTTCCTACTTCACCGGTCAATTGCACGAATCCGCTACCGCCACCCTGGCCTACGCCATACGTGAGGTGCGCCAGCGCGTCGCGGTGGCGTTCGGTCAGGAAGACGAATCGCGGATCGGGCGTGATCGAGAACGGCGGCTCCCGCAAGCCGTAGTGTTCAAGATACATGGATGCGGGGAGACATAGATGCCGGCTGCATGGATGCCGGGTGCTCAGGCGGCACCGCGGGCGGACGCGAACTGTAGCCTGCCAGCCGGCACTTCCATGTTAGATATTAGTTAAGGCATACTAGGACAAATGTTGTAGCCCTCGCCAAACCGCAAGCCAGCGAGATGTGTACGGATCGGTATGGTGCGCGGTCCAAATTCGACCACGGTTTCCGGATCCAGAACTCCCGCCCCGGCGGGCTCGACAATTCCCAGCTCGACAACTCCAGAGAGAGAGTGACCATGCGCACAATCAACCGTTCCATGAAAGTGTCCACCCTGGCGTTCGGCATCGTTGCCGCGCTGGCCTGCGGCCAGGCGATGGCCAGCGGTTTCCAGATTCGCGAGGACAGCGTCCAGGCGATGGCCCGTTCGCATGCCGGTTCTGCTTCCGACTGGAGCGACGCTGCCGTGGTCACCAACAACCCGGCCGCGATGTCGCTGTTCGACAAGACCACCATGCAGACCGACCTCACCGCGATCGATCTCAGCGGCACGTTCAGTGGCGGTGGCCACGATGCGCTGGGCGCGCCGCTTTCCGGTGGCAACGGCGGCAACGCGGGCGACATCGCCCCGGTTCCGGCATTCGACATCATCATGCCGTTCGGTAACGGTTTCACCGTGGGCGCTTCGTTCAGCGCGCCGTTCGGCCTGAAGACGCAGTACGACGCAGGTTGGGTCGGCCGCTACCAGGCGTTGAAGTCCGACGTCCGCACCTTCGATTTCACCCTCGCCGGCTCCTACAAGTTCAACGACATGTTCTCGGTGGGCTTGAGCGTGATCGCCCAGCGTTTCCAGGCCGAGTTGACCAATGCGGTGGACTTCGGCGCGATCCTGGCACCGGCCGCATTCCCGGCATTCCAGCCGCAATCGGCGGACGGTACCGCAGCCATCAAGGGCCATGACACGAGCATTGGCTGGGATCTCGGCCTGTTGTTCCGTCCAACCCCGAACACCAACATCGGACTGAACTATCGCGCGAAAATCAATCACACCCTCAACGGCAATGTGATCTTCGACGTGCCGTCCAGTGTGCAAGCGGCGAGCGGAGGCGCGATTGGCGGCCTGTTGTTCCAGAACGGCCCGATCAGCGCGTCCGTGGCCACGCCGAGCGTGCTGACGTTCAGCGCCAGCCAGAAGTTCAGCGATACCTTCACGTTGTCGGCCGACATCGAGCGCACCGGCTGGAATTCGTTGCAGAAGCTCACCGTGAATTTCGCCAACCCGGTGCAGCCGCCTTCGACCGAGCAGTTCCAGTGGAGCAGTTCGATGGAGTATGCGTTGGGCATGGACTGGAAATTCGCCCCGGAGTGGACGCTGCGCGCCGGCTTCGCATACGACGAAACCCCGACCAACAACACCTTCCGTGACCCGCGCCTGCCCGACAACAATCGCCAGCTTTATTCGATCGGACTGGGCTGGACGCCGAGCGAGAATGCGACCTGGAACATCGGCTACAGCCACATCGCCATCGACACCCCGACCGTCAACAACGTGAGCGCGACCGGTTCGACTCTGGTCGGCAAGTACAACGCCCATGCGAACCTGTTTGGTGTCTCAGGTACGTTCAGCTTCGGTCATGCACCCGAACCGGTGATTGTTGCGGCCTCGCCGCCGCCGCCTCCGGCTCCGGCTCCGGTGCCTCCGACGTGTCCGGACGGGCAGACCCTCGGTGCGGATGGTAGTTGCCAGTCGCCCCCTCCGGCACCGGCCCCCGAGCCGCCGCCGAAGCCTTTCCGCGGCTGATCCAAGCAGCACCGCGATCATTCGAAGCCCGGCGCACGCCGGGCTTCGTTTTTTCGGATCCGTGCTGTGCCCGAACGGTTACGGCGAGACCGGTCCGATTGATCCCATCACCAACCCGGATGGATCGGATAATCCGGAAAGCCGTACGCGCAATCGCCGGACCGAGCTGGACGTGCAACCCAGGACAACCCTAGTAGTTAGCTCCCAAGAATATGAGCTCAAGCAGACGAATAGCCCTTCTCTCGATCATCGCTCTGCAATGCTCAAGGTGTACGAGGTTCAAAATGGCTTCCATTTCGCTACCGGCAGTTCAACCTTCAGCGATGCCGCAATCGCGAGGAAATTTCTCATTTCAGCGACGCTCTTCAACGAATTGAACCGCGCACGCG
Source organism: Lysobacterales bacterium (assembly GCA_038226665.1). GTDB lineage: Bacteria > Pseudomonadota > Gammaproteobacteria > Xanthomonadales > Xanthomonadaceae > SZAS-103. The sequence goes on along the minus strand of JBBRQI010000009.1, from coordinate 86,280 downwards.
CCCTCGCGCAGCGAGAGTGAGCCCCAGGGGTGGGGCGAGGGTCAACAAAAGTGACACGCGCGAAGCGCGGAAGCTTTGCTGTTGCAGGCAAACAAGAAATTGCAGATCCTTCGCCGCACTCAGGATGACAATAATGTGTGCATCGCATACTCGGTGAGTCGAGCTGCGCGATCTCGCGTTACTCCCCCAGCGTCAACAACGAAGCATTCCCACCCGCCGCAGTCGTATTCACCGTCAACGTCCGCTCGGTCACAAAGCGCGACAGGTAGTGCGGGCCGCCGGCTTTCGGGCCGGTGCCGGAGAGGCCTTCGCCGCCGAATGGCTGCACGCCGACTACAGCACCGATCATGTTGCGGTTGACGTAGCAGTTGCCGGCTTTCACCCGCGACGAGATGCGCTCGATGGTCGCGTCGATGCGCGAATGGATGCCCAACGTGAGCCCGTACCCACTCGCATTGATCGCATCGATCACCGCATCGAGATCCTTCGCCGGATAGCGGATCACGTGCAGCACCGGGCCGAACACCTCGCGCGTGAGTTGGTCGAGCGACTTGAGTTCGTACGCGCGCGGCGCGAAGAAATTGCCGTTCGCCGCGGAGTCGGCGAGCTTCACCTGCTTGATGAGTTTCGCTTCGCGATCCATGCGCGCGGCGTGGTCGGTGAGCATCTTCAGCGCATCCGCATCGATGACCGGGCCGACATCGGTCGACAGCAATGCGGGATCACCAACGATGAGTTCGTCCATCGCGCCGGCGAGCATCGCGATCACCCTGTCGGCGATATCGTCCTGCACGAACAGCACGCGCGCGGCCGAGCAGCGTTGGCCGGCGGAGCCGAACGCGGAGGTCATCGCGTCCTTCACCAGTTGCTCGGGCAAAGCGGACGAGTCGGCGATCAGTGCGTTCTGGCCGCCGGTTTCGGCGATGAGTACCGCGATCGCCGCATCGCGCGCGGCCAATGAGCGATTGATCGCGCGCGCGGTGTCGGTCGACCCGGTGAATGCGACACCCGCCACGCGCTGGTCGCGAGTTAATGCGGCCCCGACGGTTGCACCATCGCCTGGCAGGAATTGCAGTGCGGCTTGGGGCACGCCGGCTTCGTGCAGCAACTTCACCGCGGCGTAGCCGATCAGATTGGTTTGCTCGGCAGGTTTCGCGATCACCGCGTTGCCTGCAACCAGCGCCGCGGCGACCTGACCGATGAAAATCGCGAGCGGAAAATTCCATGGACTGATGCAGACGAATACGCCGCGACCGTGCAGCGACAGCGCATTCGATTCGCCAGTCGGGCCGGGCAGTTTCAGCGGCTCGGCAAGGTGCGCGCGCGCCTGCTGCGGGTAGTAACGCAGGAAGTCCACGGCCTCGCGCACTTCAGCGACGCCATCGCCAATCGTCTTGCCGGCTTCGCGCGTGCACAGCGCGATGAATTCGGGCATGCGCGCTTCGAGCAGATCGGCGGCATATTCGAGGATCTTCGCGCGACCCGCCGCCGGCACCGCGTCCCAGGCCGGTTGCGCGGCGACCGCGTTCGCAAGCGCGCGTTCGACGGTCGTGGCATCGCTGGCCAGCCAGTGGCCGACATGTTGACGGCGATCGGCCGGGCTCGTAGTGGTGATTTGCGTGCCGCTGGTATTCGTGCCTGGCAGCCGCTCCTGCGCATCTTGCGCTCGCGGCATTTGGGCATCCATGCCTGGCACCAGTGGTGCAGCAGTCCATGGGCCGGCGAATGCGTTGATTTTTTCGGCAAGCGCACGAAGGTCTTGATCGTTGGCGAGATTCGCGCCCATGGAATTGATCCTCTCGTTGCCGTACAGCGCGCGTGGTAGCGGGATATTGGGATGGCTGTACCCACCGGATACATCGTTCTTGAAGCCGGCGACGATCACCGTTGGATCGGCGACCAGCGCGCGCGCCGAGACGTTCGCGTCGGTGATGCGATTGACGAAGCTCGAATTTGCGCCGTTTTCCAACAATCGGCGCACGAGGTAGGGAAGCAAATCCTCGTGTGAACCAACCGGCGCATACACCCGGCACGCCACGTCGAGCTGGTGCTTGCCGATCACTTCGCGGTACAGGTCGTCGCCCATGCCGTGCAGCTTCTGGTACTCGTAGGGCGCGGGCTTGCCGGATGGCGTCCACGCGCCATGGATTTGCTGCGCGATATGGTGGATCGCGACGATGGTATGCGCGTTGTGGGTGGCGAACATCGGATAAAGAGCGTCCGTCGCGGCCAGCATCTTCTTCGCGCAGCCGAGGTAACTCACGTCGGTGTTCGGCTTGCGCGTCATCACTGGGTAACCCGGATGGCCATCCACCTGCGCGCGCTTGATTTCCGAATCCCAGTACGCGCCTTTCACCAGGCGCACCGGCATGCGTCGACCGGCGCGACGCGCGACGTCGATCAGGTAATCGAGCACGAACGGCGCGCGCTTCTGGTACGCCTGCACGGCCAAGCCATAACCGTTCCAGCCCGCGAGGGATGCGTCTTCGAATGCGCCGACGATGACGTCCAGCGAGAGTTCCAGCCGCTCGGATTCCTCGGCATCGATGGTGAAACCGATGCCCTGCGCTTTTGCGAGTTGTGCTAGCTCGAGCACGCGCGGCGTGAGTTCGCGATGGACACGCGCGCGCTGCGCATGCTCGTAACGCGGATGCAGTGCCGAGAGCTTCACCGAGATCGATGGCGCCGCGAACACGTCCGTATTCTTGAAACTACCACCCGGCCCGCTCGCGCCGATCGCGCGGATGGCATCGCGGTATGCCTGCTGGTAGCGTGCGGCATCGGCGGTGGTGAAGGCGCCTTCGCCGAGCATGTCGAACGAATAGCGGTAACTCGCGTTCTCCGATTTACGGCTGCGCGTGAGCGCTTCTGCGATCGTCCGGCCCATCACGAACTGATGACCCATGATCCGCATCGCCTGGCGCACCGCAAGGCGGATCACCGGTTCGCCGGCACGGCCGATCAGCCGCCGCAACGCGCCGACCGCGTTGCCGCGGGTTTCGCCCGCGAGCCCGACCATGCGCCCGGTCAGCATCAGGCCCCAGCTCGATGCGTTGACCAGCAGCGAATCGCTCTTGCCCAGATGCGCGTCCCAGTCGGCATCGCCGAGCTTGTCGCGGATCAGCTTGTCGGCCGTCGCCTGGTCGGGAATGCGCAGCAGCGCCTCGGCCACGCACATCAGCAATACGCCTTCCTCGCTGGACAGGTCGTACTCGCGCATGAAGGCTTCGATGACGCCCTGCCGTTCGGCACGCGTGCGCACGCGTTCGACGATGCCGGCGGCGGTGCGTTCGATGATCGAACTGTCCTGCGGCGCGAAGCGCGCGGCGGCGAGCAACTCGTCGACGTGCTCGTTCTCGTCGCGAAGCCAAGCGGCGGTGATGCGCTCGCGCAGCAGGTCGCCGACCGGCGGCAGTTCGGGAGTCAGGATATCGGTCACAGAAGTCACAGAGTCTCTGCCCCGCCATTGGTCGTGGCGAAAGGAGGCGCGAGTTTAGCAGGCTGTTGGCTTTCAACAGCCGACTGGCTGGTCAAAAGCAGACTGCTTCAAACCGGCCTGTTCCGCGCCGCGTATTGCTTCCAGCTTGCCCGGGCTTGGCGCGCAACGGTACAATTCCGCGTTGTTTCCGTTGTTGGGAAGCGCTCCAGCCAGAATCGGTTGGCGTCCATCGGCCGGCATTTGATGATGCGGAGATGCGCTTCCGTGCGGCTTCGGCTTCGGTCGCACAGGACAGCCGCTGGCCCAGACGTTACGAAATACTGGCGTTACGAATACTCAGGAACAGTCCGAATGAAAGCAGCTCGCAGACTTCATGCCGCTACGGCGATCCTCGCAGCGTTGGTCGCTGGTGCCGCGCAGGCCAATCCCGTGCGCTGGCAGCTCAACTTGACGCCCGGGGTGACCGACACCTCCGAGCGGATCCTGCGTCTGCACAACCTGACGCTCGGCGTGTGCGTCGTGATCGGCATCATCGTGTTTGGCGCGATGTTCTGGTCGATGCTCTTTCATCGCAAGTCCAAGGGTGCGGTTGCCGCGCAGTTCAGCCACAACACCACTGCCGAAGTCATCTGGACGGTGGTTCCGATCGCGATCCTGATCGGGCTGGCCGTCCCAGCGACCGACACGCTGTTCCGCATGTACGACAGCAGCAAGTCCGAGATGACCGTCAAGGTCACCGGCTACCAGTGGATGTGGCGCTACGAATACCTGGGCGAGGACGTGCAGTTCCTGAGCCGCATCGACCGCCAGAGCGACCGCACGCGCGCACTGGGTTCGGGCCTGGACCCGTACGCGGTCAAGGTCGGCGACGAAAATACCTATCTGCTCGACGTCGATCATCCGCTCGTCCTCCCGATCGACACCAAGATCCGGTTCGTGGTCACCGGCGCCGACGTGATTCACGCATGGTGGGTGCCGCAGCTGGGCTGGAAGCAGGATGCGATCCCCGGCGTGATCAATGAGAACTGGACGAAGATCAACAAGCCCGGCGTCTACCGCGGGCAATGCGCCGAACTGTGCGGACGCGACCACGGCTTCATGCCAATCGTGGTCAGGGCCGTGCCGAAGGCCGAATTCAAGACTTGGCTGGCCGCGCAGCGCAGTGCGAACGCTGCGGCTGCGACCGCATCGTCGACACCGCCCGCCGCGCCCGCGACTACCGAACCAGCAGCCATCGCGCGCTGATCCCCGCTCGCGTCGACATCTTTCCGAGGTTCCGAACATGACTGCCCAGACCGCCGCTCATCCAGACCAGCACGAGCACGACGACCACGCGCACAAGGAAGGCTTCTTCCACCGCTGGTTCATGTCCACGAACCACAAGGACATCGGCACGCTGTACCTGATCTTCTCGCTGGTGATGTTCCTGATCGGCGGCAGCATGGCGATGGGCATCCGCGCCGAATTGTTCCAGCCTGGGCTGCAATACATGCAGCCGGAGTTCTTCAACCAGCTGACCACCATGCACGCTCTGGTGATGATCTTCGGCGCGGTGATGCCGGCCTTCGTCGGCTTGGCCAACTGGATGATCCCGATGATGATCGGCGCGCCGGACATGGCGTTGCCGCGCATGAACAACTGGTCGTTCTGGATCCTGCCGTTCGCGTTCACGATGCTGCTGCTGCCGTTCGTGCTGGGCATGTTCGGCATCGGCGGCGGCGGCCCGGCCGGCGGCTGGACGATGTATCCGCCGCTGTCGCTGCAGGGCGGCAACAGCGTCGCGTTCATGGTCTTCGCGGTGCACATGATGGGCATCAGCTCGATCATGGGCGCGATCAACATCATCGCGACGATCCTCAACATGCGTGCGCCCGGCATCGACCTGCTCAAGATGCCGGTCTTCGTCTGGGCATGGCTGATCACCGCGTTCCTGCTGATCGCGGTCATGCCCGTGCTCGCCGGCGCGGTCACCATGCTGTTGACCGACAAGTATTTCGGCACGAGTTTCTTCAATGCGGCCGGCGGCGGCGACCCGGTGATGTTCCAGCACATCTTCTGGTTCTTCGGCCACCCCGAGGTGTACATCATGATCCTGCCGGCATTCGGGATCATCTCGGAAATTATCCCGACCTTCGCGCGCAAGCCGCTGTTCGGCTACCAGGCGATGGTGTATGCGATCGCGTCGATCGCGTTCCTCTCCTTCATCGTGTGGGCGCACCACATGTTCACCGTCGGCATCCCGTTCGGCGGCGAGCTGTTCTTCATGTATTCGACGATGCTGATCGCGATCCCCACCGGAGTGAAAGTGTTCAACTGGGTCTCGACGATGTGGAAGGGCTCGATGACGTTCGAGACGCCGATGCTGTTCGCGGTCGCGTTCGTGATCCTGTTCACCATCGGTGGATTCTCCGGCTTGATGCTGGCGATGGTGCCAGCCGACTTCCAGTACCAGGACACGTACTTCGTGGTCGCCCACTTCCACTACGTGCTGGTGACCGGCGCGATCTTCGGGATCATGGCCGGCGTGTATTACTGGCTGCCGAAGTGGACCGGCCACATGTACAACGAAACGCTCGGCAAGTGGCATTTCTGGCTGAGCACGATCTTCGTCAACGTGCTGTTCTTCCCGCAGCACTTCCTGGGCCTCGCCGGCATGCCGCGCCGCATCCCCGACTACAACGTCGCGTTCGCGGACTTCAACATGATCTCGTCGATCGGCGGCTTCGCGTTCGGGCTGAGCCAGTTGTTGTTCGTGTATATCGTGTGGAGCACCGCGCGTGGCGGCGTGAAGGCGCTGCCTCGTTCGTGGGAAGGCGCGCGCGGGCTGGAGTGGACGCTGTCGTCGCCGCCGCCGCACCACAGCTTCACCACGCCGCCGATCATCAGGGACGGAGATCTCGCCCATGGAGACGTGACCCACTGAGTGGGTCACGTCTGTTATTCATGCGATCTTCCTTGATCGCGGCGATAGCGGATTTTCGGGCGAGAGATGTGGGCTCGCGATTTTCAAGCTTCACCAGCGGCCATCCATGGCCGCACTTTCAATGAATGCATCCGCACATTTGATATCAGAAAGCACAGGTCAAGCATGAATCAGCAGTCTGCCACCACTGACCAGAAACAACGCCGTGCACGCGTTCTGCGCATGGCGTGGACGCTGGGTGCGATCGCGGCGACGCTGTACGTCGGCTTCATCCTGCGCGCGGTGCTGGGCAAATGAGTGACGAAGGCCGCGAACCGCAAGGCGACGCACCGGAAGGTGGTGCGCAAGACCACCGTGCGCCCGAAGCGAAGATCGCATCCGATACCAGCAAGCTGGTCAAGCGCATCGCGCTGGTGCTGGTCGGCTCGTTCGTGTTCACGTTCTCATTGGTGCCGGTGTACCGGATCGCCTGCGAGAAAGTGCTCGGCATCAAGTTGCAGGAAGGCCCGGCCGGGCAGCAGCGCGTGGTCGGCATGCACGCCGACGAGCAGCGCACGGTGACCGTGCAGTTCGACGGCAACGTCAATTCCGAGTTGCCGTGGGGATTCCATCCCAGCAAGCTCAGCATGCTGGTGCATCCGGGCGAGTTGTACGCAGCGACTTATTGGGCGAAGAACCAGTCCGACCATGCAATCGTCGGCAATGCCGCGCCCTCGATCGCGCCGTCGGATGCGTCGCGATACTTCAACAAGACCGAATGCTTCTGCTTCACCCAACAGACCTTGCAGGCCGGCGAACAGAAACTGATGCCGGTGCGTTTCATCGTCGATCCTGCGCTGCCGGCCGACGTGAACACCCTCACCTTGTCGTACACGTTCTACAATAACGACCTGGCGACCGCGAAGCTGGCGGCGCCGAAACAGGCTGCATTGAGCCAGGCTGCTTCGAACCAGGGGCTGGCCGCAAGGCTGGCGCCGTAAACAACGTACAACAGCGATCCATCAGGAACAGACATGGCGCAGACGCAGACCCTCGACGGCGACATCTATTTCGTGCCGCAAGGCAGCCGCTGGCCGATCTATGGATCGGTAGCGATGTTCACCACCATGTTCGGCGTCGCCAACTGGATGAACGACAACGAGTGGGGCAAGTGGGTGTTCTTCACCGGCCTCGCCTTGATGATCGGCACCCTGTTCGGCTGGTTCGCCGACGTGATCAGTGAAAGCCTGCGCAAGCTCTACAGCAAGCAGGTCGACGTGTCGTTCCGCATGGGCATGCTGTGGTTCATCTTCTCGGAGGTGATGTTCTTCGCCGCATTCTTCGGCGCGCTGTTCTACGCACGCATGCTGTCGGTGCCGTGGCTCGGCGGCGAAGGCAAGGGCATCGCGACCAACAACGTGCTGTGGAATGGCTACGACGCGGCATGGCCGACCAATGGGCCGGGCTCGATCGGCGGCCACTTCGAGACCATCCCCGCATGGGGCGTGCCGTTGCTCAACACGCTGATCCTGCTCTCGTCCGGCGTGACCATCACGATCGCGCACCATGCCTTGCGCGCTGGCAACCGCAAGCAGCTGCTGATCTGGCTCGGCGCGACCATCCTGCTCGGTGCGAGCTTCCTGTGGTTCCAGGCGCACGAATACATCGAGGCCTACACCAAGCTCAACCTGACCCTGGGCTCAGGCGTGTACGGTTCGACGTTCTTCATGCTCACCGGTTTCCACGGCATGCACGTAACGCTTGGCGCAATCATGCTGTCGGTGATCTGGTTTCGCTGCGCGAGCGGCCATTTCACCAAGGATCACCACTTCGCGTTCGAAGCCGTCGCGTGGTACTGGCACTTCGTCGACGTGGTGTGGCTCGGGTTGTTCGTTTTCGTCTACGTCCTGTAACGCGACGCTGCAGTGGCCGCGGGGGCCGGCATTGCCGGCCCTTTGCATTGAAGGAGTCGCAAACGCGCAATCGATCAATTGCCGACGTTGTGCGGCTGGATCCAGCCGGTCCAGATGCCGATGCCGATGATCAGGATCAGCACGACCGACAGGCCAATGCGCCAGGTCAGCGAGCGCACCATGCGATCGTTCTCGCCCTTGTCGACCATCATGTAGTACAGGCCCGCGCCGAGGTTGTAAACGATGACCACGAGGAACGCAATGATGAGGAGTTTCTGCAACATGGCCTGGGTCCGTTGATCGCCGTCAGGCCCGCATTATCGCGCGGATATATGCGACCGGCGATACGCGTGGTGATCCGCGCAGGGGAGTGGCGCGGGTGAAACGCGGCCTGCTATGGCTGCTCGCGCTGGCGTGCGTCGCCGGGTTCGTGCGCCTGGGTTTCTGGCAGCTGGATCGCGCCAGGTACAAGGATGCGTTGCTTGCGCACAGCCAGCACATCGTCGCTGCGCGCAAGGCCGAACCACTGGCTGCTGCGAGCGATGCGCCAATGTCCGCGCCAGGCGACAACGATTACACGTGGACGGCTGGCAGTGGCCATTTCCTGCCGTTACCGGTGGTCTTGCTGGACAACCAGAGCCGCGACGGTCGCAGTGGCGTGCGCGTGTATCGCTTGTTCCAGGCCGACACCGCAAAGCATGCGCTGCTGGTTGAACTTGGCTGGCGGGCATTGCCTGCCGATCGCAAGCTGCCTGCGGAACCGCTGCTGGATGGAGCCCTGCGTGTCGAAGGTTTGCTCGCGCCGCCGCCCGCGGCGGGAATCAGCCTCGGTGCCGGTGCCGTGCAACGTCAGCCGGATGGAACGCTGCTGCTGATGCGCCTTGATCCGTCGCAGGTCGCGCAAGTATTCGCATTGCCGAATGGACTTGCGCCGCGCGTGCTGCGCCTCGATCCGGCTCTCAAGCTCGGCTACGCGCGCGACCTTGACGTGCTGAGCGGCACACTGCCGCCCGAGCAACATCGCGGTTACGCTGTGCAATGGTTCGCGATGGCTGCCGGGCTGCTGATCGCGAGCATCGTCGTTTCCCGCCGAAAACCCGACAAGAAAGAATCCTGATGTCCACGCCGCCGCTTTCGCCAACTCCGGGTTCGCCCATTCCGACTTCGCCTTCGCTGACTGCACGCACGCGCTCGCGGCTGGTCCTGTTGCTGATTGCCGCGATGTTCGCAGCGCCGTTCGCGGCCGCGTTGTACCTGTACTACACCGGCTGGCAGCCACAGCACACAAAAAATTATGGCGAGCTGTTGCACCCGGCGCGCGACCTGCGCGATGTGCGCTTCGCCCGCGCCGATGGCAGCGCTTTCGAATGGCATCACGAGGATCACGTCTGGCGCGTGCTGGTCGCGCCCCCGGCGAATTGCGGCGCGGCGTGCGAAGAGCTCGCAGACAAGCTGCGGCGGATTTGGGTTGGCCTCGGCAACAATGCCGGCAACGTGCAGGTGCTGTGGATCGGCGCGCCGCCGCACGCAAGCTTCCGCACGCTCGTAACGCTCAGCGCCGATCCAACGTTCGCCGCGCGCGTGCCGGATGCCGCACGCGCCGACGCAATTCCGGTGTATGTGGTCGATCCCAGCGGTTACCTGATCCTGCGCTATGCGCCAGGTTTCAATCCGCGCGATTTGCGCCGCGATCTCACCCAATTGGTGACTGGCGGCGTCAGCGGATGAATGCACACCGCCATTTCCATCGGCTTGCATGGCTGGCCGCTGCGTTTGCGCTGTGCGTGATCGTGTTCGGTGCATTCGTGCGGCTGTCGAATGCGGGCTTGAGTTGTCCCGACTGGCCGACCTGCTACGGGCATGCGTCGTGGCCCACGCAGACGCAGGATGTCGCGCAGGCGAACCATGCATTCCCCGGTCGCCCGGTGGAAGCGAACAAGGACTGGCGCGAACAGGTGCATCGCATGCTGGCCGGAACGCTCGGCGTGCTGGTGTTGGTGATCGCACTCCTCGCGGCGCGCAAGCGGCCGCGCGGCACCGCGATTGTTGTTGGCGCGAGCGTGTTCGTCGCGGTCTCGATTCCTTTCTACGTCAATGGCTCGCACATGATCGCCGGCATGTTCGCGGCGATCGGCGAAGTGCTGCTGATCGCGGCTGCGCTGATCTGGTCGAATGCACGCTCATCGAACTCGGAAACGGCAGCGAATGCGCCGCCGGACTTTGCGCGCCTGGCCGCGCTCACGCTGGCGATGGTCGTGTTCCAGGCGTTGCTCGGCCAATGGACCGTGACCTGGCTCGTCATGCCGATCGTGGTGCTGAGCCATTTGCTCGGCGGTCTCGCGACGTTCGCGTTGCTTACCGCGATGGCATGGCGCGCGACACCCGACGCGTGGCTCACGCTCGCCGGCGCGGCGCGCCTGCGCTATCTCTTGTGGATCGGATTCGGGCTGTTGGTCGTGCAGGTCGCCCTTGGCGGCTGGACGAGTTCCAACTACGCCGCGTGGGCTTGCGGTACCGATTTCCCGAAATGCCTAGACCAGTGGTGGCCCGCTAGCGATTTCCGCCAGGCATTCGTGCTGTTGCGCGGATTCGGCCTCGACTACTCGGGAGGCGTGCTCGACAATCCGGCGCGCGTCGCGATCCAGCTCAGTCATCGCGTGATGGCGTTCCTCGTGTTCGGGCATTTCACGGTCGTCGGAATCCGCGTGCTTCGCACGCCCGGCTTGCGATTCTGGGGTTCTGCCCTGCTGCTGTTACTGGTGGCGCAGATCGCGCTCGGCATCAGCAACGTGATATTCGCGTTGCCGCTGCCGATCGCGGTCGCGCACAACGCTGGCGCTGCGCTGTTGCTGTTCGTGCTGGTGACATTGCTCGCGCGCTTGCGTGAGCCGGACGATGCAGGCTCCGCGCCGACATGAGTTCCGTCGCGCGCCAATACTGGCAACTCACGAAACCGCGCGTGGTCGCGCTCATCGTGTTCACCGCGTTCGTCGGCATGTTGCTCGCGCGCGTCGATCCGCCATTCGGCATGCCGATTCCGCCGCCGCAACTGCCGCCATTGCGTGAAGCATTGCTCGGATTCCTCGGCATCTGGCTGGCTGCGGCATCCGCGGCGGCGATCAACCAGCTACTGGATGCGCGCATTGATGCGAAGATGACGCGCACCTCGTGGCGGCCGATCGTGGTCGGGCAGATCACGCCGAAGAAAGCGCTGGTTTTCGCGCTGGTCCTCGCGGCGCTGTCGATGACGATCCTCGCGGTCTGGGTGAACTGGCTGACCGCGATCCTCACGTTCGCATCGATGATCGGCTACGCGGTGATCTACACCGTTTTCCTCAAACGCGCGACGCCGCAGAATATCGTGATCGGTGGCCTCGCGGGCGCAGCACCGCCCGCATTGGGCTGGGTCGCGATCACCGGCGAACTGCATCGCGACGCATTGTTGCTGGTACTGATCATCTTCGTGTGGACGCCACCGCATTTCTGGGCGCTCGCGATCTTCCGCCGCGAGGATTACGCGCGCGCGATGGTGCCGATGCTGCCGGTCACACATGGCGTCGAATATACGCGCTGGCAGATTCTCTTTTACACGGTACTGCTGTTCGTGGTGACCGTGCTGCCGTGGGCGACCGGAATGAGCGGCGCGTTCTACCTCGGCGGTGCGCTGGTGCTCAATGCGGTCTTCCTGTACTACGCGATTCGCATGCTGAATCCGCCCGGCGAATTGTTCGCGATGCAGATGTTCCACTTCTCGATCGTGTACCTGATGGCGTTGTTCGCGTTCCTGCTGGCCGACCATTGGTTGTTGCCGCAGACGGATGTAGCTGCGTTTGTGTGGCAGCGCGTTGGCTAGTGCGAAAACTTATCCTTTCCTTTTCTGATTCGTTGCGCGAACAACAACATCAATTCACGTAGCTCATCTCTTTCTTCATCTGACAATCCCGACTCAGCCTGCTTTGCCTTTAAGTCATCAGCACGTTGCTGAATTGTTTGCTCATCTAGCTGTTCAAGTGCATGACGCCATTCTTTGCGCCAGACTGTGCTTTCACCAGGGAGAGCTTGCAGTGCAAGCTTCTGCAGCGCTGCAATCTCTTCGCGGTCGGCCATATGTTCGAGCAGTGCTCCGGTAGTCAGTTGTGGGCGTTCGCGCACTAACGCAATCAATTCCACAAGCAATCCAATACCGGGTTGCCGTAGAGCCGCGAACAATGGTGGCCACGGTGTCGTTTGGGCAAGGTCAGTTTCTTGCAGCAATAATCTGATCGCACTTCGCACCAAACTGCCTTGCTGGACCCTATGTGGTTGTGACGATTGACTTGCCTGCGCTATAGGTTTCGCAGTCGCTGCGCCGACACCGGCTATCTCGGTCAATCGCGCGTGCATGAGGTCGCGGAACGCGCCATCGGGAATTTGCGCGAGCAAGGGTCGCGCGCGTTCGGCCAGGCGCGCACGCCCATCGAGCGTGCCGAGGTTGACGTCCTTGCCGAGTTCGGTGAACAGGAATTCCGACAGCGGTATCGCATGCTGCAGCCGCGCCTCAAAACCCGCCGCGCCATCCTTGCGCACGATCGAATCGGGATCTTCGCCTTCGGGCAGGAACAGGAAGAACGCTTGACGGCCGTCGCGCATGCGCGGCAGCGCGGATTCGAGCGCCTTCCACGCCGCGCCGCGCCCGGCCTTGTCGCCGTCGAAACAGAACACCACGTCAGCCGCGTTCCGAAACAGCAGTTCCGCATGGTCGGGAGTTGTCGCGGTGCCAAGTGTCGCGACCGCTTGCGTCACGCCGAACTGGAATAGCGCGACGACATCCATGTAGCCCTCGACCACGATCAACCGCTCGATCTTCGAGTGCGCCTGGCGCACCTGCCACAAGCCGTACAGTTCGCGGCCCTTGTGGAACAGCGCGGTTTCCGGCGAGTTGAGGTATTTGGGCGAGTGGTCTTTGCGTGCTTCCTGCGCGCCGGGATCAGCAGACGGCGATCCATCTTTTTTCTCTTCCAGCACGCGCCCACCGAACGCGATCACGCGCCCGCGGCGATCGTGGATCGGAAACATCACCCGGCTGCGGAACTTGTCGTACGCGCGGCCCGAATCACTCTTCGAGAACATCCCCGCGCTTTCGAGCAAGCGCAGTCGACGCTCGTCGGTGCCAAGTGCGTTCTTCAATATGTCCCAGCCATCCGGCGCATAGCCGATGCCGAAACGCGTTTGGTTCTCCACATCGACGCCGCGCCGCCGCAGATAGTCTTGCGCCTTCGGGTTCGCATCGAGTTGCGTGCGGAAAAACTGCGCTGCCGAATCGAGCGCCGCGTACAGGTCGATCGTTTCGCCGCTGGCATTGCGCTGGAAGGTGTCCTTCGGAACCTCGACGCCCGCGCGCTTGGCCAGTTCCTCGACGGCATCGAGGAATTCGAGGCGGTCGTAATTCATCAGGAACGAAATCGCGGTTCCGTGCGCGCCGCAGCCGAAGCAGTGGTAGAACTGCTTGGTCGGCGACACCGTGAACGACGGCGAGCGCTCGTCGTGGAACGGACACCGCGCCGAATACTCGCGTCCCTGTCGCTTCAACGGCACGCGCGCGCCGATCACCTCGACCAAGTCGGTGCGCGCGAGCAGGTCGTCGATAAAGGCGTCGGGGATGCGAGCCATTAGGCGCGGCCCCAATTTCCGTCTTGCATGAGCAACAAGCCGCTGGTGCCGAAGTATTTCTGAAAGGATCGTCTCGGAACTGCTTTGCCTTCAATGAACCTTGCAGGCTGGCAGGCAAATCCCTTGCTTGTTTGCATGCGAATTTGATTGCGAGGCATGAATGCAATCAATAGCGGCGCAACGCCAGCAACGTCCGTAGGAAAATACGGCAACACCAACGCCATATCCCGATGGGTCTGCGTCAGTGCGCCGATATAGCCGTAGGCAGGCTTGTCGGTTTTCACCGCGCTTGGATACCGCCCCTTGACCTGCACAGGGCGTATTAAGATCTCGTCGGCGATCTTTTTCGAAGCAATGAAATCGAAACCAACGTCACGCTTCGGAAAGTAAATCGCCCAGCCAGCATCGCCCATCAAGCCAGCAACATAGAGCTCTGCAAAATAGTCCCGGTTGGCCATGCAGCCAGCTTAGTGCATCAGCCGGCGAGCTTCTGCTTCACCATTGCCGAAGCCTGACTCATGTCCGCGCGGCCCGCGATGCGCGGCTTGAGCACGGCCATGACCTTGCCCATGTCTTGCGGGCCGGTGGCGCCGGACTCGGCGATCGCTTTGGCGATTTCGGACGCGAGTTCATCGGCATCCATCTGCTTCGGCAAATAGGACTGGATCACGACGATCTCGTCGCGCTCGATCGCGGCAAGATCCTCGCGGTTCGCGGCTTTGAACTGGCTCACCGAATCCTTGCGTTGCTTGAGCATCTTCTCCATCGCGGCGAGCACCTGCGCGTCCTCGAGCATGATGCGTTCGTCGACTTCGCGCTGCTTGATCGCGGCGTTGATCAGCCGGATCACGCCGAGGCGCGGCTTGTCGCCGGACTTCATCGCGGCTTTCATGTCATCGACGAGTTGGGTTTTCAGGGACATGGAATTCTCCAAAAGAAGGTTCGGGCCGCTCGCGGCACATTTCCATCCGTGGACAGCGCAGGCTCACCGCGAATGGCGAGGAAATCGGTTCCCAAAAACGCAAAAAAGCCGGCGACGCTTGCACGTGGCCGGCTTCCGGGCAAACACCGCAGCTCTCAGTAGAGGCGCTGGCGCTTGGTCACGTCGCGCGACGAACGACGGATCTGGCGCTTCACCGCAGCGGCAGCCTTGCGTTTGCGTTCCTGGGTCGGCTTTTCGTAGAACTCGCGCTTGCGCGTTTCGGCGAGGACGCCAGCCTTCTCACAGGTGCGCTTGAAGCGGCGCAGCGCAAACTCGAAGGGTTCGTTTTCGCGGACTTTGACAGACGGCATGAAGACTCCGGAACAGGGTAACCGTCCGACAGGACGGGCGAGCCGCGTATGATACTTGGGTGAGTGCCGCCACCGCAAGCGCTGCCGTCCAATCCGTCCAAGGCCCGATCCTGGGCATCGAGACGTCCTGCGACGAAACCGGGGTCGCCGTGTACGACCTGGCGTCAGGACTGCGCGCACATGCGCTTTATAGCCAGATCGCCCTGCACGCCGAATACGGCGGCGTGGTGCCGGAACTGGCCAGTCGCGACCATGTGCGCAAGCTGTTGCCGCTGATCCGTCAGACTCTGACGGAGTCCGAGCTGGCCGTAACCGACCTCAGAGGAGTGGCTTATACGGCCGGGCCGGGGCTGGTCGGCGCGCTGCTGGTCGGGGCTGGCGTCGCGCGCGCGCTGGCTTGGGCTCTGGACGTGCCGGCGATCGGCGTGCACCACATGGAGGGCCATCTGCTCGCACCGCTGATGGAAGACCCCGAGCTCAAGCCGCCGTTCGTCGCGCTGCTGGTCTCCGGCGGGCACACCCAACTGATCGCGGTGAAGGCGATCGGCGATTACGAACTGCTCGGCGAAACCCTCGACGATGCGGCCGGCGAAGCCTTCGACAAGACCGCCAAGATGATGGGCCTGCCATACCCGGGCGGCCCGGAACTCGCAAAACTTGCAACGACCGGCACGCCGGGAACGTACAAGTTTTCGCGGCCGATGACCGATCGCCCGGGCCTCGATTTCAGTTTCTCGGGCCTGAAGACGCAGGTTCTGCTCGCGTGGCAGAAATCCGACCAGTCGGACGCGACCCGCGCCGACATCGCGCGCGGCTTCGAGGATGCGGTGGTGGATACCCTCGCGATCAAATGCGAACGCGCGTTGATCGCATCCGGCATGCAGACTCTCATCGTCGCCGGCGGCGTCGGCGCGAACCTGCGTCTGCGCGCGAAGTTGCAGGCCCAGGCGCAAAAGCACGGCGGCCGCGTCTGCTTTCCGCGGCCCGCGTTCTGCACCGACAATGGCGCGATGATCGCGTATGCCGGCGCGCTGCGGCTCGCCGCCGGACAACACGATAGCGCCGCCGTCGATGTGCGGCCGCGCTGGGATATGGCAGGCTTGCAACCCATCGCGTAACAGGTGAAGCATGGACAAGGTGTTCATCGAAGCGCTCGAAATCGAAACCCTGATCGGCATCTACGATTGGGAACGCAAGATCCGCCAGCCGCTGCAATTCGACATCGAGATGGCGTTCGACAACCGCGTGCCGGCGGCGAGCGACGACATCGTCGATACGCTCGACTACAAGGCGGTCAGCAAGCGCTTGATCGCATTCGTGTCGGCCTCAGAGTTCGGGCTTGTGGAAACGCTCGCCGAGCGCTGCGCGGAATTGATCCTCGCGGAATTCCCGGTGCACAAACTCCGCTTGAAACTCAGCAAACCCGGTGCCGTGCGTGGGGCGAAGGCAGTCGGCGTGATCATCGAACGCAGTCGTTGAATACACTCTGGATCGGCGCACATGCATTCGGCTTACCTCAGCCTCGGCAGCAACCTCGACCCAGAACACCACCTGCACGCGGCTGCGCAGGCACTGCGCGAGCGCTTCGGCGACGTGGTTTTTTCTTCCGTGTTGCGCGCGCCGGCGGTCGGGTTCGACGGCCCGGATTTCTTCAACGCCGCCGCGATCGTGCGCACCGATCTCGACCCGTACACGCTCGATGGGTGGCTGCATGCGCTCGAAGCCGTGCAAGGCCGCGATCGCAGCCAGCCGCGCTTCGCGTCACGCACGCTGGACATCGACATCGTGTTCTACGACGACCTCGTGATCGCGGCGACACGCGACAGCCACCTGCAACTTCCGAGGCCGGAACTGGAACACGCGTTCGTGCTGCAGCCACTCGCGCAGATCGCGCCGGAATTTCGCGATCCACTCAGCGGCCTGACGCTCGCGCAGCTGTGGGCGGCCCACCCGCAACACGCGGAACCGCTGTCGATCGCATTACCGTCCACAAGCCTGAACGGACGCCAAGCAGGAATCTGATTGCCGCGCATGTGATCCTGTCTGTGCGGATACGCTCAGGTTGCGGACAGAATGGATCGGGTACAAAGTGTGCCCGGCCAGCAATCGCGTATTCCAGGAAGGATGGCAATGAACATGGATCGAGCTTCGCTCCTGGCGTTTGTACTTGCAGGATTCCTGTTGATCGATGCCGCGCACGCGGTACCCGCCGATCCGCCAACCGCCTCCAGTCCAACGACCCCTCCGCCACCTTCGACTGCGTTGCCGGCAAGCGTGCCGCCGGTGCCGATACCGTCACCAGTGGCACCGCCCGTCACGACGGCAGACGGGCATACGGTCGTTCCGGCTGTCGTCGAGGACAAGACGCAAGGCCAGCCTGCCCCGCAGAAGCATGAAGCGCCGGAAGTCGTCGTTGCGCAGGACACCAATGCAAGCCCGAAGGAGCAGGCGGCAGCAATTGCCCAGAGCGCGAATCCGGCGGCGCCGTCCGGTTTCCGCCTGATGACACTCAGCACGAATGCGTTGCTGAGCCGCGTCAGCCTCGCCGACCAGGCCAAACAGACGATCGACCTGCAGTACTACGTCTTCAACAACGATGCGACCGGACGGCTCATCGCATTGCACCTGCTGCAGGCGGCCGATCGCGGCGTGCACGTGCGCATGCTGATCGACGACCTCAATATCGCGGACGATGCGCGCATGTTCAAAGCGCTCGACGAGCATCCGAATATCGAGGTGAAGCTGTTCAATCCGTTCCATTCGGCCACTGCTTCGGGTCTGTCGAAGCTCGCGCAATTCGTGCTCGAATTCCGGCGGCTCAACCGGCGCATGCATAACAAGGATTTCATCGTCGACAACCAGGTTGCGATCATCGGCGGTCGCAACATCGGCGACAGCTATTTCGATGCGAGCGCCGACAATAATTTTCGCGACCTTGACCTGATCGCGATCGGGCCGGTCGTGCCAGCGGCGACAGCCGCCTTCGAGGCCTATTGGAACAGCGACGCCTCGCGGCCGATGGCCGAGTTCCGCGGCAAAGCCAAGGCCGAGAGCGCAGCGACCGATGCAGCTGTCGCGGCGGAAGTAGCCAAGGTCGAAGATTCCAAGGCCGATGCGACCGGAGCCACCAAGCCCGACGCCACCAAGCGCGATTCGATCAAGCCCGAAACGAGAATGCCCCACCCGACCAGCACCGAAGTCGCATCGTCCCACTCCCCCGCCGCGCTTTCGCCCGCTGCCATTGCGTCCATGTCCTCCGAGAATCCCGCCATCGAGCGTGCGTTCCTCGAGAAGAACGCGCGCACTTTCGAGTCGTCGGCATACAAAGCCGCAGCTGCCGACGATCTACCCAACGGTGCCTCGGCCGATCGCCCCGGCAACTGGTACTGGGGTCCTGCGAGTCTCGTCGCTGACCGCCCGGAAAAGATCGATGCGGGTCCCGAGCGCATCGACCTGCGGATCAACCCGCAGCTCAACGGCATGATCAGGCAGGCGCAATCCGAAGTGCTCGTGATCTCACCCTATTTCGTCCCGAGCGCCAAGGGCGAGGCGGATTTCGTCGCGGTCGCGAAGCGCGGCGTCGCGTTCAAGGTATTGACCAATTCACTTGCCTCCACCGACGAACTGCCGGTGTACAGCGCCTACTCGGAACATCGGCGCAAGCTGCTTGCCGGCGGCGTGCAGCTTTATGAACTCAAGCCCGCGCCTGGGGTAGCGATGACTGCAACCGACGAGGGACTATCCTCTGGATTAAGCCTGCACGCGAAATCCATCGTGGTGGATCATCGCTACGTATTCATCGGTTCGATGAACATGGATCAGCGATCGAACCTGTTGAATACCGAGATGGGCGTGGTCGTGGATTCGACGCAACTCGCCAAAGCCGTCGCCGAGTTTTTCGCGACGGCCACCTTGCCGGCGAATGCGTACCATGTGGTGCTCGGGTCTCCGGACGGAAAAGATTCCGCGAACCTGCACTGGGAGTACAACGCGAAGGGCAAGGATGTCGACGCCAGCGCCGAACCCGACGCCTCATTGGGCCGACACGCGAAAGCGATGTTGATGAAACTGTTGCCGATCG
Source organism: Lysobacterales bacterium (assembly GCA_038226665.1). Classification (GTDB taxonomy): domain Bacteria; phylum Pseudomonadota; class Gammaproteobacteria; order Xanthomonadales; family Xanthomonadaceae; genus SZAS-103. The sequence goes on along the minus strand of JBBRQI010000009.1, from coordinate 67,003 downwards.
ACGGGCTGCTGTAGCGCCGCGAAAACGGCGCTCAATCGTAAAACGCACTCTCGTCGCCATCCCATGACGACGACGTTGCCGCTTCCATTGCGAACAAACTGATCGCGGTGCGTGCGACGTGGCGCGTGTCGTACCACGCGTAGGCGCCGACGCCCATTGCTCCGATGATCGGAAGCCAGCGCGCAACGCCGCGACCGATGCCGCGTTCGGTCAATCGCACGCCTATCTTGCGCGCGGCCGCGCGCACCGATGCCACGCTCGCGGCCTTGATCAACCAGCGCTCGCCGACCTGCACCGCGATGTCGCGGAACGCTTGCGCGGCGGTATGGCGGAACAGGCAGAACAGCATCTGTTCGCGCGTGAGCTGCCAGCGACGCCCGTACGTGCCCGCGATGTCGGCGACCATCTGCGCCTGGATTTTCCAGATCGCGTACAGCTCCGGCAAGATCGTCAGCCATCCCAGCGGACCAGGCGGCAAAGCGAGTGTGCCGGCGATCAATGCCGACTTGCGCGCAGCCGCATCGGCGATCGCGTGCGCACGCGCGGCGGGCGCGTTGCTCGCAATTTCACTGGTTTGCGGAAGCTGACCGAGCAGTTCGATGATCGCGTCGCCAATGCGCGTCGAGATCGTGCGCGCAGGCGCACGGCGCAGCCTGCGTGCCATCGTGGCCGGGATATGTTCGCTGATGGTGCGACGGATCGGGTTCATGCTGACAGCATAGGCGTTTTTCTGTTGCAAGGACCAGCGCGCCTTCGTGGCGTACAGCATCTCCGATTCAGGGATTCCCTGGCGGCTAGATGGAGAGTGTGCGGCCGCCGTCCACGCGCAGGATCTCGCCGGTCGTATAGGGCGCGTCCCGGATGAGGAACAACGCGGCGTTGGCGACATCCTGCGGATTGCCGGCGCGCTTCAACGCCGTCTTCGCGAGCAGGCTTTGCTGGAGATCGCTGGCGATGCCGCCCTCGGGCCATAGCACGGCGCCCGGCGCGATGCCGTTCACGCGCACCTCGGGGCCAAGTTCCTTCGCGAGCGACAGGGTCAACATCGCCAGCGCGGCCTTGGCCATGCAATACAGCGTGTGTTCCTTGAGCGGGCGTTCGGCGTAGATGTCGACGAGGTTGATGATCACGCCATTGGTCGCGCGCAAGTGCGGCGCTGCCGCCTGCGCGAGGAAGAACGGAGCGCGCGCGTTCGCCGCGAACAACAAATCCCATTGCTGCGGCGTCGCTGTGCCGACCGGCGTCGGGAAGAACGCCGAGGCGTTGTTGACCAGCGCATCGATCCGCGAAAAACGCGTGATCGTATCGGCGACGAGCACCGGCAGCGCATCGATGTCGGCGAGCTCGGCGCGCAAGACCAGCGTGCTGTTCGCGCGCGCCGCTTCCAGGTTCGCGACGAGTTCATCCATGCGATCATCATCGCGACGATGGTGCAGGGCGAGGTCGTAACCGGACGCATGCAGGGTGCGCGCGATCGCCGCACCGAGTCGGCGCGATGCGCCAGTGATCAGTGCGACCGGACGAATCGGGTTCATGCAGGCTGGCTCATGCGGTTCGTCTCTGCAGCGATCCATACATCCTGCGGCATGCGCGCCACGAGCGAAAGCCGTGCATCGACCCTGCGCTGCACATCAATGCGCGAATGGCGCAAGGTCGGCTACGGCATCCTGTCTTCACCAACACGAGTGCATCCAGGCGTGCTGAACGAAAGCGGCACATCCTCGTTGCGGTTCCAAAAAACGAAGCCCGTCGTGCGCGAGCCGACGGGCTTCGTTTTCACCACGAGAAAGCTTTTTATTTCACGCGATGCCAAGTCTGGTTACGGCCGAGCAGCGAGAAGCCGACGTAGCCGCGCACCTTGAGTTCCTTGCCGTCGCTGCTCGGGGTGAGCTTGGCTTTGTAGACGGTGTCATTGCCCTTTTCCGGGTCGAAGATGCGGCCGCCGTCCCAGACGTCGTCGTCCTTGCTGAAGCCCCACATGATCACCAGTCCCTTGATCTTCTTGTCGTGCAGCGAGCCTGTGCATTTGTCGCAGATCGGATCGGCAGGCTTGCCTGGCTCGGGATACACCTCGGTGACCTTGCCGGACAGCTTTCCGTTGACCTCGAAGATCTCGACCAGCGATTTCGCCTTGCCGGTTGTATCGTCGATGGTTTTCCAGGTTCCTACCGGCGAGTTCGCATCCTGCGCGAGCAGCGCGTACGGAAGCAGGCCGAGCAAGCCAGTGGCGGCGATCAGCAGAAATTTGCGCATGGAACGTCTCCTCGGTAGTGGTAGGGCGCATGCCGATAGTAGCGCGTCCGGCCGGGACTGCGCTGAGTGATGAGCCGCATTTTTTTGCGGCGATGAACGCCCAAACGGCCGGATGGTCACGATCCGGGCAGCTGACGAATGGCTGCATGGTCACGCCCGGCATGCTTCAATGCGCGACTTGTTTCGGCTCGCGGACCCGCAGCACGCATGCAGCATTCATTGCCAGAGCCCGATCCGGACGCGCGCGCGCACAGTGCGAAGCTCGCAGCATTGATTCGCGAGCAGATTGCGGCGGCGGGCGGCGCGTTGCCGTTCTGGCGCTACATGGAACTCGCGCTCTACGCACCGGGCCTCGGCTACTACAGCGCTGGCGCGCACAAGTTTGGTGCGGCCGGTGATTTCGTGACTGCGCCCGAGCTCGGCGGATTGTTCGCGCGCTGTGTCGCCGATGCGACCGTGCCGGTCCTGCGCGCAGTCGGCACGGATGCGATCTTCCTCGAGCTCGGTGGCGGCAGCGGCGCGTTCGCCGAACAGGCGTTGCGGCGCTTCGCCGAATGCGACGCAGTGCCCGCGTGTTACGCGATCCTCGAACCCAGTGCGGACTTGCGCGAACGCCAGCGCGAACGGCTGCACGCCAAGCTGCCACAAGGTATTGCGGCACGTGTCGAGTGGTTGGATGGGCCGCCGCAACATGCGTGGAACGGCGTGTTGTTCGCGAACGAAGTGCTGGATGCATTGCCAGTGTCGCGGTTCGTGGTGCGGGACGGCGAAATGTTCGAGGAAAGCGTCGCGCTCGATGAGGGCGATCGTTTCGCATGCGCCGAGCGCGGCGCCGATACGCTGCTTGTCAGCGCGCTGGGACATGTCATGCGTGGGCTCGACGCGCGCTTCGTCGATGGCTATCGTTCCGAAGTGTTGCCGCAGTTGCCGTACTGGATCGACGCAGTTGCAGGCACGATGGTACGCGGCGCGATGTTGTTCATCGATTACGGTTATCCGCGTCGCGAGTTCTATGCGCCCGAACGCAACGACGGCACCTTGATCTGCCATTACCGCCACCACGCCCACGCCGATCCATTCCTGTGGCCGGGCTTGCAGGACATCACCGCCTCGGTCGATTTCACCGCACTCGCCGAAGCTGGCACGCGCATCGGTTTCGAATTGGCGGGCTACTGCGCGCAGGCGCAGTTCCTGATCGGGAATGGTTTGGGCGATGCACTGGGAGCCTCGCAGGCGCTACCGGAAATCGAACGCCTGCGCATCGCCCGGGAAGCCAAGCGCCTGACCTTGCCCGGTGAGATGGGAGAGCGCTTCCAGGCAATGGGTTTCCAGCGTGGCGTGGACTTCGAGCCGGCTTTCGCGCTCGGCGATTTGAGCGGGAGATTGTGATGTTGCGTTCGTTCCATCGGCCGCGTTTGTGGATCGCCGTGTGGACCGCGATGATCCTCGGCACGATCGTGCTGTCGCTGATGCCCGCGCCGCCGATTCCGTACTGGCTGACGATCGGCAAGTTCGACCATGGCTTCGCCTACCTTTGCCTCGCGGCGATGGCGGTGCAGTTGTATGCGAAGCGCAACGAGTGGCTGGTCGCGGCGGCGGCGATGGTCGCGCTCGGCATCGCGCTCGAATTCGCGCAGGGTTACCTGACCGACTACCGCGACATGTCCGCCTACGACGGGATGATCGATGCCATCGGCGTGGCGATCGGGCTTGCAACGGCGTGGACGCCGTTTGCCACCTGGCTGCAACGGATCGACGCGCGCCTGGGTTGAATCAGCCTTGCGAACGCGCTGCGTGGATTGCAGCGATACGCGCCACGCGCAGGCGGACGCCGACTTCCTCGCCGACCGCGCCTTGCGCGACCAGTTCGCGCGCATGCACCGCGAGCGCGGCGCGATGCAGCGCGCGCAGCAGCGCGGCTTGCGGATAAGCGCTGTCCTGCATGCCGAGGCGGCCGCGCTTGTCGGCTTCGCAGACGGTCGCGAGCTGGTCGATGCGTTCGGGCTTGCGGAAACCATCGCAGCGCGCGATCAAATCGTGCACGGTCTCGTCGCGCAAGGCATCGATGCGATGCACGTTCAGATGTTCGCGACAAGCGATCGTCGCGAGTTCGCGTTGCGCGGCTGGCACTTTCAGCCGCTCGCACAAGGCGTCGAGCGGTGCGAGTCCGGCGTGTTCGTGGCCGATGTGTTTCGGCAACACGTCCTTCGGCGTGAGCGCCTTGCCGAGGTCGTGGGTGAGCGCGGCGAATCCGACCAGCGCATCGCCTGGCGCGAGCCTTGCCGCCATGTCGCTGACCATCTGCTGGTGGATGCCGGTGTCGATTTCCGGGTGGAACTCCGCACGCTGCGGCACGCCGTACAGCGCATCGACTTCGGGAAGGATGCGCACAAGCGCACCGGCGTCGCGCAGCGTCGCAAGAAATGCCGACGGCTGTGGCTCGGCCAGCGCGCGTGCGAGTTCCTGCCACACGCGTTCGGGAACGAGATGGTCGATCTCCCCGTCAACGACCATCGCGCGCATGAGATCCATCGTCTCCGCTGCCACCACAAAACCCAGCGGCGCTAAGCGCGCAATGAAACGCGCAGCGCGCAGCACGCGCACCGGGTCTTCGACGAATGCGGGCGAGACGTGGCGCAACACGCGTGCTTCGAGATCGCGCACGCCGTTGAACGGATCGATGAGCGCGCCTTCGGAATCCTGCGCGATCGCATTGATGGTGAAATCGCGACGCGCAAGATCCTCGTCGAGCGTCACTGCCGGATCGGCGTCGACGACGAAGCCGCGATACCCGCGCGCCGATTTGCGCTCGGTGCGCGCGAGTGCGTATTCCTCGTGGGTGGTCGGATGCAGGAACACCGGGAAATCGCGACCGACCGGCTTGAAGCCGCGCGCGATCATCCGTGCTGGTGTTGCGCCGACGACGACCCAGTCGCGATCTCCATGCGGTCGACCGAGCAGCCGATCGCGTACCGCGCCGCCGACGAGATAAGCCTGGATGTGTTGGGTGTGCATCCGTCGATTGAAATCAGGGCGTCTGTGATCAGAACCGCGCGCGGTAGCGATCCAGCCGCGCCTGTCGGTTTTCACCGTGGCCGAGGATATCGGGCAGGATCGCGGCGATCTTCGTCGGCACGATGCCGAGCCGATGCAGGCCGTCGATGCCGCCGACCGAATCGGTGAGCAGTGAACGGTAGTTGTCGCTCGAGAACGGTTTGCCCGGCACGAAATCCATCGCGAACGCCTGCATGCGACCGAGCGCATCGGGCAGCGGCGCGACGAAGCGGCGCAGGCGCATCTGCTGCGCGGTCATCTGCACGATTTGCGCGAGCGTCACCACATCTGGCCCATACAGTTCGTAACTTTGGCGGAAAGTGCGTTCATCGCCCAGCGAACAAACGAATGCTTCGACGACATCGCCGATCCACACCGGCGCGAACTTCGCCGTTGCACGTGCAAGCGGCAGCACTGGCGCAATCTTCAGCAACGCGGCGAAGCGGCAGAACAAGCCGTCGCCAGAACCGAAGATCACCGATGGCTGAAAGATCGTCCAGTCGAGCGACGAGGTTTTCACGAGTTCCTCGGCTTCGCCGCGCGTGCGCAGGTAATGGCTGCGTCCGCGACCGGCGTTGAGTGCGCTCATTTGCAGCAGGCGTGGTACGTCGCTCGCATTGCATGCGGCGATCAGATGGCGCGTGAGCTCGACGTGCGCGCGCTGGAAACCGCGGTCCGAGTCGCCGATGCCCGGATCGTTGAGGATGCCGACGAGGTTGATCGCGACATCGCTGCCACGGATTGCGCGCGCCAGCGCGGCCGCATCGTATTCGTCGCAATCGCGGACCGCGGCATTCGGTGGCAGCGAACGATCGAGATGGCGCGCGTTGTTGCGGCTGACCACGGTGACGGCATGGCCTTCGGCAACCAGCCGCTCGACCAGTGCGTGGCCGACGAAGCCGGTGCCGCCGAGCACGGCAACGTTCAGTGGTGCGTTCATTGCGTCGCGTCCATTGCGCCTGAAACTGCGGGGGCTGGATTGGACGGCGCGAGCGCGCACACGAAATGGCGTTTCTGGGCATCCGGCACGGTGCGGCCGAGCATGCGATCCGACAGCGGAACGGCCTTGCCATCGAAGCGCCAGTCGTAGATCACCGAGAAAGCGAGCACGCGCATGATGTAGTCGCGGGTTTCCTTGTAGCTCACGGTTTCGATCCAGAAATCCGGGTCGAGCTGCGCGCGTTGCGCGAGCCACCGGTTCACCGGCCCAGCGCCGGCGTTATAGGCGCCGATAGCAAGATAGATGCGGCCGTTGTAGCGATCCAGCATCTCGCGCAGGAAGGCGCTGCCGAGGGTGATGCTGACCTGCGGCTGGTACAGCATGTCGCCGCCGCTCCAGGCGATGCCCAGCGTGCGAGCGACGTGCGCGCCAACGGAAGGCAGCAACTGCATCAATCCGCGCGCGTCCGCACCCGAACGCGCGTAAGGCATCCACGCGCTCTCGGCGCGGATCTCGGCTGCGACCCAGGCGGCGTCGATCCCGTTGGCGCGCGCCTTCTCGCGCAAGGTATTCGCCTCATTGAGAGGGAACCGCAAGCTGTACATGCGCAACTCATCCGGCGCCGGCTTGCCGGACGCATCCATGCCAAGCGCGAAGGTCGCGCGGTCGTACCAGCCCGCATCCTGCGCGAGCGCGACGGCGATCTGCCGCTGGTGGTCGTCGAAACCGGACACGGCCTGTTTCCATTCGCGTTCGGCCCATGCCGTGCGATCGACCTGGAACAGCTCGAATGCGCGGATCAGTGCCGGCGTCGCCGCGACTTTCGCGCGTTCGGCGTTGCCCGAATGCAATTCGATCGGGCAGATGTTGTAAGCCTGATGCAGGCGATCGGCGGCGAGGAAACCGTGGTACGTCGCGGTGCGCGCGGCCTGCGCGTACAACGCATTCGCGGCTTTCGCATCGCCGTGGCGCTCGCGCAGTCGGGCTTCGAAATATTGCCAGCGCGGATCGTTGCGCTGCACCGGATCCATCGCGACGATCGCCTTGATCGCAGCTGCATCGTCGCCGCGTGCGATCGCCTCGCGCACCTGCCATTCGTGCAACTTCGCATCGAACGCCGATGCAGGCACGGCCGCGAGGCGTTGCGCGGAACCGGGCAGGTACGAACTCACGGTCCATAACGCAATCGCATACTGCACGCGGCCGCGATCGGGCTCGCCCATCTGCAGTGCCGGTGCGAGTCGCGCAAGATGCGCTTCGGCGCTGCCGGGATCGCGCTTGGCTTGACGGGCCAATCCGATCGCGACCATGCGGCGGCTGCGTTCGGTTTTCGGCCAGCCCAACGCGCTGTCGTTAGGTGCGTCGATGAAGGCGGCGTATGCGGATACGAGGGCTGCTTGCTCGGGCGACAGCCCGCGCGCCGCTTGGCGCATCACGCTGGTCGCTCCGTCCTCGGCGGCGGCATCGATGCGCTTCCAGCGTAATTCCGGGATGAGCTTGCCGCGTGCGTCGAGGAATGCGAACGCTGCGTCGCAATCGACAGGCACCGCATCGCCATTTTTCCACTGCGCGAGCGCATCGTCGAACCAATCGGCATCCGGCTCGCCCGCATCGAGCCGCGCGGCGAGATCCGCGCAACGCAGCGATGCGCTGCTGTCCTTGGCGTAGCTGTCATTGGTGCGGAACGCGCGGAAATTCCGCCAGTCCTTGCGTTTGTCGAGTTCACCCAGCCACGCATCGCGCAGCAGGTTCGCGGCGACCTGGCCCGGGTAGCGGTCGAGGAACCCGCGCACTGCGCCGGGATCGGCATCCGCAAGGTTGCGGCGCAACGACGCATAGTCGATCCATGAAGCGAGTGGATCGTTCGCCAATCGGCGCGCGAGCGCCGGATCGAGCTGTCCGGCTTCGGCTTGGGTCAGCGCCTCGCGTGCCTGCGCGAGCTGGCCCGAGTCAGGTTGCGCTGAAGTGGCCGGTTGCGCGGAGGCGGCCGAAAACAGCAGCCAGCCGACTGAAAGCAGGATTGTTCGCATGGGGTCGAAGTGTAGCCGAAGCGCAGCTTGCGGCCGTGTCTGGCCCGCGCATGCGAAGTCGTTGCGCCATCTGTTGCGGCGTGCCGAACGTCATTCCGAAGCATTGCACTTGCACTCGCTTCACACATTGTTTACAAACACCGGACGCGCCGGCTCTGGCCGACGCACCACCATCTCTGGGGAGATATTGATGACCACGATCCGTCGTAGCCGCCTGTGTGCAGCAGTCCTTGCCGCACTCTTGCCCGCCGCGCTGCCCGCATTGGCGCAGGACGCGTCCAGCACCACGACAGGCCAGACGCCCAAGACCCTTGACCGCGTGACCGTCACCGGTTCACGCATCAAGCAGACCAACAAGGTGACCAGCGCGCCCGTCGCGATCATTACTCGCGAGACCATCGACAAGAGCGGCGCGACCTCGATCGGGCAATATCTCCAGACCTTGTCCTCGAGCGGTCAGGCGACCAACGCCAAGGTCAACTCGTCCGGCAACTTCGGTTATCCGTCCGACGGCGGCGGCATCGGTGCCGGTTCGGCGCAGGTGGACTTGCGAAACCTCGGCTCCAAGCGCGTATTGGTATTGGTTGACGGCATCCGCTGGGTCAACGAATCCTCGGCCTCGGGTGTCAGCGGCAGCGCCGATCTCAACACGATTCCATTGGCGATCGTGGATCGCATCGAAGTGCTGGAAGACGGCGCTTCGGCAATCTACGGTTCGGATGCGATCGCTGGCGTGGTCAACATCATCACCCGCAAGAAATTCAATGGCGCGCAGGTGCATGTAAAAGGCGGCAGCTATGGCCACGGCGGGGACGACAACGAAGCCGATGTCACGGTGGGCGGCGGCGGCGACAAGTTCAACGGCGTGTTCTCGGCCAGCTATGTGGATTCCAAGGGAATCAGCTCCAGCGCGTCCTCGCAGTCCTCAGTCGGAGAACCCGGCTGGCCATTTGGCATCAGCTCGGGCACGCCGCAGGGACGCTTCCGGTTCTGCGATCCGGCAATCGCTTCATCGGGCGATCCGGACAATCCTGCCACCGGTAGTTGTGCTGACGGTGCGTTCTTCAGTCTTGCGCTGAACGACGGCACCACGGTGCCAAACTACAACGGCGGCAATCCCGATTCGGGCGCAGGCACTTACCATCACTTCACCAACGCAGATCGCTTCAACTACGCCCCGTTCAACCTGCTGCTGACGCCAAGCAAGCGCAAGTCGCTGTTCACCAGCGTCAACTATGATGTCAATGACAGCATCCAGTTTCATGCCAAGGCGCTGTACAACAACCGTGAATCCACCAACCAGGCGGCTCCCGAGCCGATCTTCGTCGGCCCGGTTGCGGGAACCGGCGGCATCGCCGACACCATCTCGATTTCGAGTTTGAATCCGTTCAATCCTTTCCACATCGACCTGTGCGCAGTCGCTTCGCCGACGTGCGGTGATGGCACGGCGAATTTCCTCGGCATCACCAGGCGTCCGCTCGAGGCCGGGCCGCGCATCTTCACCCAGAGCGTGGACACCTGGTACGTCAATCTGGGCCTCACCGGCACAGTCAACTGGGGCCTGCGCGGGATGGACTGGAACGTGGATTACGCGCATTCCGAAAACAGTGCGTCGCAGGAGTTTCTGAACGGCTTCAACATCGGCCATATCAAGATCGCACTGGGCGATCCGGCTGTCTGTGCGGCGACTCCGGGCTGCACTCCGCTGGATCTGTTCGGTGGATTGGGCCGGCCGATCACTCCGGCGATGCTCAACTACGTCACCACGACCCAGCGCGACTCAAGCAAGCAGGTGTTTGACCTGCTCAACGCCAACCTAACCGGCGATTTGTGGGCGATGGGCGACAATCGTTATGCGGGTTTCGCGGTGGGCTACGAGCATCGCCGGTATGAAGGCAGTTTCAATCCCGATCCGCTGCGCAGCACGGGCGAATCGCAGGACTCCTTCGCGATTCCGATCAAGGCCGATTACAGCGTGGATGAAGGCTACGCCGAGTTGCAGGTGCCGTGGTTGCAGACTTTCAGCAGCGATTTCGCAGTGCGCTATTCCAACTACTCGACCTTCGGCGGCGCTACGACCGGCAAGGTCGGCTTGCGTTGGCAGCCGATCGAGGATCTGGTGGTCCGTGGGACGTATTCGCAGGGCTTCCGCGCACCGAATCTTGGCGAACTGTTTGGCTTGGCCCAATTCGGCGCGACCTTGACCGATCCTTGTGGTCCAAGCGGCTCGCCGGTGGTGGTGCCGGGGAATAACTCGACGCTGGCAACCAATTGCCGTGCTTCGGGCGTACCGAACGGCTTCCAGCAAGCCAACACCCAGATCACGACCTTCACCGGCGGCAATCCGAACCTGCAACCCGAGAAGTCCGACAACTACAACATCGGCGGCGTGTACAGCCCGTCCTGGGCGGACAACCTGTCCTGGTCGACCAAGCTCGACTTCGAGGTGGACTACTACCACTACAAGATCAAGAAGGCGATCCAGGCCCCCGATCTCCAGGTTCTGCTCGACAAGTGCTTCGGCACGAGTGCGTTCGGCAGCGCGGAATGCGCGGGCCTCACCCGCGGCCCCAGCGGCGACCTCAATCCGCCGAAGGATTTCCTCGCCAACCTCGGCACCATCACCACCAACGGATTCGATCTGAAAGCCAATTGGATCGGGCCGCAGACGAGCTGGGGCCAGCTCAGCGCTGGGCTGCAAGCCACCCGTACGATCGGCTACAAGGCGGTGGATGAGGACGGCAACGCTTCGCGGCGTGTGGTCGGCGCGGAGGTGCAACAAAGCGTCGGCGACAGCTCGATTCCGAGTTGGAAGACCAACGTCCAGTTCGGTTGGAAGTTTGGCGATTGGGATGCGGCCTGGAACGTGCGTTACATCAGTGCGGTCAAGGAAGACTGCAGTTTGGCGAACTTCCCTAGCACCTTCTGCGCGACCGACGCCGACGGCAATCCGACCGGCTTGCACAAACTCAAGGCCACCGTCTACAACGATGTGCAACTGAGTTGGAATCATTCGTTCGGAGTGGATGGCCTGAAGCTGGGCGTCGGCGCGAACAACGTGTTCGCACAGAAACCTCCGATCTGCGTGACCTGCTCGCTGAACAACTACGACTCAGGTACCTACGATCTGCCGTTCCGCTTCTGGTATGCAGAGTTGACTTACAAGTTCTGATTGCGGCACCCATGCAACGAAAAGACCGGCGAGCGATCGCCGGTCTTTTTTTGCGCAATTGAAAAGTCCAGTTGGAGATCGCACGCAACACATGATGCGAACGACGACATTCAGGCCAGTTGCTTCGTCGGCAGCGACAGCTCCAGTGCAATCGCGAGGTGATCCGAGCGGCCGGCGACCATTGCGCGCGGCGGATCGGCGACGATGCCTTCGCTGCACAGGATGTGGTCGAGCGCGCGTACCGGTTTCCAGCTCGGGAACGTCGCGGGGTATGCGGTTGGCGGCTGCAGGCGCGTGCGGCGATAAAGCTTCTGCATTTCCGGCGCATCGTGCCCGCAGTTGAAATCGCCCATCAGCACGACGTGCCGCGCGTCGGCGAGCACGTCGGCGAGGAAGTCCAGTTGTGCGCCGCGCGATTGCGCGCCGAGCGAAAGATGCGCAATCGCGATGGTGAAGCAATCGTCGGACTCGCCGAAGCGCGCAAGCAGCGCGCCGCGCCCGCCAACCCGGCCGGGCAACGCATAGTCGAGGATTTCGGACGGACGTTCGCGGCTGAGCAAGCCGTTTGCGCTATGGGTGATGCCGCCGACCCGGCGATTCGACTGATGGCTCCAGAACGGGAATCCGGCGAGTTCGGCGATGCGATGGGTCTGGTTGGTGAACCCCGAGCGCAGGCTGCCGGCATCGCTTTCCTGCAAGCCGACGATGTCGAAGTCGCTGCACAGTTCGGCGATCGCCGCGAGGTTGTCGCGCTTGCCGTGCGGCAGCACATGCGACCAGCTGCGCGACACGTAGTCGCGATAGCGCTGGGTGCTCGACCCGGCCTGGATGTTGCAGCTCAGCAGTCGCAGGCGACGCGCGGTCATCGGTCAGGCGGATCGCGCCCGCACGATGACGCGTGCAGACGTCATGTCAGTGCTTCGCGTGCAGGGGGCGCTGTTTGGCGATCAGCCACTCGATCGTGTGGAACATCGCGGCGGGGCCGCCAGCTCGCAGCTCCTGCACGCGGTACTTGCCGTCCACGACCAGGGTTGGCGTCGAGTCGATGCCCCAGCGCACTTCCTGTTCGTGCGCAGCGGCTACCTTCGCGCTGACCGCGAAACTCTGCATCGTCGATGCAAAGGTTTTCGGATCCACGCCGTAATCGGCATAGATTTTCGGAATGTCTTCGGCGGCGACCACGCGCTTGTCGACGAACACGGCCTTGAAAATGCTGTCGTGGCTCTTTTCCTGCACGCCCATCGCCTGCGCAGCAAAGAACGCGCGCGCGAATGCATCCCAGATGCCGCCGAACGCTGCCGGCAGGTAGTTGAACTGCACGTCGGCCGGCAGGGTTTTTTTCCACTTGCTCAGGTCGGGCTGCAAATCCGAGCAGTGGATGCAGCTGTAGCCGAATACCTCGGTGACCTGCACCTTGTCGCCGCTGGGCTGGTCGGGGGTGTCGATCAAGGTGTAGTCGGTGCCTTCCACCGGCGCCGGGCCAGGCGGCACGCCCTTCGGCGCGGCGACCGCGGCCGCAGCAGTCGTGTCTGCGACCGAAGCTGCTGCGGTTGACGCCACCGGCGTCGTCGCATCGACTGCGGCGGACGCGGCTTCGGCGGATGCCACTTGGGCGGTGCTCGCAGCGGCGGCAACCGTTGCGACCGCGGGCGAAGCAGCTACCGACGCTGTCGTCGCATCCGGCGCGGCGGTGCACGCAGTGGCCAGCAGCATCGTGGAGAGCAACAGGGTGGATCGCACGACGGCGCGCTTGGACATGGATGGATCCTCGAAGATCAGGCTGTGGTCAATGTGGCAATGTTGCGCCGATGTGTTGCGGGAATGATCGCGGCCGCATCAAACCGACCGTCGGTCATGCGGATTGGTTCAATGCTGGTGGGCTGGCTGTGCGACGGGCGCTGTCGCTGCGGTCTTGCTCGCGGCATCGTCCTTCGCCGGATGCAGGCCTTCGACATACGTCGACAACGCCTGGATTTCCTCGTCGGTCAGGTTCTTCGCGACGCCGGCCATCACGGCATTCGCGTAATCGCCCTTGCCGAGGATCAGGCCGCCACGGAATGCGGTGAGCCGCGCGGAAACGTATTTCGCATGCTGGCCACCGAGGGTCGGATACGCCGGACCCGGATTGCCGGCGCCAGTCGGACCGTGGCAAGCCATGCAGGCCGGCACGCCGCGTGCGGCATCGCCGCCGCGATAGATCGCCTCACCAACCGCATAGAACTTCTTGCCCAGGTTCGGGCCATCCTTGATGACCGTGTCGTCGGAGACGCCGGGCAGCACTTTCTGGTTAGCAAAATAAGCGCCGATGTCGCGCATGTCCTGCGGTTCCAGCGCGCTCGCGAAGCCGATCATGATCGGGTTCTCGCGCTCGCCGGTCTTGAACATCGCGAGCTGGCGCGCGATGTAGCGCTCCTGCTGCGCGGCGAGTTTCGGATATTGCGCATCCGACGAGTTACCGTCGAGGCCATGGCAGGCGCCGCAGGCAGCGGCCTTGATCTGTCCGGCTTTCGCGTCGCCCGGCTTGGCCAGTGCGTGCGCGTCGGTCAGCGACATCGTCGGCGCAGGCGCAGCGGCTGGCAATGGCGTGACCGTGGTGGCCGGTGCTTGCGCAGGCTGGGGCTGCGCGAACGCGACCGCAGTTGCGAGGAGGGCGGCCACAGCCAGGATGCGCTTGAAAGTCATGTGAGCTCCGATCGGTGGGGCCGCGCGATGATGTTCCCCATGCGCGCGCAACCGTTCGATTATCCCCGCGCGCCTAAGCAGGGTCAACGAAGTAGGGCCGCGCTGGCCCTGCGACCCCATGCAAGCCATGATGCCGCATGACCAAATCCTCCAACGTACTCGCGCGCACCGCCTACTTGGCCGCCGCGCATACGCCGCAGCAACTGCCTGCCGACGACGGCCGCGAGGTTGTGTTCGCCGGCCGTTCCAACGCCGGCAAGTCGAGCGCGCTGAACACCATCTGCAACCATAGCGCGCTCGCGCGCACCTCCAAGACGCCCGGCCGCACCCAGCAACTGGTGTTCTTCGAGGTAGTGAAGGGCAAGTACTTCGTCGACCTCCCAGGCTACGGCTACGCGAAAGTATCGAAGGATTTGCGCGCGCACTGGCAGGGTTTCCTCAACGATTATTTCCGCACCCGCATCGCGCTGTGCGGCATCGTCGTGGTGATGGACATCCGCCACCCGCTGCGCGAATTCGACCTCGACATGCTGCGTTTCGCCGCCGACCGCGGCCTGCCCGCGCATTGCCTGCTGACCAAATGCGACAAGATCGGCCGCGGCCCGCAGGCGCAGACGCTGCTCGCCGTGCGCAAGGCATTGCCGGATCGCGCGACGGCGCAGGTGTTTTCGTCGGAGACCAAGCAGGGAGTGGACGAGGCGCGGGCGGTGGTGGCGGGGTGGCTTGGGGTTTAGCCTTTGAACAATCCCGAAAGCGGATGAGGGACGTTAGAGCAAAACATTTCACACGCTGCGTGCCGGCCTACCCTGCCTTCATCAAGTCCATCAATATCGCCGTCTCCACAGTGATCGCGGCCTTGATCGTCGGCTCGCGCGCAGGTGCCCATAGCGACGTGTGAACTCCAGGAACCGATACTCCGGTTTTGCGCGCCTCTTCCAATTTCGCCGGATCGACTGCGCCGACGTGCAGCAGCACTGAGCGCACGCCGGCGAGACCGAATTGCGAGAAGTCTTCCGAGCCCATCTGCGCGGGCATCTCCACAACTCTCTCCGCGCCCAGTGCCACGCGCGCCGCGGCGACTGTGCGCAGAGTCAACTCGAGATCGTTGAACACAGCGTCGGTACTGGATTTCGTCTCGATGAGAGGCTCTCTCGGTGCGTTGGCTGCCAGCGCCTCGCCTTTCGTTTCGCGCGCAATCGCGCTCAACAGGCGCTTGTGCGCTTCCGGATCAAACGATCGCACGGTCAGTTGCAGCTTCACCTGATCCGGAATGATGTTCCACACGGTTCCGCCGTGGATGCTGCCGACCGTGATCACGGCGGGATCAATAGGATTGTTCTCGCGCGACACGATCGTTTGTAAACCGAGCACGATGCGCGCGGCAAGTACAACCGGGTCGACGGTTTTCTGCGGATACGCACCGTGCCCGCCCTTGCCGTACACGGTGATATCGAGATTACTCACTGCGGCGCGGAAGTAGCCCGTATGGAATCCGAGCACACCAGCCGGCAGCGAACTTTCATCGTGAACCCCAAACGCGTAATCGGGTTTCGGAAACCGCGTGAACAGGCCGTCGCGGATCATCGCGGCCGCGCCGGAAACTATTTCCTCCGCCGGCTGCCCGACCAGCATCAACGTGCCATGCCAGCCCTCGCGGTTCTTCGCCATGAGTTCGGCCGTGCCGACCCACGCAGACATGTGCAGGTCGTGTCCGCACATATGCGAGACGGGAATAAGTTCGCCGGCCTCGTTCTTTGTCTTCACCGTGCTCGCGAACGGAAGACCGGTTTTCTCTTCGATCGGCAGCGCATCCAGTTCAGTGCGCAACATCACCACCGGGCCGGGGCCATTTTTCAGGATCGCGACGACACCGGTGCCGCCGACGCCGGTCGTGACCTCATACCCCAATTCCTTGACGCGCGCCGCGAGCGTCGCCGCCGTGCGGCGTTCGTGAAATGCTAGTTCCGGATTGCGATGTAGCTCGATGTAGAGCGCTTCGATATCCGGGTAAATGGCGTTGACTTGCTCCGCACCGACGCCGGCTGCGGCGCTTGTTTCCTCAGGAGCAATGGCTGCAAGAAGAAGCGCAGGAACCAACGCACACAGCTGGATGTGTTTCATGGGGGTCCCCCTTGAACCGCAAGCAACGTCTCGGAGAGTGTAACAACGCCCCGGTTTGGCCGTGCAACCCTTCTATCTTGCCTGACGATTACGAATCCCCATCCCGCAACCTCGGATCAATCCACGCCCGCACCCCATCCGTCATCGCATTGATCAACACGATCAACGTGCCAACCACCAGCACCACGCCCAGCACCAGCGTGTAATCGCGATTCAACGCGCCCTGCACGAAGTAGCGGCCCATCCCCGGAATGCCGAACACCTGTTCCACCACCGCCGAACCGCTGACGATGTTGATCAGCGCCGGACCGAGCCATGCGATCACCGGCAGCAGTGCGGAAGGTAGCGCATGCACCAACAAGATGCGCGACGACGAAAATCCGCGTGCACGCGCGGCGCGCAAATAGTCGCTGGACAACACATCGAGGAATGCCGCGCGGCTGATGCGCGCGCAGTAGGCGAGGTTCGGCAACGCGAGCGCGAGCGCGGGCAGCAATGCGCTGCGCAGCAAGGTCAGCGGTGTCGATGGATCCCAACCGCCGCCGGGCAACCAGTGCAGTGTCACCGCGAACAACAACACCAGCAACGGCGCGACCACGAACTTCGGCATCGCAAGTCCGAGTCCGGAAAAGCCCATCAGCACGCGGTCGATTGCGCGACCGCGATGCAGCGCGGCAACCAGTCCGAGCGGTACGCCGACACCAATCGCAAGAATCAACGCGATGCCGCCGCACAATGCCGACACCGGCAGGCCGAGCGCGATGAGTTCGCTGACGCGGTAATCCGGATACTGGAAGGACGGCCCGAGATCGCCGCGCACGACATCGCCGAGCCACGCGATGTATTGAGCGGGCAACGGGCGATCGAGCCGATACTGCGCGGCAAGCGCGGCCTGCACTTCCGGCGGCGCGGCTTTCTCGGTGTCGAACGGCCCGCCCGGAGCGGCGTGCAGCAACGCGAAGCACAGCGTCGCGAGAAGCCATAGCGTCAGTAGTGCTTCGAATAGCGCGCGTGCGAAACGCTTCATGCGCCAGCACTCATCATACGCTGGCTCACCGCAAATCCTTCCAGGACAGGAAGCGACTCGCATGATGATCCAGCGCATTCGCCGTGTAACCGACAATCCACGGCTTCACCAGATGCTTCGACGTATAGAAATACAAGGGCAGCACTGGTTGCGCCGCAAGCAATCGTGCTTCCGCTTGCGCGAGCAGCGCGTTGCGATGGATTTCGTTCGGCTCGGCATCGGCTTGCGCGATCAATGCATCGAACTTCGGATCGCGCCAGCCAGTCCAGTCCAGCGCACCATCGCTCGCGAATGCGGCGAGGAAATTGCGCGCGTCGTCGACATCCGCGATCCACCCACCGCGAAACACCTGCGTGATCACACGCAAGCGTCGGTTCTGCACGAAAACCTTCCATTCCTCGTTGCGCAAAGTGACGCGCACGCCGAGCGTCTCGCGCCACATCGCCGCGACCGCGAGCGCGAGCCGGCGATGAAGAACCGATGTGTTGAAGCGCAGTTCGATCGTCGGTGGATCGTCGCGTGTGTAACCGGCGATGCGGAACAATCGCAGCGCTTCGCGTTCGCGCTGCGCCTGCGTCCAATGCGCGACTTCAATCGGAGGTGGCGTGTACCCGGAAACCTGCGGCGGCACGATGCCGAACGCGTTGGTTTCGCCGAACCCGGTGAGATAGCGCGTGAGCTTGTCGCGATCCACCGCGAACGACAACGCCTGACGCAGCGCGAGCGCGGAATGTTTCCTGTCGCGATCACTAAATGGCGGCTTGGTCACGTTGAAGCCGAACCAGAACGCGCCAAGATAAGGCGCGATCCGCAATTCGTTCCCGAAACGCGCGCGCAGTTGCACGAGCGGCTGCGGCGGCAGGGTTTCGGTGAGGTCGAGATCGCCGGCTTCGTAGCGCTTGAGTTCGCTGCCCGCATCTTCGGTGACGTGGTACCGCACCATCGCAATCGATGCGGGCGTGCGGAAATACCGGTTTCGTTCGAGCATGATCGCCGCCTGTGGCAACCACGCGCGCAGGCGGTATGCGCCATTGGAAACCATGTTGCCGGGGCGTGTGTGCTGCGCGCCAAATTTCTGCACGGCCGGCAAATAGACCGGATACGCAATCGGCAACAGCAGCAAATGCGGCAATGGCACCGGACGCGTGAGATGGAACACCACGGTGCGCGGGTCGGTCGCTTCGACACCTAAAGCCGTCAGCGACGACTTGCCTTGCTCGACGGCCTGTGCGCCGCGCAACGCGTCAAACTGCTCGGCGAACGGCGCAGCAGTCGTCGATGCGAACGCGCGGCGAAAACTCTCCGCAATCTGCACAGCATCGAGCGCTTCGCCATTCGACCAATGCAGGTGCGCGCGCAGATGGAAAGTCCAGGTTAGTCCGTCGGTGGATGTTTCCCAGCGTTCGGCCGTGCCCGGAACCGCTGCGCCATCCGGACCTTCCGCGACCAGTCCTTCGTAAAGATCGCGCAACACATTGCCACAGGCGACTTCCTGGCAACGGTGCGCGTCGAGCGTCGAGGGCTCCGGTCCGTTGCCGCGATTGAGTACCGCGTCGTGCGCCCATACATTCGTGGACACGAGCAGCAGGATGCCCGACAGCCATGTGCGGTGCATTCGTGCTGGTGTTGGGACGAAGTGTTTCACACGGAATGGTTTCACATGGAATGCAACGAAGCTGGCAGTACACTGCGGCTTACGCGATTGTAAGGCAGGCAGGCCACCTCGCAGGCTGATCGCGGCAATAGGATTCTGGAGAATTGAATGTCGGGTCCGAGCAACGTCAAAGATGCGCCGATCGAAAACCGCCATGCGCTGGTGGATTACCTTGCATCGGGCGGAAGAAAAAAACAGCAATGGCGGATCGGCACAGAACACGAGAAGTTCGGTTTCCGCCTCGATGATTTGCGGCCGTTGCCTTGGGATGGCGATCGCGGCATCCGCGCGACGCTGCAAGGCCTCACGCGTTTCGGCTGGCAGCCGGTGGAAGAACACGGCAACCTGATCGCGCTGCTCAAGGACGGCGCGTCGGTGACGCTTGAACCAGCCGGACAACTCGAACTCTCCGGCGCGCAACTCGAAACCATCCACGAAACGTGTTGCGAAACCAGCAATCATCTCGACGAAGTGCAGGCGGTTGCGAGCGAACTAGAAGTCGGCTTTCTCGGCATGGGCTTCCAGCCGAAGTGGAAGCGTGAAGACATGCCGTGGATGCCGAAGGGCCGCTACCAGATCATGAAATCGTACATGCCGAAAGTCGGCTCGCTCGGCCTCGACATGATGACGCGCACCTGCACCGTGCAGGTGAACCTCGATGTCGCCGACGAAATCGACATGATCAAGAAGTTCCGCGTGTCCCTCGCGCTGCAGCCGATCGCGACGGCTTTGTTTGCCGACTCGCCGTTCACCGAAGGCAAGCCGAACGGTTTCAAGAGTTATCGCTCGCACATCTGGACCGATACCGATCCGGATCGCACCGGCATGCTCGACTTCGTGTTTGCCGACGGCTTCGGCTACGAGCTCTACACCGACTACCTGCTCGACGTGCCGATGTATTTCGTCTATCGCGACGGCGAATACATTGACGCGTCGGGCCAGAGCTTCCGCGACTTCCTCGCCGGGAAATTGCCCGCATTGCCCGGCGAAAAACCACGCATGGCCGACTGGGCCGACCACATGACCACCGCATTTCCGGAAGTGCGCCTGAAGAAATACCTGGAGATGCGCGGCGCCGACGGTGGACCGTGGAATCGCCTGTGCGCGTTGCCTGCGTTCTGGGTCGGCTTGCTGTACGACGACACCGCACTCGATGCTGCGTGGGACTTGGTCAAGGATTTCACCATGGCCGAGCGCCACGCCTTGCGCGATGGCGTGCCGCGCCACGGTTTTGCGCTGCCGTTCCGCGACGGCACCCTGCTCGACCTCGCGCGCGAAGCGTTGAAGATCGCAGGTCACGGCCTGCTGCGCCGTGCGCGCAAGAACCGCAACGGCGCCGACGAAACCATCTATCTGGAGCCGTTGCTGGAATTCGTCGCGGCCGGACAAACGCCAGCCGATCGCAAGCTTGAGCTGTTTCACGGCGCGTGGAACGGTTCCGTCGATCCGGTGTTTCGCGAGTTCGCCTACTGACATGGAGCTGCGCCCACCCGATCGAACTGCAATTCCGGACGCCGATCTCGACGAACTCGATGCGTTGCTCGAACTGCGCGCGGTGCCGTTCAAGGGCATGTCGCTCGAAATGCTCGACGGATACCTTTCGGCGCTGGTAGTCGGAACGGAGTTGGTGCCGGCCGATGAGTGGATGCCGCATGTCTGGGGTGGACGCCCGCCGCGCTGGGAATCGTCCGAGGAATCCGAGCGCGTGCACCGTCTGTTGATGGGGCTATGGAACGACATCGCGCGCCGCGTCGCGATCGAACCCAAGCGCATGCGCGATCGCGATATGCCGTTGATCGCGTTGCCAGAGCGCGACGATATCGGTCGCGACGATGCCGAGCCGGATGCAGCGGACGATTACGGAATCGAATGGGCGTGCGGATTCCTCGACGGCGTCGAGTTGCGTTCCGATGCGTGGGAAGAAAGCTGCGCGAAGCAACCGTGGATCGACGAGTCGCTGATCGGCATCGAAGCGATCGCGGAAGGCGTATGGCCGACGCCCGAAGGCGACGCGCCCACCGAGCCGCTTTCCTCAGACGAACGACTGGACGTGATCGCCGGCATCCCGCACATGCTGCATGAGCTCAACATGCATCGCCTCCAACAATTCACGCCTCGAACGCCGATCCGCAAGGAAGCAGCGCCGGGACGCAACGATCCCTGCCTATGCGGCAGCGGGCGCAAGTTCAAGAAGTGCTGCGGGGTTGTGGATACCTGATTGGTCTGAAAATGAGTCTCTCTCCCATCGGGAGAGGGTTGGGGTGAGGGGCGAAAGAATCCGTCGCTGCGCTTCGCCCAACCCCTGCCCATCGGGCATTCTCTCCTGGTGGCAGAGGAATCATCAGCAAGGAGTCAACAATGAAAAGCCGTGCAGCCGTCGCGTGGGAAGCGGGCAAGCCGTTGTCGATCGAAGTGATCGATGTCGAAGGTCCGCGCGCGGGCGAAGTGCTGGTGCAGATCAAGGCGACCGGCGTCTGCCACACCGACGCATTCACGCTGAGTGGCGACGATCCCGAAGGCCTGTTTCCCGCCGTACTCGGCCACGAAGGCGGTGGCGTGGTGGTCGAGATCGGCGCTGGCGTGACGAGTGTGAAAGTCGGCGACCATGTGATCCCGCTGTACACGGCCGAATGCCGGCAATGCAAGTTCTGCAAATCCGGCAAAACTAATCTTTGCCAGGCTGTGCGCGCGACGCAAGGCCGCGGCCAGATGCCAGACGGCACATCGCGTTTCTCGCAGAACGGCAAGTCCATCCATCACTACATGGGCACCAGCACCTTCAGCGAATACACGGTGGTGCCTGAAATTTCATTGGCGGTCATCAACAAGGCCGCGCCGCTGGAAAAAGTCTGCCTGCTCGGTTGCGGCGTCACCACCGGCATCGGCGCGGTGCTCAACACGGCGAAGGTCGAACCCGGCGCATCGGTCGCTGTGTTCGGGATCGGCGGGATTGGTTTGGCGGTGATCCAGGGCGCGGTGATGGCGAAAGCGGGGCGCATCATCGCTATCGATACCAATCCCGCGAAGTTCGAGCTCGCGCGCCAGCTCGGCGCGACCGATTGCGTGAATCCACGCGACGTCGCAGGCCCTATCC
Organism: Lysobacterales bacterium; assembly: GCA_038226665.1. Lineage (GTDB taxonomy): Bacteria > Pseudomonadota > Gammaproteobacteria > Xanthomonadales > Xanthomonadaceae > SZAS-103. The sequence goes on along the minus strand of JBBRQI010000009.1, from coordinate 44,976 downwards.
AACATGCAATCGTCGACATGACCGATGGCGGCGTCGACTACAGTTTCGAATGCATCGGCAATGTCGACGTAATGCGCGCCGCGCTCGAGTGTTGCCACAAGGGTTGGGGCGAGAGCATCATCATCGGCGTCGCTGGAGCAGGACAGGAAGTCCGCACGCGACCGTTCCAGCTGGTGACAGGGCGCGTCTGGCGCGGGTCGGCATTCGGTGGCGTTCGCGGACGCACGCAATTGCCGGGCATGGTGGAGCAAGCCATGCGTGGCGAGATCGCGCTGGATCCCTATATCACCCACAACCTGCCGCTTGATCGCATCAACGAAGCGTTCGACCTGATGAACGAAGGCAAGTCGATCCGCACGGTGATCCACTACTGATCTTTGACGTGTTCCAAGGACGCGGAATCGTTGAGCAGCAAATCGGTAAACGCAAAGCGCCCATCGCGCAGCTGCGTTTCGCCGCGACGCAATGCGAGCGGCCGTACGAACATCGGGCCCGCGTGGACGCAGGTGTGGAACTCGCCGCGCTCACCGCAGCGATCCACTGTTGCGGGAAGATCGGCAAGAAACGCTGCATCGAATTCACGACCCGCATGGCGCGCATCGAGTTGCTGTGTATCCACGCAACACAACGTCGCATGCAGGCCGCCAGCGAGCATGTCGCCAGCAAGCGCATCGGTATCGGAACCAAACAAGGGATACACCGGCGTCCAGTCCAGTCGCCCGCACAACGCATCGCGATACGCGCGCACGTCGGCGAGATGCAGATCGCCAAAGGCGATGTGCGTCAAGCCTGGCCAGCGTTCGTGCGCTTCATCGAGCGCAGCGGCGAATACCGCTTCGTACATCGCATTGTCGGCATTGCGTGGCAGGCGCGCTTCGATCAGCGGTAGTCCCGCGGCTGCGGCTTGCGCATGCAACACATCGCGGCGAATGCCATGCATCGCCACGCGCTCGTATTCGTCGGTAACGGTCGTCAGCAGGCCGACGACTTCCCATCGCGTGGACAATCGCAACGCATGCAACGCCCAGGCAGCATCCTTGCCACCGCTCCACGAGACAAGGATCGGAGTGCGCATCAAGCCCACGCGCGCAACGGAACGCGATGGTGTGGATGCGCGATCAGGTCACGTCGCGCAATTGCCAGCCGCTGCCCGCGAGCAGGCGCATGCGCTGGCGCAGCACTTCGCCCGGCAGCACGGTATTCACCACCAGATCGATTTTCAGATCGCTCTGCTTGCCGCTTACCGTCGCCAGTGGATCGGTCGCGGCCATCGCATCGTTGACGGCATCCGGGTCTTCCTGTTTCGCGCGCCAGCGTTCAAACAATCCGGTGCCGGTCAGCGCGGCCTGTAGTTGTTCGGCGAAACCGTCCGCGCCGTGCGCGGTGAACGCGAGCGCCGGATCGCTGCCGCGCGCCTTGGTCGGATCGGGAAGGGTGATGTAATAGCGGGGCATGAGATCTCCAGGGTTCGATCGCGGTCGCGCGATTCGCAACGCATGCGATTCCAAGCATAACGCGTCGCGCGGCATTGCCAAACACATTGCCAATCTCGCCATTCGATGCGCAACAACGGGAAGTTCGCGATGACTGCAATCACCGATGTACTGGTGTTCTGGCAATCCGCCGGGCCCGCGCGCTGGTTTGCGAAGGACGCTGCATTCGATGCCGAATTTCGCGAACGCTTCCTCGATGCGCACCATCGTGCCGCGCGACGCGTATTGGATCATTGGGTCGATAGCGCGGCGGGTGCGCTGGCGTTGGTGATCCTGCTCGACCAGTTTCCACGCAATTGCTTTCGCGGCAGCGCGGATGCGTTCGCGACCGATATGCTCGCCCGTGAGGTCGCCGATCGGGCGATTGCGTCGGGGTTCGATCGCGCGGTCGATACGGGTCTGCGCGTGTTCCTCTATCTGCCGTTCGAACATTCCGAGGACATCGCCGATCAGCTACGCGCAGTCGCGTTGTGTCGCGAATTGGGCGATGCGAATTACCTAGAATACGCTGAGCTGCACCGCGACGTGATCGCCCGTTTCGGGCGGTTCCCGCATCGCAACGCCGTGCTTAGTCGGATCAGCACGCCTCAAGAACGCGCGTTCCTCGACGCGGGTGGTTTCGCGGGCTGAAAACTAGTAATGCAGCGGGATCAGTACAGCGGTACCTTGGGATCGATTTGCTTCGCCCATGCGTCGATGCCGCCTTCGACGTTGTAGAGATCATGGAAGCCGAGGCTGCGGAAATGTTCGGCAGCGCGGCGGCTGGAGGTGCCGTGGTGGCAGATGAAGGCGAGCGGCACGTCCTTCGGCAGCGCTTCGAGTTTCGCGGCGCTGTCGGCGTCGAGCACGTCGTGCGGTTGCGGGAACGGCGCGATTGCTCGCGCGGATGCGGGGCGCACGTCGATCACGTCGATGGTGCCGGTGATGATGCGATCGTGCAGCTCCTGCACCGAGATCGATTTGACTGGAGTCGGCGCGTTCGGGTTGCGCACGGACAGGCCAGCGCCTTTCACATCCTCGACCCAGTCGATCACGATCCCGTTCGCGCGCGGCGCGCTGACCGGATCGAGATGGACGCGTAAACCGTCGGTTTCCGCTACGATCTCGCGGCCGCTGATCGGCTTGAGCTGGAACTGCGCTTCGAAATTTCCACCCACCGCGAGATGCAGTCCGACACCGGCGGGCGTGTCGGCCATCGCGTTGCGGATCGCGGCAAGCGCTGCGGGGGTGACGTGGATCGTGGGTGGCGTGCGATCCGGCGCAGCCAGGCCGAGTGCGCTATGGAGTTCGCCGCTGGAGAGCATCTCGTCGATGATGTCGCTGCCGCCGACGAGTTCCCGATCGATGTACAACTGCGGAATGGTCGGCCAGCTGCCGTAGAGCTTGATGCCTTCGCGAATCTCGGCGTCTTCGAGCACGTCGACGGTCGCGTATGTCGGGATCAACGACGACAGGATCGAGGTCGCCTTCGCCGAGAAACCGCAGCGCGGCGCATCCGGGCTGCCTTTCATGAACAACACGACGCGGTTGGATTGCAGCAGGGTGTCGATGCGCTGGCGCAGTGCGGGATCAAGGGACATGTTGTTGTCTCGGAAGCAAACGGATGCGCCCATTGTAAGGTGCATTGGATTCGGCGTATTCAAGAAAAGTTAGACGTCGCCGAACGCGCATGGGAATCAGTGCGTCGTTCGGGCTCGCAATCGTGCTTGCGCAACCGGCAACGTTAGATCCACCCAGCGCGCATACATTGCTGAGGACGGGTGCAATCCATCGTGGGCTGCAAGTTCAGGATGGTTCGTTACTTCGCGACTGACCGGTGTCACATCGACCCATGCCGCGCCATGCACTCCTGTCGCTGCGCGCGCGGTCGCATTGAACGCATCGACTTGCGCAGTGACTTGCGCGAGATCGCGCCCACTGCGATGGCCGAATGGCGTCGCGCCCCAGTCGGGAATCGACAGCACGATCACCCGTGTCGCATCGCCGCCTGCAAGATGGATTGCACGCACCAGCAGTGCATCGAACTGTTCACGGTATTCGCGCACGTTGCGTCCACGAAACTGGTTGTTGACGCCGATCATCAGCGTGACCAGCGCATATGGCGGTGCGAACGTGCTGTCGTCCATCGCCACTGACAGCTCGTCGGTTGTCCAGCCCGTGGTCGCGATGATGCGCGGCGCGTCGATCGCGATGCCGTGTTCGCGCAGGCGCGCTGCGAGTTGCACCGGCCAGCGCTCGGATTCGCGCACCGCTTCACCGATCGTGTAGGAATCGCCCAGCGCAAGAAAACTGTGCATGGATTTCGGCTCCTGTGTGGCGGATTTTTGCGAAGACGACGATGGCGCGCATGCGCACACCAGTGCGCAGAAGACGAACAACGGCAGCAGGAAATTACCCTGCATGCCGCGCCAACGCCGTTTCGATTCGCGAGAAAACTTCATGCATCACCTCGGCTTCCGGCAGCAGCGTGATCCGGAAATGATTGCGGTACTGCACGTTGAAGCTCGATCCGGGAACGATCAGGACATGCTCGTTTTCAAGGAGTTCGAGCGCGAAGCGATGGTCGTCGAGCTGCGGCAGCAGGTCGCGGCGGAACGACGGGAACGCGTACAGCGCGGCTTCCGGCGCGATGAGGTCGAGATACTTGCTCGCCTCGCAGCATGCGATCACCGCGCGTCGCGTTTCGTAGAGTCGTCCGCCTGGTGCGCACAACGGTGCGATCGTTTTCGGGCCTTCGAGCGCGGCGGGAATCGCCCATTGGCCGGGCACGTTCGAGCACAGCCGCAACGCGCTGAGCAGGTCGATCGAATGCATGTAATCACCGAGCCGCCACGGATCGCCGCCCAGCACGCCCCAGCCGACACGCCAACCGCAGGCGCGATGCAGCTTCGACAGGCCGCCGAAACTCAGGCACGGCACGTCGCCGGCGAGCGAGCCCATCGGGATGAATTGCGCGTCGTCGTACAGGATGCCTTCGTAGATCTCGTCGGCCAGCAGTAGCAACTGGTGCTTCGCGGCGATCGCGACGAAGCGTTCGAGCACCGCATGCGGATAGGTCGCGCCGGTCGGGTTGTTCGGATTGATCACGACCAGCGCGCGCGTACGTGGGGTGATCAACGCCTCGACCTGATCGGGATCGGGCACGTAACCGTTTTCGGCGCGGCAGTCGTAGTACACGGGCACGCCGTCGTTGAGGATGGTCGCCGCGCTCCACAATGGATAATCGGGGCTCGGCAGCAGCACTTCGTCGCCGGGGTTGAGCAACGCACGCAATGCGATGTCGATGAGCTCGCTCACGCCATTGCCGAGGAATACCTGCTCGGGCAGCACCGCTTGGCCGTCACGATGCGAATAGTGCGCGGCGAGTGCGTCGCGCGCGGCGGGCAAGCCTTGCTGATGCGTGTATGCGTCGCTCTGTTGCAAGTGCCCTGCAACGGCCTCTTGCAGGTGTTCCGGCGCGCGGAACCCGAATGCACCGGGGTTGCCGATGTTGAGCTTGATCAATTGGTGCCCGCGCGCCTCGAGTTCGCGCGCACGCCGCGCGAGCTCGCCGCGGATTTCGTAACGCACTTCGCGCAGGCGTTCGCGGGTGATGAGGGGAGTCGAGGCCGGTGTCATGTCTGTACGAATGGACTTGAATCTGCAAGCGTAACAAACGCGGCCACGCACGAGGCCTGAGATGGGACAAAACAGGAAACTGAACAACGACTCGGCATTCATCCTTCGCGCTTGCATGGCAGAATGGCTGCAATGCAGCTCACAGCGGACGCCCGCGCCAAGCTCCTCGCAATCGGTTGGCCCGACGATGCGGCGGCGCGTTCGACGCTGGAAGCCTTGTCGGAAGGCCGGCTCGCACGCATCAGCGCACAACATCGCTCCGGATACACGGTCGCGACCGCTGTCGATCACGAGTTCTCCGCGCAATCGCTCGCGGCGTGGATGCGGCCGCGCTTCCCTGCGGAAGATCGCGCCGTGGTCGGCGACTGGGTGTTGCTTGAACCATGCGTCGACCAGATCGTCGCGTTGTTGCCGCGACGCACCCTGCTCAAACGCGCCGCTGCCGGCGAGGCCTACAAGCAGCAACCGATCGCCGCGAACATCGATACCGCATTCGTGGTCAGCGGCCTCGACCTCGACTTCAATCCACGCCGGCTCGAACGCTACCTGTTGTTGGTGCGCGCGAGCGGTGCCGAGCCGGTGCTGGTGCTGACGAAAAATGATTTGCATCCCGATACCGATGTCGATGCCTTGCTCGCCGACATCGCCGCGCACGGCGTCGCGATCCATCGCGTCAATGCGAAGGATGCAGCCAGCGTCGCGGTCTTGCATCCGTATCTCGGGCCGGGCCGCAGCGTGGTGCTGATCGGTTCCTCCGGCGCCGGCAAATCCACGCTGACGAACACCCTGCTCGGCACGCAAAAGATCAAGACCGCCGCCGTGCGCGAACACGACTCGCGCGGCCGCCACACGACGACCCATCGCGCGTTGATCGCGTTGCCGCAGGGCGGCTGCCTGATCGATTCGCCGGGCATGCGCGAACTCAAGTTCACCGGCGAGGAGAAGCTCGATGAAGGCAGCTTCGAAGACATCGAAGCGCTCATCACGCAATGCAGGTTCAGCGATTGCAAGCACGCCGGCGAACCGGGTTGCGCGGTAGGTGCGGCAGTGGAATCGGGCGCGCTCGATGCGGCGCGCTACGCGCATTACCGCAAGCTCGAAGGCGAAGTAACCACCGCTGCGCAGGGGCGCGCCGCACAGCACGCGCGTCGCGCGGAAGTGCGCATTGCAGCCAAATCCCGCGCGTTTACCAAGGCGAAACAACGTCTCGACGACAATGACGGCAGGCACTAGGCGGCGGGCACTCGAAGACAGGAAAGGATATGGATGCAAAGGCACAACCGTTGACGCCAGAACTTGCGCACTACGCTGCGCTCGATGCGCGCATGGTCGCCGCCGTGAAGGGCATCGAACTGCTTGCGACCGTGAGCTGGCCCGCGCAGGTGCAGACCGATTTCCTTGCTGCGCGCGCGCGCGGCACGATGCACTTCCCGCAGATCGTATATCCGCCGCAACGGCACGCGGCAACCCGGGCTGAGCTAGAGACGATTGCCGCCGATACCGATCTCACCCATCCGCTCGGCGTCTATATCGCACGCACCTGCGAAAGCTGGAGTGTCGCGACGCTGCTGCTGGAAGCGCTCGGCACGATGGAAATCACCGAGCATTCCATCCGCCTGTTCGGCAAGCCGGGCGATCGCCTGCCCGGCGAAGGACCGAGCAATATCGATGCTGCACAGCATTTCATCGCGATCGCCGACGAATTCGACCGCGAGCTCGCCACGACGAGAATACCGGACGACATTGCAGCCGAGGCATTGCAAGCCGACCTGCAGGCGAAGCTCGATGCGTTCTTCGTGCACCACAAGATCAGCGTGGTGCTCGACCCGTGCCTGATCGCTAAAGCCGCCGCCGGGCCGACACGCATCCGCCTGCGGACCGCGGCCGCGTTCAGCGAATACGACCGCCAGCAATTGCTCGAACACGAAGCCTTCGTGCATTCGCTGACCGCGCTCAACGGCCGCGAACAGCCGTGGCTGAAATCGTTCGCCCGCTCGTCGCCACGGGTGACCGCGACGCAAGAAGGCCTGGCGACGTTCGCCGAACAGATTACCGGTGCGATCGACATCGCGCGGATGAAGCGCATCAGCCTGCGCATCATCGCGGTGGACATGGCGTTGTCGGGTGCGAGTTTCCTCGATGTGTTCGATTTCTTCGAAAGCTCCGGACAAAGCCCGACCGACAGCTTCACCTCGGCGCAGCGCGTGTTTCGCGGCGCGCCGCTCGGCGGGGGCGCGGCGTTCACCAAGGACACTGTGTACCTGCATGGCCTGCTCAGCGTGCACACTTTCTTCCGCTGGGCGTTGCGCAATCGCCGGCTGCGGCTTTGCCGGCTGCTGTTCGCGGGGAAGATGGCATTGCAGGACGTGCTGCATTTCGAGCCGCTGTTTGACGACGGATTCCTCGCACCGCCGCTGTACGTTCCGCCGTGGGTGCAACGCGCGAACGGGCTTGCAGGCATGCTTGCGTTCTCGCTGTTCGCGAACAGGATCCGGCTCGACCGCGTGGATGCCGATGACCTGGTGCTGGGGCTTTGAAGTCGGTCGCGGGACGCGCTGGCGACAACAAGGCATAATTCGCCGCTCGCGCTCCGCGCCACGCACCGACTGGGGAAATCGATGTCGCACAAATTCCACTTCATCTCCGGGCTGCCACGGTCCGGTTCGACCTTGCTGTCCGCGCTGCTCAAGCAGAATCCGCGCTTCCACGCCGGCATGAGCGGGCCCGTCGCGGGCATGTTCAACGCAATGACCGGCGAGATGAGCGGCCGCAACGAATTCTCGGTGTTCATCACCGATGAACAGCGCAAGCGCGTGCTCAAGAGCCTGTTCGAGAACTATTACGGCCCGGAATTCAAGGTCGATGTGGTATTCGACACCAACCGCATGTGGTGCACCAAGCTGGGCCAGCTTGCCGACCTGATGCCGGAAAGCAAGATTATCGCCTGCGTGCGCCACATCCCGTGGGTCATCGACAGCGTCGAGCGGCTGATCCGCAAGAATACCTTCCAGCCGTCGTCGATCTTCAACTACAACCCCGGCGGCACGGTGTACCAGCGCGCGGACGGCCTCGGCAGCGGCGACGGGCTGGTGGGTTATGCGTTCAATGCGTTGAAGGAAGCCTACAACTCGGAAGACGCTGGCAAGCAGATGATGCTGGTGCAGTACGAGAGCCTGACGCGCGATCCGACCCGCACGCTCGCGGCCATCTACGATTTCGTCGGCGAGCCCGTGTTCAAGCACGACTTCGACAATGTCGATTACGACGCCTCGGAGTTCGACATGCGCGCCGGCACGCCGGGCCTGCACAAGGTGCGTTCGAAGGTGACTCCGGCCGAGCGCCAGACGATTCTTCCGCCGGATCTGTTCCGTCGCTTCGAGAACGATGCATTCTGGCGCGACCCTGCGCTCAACGTGCGTGGCGTCAGGGTCGTCTGAGCGGCTGGCATCGATCGCGGTAGAATCGTTTTTCCTGCCGTCGCATCGATGTCGCCATGACCGAAGACGCCTTCAAGCAAGCCGCGCTCGATTACCACCGGCAATACCCTCCGGGCAAGATCAAGGTCGCGCCGACCAAAGCGATGCTCACCCAGCGCGATCTGGCGCTCGCGTATTCGCCCGGCGTTGCGCATGCGTGCGAGGCGATCGTCGCCGATCCCAATGAAGCATCGCACCTGACCTCGCGCGGCAATCTCGTCGCGGTGATCACCAACGGAACGGCGGTACTTGGACTCGGCAATATCGGCCCGCTCGCAGGCAAGCCGGTGATGGAAGGCAAGGGCGTGCTGTTCCAGAAGTTCGCCGGCATCGACGTGTTCGACATCGAGATCAACGAGAACGATCCCGACAAGCTCGTCGACATCATCGCCTCGCTCGAACCGACGTTCGGCGGCATCAACCTCGAGGACATCAAGGCGCCGGAGTGCTTCATTGTCGAGCGCAAATTGCGCGAGCGGATGAACATCCCGGTGTTCCACGACGACCAGCACGGCACTGCGATCATCGTCGGCGCGGCAATCATCAACGCGCTGCACGTGGTCGGCAAGGACATCGCGGACGTGAAACTCGCGACGACCGGCGCTGGCGCCGCGGGCATCGCCTGCCTCGACATGCTGGTGGGGCTCGGCTTGAAGATGGAGAACATCCTCGCGTTCGATCGCGACGGTGTGATCCATACGGGCCGCACCGACCTCGATCCGGACAAGGCGCGCTATGCGCGTGACACGACCGCGCGCACGCTCGCCGAGGTCGTCAGCGGCGCCGATATTTTCCTCGGCCTGTCCGCAGGCGGCATCCTGAAAGCCGGAATGCTCGCGTCGATGGCGGATCGGCCGATCATCCTCGCGCTTGCGAATCCGTATCCCGAGATCGATCCGGCCGAAGCGCGCGCGGTGCGCCCGGACTGCATCATCGCGACCGGTCGCAGCGATTATCCGAACCAGGTCAACAACGCGCTGTGTTTCCCGTACATCTTCCGTGGCGCGCTCGATGTCGGCGCGACCGAGATCGATGAATCGATGAAGCGTGCCTGCGTTTACGCTATCGCCGATATCGCGCGCAAGGAAGCTTCCGACCTCGGCCAAGCCTACGGCGGCGAGTCGCCGAAGTTCGGCCCGGACTATCTGATTCCGCGCCCATTCGATCCACGCCTGCTGGTCGCGCTCGCGTCTGCGGTTGCGCAGGCCGCGATGGATTCGGGTCTTGCGCAGCGGCCGATCGCGAACATGGATGCGTACCGCGAGAAGCTCGGCCAATTCGTGTATCGCACCGGACTGATCATGAAGCCGGTGTTCGAACGCGCGCGCGCGAACGTGCAGCGCGTGGTGTACGCGGAAGGCGAGGAAGAAGTCGTGTTGCGCGCGGTGCAGGTGATCGCCGACGAAGGTTTCGCCAAACCGATCCTGATCGGCCGCCCGGCGGTGATCGAGTCGCGCATCGCCAAGCTCGGCCTGCGCCTCCGCCCGGGTATCGATTTCGAACTCACCAACATCGACGACGACCCGCGCTTCAACGATTACTGGCAGCAGTACCACGCGCTGACCGAGCGACGCGGGGTGACGCCCGCCGCGGCGAAGAACCTGATGCGCTCGCGTCCGACCTTGATCGCCGCGCTGATGGTCGAACGCGGAGAAGCCGACGCGATGATCTGCGGGCTCGTCGGCCGCTACCACAAGAAGCTTGGCTACCTGCGCAGCGTGTTCGCCCTGGAGCAGGGCGTGAGCTCGACGTCGGCGATGACGATGGTCGTCAACGACAAGGGCGCATGGTTTTTCCTCGACACGCATTGCCAGGTCGATCCGAGCGCCGAGCAGATTGCCGAAGCGACGTTGCAGGCCACCTATCGGATGCAGTTGTTCGGCGTCGCGCCGAAGGTTGCGTTGCTGTCGCATTCGAACTTCGGCAGCCACACCGACGCGAGTGCGGCGAAGATGGCGCGCGTGCGCGAAATCATCGCCGCGCAGATGCCCAAGCTCGAGGTCGATGGCGAAATGCAGGCCGACGCCGCGTGGAACGAGGATCTGCGCCTGCGCATGTTCCCGAACAGCGCTCTCAAGGGCCGCGCCAACCTGTTCGTGATGCCGAACCTGTCGTCGGCGAACATCGCCTACAACATGGTGCGGGTGATGACCGATGGGGTCGCGATCGGGCCGATTCTCATGGGCATCGCCAGCCCGGCGCATATCCTGACGCCCACATCGACCGTGCGCCGCGTGGTCAACATGACAGCGATAGCGGCGGTGGAAGCGCAGATCCGCGCCAAACGCGCATCTGCAATCAAAAGTTGACCGAAACTGCGCGAAGCGAAAGCGACACCTTGATGCGCATGCCGCTGCGCTAAACTGGCTGCGAGCCCAGGCAGACGACAGCGCGGACGGTCGCGCGATGGAGGAACGATGACGCAGCAACCCGCGACGCCAGCCCCGATCAATCCCGACAGCGACCCGGTTGAGACCAGCGAGTGGATCGATTCGATCAAGGCGGTGATCCAGGCCGATGGCGGCGAGCGCGCGCACTACCTGCTCGAGCGCATGGCCGACGAGGCGCGGCGTGCGGGCGCGGAGATTCCCTTCGCGCCAACGACCGCCTACATCAACACGATCCCTCCGCAGAAACAGGCGCGCAATCCCGGCGATGCGACGCTCGAATGGCGCATCCGTTCGTGGATCCGCTGGAACGCGCTGGCGATGGTCGTGCGCGCGAACCGCAAGCCCGGCGATCTCGGCGGGCACATCGCGAGCTTCGCTTCATCGGCAACGCTGTACGACGTCGGCTTCAACCATTTCTGGCGCGCGCCGCACGAGAACCATCCGGGCGACTTGCTGTACATCCAAGGCCACAGCTCGCCGGGCATCTACGCGCGCGCCTTCCTCGAAGGCCGCCTGAGCGAAGACCAGCTCGACCACTTCCGCATGGAAACCGGCGGGCGCGGCATTCCCTCGTATCCGCATCCGTGGCTGATGCCGGATTTCTGGCAGACGCCAACAGTGTCCATGGGCCTCGGCCCGATCTCGGCGATCTATCAGGCGCGCTTCTGGAAGTACCTCGAAGGCCGCGGCCTGATGCCGGTGAGCGACCGCAAGGTGTGGTGCTTCCTCGGCGACGGCGAAACCGACGAACCCGAATCGCTCGGCGCGATCTCGCTGGCTGGTCGTGAGCGGCTCGACAACCTCGTGTTCGTCGTCAACTGCAACCTGCAGCGCCTCGACGGCCCGGTGCGCGGCAACGGCAAGATCATCCAGGAACTCGAAGGCGGCTTCCGTGGCGCGGGCTGGAACGTGCTGAAAGTGGTGTGGGGCAGCTATTGGGATCTGCTGCTCGCGCAGGACGACAAGGGCGTGCTGCGCAAGCTGATGATGGAAACCGTCGACGGCGAATACCAGAACTGCAAGGCCTTCGGCGGCGCCTACACGCGCGAGCATTTCTTCGGGAAATATCCAGAGACCGCGGCGATGGTCGCGAACATGTCGGACGAGGACATCTGGCGCCTCAACCGCGGCGGCCACGATCCGCACAAGGTCTACGCGGCCTACGCCGCTGCATCCGCGCACGAAGGACAGCCCACGGTAGTTCTCGCCAAGACTGTCAAGGGTTACGGCATGGGCAAGGCCGGCGAGGCGCAGAACATCACCCATCAGCAAAAGAAGATGGATGACGAGTCCATCAAGGCGTTCCGCGACCGCTTCAAGATTCCGGTGACGGATGAGCAACTGCCGTCGGTGCCGTTCTTCCATCCGGGCGTGGATTCGCCCGAGGCGAAATACCTCGCGGAACGACGCGCGGCATTGGGAGGTTCGCTGCCGCAGCGCCGGCAGAAATCCGACGAGACCTTGCAGGCGCCAGAACTCAAAGTCTTCGAACGCCTGCTGCAATCCAGCGGCGAGCGCGAGAACAGCACCACGATGGCGTTCGTGCAGGCGCTCAACATCGTCCTGCGCGACAAAAAGGTTGGCCCGCGCGTGGTGCCGATCGTCGCCGACGAGGCGCGCACCTTCGGCATGGAAGGCCTGTTCCGGCAGATCGGCATCTACGCGCCGTTCGGCCAGAAGTACAAGCCGATGGACGCCGAGCAGTTGATGTTCTACCGCGAAGACACGGCCGGGCAGGTGCTGCAGGAAGGCATCACCGAAGCCGGCGCATTCTGCAGCTGGCTCGCCGCCGCGACCAGTTACAGCACCAACAATTTGCCGATGCTGCCGTTCTTCATCTTCTATTCGATGTTCGGCATGCAGCGCATCGGCGACCTGTGCTGGCTCGCGGGCGACATGCGCGCGCGCGGCTTCCTGCTCGGCGCGACCGCCGGACGCACCACGCTCAATGGCGAAGGCCTGCAGCACGAGGACGGCCATTCGCACCTGCTCGCGGGCGCGATTCCGAATTGCAGGGCGTACGACCCGACGTTCGTGTTCGAGGTCGCGGTGATCATGCAGTACGGCATGCAGCGCATGCTCACCGAGCAGCGCGACGAATATTTCTACCTGACGCTGATGAACGAGAACTACACCCATCCAGCGATGCCCGAAGGCGCGGCGGAAGGGATCATCAAGGGCATGTACCTGCTCACCGACGCGGGCAAGCCGAAGAAGGGCGAGCTGCGCGTGCAACTGCTCGGCAGCGGCACGATCCTGCGCGAAGTGATCGCTGCGGCCGAATTGCTCGACAAGGATTTCGGTGTCAGCGCCGATATCTGGAGTTGCCCGAGCTTCACCGAATTGCGTCGCGATGGTTTCGATGTCGAGCGCTACAACGCCTTGCATCCGGAAGCGCAGGGTTCCAATGGAGCCGGGCCACGCAAGTCGTATGTCGCGCAATGCCTGGAAGGCCGTCACGGCCCGGCCATCGCCGCGAGCGATTACGTGCGCGCCTACCCCGACCAGATCCGCGCGTTCATTCCGATGCGCTATATGGTGCTCGGCACGGATGGTTACGGCCGCTCGGACACCCGCGCGAACCTGCGCCAGTTTTTCGAAGTCGATCGCTATCACGTTGCCCATGCCGCGATCGTCGCGCTCGCAGCCGACGGCAAGATGGGCCCGAACGATGTCGCACGCGCGATCAAGACCTACAAGATCGACGTGGACAAGGCGAACCCGTTGAGCGTTTGAGAATTCCTAGCCATGAGCGGAAGCATCGCAGAGGGCGGGACTGAATCCAAACGGACGCGTACGACGCGTCGTGGTTCATCGCTGAAAAAGTGGGGCGAGTAAACCTTCCGTTTGACGACCGCGCCGCTCACCGCAAGGCCATCACTCCTGTCGCGAGCCTTTCCGGCTAGCGACTATCGTTGGCAATGCGCATCTCATCCGCGCTCAACTGGCCATCGTGGTTCGCGTCCATCCCGTTGAAATCCTTTTCCGCGTCTCTTGCATGTTCTTCGGCGGAAACCATTCCGTCGTTGTTGCTGTCCATCGCCTTGATCATGGTCACCGATGCTGGTTGCAGCCCGACTGCGGTCTTGAGCTTCATCTTCGCCATGCGCGCGCTATCCATTTCGGCGGCAGTGACTTGGCCATCATGATTGGTATCCATGGCGTCGAATTGCGATTTGCCGTAAACGGCATGTTCGGAAGCCGAGACCATGCCATCGCGATTTGTATCCATCGCCTTGATCTTCGCGGCGACCATGTCGCTGCCAGCATCCGCAGCGAACACTGCCGGTGCCAGCGAGAATCCTGCGCACAACGACATCGTCAACAGCGTGCGGGTGAATAGTCTGGTCTTGTCCATGATCTTCGCTCCCTTGTGAGATGCGCTCCGGCGCGCACGGCCTTGGCCGAGCTTCCGCGCAAGCATCGAGGCAGTCAATCGAACATGACGCGGGTGTTTATGCAGGTGACAGCTTCGACGAGGAGCCGTGTTGGGTCTGGGCCGGCGCATTGAACCTTGACCGGCCACGCCGATGTCCTGGCCAATCAGCACGGGGTGCAGGCGCTGGGTACGCGCTCACGCGCCGTCTCCTGTTCGCTAAGCGCCGTCGGATGCATCGCGTGGTCGATTCTTGTTAGGACTTCATGTGTTGCCTTGCGCTGACGACCGCAAGCTAAACCTTGGCTGAGTCGCGAATTCGTCGTTCACGCGAACGACAGGCTGCGTCGCTAGGATTCACTGACCTGCAACTTGCAGGCACCAAGGAGATGCACATCATGGACACGAATCGCAAGGAAGGAACCAAGCACGAGATCAAGGGCGCCGTGAAGGAGGCAGTTGGCAAGGTTACCGGCAATACTTCGAAGGAAGCCGCCGGCAACATCGAGAAAAACCTCGGCAAGGCGCAGAAGGAAGTGGGGAAGGCGACCGACGCCGTCCGCGATGCGGTTCGCAAGGACAACAAGTCCAAGTAACTGCTTTGCTGACCACCACGCGAGGCGGGCCGGATGCTTGGCCCGCCTTTCTGCTGCGCGCAAAGCACTAGCAAATGCTCGGCTTCGATGGGGCGCTTTCTTCGCATGCTCGCAATGCCTGTAGCAGCGGGTCACGATGCTGCGATGCATTTCCTTGCTGGTGCGGCGGTTCCGGCAAATCCACTAAGCTTAAAAGCTCAGGACAGAACCATCAGGGACGCAGTTGCAGCTCCGCGCGCGGGTAGTCGATCGCGATCGCATCGAGGTGGGACAGTTGGTCGATCCCGAGGATCAGTGCAGGCCCGTCGTCCATCCCCAGTGCGCGGAAGACCGGCATCCTGGCGAAGCGCATCGTCGGCTTGGCGATCACGACTTTGCCGATCGCCATTTTCCCGACCATTGCCTTCGATACGGGTTGTTCCTGCGCGAGCGAATCGACCAGCGTTTCGCCGGCGAACACCCGGGTATCGCCTTGCTTGAGTCCGAGCGCGGCCTCCAATTGCGGATTGCCGATGCTGTATGGCGCACCGGTATCGACTACTGCCTTGGCGGGTACGCCATCGATGATGACATCGACGATCATGATGCCATGACGCAAGATTCCCGGCGCCGCGACGAAGCCTGCGGGAGTTTGCCCGGAGGCGCCCGCTTTCACTTCGCTATCGGCGAGGTCGAATTCAATGCGTTGCGACACGAAGGCATTCATGCCGATGATTCCATCCGCGGACAAGCCGGACAGCAGGGTCATCGTTTCGTTGTGGCGGTCGAACAGGCCGCTACGGTAATCGCTGATCGATACCGACATGCGCGAAGCGTTGCCGATTCCGCCAGTGACGCGCGTACTGCCGCCGGGGCTCAACTGCAGTTGCACCGCCACGGCCGGTGAAAGCACCGAAGCCGTTGCCCCGGTGTCGATCAGGAACGCGTAGGGCCCCTTGCCGTTGAGCATGACCTTCGTCTGGAAACGCCCGGTACCGTCGGGACTGCGCGACATCGGACTGCCTTGGATGGAAGAGCTGTCGCGTGCTGTCGCGTCCTGCATCGTCGCGAGCAGCAATGCGATGCAGGTGGCGTGGGTGATGGATGCGGGCATGGTGTTCCTTCCGTGCCGGCGGCATGACGGAGGGCGTGGCCGCAGTATCGCCCAATTTACATCCAGCCCGACGCTTTCGTCGCGCCTACTTTGCGTCGTGGAAATACGCAACGACTTCGCCGGAAACCTTGATTGTCATCGCGTTGCCGCGGCGATCAAGGGACTTGCCAAACGGCAAGCGCACCCAGCCTTCGCTGATGCAGTATTCCTCGACATTGGTTTTTTCATCGCCCTTGAAGCGGACGCCGACGCCGCGCTCGATCGCGGCGGGATCGTGGAATTTGCTGCGCGGATCCATCGCTAGCCGGTCGGGAGGGGTATCGCTCATTGGTCTGGTCTCGGATGCGCGATTGCGGGGCTGGAACGAGAGGAGGTGCCGGGACGACAGGATAAACGCAGATCGTGACGGGTGCACATGCGGTGGGTGCACAATTCACCCATCTCACGGAGTGCCCGACATGCCCACGGCGACGATGGCGGCGATAGCGATTCGCGGTGGAACCGGCCCGGCCGATGCGTTGCATCCGGTCGAATTGCCACGCCCGCAAGCAAAACCTGGCGAAGTGCTGATCCGTGTGCGCGCGGCCGGCGTCAATCGTCCGGACATCCTGCAGCGCGAAGGCAAGCATCCGCCGCCGCCGGGTGCGCCGGAAACGCTGGGGCTCGAAGTCGCCGGCGAAATCGTGATCGCGGCGGGGCGCTGGCAAGTCGGCGATCGCGTGTGCGCGCTGCTCGGCGGCGGCGGATATGCCGAATACGCGGTAGTCGATGCGCGCCAGGTGTTGCCGGTTCCATTCGAACCACGATCCGATGGATTTGATTTTGTGCAGGCGGCCGCATTGCCGGAGACGATCTTCACCGTTTACGCGAATGTGTTCGAGCAAGGAGCCTTGCAGCGTGGCGAAACTCTGCTCGTGCACGGCGCGACTTCTGGTATCGGCGTTGCCGCGATCCAGATGGCGAAAGCCGCTGGTGCGAAAGTGGTCGCGACCGCGCGCGGCAGCGACAAGGTTGCGAAAGCACGTGAACTGGGCGCGGACATCGCCGTCGATACGAGCGTGGAGGACTTCGGCGCCATCGCGAAAGCGGCAGGCGGCGTCGATGTGTCGCTCGACATGGTCGGCGCGCCGTATTTTGCGGCGACGCTCGACGCGCTCAACCCCGGCGGACGTATTGTTTATATCGCGGCTCTTGGCGGTGCGAATCTGCTCGTACCCGTCGGCGTGGTGATGCGCAAACGCGCGACCATCACCGGCTCGACCATGCGCCAGCGCAGCGCCGGGGAAAAAGGTCGTCTAGCCACGGACATCGAGCGCGTGGTCTGGCCATGGATTGAAAGTGGGCTTGTCCGAGCCATCGTCGACAAGACCTTTCTGCTTGCGCAAGCCGCGCAGGCGCATGCTTTCCTTGAAGCGGGGAAACACATCGGCAAGGTCGTGCTGGTGGTATGAGCGCATGCGCCTTTGATGCCCGACAGGAGGTTTGAGAAGCGGGACATGGAGGCATGAGCCGGGATAAAACGGGACGAAAGCCGCGAAGAACGGTCGTTTCAGCGGATTGAGCGCCGTTGCGCGCCGCGAGGACGTGGTTTGCGAAATTGGCCACAAAACAAGCGCGTCGCCACTACAGATGCGAAATGCTCCGCCGGGCCTGGCAGCGTTCGAACGGTCTTCAAACCGTCACCCAAGCGGGTTTGAAATCAGCCCCGCATCCTCCAAGGAAATACCGTCCTGCAAGCATTCCCGCGCCCTTTCCAGCTTTTGCAGCAGGTCGATCAACGTCGCGTCGTCCAGCAGCTCAAGGGAAGCAACGCCAAACGCCTCCTGGTCGACCAGCATGTGCAGCCGGTAGCCGTCCCGCACCGCGCGGATGCGCCGCAGCATGTTGGCCGGCTACCTCATCCAGGGCGCTGGCAGCTAATCGATTCAAGCGAAATTCAAGCCGCGACTATCGGCATTGAGTGCGTTGCCGGCGGTGCGAGAAATCCGCACCGCCGGCAACACCGCAAAACAGAGGTGAAAGAACGTGCGAAACACGACTGCCAGAAAATACGGTTGGAAGCCAGATCTGCCCGACCAACGCGACTTCATCTTTCGCACGGTCAATGCGGCCGTTCCAGACAAGATCGACCCGCGCCCGCACACGCCCGCTGTGCTGGATCAAGGGCAGGAAGGTTCATGCACGGGGCACGGTGCCTGTTACATCACCGAGGCCATCGAGATCGATGCGAGCGGCATGAGCTACACGCATCTCTCCCGCGCGTTCCCGTATTACAACGCCCGGTTGATCGAGGGCACCACCGACCAAGATTCAGGCGCTCAGATCCGCGACGCGGTGAAGGGCCTCGCGACGTACGGCAACACCACAGCGCACAAGTGCGGATACCACGTCGGTGGCTATGCGAAGAAGCCCACGCAGTCCGCGTATGACGACGCGCTGAGCCGCAAGATCACCGCATATCACCGCGTGACCACAGGCATGCCTGGCGTGTGTGAGGCGCTGGCTGCGGGCCTGCACGTCATCTTCGGGTTCAGCGTGTACGAGTCGTTCGAAAGCCAAGCGACAGCGGACACCGGCGTGGTCACGATGCCTGGCCCACGTGAGCAACTGCTTGGCGGCCACTGCTGCACGCTCTGGGGATATGACATGGCAACCAACCGCGCTCTTGGCTTGAATGAGTGGGGTGCGTCGTGGGGCGATCACGGCTGGTTCTACATGCCGTTCGACTACATCAACAATCGCGGTCTCGTATCGGACATCTGGGCGATCCAGAAATAGACCCGGTCGAGCGGTCGCGTCAACACGACTTCAACAAGGATTCAAACGATGCGCAATTACCAGGTCATCGCACGCGTCAACGGCCTCGCAGCCGGCTCGGAAATGCCGTTGACGGATGAACAGGCTGCGCCGCTGCTCGCGGATGGATTCATCGGCCCGGCGATTGGCGAGGAAATCCATGACGCGATCGCCGCCGAGATCACCGAGGCCACCGAGGCCACCGAGTCTGTTCCGGCGTCGGCCAAGAAGACCGCGCGCAACAAATGAATTACGTCACTCAACAGCAGCTCGTCGATCGCTTCGGTGAAACCGAATTGATCCAGCTCACCGATCGCGCCAACTCCGGCGTGATCGATGCGGCTGTGCTGGCGTCGAAGATCGCTGACTCCGATGCGTTGATCGATGGCTATTTGCAGCCGCGCTACACGCTCCCGTTGTCTGTTGTGCCCGCATCACTGGTGCGCATCGCCGCCGACATCGTGCGCTACGACTTGCAAGCCGATCGCGCGACCGAGCAGGTGACCAAGCGTTTCACCGACGCCATGAAGTTCCTGCGCGACGTGGCCGATGGAAAGACGCAGCTCGGTACCGATGCGGCGAGCGTTCCGGTGCCGACCAGCGACGGCGCGCAGTTCACCTCGCCCGATCGCCTGTTCACCCAGGACACGCTCGCGGATTATTCCGAATGAGCGACATCCTCACCGACGCCGAAGCCTGGCTGGTCGCGCGCGTGAAAACGCTGTTCGGCTCGACACTGCGGCAAGTCGACAGCCTGCCGGCGACGCTCGATGCGAATTCGCTGAAGCGGATCACCTCGGGCACGCCCGGCGTGTTCGTCATCTTCACCGGCGGCAAGCCGCAACCTGCAGGCGCGACGAACGCGGCGATGTCCGGCCGCTGGGTGTTCATTGCCGCGACCTCGCACGCCGGCAAGGAAGCGCCGCGCCGGCACGGCGACACTCAGCAGATTGGCACCTACGCGATCGTGGCCCGCTTGTGCCGCGGCCTGCACGGGCAAGTGGTGCCCGGTCTTGGGTCGCTACAGTTCGCCGGCATCAGCAACCTGTTCCAGGACTCGACGGATCTCGAAGGCGTCAGCGTCTACGGCGTGGACTTCGATCTGCCGATGGAATTCGACCCGCTCGACGACCCGGCCACCGATGGCCACAGCCTCGACAACTTCCTGCGCTATCGCGACACGGTCGAGCCGACCGAAGGCGATGGCGGAAACCCACCGAAAGACTCCGTGGATCTGCCCGCGCCATGACCATGATCTTCGTCAAAGCCGTCCAGGGTCGCGTCGCCATGAAGCCCGGCACGCGCGATGCCATCGACGCTGTCGGCGAGCTGGTCGAGTACGGCCCGTACTGGCGCCGCCGACTCGACGACGGCGACGTCGTTGAATCCGCTCCGCCGAAATCCCCGTCCAAATCCGCGACGCCTGCCAAGGAGTAACCCGTGAGCCTCGCTTTCAATCTGATCCCGATCAACGTCCGCACGCCGGGCCAATACCTCGAGTTCGACAATTCCCAGGCTGTGCAGGGACTGCCGACGCAACCGAGCAAGGTGCTGGTGCTCGGTCAACGCCTTGCGGGCAGCACGGTTGCCGCTGCGATCCCGCGCCGGATCTACACCGCCGGTTCTGCAGATCCATACTTCGGCCACGGCTCGATGCTGGCGACGATGATCGCCGCGTTCAAGGCAGCGAACCCGCTGACGGAAATCTGGGCGATCGCGCTCGACGACAACCCGGCCGGTGCGGCGGCCGTCGGCTCGCTCGCATTCGCAGGCTCCGCGCCTACCGAAACCGGCAGCCTGTACCTGTATATCGGCGGACGCCGCGTCGTTTGCGCGATTGCATCAGGAACATCGGCCTCAGCGATCGCGACGGCGGTTGTCGCCGCGATCAATGCCGACAAGTTCCACGGCTGCACGGCGGCCGTCGATGGCACGGTGAACACCAAGGTCAACATCACCTATAACCACAAGGGTCTGTGCGGCAACAGCCTCGACCTGCGCATCAACTACAACTTCGGTGAGGTGCTTCCTGCCGGAACAGCGTGCGCGATCACAGCGATGGCGGGCGGCACGGCAAACCCGGACATCACCGTCGCGATCGCGCAGATGGCCGGCGCGACCTACGCGACGATCGTCAATCCGTGGACCGATGCGACCAGCCTGACCGCGATCGAAACCGAGCTCGCTGCGCGCTGGGGCCCGATGGTGCAGCGCGAAGGCCAGGCGATCTCGGCGATCAGCGGCTCGGTGGGTGCGATGGTCAACATCGGTATCACCCGCAACTGCCCGCAGGAATGCATCGTGGGTGCGGCCAAGTCGCCGACTGCACCGTGGATCGTGGCCTCGGTGGTCGCGGCGGTTGACGCGTCCGAGCCCGACCCCGCGCGTCCGCGCCAGACGCTGGTGTTGCCTGGCGTTCTGCCGGCATGGCCAGGCGACCGCCTGGGCGAGCCCGAGAGCGAATCGTTGCTCAACTCCGGCATCGCCACGTTGCAGGTGAATGCCGGCAGCCAAGTGATGATCCAGCGTCTGATCACCACCTACCAGCTCAACGCGAGCGGATTCCCGGACATCAGCTACCTCGACATCGAGACGATGCGCACGCTCGCCTACCTGCGCTACTCGGTGCGCGCACGCATCGCCGCACGCTTCCCGCGCCACAAGCTCGCCGACGACGGCACGCCGGTCGCACCCGGCCAATACGTTGCGACGCCATCGCTGATCAAGATGGAGCTCCTGCATCTTGCGCGCGAGTGGATCGATGCCGGGCTCATGGAGGACTTTGACGCCTACAAGGCGGCGATCCTCGTCGTGCGCAACGACAGTGATCCGAACCGCGTCGACGCGATCCTGCCGCCCAACGTGGTCAACCAGTTCCGAGTCTTCGCCGGCTCGGTGCAATTTATCCTCTGATTTTTCACTGCTGATACACGGCTTCAAGGAGTTTTTATGTCGCAGAGAATGGGCAAGGCCACGATCCGCATCGGGTCGCAGGTGCTGGACTCGATGCCAGGTGCGACGCTCAAGCTGGGCGGCGTCAACCGCGCGCCGGTGGTGGGCGCGAACAAGGTGCTCGGCTTCAGCGAGGAACCCACGCCAGGCATGCTCGACTGCACGGTGTCGCTTGCCGCCGGCCAGTCGGTCAAGGATCTGGACTTCACTGATTCCACGGTGACGTTCTCGGCCGACACCGGCCAGGTGTGGTCCGGTGCCAACGCCTGGCTTGCGTCGCCTCCGGAGCTGACAGCGAATTCCGGCGGCAACGTGAAGCTGAGCATCGCGTGCGCCGACTTCGAGGAAATCACCTGATGTCCGCCACCAAGATCGGCACGCTCAAGCGCGGCCTGAAGATTGGCGAGGTGTTTCACACCGAGTTCGAGCTGCGCGAGATGACCACGGCCGACATGTTCGCGGCCGAAGCCGACGCGCCGATCGACAAATCGTTTTCCTATTCGGGCGCGTTGCTGTGCCGCCAGCTGGTGCGCATCGGCGACTTCAAGGGGCCGTTCACCTTGGCTGTTATCGGCAAGTTGCCGCCGGGAGATTTTGCGCGTTTGCGCATAGCGCAGCGGGAGCTGGATGAAGAGGGGGAAGCCGAGCAGCCCGGATAACCAGCCTTCTCGCGTCCGAGCTGCTGATAGCCATGAGGACCGGTTGGTCGCGGAGCGAGATCCGCGCGATGCCGGTCGCCGAATTTTACGAACTCTTGAAGCTGGTCACCAAAGGTACCGATGACTGAAGAGATCACCCTTGCTGCGCGGTTGATGCTGGATGCGCAGAACTTTGTGCGCGGTTTGGGCAATGCCGAGCGCAAGGAAGCCGAATTCGCGCAGCGGAGCATGGAGCGCTTCCGCAAAGTCGGTGAAGGCATGATGCGCGGCCTCGGCATCGATCTGGTTGCGATGAAGCTGGGCATGGAGACCTTCGAGAAAATAAAGGAATCCGCGCTGCGCGACAAATCGATGATGCGCCTCGGCCAGACAGCGAAGCTCACGTCCACCGAACTATCGGGCGTGCGTACGCAACTGTGGAAGATGGCCCGAGAGACCGGGACCGGAATGGACGAGCTCGTCGGCCAATTGGGCGCGATGGTCGGCAATGGAATGCGCGATATGAAAGAAGCGTTGCCCGCCCTTGATGCGGTCAACAAGGCGATGGCAGTGACCGCAGCTTCGGGTGAAACGCTTCAGAGCGCGCTCGAGGTCGCATCGAAACAGTTCAATTTTGACCTTTCCAAGCCGAAGGAAGCGCTGCGGGTAATGAACGAGCTGGCCGCCGCCAGTGGTGCTGGCCACGGCTATGGCACTACTGATCTGCTGGGCGCCACGCTGGCCTCTCCGGAAAGCGTGAACGCAAAGACAGCCGGCTTGAATTTTAAGGAAAACGCGGCGTTTCTCGGTCAGATGGCGAAAAACGATCCGGAAAAACTGACGTTGAATGCGAACGCTCTGCTGCAGGTGTTCCAAAACGCGAAGCGGATGATGGCGGTGCAGAAGCACACCGGGGTGAAATTTTTCGTCGGCAAGGATCAACACCGCGCCGACGTGCTCGACGTGTTTTCCGACATCCAACACCACCTCGACAAGCTGAAAAAAGAAAAGGCTAAAGAAGCGTTTTTCGAGAAAGTGTTCAAGGGTACCTCGCTGAAGGCGATGGCAGGCGTGCGCTCTTTCTTCGAAAGCGGCAGCGGCAACGTCGCCCAAATGGTTAGCAACGCAAAGACAAATAACGATGGTTTCATTACTGGCCGCCTTCCTGACGCGCTCAACAACATGGCCGACCAGGGCCTGCGCCTCAACATGGCGTTCGCCGAGCTCACAGATAAGGTCGGAATGAAGGTCAATCGCCAGCTCGCCAACGGCATTGAATACCTGATCAACGACAAGAACCACGGCGGCCTTGGGCTCGATGGAACAGATATGGTGAAAGACGGTGCTGCGCTGGGGATCGGCGCTTTGCTCGCAAAGAAACTCGGCGGCGGCATCCTCACCAAACTGGTTTCGCAGCCCGAAGAAATCATTAAAGCCAAAGTACTCGAGCAAGTTGCAGGCATCACGCCGGTTTACGTGACGAACTGGCCAGGCGGCGCATTGCCGAGTTCTTCGAGTGATCCCGTGTCTGTAATTGGAAAAGATGTCGCCGCAGGCGCAGGTGGCGCAACTGGCTTGTCGTGGTTCGCGCGCATGCGTGCCGGAGTGGGCTTTGCCGGTCTCGCGAGCATACCGACGGCTCTCGGCCTCGCCGGTGGCACTGCGGCTTCCGCCGGCATCATGAAGGCAGTCAATCCGAACCTCACGAATTCGCAGCTCACGAACCTGATGACGATGCCGTTCAGCAAGGATGCGCTGAACAGCGTCCACGCCGACCTGGCGAAGAAAGACGCGTGGCGCATGGACAGGTCGGGCCAAGACCTCAGGGCGCAGATCTTCCAGACGATGATGCATGCCCAGAAACAACTTGACGGTGTGAAGCAAACCGCTGAGGAGAAGAAAGCCGAGCTGCACGTCACCATCGATTCAAATGGCAACGCAAGAGTGAGCGGCGTCACTCCCGGCAGCGCTTTCTCCCATATTGAAACCACCGTGCGCAACATGGCACGCGACGGCGTGATGGCTACCGCCGGCCGGATGATGACTTCGCTATGACCTGGCGCGACCAACTCCGCGACGCGTCGTTCCGTGGTGCCGCCTTCCAGGTCGAGGCCTCCGACAGCGCGCACGGCCGTCGCACCGCGTTGCACGAATATCCGCTGCGCGACAAACCGTTCTCCGAGGATCTCGGACGCAAGTCGCGACAGATCAACCTCGAAGCGATCGTCATCGGCGACAACTACATGGGCGCGCGCGACGCGCTGATCAGCGCGCTCGAACAACCCGGCCTCGGTCGCCTGGTGCATCCGTACTTTGGCGAAATGCAGGTCAGCGTGGCCGATTATGGCCACGTCCGTGAGTCCACCAAAGAAGGCGGAATGGCGCGGATCACGCTCGCGTTCGTTGAGTCGGGCGATGTGATCTATCCGTCGTCGACGACCGACACGAGTACTGCAACGAACAACGCGGCCGATGCGGCGTCCACGACGGCCGTCGATAGCTTCGCCGGTGGTTTCACAATCTCGGGTCTGCCCGCGTTCGCTTCGTTGTCCGCCTTGGGCACGATCACCGAAGCGCTCGGCCAGGTCCGCGCGCTCGCGCGTTTCCCGTTGGGCGACATCCTCGGCCGAGGAATTCTCGAAGGATTGATCGGCGCGCTCGATGACGGTGCGTCCAGCATGCTCAACGCGCCATCAACGCTCGGTCAAAGCATCTTTGACGTGGTCACCGCGTTGCGCACCACCGCGCCGGATGCGGCGACGGCCGTCGCGCCGCTGGTCGCGCTCGCAGCCTTCACGCCCGCGCAGACGCTGCCAGTGCCTTTCACGTCGACGCGAGTGACCGAGGCGGCGAATCGTGCCGCGATCGTCGCCCTGGTCCGCACGGCCGCGATCACCGAGGCGGCGCGTGCAATCGCGGACATGGATTTCGACAGCTACGATCAGGCGCAGGCCGTGCTCGGCACGGTGCTCGCACCGATCGATACGCTGCTCGACGCCACGACCGATGACACGGTGTATGCCGCAGTCAACACGCTGCGCGCCACCGTGGCCAGGGACGTGGCAACGCGCGGCGCAAACCTCGCGCGCATCGTGCGCTACACGCCGCCGGCGACGCTCCCCGCCCTGGTGATCGCCTACGGCTTGTATGAAGATCCCGAGCGCGACGTGGATATCCTGACGCGCAACAACATCGCGCGTCCGGGGTTCGTGCCGAGTGGACAATCGATCGAGGTGCCGATCGATGCCTGACTTGATCCTCACCGTGAATGGCACCGAATACGGCGGATGGATGCGGGCGAACGTGCACCGCGGCATCGAGGAGATCGCCGGCAAGTTCCTGATCGAGGTCACCGAACTGTGGCCGGACAACGCGACGCCGCGCCAGATCCACACCGGCGATGCGTGCAGCCTGGCTGTCAACGGCAAGACCGTGATCACAGGCTCGGTGGACAAGGTCAAGGTCACCTACGACAACAGCAGCCACAACGTCAGCATCGAGGGCCGCGATGCGACGTGCGACCTGGTGGACTGCTCGGCGATCTACAAGACCGGCCAGTGGACCAACGCGAAGCTCGATCAGATCGCGCGCGACTTGTGCGCGCCGTTCAAGATCAAGGTGCTGGTCCAAACCGACATCGGCGCGGTCTTTCCGAAGTGGAAGATCCAGGAGGGCGAGACCTGCTACGAGTGCCTGGAGCGCGCTGCGCGTCTTCGCGGCGTGCTGTTGCTGTCCGATGGCCAGGGCGGCCTGATCCTCGGCAAGCCCGGCACCGCGTCGATCGGCGTGACGCTTGAGCGCGGCGTCAACATCCTCAAGGCCGAAGGGGAAAACGATCAGTCGAAGCGCTTCAGCCAGTACACCGTGAAAGGCCAGCGTGCGGGCACGGATCACGACAGCGGCGAGCCACTGGTTGCGCAGAAGGGAATGGCCACCGATGCCGACGTGAAGCGCTACCGGCCGCTGGTGATCGTATGCGAGGACCAGGGCCAGATCGCCGACTTCAACCTGCGAGCGAAACTCGAAGCGACGGTGCGCGCCGCGCGTGCGCTGCAGGCGAAGATCGGCGTGCAGGGTTGGTCGGTGCCGAGCGGGGACATCTGGTCGCCGAACAAGCTGGTCACCGTGCGCGATCCGTGGCTGGGCATCGACCGCGACTTGCTGATCAAGGAAGTGGATCTCACGCTGGACGAACAAGGCACGCGCGCGGAGATCTCGCTGACGATCGCCGAGGCGTACGACGTGCTGCCACCGAAGCACGTCAAGAAAGACAAGAAGGGCAAGAAAGGCAAAAAGCCCGACGCCACAGACGCCTTCTTCGGGAGCGACGGATGAGCATCGGCGACCATATCCGCGCCCACGTCGCGCCGCTCGCGCGCAGCATGCGGCTGATGCTCGGCCGCGCCGTCGTGAAGCTGGTCGACGACACGAAGCAGATGCAGGAATTGCAGCTGCAATTGCTCGCCGATGAACTCGGCGACGGTGCCGAACACTTCCAGCCGTACGGCTTCACCAGCAATCCACAACCGGGCGCGGAAGCCATCGTCGGCAGCATCGGCGGCAACCGCAGCCACCTGGTGGCACTCGTCGTCGATGACCGTCGCTATCGCTTGAAGAACATGGCGCCCGGCGAAGTCGCGCTCTACACCGACGAGGGCGATTACATCTGGTTCAAGCGCGGAGGCGACCTGGAGATCAAGACCGCAATGAAAGTGGTGCTCACCACACCGCTGGTCGAAACCAGCCAGGACCTGCACGTCAAAGGCTCGATCGCGTGCGATCACGACGTGAGCGATCACAACGGCTCGATGCAGGAAATGCGTGATGCCTACAACCCGCACGTGCACGGTAGCTCGCCGGGCCCCGATCGGCAGATGACCTGATGGACATCGCAACGAACTGGGCGAACCTGTCTGGCGACTATGTAATCGCGGTGCCGGGACTGGTCGAGGACGATGGCTTGAAGTCGGCGGTGGTGATCAGCCTGTTTACCGACCGCCGCGCGAATGCCGACGACGTGCTGCCCGATGGCACCGATGACCGACGCGGGTGGTGGGGCGATCCCTTGGGTGATGTGGCTGGCGATCGCATTGGTTCGCGACTGTGGCTGCTCAGCCGCGAGAAACAATTGCAGAGCGTGGTGACGCGCGCGCGCGATTACGCGGCCGAGGCATTGCAATGGCTGGTCGAGGACGGGATCGCGCGCGCGGTCGACGTGACGGCCGAGATCGTCAGCCAGGGCGTGCTTGGCCTTGGCGTGGTGATCTCGCGCGCGATCGGTCCTCCGGTCCGCTACCGCTTCGATGCGTTCTGGTCTAATCCCGATGCTTAGCCGTCCGACCCTTGCCGAGCTGCGCGAACGCATCGCCGCGGACATCGAGTCGCGCCTCACCGGCGCCGACGCGCGTCTGCGTCGATCGAATCTCGCGGTGCTCTCGACGGTGGAGTCCGGAGTTGCGCACGGCCTTTACGGCTACATCGACAACGTGGCCAAACAGATCATCATCGATACGGCCGAGACCGAATACCTGGAGCGATGGGCCAGTGTGTGGGGCCTGGTGCGTGCGTCGTCGACATTCGCTGTCGGCAACGTTGCTGTCTCCGGCACAAGTGGATTTTCCGTGCCGGCAGGCACCTTGCTGCAGCGTTCCGATGGCGTGCAGTACGCGACTACGGCAAACGCGACCCTGATCTCCGGCGTCGGTGTGGCCCCGGTGATCGCGACCATGCCCGGCGCGGAGAGCAACACCGACGCCGGCAGCACGCTGGTGATGGTGAGTGCGATACCGAGCGTGAGCTCGGCGGCGATCGTGGACAGCAACGGCATCAGCGGCGGCGTTGACGTGGAAGCGGACGATGGGTTGCGCGCGCGACTGCTGTTCCGCATCCGCAAGCCACCACAAGGCGGCGCGGATTACGACTACCAGGGCTGGGCGCTCGACGTGCCTGGCGTCACCCGCGTGTGGGTGTATCCGCTCTACACCGGACCCGGCACGGTCGCGGTGTTCTTCGTTCGTGATGGCGATGTCGGGATCATTCCAGACTCCACCGAGGTTGCGACCGTGCAGGCATACATCGATGCACGCCGGCCGGTGACCGCGATCGTCACCGTGCTTGCGCCGACACCGCTTTCGGTCAACTTCACAATCCACCTGGCGCCAGACAGCACCGCGATCCGCGCTGCCGTGCAGGCCGAACTTGCGGATCTGATCGCGCGCGAAGGTCAGCCAGGCGGAACGATCCTGATCAGCCACATCAACGAAGCGATCTCGATCGCTACCGGCGAGTTCGATCACTTGGTCACCGTTCCGGCAGCGAACGTGGTGGCCACTGCGGGCAGCATGCCAGTCATGGGGGACATCACATGGGCCTGAGCGCGGACGACTATCTGGCGCAGCAGCAGGCGCTGTTACCGCGCGGGCCGGCGTGGCCGCGCGATGCGAATGCAATGCTCACCGCGCTGCTCGCCGCGAAGGCCGAAGAATTCGCACGCGTCGATCATCGCGCCGAATCACTTTCGATCGAAGCGAACCCGGAGACGACGGCCGAACTGCTCGCCGATTGGGAACGCGTAACCGGATTGCCGGACAACTGCAGCGGATCGTTGCGCGAGACCGTGCAGGGACGGCGTCAGGATCTGATCGCGAAGTTGACCTCGACGGGCGGTCAATCGGTTCCGTACTTCGTCGGCATGGCTGCTGCTGCAGGCTTTGCGGTTTCGATCGAGGAACCGAAACCCTTCTCTGCAGGGCGCAGCTGCGCCGGCGATCGCCTGACCAATGGTGCTTGGATCTACGCCTGGATCGCGCACGCACCGGCGTCCTCGGTCATCCATTTTCGTGCAGGGCTGTCGTGCGCTGGCGAGCCACTTGCGAGCTGGGGTAACTCGGTTCTTGAATGCCGTTTCAATCAACTTAAACCAGCCCATACCATCGTACGGTTTGCCTACGGATACACCGGACTCTATGTCCTGGTCGACGATTCCGGAAAGGCGATCGTCGAAGGTACCGGCTTGGCGTTAGCGGAGTAATGACAATGGCCGATGGCACCCCAACCCCGACCGTACCCGCGACCACCACGCGCATCCTTACGAATGCGATCGGCCTTGCACTACTGGGCGTCGACGCTGGCGGCTTCTGCCGGGTTGTCGCTGGTCAGCCGGGTGGGCCGGCAACGCTCGACCCGACGACGGGCAAGCTTCCGGTGTCGCAGACCGACGCAACGATCGCGGCGACACCTGCAGCGCTCACCGCATTGACAACGCGTGTGACGGCCGTGGAGGCCGTGCAAACCGCCGGCATGATCGGCAAGGACACACTGGCGCACCTCAACGCAGATCTCGCGCATGCCGATAGCACGCTTGCGCTCGTGACCAATGACGCGACGCTGGCCAATAACACCACCTACATCAAGAGCGGCGCGAGCGGATCAGGCAGCTGGATCGCTTCGGCCGATCGCATCTCCACACTCAACACGCGTCTTACGACTGACGAGCTAAACCTCACGCTGCTCAATGGGCTGTACGGCGTCGAGACCATCGGGCGGCCAGTCGCCAGCCCGCCGATCACTGGTTCTGCGCTCAGCACGGCAACCTATGTGCTAGCCACGCCGTATGTGAACAACGGCATCATCACGACGATCCGGATGTGGGGTCTCGGGTCAGCAAACCTGACGGTGCGCGTGTTCAGCAAATCGGGCACGACGTTCACGCAGGTTGGTGCCGACACCGTTGTCGCAATGGTCAGCGGGCTCAACACCAAGACCGTCAACATCCCGGTTACCGCTGGCCAATACATCGGTTTCTTTGTCCCGGCCACGTTACTGGCGCGCAACGTTCCGCCGGTGGACTCGGGCGGCTGGTACACGGGGGCCGGCAACGTCACCACGTTCACCAGCGCGACGCCGAGCACCACGTTGAGGCTTGAGATCGGTTTCGACAGCAACTTCGTCGCCGCGACGTCTGCGCAAATGACCACGGTGCTGGGAAATATCACCAGCAACCAGGCATCGATCGCCGACAACCTCATACGCCTGAACGCGCTGCCGACGGACTCGCAGACGATTGGCCGCCCAGTCGCTCCGATCACTGGATTAAGCACTTCCCTCGGTACCTATGTCCTTGGCGACCCGGTCATCGCTGATGGCGTCATTCGGTCGGTACGCGTGTTCAGCCTTGGTGCCGCGACGATCAAAATCAAGCGATTCACCAACGCAAACTACGTGTTCACGCAGGTCGGCTCCGACACATCCCTCACGCTTGTTGCGGGGCTCAATACGTTTTCCGTTTCCATTCCTGTGAGTCGGGGCGACTATCTCGCGTTCTACACGCCCGCAACCGCCGTCCCACGCGTCGCCACTACCTCGGATAGCGGTGGCTATTACTCGACCGGTTCGGACTCGGCGGGCTTTACAGGCTTAACTGCCCCGATTGCAAGCAACCAATTCCAGATCGGTCTCGATGTCACTTTCAATTCGGTGCGTCCGATCGTGATCGACATCCACAAGTCCGATCGGATCACCGTGCTCGGCGACAGCCACACCGAGTCCGACTACACGCCGGCCGGTAAGTCGTGGATCAGCAAGATCTCCTCGTTCAGCGACTTCTGTTTCGATTCGTTCGCAAAGAGCGGCGACAAGATCAGCGATAACCTGGTGCGCCTGCGCGCGGCGACGCTCACGCTCGGCACGTTGCCGTATGCCAATCGCGGAACGACTTACGCGTTGATCTATTGCGGACAGAATGACGCTGCAGCGGTAACGCTGCCCACGTTCCTGGAAAACATGCGGCAAGCCATCGAGACGGTGCGAAGCCTCGGCGCGATTCCGATCATCTCAACACAACACACCGACACCTATGGCATCGGCAGCCAGGCGATCTTTCGTAACCTCGCCGAGCAACAAGGTGCTTACTTCATCGACGTGACGCCGAATTGCAGGAACATGGATTTCGGCACGCGTTACAACAATTTCTGGAACGGCACCCACATGGCCGTCAGAACCAACGAGACGATCATCCCCCCGATCGAGGCGTTCCTGCGCACGCTCCAGGTGTCCCAATCGATCAAGATTTTCCGCAAGCGCGCAAACGTCACCGTCAGTACCGTTGCTGATCTGCTGTTCGATACGCACTATGACCGTCGCAAGCTGTTCGATGAAATCCTGATCGGCCAGGGAGCCATCGCCACGGCCAACGAGAATCTGCTTGATGAAGTGCCTTCCATTGGCGCACCGCAAATACAGCTGATTAATTCCGAGTATGAGACGCTGCAGAACGGCAACAGCATCGCGCTGGCCGATTACTCGTTGATCGACGTCGTTTTCCCGACGCTGGGACGCAACATTCGCATGGCGACGTTGGTGCTCAGCGATCCGACGGCAACGGTCTATGTGCGCAACATCCTCGGGACGCTCACCACCGGCCTTCCGGTCGGAGCGTGGGTACAGGTGTACGGGTCGTACGGCCGGTTCAGCCTCAGCAACAGCCAGCTGCGCACGGCGATGCGCGTCGACAAGTTGTCGTTCCTGATCGTCAAATCCGGCGGCATCGCTGCCTTCACGCAGCCGCGCATTGAATGGTATGGCGATCCGATTGCCAAACCGATCAAGCCGCGTCGCACGGAAGGCCCTGCGGCAACGGGTGCGGAATTGCTCGCAGCAACCGACCTGGTCACCACAACAGGGTGGACGGTGCTGGGTAGCCTGAGCGCTGGCACGCCGGGCGATGGCTGCTTGCCGCGCAATTCCACGGGGCGCGTCACGATCACCAACACGAACTATCTGTCGCAGGCGCTCACCTACACGCAGAGCAACTCGGACGACCGCGAGATCGAGATCCGCGTGCGATGCCGGTACTTCCCCGCCATCGTCGTTTCGACCAACCCTTATCCCAGTGGCGCGGCGATCAACCACGACAGCTTCGACTACGGCCTGTTGACCATCGAGGTGCAGACCGCTGCCGGTGCAGCTCCTTACATCGACCGCGTCGGGCTGTGGTGGAAAGACGTGATCCTGCGCACCACGGCTTCCATGCTGACCACTGGATTCACCATCAACATCAAATCCGACGGAACGCCGCTCGAAGTGGCCTACGTTTCGGCGAAGTTCGTCAACGCATAGCGTTTCGGAGAACCACATGTATCGAATCGACACACCTGGCGCGTCCCTTAGCAACACGTTCACAGACGGCAACCCGTCCACCGGCACGCCGGCGACGCAGGTGTCTGGTGATTGGCTGACCGCCATTCAAGAGGAAATCATTGCGGTCATCATTGCAGGAGCTGGCACGCTGGCGAAAGGCAACAGCCATCAACTTCGCGATGCGATCGTTGCGCTGATCGCCGGAGGTGGTGTCTCTGTTAACGCAGCTGCGGTCGCCATTGCTGACGCTGCCGACTGGTTTAGTGGAACCAATGTCGAATCAGCGCTCGCGCAACTCGGTGCCAAGATCTACGCGGGCACGCTCAATACAAACCAGCTTCGACGCACGGTGGTGTCGTTGACTGCGACCGCCGTGAATAACGATGCAACCCACAACGAAAACCCGGTCGAGTGCACCAACGCCGCAAGCATCACGTACACCGTAGTTCCCGATAGCACCTACAACGCACCGATCGGTTCCGCGATCACAATTTTCCAGGGAGGTGCTGGCCAGGTGACAGCAGTCGCAGGCTCTGGCGTGAGTCTGAAATATCCGTCCGTGTTCTTTCAGGCAAAAACACTTGGCCAGGAAGCGAACATGGTACTGGTGAAAACAGCCGCCAACACCTGGCGGCTCGGCGGCATGTTGGCGGGCGTATGATCCTCGGCCTTCTGCACGGTCGCGTTCTTGCCGCCGCGTCATCGGGCGCGATCATCGCTGCGCCTGCATATCGCACTTTAGCCGCGTACATGACAGGCAGCACTTCAGCGAGTGCTTTGGCGACATTTACGCTCAAGGCCGATGGCACGTTCACTGGCGATGGCACCGGTTATTCGACACTAAGCGGGCTGTGGTACACGCCGGCCACTGGTGGCATTGGTGCTGGCTATGAAGTGCGCATGACCGCTACTTTGACCAGCGGTGTCGGTGGCATCTTGACCAACCCCACAGCATCTTGGACGGCGTTCACAGCAGATCTCGCGTTGCAAGTCACCGTCAACAATTTCGCTACAGGTGCTGCAACAGCCAATTACAGTGTGCTTGTGGAGATTCGGACTGTCGGCGTCGGAGCGATTGTTTCGTCGAACAGTTTCGCTATGGCCGTGACCGCCAACATCGCTAGCGGCGGCGGCGGCGGCGGCGGTTGCCCGACATTGGACATGTGGCTCGGTAAAGGCTTGCGCTCCTGCGACGTTGGCGTTGGGCATCTGATCGATGCGGTCGAGGCCGATACGCCGGAGTCGATGGCACGTCTGCGAGTTGCTGCTTGCGATGTATCGGAGCAGTTCTGCTATCGCATCGTCACCAGAAACGGGGCCGCCTGCGAGATCTCCGACAGCACACCTTTCACCATGCGCGACGGTTCGACCCGTTACGCGGCGCACATGCTTGACCAGCAAGCACTCCGCGACGACGGCCTTGGCGCGGGCGGCCTTGTTTGGGACGAGATTGTCGCGTGCTATCCGATCGGCGTTCGCCAGGTGGTGAAGATCAACATCGGCGGACAATCATTGCTCGCCGGTGAGAATCCGCTCATGCGTATCGTCAGCCACAATAACGAAAAGGTCTAAAAACAGGGCGTCGAGCCGGCACGGCAATGCCGACTCGACGCCGCAACACACGCGATCAGCCGCGTGGCCTTGGCCAAGACCCTGTCACCCCACGTGGAGTGAAGACAGCTTGGTCGACCACCGTCGCAAAGGCTGAGAACATGAAAACAAGACCCGTCGTACCGTGGCCAGGCGGCAAGACCCGCCTACTTCCGCAGTTGCTGCCACTGCTCTCTGACAATCCACACACGACGTACGTTGAAGCCTTCGCCGGAGGCGCGGCACTGCTGTTCGCACGCGAGGCGGCGAAGGTGGAAGTGCTCAACGACATGCACGGCGAACTTGTTCGCTTGTATCGCGTTCTGGCGCACCACCTCGATGAATTCGTGCGTCAGTTTCGGTGGTCGCTTTCGTCGCGCGAAATGTTCCGCTGGGCGCAATTGCAAAACATCGAAACGCTGACCGACATTCAGCGCGCTGCACGCTTCTATTACCTTCAGCGACTCACCTTCGGCGGCAAGGTCACCGGGCAATCTTTCGGCGTTTCCACCACTGGTGGCCCGCGCATCAACCT
Source organism: Lysobacterales bacterium (assembly GCA_038226665.1). Classification (GTDB taxonomy): domain Bacteria; phylum Pseudomonadota; class Gammaproteobacteria; order Xanthomonadales; family Xanthomonadaceae; genus SZAS-103. The sequence goes on along the minus strand of JBBRQI010000009.1, from coordinate 10,286 downwards.
GCTGCGCATCGAGGAGGAATTGAGCGCCGCACATTTGCGCCTCTCGCGAGTCACTGTGGAGCAGTTGCAGTGGCAGGAATGCGTTGCGCGCTACGACCGGCCCGAGACGATGTTTTTTCTCGACCCGCCGTACTGGCGCACAGCCGGTTACGGAACGGCATTCGGACGCGGACAATACGACGAGCTGGCGATGACGATGCGATCGTTGAAGGGCAAGGCGATCCTCACGATCAACGATCACCCCGACATGCGTGCGGCGTTCGCTGGCTTCGGGCATTCAAAGGTCGTCATTCGGTACACCATCGGCGGCATGCGCCAAACCCGCAAGCAATCCGGCGAGCTGATCGTTCGAAGTTGGGGCGTCGGTTCGTGTCGCGACGCGACATCGAAACCGCTTGCTACAGGTGCGCTTCAGAGCGTCACTGGACGCCATCCCAAACGAGTCCCGCCATGAGCATCGCTAGTGCAGCAAAAATCGCCAAAATCAGCTACGACGAGGCAGCTATTCTACAAATGGCAAACTTGGCGCTCCTACTCGCGGTCGCTGCCGGCAAGGTCGACCTCAACGTGATGGCGCGGCAGGAACTCGCCAGTCGCGGGCTGAGCCAGAAGGGGACATGGGTAGGCTTCGAGCGGGCTGCTTCCCAGCTGTAAGGAATCCCTACGGGAATCCAGCTCGTTCTTCCTGCGATGATTACGCCTAAAACGGGCTTAAACGGCCCGAAGAACCACTCAAATTGAGTTTTGCAAACCATGTGTCGTGATTTTGCAAACCATGTGTCGTCTTACAGCCTTTTGAGCTTTGTGGAAGGGTGACTTTCGGCCCATGACGGGGTTGATTTGGTGTTGTACATTACCAGCACACCAAACCACGAAGGAGTTGCCATGAACGTCAACCGCACAGTCCAGGCCGCGTATCCAGACCCGAAAGGTTCGTCCGCCCGCAACCGCAGCCAGTCGCGGCCGCGTCGCGAGCGCGATTTTGGCATTGGCTATGGTTCCAGCAGTGGCTATGCATCGGCCAATCCGCGCCGCTATGCCGACAGCTGGGCCAAACAGCCGTTCAGTTGCTGGTGAGGCCAAACACGCTGGGCCTGACGCGTGCGCGGGCATGATCGCATGTGACGCGGGATGGAATTGAACGCGCCGCTTGATAGTGGAGCAACCCGGCCGTATTTCAGAACCGCAGGTTGCCGCGCTGTGCGGCGATCCCACGATCAAGATCGCAATCATGACCGCTACGCCCGAATCGCTGTCGTCTACGCCCGTACCGATCCGGGTCGATTTCGTCTCGGACGTGTCGTGTCCGTGGTGCGTGATCGGCCTGAAATCACTGGAGCAGGCGGTTGATCGGATCGGCGATCGCATCGCGGTCGATTTGCATTTCCAGCCGTTCGAACTCAATCCGCAGATGCCGCCGGAAGGCCAGGACGTGACCGAACACCTCATGCAGAAATACGGTTCGACGCCGGAACAACTCGAACGCAACCGCGAAGCGCTGCGCGCGCGCGGAGCAGCACTCGACTTCGTGTTCAACGCGCGCGGCCGCGTCTACAACACATTCGACGCGCATCGGATGCTGCATTGGGCGGCACTCGAAAACCGCGACACAGAACGCGCATTGAAACATGCGCTGTTGCGCGCCTACTTCACCGATGGCGAGGACGTGTCGTCCCACGACGTTCTGGTGCGGCTCGCGGGCGAAGTTGGCCTTGATACGACGCGCGCGCGCGCGATGCTTTCGACCGATGCATATGCCGCAGATGTGCGTTCGCAGGAACGCCATTACACCGAACAAGGCATCCATGCGGTGCCGTCGGTCATCATCAACGGACGCCACTTGATCCAGGGTGACCAGCCGGCTGAGGCATTCGAGGATGCGTTGCGGCAGATCGCGCGCCTGGATTGACTGCTTTTGAATCGACGCGGCGATGAACGGCTTAGGTAGCCAGAAACGACCACTTTCCCTTTCGTTCAGGTTAAACATGCAAACTGTGGCACGGGTTCATCAAAAGATCCCCTCACCTAGGAGCACTACCATGCAACGGACACTTCTTTCCATCGCCGCGGCGACGACTTGCGCTCTCGCGATGTCGGCATCGCTGCCTGCAGCAGCTGCCGATGCCGATCTCGGTTGCAAACTTCACTACAACTTGACCGGCTGGTCGCTGATCTACAAGCACACCACCGGCACCGGCACGATCAATTGTGAAAACGGGCAGTCGATGCGCGTGCATGTCGGCGCGAAAGCAGTCGGCATTACCGCCGGCAAATGGCATATCGACAACGGCACGGGCAAATTCACCGACGTGCACCGCATCAGCGATGTCCTTGGACGCTATGCCCAGGCGAGCGCGAACGCAGGCCTCGTGAAATCCGGCGAGGCGCAGGTACTCACCAAGGGCGAAGTATCGCTTGCGCTGGCCGGCAATGGCGAAGGCGTGAATATCGGCGTGGACGTAGGCCAGTTCACGATCTCCCGCTAAAGCGAAATCCATGCAATGCTCGACGAAGGCCGGCAGCGATGCCGGCCTTTTTATGCGCATGGATGAGCAAGATCGGCGGATGCTTGCGCAGAACGCATCGTCATCGCAAAGTCGCGTGACCTTGATGGAGCGTACGCGACATGTCGCATGAGCTGGTTGGAACATTCCGCGCATGACCGCACGCAATGCAGGCAATGCGCGCGCCATTTTCACCATGCTCGCAGCTGTCGGCCTGTTTTCAATCATGGACGCAGGGATGAAATCGCTGTCGGCGCATTACCCGCCGCTCCAGGTCGCGGCGCTGCGTGGTGCGGCATCGTTGCCGCTGGTGCTGACCTGGGCGTTGGCGACGACAGGCTGGCGGCCGTTGTTGCGGGTACGGTGGCCACTGCATCTTCTGCGCGGCGCGATCGGCGTGGCGATGCTGGGAGCTTTCGTCTATGCCCTGCACCGGATGCCGATCTCGAGCGCGTATGCGATTTCCTTCATCGCGCCGATGCTGATCACCGCGTTATCGGTGCCGATCTTGCGCGAACGAGTGGGGCCGCGTCGCTGGACCGCGATCTTCATCGGTTTCGCGGGCGTGCTCGTCGCTCTGCGGCCGAGCGGCGATGGTGTCATCAGCTACGCGGGACTCGCCGTATTGCTCGCTGCGGTCGGCTACGCGATTTCCGCGATCACCGTGCGCGTGCTGTCGCGTACCGACAGCACGCAGGCGATGGTGGTCTGGCTGATGGTGCTACTCACGCTTGGCGCAGGAGCCTGCGCCGCATCCGGGTGGATACCGATCGCACGATCGGACTGGATGTGGATCGCCGGCGTCGGCGTCGCCGGCTCGCTAGGGCAATATGCAATCACCGAAGCGTTCCGCCATGGCGAAGCATCCTTGATCGCCCCGTTCGAATACACGGCGCTGGCGTGGAGCCTGACTCTCGACTTCACCCTATGGGATGTGTTGCCCGATGCAACGACATGGGTCGGCGCCGCGATCATCGTCGCGAGCGGCGTGTACCTGCTGCGCCGCGAACGCGCGCATGCCGAGGCCGAGCATCTCTGAAGAAGCTCCAGCCGCGTTTGCGATGGCGGAGCGCACGTCTGTGGATGCCGACATACTATGTGTTGCCGAAGAGGCGGAATTGCGCATGCGGCTGGTTTCAGCTAGCGCAGTTGTCGCAATCGATCGGTGGTTCGTCGGGAGCAACAGGGGTTTCGCTGCATCTGCGGATGCAAACAGCAGCGATGCCAACAAGCCAACGATCTTGTGGTGCGTCGGATGGAAACATCGGCGACATTCTAGCGCGGCATTCATGGTACGCACGTAACAACAAGGGCAGCCGGGGCTGCCCTTTTATATGGATAAATGGCCAGCGGATCGTTACTGCATCAGCACCTTGTCGACCACCAGGATCACGCCATTGCTCTGGTACACGTTGGCGATGGTGATGTGTGCGGTATTGCCTTTCGCATCGGTGACGGTCAGGTGCTTGCCACGGCCCAACACGGTCAGGTCGCCGCCCTGCACGGTCTTGAGGACTGCCTTGCCGCCGCCAGCTTTGATCTGCGCATTCAATGCGGCGGTGTCGAGACGTCCGGACACGACGTGGTAGGTCAGCACGCCGGTAAGCATGCCCTTGTTTTCGGGCTTGAGCAGCGTGTCGATGGTGCCGGGCGGCAGCGCCGCGAATGCTTCATTGGTCGGCGCAAACACGGTGAACGGGCCCGGGCCTTTCAGCGTATCGACAAGGCCGGCGGCCTTGACCGCCGCGACGAGGGTGGTGTGGTCCTTCGAGTTGACGGCGTTGTCGATGATGTCCTTGTTGGCGTACATCGCCGCGCCGCCGACCATCGGGTCTTGCATGGACATCGAGTGATCGCTCATGCCCATCGAGTTTTCTGCGGCCATGTTGTCGGCTGCCATAGCGACGGTCGATAAAGCCAGTGTTGCAGCGAGTGCGGTGGAAAGACTGCGAAGCTTCATGATGTGACTCCTGATTGCGTCTAGGGGTTGTATGGAAACGATGAACCGGATCGACGATGCGCGTCATGCAACGCCGTAGTGCGTGCGGTATGCGCATGCTGGACGCGGCGCAGTGGAGGCGTTGTGAAGATTTGCGTGAAGGCTTCTTCACACGCGATCGCTTGTTACGCCTGCGCGACTCGCTGCGGGGGCGCGATAAACTCGCGCATCAATTTTTCGGAGCACGATCTTGAGTGCAGAAAACGCATTCGGCGTCGGCGATCATGCGGCGCTCGCAACCCTGATGCTGCCGTTCGCGACGGGCGCGCTCGCATGGCCGCGGGACGCGCGCGTGTTGTTCGCGCATGCGCGAGACGGTTGGCCGTTGCGCGCGATGCCACTGGAAAGATTGGTATGCGAACAAACATTCAAGCCGTATGCCGAGGCGCTGCAACGCGGCGGGCTGACGGTCGTGGCATCTACCGATGATGAAAAATTTCCGTTGGTGTTGCTGCTACCGCCGCGACAGCGCGAACAGGCGCGAGCGGATCTGGCGCGCGCAGCGCAATGCACGATTGCCGGCGGCACGATCGTCGCGAGCATTGCGAACAACGAAGGCGCGCGCTCCGGAGAGTCCGACATGCAACGTCTGCTCGGGCCAATTCATAACATCAACAAGAATCATTGCCGGGTGTTCTGGACGACATTGCGCGACGAAAAACTGGATCGCGCGTTGCTTGAAGAATGGATGCTCGTCGATGCGCCGCGACCGATCGCCAATGGACGTTTCATGAGCCGTCCCGGTGTGTTTGCGTGGGATCGGATCGATGCCGCATCGGAGTTGCTGGCCGCGCATCTTCCTGGTGATCTGTTCGGCCGCGGCGCGGATCTCGGCGCAGGCTATGGTTATCTGTCGGCCGAAGTACTCGCGCGCTGTCCGCGTGTCACGTCGCTCGATCTGTACGAAGCCGATGCGCGCGCGCTCGAACTAGCTCGATCAAATCTGGCGCGATTGAATCTTGCAAACATCTCGACGGCTGCGAAGCTCGACTACCACTGGCACGACGTGACCACCGGCCTGCCGCACCGCTACGATTTCATCGTGACCAATCCGCCGTTCCACCAGGGTCGCGCCGATCTGCCGGAACTCGGACGCGCGTTCATCGCAGTGGCGGCGGATGCATTGATTGCGGGCGGACGCCTGTGGCTGGTCGCCAATCGACACCTTCCCTACGAATCGATCTTGAACGAGCGCTTCCACACAGTGCGCACCGTTGCGAGCGAGCGCGGTTTCAAGGTCATCGAAGCCGTCAAGGCTGCATGATGGGCGACCCACGATGAAACTCCTCAAGCTGATCGCGAATCTCGGCTACGGCAGTCGCAAGGAAGTCGCCGCAATGTTCCGCGATGGCCGCATCACCGATGCCGCCGGCAACGTGCTGTATGCGGACGATTCCAATGCGCACGCCGATATGCGCATCGACGGCGTACCGCTCGACCCCGCGCAGGGCATCGTGTTGATGCTGCACAAGCCGGTCGGCTATACCTGTTCAACGCGCGATCCGGGCCGCGTCGTGTACGACCTGCTGCCGCCGCGTTTTCGCTTGCGCAACCCGATCATCTCGCCGGTCGGTCGCCTTGATCGCGACACGTCCGGTTTATTGCTGCTGACCGACGATGGCGCGCTGCTGCACCAGATCGTGTCGCCGAAATCGAATCTGTCGAAAGTCTACGAAGTCACCCTGGCCGAGGATTTGCGTGGTGACGAAACCGCATTGTTCGCCAGCGGCAGCTTGATGCTTGAATCGGAACAGACGCCGCTCGCGCCGGTCATGATGGAGGTTCTCAACCAGCGCGCCGCACGACTGACACTCACCGAAGGCCGCTATCACCAGGTGCGCCGCATGTTCGCAGCCATCGGCAATCATGTGGTGATGTTGCACCGCAGTCGCGTCGGCGGCTTGGCGTTGGGCGATCTGGAGGCTGGTGCATGTTGTGCGTTGGATGCGAACAGCATGGCCGTCTTGTTCGCCTCAGGTGTTGTTGAATGAGCCAGACAAACCACGATTGCGATACCGATAAGCAAAACGGGCCGGCCTTTCGGCCGGCCTGTGATGCAGGATCGTAGCTACGATCTTGGTTCTTAATATCAACGTCCCGGGACGGTGCAGCAGATTGCGTCTCCCTGGAGGGTTTGGGTGGCCGGACCAACATTCTTTGCCTCGCAGAACCAGGCTTGGTTGGCGTCGGTGTATGAACGCGTGCTCCAAGTGACGTTCAGATCGGTCGAAAACGAACCATTGCCACAGCCACCGCCCGTCACGGTACGGCCAGCAGGGCAGGTGATGAAGAATTGGCTGGAAAAAGCGCCAGGCGCGATATCCTGGGTGTTGTGCGCGCGGACGCAATCTTCAGGCGTCGCCTGCGGCGCCATGAAATAACCGACCACATCCACGACCACATCGGTCGTTCCGAAGGCGTACACGCTGAATTCGTCTGTCGAGCCGAGCGTCATCTTGGCTGCGATTTCGTTGCCAACGGTCGCGCCGGACGCATAATTGAGGTTCGCGGCGAGTGGTCGCGTCGTGTTAAACGGGAACACCGTCAAGTAGCCTGGCGCCGAGGCGGCGGCCACGGTGATGTTGAGCATCAATGCCGAAGGGTTCGCCGGAATTCCGCAATTGCTGCTGGTGTTTCCGCCCTGGGTGGCGAAGTTCGTCGAAGTATAGCCATGGAACGCGCGGAAAAACCCGCCGCTGATCGCGCCACCGACGATGCGCGTGTCGGCGATCCGGCAGGGAGCTAGCGGGTTGTACACCAGATCAGCTGTGGTGCTGCCGAGCAACGCCGGTCTGTTGCCGGATTTGAGCACTTGCGCCTGGGTCGCCAGCGAATCGGTGACTTGGGCATCCGTCAGATGGATGCCGGTCAGCGCATCCATCATGCCCTGAAATGTTTTCATCCCAGCAGCCCGCTGTAGATTGCTGTCAGTACTGGCGCTGAAGGTGGCCTGCATGCGGTTAGCCCACGCACCAACGCTGGTTTGATGGACCTGCTGCACGAAGGGTCCCCAAGTGCGGACGAGCTGGGCCACGAGTGCGCCTCGCTGCACCGCTGAAAGTTGCGCACTGCTGCCGATCGGATGGCCTTGTGCCGGGCCGCCTGACGTCGGGGCAGCTTGGACAATGCCAGCCGTCGCGAAACAAGCGGCAACCGCGATAACTAACAGATGCTTCGTCATGTCGTGCTCCTAGATATTGAAAACAGGGGATGGATCGACCCGATCCATAGAAGTTATACGCCATTCGATCGCGGATTCGGCCATGCCGGCGTTTGGGCGAACCATGCCGATTAGGTTGCGCATCGCCCGTCTCCCACGGCGCTTCCGCACGATGGAGTGTTCAGCCACTAACCTGAAGCGTTCGTTATTCAGATCTCCCTGTATCCGCGCAGAACCCTACGGCTTCAGGCTTGCAGCGGGGACAGCAGCCCCCTCCATCCTTCCGAACCCAGCCGCCTGAGTGTCGCCTTGTTGCGCTCCACGATCACATCGGCATCCGGGAATGCTTCCGCCGCGCGTTCGACGCTGCTTTCGCGCAGCAGGTGCAGCATCGGGAGTGGCGCGCGGTTCGTGTAATTCTCGATCGCGTCATCAAGGCAATCGGCGAACCGATAGTCAGGATGGAAGCTCGCGATCTGGATTTCGCCGTCGAGGTCGAGTTGGGTGAGCGCGGCTTCGGCGATGTCGAGGAAGTCGTTGTAGTCGAGGAAATCCTGCAGGACGTGTGGATGGATCAACAGCGTCGTGTCGGTCTGCTCGGCGGGCGTTTCGTGCAGGTGGTTGAGTTCGGCGAGCAGGTCGGCGATCAACGACTCGACATCACGCGCTTCGCTGAGCACGTAGCGGATCTGATCCTTGGCAAACACGGCTTTCGCGAACGGACACAGGTTGAGTCCGATCACCGCGCGTTGCAGCCAGTTGCGCGTGGCCGCGATGGGATGCATGGTGGGCGTGCCATGCGTTGACATCAGCCGGTCACGCACGCTTTTCCGCGATCACGATGTCCTGGAAGCTGAGGAAAGCGGATCTGTCGCACCAGGAACCGTAGTGGATGGGTAGTTGCACCTTCAGGCCGACGCGGTCGAGCTGCGCGAGGATGTCCGCTTCATCGTAAGCGACCGCGTCTTCGGGTACCTCACGATTGACGACTGCATACCCGCCAGCCTGGCGCACGAACGCGAAACTGCCGCGGCCTGCCTGGATCAACGCGTTGGATTCGTCGTTGAGGATCAGGAAGGTGGCGAGCATGCGCCCGCCGGGACGCAGGACACGCGAGATCTCCTCCAGGTAATGCGCAAGGTCTCCGGGCAGCATATGGGTGAAGACCGATGTGAGGAAAACGAAATCGAACGACGCGTCATCGAATGGAAAGCGGTACGCGCTCGCCTCGATGCGCCCGTATGGGTTGTAGAGCTTGTTGTAGATGTCGGTGTGGATGAAGCGGAAATTCGGGTAGCGCGATGCAATCCTGCTGTTGCACCAGCGGATGCCGTTCTTGACGATGTCGATGCCGCAGTACGCGCCTTCGGAGGACAGGTAGCCCGTCAGCGGTATGGCCATGCGCCCGATCCCGCAGCCGACGTCCAGTACCTTCCATTGCTGCGCCAGGCCGCCGAGTTCGATGAAGTACCGCTTGAACTCCTCACCGACCGCCATGAAGTCGCCCACTCCGACGAATACCATCGAACGCGGCGGAACCATGGAGTTGCCATAGCTGAGCCGGTGACGCGCGGCGGCGACGTGATAGCGCATGTCGCGTACGGCCTGGCGGCCAAGGCGTGCGAGCAGCGGAGGCAAGCGGATTTTCATTGGATGCACCGCGTCTGCTCGTTGATGCAAGGAAGGCTGGATTCGGATCAGCTTTCACCCATACAGCTTCTGGCAATGATCGCAGAAAAGTGCGCGACGCTGGGTGGAGCCAAGGTATGCACGGTATTGCTATGGCTTGCCGCAGCGCGGACAGATCGTCCTTGCATGCACCTGGTAGTGTTTTCTGAGCACGTACGCTTTCTTCGTCCGACAAAATCAAATGCATGCGCGCGCGCCTGCTGGATCAATTCACCCAGCTTGCGCGGCGGCAGCGCGCCATGGCTGCTCTCCGGCTGTACGTCGATCCGGAACAGCCTCGTTCTTGATGATGTTGCCGACTTGCTGTTGTCGCTCACGCGCGCCATCTTCTTGCTGGTGAACGGCGTGACCAGTTCGGTGAGGTTGACGATCAAGGGACCTTGCGGCATGGGCCGTGGCTGCGGAAAGAAGCAACGCGACCTCCGGCCGTCCTGGGATTTATTGCCACCGGCTAATCGCGAAAGTTTTCGAATTGAAGCGGCAGTTCCAGATCGGTCTTGCGCAACAGCGCGATCGCCGTTTGCAGGTCGTCGCGTTTCTTCGCGCTCACGCGCAGCTTGTCGCCGTTGATCGATGCCTCGACCTTGAGCTTGGCGGCCTTGATCGCGGCGACGATCTTCTTCGCGACCGGCTGTGCGATGCCTTGCTTGATGGTGACTGTCTGGCGTGCGCCGGCGAGGTTGACCAGCGGATCGGCGATGTCGAGGCAGCGGATGTCGATGCCGCGCGCGATCAGGCGTCCGCGCAGGATGTCGAGCATCTGCTTGAGCTGGAAATCGCTGGGCGCGGATTGGGTGACGACGTGTTCCGCCAATTCGTAATGCGCATCGCTGCCCTTGAAATCAAAACGCATCGCGAGCTCGCGATTGGCCTGGTCGACCGCGTTGGTGAGTTCGTGCTTGTCGACTTCGGAAACGATATCGAACGATGGCAT